>NZ_JAAXCM010000016.1 GCF_019734885.1 Pseudocoprococcus catus | reverse complement strand
CCAATTGTTAATTCACTTGCTGACTTTGGTAACTACTATAAATCACTTATTGAACAGAATTAAGTACGTTAGTATTTAAAAAGCTCGAACAATCGAAATTTATAAAGGAGAATATTGATGAAATTATTTTTATGTTCGCACTTTTCAAGTGTAGGAAGTCTGATAAAGGAAGAAATTGAAAATAAGAAAGTCGCATTTATTCCAACAGCTTCACTGCGTGAAGGCTACACCGGTTATGTCGGCTCGGCTCGAAAATTATTCAAAAAGTTGGGAGCGATCGTAACTGAAATTGATATTTCAACGGAGGCTTATTCAACGATACAGTCTGTTTTTGAAGAAGCAGATGTGATATATTTTACCGGCGGAAATTCTTTCTTTCTTATGGACCAGCTCCGTAAAACGGGAACTGATGGACTGCTGAAAAAGGAATTGGCAAATGGAAAATTGATGATCGGCGAGTCGGCAGGCGCAATTATATGCGCTCCAAGCATCCAATATATCGAGCAAATGGATGAAAAGCCGGAGGACTACTCACAAGAAGATGATGCAGGGATTGATTTGATTGATTTCTATGTTCTTCCGCATTATCTTACAGCACCATTTAAGAAAGTTACCGAGAAAATAATGACTGAGTTTTCGGATTTGAATCTATGCCCAATTAACAACCGTCAGGGAATTGTAATTGATGGTGAAGATTCAAAGGTTATTTGCAAAGACTAATTTGAAAATTCAAGTTTGTATGGGAATTTATCAGAAAATGAGGAATAGTTGAAATTGAGGCGCTATAATAACATGAAGATTGAAGGGAACCAGAAAGAACTGGATGCAATGGTAGAATTTCATAAGGGAAACCGTGTCGAGGGGCTGAGACTGCAAGAAGAATTTGCAGCGGAATTTCGTAAGGAGTATAAAGACAAAGATCACTGTCCTTGCTTGAAAGCCTGTCGTTATCACGGAAACTGTAAGGAATGTGTAGCAATCCACAGAGCGCATCAGGAACATGTTCCTAATTGTATGCGACCATTGATTAATAAAAAATTGAAATTGATGTCAGAATTAACAGAGCATACCTTGGCAAATGAAATAGAAGCTCCACATGAGATTTTAAGAAAATAGGCAAGTCAAATTCCCGTTTATTGGGAAGTCGCAGAGAACGAAAAATCGGAAGTTTACAGCGAGGTGAAAGAGGTTGAATTATGTAGAATATGGAAAAGAAAACAAATATGATGATAATATATTTTTTCAAAAATACAGTCAAATGAGTCGCTCACAGCAGGGACTAGCCGGTGCAGGAGAATGGGAAACATTGAGAAAGCTGCTGCCGGATTTTAAAGATAAGCGTGTGCTTGATTTAGGATGCGGCTATGGATGGCACTGTATTTATGCGATGGAACACGGAGCGTCTTCTGTTGTAGGTGTTGATATTTCTCATAAAATGCTCGAGGTAGCCAAAGAAAAAACACATTTTCCACAGGTTGAATATAAATGCTGTGCTATAGAAGATGTGGAATTCCCAGAGGAGAGTTTTGATGTAATATTAAGTTCACTTGCGTTTCACTATGTAGCAGATTATGAGATTTTAGTAAAAAAGATATATAGAATACTGAAGTCTGGTGGTAAGCTAGTTTTTACGGTTGAACATCCTGTTTTTACTGCCTATGGAACACAAGACTGGCATTATAACGAAAAAGGAGAAATACTGCATTTTCCGGTGGATAATTATTATTATGAGGGCAAACGGACAGCTGTGTTTTTGGGAGAAAAGGTTACAAAATATCATAGAACACTGACCACATATCTAAATACACTGCTTTCAAATGGTTTTATAATAAATCATATTGTGGAGCCGCAGCCGCCGGAATACATGATGGATATTCCGGGGATGCGGGATGAAATGCGCCGTCCCATGATGCTGATTGTATCGGCGAACAAAAAAGTGGATAGATAGAACTAAAACACCTATAAGGTATAAATGGAGGTAATTTATGTTTAAAGAAAAAATTATTATAGAGATGAAAGAAGTATTCAAAGAAATTCCTTTTGGCATAAAGCATACTCTCAAAGTTTTGAAAAATGCAGAAGATATAATGAAAGGAGAAAATATCGGAGAGGAAGAAAAAGAATTCATCAGTATTATTGCTATACTACATGATATTGGTGCGGTTGAAGCACAAAAAAAATACGGTTCTATTGATGGTGTCTATCAAGAAAAGGAAGGACCAGAAGTAGCGAAAGAAATATTAAAAAAGGTAGGCTATAACAAAAATATTGATAGAATATGCTTTATAATAGGCAACCATCATACTCCATCTAAAATTGATGGACTTGATTTTCAAATACAATGGGAAGCTGATTTGCTTGAAAATTTAACGGTTATGGATAAAGAAAAAGAACAGGAAAAGATAAAAAAGTGTATAGATGAAAACTTTAAAACAAACACAGGAAAAAGGATAGCTTATAATCGCTTTATTTTAGATTAGTAGTAGATTATTACAGTTATGTATTTTATATCGCAAAGAAAAAATAGTAGTTAAGTTTAACCCTATCCATATTGCATGAAATTACTTTGTACGGTTATTTTCTTTCCAGTGATATTGATTGGAATGGTAGTAGGCGGATTAATGTATATAGCTTTTCCGCTATTGATTATTGGTGGAATTATCGGACTTGTAACGTCACATTCATAAAAAGTCAGAGCGTCTATGGCTAAAGAAATTTCATCCAGTTTTTTACTGATAAAAGCAAAATCCCTCATCTCATCATCGCTGATCTTGCCATCACGGACGATTTGGATCAGCCGACTGGTAAGAGGGGTGATTTCATTTAGAACGGCAATGGTTTCCAGGATGATATTTGACAAGTCAGTTACTTCTACTTCTGGAACATAGCGGTGGCCTATTTCACATTTGTGTGAGCAGTAATAATTGCAGAGATCTGGTCTCTTATATGCATCAGACATACGAGTATGATGGCCAGAAATATCATGATGTGACATATTTGGGTGAATTTGAAGATGATGAAGGTTCTCACAATGACTTAGAATTATTAGATTACAGATTGCGGCATTTTAAGAAATAGTACGTCTCATAGGCTCAGATTAGGAACCATTCCATCTGGGCCTTTTGCTATAGATTACATAAAAAAGCAGGGATTTTTATGCCCTACCTATTGATATACACTGTAACCATCAAAGAAGATTAAATCATAAAATTCAAAGAAATGGAGGAGTTGGCGGAGTACCCGGCAGAGGTTAGAATCCTATGATACAGATAAGCAGTCTGTTCCTTAGTGACTTCCCATAAGCATTTACCAAAAAATGAATAATTTTAAAAAAGTGGGAATAGAATAATGACAGAAGGCATAGAGTGTGATAATATCAGTTTATAAAATGTATTACCGAAAAATAAAAATTATTTAAAAAGTGGGAATAGGAGATGATTGCATGCAGCTTATTGTAAGAAAAGAGTATTTAAATGAATTGATTGAATTGTATGGGACACCGGATATAAAAGTAATTACGGGCATCAGACGAAGCGGTAAATCGGTATTGCTGCAAGAGTTTGTCTCTTACCTGAAGTCATTAGAGGAAGCGGTAAATATTGTTATGATAAACCTTCAGGAATTAGAGTTTGATCATTTATTGGAATATCATGCATTGCATAAGTATATCCTGGATCAGCACAAAGAGGGAATGACTAATGTTTTACTGATTGATGAGGTTCAGTTGTGCCCGCAGTTTGAACTTGCAATTAATAGTATTTATACAAAAGGAATTTATGATATTTATATTACCGGTTCAAACGCATTTTTGTTAAGTTCAGATTTGGCAACACTTTTTACCGGAAGAACGATGGAAATAAAAGTATATCCATTTTCTTTTGCGGAATATCTAACTTATTATGGAATTACAGACAGGTATGATGAAGCATTTGATCAGTATGTACGCACCGGTGGTATGCCGGGATCTTATGTATATAAGACTGAGGACAGACAGTATGATTACGTTAGAGATGTGTATTCAACCATTCTTATCAGGGATTTGGTTGAAAAGTATAAGATAAGAAATAAATCAGAGTTCACCAACATATCTGAATTCATGATGGATAACATCGGTAATTTACTTTCGCCTAATAATATCAGCAAAACTTTAAAAAATGACCAGAGCGAGATAACCAGAAAGACGGTGTCAAAATACATTGGTTATTTAGAAAATGCATTTCTGTTCTATGAGGCAAAACGGTATGATTTAAAAGGAAAAAAATATCTGGCAAATAATAGTAAATATTATCTTTGTGATACATCATTTCGTTATGCAGTCAATGGTACACGAAACATGGACTTTGAAAGAGTTTATGAAAATATTGTTTATCTGGAGTTGCGTAGGAGAGGATATGAGGTATATGTGGGAAAACTTTATAAAAAGGAAGTGGATTTTGTAGCTAAAAAACGTGAGGCTCAAATATATATTCAGGTAAGCGACAATATTTCAGATGAAAAAACATTTGAAAGAGAATACTCGCCTTTGCTTGCAATAAGAGATGCATATCCTAAGATGATAATTGCAAGAACACACCATGAAACTTATGATTACAAAGGAGTGCAAGTGGTTGATATCTGTAGATGGTTACGAGGATAGTACAAATTATTGTTCAAGGTGTGTTTTTTGATATAATTTGTGAAAGAAAATGTTGATTATAGAATAAAGAGAGGTGCATATGCTATGCCAGGTATACTCGTGGTTGAAGATGATGAAAATTTAAATCGTGGAATTACATTCTCACTGAAAAAATCCGGATATGAGGTTTTTTCAGCAGAATCAGTGAAAAAAGCGAAAAGAATTGCAAGTGATAATAATGTGGATGTTACCATTTGTGATGTGAATCTTCCGGATGGGAATGGACTGGAATTTGTAAGGTGGATGAGATGCAATTATAATACATACATTATTTGTCTTACAGCACTAGATCAGGAGATGGATCAGGTCATGGGATATGAAGCAGGGGCAGATGATTATATTACAAAGCCGTTTAGTCTTTCGGTACTTCTTTTGAAAATAGAAGCACATTTCCGCCGCAGACAGGAGAAAACGGAAGCCGGAAAGATGATTTCGGGAGATATCGTATTTATCGCAGGAGAAATGAAAGTCCTGATAAAGAGTCGTGAAATCAGTCTGACAAAAACGGAGTTGAAAATGCTGACTTTTTTTCTTCAGAATCCGAAACAGATTCTTTCAAAAACACAAATATTGGAAAATGTGTTTGATCTGGAAGGGGATTTTGTGGATGAAAATACAATCGCTGTCAATATCAGAAGACTCCGTGAGAAAATCGAAGACAATCCGGCTGCACCGGTCTATATAAAGAATATCAGAGGTCTTGGGTATATATGGAATCAGGAGGTAAGGCAGTGACAAAGAGATATCACAGGAAACTCACATCAGCTTTGTCTTTGGTATTGCCGGCCATATTAGTGTTTGCAATATTAAATTGCTTTACCACGTATGTGTTTTATGAAGATTATAAATATAAAATGAATCTTATGACAGAGATTGCTGCAAAGGAAGAATTTTCCGGGCTGGATGCTGTTTCGGAATTGCTTAAGGATAAGGATATTGAAACTAACGAACAGGGAAGGCGATTATTGGAGCAATATGGATACTGGGGAAATAAAGGGAATGCATTTTATATGCAATTCCAGCATCAGGTTATGGTGACCGGTGCTGTAAGCACTGTGATATGCGTGCTTCTTTTGACTTTTTTACTTTATTGGAAGAAAAAAGAAGATGCGTGTCATCAGAAAATATTAGACCAGTTGGAAGAAATTCTGATCAGATTCCGTGAAAATAAATTTGATGATTTACTGAAAACGGAAAATCATGCAGAACTGGAAAAATTGAATGACCAGCTTGAAGCAATCGGACATCATATTCAGTTGATAAAGGAAGAAGCAAGGGCAGAAAAGGAGAACACGAAAGAAATGGTTTCTGATATTTCTCACCAGTTAAAGACACCGGTTGCAGCTTTGGATACATGTTTTAGTGTGCTGATGCAGAATGACTTAAGTGCCACAGAACAGGAGGAGTTTCGTATCCGTTGTCGGAGTGCTCTGGATGGACTGGAGACATTATTGCAGTCGCTTCTTGAAATATCCAAGATGGAAACTGGACTGATTCAGATTAATAAGAAAAAACTTCCGCTTATGGATACTGTCATATCTGCTGTGAACCGCACTTATCCTAAAGCGGATGAGAAAGAAATTGAATTCGTTTTTGACTATGAAAAAGAGCTGGAAACATGCACGATTATGCAGGATAAAAGGTGGCTTGGTGAAGCTGTGATCAACGTTCTGGATAATGCGGTCAAGTACAGTCCGTGTGGTTCAAAAATATTTATCCGGTTACAAAAAAGAAACGATCTTGTAAGAATGGAAATTGAGGATCAGGGAATTGGTATTCCGCAGAATGAGTATCACAAAATTTTTCAACGATTTTACAGAGGAAGTTCCAAGGAGGTCATGGAAAAGAGTGGTACAGGAATCGGACTTTTTCTATCGAGAGAAATTATCGAAAAACACGCAGGTACGATTACGGTAACCTCCGGTAAAAAGAAAAAAGGAAGCACGTTTGTGATTCAATTACCATATGTTGGTTAAATTTTAAGTGAGCAGAAATCTTACAATTCTGTAAGACTTCTGCTCGTTTTTTGAAAGTGAAATGAAAGATTGCCCTGATACAATTTGGATGTAGGATGAAAAGGAGGCAACACATGAGTGTGATATTAGAAACCAAGCAGCTTTGTAAGTTTTATGGCGCAGGTGAGAATCAGGTCAAAGCGGTTAATCAGGTGGACATTCAGATTGAGCAGGGAGAATTTGTCGCAATTGTCGGAAAGTCAGGTTCCGGTAAAAGTACATTACTTCATATGCTTGGAGGGCTAGACACCCCGACAAAAGGCAGTGTTACTTTAGCAGGGAAAGATTTATACAGGATGAAGGAAGATGCCCTCGCTGTTTTCCGCAGAAGAAAAATCGGATTTGTTTTTCAGGCATTTAATCTGGTTTCATCTGTTAATGTCTGGGAAAATATTGTACTGCCACTGGGGCTGGATGGAAGAAAAGTGGATGAAGCGTATGTAAATGATATCATTGTAACTCTGGGGATTGAAAACCGGATTTATAATCTGCCAAATCAGTTATCCGGAGGACAGCAGCAGAGAGTAGCAATTGCAAGAGCACTGGTGAATCGTCCGGAAATTATATTTGCAGATGAGCCGACAGGAAATCTTGATTCTAAGACCAGTGATGAGGTAATCGCTCTGCTTAAGATGACAGCAAAAAAATATGGACAGACAATTGTAATGATTACCCATGATGACGAAATTGCACAGGTCGCTGACCGTATTCTGGTGATTGAGGACGGACAGGTGGTGGATTTCAGATGAAGACAATAAGCAGGATTGCATATAGCAATGACAAAAGGAACAGGACAAGAAGTATACTGATCATGATGGCAATCTGTCTGACCACGATGCTGCTTGTTATCATCAGTACTGTGGGAAATGGGGTAATTCATTTACAGAAAAGTCAGGCGGCAAGCTCATACGGAAGCAACTACGGCCTGTTTATCGCCGCAGATGGTACGCAATTAAAAGAAGTGGAACGCAGAGCTGAGATATCTGATATCGGCATCATGTGTACGGAGGGCATCCTGAAAGGAAATGAAAATGGCGGCTTTGTCAGTGCGGATGAAACGGTCAGGAAAATGCTTCCCTATAATCAGGAATATGTGTTGAAGGAAGGTACCTATCCGGAAAAGGCGCAGGAAATTGCCGCAGGACGCGCTTTCTTTGATGCAGTGGGATACCATGATGTAAAGGTCGGAGACACCGTAACATTGGAGTACCGTTCCGGCATGCAGTCGGAATACGCACCGGTGGAATTTACTGTCAGCGGGATTTTATATGACCGGGATGAATATACCATGGAGGCTTCCTATGTTGTATTCGGTTCGCAGGATTTTTATAATGAGCGTGTTGCGGAGGGTGACAGGCAATATAATATCTATTTTACCCTGAGCGATTCTGCAAATGTATCTATGAATAATGTTGCGCCTGTTATAAAAGAAATCGCGGATTCCTGCGGCATTGACCAGAAAAACGTGATCATCAATGACCTCTACCTGCAGTGGGTATTGCAGCCGAGCTATGAAATGATTGTGGTTTGTGGAACCCTGATCCTCGGAATCGTGCTGTTTTCCGTTGTGGTCATTTATAATATCTTCCAGGTCGGGATTGCCCAGAAGGTTCAGGAGTACGGAAAAATCAAGGCGCTGGGTGCAACCAGAAAGCAGATGAAGCAGTTGATCTTTCGTGAGGGCATTCTTCTGGCGGTTCCTTCGATACCGCTGGGGCTGCTGTTTGGTTTCCTGATTGCAAAAGTCAGCTTCAACTGGCTGGTGGAGCAGGGAAATCTGGTATCGTCCGGAATCAAGAACCATCAGGTGCCTCTGTTTTCACTGACAATTATGCTCATCTGCATTTTTGTATCGTTTCTTACGGTCGTTTTGGCTCTGCGCAAACCCATGAAAATTGTTTCACGGATTTCACCCATCGAAGCGACACGGTATCTTGACGGCTCAAAAACGCAAAAACAGGGCAGACGAAAAGGCAGAAAAGATGTCACCGTTTTCTCCATGGCAATGGCAAATGTGACAGGCAATCCGAAAAGAACCATTGCTACGATTCTTACCATGGGGCTTTCCTGTGTATTGTTTGTAATTATCTCTAATTATGTGGGAAATATTGACACGGAGCATGAAGCACGTCTTTCCGTTAATCATGGACAATTTGAACTGCAGCTTGACTATTCTGCTGAGTATGATGAAAGATATCCGGAGAATAATCTGGATACGATTCTGACGGATGATCCATTGAATGATTCGCTGATTGAAGAAATCAAAAGCATTCCGGGAGTAACAGATGTCATGACGAGAGAGATTGTCTCTGTAAATCTGAACGGAACAAGATTTCCGGCTGATATTGTGAGTAAAAATGATTTTGATTTTATGCGCCAAGACGGGGATATTGGATCTATGGACTATGATCAGGCGGTAAAGAATGGTGAAATTTTCTTTGGCTGGTCAACGTGGATGGAACAAGATGGATATGCTCCGGGTGAATCCATTGCATTTGACTTTGAGAATGGAAGTGGAACCTATACCTATCAGGGAAAGATTGCAGGATCTTTTGTAAGTGCGGACACTTATCTTGTCATTCCGGAAGGTGTATATCGTTCCATGAATCCGAGAGGAACAGCCTATGGCTATCTGTGGGTGGACTGTGATAAAAAAGATGTGGCATCTGTAGAACAAAGTCTGAATACTTTGATTTCTAATACTTCGCATATAAAAATGGATACTTATCATGCGCAGTTACAATCTGCCGAATTTGCAAGCAGCATGATGAAGCTTGGCTGTTATCTGTTTATGGCTATTGTAGGACTCATCGGGTTTATGAATATGGCGAATACCATGATCATGAATATTACGACAAAAAAGCAGGAATATGGTATATTACAGGCTGTGGGTATGACAAATAAACAATTAAATTTATGTCTGCAGTTACAGGGACTGATTTTTACGGTTGGCACCATATGCGTAGCTTTGATCATTGGTCTGCCGCTCGGCTATGCACTTTTTTCCTATGCAAAACATAATGGAATATTTGGAATGAATGTCTATCATGTTCCAATTACACCAATTCTTGCTATGATTTTGCTGGTTGGTCTGTTGCAGATTGTACTTTCCTGCGTTTTAAGCAGTAATCTGAAAAAGGAAACGCTGGTAGAAAGAATAAGGTATGATGGATAGCAAGTAATATGTAATGAACTAGGTCTTAACGAAGAGGAGAAATAGATAACTTCTAGTTTGTAACGAAGGTATTTGCGATGAAAGGAATTAAGATTGAGTTATTGGGGATTGCAATAATACCTTTAGGAATTGCTGTGACAACAAATAATTTTTGGGGATATGTCCTAGGTGTTCTTGGATTTGGCGTCGCTGTAATTGACTGTTTTCTAAAAGATAATCACTGATAACTTCTTGTTTGAAAAATTGAGAAAACGTAATATTGAACAAAAAAGAAATGCACAGTTCTTAGCTTATCGTGAACTGTGCATTTGTGTAAATAAATACTTTTAATTAGCCGATTACGGCATCCTCTGCTGTAAAATGTTCCAGAGAATTTTCTTTTACCTGAATGCAGATATAAGTAATTCCAGAAATATCGGATGC
>NZ_JAAXCM010000011.1 GCF_019734885.1 Pseudocoprococcus catus | reverse complement strand
AGAGAACATACCCGAAAAGAGCCAGAGTTAAGAGAGCGGTTCTATGGCAGAGTGTTTTATGATATGCAGTTTTGAAGGTACATGGCACTTTAAATTTATTACAATAGTAATATAGGGGTATAGTTTAATGGTAGAGTATCGGTCTCCAAAACCGCTGGTCCGGGTTCGAATCCTGGTACCCCTGCTCGAGCATCTGAGGGAACTCAGATGCTTTTTTTATGTAAAGAGAAAAATCAAAGGAAGGTTTTGGATAATGGACAGTTTTACAACTTTTTCGCAATATAAGTACGTTCGTCCTGATTTTGAGGAAACTAAAAAATTGATCAGAATTGCTGTTGAAAGCATGAAAAAGGCAGAATCCAAAGAGGAAGCCATGTCAGTTTTCAAAAAGGTCAATAAGGAGAATATGCACCTGAGAACAATGGCAACAGTTGCTGAAATCAGAAATACAATTGATACAAAGGATGCTTTTTATGAGGCTGAAATGCAGTGCTTTTACGAAAATATGCCGCTGATAGATATTGAAATGCAGGAATTTCAGAAAGCAGTGCTTAACTCCGTTTATTTGGAAGATCTGAAGACGAAATACGGTGAGTTATATTTTGTGCGGATGAAACGGCTGATGAAGCTTGTTAATAAGAATAATGTTGACAATCAGGTGGAAGAAAGCAACCTGGTTCAATTATACCATAAAACAGCTGCAGCACCTTCTATACAGTTTAATGGTGAAACCCTTAACTTTTATGGTTTATTGAAAAAGATGCAGGATCCGGATCGTAAAATCAGGAAGGCGGCATTGACAGCATGGTCAGAGCTGTATCAGTCAATTGCAGATGACTTGAATGATATTTATACAAAGTTGATTGATAACAGAATCAGACAGGCAGAAGTACTTGGTTTTAAAGATTATACAGAGATGAGGTATCTTTCTATGGAACGTTTTGATTATGACAGAGAAGATGTTGCCAGATACCGGGAAATGATTAGAAAGTTCGTTGTTCCTCTTGTTGCTGATATCTATGAGGAACAGAGAAAGCGATTGGGAATAGATCATTTATACTATTATGATGAGGATATGACATCACCTGAAGGTAATGCAGTGCCTTACGGCAAAACAGAAGGGCAGGTTAAGCTGGCACAGAAGATGTATCATGAACTTTCCAAGGAGACTGGTGAATTTTTTGATTTTATGGTTGAGCATGAACTGTTTGATCTTGAAACAAGACCGGGAAAAATGCAGGGCGGATATTGTACATTTCTGCCTGATTTGATGGCACCGTTTATTTTTTCGAATTTTAATGGTACATCAGCGGATGTAGATGTTCTGACCCATGAGGCAGGACATGCATTTGAAGCTTATACAGCTACCAGAGGCGGTGTACCGGATGAAATTGCATTTTCTACTTCTGAGGTTGCAGAGATCCATTCGATGTCTATGGAATATCTTACCTACCCCTGGATGGAATATTTCTTTAAAGAAAAAGCTGATCAATATCGAAGGACACATCTTGAGGAGGGACTCAGAGTCATTCCGTATATGGCCTGCGTGGATGAATTTCAGCATGAGGTTTACGCTCAGAAAATGACAGATGCGAAGGAGCGGTATAAGTTGTGGCATTCGCTTGAAGAAAAATATATGCCGTGGAGAGATTACGATGGAGATGCATTTCTTGAAGCTGGAGGTTTCTGGATGCAGAAACAGCATATTTTTATGTGTCCGTTCTATTATATTGATTATTCCCTTGCTTCTATGGGAGCATTTGAATACTATATCCGGTCTTTGAATGATCGCGAGGAAGCCTGGAAGGATTATTATAGATTATGTACAATGGGAGGAAGCAAAGGCTATCTGGAACTTCTTGATGAGGGTAATTTGAGCGATCCTTTCAGTGAGGGAACCGTTGAGGGCATTATGAAGAAACTCAGAAAAAAGATTTTTCAGTAATTGCCGGCTTTACAGAAAGGCGGATGACACAAATGGAAATAAGACAGTTAAAATACTTTGCGGCAGTAGCTGATACGCTTAATTTCAGCAGAGCTGCGGAAACGCTTTTTATATCCCAGTCTGCCCTCAGTAAACAGATTGCAGATCTGGAAAGGGAACTGGGCATGGTGCTTCTTCAAAGAGACAAGCGCAGCGTACGTCTTACACCGGCGGGCAAAGTCTTTTTGAATGAAGCCAAGGTGATTCTCATGCGTATGGATACGATACCGATCCTTTTAAAAAATACTGAGGATATAGAAAAGAAGGGAAAGCGTAATGTTTTTATAGGTGTTGAGAACAGGGTGGGTGATTCACCGATTTTTCACCTGGGAGTAGCAGAAGCTGTTCATCAGCTCAGGCAGGAGATGCCGACACTCAGGGCTATTTTTAAAATGGGTGAATATCTGGACATTAACCGTGATATCTGTGAGGAAACATTGAACATGGGTGTATTTATGGGGACGAAAGAAGATGTGAATGAGTCGCTGAAATACAGAGTCCTTTACGAAGATGAAATGGTTGTTGTCTATCGCGGTGAGCCAGTAGAGACCGCAGGGATTGAAGGCATAAAGCAGATATTATCCGAGAAACCTTTATACATCATTGATAAAGAGTTTCGAGGTATGTCCCAGGTTGTGCGAATGTTGGGGGCTATCGGCTGTGCACCATCCATTCACTTCTGTGAAAGCACACTGGATATGAGTTTTATCATGGAAAGCGGTGAGGGATGTGTTGTGATGCCTGCTTCGATGGTAAGAAAGTATAAGAATCCGAAGATTCATACACTGGCGACACACAGACCGGAAGCAAAACTTTATTTTATGGCGATGTGGAAAAAGGAAGGAGAACATCGACTGGAAGAGATGATTGCACTCAGGTCGGGGCTTAATATAGAAACATTTAAATAACAGACAGTATTTTAAAGAAGAGGATATGATTGGAAAGAACCGATCATATCCTCTTCTTTATGCGAACGATAAGTCAAAGCTATGTTTGCGGAAAAACTTTACGACAATCCTGCTATTTAAAATGGAAAAACACTTGACAAACATATGACACTAGTGTACTATAATGATAGTACAGTTATACTCATTAGAACAGAATGATAATGAATACAGACAAGGTAAAGGAGGAATTTGATTGAGATATGAGAATGACCGTCCAATTTATCTGCAGGTGATTGAGGATATTAGCAGAAGACTGATTCAGGGAGAATTAATCCTGGGAGAGAAGCTTCCGTCGGTCAGGGAACTGGCTGTGCAGTATCAGATCAATCCGAATACAGCCAGCAGAGTTTATAAGGAAATGGAGAGTCGAGGGCTTTGTTATACAAAGCGGGGGATGGGTACATTTATTACGGAGGATTCAGGAATGATTAAGATGTTACAGTCAGAGATGGCAGAGGATTGTCTGGATACATTTCTTCAGGGAATGCAGGCAATCGGTATCGGTTTGGATGAGATGATACAGCTGCTGAGAGAGAGGTATGCAAAGGAGGAGTTATGATGCTTGATTGTGTGAATGTTGTGAAAAGGTATGGCGGTAAGTTTGCGGTGAATGGAATGTCCGTTGCTATAGAGGATGCGCATATTTATGGATTGCTTGGGCCGAATGGCAGCGGCAAGTCCACATGGATGAAGATGGCAGCCGGTCTGATTGTTCCGGATGAAGGGGAGATGAGATTGGATGGTGTGAAGATCAGTGCCGAGACGAAGAAACATATTGCTTATATGCCGACAGAAGGTTATTTTTACAGCTATATGAAGATTAAGGATGTGGGCAGATATTATCAGGATTTCTTTGATGATTTTGATGCACAGCAGTTTGAGAAGCTGATCGCAGATATGGATCTGGAGATGAATATGAAGGTGAGAAATTTATCCTCAGGTATGATGGCGAAGCTGAAGATTGCTGTGACTTTGTCAAGAAAGGCAGAGCTGTATCTGCTGGATGAGCCGTTAAACGGGATCGATCTTCTGGCCAGAGATGAAGTTGTCAACACAATTCTGACGAATATGAGTGACAATGCTTCTGTTGTAATTTCAAGTCATCTGGTAGAGGAATTGGAACGAATTATTGATAAGGCTATTTTCATGAAAGACGGACAGATTGTATTAATGGGTGATGTAGAAGAGATTCGACAGGAACGCGGGGAATCTGTTACGGATCTGTATCGTCAGATTTATGGTTAGAATCCAGGAGGAATAAGGTTATGTTAAAGCTGATAAAATATGAACTCATCAAACAGAGAACATCCAAAGTGATTATTGGAGCAATTTTAGCGCTGCTGGAGGTTGCTTTTCTGGCAGGTATGCTTTTGGGCAAAGAAGAAATCATGGCCATTGCTGCCGGAATGTTGACATTTCTGGCCTCGGTCACCTTTGTTATTGTTGGCCTGGAAGAAATTATTACTTATTATCATGATATAAGGGATAAGAGTGGCTATATGCTTTTTATGACACCTTATAATGTTTATGAAATTATGGGAAGCAAGATTCTGACAGGTTTTTTTTCTATTGCAGCAGCAGCGATTATCTTTGGAATTATTGGATTCGCAGATATCACCATGGTATGTGCCAAGTACGGAGAGTTGCAGACGTTGTTTGATCAGATGAAATCATTATTCAGTTTTGCTTTGCAGGTGAATGTTGACGGCATGCTTATTGTGTGGTCCATTATACAGGTTGTATTCAGCTGGGTTGGAATGGTGACATCCGCATTTCTGGCTATCACATTATGTATTACGATTTTTTCAGGTATGCGCTGCAAGGGGTTGATCAGTTTTGTCATTTATTGCGTGTTGAATATTGCAGTAAGCGCTGTTGTTGTGCAGATTTTGATCTGGGCAGACATGGCATCCGTAAATGGTATGATGGCTGTTTTTTCTATATTTGATATTTTATTTGCAGGTGCATGTTATGTGGCAACAGGTTACATTTTGAATAAGGAATTATCACTTTAAATATAAGCCGTTTATTAAAAATATTAAAAAACAATGAAATGGCAATAGTTTATATTAAGTTAATAATTCTAAGCTATGATAACTTCTACATAGGATAAAACAGTACAATGTGAGAGACTGTTGAGATATATGTCGGAGGTTGAGATATGAGCAGAGCAATAGGTATTGATCTTGGAACGACCAACAGCTGTGTGGCTGTCCTCGAAGGCGGAGAACCTGCTATTATAACAAGTGCGGAGGGGTTGAGAACAACCCCTTCGATTGTTGCGTTTACAAAGAAGGGTGAACGTCTGGTGGGAGCGCCTGCGAAGAGACAGGCGGTGACGAATGCTGAACGGACGATCTCATCAATTAAACGGCAAATGGGGACGAACTACAGAGCAGATATAGACGGCAAATGCTATTCGCCTCAGGAGATTTCAGCTATGATCCTGAGAAAGCTCAGGAAGGATGCACAGGATTATCTGGGTGAACCGGTGACAGATGCGGTGATTACGGTACCTGCTTATTTTAACGATGCGCAGCGTCAGGCAACGAAGGACGCGGGAAGGATTGCCGGACTGAATGTAACGCGAATTATTAATGAGCCGACGGCGGCGGCTTTTGCGTATGGTCTGAATAATGGAGAAGATCAGAAGGTACTGGTTTATGATCTGGGAGGCGGCACCTTTGATGTATCTGTTATTGAAATTGGGGACGGTCTGATCGAAGTATTGTCCACTTCCGGAGATAATCATCTGGGAGGTGACGATTTTGATGATCGTCTGACAGATTATCTGCTGGCAGAATTTAAGGCCAGTGATCATATAGATCTGAGTCATGATGAAGCGGCAGTCCAGCGTGTTCGTGAGGAAGCGGAGAAAGCGAAGATAGAACTTTCTTCATCCACAGCCACAACAGTGAATCTTCCGTTTTTGACGGTAGTAAAGGATACTCCGCATCATATGGAGATCAGTATAACACGGGCGAAGTTTGATGAACTGACACATGATCTGGTGGACAGAACGGCAGGACCTGTGCAGAATGCTTTGAAGGACGCGGGAATCACTGCCAGAGATTTGTCGAAGGTATTGCTTGTTGGCGGTTCTACACGTATTCCTGCTGTTCAGGACAAGGTTCGGAGAATGCTTGGAATGGAGCCGTCCAAAGGGATTAATCCTGATGAATGTGTTGCAATGGGAGCAGCTATCCAGGCCGGCAAGTTAAGCGGCAATCTGCCGGAGAATTCTGCGGCAGGTTCCATTATCCTGATGGATGTTACACCATTATCACTTTCTATTGAAACTGTCGGCGGTATTGCGACGCATTTGATTGCGAGGAATACAACGATACCGGCCAGACATAGTCAGATTTTTACAACAGCGGCGAATTTCCAGACATCAGTTGATATCAAGGTATATCAGGGTGAACGTCAGTTTGTCAGAGACAATACACTGCTTGGCAACTTCAAATTAAGCGGCATTAAGCGTGCCATGGCCGGTGTACCGCAGATTGAAGTAACATTTGATATTGATGTTAATGGTATTTTGACGGTAGCTGCCAAAGACATGGGAACCGGAAAGGCTCAGCAGATTACAATCACATCACGGTCGAATCTTTCAGAGGAGGAGATACAGCAGGCGGTTCGTGAGGCAGAGATGTACGAACAGGAAGACGGTGAGAGAAAAAGCTATTTTGAACTTCATTCGGACTCAGAAGTTTTGATCGCCAAGACAGATCAGGCACTGAAAAAGGTCGGTAAGCAGCTGGATCGCAGCGAAAAGCATCAGATTAAGTCAGCGATGAACCAACTGAAGAAGTCTGTTGTGAAGATGAAACCGATGAAGATGCAGGAGAATGAGTTCCAACAGCTTCGCACGGAGAAGGAAAACCTGGAGAACTTAACGGCAAAGCTTTTTTCGATGGCGGAAAGTGATGAAAACAGGTAAAGGAGGCAAAATGTTTCAGATATTAATCGCAGACAGTGACAGATCCTACAGAAGACGACTGTATCAGTTGTTGAGACGGGAAGGTTATTCTGTTCTTCAGGCGTCCGGTGGAGAAGATGTTCTGAAAGTACTTGAAACTTCGTATATTGATTTTATTATTCTCGGAGATAATCTGACAGATTTGAATGCTTATGATTTGATGGGGCAGCTTCGGGATACGTATTCAGAGATGCCATTGATGGTGCTTACTGAACGAAAGGATCGAGAAAGCCTTAGAAAGAGTTATATGGCTGGAGTGGACGAATATCTTCCCAAGAATGTGGATGATGAGGAGCTGCTGCTGAGGATTCGCGCTGTACTTAGAAGAGCAGGCAGAAATTATGACAAGAAGCTGCGGATTGGAGAAGTTGTTTTGGATTGTGATTCTTTATCAGTTACAAGAAAAGGTGACAGACAGACATTGCCCAGAAAGGAATTCTGGCTTTTGTATAAGCTGCTTTCTTATCCTGACAAGATATTTACCCGAACACAGTTGATGGATGAAATTTGGGGGCTCACAACGGAGACGTCCCAGTCAACATTGAATGTGCATGTCAATCGTCTTCGGAACAAGTTCAGAAAGTATCCTGAGTTTGATCTGAAAGCTGTCAGAGGAATTGGATATAAAGCGGAAGTCCATGTTGATTAAGGGGTTCAGCTGTCATAGCTAATTGAAATAGAGAATAAGACTTCAATACAGATCAGATGTATCATTTCAATCTGTATTGAAGTTTTTTTGCAATGCGCATTTATTCGAATTCAAAACGCTGAAGATCAGTGTGTGCAACGTATTTTTCTTTGATGGACGGAATCTGCAGGAAGTGGGATGTCTGCTGATGATCTGTAAGTGCATCGTTGTTTTTCCATATTTCAAGAAGAAAGAGCTGGTTATCATTATCAGCCGGAAGATAATAACTATAACGGATATTACCTTTTTCGTGCCGACATAATGAAGGAATATTGGCAGCATTTAAAGCATCAAAAAATGCTTTTGGATGGATGCCGGGTTTCATTGTATAGGTGACATGTAATTGGATCATTATAAACCTCCTGTTATAAACCGATTGTTTTATTGCCTCATACCTGAATAGTATAGCATACACGGCTGAATTTTGCACTTTAATCCTTTAAATTTGAATCAAGCTAATGTGATACTTGACAGATATTGGAAGATGTTTTATAGTCAAAAGAGAGACTATGAAGAAGAGGGTATGATTATGCGTAATTTTATTTTTATTTCGCCACATTTTCCAACAAATTATGAGAATTTCTGTGTTCAGCTGCATGAAAATGGCGTGAATGTTTTTGGGATTGGTGATACACCTTATGAGAATCTGACAGACTCATTGAAAGCAGCTTTGACAGAGTATTATAAGGTGGACAGCATGGAAGATTATGCTCAGATGTACCGTGCAGTGGCTTTTCTGTGCTATAAGCATGGTCCGATGGATGGCCTTGAAAGCAATAATGAATACTGGTTGGAACAGGATGCCAGACTGAGGACGGATTTCAATATTCCTGGTATGAAGACTGTAGATATGGAACATGTGAAATATAAATCTAAAATGAAACCATATTATGCCAAGGCTGGAATTACGACGGCCAGATATCATTTGGTGACGGATCTTTCGGAAAGTCTGGAATTTGTTGTAAAAGTAGGCTATCCGGTTATTGTCAAGCCGGATAATGGTGTTGGTGCGACAACAACATACAAATTGAAGAATGAAGATGAGCTGAGAGCATTTCATGAAGAAGATTTCCATGGCGTTCAATTTATAATGGAAGAATTTGTACCGGGAGAAATTTATTCTTACGATGCGATTATGAACAGCAGAGGAGAACCGATTTTTGAAACAGGCAATCATACGCCTATTTCAATTATGGATAGTGTCAATAATCACGATGACAGTGTGTTCTATATTGAAAAACATATTGCGGATGATGTTCGCACAGCAGGCAGAGCAGCTGTGAAATCATTTGGCGTAAAGAGCCGTTTTGTTCATTTTGAATTTTTCAGATTGACAGAAGATCATGCCTATCTTGGCAAAAAAGGCAAGATTATTGGTCTGGAAGTGAATTACAGACCGTCAGGCGGATTCACACCGGATATGATCAATTATGCCTGCAGTACAGATGTCTACAAAGACTGGGCGGATATGATTGCTTTTGACCGGCTGACAAAGGAAGATTATCCGGATAAATACTATTGTGTTTCGGCAGGATGCAGAAAGGAAAAACATTATTTGCACAGCTATGAAGAAGTGATGGCTGCATATAAGGATGACATTATGATGACAACAGAGCTTCCAGAAGTTCTGGCATCAGCGATGGGAGACAGACTTTATCTGGCCCGTTTTTCAACAAAAGAGGCTATGGATGATTTCATCAGTTATGTTTTTGCAGCCGTGTAAGGACATTGAATACTGATTAACAGATGGATAAAATACAGGGACATTTTCATGGCAGATCATGAGAATGTCCCTGTTGTTATAAGCAGGCAGATGAAAAATCTATCTGGGATCAGTGCATGATAATATCTGCAAACTGGCCCCGGGTAACTTTGCTCAGATCCTGAGGTGAGAGAATCAGCTGAACACCGATACGCCCTCCGGAGATAATAATCGTGTCAAAGTTGGCAGCTGATTCATGGATGAATGTCGGAAACTGCTTCTTCATACCGATTGGTGTACAGCCGCCCCGGATATAACCGGTAATAGCATTGATATCTTTGACATGGATCAGTTCAACATTCTTCTCACCGGCAGCCTTGGCAGCGGCTTTTAAGTTCAGTTCCTTATCAACAGGGATAGCAAATACGAAATAGTTCTTGCTTTTTCCGACAGTGACCAGTGTCTTGAAGCTGCGTTCATAAGGCTGACCAAGCTGATCGGCAATATGGCAGCCGTCAATAAATTCGTCACAGGTGTATGTGTTCATTTCATAAGGGATTTTATTCTTATCCAAAATGCGCATAGCATTGGTTTTGGCTTCTTTACCCATTGTAAGTCCTCCTGTATTTTATGCATTGTTTAACATTGTTAGTCGGTTATATTTTATAGTATTTTCATCAATATGTCCATCCGTAAAAATAGAAAAGGATTAGCTGAAAAAAATAAATCATAATTTTTGTTGCATGAAGTCGATGAAGGTGTTACGATTAATAAGAATGTCAAAGAAAGGGAGACAAAGATGGGAAAGATAGGATTCGATAATGAAAAATATTTGAATATGCAGTCAGAACATATCAGAGAGAGAATGGCTCAGTTCGGCGGCAAGCTTTATATGGAATTTGGCGGTAAGCTTTTTGATGATTATCATGCATCCAGAGTTCTTCCGGGATTCCAGCCGGACAGTAAGCTGCAGATGCTTTTGAAGTTAAAAGACCAGGCAGAGATTGTAATTGCAGTCAGTGCATCTGCTATTGATCAGCACAAGAAGAGAGGCGATATCGGTATTACCTATGATCAGGAAGTACTGAGACTCATCGACCTTTTCAGAAGTGTGGGGCTTTATGTGGGAAGTGTTGTGATCACACAGTATCAGGGACAGCAGTCCGCGGACGGATTTATTAAGCGACTAGGTGATCTTGGTGTGGCTGCATACAGACATTATATGATCGAGGGTTATCCGGCGAATATTCCACTGATTGTCAGTGAGGATGGCTTTGGCAAGAATGATTATATTCCGACAGAGCGTTCACTGATCGTTGTGACAGCTCCGGGACCGGGGAGCGGCAAGATGGCAACATGCCTGTCTCAGCTGTATCATGAGCATCAGCGCGGTATTAAAGCAGGTTATGCGAAGTTTGAGACTTTCCCAATCTGGAATATTCCTCTGAAACATCCGGTGAACCTTGCTTATGAAGCAGCAACTGCGGATCTGAATGATGTCAATATGATTGATCCTTTCCATTTGGAAGCCTATGGCAAGGTTGCCATTAATTATAACAGAGACGTTGAGATTTTCCCTGTCCTGCAGACGATATTTAAGACGATTTCAGGAACGTCGCCGTATCAGTCACCGACAGACATGGGTGTGAATATGGCCGGCAACTGTATTTTTGATGATGAAGCGGTGAAGAAAGCCGCCAGAGAAGAGATGATCCGCCGTTATTATATTGCCCTTTGTGAGCAGAAGAAGGGCAAGGAGAATAAGGCGGAGATCAGCAAGCTGGAAATGCTTTTGAACCAGGAAGGCCTTTCCACAGCAGATTATGCTGTTGCTGTTGCGGCTAAGACAACAGAAGAGGAGACAGGGGAACCGGCAGCAGCCATTGAACTTCCGGATGGAAGAATTGTTACCGGCAAGAATAAGGCACTGCTTGGCGCGGCGTCCGCAATGCTGTTGAATGCATTGAAAGTCCTGGCGGATATTCCGGATGATGAACATTTATTGGCATCAGAAGTTATTCGTCCGGTTCAGGAACTGAAAGTGAATTATTTGGGCAATCATAATCCGAGACTGCATACAGATGAAGTACTGGTTGCTCTTTCTGTCAGCGCAGCTTCCAACGAGAATGCGAAGAAAGCACTGGATTGTCTGCCAATGTTAAAGAATTGCAACGCACATTGTTCAGTTATTTTATCATCTGTAGATACAGACATTTTCAGAAGACTTCGTATTAATTTAACGTGCGAACCGAAGTATCAAAACAAAAAACTTTTCCATAACAATTAGTGTTGAAAATGAATCATCCGGTACATTGGTATTTTGAAAACAATGTGCCAGATCATTTAAAACGAAATGTGCGTTTTGTGAAAGGAGTTATTATCATGACAAAAACAGAAATGGTCAAAGAAATTTTGCAGGCAGGAAGCGCTTGTCAGGAACTGAAGGATGCAGCACAGAACTATCTGGATGCTGTAGGAACAGCAGATGAACATGATAAAGCCGAGAAGCTTGTTGCAGAATGTGAAGCAGATGTCATGAAATGCGCAGACGTTATCGCATTTATGAAAACAGATGCGGCTAAGGAACATCTGGGAGCAGAAGCGGCAGCAGGAATTCTTGCCCATGAAGAGGAACTTCTGGCAAAAGGAATCGAATATTGCGATTGTCCTGGATGTACAGCAGGCAAAAGAGTGATGGATAACAAAGCACTTTTTCTCGCATAATAAAAAGGTGATTGACTTAGAAGCAGCATCAAAATGGATATAAGTATAAAGAAATCGGGTAAAGATGGAGCGAAAATCTTTACTCGATTTTTTTGCATTCTGGGAACAGGTGAATAGTATGTGTTTGATAAAATAAAACCATCAAGAAACAATAAATAATTGTGAGAAAGAAAAGAGGTAGCATATGTTGGGATTAATGAAGTTTAAGAAGTTATTCTGGAAAAAGTCTGATGAACATGACAAACTCGACGAACTTGATCATGAGTTTATTGCTGGTTTTACGAAGAGAGAAATCATCAGAATGATACAGAATATGTCTGATGAAGAACTTGAAAAAGCACTTGCGGCTGTAAATAAAAAAATTGCTGAATTAGAAGAAAAATAGGAGGTGTTGAAGATGTGGGGAATTCTGGTGTTCATCATAATCATTGCATTGATTATGAATTCAAAAAAAGAAAAACAAAGTACAAGGCAGACGGGAAAAACATCCGTACCATTAGCCCGAGTCAGATTTGCAGAAATAGAATATGATGATTTTGTCAAAAACAATACATTCAAACTCGTACATCAGGTAGATGCAACAGAGCTTGAATACAATAAAAGATATAGATTTTTTGTAGATAGTTCTTTTATTGCTGAATATAGCATAAAGAAAATCACACTGTTAGATGAGAATAAAAAAGCAATACCAATGCAAAGGAACTATGACATGGTGTGTGAAGCATATAGCGACTGCGGCAATATTCTGCTGACAATCAAATAAAAGAGCGCGAGACGGCGCACAACGTCCAGTGGACGTTGGTTATGCGCGGACCGAAGTGAAACGTAGACCTCGAACGTTCGAGTCCGGCAGGACTCGTTTAATATATAAAGGGGATATCCATTAGGATATCCCCTTTATATATTAAGAAGAGCGCGAGACGGGACTCGAACCCGCGACCCCGACCTTGGCAAGGTCGTGCTCCACCAACTGAGCCACTCGCGCATAA
>NZ_JAAXCM010000035.1 GCF_019734885.1 Pseudocoprococcus catus | reverse complement strand
CCAATTGTTAATTCACTTGCTGACTTTGGTAACTACTATAAATCACTTATTGAACAGAATTAAGTACGTTAGTATTTGAAAAGCTCGAACAATCGATGTTTGTATGGGAAATAAAGCAAATTTTTAGGTATTCTCAAAGATACCAAGTATCAAAAATAATCGTACTTGATGTATTATTTTATCGGTCATATAATTAAACCAGTTCAAAAATATGACCACACAAACAAGGAGGATACCAATATGACAAATATTGAAAAAGTAAACCAATTTTTAGATGAGGCAAAAATATTTTATTTTTTGACTACAGATGGAGATAAACCCAAGGGACGTCCATTTGGATTCCATATGTTAGACGATGGTAAATTATATTTTGGATGTGGCACATTCAAAAATGTTTTCTCACAGTTAACGAAAAATTCGCATGTTGAAGTGTTAGCTCTTAATGGTAATGAATTCATGCGTTATGATGGAACTGTAAAGATTGTGAAAGATGAGGCTCTTTTGGAAAAGGTGCGTACAGCAATGCCAGAGATTATGAATCTGTATGATAAAAATGGCTGGGAGATGGGAATGTTCTATATTGAGAATGGTCATGCAGAGATTCGTGGAATGATGGATTTAAAAGATGAATTTGATGTATAAGAGGTAATGATATGAAAAGATTATTTGAAACGGATTCGACAATGGAAGATCGTTTTGGGAAATGTCCTTATGCGACAGCACAGAGTTTGATTTCAGGAAAATGGGCTGTCTTAATTATACATTATCTGGAAGATGGTCCCATCCGTTTCAATGATCTTTTGCGTCTTATGCCAAAGATGACACATGCGACTTTATCTGTTCAATTAAAGACATTGGTGGAAAATGGTCTGGTGGAGCGAAAACAATATGAGTCGATTCCGCCTAAGGTAGAATATTCGCTGACAGAAATTGGGAAAAAATTTCATCCGGTAATAGAAGCGATGCATAATTGGGGGCAGGAATATATTGAATTCATGAAAAAGGATAATGAATAAGTTTATGGAAATAAAAAGGATTGAGCAAGACTTTACAGTGTGTCAGGTAAAAGATTATTCACTTGTAAATTTAGATTCTGAATATAGCTTTATTGAAAAAACAGATGAAGAAAAATCGTTAGTGTACATTACAAGTGAAGTTCCCAAAAATACGATTCAACGTGATGATGGTTGGAAAGCTTTTCGTATTCAGGGAGTACTGGATTTTTCCTTAATTGGAATACTGGCTAAAATTGCTACTATATTAGCTGATAATGGGATTTCAATTTTTGCAGTATCGACCTACAACACAGACTATGTATTGATAAAAAAGAAAACTATCAAAAAGCATTGGAAGTTCTTCAGACTACAGGATATAAGATTACCGATTAACAGATTCCAGCTTGAAGAAGAAACAAAAATCATTCATGTCCTTTGTCATATAGTTTCTGTATATTTTTTGGAAGTTTATCAGGTAACATGGCATTTATCGTATCTTCATTACCATCTTTCATTGCTGTTTCATAATACCAGCACTTAAATTTTAAGAGGGAAATTGATGAACGGATGCAGAAACTTAGAGAACGTCGGGCAGGTGGAAGAACTTCTGCTGATGACCGAACAGATGCAGGACGAACTGGATCAGAAAGACCAGACAATCCAGGAACTGAACAGGCAGCTAAGCGAATCGCTGACCTTGAACGAGAAATTGAACAGCGAAAACAGAGCCGAGAATATCGAAGCATTGCGGACAAGATTAAGGCAAACAGAGGAACGATTGACCAGCGAGGCAGACAGCAGGAAAAGAGCCGACGCAGAAGTCGTGGCATGGAAATTTAAGTATGAAAAAGCAGAACAGGAAAAACTTTATGCACTGACAAACCAAAAGACGGTAGAGGTAGCTGTTGCAAAAAAAGTGCCTTATGAGAAATGTGAAAAATGTGACCGGACTGCTTACCAGAAAGCAAAAGAAAAATGCGATAACCGCAAAAGTCAGTTGGAAAAGAAATATAAAAATATGACAACTGGTTATGAAAGTATCCTGTTCCTACTGGCATGGTACAGCTTAATAACAACACTGTTTACTGCTATTCTTTCGCCAGTTTTCCTTAACGATTGTATCACCTTTTTCGGTGTGTTAGGAAAAGGAATGGGAAGATTGTTTCGGGAGTTTGTCATAGGGGCAGATTCTTTCGGACAGTTAAGTGGCGGAATACCTAACCGTATCCTTTCCGGGCTTATGTACTGGCTGATCGCAGTTATTGTTATGGGAATTTTATTCATCATGACGGGATTACCGATAGTCTGGATTGGTTATCAGGTGGGGAAAATCTACCGGAAATATTGCTGGGATATCATCAGTATCATGATGGCGATAATGAGTACAGCTATTGCAATCTACTTCGGAAAATGGATAAAATCAATCATTCCGATGAACCTTATTCTACTGTTACTTCTTGTGCACGTGGTCTATATTGGAATCCGATGTTATGTGAAAGACTGGCGGGAGGAACGAGGATATTACTAAAACAAAAAGAAAACAGGAAGATTTTGTAAAGTATCTTCCTGTTTTTTCTAAAGCAGACTATTGATTGTATTTATATTAAGTTTTCAACAACAATGTAACCATTGAAATTACATCTGTTTTTTGATATGATTACTGTCAAAGAGAGGTGTTTATAATGCAGATTTCAAGCAGATTTACAATGGCAATCCATATGTTTGCCTGTATAGATACATTTTCGGATCAGAAGATGACTAGTGATTTTATGGCAGCAAGCATTGGAACTAATCCGGTGATTGTTCGTAAAATATTGCAACAATTAAAGGCTGCTGGTCTTATTGAAGTTGCAAGAGGGACAGGCGGTGTGACAATTACCAGACCATTGGAGCAGATTACATTCCTTGATGTGTATAAAGCAGTGGAATGCGCACCAGATGAAGAACTGTTTCATTTTCATGAGAATCCCAATCAGAAATGTCCGGTAGGAAAGAATATTCACCATGTTCTTGATAAGAGACTGTTAGAAGTACAGAAGGCAATGGAGGAAAAACTTTCAGAAATGACACTTGCTGATGTGAAAAAAGATATTGCAGTGTATACAGAGGAAGAGTAGCCTACAGAAGGCTTCGGATGAGTGATTATATCATCACAATTTCCGGAGCCTTTTCGTTTTTCATAATCAATGTAAAATCTTCAAAAGGAGTTGTAACAAAAAAAGTTACAAAAAAAATGATGTAACTATTGACATTACATTAAACGGATGATATTGTATAGCTACAAGATGTAATAATCATTGTTACAACATATCAAGGAGGTAATTTAAAATGCAGAAAGTAGTAGAATTTTTACAGAAAAACCCGGTTCAGTATTTAGCAACCGTCGGAAGAGATGGAAAGGCAAAATGCCGTCCATTCATGTTCTGTTTTGAGCAGGACGGAAAGCTTTGGTTCTGTACTAACAACACAAAGGATGTTTACAAGGATATGTTAGCAAATCCTGAAGTAGAAGTATCAGTATCTTCCCCTGAATACGCATGGATTCGTCTTCATGGTAAAGCAGTATTTGAGGACAACAAGAGTGTAAAGGAAGGATGCATGAACAACCCTATCGTTAAGGGACAGTACCAGACAGCAGATAATCCTATTTTTGAGGTATTCTATCTTGAAAATCCGCATGGTTTAATCGCAGATTTCTCTGGAAATCCACCTTATGAATTTTAAAGATAATTAACAGAAAAAATTACAGTCTTCGGGGCAAGGTGTAATTCCTGACCGGCAGTATAGTCTGCGAGCAAAAGCTGATATGGTGCAATTCCATAACCGACGGTAAAGTCCGGATGAGAGAAGATATGATAAAACAAGTCCCGCAGGGAATCTCGTCCTGCGGGCTGTTTTAAATTCAGGCATATCTCACAAAAAGGAGATTTATGAGTAACAATACAGCAACTATTAAAACAAGAAAAAATTTAGTTTCTACAAGGACGATAACAATGACAGCTCTACTGGCAGCTATATCATATGTGTTGGCATTTTTAGAGTTTCCGGTTCCTTTGAGTCCATCATTTGCACGAATGGATCTGTCAGATTTACCTGCACTGATTGGGACGTTTGCGTTTGGACCGGTTACAGGAGTGATGATAGAATTGATAAAAAATATATTACAGCTTCTGTCAACATCAACAGGAGGAATTGGTGAACTTGCCAATTTCCTAATGGGGGCATCCTATGTACTGGCTGCCGGTTTTATATACAAATACAAAAAGACTAAGAAAATGGCGAAGTGGGCATGTGTTATTTCAAGTGTAGTTATGGGAATAGCGGCAGCGATTGCAAATTATTTTATACTACTTCCACTGTTTGAAACATTTATGCCGTTGGATCAGCTGATTGCATCATTTGGCGAATTTCTGCCATTTATTAAGACAAAGCTGGACGTTGTGCTATTCAATGCATTGCCGTTTAATATCTTAAAAGGCTTGGTGATTGGAGCAATTGCCATGATGATATATAAAAAACTTACACCGATACTGAAAGGAGAGACTTTGAAATGACAAAAATGGATTATCTTAAACTTCTGGTGGATGAAATTCATTCAACAACAGTTGCAACGATAGGTTCAGATGGACATCCTCAGACAAGAATCATAGATATGATGTACTATGATGAAGAAGGTGTGTATTTCCTTACAGCAAAGGGAAAAGCATTTTATGACCAGTTAATGGAGCAGCAGTATGTGGCAATATCCGCAACAAAAGACAAAATTGCGGTGTCTCTGCGTGGAAAAATAAAGAACATCGAAAAAAAGAATCTTGATATTATGTTTGAAAAAAATCCATATATGAAGAAAATCTATCCGGGAGATACGAAAGACGCAATCGAAGTGTTTCGGCTGTATGAGGCACAGGGAGAGTATTTTGATATCAGCAATCCATCAAATATTGTGAGGGATACTATAACAATTGGAAAAACCGAGGCAGTTCAGACAGGGTATTTTATTGGAAAAGAATGTATTGGATGCAAACTGTGTTACTCTGTATGTCCGCAAAAATGCATTGATATATCTTCAGTTCCGGTTACTATCAACCAGAATCATTGTCTGCATTGCGGAAGATGTGCAGAAATTTGTCCGAAGCAGTGTATTGAGAAAGGAGGTTCATTATGATTTTTAAGAAAATCAGAAAAGGGCATGCTGACTGGAGAAACTTTTTATGTAGTACTCCGGCAAGGGATTATGTATTCCAAAAGGATGCATATGAAGACCAGATTGACAGGGCAGCAAAGAATATAAGAAATACAGACTGTGTTATAATCGGGGCAGGAGCCGGGGCATCGACAGCTGCGGGAATCCAATATGGTGGTAAAAGGTTTACAGACAATTTTGCAGAATTTATAAAAAAATACGGTGAGTACTACATGACAGATATGTATGCAGCCGGATTTTATCCATATCCGTCTGAGGAGGCAAAGTGGGGATACTGGTCAAAACATGCATTGATGAACCGCTTTGATCCTCCGGCATTGCCGCTTTATACAGAGCTTTATGATATTGTAAAGAACAAAGAATATTTTGTACTTACAACCAATGTGGATCATCAGTTTTATAAAGCGGGATTCGATGAAAAAAGAATATTTGCAACACAGGGAGATTATGGGAAAATCCAGTGCCAGAAAGCCTGTCATCCAAAGACTTACGATGCAAAAGACCTGTTTCGTAAAATGGATAAAGCAAGAAGAGACTGCCTGATTCCATCAGAACTTGTACCAAAATGTCCGGTGTGTGGCGGCAATATGGCTATGAATCTCCGTTGTGATAATTATTTTGTGGAAGATGAAGCGTGGCATGAGGCAGCCGACAGGTATGCGGGGTTTCTGGAACAGCATAAAGATAAAAAGGTTGTTCTTTTGGAACTTGGAGTTGGATTTAATACGCCGATTATTATACGTTTCCCTTTTGAGAAGATGGTGAGGAAGAACTCGTCTTATAGTTTGATACGCTTGAATATGGATGAAGCGGTAGTTCCGGAAAGTTTCGGGGAACGTGCAATCGGTATTGGCGGTGATATGGCAAAGGCAATTACTGATATAAGGGGGCTGGTATTATGACACAGGATGAGCGAAGAGAATATCTGATTCAGTATCTTTTAAAAGAAGAAATACCGTTTGGCAGACAGAACATTCCTATGGATAAGCAGGGGCAGGAAAATCTGCTCCGCTCACTTATGAATGTCAGACCGCCAAGACCAATCGGTAATGATTTTTTGAAAATACAGGATGAGTATCTTACAGAAAGAAATATAGAGCGTGGAATCAAAGATATTGACACGCTTGCACCTGTAAAATCCGATTCGAGATTAGATATCTGGCAGGGGGATATTACCACTTTGAAATGTGATGCGATCGTGAATGCGTGTAACTCACAGATGCTTGGATGCTTTTCGCCGATGCATGCCTGTATTGATAATTTTATTCATACTTATGCAGGAATTGAGCTGCGTCTGAAAATGCATGAGATTATGACAGAGCAGGGACATGAAGAAGAGACCGGCAAAGCAAAGATAACATCGGGCTACAATCTTCCAGCAAAATATATTCTTCATACGGTAGGACCGATTATACAATGGAAAGTCACAAAAGAAGATGAAGACCTGTTGGCAAGCTGCTACACAGAGTGCCTAAAGCTTGCAGCTGATACTGGTGTGGAATCTATTGCATTCTGTTGTTTGTCTACAGGTGTATTCCGTTTTCCGCAGCAACGAGCTGCCGAGATTGCAACGAACACTGTAAAGCAGTATCTTAACAAAGACAGCAGAATAAAAAAGGTAATCTTTAATGTGTTTAAGGATGAAGATTTAAAAATATACAGTGGATTGTTATAAGCGTCTGTTGAAATATCCGATAAATCTTATTGTACTGTTATTGCCTGAGAATGTGATTTATATTGGAATCCGATGTTAAGTGAAAGACTGGTGGGAAGAACGAGAATATTATTAAAAAAAGAGGACAGTTCACCAATTAATTGGGTGCTGTCCACTGAGAGGACGGCGGTTAGTCACCGCCTCCTACTCAATTTTTAACAGGAAATATTAAAGTTCAAGTGAATCTTCTGCATCAATCCACATCTGTAAATTTCCATCAAGATATAATCTTGCATATTCCAGCGGTTCGTCAATAGCAAGTGCATTTAATGCACAGTCTGATCCAGGCGTGGTTTTTAAGTCCTTCTCAGCTTCCCAGCAGTCAATGCGAAGCATATAGCCGGCACTGGTATAAACATCAATACTGTTGCATTGTGGATTGTATTCTGCAAATATTGTTCTCATCGTATTCCATCTCCTTATTATTCAATCAATCATTAATTGTAAAAATTAAGAAGCATTTCAATCAGTTCACCATGTCACTTTTATTTTGTGTTATACTGTTTTATAGATTTTTCTTGGTCTCCTCTGCCGCTTCGGTCGGCACAGAGCAGATGTCCACCGGACATCTTGTGCCCTTGTATTTTCCCTTATCAGAGTTCGTAAACTTATATGGGAAGATATAACACAAGGGAAACAATAAGGGAAAGCTCACCTGCGACAAATCCAGTGTTTTCAAAGGATTGCGGAGAATTTGATAACAAAATATAACAGTTTATTAAAATTCTTAAAACAGGTGAAATCTCAATCGGAATTTACAGGAAGTGTGACAAGAAAGCCAAAACGGTATACTGGGGAAAAAGATTAAGAAAAGAATAAAGAGCTGGTTTTAATTGTAAAATTTATGGGGAACTAACATCAGCTTATTGACATAAATTTAAAAATAAGTATAATAATAGTTGAGTAATTGTTCAACTATTATTATTTGGAGGTGAATATATGTCAAAAACGTCTTATATTTGTAATTGCGATGTAATTCATGAGGATATTGTGAATGATGTGAAATCCAAGATGCAGCCCAAAGATGATTATATCCAGTTGGCTTCTTTGTTTAAGCTATTTGGAGATGGAACTAGAGTACAAATCTTACACGCTCTAGAACAGAGTGAGATGTGTGTATGTGATCTTGCAGTGCTACTGGGGGTAACAAAATCTGCAATTTCGCATCAGTTAAAGGCATTACGCCTAGCGAATCTGGTAAAATTCCGTAAAGAAGCACAGATAGTTTACTACTCGCTGGCAGATGATCACGTGAAAGAGATTATTGACAAGGGATTTGAGCATCTTTGGCAGAAATAATATTTTTTAACATTATAGTTGAGTAATTGAACAACTAAACAAATTGTAAGGAGATTATCATGAAACGCATATTTCTATTAAAAGGGTTGGACTGTCCAAATTGTTCCGCAAAAATTGAAAAAGAAGTCGGAGAGTTGGATGGAGTGCAATCCTCAGTGGTAAATCTGATGAAGCAGACGCTTACAATCAATGTTACTCAGACAGCCGCAGATACGATAGCCAGTCAGATTGAAACGATTGTTCATAGTCATGAGCCAGATGTGGAAGTTCAGGAAGAAACCGTTATGAATGTTACAAAGAGTTATTCGTTAAAAGGATTGGATTGTCCGAATTGTTCTGCAAAAATTGAAAAAGAAGTCGGAGAGTTGGATGGAGTGCAATCCTCAGTGGTAAATTTGATGAAGCAGACGCTTACAATCAATGTTGCTCAGACATCCGCAGATACGATAGCCAGTCAGATTGAAACGATTGTTCATAGCCATGAGCCAGATGTGGAAGTTTCTGAAAATGTACAGGAATCTTATATACCGGAAAAAAAGCAGGAGGCCAATGAATCCTATAACAATGAGGATAAGAAGTTGACAGTTCGTTTAGCGACTGGTGCAGCAATCTATGCCATTGGTATGGCATTGACTGTTTTTGCGAAAGTGCCACTGCCTATCGAGTTAGCTTTTCTCATTGTTTCTTATGTTATTCTTGGTGGAGATGTTGTATGGCAGGCTGTGAGGAACATTTCAAAGGGACGTGTATTTGATGAACATTTTTTAATGAGTGTTTCTACGATTGGGGCTTTTGTCATTGGTGAATATCCAGAAGCAGTTGCTGTTATGCTATTCTATCAGGTAGGTGAATTTTTTCAGTCATTGGCTGTTAAGCGTTCCAGAAAATCTATATCAGACTTAATGGATATACGTCCAGATTCTGCTACAGTAAGAAGAAATGGGGAATTGATTACCATATCTCCAGAAAATGTCTCCATTGGTGAGATTATTATTGTAAAGCCTGGTGAAAAAATTCCATTAGACGGTGTGGTATTGGATGGAGATTCTATGCTGGATACAAGGGCCTTAACAGGAGAATCAGTTCCGAGAAGTGTTCATAAAGGAGACGAAGCACTTTCCGGTTGTATGAATCAGACGGGTGTCTTAATGATTAAGACAACAAAAGCATTTGGTGAATCTACGGCTTCAAAGATTATTGATCTTGTGGAAAATGCGTCAAGCCGAAAAGCACCAACAGAAAATTTTATTACTACATTTGCACGTTATTATACACCTGTGGTTGTAATCTTAGCAGCTTTTCTGGCGATTCTGCCACCGATCATTCTTGGCGGAGGCTGGACAGAGTGGATTCGCAGAGGATTTGTTTTCCTTGTGGTATCTTGTCCATGTGCATTGGTTATTTCAATCCCGCTGACTTTCTTCGGCGGCATTGGTGCAGCATCTAAACGAGGTGTTCTTGTAAAAGGAAGCAATTATTTAGAGGCACTTAATAATGTCAGCGTTATTGTGTTCGATAAAACCGGAACACTTACAAAAGGTGTTTTCAATGTGACGGATATTTTGCCTGCAAATGGATTTTCAAAAGAACAGGTTCTGGAGTATGCGGCAGAGGCAGAGAGTTTTTCTAACCATCCTATTGCAAAATCCATTCTTGCTGCTTATGAAAAAGAAATTGATCAGTCAGTGATTTCTGATTATAAGGAAATTTCAGGATATGGAATCAGTGTAATGGCAGGGGAAAAGAAAGTTTTTGCGGGCAATACGAAACTTATGGACACAGAATGTATAGAGTACACAACCGGTGAAAAAGCAGGTACAAAAGTTTATTTGGCTGTAGATGGTCAATATGCAGGATGTATTTTGATAACAGATGAAGTGAAGCCGGACAGTAAAAAAGCAATTTCTGACCTGAAACATATCGGCGTGGAAAAAACAGTTATGCTTACCGGTGATGATGAAAAAATTGGGAAGTCTGTTGCAGAAGAATTGCAGTTGGATGAATATTATGCACAGCTGCTTCCTGACCAAAAAGTGGAAAAGGTTGAGCTTTTAGATGGTAAAAAGAGACCGGGAAGCAAATTGGCTTTTGTTGGTGATGGTATCAATGACGCTCCTGTCCTTGCCCGTGCAGATGTTGGTATTGCAATGGGTGGGCTTGGTTCGGATGCGGCCATTGAAGCAGCAGATGTAGTTCTGATGACAGATGAACCGTCTAAGCTGGTGGACGCGATTGAAGTAGCAAAAGCGACAAAACAGATTGTCATGCAGAATATAGTGATTGCTCTTGGGATTAAGAGTGTGTTCCTGATTCTTGGCGCTCTTGGTATTGCGGGAATGTGGGAAGCTGTATTTGGTGATGTAGGCGTTACCATAATTGCTGTTTTGAACGCAATGAGAATTTTGAAAAAATAGGGAATGAGGTGGGAATGTGAAACGAAAACTGATTCTGTTAGTTGTTACGATTGTTTTTCTTGTAGGTTTTGGTGTCATATTACATTCACCGCCTTCTATGATTGATGCAGTCACAGGAGCAACACCGAAGTCAAAAAAGGCGGCTCAAGCCTCTGCACAGTTGGAAGGCTCTTATGTTCTCGGTATTAATATGATGTCAGATGGTCTCGACAACGAGAACGCCCGGAATAAATTAAAAGAATTGGCACTGGACGATTCGGAAACAAATGAAACAGATCTCATGAAAACGGACATTAGTTTTCGGTTATATGTACCTGAGACGGATTATCCGCTTGTCAGTTATGCTAAGAAACTCTGTGACAGGTTGAAACAGGCCGGTTTTTTCGTAGATCTGAAAGAGTACAGTAACACAATGATGCTATCAAGAGTGGTAAGTGGAAAGTATGATGTATTCCTGGCATCGGATGATTTTATTGACGTTACAACGCTAACACAGATGGACTATATGATCATGGACAGCGAAGAAATGAGGTGAGCGGGAATTTATGAGAAAATGGAATACGATTTTGTCTGTTTTAATGCTTCTCATTTTTATGATTCATGGAATCATGGGCAGCTTTATGCTGAACGGAGTTGGAAGTAGTGCCGGGAAACTTCTTGCATGGATTGGTGTTGGTATTCTTGTTGTGCATACGGTGATTGGTGTCATCCTGACAGTTCAGAGTTTACAGACAGCGAAGCAATCAGGAAAAATGTATCTGAAACAAAACGTCATATTTTGGGCGAGACGAGCCAGTGGGATGGCAATACTGATTCTGCTGTTATTCCATATTGGCTTGTTTGGAAAGGTGCAGAATGGGACATATATTTTGTTCCCTTTTACAACTGTAAAGATGGTAACTCAGCTTTTGTTCGTAGCGGCCATCTTTGTTCATATTTTTATCAATATCCGCCCATTGCTCGTATCACTGGGAATCATCAGTTATAAAGAACGAAGGAGTGATATTTATTTGATCCTTTCGGTGCTTCTTCTTTTTATAGCGGGAGCGGTTATTTTATATTATATTGGGTGGCAATATCTATGAGTAAGACAATTATTATTATAGGTGCTGGACTGGCAGGACTTTCAGCGGCTTTGCAGGCAGCGGAAAATGGATGCAATGTAAAACTGGTTTCCTCCCTTCCGTCAGAGCGGGCACAGTCTGTTATGGCGGAGGGCGGTATCAACGCAGCTTTGAATACAAAAGATGAAAACGACAGTCCCGAAGAACATTTTACAGATACAATAAAGGCAGCATGTGGTCTGGCAGATCCAAATGCAGTTTGGGGAATGACACAGGCAGCACCGGAGCTGGTGCACTGGCTGCTAAAACTTGGAGTTAAATTTAACATGAGTGGCTATGATGATGTGGATCTGCGGAATTTTGGCGGGCAGAAAAAGAAACGGACTGCTTTTGCACAGAGCGATACCGGGAAGCAGATCATGACAGCTATGATAGACGCTGTTCGCAGGAAAGAAGCATCTGGTATGGTAGAACGGTTCAGCCATCATTCTTTCCTAACACTTCGTCTGTGTGGCAATATTTGTTGTGGCTGCGTAATCAGGGATGAATACAGTCAGGAGACTGTGGAATTACCGGGGGATGCGGTTATTGTTGCCACTGGTGGTATGCACGGATTGTTTGGAAATACAACGGGTTCGCTGAGCAATACAGGAGAAGTCACCGCAGAATTGTTCCGGCTTGGTGTTCCTCTGGCAAATGGCGAGATGATCCAGTATCATCCGACAACTGTGAAATGTGGTGGAAAACGCATGCTCATCAGCGAGGCGGCCAGAGGGGAAGGTGGCAGGTTGTTTGCCATGAAAGATGGAAAACAATGGTATTTCATGGAGGAAAAATACCCGGAGCTTGGAAATCTGATGCCACGAGATATTACCGCCAGAGAGATATGGAAGGTCAGCCATGAATCAGAGGTATTTCTTGACATGACGGAAATATCGGAGGAGATTATTTCAAATAAGCTATCTGGTCTGGCAGACGATTGTATGACCTATCTGCATAAAGATATACGAAAGGAACCGGTGTCTGTTTTACCGGGAATTCACTATTTTATGGGAGGCATTCTGGTGGATGAGCAGCACAGAACGCCGATTCAGAATCTTTACGCTGCCGGAGAATGCTGTGCCCAATATCATGGTGCCAACCGTCTTGGTGGAAATTCTCTGTTAGGAGCGTTATACGGAGGACGTGTTGCGGCAAAATCAGCATGCGAACAGGCAGATGTAGTAGAGCTATCTTGTGCGACACAGATAGATGTTCCACCAGCGTCTCAAATTTCAGAAATAAAGCAATTAAACAAAGTGATGCAGGAGACTATGGGCGTTGTCAGAAATGAGAATACGTTGTTAAATGGGATTCAAACGGTACAAGCGCTGACAGGAAATCTTCCATTGCTTGGCATGGCAGTTCTAAAGAGTGCTCTTGCAAGAAAAGAAAGCCGTGGTGCACACTGGCGGGAGGATTATCCGAAGAGCAATGACGATGATTACCTTAAAACAACGGTAGCTAGATTTGATGGAAAGCAGATACAGATTTCCTTTGTACCTGTTCCAGAAAGGCGGTGATTCACTTGGTATATAAAATAAGAATCAGGCGGCAGGAGAGTCAGAAATCAGACAGTTATTGGCAGGAATTTGAGTATGACGGAAGCAAAAACAGCTCTGTTGCCACTGTTCTAAAGGAATTGAACAGTAGAACCCCTTTGAAAGATAACTCAGGAAATATAGTTACTCCCATCAGCTGGGAATGTAGCTGCATGGTGCGAAAATGTGGGGCTTGCGCCATGCTGATTAACGAACGTCCGAGGCTGGCATGCTCTACATTTCTACATACGTTAAAAGGTTCTACAATCACCTTGGAACCTTTAAGCAAATTTCCGCTTGTAAGAGATTTGATCGTTGACCGGTCAAATCTGTTTGAAAATTTGAAAAAACTGAACCTTTGGCTTGAAAGTGAAGCTTATATGAGTTCGCGGACACATGAACCGAGATACCAGTCGGCACGCTGTCTGATGTGTGGCTGTTGCCTTGAAGTGTGTCCTAACTTCTCTGCAAATAGGACTTTCGCAGGCACTGTTGCTGCAGTCAACGCATTTCGGATTCTGAATGAAGAACAGGAAAGCACTCATTTGAATGAGATTTCTGCTGAATATAAGAAGAAATTTTTTGAAGGATGCGGGAAGTCGTTATCTTGTCATGATATTTGTCCGATTGGTCTGCCTGTGGAAGAACTGCTTGTAAGGTCGAATGCAGCGGCTGTTTGGGGCAAATAAAATGGATGATAAAAGCTATAATGAATGTATGAAGAGAATCAAAAACTTGATTCTCTTTTTTAAAATACATACATTGACAAATATCTATGTATATATTATGTTGAACATAGACAATGATCAATGTGAGGTGTCAATATGAATGCAATGGATGTGGCTTTGATATGCAAGGCTTTGGGCGATGCGAACCGGCTGGAAATTGTACAGATGCTGTCGGATGGAGAAAAGTGCGGGTGTAAACTTTTGGAAAGATTTGAAATTACCCAGCCAACTTTATCCCATGATGAATTTTCCGGAAATATTGTAGCTAATAGTTATTTAAACTGTTGTATTTGTTTAAAATTTAAAAAATATCTAATGAGTCTTCCGCATCTACCCACATCTGCAAATTTCCATCAAGATATAATCTTGCATATTCAAGAGGATCATCAATGGCGAGTGCGTTTAATGCACAGTCTGATCCTGATGTGGTTTTTAAGTCCTTTTCAGCTTCCCAACAGTCAATGCGGAGCATATAGCCAACAGAGGTATAAACATCAATACTGTTGCGCTTGGGATTGTATTCTGCAAATATTGTTCTCATCGTATCAAATCTCCTTATCGTTAAATCAATCATTTGTTGCAAAAATCAGAAGCATTTCAATCAGTTCACCATG
>NZ_JAAXCM010000040.1 GCF_019734885.1 Pseudocoprococcus catus | reverse complement strand
TCTACACAACAAACAAATATATAATAGAAATCTGAAAAGGAAAAAGTCATAGTGTCCTTGACAAAGGGTACACTTTATTAAATCCCTTTGAATATATGAAGTCTCAATTCCAGTTTGCCAACTTGCCCTTTGAGAGAGGAGAAATCCCTTTCTCAAAGGGCTTTTTCTATTTATACGGATATTCGCAAACTACAAGATAAAGCCAAAACTTCATATACTCTAAGCACAAGGAGGTTGAGGTTTGGCTATGAATAACAGTTTAGCAGAAGTACACCCGGAGCTTGTTTCGGAGTGGTCGGAGAAGAACTTGCCATTGAAGCCTGATGAAGTAAATGCAAAGTCGAGGAAAAATGCCTGGTGGAGATGCAGTAAATGCGGTAACGAGTGGAAATCTGTTATCAATGCCCGTGTGAAAGGTACGGTATGCCCTGTTTGTGCAGAGAGAGAAGTCCTTGCCGGATATAATGATTTGGCGACAACAGACAGTCAGCTTCTTAGCGAATGGGATTATGAACAGAATAAACTGAAACCTACAGAGGTATCACGAACTTCGGCAAAGAGAGCGTGGTGGAAATGCAGACACGGTCATTCGTGGAGTATGAAGATAAATGAAAGAACGATATTGAAGAAAGGCTGTCGATTTTGTGAGCAGGCGGCTTTTTTTATTTCAAAAATTTTTTTGAAAAATTTTTGGAAAAGCAGTGATTTTGGGTGTGCATTTCATACCCCTTTGTCCAAATGAGTGAAGGGGTTCATTCCGGATAGCAAAAACGGAAACCTTTTCGCTTGAAAATTGAAAAAGTCATTCACTAAGACTTTATTTCTGATGATAGCCACTTTAGCAGGTACGCCGTAATTTCTGTATTTCAGAATAGCGAGAACTCCGGCTATGAGTATCAGGTTGCTCCTGATATGGCGATGACAGTCAGAATGATAATGATACTTCTCTATGGAGCTGGCGGAGTACCCGGCAGAGGTTAGAATCCTATGATACAGATAAGCAGTCTGTTCCTTAGTGACTTCCCATAAGCATTTTGCTTGGCAAGGGGTGTTGAGAACAAATATTGCTATGACCGATTAGGAAATGAGTCGGTCAGGTACATAGCCATAATGCGGTGGCTATGAAATTTCAGAAAGGAGGGCAAAAAGAAGTGTCAAACTGTAAAACGATTTCCGTATGTAACCAGAAAGGCGGAGTCGGTTATGCATAGTAGGTAATTATGGAAAGTTGGAGAACAGAAACCTAATATATTCAGCATTTCTTTCTCCAATTACTTTGCATAATTAGGTGTTGCTATTTACCGAAGTTTTTGAGCCAATTAAGAAGATCATTATCTTCCTGCCATGATGGCATTTCTCCGTCTGAAGGACTTTGATAAGCATTTTCAAGAGCCTCACGTTTCATTTTTTCGTCTGCTTTGGCGTAAACTTCCGTGGTTGATACATCCGAATGTCCAAGCAGATCTCGGATATAGATAAGGTTTATCCCTGACTGGAGCAGATGCATTGCCTTTGAATGGCGCAAACAGTGTGGAGTCAGTTTGGGATCAACATCTTCATGTCCGGAAAGATATGCCTGTTCAGCATATTTTTGAAGGATGTAGGTAATCCCAGCACGAGTTATTTTCTTACCTGACCTATTGGTAAATAAAGGATGGTTTCGGTAGAGTGCAGTATCCAGATGATTTTCAGCTATATATTGTCTGATAAGCTGTCCTGTAGGCGCCATTACAGGTACGATCCTGCTTTTATCTCCTTTTCCGGTTAGTTTCACGGTTACAGTATCCGCAAGTGTGATATCACAAACCCTTAAATCAACCAGTTCCTGTACACGGCATCCTGTATCATACATAAGCGTCAGCAAAACACTATCACGACGATCGGAGAGAGACATAACGTCTGGTTGTTCCAGAAGTGCCTTTGTCCCTTCAAGAGACAGATATTTTATTAAAGGCTGTTCCACTTTTTTCATGGGTATGCCAAGGATCTGCTGGCACTGTTCTATTTTTTCAGGGCATTCAATGATGAGAAAACGAAAAAAAGAGTGTGTTGCCGCCAGACGCTGATTTCGGGTAGCCGGTTTACAGTTACGTGTTTCTTCAAGCCAGTTCAAAAAGCGGTTTATCAGTTCACGGTCTAAAAGCTGAAACTTTACTTTATCCGGTTGTATACTTTCCTGTTCTTTACAATAAATAAGCAAAAGAGAAAACGTGTCCCTGTAAGACAATTGTGTGTTTGCTTTTATACCCCTCTGTGAAGGGAGATATGTGGTCAAAAATCTTGTAAGGTAAAAACCAAAATCATATTTCTTCATTTTGCACCTCCGGAATCACAAAAGCACATTTTTCCTCTATTGTGCTTAATAACTCAGGATAAACTTCAGCAGTGAGCCGAAGATATCTGGAAGTGGCACTGACAGATTTATGGCCCATATATGTGGAAAGCATAGGAAGCCCCCGGTTACCCATTTTTGCAGCACATGTACTGCGAAGGTATGACGCAGATCGTGAAGTCTTGGTTCCTGACCTTTTCCACCATGGGAAATCCCCACCACTTTAAGATAAACACGGAATTTCCCATAGATCGTATTCGGGCTGATCATTGTATGATCCGGTGCCATGAAGAAATAATCTGTATCTTTGTCCCACCAGATTTTATCAGCATATTTTTGACAGGCCTGTGTAAGGGATTCGGACATGGGGATCAGACGATCCCTATCCATCTTGGCTCCTTTTATTGTCAGGATACCATCTGTGAGATTTACATCTTTTACCTGCAGCTTTAGAGCTTCGGAAACACGTAATCCACATCCATACAGCATCCTGAAAATAACAGGCAGACAGTTTTGTATGTTTCTTCTGTAATCACAAAATTTAGTGTTATCAGTAGCTGCAAACAATGCAATTATCTGCTCATGCGTAAAAATATATGGAACAAAGGAGGCAGTCCACATACCACGTTGTTCAGGTAAAAAATATACCTCATAGCCAAGAGTGTACAGGTATTCACCAAACTGCCTCCCACATGTCAGTCTGTGGGCACGGCTTTTGCCTGCCTCCCCTGCTCGGGGAGCTATCCAATTCTCTGCGAGTTTTTTGGTGATACAGACTTCCGTCAGATCATAATCGTTGTTGAATCTGCAAAAACGGGACTCATGTCTGCAACAACTTCAATCTGATGATTGATTTGCTTTTCAAGCAGGAGTTCTCTCACATATTCAGAACGAGAAAGTCCTGTAACGTCAGCGGCTTCATTTAATACTGCCAATTCAATATCCGTTAATTTTAATGTGATGATGTTACTCCTCTTGAGATTCTTTTCTTTCTTCTTTGGTGCCATAGTCCTCCTTCTTTTTTGATAAGACATCTTGGATGTGCGATTACACTTTTTAACCGGCTGTCCCTTCCGGTTATATAAAGTGCTGCGACTGTCTTTGATAGAGAGCGTACAGATATCTTTGATGTCTGTACGAGGGTATGGGGAATCGGAATCCCCATCAAGAGACTTACCCGGAGGTATGCCGTAGCCATAAAATGGCGATACGGTAATACCTGGGTGGATCTTGCTCTAATCTACAAACCCTCTTACATATACAAAAGATGGAGGGGGAAATACAGGGTGTAAGAGAAAAGAATTTTAGAAAAATCAAAATAACTCAAAAACTTGACTTTTAACATCTCAAAAGTTAAAATGAAAGAAAATGAGTTAAAAGGAGAACGAGAAATATGTTTACAAGCGTATTCGGGATTTCTATAAAATATGAAGCATGGAATCATCAGGATTCTTTGCCTGTTTATATTGCAGGGAGTTATGATTTTCACACAGCATATATTGGAAACAAACGTTGTATAATGCTTGCTCCGACAGAAGAACTTGCAACACTTCCGGCACTGAAAAAACAGATTACAAAAATACAGCAGATTGATAATGTGCCAGTTGTATTTGAACTTACAACGGTATCAAATTATCGAAGAAAAAGCCTTATAGAAAATAATATACCGTTTATTACTGATAAGCAGGTCTTTCTTCCTTTCATTGGGACAATGCTTTCTGATGAAAAAGAACCCCAAAAGCTGACGGGTAAGTTTGTTTACTCCACGCAGCAGTTGTTTTTATTTTATCTGTACAGTAAGAAAAAACGATTGTATATTTCAGAAGCCGGAAAAGTGCTTCCATTTACAGCAATGACCTTGACCAGAGCAGTAAAGCAGTTGGAAACGACGGATTTGTTTTTGGTAGCAAAAGACGGTGTCAACAAGTTTATTGAGTCAAAATATAAGCGAGATGAATTATTTGAAAAAGCAAAAGTATATTTGACGACTCCTGTCCGCAAAGCAGGATATATAGATAAGACGCAAGTTACGGAAAATATGGTCTTTGCAGGGGAAACGGCACTTTCTGAAAAAACAATGTTAAATCCAAGCCGAGTTGTTACCTATGCAATTAGTGAGAAAGATTATGATAAAACCTTGCTAACCGATGAATTGATAGACCCGGATAAGCAGGTAAGACTTGAATTATGGGCATACAGCCCGAAACAATTTTCAGAGGATAACAGTGCTGATGATATTTCCATTGTTTTATCTTTTGGAGATACAAACGATGAAAGAATTGAAGAAGCAGTAGATGAATTGCAGGAAAGAAGGTTGCAGGAGTAATGGTCAGCGGATTTACAAAATTTAAGGAAAGATTTCAGGGTTTTGAAAATCAATATGTCATCATCGGTGGAACAGCTTGCGATTTGATTATGGAAAACGAAGAATTACCGTTTCGGGCTACAAAAGATGTAGATATTGTACTGATTGTTGAATCCATAACAGCGGAGTTTGGCAGGCAGTTTTGGGAGTATGTCAAGGAAGCAGGATATGAGCATTTGAATAAAAGTACCGGAAATGCACAGTTTTATCGTTTCACATCTCCGAAAAGCAAAGAATATCCATACATGATAGAAATATTTTCCAGAAATCCAGATTTTATTATATTGGAAGATGATGCAGTTCTCACACCGCTTCCGATAGACGATGAAATCTCCAGCTTGTCGGCAATCCTTCTAAACGAAGCGTATTATGAATTGCTAAAAACCGGACAAATGATGGTTGATGGCATTCCGGTATTAAGTCCGACTTGCCTGATACCATTTAAGGCAAAAGCGTGGCTGGATTTAAAAGAACGCAAGCTGAATGGAGAGCAGGTTGACAGCAAAAATATAAAGAAACATAAAAACGATGTGTTCCGATTAGCACAGTTAATCACAGCCAATACAAGGCAAGTTCTCAGTTCAGAAATAGCAGAGGATATGAAAAAGTTCTTATCTGAAATAGCTGATGAAACAGTGGATTTAAAATCATTAGGCATTAGAGGGACGGATAAACAAAAAATGACAGATATGTTGTACCTGTGCTACAATTTGAACGATAATACATAATTATTCTCTAAAGCCAAAAAAATTGCATATCAGAGGCTGTATTTTTACCCTCCTTCTTTTGTATATATGAAAGATATTTTTTTATGTACGAAGGAAGGAGGAAATAGTATGTCAAAGATGGGAAGACCAAAGAGTGATGACCCCATGAATTATCGTTTCACCATCCGTTTCTCCAATGCTGAGCAGAAGCAATTGGAAGCTTATGCTGAAAAGTACGATCTTACAAAAGGGCAGGTGCTTAAGAAAGGATTGGAACTATTATTCCGACAGGATAAGCACAGCTAAGATGCTCCTCACGATTAGTGAGGTGAGAGGATGGCAAAATTAAGAAAAGACAGCCGGGGGTATGACAACGGCAGTGTTCTTCATCAAATATTTAAGGATACTTGGGTTCTCTGCAACTAATAATATTTTTGCGGAAAATGCGTGGTATTTTCGAAATGCACTTGTTCGTGCAAACTATACGAACCTGCAAAAAGGTATTCACGAAATAACAGAATATCTGGAAGCGTTTCTCAGAAATCTGCTCTTGAATGAGAAAAATGAACTTCACAATCGAAATCTTCATATAAGTGGACTTTTGAATGAAGAAAAAGTGGACATTGGGGATAAAAAAGTGGATATTGAAAATGAAAAAGTGGACATTCAAGATGAAAAAGTGGATATTGAAAGTGTACTTTCCGAAAAGGGCAGCGACTTCTCGGTGAAAACGACGGTTCATATCCATAGACTTTTTGAAAAGTTTGGCTTTGATGAGGTGTTTGGAAGAAGTGCAGTTATGGAACTTCTTGAGCTGAAAGGTTCAGGTGCTTCAAAACTTCTTTCCAATTTGGTACAGGCAGATATTATTGAACCAGTATCCGGTCACGGAAAAGGAAAATATAAATTCAAGAAGTAGTTTAGGTATTGTAAAATTTCCACTCGATGAGTGGAAAATTTGCTTATGAAAGAAGTTTGTGCAGATTGTCTGCATAAATTCAAAATAACTCAAAAACTTGACTTTTAACATTTGTTAAGTTAAAATGAAATAAATTGAGTTAAAATGAGAATGAGAAATATGCTTACAAGCGTATTAGGGATTTCTATAAAATGTGAAGCATGGAAACATCAGCCATGCTTGACTACTATCTAACTGTTTGTGAAAACTAAAGAACCGCCTTGGTACGGAACTGTATGCCAGGTGGTGTGGGAGGTCGGTAGATAAAATAATTATCTACCTCCTACCCGATTTTAGAAATTAAGAAAGTTCTGCCACATTCTTGTAGCCCAGATGGCATTAATCATCAATGCCGTATTTGTTTTCCAGCGCTTCTTCTGCTAATTCCAGTTCATCTTCCAGTTTTTCAATCGCGCGTTCTCTCGCTTTGTATATCTCGAAGCTAATCTCTTTCATCTGGTAAGCATACTCAAATTCATCATCAAGTTTATCCAGTTCGTCATCAACTGCGTCTACCTGTTTTTTCAAAGCGTAGAATTGTTCGTGATTCTCAGATGCATTTGTAGATGTTTTTGCATTGTTTACACTTTTTGTTATATTACGGATATCGTTTTCATAAGAAGAGAAATCATAATCCTTTTCCTTCGCATTCTCTACTGTGTTTTCTATGTTGCTGATATTATCATCATTGTCATCTGTATTTGATGTTACAACTTCCTGTGTCTTAATTTCTATATCTTCTGCTGCTCCATTATTGGATGAAGTGCATCCTGTAAAAGCAAATATTAATGCGAGAGATAATAAAACTACTAATATTTTTTTCATAACGTGTTCTCCTTCCGTCTCTTGGATGTTTTGTTTTTGCTGTTATATGTATCATATAGGGGGAAGATTAAAAAAAGATTAAAACAAATAGTAATTTCAAAAAATGGAAAAAAGGACTCTAGCACACGAAAATGATTGGTATTATAATAATTACATTATGAGATTACTGATTGTAGAAGACGAGAATGATTTAAGAAACATTGTCAAAAAAAGGCTTGTCAAGGAACATTACAGTGTAGATGCCTGTGGGGATGGTCTGGAAGCGATGGATTATATCGATATGACTTCCTACGATGGTATTATTCTTGATATCATGTTGCCGGGAAAGGACGGATATGAAATCTTAAGAGAATTAAGGCAACGAGAAGATGATACACCGGTTCTGTTACTGACAGCAAAAGACAGCATTGAAGACCGTGTCAAAGGACTGGATCTTGGTGCCGATGATTACCTGATCAAACCATTTGCATTTGAAGAACTGCTTGCAAGAATCCGTGTCATGATGCGTAGAAAGCCACAATTTACATCCAATCAACTAAAAATAGCAGATCTTATTCTGGATCGTGACACAAGAAAGGTTACAAGAGCCGGAAATGAAATTGATCTTTCTGCAAAAGAATTTATGGTTCTGGAATGTCTTATGCGCAACAAAAATATCGTAATGACAAGACAGCAGATTGAACAGAATGCGTGGGACTTTGATTTTGAAGGCGGTTCCAATGTGATCGACGTATACATTCGTTATTTGCGAAAAAAAATCGATGCACAATATGAACAAAAACTCATCCACACTGTTCGCGGTGTTGGATATGTAATGAGGGAAAACGAATGAAACAGATGACGATCAAGAAAAAAATTACGCTATGGTACACCGGAATCATCGCTGTAGTTCTTGGGACTATTCTAGTTCTCGTTCTTCTTTTTGTGGATAGGGTTGGAATTTCTGCGACAGAAGAAGAAATCAGTGCCGCAGTGACCGGATTCTCTTCAAATATTAATTTTCAGGATGATTCCTTTTATCTTGACGGCGATACCGAATTTTACGATAACGGTATTATGTTTTGTATTTATGACAAAAACGGACGATTACTTTATGGAACGATTCCAGCCCAATTTCCAGAAGAAACTATCCTCATGTCGAATACACCTCGAACGATAAGCGAATCAAATCGAAAATGGATGATATATGACAGCGTTTACACTTACGGTGATGATGACGAAATGTGGGTACGAGGAATTACCTCCGTACATTCTATAGAACTTTTCATGCAGACATCCGAGAAAATGCTGTTGATTGTATTCCCATTACTCATTATTCTGATCGGGGCCATCGGATATTTTATGATCAAGCAGGCATTGAGACAGGTGGATCTTATCTGCAATGAAGTCGAAAACATCAGCAATGGAAAAGATCTTTCCAAACGATTGTCTCTGCCAAAAGCAAAAGATGAATTATACGAATTGTCGAAGAAATTTAACGAAATGTTCGAGCGCTTGGAATTTTCGTTTGAGAAGGAACGTCAATTCACATCAGACGTATCCCATGAACTGCGGACTCCCGTTGCTGTTATCATTTCCCAGTGTGAGTACTTATTGGAAAATGAAAACTTATCTGCGGAAGATAAGGAAGAGATTGCAGTCGTCTTAAGGCAGGCAAAACGAATGTCAAAGCTGACAAGTGAAATGTTAATGATCGCCAGAAACGAACAGGATGAGCAGCATCTGATGGAAAAACTGGATTTTGGATTATTAAGCGAACTTGTAATAGAAGAACTGCAGACAAAAGCACAGGAAAAAAATATTGAGATCACCCTGCAAAAGCAGGACGACTTATTTATGAACGGCGACCAGACATTGATTTTGCGTATGATGATGAATTTAATAACCAATGCCATCAATTACGGAAAAACAAATGGACATATTCATGTTATCCTGAAGGTCGAAAATGACCAGATTGTCGGTGAAGTGAAAGATGATGGTATTGGAATAAGTGAGGAACACCTGGACAAAATCTGGGAGCGTTTCTATCGCATAGATAAAAGCCGTTCCAGAGAAAATGGCGGTACCGGTCTCGGCCTTTCTATGGTGCGCTGGATTGTAAACCTCCACAATGGAACCATTCACGTCGAAAGTATCGAAGGTATCGGAACGAGTTTTATTTTCCGATTTCCGAAAATATAAGGAGCTATCGCTGTATAGTCATCATGAAGAATGCTCTCTTTTTGATTTATTATGGTGGCACTAATGAGTACAGCTATCGTAATCTATTTTGGAAAATGGATAAAATCTGTCATTCCGATAAACCTCATTATACGAAGAACGGTAAGTATCGTCAGTCAATTACAGCGTATGTAAAGAAGGGTAATGAATCAGAAATGGTTCATTGCCCTTCGTGCATTATGGATTATTTTAATTTTTCTTTTTCAGCATTTAGAAGTTCAAGATTGAGATCCTGTTCACTGGCTGTCTTGTCTACTCAAAGATTCAGAGAGTCTATGGCTAAAGATATTTCATCCAGTTTTTTGCTGATAAAAGCAAAATCCCGCATCTCATCATCACTGATCTTACCATCACGGGCGATTTGAATCAGACGACCGGTAAGAGGGGTGATTTCATTTAGACCGGCAATAGTTTCCAGGATGATATTTGACAAATCAGTTACTTCTACTTCCGGAATGTAGCGGTGCCCTATTTCACATTTGTGTGAGCAGTAATAATTGCAGAGATCTGGTCTCTTATAGGCATCTGCCATTTGAATGATATCGTAAGGTGTAGGCTCCTGTGTTTCGTATTCGAATTTTTCGATTTTAGAATCCGAGACAGCCTCCATTTTATCACTTGCTTCTGCCCTTGTAAGACCTGCGGCTTCTCGGCAAAGCTGGTAAATTGTTTTGTTTTCCCTGGTAGATTGTTTACCCATGAGAATTTCCTCCCCGTATATTGCCAAACATGAGGATTATCAATATTTAAGTCCACATGCAAGGTGTGTATTTCTTGTATAGAGTTTATTATACTTGAATCATCAGTTAACAACAAGCTCATAAATGGATAGGAAGCCAGAAAGAGTGAAAAAAAAAGAGAGGATGTAAAAAAGCATTGAAAATTGATTCCTTTCTATGGCTGCTGGTGGAAGAAATATTTATGTAATAAAGATTAAAACATAAGGATTTATGTAAAAAGGTGCACAATATATCTCCCACCTATGATATACTTAAAGTATTATTGGCAGAAGGGAGAAGTGCATCATGCCGAAAGGAACGAATCAGAAATTTAAACTGTACAGACTAGCGCAGATCATGCTTGAAAAAACAGATGAAGAGCATTATATTACAATGTCGGAAATTATGGAAGGTTTGGCAGAATACAACATCACAGCTGACCGCAAAAGCATCTATACGGATCTCCGTGACTTAAGTGTTCTTGGTATTGAAGTGGAAGGCGAACCTGTTGGAAACCGTTATCATTATCATGTGGTCAGTCGCACGTTTGAACTTCCTGAACTGAAACTTCTGGTAGATGCAATCCAATCTGCCAAATTTATCACAGAAAAGAAATCCAATGCGCTGATTAAGAAGTTGGAAAAGATGGTCAGTGAATATGATGCACAGAAACTGCAGCGGCAGGTATATGTGTCCGGACGAATAAAGACGATGAATGAGAGCATCTACTACACAGTAGATGCTATTCATAATGCAATTTCAGAAAATAAAAAAATAAAGTTCCAATACTATCAGTGGAATGTAAAAAAAGAAATGGAACTTAGGCATAATGGAGCCTGGTATCATATCAGCCCATGGGGACTTTCTTGGGACGATGAAAACTATTATCTGGTGGGGTATGACTCGGATGCGAAGAAGATCAAACATTATCGAGTAGATAAAATGCTTCATATCCGATTGTCCAGTGAGAGCCGGGAAGGAAAAGAGTTCTTTAAGAAGCTTGACATGGCTGACTATGCGAAGAAAAGTTTCGGAATGTTCGGAGGAAAAGAACAGACGGTAAAACTGCTGGTAAAAAACAATCTGGCAGGAGTCATCATTGACCGTTTCGGGAAAAATGCGATTTTGTTTCCGACAGACGATGAATATTTTACCGTGAATGTAGAGGTGCATGTCAGTCGCCAGTTCCTTGGATGGGTGTTTTCATTGGGGGACGGAATCAAAATTGTTGGGCCGGATGATGTGGTGGAGGAGATGAGAATGGAGGTAACAAGGTTGATTCAGCAATATGATTAACTGGATAAGCAGGGAAAGGAGACAATCATGGAGCATTTACGTTGTGTAGTTGAGAGAATTACATATCAGAATGCAGACAATGGCTACACAGTTCTGAAATGTGCGGTGAAGAATTACAGTGATCTTGTCACGGTAGTTGGCACGATGCCGGATACCCATGTCGGCTCTGTGCTGTTTTTGGAAGGTATGTGGAAGATGGATGCCAAATATGGGCGGCAGTTTTCCGTGGAAAAATTTGAAGAGACACTTCCTGCTACGGTATATGGAATTGAAAAATATCTGGGTTCCGGTCTGGTGAAGGGCGTTGGTCCAAAGTTTGCGAAAAGAATCGTGGAAAAGTTCGGGAAAGATACACTGGATGTTATCGAGGACACACCAGATGAACTGTTAAAGGTATCGGGGATAGGGAAAGTACGTGTAGACCGGATCAAAATAAGCTGGCAGGAGCAGAAAGAGATCAAAAATATCATGCTTTTTCTGCAAAGTCATGAGGTCAGCACCTCTCATGCGACAAAGATTTTTAAGACCTATGGCAGTGAGAGTATTGCAATCGTAAAGGAGAATCCATACCGCCTTGCAGATGATATCTGGGGGATTGGATTTAAAACAGCGGATTCCATTGCACAGAAGATGGGGATTGATAAAGGGAAATTTGTCCGTCTGCGCAGTGGTATTTTTTATACATTAAACAAGCTGGCAGAGGCCGGACACTGTTATGCCACAAGAGAGCAGCTAATTGGAAGAGCACAGGAGCTTCTGGAAGTGGAGAAACCGGAGTTGGAGATTACCCTGGATGAGATGATCCGCACAAATGATGTGATTCGGGATGAAGCAGAAAATCAGGATGCGATCTATCTTCCGCCATATTATTTTTCAGAAAGTGGATGCGCAAAGAGGCTGATCCGGCTGATGTCCTGCAAAAAGAAAAAATCTGAGGATACAGAAGAAATACTAAAAAAAGTAGCTGTTTCATCAGAAATCACATATGATGAGATCCAGTGGCAGGCGGTAAAGACAGCAATTTCCTCTAAAGTCATGGTGCTGACTGGCGGACCTGGAACCGGAAAAACGACAACAACTCTGGGAATTATTTCTGCATATAAGCAGGCCGGATGTCAGATTATTCTTGCTGCACCGACTGGAAGGGCAGCAAAGAGAATGTCCGAAGCGACTGGTATGGAAGCCAAAACAATTCACCGGTTACTGGAATATAAACCGCCGGAGGGGTATCAGAAGAATGAAGAACATCCGCTGGAAGGAGATGTGCTGATCCTAGATGAATGTTCTATGATTGATATTATGCTGATGTATAACCTTTTAAAAGCATTGCCGGAGGCGATGTCTCTGATCCTTGTGGGAGATATAGATCAGCTGCCAAGTGTTGGGGCGGGCAATGTGCTCAGAGACATTATTGATTCTGGATGTGTTCCTGTAGTACGTCTGACGCGGATTTTTCGTCAGGCACAGGGAAGCAGAATTATTATGAATGCACACAGGATCAATAAAGGGGAAGGTATTGATATGAGGGGCGGTAAAGATGCCGACTTTTTCTTTGCCACTAAGGAGAGTAATCAGGAAGTGGTAGATACTATCGTTCAATTTTGTAAGACGAACCTGCCAAGATATTATCATGTGGATCCACTGCGGGATATCCAGGTACTGACACCAATGCAGAGAGGCGAATGTGGTGCGGTAAATCTGAACCAGGTGCTGCAGGAAGCCATGAATCCGTCCAAGATCTTTTTGCGGAGAGGTGGAACACAGTATCGACTGAAGGATAAAGTAATGCAAATCCGGAATGACTACGACAAGGAAGTATTTAACGGAGATATTGGTACTATCATAAAAGTAGATATGGAAGAGCGGGAACTGACGGTTCTGTTTGATGAACGGGAAGTCGTCTATGATGTGACAGAGCTGGATGAACTGACGCTTGCTTATGCGGTTACAATCCACAAATCCCAGGGAAGCGAATATCCAATTGTTGTCATGCCATTTACCATGAGTCATTTTGTTATGTTGCAGAGAAATCTTCTTTACACAGGTGTGACCAGGGCGAAAAAGATTCTGGTACTTGTCGGAGAGAAGAAAGCAGTGTATTATGCAATAAAAAATGAGACAACCACTGGTAGAAATACATGCCTGGCAAGACGTCTGCAGCCAGATAGCAAAGAAGCGCAGGAAGCGGAGACACAGCTTTTGAAAGAGGCAGTGGATGAGGCTATGAATGAGAACGGTAGTGACAGTAATGCCTTGGTGAACACAAAACAGAAGAAAGAGAAAATGATTGTATATAAGGGCAGTATCCAGCCTTCTATGGTGTGTGAAACACCAGCAGTCTATGAGGGAAACTTATGGAAACGCCTGTCACAGTCAAAGTTCAGAAGCAGTTTTTCCATGAAAGCAAATGATCGGAGCTATGTATCCGAAAAAGGAATGGATAAAGTGCGGGAGCATGCCTGTGATTTTATCAGAAAACGTCTTGCTCCGGCAGAAATAGCAAATGATGGAAAACAGACACCAATGAGAGGACATCCGGTATTTGTTGCACAGCATGCCACAGCTACCTGTTGCAGGGGATGTCTGGAAAAATGGCATCATATTCCGAAAGGACGGGAATTGACAGAAACAGAACAGGAATATGTTGTCAATGTGATTATGGAATGGATCCGTAGGGAAATGAAAAAATTAAGAAGTGAGTGATAAAATGAATCTTTTGTTAGATAATCAGCTGGAGAAGCACCGCCTGTGACAAATCCGGGCCATCTGCATGTGCTTTACCCTGTTCTCGGGACAGTTTTGGACGACAAAATCAGCGGTAAAAAATATAGAATTTTAAGACACTTAAAAAGTTGAGAGAAGAATAACTTTTTAAGTGTCTTATTATATGCCAAAATGACAAGCTTGCTGGTATTTTTATACCCCACCTATTGACGTATACTCTAATCAATGAAAGACGAAAACAAAGATATTCAGAGAAATGGAGGAACTGGCAATGAAGGGATTTAATACAAGCGATGGATACATGGGATTAGTTGGAGGCAAATATATCTTGTTTGCCAGCGAAGACGATTACTATGAATACATGAATGATTAGGAAATCATTTTAGAGAAAATCATGTCTGTTTTTGTCACAGAATTTGAGGAATACCAATGGTTAAGTCTGCGGAGTGCAGGTGTATTTTTAGTTAGAAGTTTATTATACTTAGGTTAATAAGTGATCATCAGAGGGAGGAAGGCTTATGGGGATTTTAGCAAGTGCATTTTTCTTTTGGTTATAGGAATTATTGCGGCAGGTAATGGTGATTTTTCAGTATTAGCTGCAATCGGAAAAGGCATAGCCGGCATTGCATTTATTCTGTTTGTTTTGTGGCTGATGGTTATGCACCCGTTTGGATTAGCTGCATTGATAGTCGGATTGATTATATTTGCAGCGATATGCAATCAATAGAGATGAGAAGCGGAAGTTGATTCGGTGAAATGAAGCGTGTTTTAGAGAGAAGAAAGGTGGAACGGATAATGAAAAATGATACAGGAAAGACAGTTCGTAGTTTATTGATTGCCGGTGTTGTTGTAATGGCAGTTAGTATTATGTGGCCTTTATTGGCAGAGAAATATGGTACTTCGAAACAGACGGCATCCAATGCATTACAGAGTGAGACTTCAATCAGTGAGACAGAGATGGAAGCAGAAATGACGGCAGAGAAAACGGCAAAGGAAACAGAGAAGCCGCGCAGAATGTTTGAACCGGTATTTAGAATAGAGCATGATGAGAACGGAAATGCAAATTCACATTCAGCCGGCGGAGGCGGCGGTTCTACAGGTTCTTTTGTTAACGGCACTTCAGGCACGAGTTCCGGTTCTTATTCAAGCTCCGGTTCTTCATCGGGAAGCTCCGGTTATAAGAAGAATTCAGGTTATAAGAGTAGTTCTGATCGTCAGAAGAAGTATGACCCGTATGATGCTTATGATTATGATGATGCAGATGATTTTGCAGATGACTGGGCGGAAGAATTCGGCGACGGTGATTATGATGACGGATACGATGATGCCTATGATTACTGGGAAGACGAGATGGACGATTAAGCATTTGGAGCATATCGGTCAGATGATATAAGAAATGGGGGAGAAAATGTTTTCAACAGCGATTATTGCTTTTGTGACTTGGATGTTAATTCGATAAAAAGGGGAGAGAAAGAATGTTTTACTTAGTGATCGATTTAGAAATGTGCAGAGTACCAAGAGATTATCGGAACAAAGCTTATCATTATGCCTATGAGACGATTCAGATTGGCGCAGTTCTTTTGAATGAAGAATTCAAGCAGGTTGGGACAATTCGAGAATATGTTCATCCGGAACACGGGGTGATTGATCCATTTATCGAAAGACTGACAGGAATAAAAAACAGTCAGGTCAAGAAAGCAGCGCGCATTGGGGAGGCATTAGTACATATGATCGACTGGATTGGGGACAGAGAATACAAAGTCTATGCCTGGAGCGAATCCGACAGAAATCAGCTTTTGCATGAAATCACTGCAAAACAGATTACGGATGAGAGCGTCGATGCTTTTATGATAGAGGACAGATGGGTGGATTATCAAATGGTTTTCAGTCAGAGGTTTCAGCTGACTCGGCGAATCAGTCTGGAAGAAGCATTGGGACGAGCAGACATTGATCCGAAAGGTAAGTTTCATGATGGAATGGATGATGCAGTGAATACAGGTCTTTTGATCGAGAAGCTGGAAATGAATCCGGACTATCAGCTGATTAGTTACGAAATGCCGGAGAAACTGTCGGAACATATTGGCAGCACACTTGGAGAGCTGTTTGCAGGGCTGAATTTAAAATTGGCGTAACTGTTCAGAGCTAACATCCAAAAAGCTACTCATTTCGCCGGTGTGGTGTATCCGCCAAATAAAATTTCAAAAACTGTCTTAAAAATGTAAGCATTTTATACCTGTTTTTTGAAATTTTGCTTGGCTCTGAACAGTTACAAACTGGCATAGAACAGCTGGGGAGGAGGAAAAGAAAATGGCAAAGATTTATTTCACATTAACAGGGACGAGGCATTATTACGGATCAGATTTTTTAAAAAGCGGCATGAAGATTCAGTTGGAAAAACAGTGAATGAGAAAGCAGAAGAGGAGTTATCCTTTGTATAAGTAGTGGACCATTACAAATGATTGAAATAAGGCTACCGCAATCCCACTGGCTTTAGACGGTGGGTTAAGGTAGTCAAAAGTTAGATATTATTGTATACTTATGGCAGGGAAACATGGAAAACTAAAAACAGGTACAAATACTTATTACGATATCACATGTATCAGAAAAAAGGCTAAAAAGGTATATAGAAACCAAAGGTTAAGGCGGTGGCAGCAGATGTTAAAAGCATATAAATACAGAATATATCCCACCAATGAGCAGAAAGAACAGATAGCAAAGACATTTGGCTGCTGCCGTTTTGTGTATAATCGGACACTGGCGTATCGAAAAGAAGCA
>NZ_JAAXCM010000019.1 GCF_019734885.1 Pseudocoprococcus catus | reverse complement strand
GTTTTCATTAAAACTTACTGTCTAATGGTAAGGGTTTTAAAAACTCAAACTGTCCAATCTATAGGGTACATTTTATATTGCTCTCCATAGGTTATCAATAAAATCCTCCAAAAGCCTTGAAAATAAAGGATTTATCGCAATGTGTTCACCTTATCCTTTTATATGATTTCACACAAGTTTACTCTTTCCCTGCCTACTTATAAGGGCAAAATCAAGGGCAAGAAAATCTCATAACAAGATATAACAGAGTGTGGCAATCGGAGAACTGTGACATATGTGCGAATATATTATAACGGAGGATTTTTTAATGGACAAGTATATTTATGATGAAAGCAACGGTTTATGGTATGAGTTGCAGGGAGATTATTATATTCCTTGCATTACTTTACCAACCGAAAAAGAACACAAGTTTATCGGCTTATGGGGACAGCGGTACAAACGCTATTTACAGGAACATAAACGAGCAGTTTACACCACGCTGCTCACAAGCGGAAAATTGAACGGTTATCTTGCTGATATTGACGAACAGGCAATGGATATGATGTTCCGATTGGTTGAGCAAATGGCTGACAAGGAAGGTGTGACTGAGCAACTCAAAGCGGAAAACCCGATGTTGTGGGTTGTAAGAATGAACGAGATACAGGCAAGGGCAAGAGAAATAATCAATAGAGAAATTATATACACATAAAAGATTAGAGCGGCAGGGAGAAATCTCTGTCGCTTTATTCTTGCCCTTGACAATAAGGCACAACTATTATATACTGTACTTGTAGATGTAATACACTATATAATAGCAAGTAACAGAATGGCGGTGGAATTTTGGATATTGTTGTAAGCAATAAGGCAAGCCGACCTTTGTACGAACAAATTTCTACACAAATCAAGGCGGCAATTATGAGTGGTGAATTGAAAACAGGTGAAGCCATTCCGTCTGTAAGGTCATTGGCAAAGTCCTTGCACATTAGTATTTTAACGGTACAAAAAGCTTATGCCACATTACAAGAAGATGGATTTATAGAGTCAACAGCTGGTAAAGGGTGCTATGTATCGGCACAAAATCAGGACTTTTATCTTGAGGAACAACAAAAGAAGATAGAGGAACACTTTACAGACGCAATCGAAGTGGCAAGGGCAAGTGGAATATCACTTGATAAACTAATCAATTTACTGACACTTTTATATCAGGAGGACGAATAAATGAGCGAAAATATTTTAGAAGTTAAAGGTTTGACAAAAGATTACGGTGATTTCGTTCTTGATAAATTGACCTTCACTGTACCTAAAGGCGTAATTATGGGACTGATTGGAGAAAATGGTGCAGGAAAATCAACAACTATTAACTGTATTCTTAATGAAATATCAAAGACAGATGGAAATATTGAAATTTTCGGAAAGGATTATCTCTCTGAAGAAATTGAAATCAAAGACAAAATAGGCGTTGTATTTGATGAAAACCATTTCCCAGATATATTTACACCAAATGAAATTGGAACATATATGTCGGGAATATATTCAAAATGGGAACGAAATACTTATGTCAATTATCTCTCGAAGTTTGAACTTCCTGCTGATAAAAGGGTAAAGGATTTTTCTAAAGGTATGAAAGTTAAGTTGGCTTTTGCTGTGGCACTTTCGCACAAAGCAGAACTTTTAATTTTGGACGAAGCAACAAGTGGTCTTGACCCTATTATCAGAGATGACATTTTAGATATTTTGATTGACTTTGTTCAAGACGAAAATCATTCGGTATTGGTATCTTCTCATATCATAAGCGATTTAGAAAAAGTGGCAGATTATATTACTTTTATTCATAAGGGGAAATTGGTTTTCACCCACTCAAAAGACGAATTAGTTGATAATTACGGTGTAATGAGTTGTGGTGCTATGGTTTTTGACAACTTAGATAAATCAGAGATAATCGCTTATAGGAAAGAGGATTATCAATACAAAGTGCTTGTAAAAGACCGTCACATTGCCGAGAAAAAATATCCAAAAGCGATTGTTGTTCCAGCCGCAATCGAAGAAATTATGCTTTTCTATGTAAAGGGGGAAATGAAATGAAAGGGCTATTAACAAAGGATTTTCTTACAATTAAAAAGAAATATGGCTTACCTCGTGTGATTATGGATATAGCCATTATTATTGCGTTAATGTTCATATTGGAAAAAAGCGGAACAATATATATCAGTTTTTTACTCATTCCTATTGAAATAATGTCAATGATTATCTCCCTAACAACTTGTGACGAGCAATGGAAATGGGGGAAATATGCTGTATCACTTCCTGTATCTAAAAAACAGATTGTATGCAGCAGATATGCTTGTGCGGGTATTTTGTCCTTAATTGGCTTTGTGGTTGCACTCATTGTAAATTCTGCCTCATATATTCTGTTTCCACAATATGCATATGGTTTTTATCTCTTTATGTCCTGTGCTTCATTTGCACTGACATTATTGTTTTTGGCATTTGTTTTGCCATCAAATTGCTCGTTAGGTGTTAATGCTGGATTTGCGACAATGTTTATCTTAATTATACTGCTTGTTGTTTTGGGCTTATGGACTAAGGCAACAAATAATTCAATTATGTGGTTTGTTGTAGAGAATTTTGAAGTAAGCATTGCTATTGCAGGAGTTTCTGTTGTTGCAATATGCGGGTTGTCTTTTGTACTGTCAAACTTGTTTTTCAGAAAAAAATATATATAGTTAGGAGTAAGAAATGAGAAAGTGTATCAGATGTGGATGTGAAATGAAAGAAAATTGTGCTGTAAAAATTGAAGGGGCGGGATATGGAATTGTTTTATCATCTGATGAAAACAAGTTATTTGGTGGTCGAATAGGAAAGCCTAAAATAGCCATTTGCCCTGAATGTGGAGAAGTGTCTATTTATCTTGAAGATTTGGATAGATTAAACTAATCCCTTCTTTTTCTACGATAATGTTATGTACGCCGCCGCTATGGGTAAAACCGTAACGACGGTTTTTCAATGCTACCTGCTATCTCTGTCAATGGATTTTTTATACTGTCTTTGCGGTGGTTGCTGCTTGTTGCGTTCCTGTATCTCACGCAGATGTTTTAACACGCTCTGCCTTTCGGGCGGTCTGTGCTGTTCTTTAGTGGCAGCTGTCGGCTTCCTGCTGACTTGGTATTCCCACTCGGCAAGGTCACGGTTGTACTGCTCTACAACGCTTTCCATTTCTCGGAAAGTACGCATAAATACCTGCACATCAGGATAACCGTCCGCTTTGAGTGTATCGGGGATTTTATCCAGCCTGTCGGCAATTTCCACTTCGGTTTCTTTGATTTTTACCTCCAACGCTTTTCGTTCTTTACCTTTGAAAAGCCCCTTTGTATCAGCAAGCTGCTGTTTCAAGTGCGGCAGAACTTTGTCCTGCAAGTTTTTAATTTCCTTTGCCTTATCCTGTACTTTTATCATCAGATTTCGCATATGACGGAACTCTGCCATATCAATATCAAGTGTAGGCTTGGGTGGCATATCCTTTTCCCGAATAAGGTTTTGCAGAAAATCTTTTGCCTTTGCCACAATCCCACGGAACAGATTAGGAAGCCAGCCTTTGCTTTTAATTGACTGGCTTGCTTTTTCGTGTATCTCGGTCTGCTTGACTTCTAAAATCTTTGCTTCGGAAATACCCGATAACAACGCCATATCCGCTGTCCTGTTCCATTCCTGCCTTGCGGTATTGTCCGCTTCAATCTCGGCGGCTTTGGGATTGTTCTTGCCGATTTTCTTGGTGGGAAGATAAACGCTGTTCTTATCAAATACCTTTAACTGCTGTTCGGGATCGGAGATATGCCGATTGATAAGGTCGGTGTAAATCTCTTTTATCTCCCGAAGAAAAGGCTCGCTTTTGAATTTATCATCTTTCACGGTAAAGAGGTGGCTTTCGTAAACCTCGCCCTTTTTAATGACGGTACAGCCTTTGCGTATCTGCCCGTCCTCCCCTGTGATTTCTTTCTTGGTGCGTACCCTTTTGCCCGTTTCATCATAGAACACGCTGCGTGTGGCTCTCTTGATGTCAGGCTCAGGAAGCAGTTTTCTTTCGCTGAAGATAAGATGGATATGATAATTGGTTTTGCGTTTGTTGTGGTGGAGGGCTGACACGCACTCCACACCATATCTCTTGCGGAACTCCTCCGTAAAATCTTCAAGGACTTCCTGCGGCTCGTATCTTGTATAAACTTCGGGCAGGGCGATAATCAATTCCCTTGCTTCGATACATTTGCCCTCTGTGCCGCTCCGCTTAAACTCCTGCTGGCTTTCCCTTGCAAGGTTACTCCAAAATTCATTGTCGGCGGTGCGGTAGGTGGCATAAAGGTTTTCCTGCTTTGCGTGGCTTGTGATATAGGATATTCTTCCCTTGACATTGGATAGCTTCGACATCTGTATAAATGAATGTCTTGCCATATACTCCTTCCTCCCGTGACGGGCATACTCTTTTTGCAACCGAGAAATCGGTTGCCGCTGTTTCGGCGGCGTAAGCAGACGGACAGCGAAGAAAACAGCGGGCTGTTTTCTTCTGTATCATAGCGGCGGTGCATTGCCCGAAGCGATGGTACAGTGCCCCCTGCAAGGGCGAAATACCCAGAGTACAAATCGAAGATTTGTGCGAGGGGTGTATTTCGCTCTCAAACGCCGAGGGCTTGGAGAATGGTTATTCTACTTTGCGGACATCGTTTTCATTCAGCAGGTTTCTTCCCTGATTGACGCTCATAAATCGCTCTAAAGTATCCCTGCGGATAATCGCTTTTCTTCCGACCTTGAGGACGGGAAGTTTGCCCCAGTCTACCAACTTACGCATTGTATTTCTTCCGATACCCGTACATTCTGCTGCTTCTTCTATGGTTAAACCCATTTTGATGTTGCCCATTTTATCAGCCTCCTTTCAAAACACGCATTTTGCAACTATGTATCTGTAATTATACTTATTTTGATACCTCCTGTCAACTCGTTTTGCAACTTATTAAGAAATATTTTTGTCTATTATTAAATTTATGGTTGCAAAATAGGTTTTTCTGTGCTATACTATCAGCAATAGGAGGTGAAAGCCTTGAAAAAAGAAATTACATTCACCGCAAAACAGGTCGGTGAACGAGTGAAAGAACGCCGAACAGAATTAAACTTAACAATGCCCGAACTTGGTAAGCGTGTCGGGGTAAACAAATCTACCATTCAAAGATATGAAGCGGACGGAGTAGACCCGAAGCGTACAATGATTATCAACGGGCTGGCAGAAGCACTCCTGACCACTCCCGAATGGCTGACAGGACTTTCCGAAGATAAGGAATATGACAGCCGCACTTTATGTGCAAGGGATATGGAGGAACATATCAAAAAATATCTTGATACGGTTTCTTCTGTGGTAAAGGGAGAACCGCACCAACAACTGCTTACCACATTCCTCGGAAAGATGATTGACCTCTATACGGTTATGACTTATCACTTTGCAGACGCAATGGCTGAGGTTGACCGTGTAGCGGAGGACGAGGGCTTAAAGCAGTCCTTACGCCGCTATGCGATTGAGTCAGGGGCGATTATGGAAAGGGTTTACCGTAAAGAAATGGAACTTCCTATCGAGAATATGAAGCAGTTTTTAGATGGGATTTTACATATCTACGATGAGGGACGCACCGCTGTAAAGATGGGCGACCTGTTCGGGATAGTGACAGCAGCCGAAGAAAGGGTTGCTGAAAAAGAAAAATTCCGTGGCACTTTGACAAGTGAAAATGCCGATTGACATTCATCGGCATAAGTGACACTATTACTTTACGCACACCATATGTCACAGTCCCGATTGCCACGGATAGAAAGGAGAAATTTATCTATGGCAAAAGGTTCTGTAAGAAAAAAAGGTAAAAAGTGGTACGCACGCTTCTATATCGAAGATGAAAGCGGCAGAAAAGTACAGAAAGAGTTTGTGGGAACAGAAAGCAAGTCTGAAACAGAAGCCCTGCTCAGAAAAGCAATCGCTGACTATGAGGAAAAGAAATTCGTTGCGAAGTCTGAAAACATCACAGTTGGTATGCTGCTCGATCTGTGGGTGGAGGAAGAACTGAAACCCGGCAATCTCAGCAATGGTACGGTAATGTCCTATCAGGGAACGGTCAACCGTATCAAACAGCACCCGATAGGAAACCGAAAGCTGAAAACCGTAACCGCCGACCATTTACAGGCGTATATAGACTTTCTCAGCTTTGGCGGTACAAATCCTGACGGTACAACCGCAAAGGCACTCAGCAAAGGGTATCTCCGATTGTTTTCGGCTGTTTTACAAGGGGCGTTCCGTTTTGCGGTATTCCCGAAAAGACTGATAACCTTTAACCCGATGCAGTATGTGGTATGGCGAGGAAAGAAAGAAGAATGCGAACTGTTCTCGGACGAGGACGGAGAAACTGCCTCCACACCAACGCTCAGCTACGAACAGTATCAGAGATTAGAGGACTTCCTGAAAAAGAAAAACAATCCTGCACTTCTTCCTATACAGATAGCCTATTATACAGGTTTGCGTATTGGAGAGGTCTGTGGTCTGACTTGGCAGGACATTAACCTTGAAGAACAATATCTGACAGTACGCCGCAGTATGCGTTACAACGGGGCAAGGCACAAAACAGAAATAGGGGCAACAAAGCGTAAAAAAATCCGCACCGTGGACTTTTGCGATACGCTTGCCGCAATCCTGAAAACTGCGAAAACAGAACAGCACAAAAACCGTTTTCGATACGGGGAACTGTACAGCCTTAATTACTATTTGGAGGTCAAAGAAAAAGACCGCACCTATTATGAGGTTTACAGTCTGCCGAGGTCGGAGGAAGTCCCAGAGGGGTACAAGGAATTATCCTTTGTCTGCCTTAGACCTGATGGGGCATTTGAAGCACCGAGTACGGTGGGGATTATGTGCAGGACAGCGAGAAAAAAGGTGGAGGGATTGGAGGATTTCCACTTTCATATGCTCAGACACACCTATACAAGCAATCTGCTTTCAAACGGTGCAGCACCTAAAGATGTGCAGGAACTTCTCGGACACGCTGATGTCAGTACCACAATGAACATTTACGCTCACGCTACAAGGGAAGCGAAGCGTACTTCCGCAAGACTGCTGGATAAGGTAATCGGCGGAGAATAAAAATTTCCCTTGTTTCGGCTCATAAGGGCAAAAACAAGGGAAAATACATAAGGTTTGAACATTTAATAGGCGATATGCCTTGAAAATACAGGGTTTATAGAGGATTGAATAGATAAACTTGAATTTGTAAATATCATTTTACATTTTTATATGAAATCACAATATGACTTGGTGCAAATAATACTGATGCAATAATCAATAGCACTGACCTACTCATAATCCCACTAAATAAGAACAACATTGAAGGAATAATAGAAAGTGCTAATGCTCTGAAAACGCTGTTTTTCTTAAAACATATAATCCAAATAGCACAATAAAGCATTACCAATATGGTATCTACAATCAGATATAGTGCAAATGCTTCGTCAGACCACCACCCGAACCAAGTTCCCGGAATATTGATTATCATGAATCCGAAACAACCCAATCTCCCTACTTGTTCTGTGACCTCAACATATTTATTGTTCCACTTATTATCAAATCCATCTTTGCACTTAATCGCAAATACAACATTGGGTATCATAATGACTGCAATAAAAATCAGCCCAAAAACATTAAACCATTCCATATTATCTACCATCACAAACTCTGATTTGTATTTCTGTTTGTTTTAAAAATGGGCAACTCCGATTGGAATTGCCCCCTCATTTATCACTCCAAAATCCAACGGCTTTGCCGTTGCCGTGCTTCGCACTCCTTGATTTTGTCGTTGTCACATCAGGTGAAAACAAATACTCGCTTTGCTCGTGCTTGTTTTCCTGCTGATGTTCCAAATTATGCGATTTTTTCTTGCTTGCACTTAATTTTGCATCAATTGATGTAAGTTTGATGTAAATCACTGTTTTATATGGTTTTGACTAAATGAAGTATATCCCGTCATTTTAGTGAAACGGTACATCCATACATCACGTCGACTGGCGTCTCCGTGTGTTTTTCGCCTTATGTCGGTGTTCGCAAGCGCACACCGCCGCAAGGCTCAGTTTTCTCATCTTAATAGAGCTTTGCACCTGCTGGAATGTGGTTATCAACCATGATCAGATGCAGTTCTTCATCTTCTGAGTCTTTCAGATTATTGACTGCTGAAAGTAACATACCACAAGATTCAATGCCCATCATCTTTCTCGGTGGAAGGTTTGTGATGGCGATCAGTGTCTTACCAACCAGTTCTTCCGACTCGTAATAAGCGTGAATACCGCTTAAAATAGTACAATCTGTGCCTGTTCCGTCATCAAGAGTGAACTGAAGGAGTTTCTTTGACTTTGGTACTGCAACACACTCTTTAACCTTTACAGCTCTGAAATCTGATTTGCTGAATGTATCAAAATCAACTTCTTCCTCAAATAAAGGCTCAATCTTTACATTAGAGAAATCAATTTTTTCTTCAACGGTCGCAATCTGGTCGCAATTTTCTACTGCTTTGCTCTCAGATGCCTTATTTGCTTTCTTATCAGCGTCCAGTGACTTCATTGTCGGGAATTTTTTTGCTTCCGTTATAAGCTTATCCTCATCCTTGCAAATGCTTGTAAAATCGACATTTGAGCTTTTCATATACTTAACTACTCTTAGACGTTTTGTGAGCATTTATACGTCTAAAAGATGTCTTTTCATTTAAAATACGTCTTTTTAATTTGTCGCATGTGCTTAATTTATCAGCACATTAAACATAAGATATTTTAACACATTTTGTTCAGTATGAATAGATATTTTCTCAATCTTCTAAAGATCCAATCACAGGACTCTTTTCTAAAAAATATCCATATTTTTTGATAATTTCTCAATTACTGATTTGGTAACATCGGGATTTGCTTCCGCATAGATATTCATAGTTGTCGATACATCTGCATGTCCCATTACCTCTTGAATTACTTTGATGTTGGTTTCATTTTCGCAAAACCTAGATGCAAATGTGTGTCTGAAAATATGACAAGAGAATCTTGGAATCATAATAGGTTCTCTCTTCTCTTTTTTAGCAGCCACCTCTTCCTCAGAATTATGGGTATCCACGATTCTCTTAATTGCACGATTGACTGCCGCTGGATTGTGAGGCATTCCGAAACGATTAGTAAAAACAAAATTGGTCATACCATCTACATTCTCTGTGCAAAAGCCTTCCTGCTTCTGCCTGTCATATTCTTCCTGAAGCACATCATATACCTGTTGCATCATTGGTATTCTACGATTTCCTGCTTCTGTTTTTGGCAACGAAACTCTGAACTCACATTTGTATGAATCATAGCTTAATTGCGGTCTATTTAGCTTGTTTCCTGACTACTCAGGAAAAATATTTCTACCCTCGCCCCACCTGTATTTTCAGAACTTGAAAGTTTAATCCCTCCGCCATATTTTTCAGCCACAGTTTTTGCGAAAAAAAGCCCAATCCCATAATGGGCTTCGCCATTTCTACTTGTGTCATCCATAAAAAACTGCTCTGTGCCATGCAATAATGCTTCTTTTGTAAATCCTGATCCGTTATCCTCCACAATGAATGTCAGCCGGTCATCCTGCTCCTTTGCGTCAATATAAATGATTCCATTTTCTTTTGTATGCTCCACTGCATTCTGAATCACATTCATTACGGCTCGGAACATTGGATTATAAGCAATCGTTACCTTTTTATCACTTTGTTCCGCCTTCCAATCTATCTTCTGGTGATAGATTTCTACCAGTCCGAGTGCCTGTTCCTTTATATCTGCGAAAAAATCTTCTAACCTCACCGTTGTATAGGTAACATCACTGCAATTCCATGATTTTGTGACATCTATCAACTGTTTTACATAACTTTGTATCTGTGTTGTGCCGTTCAAAACATAAGTGATATTTTTCTTCTGTTCTGTGGTCAGTTCAGTCTCTGAAAGTAGTTCTGCATTTCCCCGTACAATCGTAAGAGGTGTTTTAATATCATGTGCCAAAGCAGACATCTGCTGTTTCTTTTCCTGCTCTGTTTTCCACTGCTTTTCTAAAGATTCTCGCAATGCATCTCGCATATCATTGATTGCCGATAAACAGTCATCAAACTCTTTGATACCGGAACAGGATGTCTCATATTCCAGATTTTGATCCTTTATTTGTCCGATTGCGTCTAATACAGGCTGCATCTGCTTTTTGATTCTTTTTCCAAAACGTATGGACGGAATGATGATAATCGCTACCGCTCCAATCACAGACATAATACTCATCACATTCTGTGGTTCTATAAAATGCTCCCTCAAAAAAGCTGAATGATATTGAGGTGTCAGGCGATATTGCAATACAACATATTCATTTTCCCTTACAATTACTTTATAAAAATATTTCCCGGATGCGTTTCCGTACTTTGCAACATTCCATGCTATCTGTTCGTATTGTTCTGACAGATCTCCACCTATTTTCTCTCCATTCTCTGAAAAGATTACATAATCACAAAGTGCGGGAATCATCTCAGCAGTCACTTTATCTGCACGTAGAATCGTATCATATGCTTCATTAATCTTTTGCTCTGCATAATTTGCCGGATAAATACAGCCCACACTAATCAAAAGGCACAGCAGCAGCCAAGCAACAATCACCAAACCAACTAATGATCCAAGCATGACCAGTACATATCTCATAAAAATCCTGCTGAGTGCATTGCTTCTCTTTACTCTTCCCATTTATATCCAATCCCCCAGACTGTTTTTATCGGCATATAATCATAATCCGCAAATTTTGCTCTTATATTTTTGATATGCGTGATTATAGTACTGTCATTACTCTCATTGTCAAAGCCAAAGACCGCTTCCAATATCTGTTCCTTCGAGAAAACCTGTCCTCTGTTTTTAGCCAGAAATTCACAGATTTCGTACTCTGCTTTCGTAAACGGAAGTTCTTTATCATCCATCAACAGTTTCTTTTGAGACATCTGAATGCAGACTCTCCCTAAAACCATTCGGACAGAATGTTCCCTGTGCTCTCTTCTAAGATGTGCATTGATCCTTGCTCGAAGTTCCATCACTCCAAATGGCTTTGAAATATAATCATCTGCTCCTAAAGAAAGTCCGTTTACCAGACTGTTTTCCTCCGTTTTTGCCGTAAGAAACAAAATCGGACAATCCACAAGTGCCCTGATTCTTTTGCATAATTCGAAGCCGTCAATTCCAGGCATCATAATGTCAAGTAAAATCAGGTCATAACGATGTAATTCTTCCATATTAAGTTTCAGTGGATTACTTACTTTGGTAACCATATGTCCATCCTTATTCAAAATGCTTTCTATCATTTCCAAAATTGCCGGTTCATCATCAACTACCAGTATTTTTGCCATAGTTTCCCTCGATTCTATTCCGATATTCTGTTTCCTTCCCAGTGGTTTACCCACCAAAAATAGTATACCATACTAATCCCTGTAAATATTAAGCAACCTGGTATGAATGACAACCATTCACCTACACTAGTTTCTCCCAATACAGATTGCAGATAAGTATATGGTACTCTACCCGTCCAGCAGACAAATACATATTTCCACACATAATCTCCAAGTCCGGTAAGCATCAATGCACTAATTAGTCCTGATATAATCCCTGCTCCAATGGATACCCCTTTTCCAAATTGAAAAGCCAGAATCAGCTGCCACAGATAAAGTGGAACACTGCTTCCCCACAGCAGCAATGCTGCAAATATACATCCTTTCATGATTTCGATATCGCTTGATGCGATTCTTCCAAATCCAATTCCGAATATGATTGCTGTCAATAGGATAGAGCACAGACACAAAACCAGTAGCATTAACAGTTTCGATAAAAATGCTGCAGGTTTATCCGGTAAAGACAACAGATTTTGAAAATCACCTGCATTTTGTTCCTGTTCCATCACACTTGCTGTAAAAATTCCAATAAGTACCGGAAGTCCTGCTCCTATTGCCTGATAAAATGCAATCACTTTCATATTTTCATTCCATGGTGAAAAAAAGTAATATATTAAAAATATAACGCTGGTTATAATCGGAATCAGTAAGTGTGCCAGAATCACAGATGTTCCTTTCATCTTTCGCAAGTCTGCATTAAGAGATCTTCCAATCATCTTATTTCACCTCTCTTCTCTCAAACCATTTCAAAAACAGAACCGTTACAAAAACAAACCAGATGATTGAGAGACACATTCCCGGAACAATGACTCCCGTATCCAAAAGAGGATTCCCTGCTTCTGCGGCAAGTCCATTTGGTAAAACATGAAGCAACGGGCACATCATTCGCATAGGGATTGCAGAAACAAGTACATACCAGATTCTGGTTTGTGATATTACCACACCGCTGACGGTAATAAATAGGCAGACGAACAGGTTTACAATCATTCCAAATCGTTCACTTAAAAATAAAGCTACCGGAATCTCCCATAACTCAGAAACCGTCAGAAACAATACTGCAATCAACGCTCCTCCAACTGGAACATGTGTCGTTAGAAGAAAGCCTCCAAGCGTTGCTCCTGCAAACACAATCACATTAGAAAACAAAATCATGTACCCAATATAAATAATTTTCCCCAGCAACAATTTTCTTCTGTCTGTGGGAATAGTCATTAAATGATAGTATTTTATCTTTTTCTCCTGCGCCACAGAAAGATAACAAAATAGAGCAATCATCCCCGGCAGCAAAAGTGTATACCACCAGTTCCAAACACTTTCTGCATAAGCATTTGTCATCCCAAGAGTAAATATAAATGCCATGACAAATGTAAGAAGAGGAAATCCCCAGATAAACTTTTTTCGCATGGTTCTTTTGGCTTTTTGATGTTCTGCTTTTATAATATTAACCATGGATTTCACCTGCTTTCTGGTTTTTTCTTACCACATTCATAAACAAATCTTCAAGATTATCTCCCTGCTTTAATGCTCCTTCGTATCCTAAGATTCCACCTGAAATAATCCCGACTTTATCTGCAAGTAACTGTACCTCTGAGAGAATATGACTGGAGAGAATTACAGTGATTCCCTGTTCCGGAAAAGACCGGATCAGCTCTCGTAATTCCTCGATGCCTATTGGATCTAATCCATTCGTAGGTTCATCCAATATCAAAAGTTCCGGTTCTCCAAGCAATGCCATTGCAATGCCTAGTCTTTGCTTCATCCCCAAAGAAAACTGTCCTGCTTTCTTCTTTCCGGTGTTTGTAAGTGATACAATCTGCAAGACCTCATCAATTCTGTTTTCATCTGTACCAAGCAATAATTGTCTTACCTTCAAATTCTCTCTGGCGGAAAGATTTTCATAAATAGGCGGATTTTCAATTAACGCTCCTATTTTTGATAAATCTTTCCTATCCAAAAGTTTTCCATCAAAGTAAATCTTTCCTGCAGTTGGTTTCATCATACCGGTCAGCATTTTCAATGTGGTAGATTTACCAGCGCCATTCGGTCCAAGCAGTCCATAAACCTGTCCCTTTTCGATATTAAGTGAAACACTATTTACCGCTTTCTGTTTTCTAAAATATTTACATAGATTTTGTGTCTGTAACATCATTTCCATCTTTACTATCCTTCCTTCCATATTTCATTTCTTACTGAAATATAACCTAACAGAAAAAAATAAAGATTTGATGAAGATTGCTAAATAATTCGTCTACTCTATTTTTATTCTCGTATGGAATAAACCATCAATTGAATATCATTATCAGAACTCGGCTTTCCACTGAAATCAGCAAAGCTGTTACAAATACGAAGTCCTAATTTACCGAATATCTCCTTCAAAGCATACTGCTCCGCATCCAAGCTCTTTTGCTTTTTCCAGAGAATAATCCAGTAAAATCTTTCCATACCCCTTCCTTTTAAGCTCCGGTGCAATACAGATCGGTCCCATGGTCATAATCGGAATACTTCTGCCATCATCGGCTGCAATCACAGCCTTCATAAACATGTTCTGTCCAATCAACTGTCCATCTAATGTCATGACAAAATCCAATTCTGGAACAAATGCCGGATCGTTGCGAAGCTGATGGAGTACATAATGCTCCAGACAACCTGGGCGATACACATTCCAGAAACTCTCCCTTACCAGATTTTCTACCTCATGGTATTCATTTTCTCTTTCCAATCGAATGATAATATTTTCCTTCATTTTCTTTTTCTCCATTTCTTTTTAACTCATGGTATTGCAATATAAAAAGCCACAATTCTAAATTCAAATCCTTTAGAATTAGCGGCTCTGCGTCTTTTGCGTCTGGCTCTTCATTTATTGTTTATAATTATGTTTATTTAATTTGGCAATCTGTTTGAATTTCCTTTTCTTAGCAGCAAGATAATCAACTGCATTTTTATTGTATGCATTCTCTGCTTTTAATTTCATATACGCTCTATATCGTTCTTCTGCAATCAATCCGTTCTTCACAGCCTGTCTCACTGCACATCCCGTCTCGTTTTCATGAGAGCAATCGCTGAATCTGCACTTCCTTGTTAGTTCTTCAATGTCCAAAAAAGTATGATCAATTCCATCCTCTGCACTCCACATTCCGAGTTCTCTCATTCCAGGCGTATCTATTACCATTCCTTTCCCCGATATCATAAAAAGCTCTCTATGTGTTGTGGTATGCCTGCCTTTATCATCATTTCGAAGGTCTCCAGTTTCCAGTTGATCTGTTCCCAATATATGATTGATTAGAGAGGACTTTCCTACGCCTGATGAGCCTACGAATGCAACTGTATGGTATTCCTTAAGATATTGATAAATCTGGCTTAAACCATCTTTGTCTACTACAGATGTTTCAATAATCGGTACCCCGATTGCAATATTTTCTATCCATAGATGATAGGTTTTCTCTCTCATTGGCTGTCCCTCCATCTTTCATAGCTGACAGCCAAAGCAGGAAACAATGACAAATATTCTTGCTCACAAATTCGGCAGCCTTTATTCAATATCGTTCTTTCATTTATCTTCATACTCCACGAATGACCGTGCCTGCATTTCCACCACGCTCTCTTTGCTGAAGTTCGTGATACTTCTGTCGGCTTCAATTTATTCTGTTCATAATCCCATTCACTGAGAAGCTGATTATCTGTCGTCGCCAAATCGTTAATACCTGCAATCACTCTCGCACCGGAACATATCGGGCATTTTTCTCCATTGGAACGAGCCTTAACGCTTGCCTGTCATTCGTGACCGCAAGTATCTTTCCACCATACTTTTTTATTTGAACCGAAAGTAATGTCATCAGGTGTAAGCGGTAAGTTCTTCTCCGACCACTCCGAAACAAGCTCCGGGTGTACTTCTGCTAAACTGTTACTCATATCAAAACCTCCAATTCCTCTGTGATTAGAGTATATGAAGTTTTGGCTTTATCTTGTAGTTTGCGAATATCCGTATAATATAGAAAAAACCCTTTGAGAAAAGGATTTCTCCTCTCTCAAAGGGCAAGTTGGCAAACTTGAAGTTATAAACATCTTTGCAAATATATCATATCTATCAACTGTACGCCGCCCTCATAAATTGGGTGGTCATAATTGTCAGTAAAGAAATTGGGAATCTTGTGAGAACGGACAAATCCACATTTTTCATAAAATGGTATCGTCAATGGACTGTCACCTGTTCCAACTTGCAAAACAGAATATTCATCTGCATATTTACTGGCAAGAAAATCAATTAGTGCTTTGCCATAGCCCTTTCCTTGATTTTTCGGATCGACTGCGATATTCTTGATTTCAAGTATTCCATTACCTTCATCGGTAACAACACATTCAGCTTTTACATTACCATCTTCAAGTACATACATAGTACTTTTTTCAAGATAGCGATCAATCATATTTTCCTGCTCATCAGCTAATAACAATAATGCTATAAATTGCTTTTTATTCTCATTCACTTCTCGGATTTTCATATCTATTACTCCGTCAAACTTGAAGTTGTCTATTGTTAAATATTTGTAACAAATTCTTCTATCAAACTATTTATCTGTTCAGGTTTGTCTGTATTAGAATTATGTCCAGCTCCTTCAATCCATGTTAAAGGAATTTTCGTGTTTCTATGCCACGCTTTGTTATACCGTATGCACGAACCGGCATGATCCTGTGTACCGTATATCAACAAAGCTGGACACTTAAGCTCATACGGCAGATTCTTTTCCATTGCCTCTGCCAAAATACGAAAGCCATGTCCGGCAATTTGTGCATAACGCTTTTGGTTACCGTCATAAACCTGCATCATTTCACGCATTAAATTTCTGCCATAAACAGATGTGGCAACACCTTCCGTTCCCGATTTCAGTAGCCACTTCCATGGATAATGAGCATATACCGGTTCCATCCGCTTCAAAAGCCAGATTTCAACCGCAGTCACATACTTTCGTTGCAACGGTGCAGAGTCAATGGAAACAAAACCTTTCAACTGGTTTGGATAGAGTTGTGCATAAGCCTGCCCCACATATCCACCCATAGATTGTCCAACAATGACAGGTTTGTTGATTTCTTCTTGATTTAAAATTTCGTTCAACCATTTTGCTTTATCGAACAAATCAAAATCAAACCGAAACGGCCATGAGGTAGCGTGTGCCGGTGCATCCCACACCACAATATTATACTTTTTCTCAAAAAACAGAATCTGCTTATCAAACAATCTATGGTCAACGGTCAATCCCGGCAAAAAAACAAGGGTAATTACATTCAGGCTTGATATGCTTGTCCAGTAGTGGATTGTTCCGCAACGAGTCTGATATGTCTTTTCTTTCATTGTTGTTTTCTCCTCCATAACTTCCGATTGAGATTTCACCTGTTTTAAGAGATTTAATTAAAGTGTACCCTTTGTCAAGGACACTATGACTTTTTCCTTTTCAGATTTCTATTATATATTTGTTTGTTGTGTAGA
>NZ_JAAXCM010000025.1 GCF_019734885.1 Pseudocoprococcus catus | reverse complement strand
TCTGAGCAGATACGCCTATAATTTTTGAAAATTCATGTATAGAATAATATTTACTCAAAGTATCAACTCCTTTCAATAATATTCTACTCTAATATCTTATAAAACTCAACACCGACTTATATGATTTTACAATTTATATTTAACTGTTAACAACCTCCAACATTTCTACACTTTTTCCACTGTAATCCCATTCTGCTTCATAAACTGCGCCGCAGTATCATCCCAGACATGTTCCAGCGTCTTATCCATCACAAAAGTTTTGTATGAAAGTCCCGTGACACAAACCAGCTTCTTGTCCTGATAACGGATATTCAGATACAGCCCGGACAGCTGTTCCTTCAAATATTCCAAATGATATTTTCCCAGGAGCCAGTCTGTATTCTGATCTGATAATTGAAGGACAAATTTAAAGGAAACAGGCAGTTTCTTCCCCTTCATCAGCAAAAAGGCCACCGGCTTAATCTCCGACCAAAGACTCCATTTTCTGTCCCGAAGAAGCTCTGTTTCATCACTGCTATAGTAATCCCCGTTTAATTCCCCGTCAATGGAAAAAGCAGCAAATGTGGATACTTCTCCCTCCAAAACATAAAACTGGTCAAAAACATTCTGAATCAGTAATTTTCTTGTAAAATCCCCGATATCTGTGATTGCAAGCGTAATCAAATCTTTTCCCCCATACTCAAACCGGCAGCACCATGCTTTTACACATAATGCTGCCACTAATAACTTCTTTATTAAATTATAGTAACTGTTCAGAGCCAACCTCCAAAATGCTACGCATTTCGTCGGTGTGGCGTATCCGCTAAATAAAATTTCAAAAATAGACTTAAAAATGCAAGCATTTTATACCTGTTTTTGAAATTTTGCTTGGCTCTGAACAGTTACAAATTATATAACGCTGCTGCCTCGTGCCAGCCATCATTGTGCACACACTTCAGCTTCTATTCTGCATGCAGCTGATTATACGTTAATTTCAGCCTTGACACCCAATAATTCTTTGTTTGCATCCAAAATCGGCTGAATCACTTCTTCGACAAATTCTTCAACCTGCTGCGGTGCGCGTCCCACAAAGTTCTCCGGTTTCATAATGGACTGAAGCTGCTCCATCGTCATGCCGAAAGATGGGTCACCGGCAATACGCTCAAGAAGGTCGTTTGGCTTACCCTCTTCCTTAACAACACGGCCTGCTGCCATAGAATGCTGACGGATCTTCTCATGAAGTTCCTGTCTGTCACCGCCGGCTTTCACTGCATCCATCATGATATTCTCAGTTGCCATAAATGGCAGCTCGTTCATCAGATGCTGTTCAATAACCTTCGGATAAACAACCAGCCCGTCCACAACATTCAAATATAAATCCAGAATACCATCAATAGCCAGAAAACCTTCCGGCACACAGAGACGTTTGTTGGCTGAATCATCCAGTGTTCTCTCAAACCACTGTGTGGCTGCTGTGATCGCAGGATTCAAAACATCTACCATCACATATCTTGAAAGGGAAGCAATACGTTCACTTCTCATTGGATTTCTCTTGTAAGCCATAGCTGAGGAACCAATCTGGCTCTTTTCAAAAGGTTCTTCAATTTCCTTCAGATGCTGAAGAAGACGGATATCATTGGAAAACTTATGTGCACTCTGAGCAATACCGCTTAATACATTTAACACACGGGTATCCAGCTTACGGGAATATGTCTGTCCTGAAACAGGGAAGCAGGCTTCAAATCCCATCTTCCGGGCAATTCTCTTATCAGCCTCTTTGCATTTCTCATGGTCGCCGTCAAAGAGTTCCAGGAAACTTGCCTGCGTACCTGTTGTACCTTTGGAGCCAAGAAGCTTCAACTGAGAAATAATATAATTCACATCATCTAGATCCATGGTCAGTTCATTGAGCCAAAGTGCTGCTCTCTTACCGACAGTTGTCGGCTGAGCCGGCTGGAAATGTGTGAAAGCCAGTGTCGGCATATTTCTGTACTTCATAGCAAAATCTTTCAATTCTGCAATAACATTGATCAGTTTCTTTCTGACAATGTAAAGTGCTTCACGCATAATGATCACATCTGTATTATCGCCAACATAACATGATGTAGCACCCAGATGGATAATCCCCTTTGCCTTCGGGCATTGCTGTCCGTAAGCATAAACATGAGACATGACATCATGACGAACCTCTTTCTCACGCTTCTTGGCTACACCATAATTAATATCATCCTTAGCAGCTTTCAGCTCCGCAATCTGCTCATCTGTAATGTCTAGACCGAGTTCCTGCTCTGTTTCAGCCAAAGCGATCCAAAGTCTTCTCCATGTCTTAAACTTCATCTCCGGTGAAAAAACATACTGCATCTCCTTGCTGGCATAACGTTCTGAAAGGGGGCTCTGATAAATCTCGTGATTCATAATTTTTCTCCTTTTATTTGACGGGATTGTGAAACTTCAGGTTTATCGGAAAGATATAAAAATCGACAGGTCATAGCAGGCACGCTCGCGCTGCCCAACGTTGGCAGTGGTACATAAGTCGCTACAAAACAGCACCTAAGTACCAGCCACGTTGGAAGCACCTGCTTATGACCTGTCGATTTTTATATCTTCTTTCCGGGATGTATCAAGTTTCACAATCCCTGTTAATCTCATCGCATAATTGATTAAAAGAAAACAAATCCCTGACTCACTTCAACCTAAGTGTTGAAAAGCTTCTTCTGTCTTCTTACATCGCTCATTATAGCATTTTTTTATTTCGGATGCTACTACGTTTTTGCAGAAGTATGATATCTGCTTTGTCCGGGATTCTTCGATTCCCGGCAGAAGTTTAAAATCTTCTGAACTGATTTTTCTTACAGCCTGCGGTCAAATACTTCGAATATAGAATTAAAAGGAGCAGTGCGAACGTGCCTGGGCTGCATTGCTCCTTTTTAATTTACGCGAGCAACGAGCCAAAGTCCGTGCTTGCACGAGACCTTGGCGTTGCTAAGCGCCAGTGGCGCTTGTTTAGCAACGACCGAAACGGAGTGTAGAGGCCGCGATAACTTGAGAAACTCGCGGAGCGTGTTTCTCATAGTTCTATAATGACACGCTTCATCCGCAGGCTTCTTGAACTTTTCAGTTCAGAAGCTTTTAAACTTCCATGTCTCCGCGGATGTCTCTCGTCGGAGGGTCCACAGGATAGTTTCCTGTGAAACAGGCGTCGCAATATTCAAGGTCTTTGACCATTTCGTTCATTCTGTCGCAGTCCAGATAACCCAGGGAATCCGCACCGAGAAGCTGTCTGATTTCGTCGATGGTATGGTGATTGGCGATCAGCTGGTCACCGCTTGGAATATCCGTTCCAAAATAACAAGGGAACTTAAACGGCGGCGAGCTGATGCGCACATGGACTTCTGTGGCCCCTGCATTTCTCAGCATGGTGACGATATTTGCACTGGTTGTTCCTCTGACAATGGAGTCATCCACCATGATGATACGTTTGCCCTTAACATTCTCCTTCAGAACGTTCAGTTTAATCTTAACGCTCTGCTCACGCATGCTCTGCTTTGGCTTAATAAATGTACGTCCGACGTAAGTGTTCTTGACAAAAGCCTGTCCGTACGGAATACCGGATTCCAGAGCATATCCCATAGCTGCGGCATTGCCAGATTCCGGTACACCCACAACCATATCCGCTTCTACCGGATGGCTTTGGGCAAGAATTCTTCCTGCCATGATTCTGGATGCAAAGACAGATACACCGTCAATGACGCTGTCCGGTCTCGCAAAGTAGATATATTCAAAAATACATCTGGCCGGTTTGAACATATTGCAGTACTGACGATTGGATTTCACACCATCCTCAGTGATCGTGATGATCTCCCCTGGTTCCAGATCTCTGATAAATTCAGCACCAACAGTATCCAGCGCACATGTCTCAGATGCCACAACATAAGTATCATCCCGCTTACCGAGACAAAGTGGCTTAAAACCAAAAGGATCTCTGGCAGCCGTAATCTTTCTTGGGCTCATAACAAGCAGTGAGTAAGCGCCTTTGATATACTGCATGGCCTTGGCTACAGCCTCTTCAACAGAACGGCTTGTCACACGCTCTTTGGCTACCAGGTAGGCAATGACCTCTGAATCGATGGTTGTCTGGAAAATAGCACCGTTCTTTTCAAGTTCTTCTCTCAGATCAACTGCATTGACCAGATTGCCGTTATGTACAATGGCCAGTGTGCCTTTAATGTACTTTGTAACAAGCGGCTGTGCATTGGCACGCACGCTGCTGCCTGCTGTAGAATAACGCACATGTCCCACAGCAATATCACCATGAAGCTTGTCCAGATTCTCCGGTGTAAAAACTTCACTGACAAGTCCCATGTCTTTATAGTATCGGATATCACGGTTCTCACTGACTGCGATGCCGCAGCTTTCCTGCCCGCGATGCTGCAGAGAAAAAAGACCGTAATATACCCAATTGGCAATATCTTCACCCTTCAGATTATAAGCGCCGAAGACGCCGCATTCTTCGTGAAGTTCATCTTTTATATCTGTACCGCATTCACTGCGGCCTTTATTCTGAAGCTGCTTTTCCACAATGTCCTCCTGATCCGCTGACTTATGCCAGACCGATTCTTCTGTAAATCTCTTCGTAAGCTTCCTCTACATGACCAAGGTCTCTTCTGAAACGGTCTTTGTCAAGCTTCTCATGTGTCTCGCTGTCCCAGAAGCGGCATGTATCCGGAGAAATTTCATCAGCAAGGATGATCTGTCCTTTGTAACGTCCAAACTCTACCTTGAAATCGATGAGATCAACCTTGATACTCTTGAAATAATCTACCAGGATCTCATTGATTTTAAATACAAGTTCTGTAATCTTATTGATTTCTTCTCTTGTAGCTGCACCAATGGCAACGGCATAGTAATCATTGATCATCGGATCACCCAGTTCATCGTTCTTATAAGAGAATTCCAATGTAGGGCTTAACAGTTTGAATCCTTCTTCAATACCAAGCTTTTTGGAAAAACTGCCTGCAGCAACATTTCTTACAATAACCTCAAGCGGAACGATCTCAACTTTCTTTACAGCTGTCTCTCTGTCACTGAGTTCTTCAATATAATGAGTCGGAATCCCCTTCTCTTCCAGCATTCTGAAAATATGATTCGTCATGCGGTTATTCACAACACCCTTGCCGACAATCGTACCTTTCTTCACACCGTTGAATGCTGTTGCATCATCTTTGTAGTCCACGATCAAAACATCCGGATTCTCTGTTGTGTAAACCTTCTTTGCTTTACCTTCGTATAACAATTCTTTCTTTTCCATGATTGCCTCCATCTTCCGCTTTACTTATTAATAAAATTAATAGAAACATTTATAAAAGCCGCTTATAAACAGTGCTTATATATGTCCATAAGTAATCTCGAGAGTTTCCGTCATTATCCGACGCATTTTCTCTGTTCGCCCCTATTTTAACGCATATAGATTGTTTAATCAATAGGATTTTCACAATTAAGTTTAAAAAAAATGCCATATTTTCCCTGGAAAATCGGCATTTTTTCTTTTTATAAGTTTTATTAATAAAACAGCGATTCGTATGCTTATGAAGCAGCTTTTTTATCGCATAATCTGCAATGTCATCTATTCCCTGCGGTTCACATATTCGTACTGTTCCGGATGATTTCTCAACTCTTCTTTTTCCAGATCTTCTTTGCTCATATACTGAACAAAAATGCTTTCCAGAATCAAACTGTCCAGAAGCGCAGCCACTGCTGGTACAAAAACAACTGCAAGGCCAAACAGATAGCATCCCAGCACTGCTGCAGCCAGAATAATGATCAGGAGCAGTGTTTTCGGCAAATGCCTGATGGCCATGAGAAGGCTGTTTGTAAGGATATGCTTTGTATCCTGAGCAAAACGGGCTGTATAAGCCAGTGCATAAACCATCACACCGGATACCATGCAGATACCGGCCAGAAAAATAAATTGCAGCGTCTGCGCAGGGGCTGTACCAAAACCGCCCATTACTCTGATATCAATCAGCAATACAGCCATCAATAACAGATAAATCAGCCACACGGCAGTGGACTGTTTGAGGTTTGACTTGAAGCTCTGCCAGAACTCTCTGAATATGTAACTTCTTCCATGGCGGATGACTTTCGTTACTGTGTAATACAATGCCGTGGATGAAGCACCGATGGTAATGACAGGTATTGAAAATAATATCCACAAAACACTGGCATATATAATATTCGTTATATATTCCAGGCCTGTAAACAACGGATTATCCGTTGAAAAAAAACTTCCCATTCTTATATATTACCCCTTTATTGATTTTACCCCCACAGGGTTCCCGTCACGCACGGAGGAAACCCTGATTTGAACACAATTATTTGGCAGATTCAGAAAATCTTAATTTAAATCCATACAATTGGCGAATTCAGAAAATTTTCATTTGAATCCATACATTTGACTGATTTAGAAAACCTTAATTTGAATCCATGTATTTTACTGATTCAGAATTTCAGCCAGAATCTTATTCACTGTTCCCGGGTCAGCCTTGCCCTTCATGGCTTTCATTGTCTGTCCCACAAGGAAACCGATGGCCTTCTTCTTGCCTGCATGATAGTCTGCCACAGACTGCGGATTAGCTGCAACAATTTCTTCAATAACACCTTTTAAGGCACCGTCATCAGCTTCAATCTTCAGACCGTTTGCCTCAACATAAGCTTCAGGATCCACATTCTCTGCAAAAACCTTTTCAAAAACATCTCTTGCTGTCGGTCGATTGATGGTGCCTGCATCAAGCAGTTCGATCAATTTTGCAAGATGCTCAGGTGAGAATTTCAAATCTGCCGCATCCATTTCATGTACTTTAAGCAAACGCATGGTATCCACCATCAACCAATTTGAAACTTCCTTCGGCTTTGTACAAATAGCTGCAGCTGCTTCGAAAATATCTGCCATTTTCCTGGATTCTGTCAGAATGGCTGCATCATGCTCTGTCAGACCGTATTCTTTCACATAACGGGCACATTTTGCATCACGCATTTCCGGCTGAGCTGCCTTCACCCGTTCAAGCCAGGCATCACTGATGGATATCGGCGGAAGATCCGGATCCGGAAAGTATCTGTAATCCTGTGCATCCTCTTTGGAACGCATAGCATAGCTGGCACATTTATTGTCATCCCATCTTCTTGTCTCCTGAGTGACGGATTTACCTTTCTCCAGAAGCTCGATCTGACGATTCATCTCCCCTTCAATGGCCCGGGCAATGGCCTTGAAAGAGTTCATATTCTTCATCTCTGTACGTGTGCCAAGTTTATCACTGCCCTTCTCACGCACAGACAGGTTGATATCTGCACGCAGGGAACCTTCCTGCATCTTACAATCTGAAACGCCCAGATACTGCAGAATCATACGCAGCTTTTCAAGATAAACAATCACCTCGTCCGCACTGCGCATATCAGGTTCACTGACAATTTCGATCAGCGGCACACCGCATCGGTTATAGTCAACAATGGTGCAGTCTTCCCATTCATCATGGATCAGTTTACCCGCATCCTCTTCCATGTGGATCTCATGAATGCCAATGCTCTTCTTCACACCATCCACTTCAATGTCCACATGCCCATTGCGGCAGATTGGCAGATATAACTGAGAAATCTGGTAAGCCTTCGGAAGATCCGGATAAAAATAATTCTTTCTGTCAAACTTGCAGTACTGCGTAATATCACAGTTTAAAGCTACACCGGCTGAGAGCGCATACTCTACAACCTGTTTATTGAGAACAGGCAAAGTACCCGGCATGCCTGCGCAGACAGGGCAGACATGAGTATTCGGTTCACCGCCGAATTCTGTGGTACAACCACAGAAAATCTTTGTTTTTGTGGCCAGTTCACAGTGAACTTCAAGACCAATGACTGTTTCATATTCTCTCATGTCTAGTTCTCTCCCTTCACACATGCCGGCCGTTCATAGCTTCTTGTCTGTTCCAGTGAATATGCCGCACGAATCAATGTTTTTTCTGAAAATGCCTGTCCGATCATCTGCACACCGATCGGCAGTCCATCGCTGTCGATACCGCAAGGCAGACTGATGCCCGGAAGCCCTGCCAGATTAACTGAAACAGTATAAATATCACCAAGATACATCTTCAGCGGATCAGACAGATTCTCACCCATCTTCAGGGCTGTTGTCGGTGCTGTCGGTCCCAGAATAATATCATATTTTGCAAATGCTTCATCAAAACCTTTCTTGATCAGTGCTTTGACCTGCAGTGCTTTAATATAGTAGGCATCATAATAACCGGAACTCAGTACAAAGGCACCAATCATCATTCGGCGCTTCACTTCCATGCCGAAGCCCTCATCACGGGTTTTCTTGTAAACATCCTGAAGGTCCTCAAAGTCTGGTGTCCGGTAACCATATTTCACACCGTCAAATCTGGAAAGGTTGGAGCTGGCTTCTGCTGAGGCAATGACATAATAAGCCGGAATCGCATAATCCACCATATCCATATCAAACATTTCCACAATGGCACCTTTTTCTTCCAGTGTCTTTGCTGCTGCCAAAATAGCTTCTTTTACTTCCGGATCAAGACCTTCTCCCAGATATTCCTTCGGAATGCCGATACGAAGTCCCTTTACGTCATCCACAAGGGCTTCCGTAAAATGATAATCATCCATCTTGACACTGGTGCTGTCTTTGACATCATAGCCTGCAATGGCTTCAAAAACAGCGGCACAATCGGAAACATTTCTCGCGATCGGTCCAATCTGGTCCAATGAGGATGCATAGGCAATCAGACCATATCGTGAAACACTGCCGTAGGTCGGTTTCAGACCTGTGACACCGCAGAAAGAACTTGGCTGACGAATGGAACCGCCGGTATCAGATCCAAGAGCATACCATGCTTCCTCCGCGGCGACTGCTGCTGCCGCACCGCCTGATGAACCGCCCGGTACACGCTCCGTATTCCATGGGTTCTTTGTAGGTCCAAAATAAGAGGTCTCTGTTGTACTTCCCATGGCAAACTCATCCATATTGACTTTGCCGATGATCACCGCGCCTGCTGCTTCCAGTTTCTCAATAACTGCCGCATCATAAGGCGGCTTAAAATTATTCAAGATCTTGGAACTGCATGTGGTGAGGACACCTTTTGTACAGATATTGTCCTTAATTGCCACAGGCACGCCGGCTAAAGGTGAATCATCCAGTTCACCGGCATCAATCCTTTTCTGCACTTCTTTCGCACGCTTTAAGGCCTCTTCTTCCATCACTGTCACATAACAGTTATAAACACCATCCCGTTCTTTTATCTTCTCAAGCTGGGCTTTAACAGCTTCTTCCACCGTCACCTCGCCCGCTTTGATCTTTTTTCCCAGTTCAAGGGCTGTTAATGCTGTGATCTCCATCTGTTTTCTCTCCTCGCTATTCTACCGTTCTCGGTACTTTGAAACCGCCGTCTTTTTCTTCAGGTGCATTGGCCAGAATATTGTCTCTGTCCGATCCGTTTGTCACAACGTCCTCCCTGAATACATTGTGGTAGGCAAATACATGAGACATTGGCTCGATACCTGTTGTATCAAGCTGATTCATTGTATCCACATAGCCGATGATATTGCCAAGATCTTTCTTGGCCCGCTCCTTCTCTTCATCAGTCAGATCAAGCTTTGCCAGTGCGGCTACATATTCAATTGTTTCATCTGTGATTGCCATTTTCATTCCTCCAGTCTCATCTAAACAGTACAGCAGATATCATTTATATATATAAAAATCTTGCTCACAAGACTCTCCACATCTTACATTTTATCTGCTTATATTTATCACATACATTCTTTCCCGTATTCACCGATTTCTTTATTACATTAAATCGGTAAATGTTTTACGCAAATAATGAGGCAAAGCCCATGATTGCATGGCGCCTTGCCGAATATCGCGATACCGGATGAAACACGCTTCGCGTGTTTCATCCGGTTCCCCTAATATACGGTATAGTATAACAAATAATGAAAAAATAGAGAAGAGTATGTCAGAAATTTTTTCAAAAAACGTAATAATCAATAAAAGCGATACAATTTTGATGCAGGGGAATGGTATTTTTTTATTAGGTTCATTGGATATGGCATGCGAAACTCATCAGTCTACGAATACGTTGTCATATTAATATCATGTGATAGGGGGATAATAATTATGAGCAGAAATACTAAGCATTTATATACTGAGTTGGCTTTTGAGGATGGGTTTGCTCTGGTTGATGAATCGATAGCCAGAGAGCAGATCAGGCAAAAGCGTTTAAAAAGGCAAAGAGCCCGAAAGAAGGCCCGGCGCAGGGCTTTGCGGCGTCGAATTATTCTGATGCTTCTTGTGGGTGTTGTTGTTTGTTCGGGCGGTTTGATGGTATACGAACAGGTTCTGTCCCATAAAGTGGTTTTGGGGAACCGAGTTTATCAGAATCCCCTGAAGTATTACCAGATTCAGGACAATATTTCTTTGGACGGCGGGGATTATGAGTTATCTGAGGGCTATGAAGGATTAAAAACAGCCAAAGTGATCCAGGCACTGGGGCTTGGCAATGCTGTTGGAATGAACGGTGCCCTTTATACATCTGAAGTTGCCGATAAAGTTGCTGATTATCAGGCTCAGCACGGTCTGGATGCCACCGGCACAGTTGACCTGACCACATGGCTGGCCATGGGGCTTTCCGAAGAGGACTGGTACACCCTCGGTGCCTATGTTTCTCCCCTTCGTATAGACAATACCAGCAGCCGGACCGCCTGTATTGAAGCCATGATCAGCAGGGCTTACGACTATCTCGGTGATAATTATGTCATCGGTGCATCCGGTGCACCCGGGCTTGGCATCGACTGCAGCGGTCTCATTATGCAGGCCCTTTATGCAGCCGGTATTGATATGAGCCCAATTAATCCTGTACGGCATGCCTCACCGGGTTACGAATATGAATCCGCGAATATCTGGGCTTCCTCTAAGTTCAAACATGTGGATTATAAAGAACGCAGGCGCGGCGATATCATTATATACTGCAATGAAAAAGGTACCGTCATTCATTCCGCCATTTATCTTGGTGATGATAAAGTCATTGAAGCCTGGCCGAATCAGGTGACAGAATCTGCTGTTCTTACCTATCAGCACCCCTTGGTTAAAGGTGTTGTCCGGCCCTTTGTTTAAAGCAAAAGTCTCAGAGAATAAAGCAGCGATGGAATAATCCATCGCTGCTTTATTCTCTGAGAATCCAAATCACTTAATCAATGGCTTTCAGTGCAGCAGTCAAACGATCATACTGCTCAGCAACCTTCTGGTACATTGCCTCGCTTCCTGCAATTTCACGGTCGCGGAGCTGCTCCGTCAAAGCAGCACTGACTTCATAGAGCTTATCAAATCCAAGATTGAGGCAAATGCCTTTCATCGTATGTGCAGCACGAAAAGCATCTTCACCATTCCCCGCTTCTAATGCCTGCTCCAATTCATTAAATGTTGGATCATCCAGAAATTTAACGGCAAATCTCTTGATCATTGCCTCACTTCCAAGTCTCTTTAATACGTTGTCGTAATTTGAATCCACTGATTCATATGCTTCTTTTGCAGTCATCTCTGTACCTCCCAATATTTTTTAGTATTTATGTGCAGGTTATTCTCTAAGCCCTGTATCTGAAAGTCTCTCGTCAATCCTCAAATCAATCAAAGCCTTGATACCAAGTGTCAATAACCCATACAAATGATGCTGCATTCCAAAAGAAAATCCCCAGAGCATCCAGCGCCAGAGCCACTGCGAAAGTGTACCTGTCTTCCTTCTGTCCGTCAATTCTTTAAAACACTTTGCTGCAAGCGGATGCGTACTGTAAGCTTTCAGGCATCTTCTCACGGCTTTCTTCGAACGGTGATAAGCTGTATAATCCATCTCTGCGTCAAAAAAAGCAGCAAAGAATATCAGATACCGAATAAATCCTTCATAAACTTCTCTCTTTTGTACAGCCTGTGCCATATCTTTCTGCAGGGTTCCGGCAATTGTCAGCCAACATTTCATCGATTCAGGCTTGTACCGATAAGAAATGGAATTATCATTCTTTCTGTAAATATATCCCCTGTCCTCAATATATGTATATACAGCTCCCGACATGTAACACTGTATATTAAACAGCTTATCTTCTGCATATTCCAGTGAAGAAAAATGCAGCCCGTGTTCATCCAGAAAAGATTTTCTATATAGCTTTGCCCATACATAAGACAAATGTCCAACGGAAAAGAAGCCTTTAAATCGAAAATCCTCTGTATCGGGATTCAATTCAGAAAAGGCTCTGTGCTCCGCAGCCGGCAGCAGCTTTTCATTCCACAATCTTGCGTAATTACATATTACCACATCTGAGGCCGTTTGTTCTGCAATATTTATAAATTTCGCAATTATTTTTTCATCCGGCAGATAATCATCTGCATCAACAAAGCATATATACTTCCCTGTCGCCCTTTTCAATCCTGTATTTCTCGCATCTCCCATACCTCTTTTTTTCTCACGGAACAACCTTATCTCCTTATGGGCTTTTTCGTATGACTGACAGATTTTCATACTGCCGTCCTCCGACATGTTCTCAACAAGAATAATCTCCAGTTCAGGATAATCCTGCTTTAATATACTATCCAATGCCTGTCTCAGATATTTTTCCGCATTATATACGGGTACAATGACAGAAACTTTCTGCTCTGCAGTCTGCAATATTTTTTCAACTCCTCTTTCTATGATACCCTTATGCCTGTTTTTTTCTCCAGCTTCTGACGCATCCGTTCCAAAACAAGCACTGTATCCTGCCATTCTGATGTTTTCCTGTAAATAAGCCACAACAGCAGATTCGGTATACTCATACAAACCAAAATTCTAAATAAAAGATTGATCAGCGGACCAGCAGACACCAACATGCAGCAATAATGCGTACACCACCATACAAAAGCCATGATCAGCATATTGCACGCATATCTCGTAAAAAACCTCATCGGGTTTTTATGAAAACTATGTTTATACAGTACATATGGCTCAATCCACAAAGAGGTCAGGACTGTACTCATAAATGTACCGAGGAAGATACCTGCAACTCCCAGCTTTATAGCCAAAACAATGGATATCACAAGATTCAATACAGCTTCCACAATGGCCTTATAACGGTCATACCAGAACAGTCCCATGGATTCCTTAAAAATCAGTACGGCTTTTCTTGTTCCTGTTATAAAGAAATTAATACATAATATCAGAACAATTTCTTCAGGGAAAAGGTATTTTCTTCCAAAAGCCATCTCTATAAAAGGATTCAGCATTTCCAGCAGACAGATACCTGCAATCCCATACATCCACTGTCCGATAAAAAACGTCTGTAAAAAAATTCTGTTCTTTTTCTCACTGTTCTCGGTGACCCCCAGATTTCCCACACTGGCTGCAATTCCCTGAAAAGCCTGATCCAGAATCTGTCTGATCGAACCGATCACCAGATAATAGTTAGAATAAATGCCTGCACTGATAACACCTACCAAACTGGAAATCAAAAGATTATCGGTATTATTCACAGCTACATTGCCGATTTTATGCATCAGCATCGCCTTGACATTATTGCCGATTTCCTTTTTCTCTGTATCACATAATTTTGCTGTACACTTTTCACGTAAAAACGGGAACAGCTGATCTGCCTTTCTGGACATCATCACATTGCCCATAAATGTACACAAAATAGCCGCACAAAGGAATAAGATGAAATTGCCCGTCACCAGCAAGATAATAATCTGACAGATATCCTGAAGAATCAGAAAGCCTTTATGGTAGAGCACCGTCAGGTAATTCAACTGACAGGCATCTATCAGGGTTCTCTTGTAGATCAGCAGATACGAAACCACTGAATTCAGCAAATATAAAAGATAGATCAATATCAAATGATCCACATCAGGACGGTCTTTCATCAGAACATCCAGAAACGGAATAAGCATCAAACCAACGATCAATACCACAGCCGCTGTCAGCCTGTAGAAATTCTTAAACAGCCGCATGAGTACCTGCTGCTTTTGAATATCTTTTTTGGCAATCGGCCCGTAAAGTGCATAGGTAATGGCTGTTCCAACCCCCAGTTCCGATAAAGACAGAATATTCAGTATGTCCGTAAACAGGCCGTTAATACCCACATAGCCTTCGCTTAACGTTCTTGTAAAAACAACTCTCGTTACGAATCCCATCAAAATAGCAGCACTTTGTGCCGCAAATGCAATTGTTGTATTTCTGACAGAATGTTCTGTTCTGCTTATCCGTTCCATTTTATGTCCTCCCGGATTTATCTCCGCCTCATCTGTCATCGTTGTGTTAAAGAACCGAGTGCCACTGCTTCATTCTTCTGACCCTTAAAAAAAATCGGCCTTTTGTCTCTCTTTCTTCTGACAGCCAAATAAATTTCACCTTTTATAAAAGGCAGATTCACTACAACCTGTCTCTTCTCATCCGGCCTCCACTGCCGAAAATCAATCGGCACCATTATAACCTGCTTCTCTGAATTTGACTCTATGATAAGTTCCGCCTCTGTTTCCTGAAAACAGACACCAAATCCCTCATTTTTTATCTCAAGCAATAACTGCAGCTTCTTTCGTAATCCATGCTTTATTTGAAATTTGATGGATGACACCGAAAAACAATACCCCAAATGTTCCGAAACATAGTCATAAAAGCTTTGCCCCTGCCAGGTCATTTCCCGCCACTCATCAAGTCGTTTTATATCATGCTTGCTATTCAGGTAAGATAAATGCATCTTGCGTATCTCCTGATACATATCCTCCGGATGACGTTTTTTTCCGTCACAGGATGCCAGAACTTCTCCACCGCAGGGCACCTTTAAGCAAAGCTTTTCCTCAAAAATAAGTTCTTCTTCTCTCATCCAGGCATTTTGCCAGCCTGCCGCTTCTTTTGTATACATTCCAAAGGTTCCAAGATGTGAATCCGATCCGAAAATGCCGTCATCAAACAGGGTGATCCGACACATGCTGTTATTAAAAGTTTTCTCATCAACAAGCTGACGCCACTGTGCCGGTGTTCGAACTGCCAGATAAATCTCTTTTTCCAGATAAGGAAGTATACACTGGCTCAGCTTTTCCAAATGTTCCTGTGATAAATAAGATGAATCATGCATCTCACCCCAGGATCCGACGAGCAGTCCCTGAAAGATAACAACACTGAAGGCATTTTGCTGAAGGGCTTCCCCCATCTGCTGCAAATGCATCATCACCTGTTCAAAGGTTTCCGGCTCATGCTGTCGCCCTTTACCTACCCTATCATATACCGGCCTCAGGATCACATCCCTTTCATGTTCAGAAAAAAATTCCAGAATTTGTGCTAAATATAAAAGGGCATCCTTGCTTAATGCCTTATTTTTAAAATAACCGATATCAAAAATGACAAGGGCCATACTTTCATTCTCCTGCAGGCACCACTTCAAATCTTCAAAATCCGGTTTCTGCTCTGCCTGAAATGTATAGATACTGTACCAGCCGCGCATGGGATTTGGCCTGGTCTTTCCATCACATGATTGCTCTGCCTGATGAAAATACCAATTATCAGCTGTTCTTTCTTGGATAAAACCGAAGCTCATCAATATCACCAACATCTATTTTTAATATTTTTTCCCGAATCCAGACTGCAATAATTGAGAAAGTCATTCGAAACATATAAACAAAGGGCTTCAACCCCGAATGCATACTGACACCTTCTGTACGCTGATGCATAACAGCCGGTATCTCCCGGATCTTAAATCCCAACAGCAGCATCTGCATGATCATATTGGCATCCGGATATTTGTCATCAAAATGTTCAAATTTCGAATAAAACAGGACGGTTTTCCAATTCAGTCCCTGAAGCCCCGTCGTAGGATCATTGATATGTACACCTGTTCCAATCCGTATCATGTTTCTGAAAAGAACAAAAGCTATCTTCTTTGCCAGAGATACGTCAAATTCCGGACTGCCTTTCATAAATCTGGCGCCCAAAACAATGTCCGGAAGTTCTCCATCTGCATCCGGTGTTTTCAATGCCTGATACAAGGCCGAGATATTGCAGACATCATGCTGTCCGTCAGCATCCATCTGTATCACATACTGATATCCACGCCGTATAGCATATTTGTATCCAAGCTGCAGGCCACTGCCATATCCGAGATTAAACACATGACTGACCACCGTCGTACACTTTTGCTGTTTTGTCACCCAGCTTGTGGCATCCGCAGATGCATCATTCATCACCAGTACATCCGCATAATCCGTGATCTTCGCCTGCTCAAGCTGCTGAAGAAGCTGCGGGATCGTTTTCTCCTCATTATAGGCTGGTATAATAATCAATACTTCTTTTTTGACTTTCATCTATTATCATCCCTTTTCGGATTGTAATTCAAAAACTTTTCTAATATCTACATCATTGTTGATGCGACTGACAGCTGCCCTTTCTCCATATTGATGCCGCTTTTCATTGTCACTCAAAAGATCAATGATTTTTTGGCTCACTGCCTCTGCGGATAATGCACACATAGCACCATCGACACCATCTGTTACCTGCTCTCTGTTGCCGCTGCAATTCGAGACAAGAACAGCACATCCAAGGGTCTTGGCTTCCTGAATAGCAAGGCTTTTTCCCTCAAAGCGGGTGGCATGTACATACAGGTCACACTGTCTGTAGTACGGATACGGATTTGCAGCCGTTCCCAACAAAATAAAATCATCCTGCAACCCGAGACCATCGATCTGAGCCTGCAGACTGTTTCTTAGTTCCCCCTCACCCAACACATACCATCTGGCCCTCACACCTGCATTTTTCACTTTATACATGGCATCCACCGCAATCTCATAAGCTTTCTGAGATGTCAGGCGTCCCACCGTCAGTATTCGAAAGCCGTCATAAATATCTGAAAATCCTCCGGGCAGCATTGCCTTCCTCCTGATTTCTTCCTGATCAATCAGATTATGAAACACTTCGGTTTTTCCTTTACATTCCGGATAAACAGACAAAAAACTCCTGCTGACCTCCGAAGATACTGTAAAAATCTTATCATAATCAATGTAACAATCCTGATCTAACTGTCTCGTGTAGCCCGCCTGTCTATAATCCACATGCAAAAATGTCATCTTTTTGTCTGCCCGGACATGATCATGTACATAATAGGCGGCGCCGCCTTCAATATAAGCAACCGCCAGATCATAATGCTCATCCGGATACCAGGCACTATCAGACATCACCCGCCACAGAAGCTTATCTATTCCAAGTTTCTTTCTTCTCAAACCACCTGCTAATGCACATAATATCCCGGGGAAATTCTTCAGCAAAGCGCCCTTCTGAAATAATCTTCTGAAAACTCGCTGTTTGAGAATTTTCTTGCCTTTTCCTGATAGCACGGAAGCATCCGAATAATCTTTATTCAGAACTTTGACATAGCGAGGCAGATCATGAATCAGCTCTCCCTGCCCAAGCAATACATATAATGACACCTCATACTCATCCGGCGAAAAGTGCTTCATCAATTCCAACAGTGCTTTTTCAGCCCCCGCCTGCCCCAGTGTATTGATCACAAATAATACTTTTTTCATAGGTATCCCTCAGAATTTACAGGTCTTACCTGTTATTTGTTTCTATTTTATTCCTCTGGAACCGTGATTGCAAGGTCTTTTTATATTCCTCGATTTCTGTCGACAATCGTTCGATATCCTGATTTAAAAGTGAAATCTGAATTGCCAGTTCCTGATTCTTTCTGATCAGAATGGATACCTGCGTACTGATAAACCAAAGTCCCCACAAAACACCAAAAAGTGCGATTATAATCAGAATAAAGCCTCTGGCACTGATAAAACGTTCTATGGAAGAAGGTTTTAATAAAAAACCGGTCAAAACCATCAGCACTGACATCAATGCCCATACAAGGCAAAATTGTTCAGACATTTTTCTTCGTGCCAGTGACAACAACGTCATCACAAGAAGATAACATCCCAAAAGAATCAATACAATTCTCAAAGCTATTGCCATCGCCATTAATCATCCACTCCCTTCTGTATTGTATATCTGCTGTAAACCTTTGAAGAAGGTTTTGGTAAATGTCTGCTCTTCATAAGCATTCCTTTACAGAAAATATGTTCATCCAGATTCCTTTCAAGCCAACGCAGCCTTAAGTATCCCGCAGTCCATCCGACAAAGCTGCCTGCCATCAGTCCTGCACCATACCATATATCCTGAAATTGTGTGGAAATGATACTTCCGACCAACACAGATAAGCAAAAGGCAACCCCGGTCAGTACTGCTCCCGACAGATCATTGAAATAATACAAAAAGATAATCTCTGCATACATCAAAAATAATATGAAATAACCAGCTGCAAGGCATGGATAAATACGCAGTGTTAAACCGCCAAATCCGAATTTCGGAAGAAGAACCATTGCCAGAAGGAAAATGATCAGTGAAATAATAAACTGCACTCTGGCAAGACTTACCAGTTCTTCCGACAACATCCTGAACATTCGCTTCTTGGCTACTCGGATATCTACACCTCGTCCGCCGGTTACAGCCTCTGAATACACTTTGTATCTTTCATGAAAATGCATCTCCACACGGCTGATAAAAATAACACTGGCAGATATATTGGTAAACATGGCAAGACATGTGGCCATGTCATAAGTTGTCACACTGACAAAACTCTTTGCCACCACCATTCTCAGATCCGTTGTCCAAAAAACAAAATTATGCACGTATAAGCCAAGGATATATAAGAAGTTAGTTATTACAAGCTGCCAGTATTTTCTGAAATATTCCAACACCTCTTTGTACTTTCCGCTGTTGACCCTGAAATAGCTTCTGACAACAGAAAATTCCAGTGCTGCGATCATCCAGAAACCGATTGTGATCGACAGCAGCATACTATAGGTCACCGGCCACCCGATTACTTTGACAAAAAAGAGTGATATCAGCACAGTCAGAATCATTCCGATCATAAAGAAAAATGAAATTTTCTTATAGTCTTTACAAATAGACAAATACAGCATGGAATAGAAAACAAATACAAGCGCCATATAACCGCAATATCCGGTAAATACATAGATCACATTGACGCCGCCGACAAAATGCTCATGGACGCAGAAAAGAATTCCCGGCAAAGCACTGAAAACGACATTCATCAAAAGTCCCAGATAATAGCAGGGCAAAATATCCTCATAGGTTTCATTGTAAATGACATCTGACATATAACGGGACAACACCGAGTTGAACGGTGCTGCTGTCAAAAGTGAAAAGATAAAAATATAAAGTATCGTACTAGAAAAAAGTTCTCTCTCCCTATACACGATCCTGGAAAATCCAAGAAAATATTCCATCGCCACAATGGCACCAATAACAACCAGCATCGGTGCGATTGTTACAACTGTACTATATCCTACACCGACAAGATCTGTTGTCAATGTATTTTTTCCATAGATTTTATTTAACCTGACACCAATTCCGGCCATCTTACCTCATCTCCCTGTCCTAAATCCTAAATGGTTCCTCTGTCCATGCTTTCTGATGCTGATCCGAAAATTTCCGGTAAATTTTTTTGTAAACGTCTTTCATCTGTTCAATTCTGTAAAAGGCCATGACTCTTCGATAGCCTGCCTCTCCCATTGCCATTCTCACTGCATCATTCATCGCCAGTTCAACCATCGCTCCGGCAATTTCCTCCAGATTCATAATGTGAGTCAGGATGCCGGCCTCTCCAAATTCATCCTGATTGCCATAAATCAACTCACGGCAATTACCAACATCCGTTGCAATAACCGGTCTGTGAGCCGCAAAGCTTTCGAGAATCGTCAACGGCTGTCCTTCACTGATACTGGTAAGCAGTGTAAAATCCATTTTGCCAAGATAATCCTTCACATCGATTCTGCCTGTAAATACAACATCATCAAGCTCCAGTGTTTTCACCAGTTCAAAACACTCATCTGCATAGGTCTGATCTTCATCCGTCGGACCCATGATCCAAAGTTTCAACTGCGGCACCTGCTTCTTTGCAAAGGCAAAAGCCTGTATCATCGTTTTCACATCTTTGATCGGTGTAACACGAAGTACCGCCCCCGCATTGACCCATTGCTTCTCATCCTCTGTTTTCTGGGGAATATCTGCCAGGCGTTCTGTATTAATGCCGTTTGGTGTCACCTGTATCTTTTCCGGAGGACACCCAAGCTCAATCTGCAGTTTCTTCGCATGTTCATAAAGGGATGTCACCATATCTGCCTGACGATAAGCCAGCAGTGACATCTTCTTGAACTGTTCGATCCACATATTCTTGTAGATTCCTCTGACCCATTCTGCCTTGATGATCTCCTCTTCTCTTTCACGGGTATAAATACCGTGTTCGGAAATCAGCAGTGAACTTCCATGAAAATGTTTGGCCATGCTGCCCAGTACACCGGCATAACCCGTTGCCACACAATGATAAAGATCAGCCTCCGGTACATCCATTTTTAATACAAGCATCAGAGGCAGATAAATCGAACGCATGGTCCAGAGAAAATCCGAAAAGATAATATTGGCATACTTCATCTCATAGCATTCCCGAACAATGTGAAAGAAATCTTTTCCCATCAAAAAATCATTGACAGAACGAATCTTATCATGAAAAAGGTCAAAAATGACATTCCAGTCCGTATCCTGATTCAAAATCATATTTCTCATTTGACGGTATTCTTCCTGATTCAGATGTACATCCCGATATCTGACTCCTGTTTTCCATTCATAGTCTTCCAGATAGACTTCATAAACTTCCGTCAGATTATCAGGAAGCTCATATTTGAACTTCCCCCTCATAGAGCGATTAGCGACAATTGCAAGTACGATAAATTCAATGTTCGGGAAAGATTGTATCATACTATTGATCCAACCGGATACACCGCCGACCATGTATGGATAACATCCTTCTGCCACGATACAGACCTTCATTTTATCACCTCTTTTCATTTGTTTTCTTAATCTTTTGAAAGATATAGTGACGCATCACCTTTTAACTCAATGACCACTGTATCATCTTCACAGTGAATCAGATATGCATCTTTCTCAATTTCCGACCAGGTACCGCCTGATATCTTTTGAATCGGGGCATCATGTGTCCTCAGAACAAACCAGCTGTCCTGCTGCGTTGTTTTTAATACTATTTCTTTATTGAAATATGTTGCCTCATAGTTCATATTCAGAAATTTACGAACTCTCTGGTCACTCTCTGAAAGTGTTGTGCTGTCAAAACACGAAAACTTTTTCCAGTAAGTCCGCAGATTACTTGTCAAACGCTCCTGAAGGACTTCCCAACCGTCGGATGTTCCATTTGGCCAGAATACATCGCTCAGATCCAACACAATTCCTGTATAGCCAAGGGCACTTTGAATACTTCTCATCCGTATATCATCACTAAATGTATAGTGAACACCGTCACTGGTTGCTTCCTGCAGCGTTACATCATCATTATAATAAGACAATACCGGATGGGCTCCTGAATACGGACACATCAGCGTCCGTATATTTTCAAATACAGGCTGATCCTTTTGTTCTTCATAAAAAGCCATTGACGGATCTTCTGAATAAAAAGCCCCATACTGATACTGGCTTCCCGATGATGCAAGATACGACTGCAACGACGCTGTATTCGTCTGATCCAGCAAAATGCCCGCTTCTCCGTTCTGCTCTTTTAATTGTCTCAAGTAAAAGCGCAGCGTATCGGTATCTGAATCATTATTCTTCGTATCTTCTTTATGAAGAAATGCTGTCACCCGCAAATGGCTCAAATCCATGGCTGATATTAAAGCCGGCCATAAAACATCTCTCTGCAGCCCCATTGATGAACGGCTGTATAAATTCTGCATCTCATCATTATTGACATCTGACAATTCCGGAAAATTAACAACCGCCAGATTCTGTGCATTGACAACCGGGTAAATATAATAAGTATTGGCTTCTGCCATCATGCCATCAAGGATACCGATGGCTGTACTGTCTTTCATATAATCACCGCACACTGCAAATACACTGCCGTTGTCAATACCATTTCTCCATATCAGTGACGGCACATCTTCATTTCGAATGGCTTCTTTTTCTCAATGTCATTAACTTTAGCAAAAAGCAGAAATCGTAATTATTATAAATTATGATTCCTGCTTTTTTACTTTTGATAT
>NZ_JAAXCM010000012.1 GCF_019734885.1 Pseudocoprococcus catus | reverse complement strand
GGCAAAGGCGGCATCACAGTGAGCTGGAACAAGGTATCCACAGCGACAGGCTACCGTGTTTACAGAAAGGAAGCCGGAGGCAGTTGGAAGGGTCTTGGCAACGTGACATCCAATGCAACAACCACTTATACAGATCAGAATGTAATAGCGGGCAAGAGCTATACTTACACGATCCGTGCGTATAAGGAATACGAAGGTAAGAATTATCAGGGTGATTATGATAAGACAGGAAAGACAGCGACAGTGACAAGCCTTCAGGGAACAGTGAAACTGCTGGAAGCAACTGCTGAATCGGGAAGAGAGATCACAGTGACATGGGAGAAGGCCGAAGACTGCGACGGATATATTGTTTACAGAAAATCCGGAAGCGGAAGTTGGTCTCGATTAACCAAGGTCACAGACAAGAAGGATAGCAGCTATACCGATGGCAGCGGTACAGCCGGAACAACTTACACATACACTGTCAGAGCATATAAGAACATCAATGGAAAAGAAGCGATGGGAGGCTTTGATCGTAAGGGTGTTACTGCACAGTGTAAGAATTAAAAAATTAAGCTATATTAAAAATGAAGTAGCATAAAAAATCCCCGAAGCTGCCAGAAAAGTATCCGTGGCAGCTTCGAGGATTTTTTCTATAATTATGAGGAAAAATCTATGAAAAAATGTAAAAAGGGAATAGCGCTCATATTAGTGGCTGCAATGATGATGAGCCAGACGGTATATGGGCAGGAAATAAGTCAGACTTCATCTGGGGGATTTGAGAGTGCTGCAGATAATCAGAGTGTTGAAGAGACAATGGAAGTAGATGCAGATGGTGAGGATGTCGCTGAAGAAACGGAGATTTCAGAGAAAATAATAACAGAAGCAGTAGAGACCGAAGAAAAATTAGCGACAGAAAATGAGACATTTGTAGATGGCGGAAGCTGCGGAGAAAATTTAATGTGGGGCATAACAGAGTATAACGTATTGAAAATTTACGGTTCTGGAAAGATGACGGATTATTTTTCGCTTAATCAAAGTACGCCATGGTATAACTATCATTATGATATTACGGCAATAGAAATTGCAGAAGGTGTTGCTTCATTGTCTATGAAGTGTTTTCAGGATATGTTCTCTTTAGAGAAGATTTATTTTAATACAAACATGATGGAAAATGAGCAGTCTAAAAATTTTTTTTCAATTAGTGGTGCATGGGATTGTGAATTGATTATAGGAGATAGTGTTACCAAAATTGCACCGCATTTATTTGAAGGAGCTAGTTGTATAAAAAAAATAACCTTTGATAATCCACAGAAATGCACAGAGATAGGGGACTATGCATTTGCGGACTGCCATAATATAGAAGAGATGGTAATGCCGGAGGGCGTTATATCTATAGGTGCACATGCGTTTGATGGATGCAGTGGTATAACGAAGTTAACAATTCCGAGTGGTGCTGAGGCAATTGGTGATTATGCATTCGATAGTTGTACAGAACTTTTGCTGCTGTTTGAAGCGAAAGCATTGCCTTCAGAATTAGGAGATCATTGGAGTGGTGATGCTGCGGTATGCGTGGATCCTGTTCGCTTTGGAACAACAGATTATGGGCAGGAATATTGGGTTGCTGGAGATAACACCGTTCATGTTTGGAAATATAAAGGCGAAGCTAAGGAAGTCATTATTCCAAGCCAGATTGAAGGAATGCCTGTTGTAAAAATTGAACCAAATTCATTTTCAGGTCAATCTATAACGAGTGTTACGATTCCGGAAACAATAACAGAAATCGGAAGATCTGCGTTTGATGGATGTGATGAGTTGGTGGAGATTCATTACAATGCTGTTAATGTGGAAGATCTTGAAGAATCAAATTTTGTATTTTATCGGGTAGGAAGAGATTCTGAAGTAAATGTTATTTTCGGGGCAAAGGTTGAGAGAATACCGGCAAATTTGTTTATGCCATATGCTGGTTCGGGAAGGTGGGGAAACTATGACAAAACAGACTGTACCCCTGCCCTTAAGAGTGTCACCTTTGAAGAAAATAGTGTATGTAAAAGTATAGGTCAGAGAGCGTTTGGTTATTGTGAAACATTGGAAAAAATTGTAATTCCTGAGAGTGTTGTAGAATTTGGTAAAGATGCATTTTATGTATGTACGGGTTTGGAAACAGCAGGACCAGCAGGCGGTGGATATAATTACGAATTTGAGTGGACAGAAGCAATTCCGGATTATGCATTTTCTGATTACGTTATTAGTTATGCAGGAAAAGAGCTGAATAGTATAACATTACCAGATACAATTCAGAGAATCGGTGCACATGCATTTGAAAAAACCTATACGACAGACTTGACTCTCCCGGAAAGTGTTACAGAAATTGGTGAGTATGCTTTTGCAAACTGCCGGAATTTCAATGTTGCACTTCCGGATGGAATTAGTGAAATAGGAGAGGGTGCTTTTTACAATTCTGAAAATATTGATATACAATTTCCTGCTAGTTTAACAGTCATCAAAGATAAGGTTTATGGAAAGCATAGTGGAAGTAGTATAGAAATACCTGAAAATATTAAGTCCATTGGAGATGAGTCTTTTGGTAATTTTAGTGAGATAACAATTTCAAAAAATCTTACACATATAGGCAAAACATTTACGAGTGGACTAAGAACAATTCATTATAATGGTACAGAAAAAGACAGAGAAAAAATGACATATCCATCGTCGTGGGATAAAGTAGAGTGGAATTATTCAGAAGAACCCGATGATGAAAAAGATTATGATGAAAGCGTACGCTTTTTTGAGAAGTGGGATGCTGAGACTCAGACTGCATATTTCGATAAAATGGATCTTCTGGGCAGCCGTGTAGGCGAGGAATCCGATACATCATTTATTAATGATGTGGATAAGCTGGTTGGTCATTATGTACTCGTGGAAACGAAGAAGAGGGATGATAATCTTGTAGATTCTGATACATTGATCAGTATACGTCCGGTTGACAGCAAAATAGGAATTGTGGAATCTGTGGATTCAAATAAGATTGTTATTGGTGACGAGACTTATTCTTCATCGGAATGGCTCGATGATTTTGTAGATTATGAGGGTGAAGAAGTCCTTTATCATATTTATGAAGGAAAATTAAAGGAAATCGAGATACTGCAGACAGGAACAGGAGAGCTGACCTATTGGAATACAGATAACAGGAAAATAAAGATTAAATCCGAAAGTTATCTCAGTAGTCTTGCTGATGCTGAAACCATCAAATTCCTTGGAAAAACAAAATTTACCAATGTTTCTGTACAATATACATATGATGATCTGGGATTTATTTATCATGTATCGGACTATGTGCCGTCTGGTGAAGTGAGTTATTATGATACTTATGTGCCGCCAACAAAAGAAGAAAGTATTTTGCTGAAATATGCTGCTGAATGGAATAAAGCATATGATAATTATGTTCAGGCTTTAAAGGATGCCTTTGACAAAATGGCCGGTATGGATGAAGAAAAGAAGGAAGCTATCATAACAGCTGAAGCTCAAAGAATGCAGAAAAATGACAAAGAGTCAAGCAGCAAGTATCTGACGGGAAATCTTGGACAGTATTCATTATATGCCTATAAAGGTCTGGCGGAGTTCTTTTATGACAATACCTCTACCAAAATGGGTGTTGGTATTTCTGATGTTTCAGGTACATTCAGTGGTGCACAGTTGGTCAACAATATATTGAAAGCTTGTTATAACAGTTCAAAGGAATATGATTATGATAATGTGAAAGTATCCATTTCCGTATTTACGGCAGGCAGTGCAAGATTTGGTGACCTGAAATACACGGTCTATGATAAAAACGGTAAGCAGATAGAACAGAGAACGGTTGCTGTGTGTTCAACAATAGAAGAGTGTGAAGCGAGCATTAAATCATATGTGGATGAATTAAAAGATCTGGCGACGACTTCTGCTTATAATGTTGCCAGTGCAGTCTATACGGATATTCTGGGGAAACCATTATCTACACTTTCTAAGGATTATTTAAATAAAACTGCAGGAATAATCGAGAGAAGGCTTGCTGTATCTTTATCGGAAAAATTCAAAGTGGCAGGTGTAGGTGATATCATTAAAGATTTGGATGAATGCTACACTTATTATACGTGGATTACAAAAACGATTAATCAAGGTAAATATGATAATATCGTTGATGCAACGAAAAATATAACTTCACTTGAATTTAAGGATACGACAATTAAAGATGCAGCTGCCAAAAAGGCTTATTCAGTATTAAAGTCAGCAACAAATAAATTGACAAAAAAATGTGAAGGCTATATAGCGGGAACAGTTACAGGAGATTCAAAATGCGCATTCAAAGTGAAATTTAAATGCCCGGTCAATGTTGAAGTGTATAATTCAGATGGAGAAAAGATTGGCTATGTGGACGAAACAGACGTCTGGTATACAGATGATCTGGAAATCACAGATCTGGGCGGGGCAAAAGAAGTTTGCATTTTGAATGGTGATCTTCCAACTTTTAAAGTTACAAGTTATGATTATGGAAAGCTGGATTGTACAATCGAGGAGTACAATGAAAACTATGAGCCTGTGAGCAGATTAAATTACTACGATATCGATTTGAATACGCAGAGCGAATTTGAAATTGTCATGAAGAATGATCTGGCCTCAAACAAAGAAAATCTGGCGATTACATCAGATGGCAATGAAATTTATGCAGACGAATGTGTATCTGTAGATGATAAGGCCGGTGTAGAAGTTATATGTACACCGACAACAGATGATGGCTCAGAAGGCGGAGAAATATCCGGTGCAGGTATGTACATACGTGGTGATGAAGTAGTACTGTCTGCAAATACATATGAAGGTTACTATTTTACCGGCTGGTATCAGGGAGAAGAACTGTTAAGTGTCGATAGCAGCTATGAATTTACAGCACGTGAAGATGCAGATATTGAAGCGAGATTTATTCATGATGAATTCATTTATATTCAGGCTGAAGCAGAAGACGGAGGTTATGTCATCGGATCAGGACGTTATCTTACCGGCGAGAAGGCTGTATTGACAGCAGTTCCAGATGAGAATGCCATATTTATGGGATGGTACAATGGTGATGAAAAAGTATCTGATGATGCGGAATATGAATTTGATGTGTCAGAGGATATAACGTTAACTGCCCACTTCAAGCAGCAGGAAACTTTGGAAAAAGTTGAGTTAATAAAGGCGGCAGATACTGGAAAAGCGGAGATTGAGGTGTCGTGGAAAGCTGTAGAAGGGGCAGAAGGCTACCGTATTTACAGAAAATTTACAGGCGGAAACTGGAAACAGCTGGCAGAAGTTGAAGCCGATCAGCTCAGTTATGTAGACAGTTCGGGAGTAACCGGAAAGCTGTATAGTTATACAGTCCAGGCCTTTAAAATGGCAGATGGAAAGGAAATAGCCGGAGAATATGATAAGACAGGAGTCAGTGCGACAAAACTCCCAGCAGCGGTTGTATTAAAGGAAGCCAAGAGTAATGAAAAAGACGGTATTGATATCAGCTGGAATAAGGTATCTAATGCAGATGGTTATCGTGTCTATAGAAAAGAGAATGGAGGAAGCTGGGCGCGAATTGCAGACATAGAATCCAATACAAAGGTTATGTATACAGACAAGACCGCAAACACAGGAAGAACGTATTATTATACTGTCAGGGCATATAAAGTCTATGAAGGAAATGCGGTATTGGGTGGGTATGACAACCATGGTGTAACGGCAGTGTTTAAGGATACCATCAAAACACTTGAAACTGTTGTTCTCGACAAGACCGCAGACAGCGGAAAAGGCAGTATCATCGTCAGCTGGAAATCAGTAGAAGGTGCTGAAGGCTACCGTGTTTACAAGAAGTTTGCAGGAAGCAGCTGGCAGAAAGTAACAGATGTGACTTCAGACAAACTGAGCTATGAGGATGGTTCCGGTGTAACAGGAAAGACCTATATTTATACAGTCCGCGCATTCAAGCATGTGGACGGCAAGGAAGTTCTTGGCGGATTTGACAGCAAGGGATTGACAGCGACAAAACTGCCTGCAAAGGTAACTTTGAGAGAAGCTAAGGATAATGGAAAAGGCGGCATTACAGTGAGCTGGAACAAGTTATCCACAGCGACAGGCTACCGTGTTTACAGAAAAGAAGCAGGAGGCAGCTGGAAGGGACTTGAAAACGTGACATCCAATGCGACAACTATTTATACAGACCAGAATGTAACAGCGGGCAAGAGTTATACATATACCGTCCGTGCATATAAGGAATATGAGGGCAAGAGTCATCAGGGTGATTACGACAAGACCGGAAAAACAGCGACAGTGACAAGTCTTCATGGAACCGTAAAACTGCTGGGAGCAACAGCAGGAGCAGGAAGAAAGATCACAGTGACATGGGAGAAGGTAGGAGACTGCGACGGATATATCCTTTACAGAAAATTCGGAAGCGGAAACTGGTCCAGACTGACCAAGACCACAGACAAGAATGTCAGCAGCTATACCGATGGTAGCGGTACAGCCGGAACAACTTACACATACACTGTCAGAGCTTACAAGACCATCAATGGAAAAGAAGCAATGGGTGGGTTTGACAGCAAAGGTGTCAGCGCAAAGTGTAAGAATTAATATATCGATGAACTAAAATTAGGCATTATGTTAAAAAAGTGCAGATTACGACAAATAATCTGCACTTTTTGCATCAGTAAAAGGTTTGTAAAAATAATATGTTACACTGAAGCTGTGCTTGCTATGGCAAATAAAAAGCAAAGGAGAAGAGTTTATGAAGAAAAGAAAATTCGTTGCTGTCGTTATGGCGTTCAGCATGCTTCTTGGACAAACGGTCTATGCACAGGAATATACAACGCTAGCAGAGACAGATGAAGTTTTGGAAACAGAAGCAGATGAGATACCAATGACGGAAGAAACTGTATCTGCAGAAACGGAGACGACAGTTGAGGAAGAAACAGAAACTGCTGTGCAGGATCTGGATGACAGTGCAATTGAAATGGCAGAAGAATTGCAGGTAGGGAAAAATTCAGTTGAGATTGCAGAAGGCGGTAACGAAAAAGTGTTGGCATATACACCAAGTGAAAGTGGTGTATATGGCTTTTACTCAACCGGAAGTGAAGACACCTATGCATCTCTTTACGACAGTGATGAGAATTGCTTGATGTCAAATGATGATGGTGGGGAAAATTATAATTTTAAAATTATATGTTCCTTAGAAGGTGGAAAGACTTATTATTTAGCTGTTAAATATTTGAATGACTCATTAACAGGTAGCATTGATGTGTATGTAAAAACAGATATGGATCGATGTGGGGAGAATGCTAAGTGGTCACTGGATCACGATGAGACATTAACTATTAAAGGTGAAGGTGCATTATATGATTATGAGGATGTCAGTGATACACCATGGTATAGACAGACAATCAAAAAAGTCATTATAGAAGAAGGAATTACAGCATTGAATGGATGCGAATTTGACTCTTGTTCTAATCTGACTATGATTCAGTTGCCTTCAACCTTAAAGGAAATCCCAAGAAGATTTTTGTATCAATGTACTGCATTAAAGGAAGTTAATATCCCTGATGGTGTGGAAAAGATTGATGAAAATGCTTTTTGGTATTGTAAAGCTTTGGCTAAAGCTGTAATTCCAGAGAGTGTGAAAGAAATTAAAGACAGCGCATTCGATGAAGTTTCTGATTGATTTTATATCGTGGGAGTAAAAGGTTCTGCTGCGGAAACTTTTGCAAATGGCAGAGGTATTACTTTTGTCGATGCAGTTAACCCGGTTATTTCTTTAGATTTATGTTCGGCATCTTTGGCAGAAAAATATATTGTGTATGATGGTGAACCAAAGACTCCGGCTGTTAAGGTGATTGATGGAGATACGGAACTGGTGGACGGTGAAGATTACACACTCACATATCGCAGTAATACGGATATTGGTACAGCTTCTGTAACAATCAAGGGAAATGGAACGACATATGCCGGGGAAAAGACACTGGAGTTTGAGATTGTGAATCCATCTAATACATTAGCGATGGGCAATAATTTTGTAGATATTCACGCGGAAGATGGTGAATGCGGACTTGATTTTATCCCGGAAGAAGATGGTTATTATCGTTTTTATATTGACACATCCAGCATTGATATTTTTGATTTGGAAAGCTCAATGAATTCTCGTGCCTACAGTGATTATCAGGGCTATCCGATAGTTATGGAAACAGCAGCAAAAGTTTCTGCTGGAGAACAGTATAACATTACGATTTCTAATCTGAGAAGAGATGAAGTTGTAAAAATTGTTTGTGAAAAATTAGAGACTTCGGGAGAGGTTAATGGTGTGTCGTGGAATTATAGTGAGGATAAAGTACTCACAGTGAATGGCACTGATTTGACACAGGCAAAAGAAGAATATTATCCATGGAATACTTTTAAGGATGAAGCAGAGAAGCTTGTTATAGGGGATCAGGTAAAAGTTATTCCAACGAGAGCATTTGAGTATTTCAGAACATTGAATAGTGTAGAATTACCGGATGGATTGACAGAAATTCAGGAAGGTGCGTTTTCAGATAATACAAGTTTGACATCCATATCTTTTCCGAATTCATTAAAAACTATCGGATGGTATGCTTTTTGGAATTGTGGTATGCATCATGTCACCATACCGGAAACAGTTGAAACTGTTGGTGATTATTCTTTTGGATATGCTGATGGCGGAGAGTTAATATCTAATTTCTATATCATTGGAGCCAAGGGTTCATCCGCAGAAGAATATGCTGCTTCAAAGGGATTTACATTTATTGATGTAGCTCATCCGGAAATCCCTTTGGATTTATGTTCTGTTTCAGTAGAAGAGAAGCGTGTGGCTTATGATGGTACACCAAAAACACCTGCCATTACAGTGATGGACGGCACAAAACTGATAGAAGGACAAGATTATGAAGTCAGCTATCAGAATAATAAGGAAGTAGGAACTGCTTCAGTAACTGTTAAAGGTATAGGAAACTACTCTGGTGAAAAGACATTGGAATTTGAAGTTGTTCAAGTCACTGACAAATTGAGTCTCGGTGAAAACTATATTGAGATTGATACAGAGAATGGAAAAAATCAAACAGATTTTACTCCGGAAGAGGACGGTTATTATCGTTTTAAAGTTGAAAAAGGAGCAGAGGGTCACTACTGGATTGATGCCGGGTTTGAGTCCAATAGAAATTATAATGATAATTGGACAATTATAACAGCCACATCAGAACTTTCGGCGCAAGAATTATACCGGTTTGATTTCTCTTATGATAATCCTTCAGGGGATAACCCAATTAAGCAGATTATCAAAGTAGTTGTTGATAATCTGGAAAATTCTGGGGAAATCAATGGTGTATCATGGAGTTACAGTGATGATGGTGTACTGAAAATTGATGGAGAAGATCTGACGCAAGCCCAAGAGGATGGTATTTATCCATGGGAGCGTTTCAAAGATGATTCTGTTAAGATTATTATTGGCAATCAGGTTAAGGAAATTCCAAATGGTATGTTCAGTGGTTTTAAGAATGCAGAATGTGTAGAATTACCAACAGGGTTAGAATCAATAGAAAGTTGTGCTTTTGAATATTGTGAGAAACTTGATTCTATAGAATTGCCTGAAACGTTAAAATCAATTGGATATGCCGCATTCAGGGGATGCAACTTTAGAAAGATGGAGATTCCTGAGTCCGTAGAGAAAATTGATGAGTATGCAGTTGGTTATGACAGCTATGATACGCAGATAGAGAAATTTTATATCATTGGTAAAATCGGAACAGCAGCCGAGAAATATGCGTCAGATAATAATCTGATTTTTATTGATTTAGATGCTTCAACAATTCCAATTGATGCTTGCAACATATCAGTACAAAAAGTAGTTATTTTTGATGGACAGGCAGCAATACCGTCTGTAGAAGTATCTTTTGATCTCGTAAAATTGGAAGAAGGTATAGACTACACATTAACTTACAAAGATAACATGGAAGTTGGAACAGGGCGTGTTATCATTACTGGAATTGGCCGTTATACGGGTTCTGCTGAGTATCGATTTAACATTAAAGAGCAGAAGAACTGGAATAAGACAATGACGCCGGGAAATATATGGCTTTCTGAATCAAATTATAGCTATAATGCAGATGATGAAAAAGAATATGACTGGATTGCATCGGATCTGGATAATATCACGGTAGACAGCAGTGATCAGGCAGTATGTACAGTAACAAATATCACAACAAATAAGAGTGACCAGGATCAGACGATTGATTTTAAAGTACATGCTATTAAACTGGGAAAAGCGGATATTCATATTAAGGATGCTGATGGAACAACTTTATTTGAATATCACATTACTGTTATAGAACAGCCGGCAAATGCGGTTGTATTTGAAGATCCTGTGTTACAGTCAGAGATGGTGAGCAGATACGATAAAGATGCAAACGGTTATTTAACAGAAGATGAGTTAACAACTGCGGACGGATATCTGTGGGTGAGCTGCGTATGGCATGATGATCAGGTTCAGAGTTTGAATGGATTGGAAAGCTTTAATAATATTGAAAGACTTAGTGTGGGAGAGTGCTACGAAATCAGTGACTTTTCGGTATTTAAGCAATTAAACAATTTAAGAAGATTGTACATAGACGGATGCAAGAAAATTGATGATTTCGAATGGCTTTCGGAATGTAAAAAGTTAAATTTGCTTCAGGGGGAATTTGAGGAGATAGGCTGTTTGAAGGGCCTGGAAAATTTGAAATATTTCAGTTCTTTAAGCATTAATGCAAAAAAAGTTGATTCATGGGATGGCTTAGAAAAATTAACAAATTTGACATCGTTACAGCTTCCAGGTACTGGATTTACGGATGCTTCGTTGTTAAGCAAAATGCAAAAATTAAGACTTCTTGATTTAAGTAATAATGATGAGTTTACGGATATTCAGGCATTAGCTGATTTAAAAAGTTTAAGATGTTTAGAGCTTGATAATACGGGGGTTTCTGATGAAGAAAAGTGGAATTTTCAGGAGATTCCAGATGAAATAAGTGGCCTTCCCGGTGATAAGATGCCGATTTTAAAATATTATTTTTTAATTGACATTGAAACAGATATTCTTGATGGTGCAGAATATATTTCGGAACTAGAAGGTGACTATGCTGAGACAACACTTCTGAAGCAGGGGACAGCCAAGATTCATGTTACTTATACAAAAGAATTAAGCAAAGACGTTGTCGTTAAGGTAAATTCGCCAAAGGATCAGACATTGGGGGATAACTATCAGGGAAATGTGGAAATTAAGAAAGCAGATTTGGAAAAAAATGAAAATTCTGAAATTTCAGAAGACAAGGCGTATTTGCTTGATAGTAACGGTACATTATGGAGCACGAATCCGGAAGTTAAGAAAATTCAGGAGAATGTAAAACTGTATATTGCTGACAGTGTATATAAACCATCTGAAATAGATTATTGGCCAATTGATACATATTTAGGTTATTATGTAGACAATGACAATACACTTTGGACAGTAGAGCATCAGAAGATTGCTGAAAATATTGCAGAAGCGGGTCCTGGTGGTGCTATAGATAATAAAGGCAATTTTTATGATCTTCATGCGGATGATCCTAAGCCAATTGCGAATGTTACAAAGTGGCAATCTGGTTCAGGTTTTACGATGATTTTGAAATCTGATGGGTCTGTATGGGGAAGAAGCGGCTATGAAGAGAATGGAGTATTCAGTAAACTGAGTGATAATGTCATTGATATTGTACGGTGGGATTCTAATAGCGGCGGTTATCTAAAATCAGATGGAACGATTGTTAGTATAAGATATTCCAAATCAAGTTGTGATACAGAAGAATATCATGTGGATGCATCAGCGTTTGGTTCATATGAAAGATCCTATTATGATGAGAATGGATATTTTTATTTGCTGGATGATGATCGTTGTGTGTGGAATGTAAAGGTAAAAGATATCTTAAATGTCGGTGCATTTAATCTTGTTTTATCAGAAGATAATACACTTTATCTGACGGAAGACTGGGGAAATGATCTGATAAAAGTTGATTCAGGGGTAAGTCTGTTGAATCGTGATTATCGTGATGGGATAGAAACTTCATGGCAGTACAAAAAGCAGAATGGCAAGTATTACAGAGTATCAGATGACCAGTCTGTAAATGAGATGTCACAGGTAAGGATCAAAAATATTGATGAGTACTCTTTATACACAACTTATGATAACCATGAACAGGCTCTTGTGAAGTATGATACAGTATTTCTTGACCATGTAGTAGATATCTGGACAGATCAGGATAAGACATATGCCCTCCGTACAGATGGTTCTGTATGGGATGTAACGAATGCACCAACGAAGTTGGGAAGTCTTGCCAGAGAGAAACATGAACATACAATTGTCACAGATGCTGCGGTTGCAGCAACCACTGAAAAACCGGGCAAAACAGAAGGCAGTCACTGTTCTGAGTGTGGAGAAGTTCTCACAGCCCAGAAAGACACGGTTGTTACCACGCCTTTGAACGCTACAAAAGCAGATGATAAAGGGGGCGTTGATGTCAGCTGGAAGAAAGTCAGTTATGCAGATGGCTATCTTGTTTACAGAAAGAGCGGAAAGGAAAGTTGGAAGCGTGCAGCAGAATTAAAGAGTGCAGATGACAACAGCTGGACAGATACAACAGGTACAATCGGAACAGCCTATACTTATACAGTTCGTGCCTATATGAATTCCGATGGAGAAAATATTCTGGGCGGATTCGACAGTAAGGGCGTAACTGCAACGGTTCTTCCTGCAACAGTTGTCTTAAAGAAAGCAGAAGATAATGGAAAGAAAGGCATTGATGTAACCTGGGAGAAGGTTTCCGGTGCGACAGGTTACCGTATCTACAGAAAGACATCCGGAAGCAGCTGGAAGGGGCTCACTAATGTAACATCCGATACTACAACAAGTTATACAGACAGCTCAGTTATAGCTGGAATTACTTACTTCTATACAGTCCGTGCTTATAAGACCGTTAACGGCAGTGATGTCTATGGCGGATTTGATAATACAGGTGTGAGTGCATCTGTAAAGTCAGAGAGCCAGAACCTTGGAGCTGTTGTTCTCGATAAGACAGCAGACAGCGGAAAGGGCAGCATCATCGTCAGCTGGAAATCAGTAGAAGGTGCTGAAGGCTACCGTGTTTACAAGAAGTTTGCAGGAAGCAGCTGGCAGAAAGTAACAGATGTGACTTCAGACAAACTGAGCTATGAGGATGGTTCCGGTGTAACAGGAAAGACCTATATTTATACAGTCCGCGCATTCAAGCATGTGGACGGCAAGGAAGTTCTTGGCGGATTTGACAGCAAGGGATTGACAGCGACAAAACTGCCTGCAAAGGTAACTTTGAGAGAAGCTAAGGATAATGGAAAAGGCGGCATTACAGTGAGCTGGAACAAGGTATCCACAGCGACAGGCTACCGCGTCTATAGAAAGGAAGCCGGAGGAAGCTGGAAGGGACTTGAAAACGTGGCATCCAATGCGACAACTACTTATACAGACCAGAATGTAACAGCGGGCAAGAGTTATGTATACACAATTCGTGCGTATAAGGAATATGAAGGTAAGAGCTATTTTGGTGATTACGATAAGACAGGAAAGACGGCAGTAGTGACAAGTCTTCAGGAAATAGTGAAGCTGCTGGCCGCAACCGCCGAATCGGGACGAAAAATCACAGTGACATGGAAGAAGGCCGGAAACTGCGATGGATATATCCTTTACAGAAAATCCGGAAGCGGAAGCTGGTCCAGACTGATCAAGATCACAGACAAGAATGTCAGCAGCTATACTGATGGCAGCGGTACAGCCGGAACAACTTACACATACACTGTCAGAGCTTACAAGACCATCAATGGAAAAGAAGCAATGGGTGGGTTTGACAGCAAAGGTGTCAGCGCAAAGTGTAAGAATTAATAGATTACTTGATTCAATGCAGATATTTTTTTAGAAAAGTGCAGGTTATCACAGATAATCTGCACTTTTGCGTTAACTTTCAATATACTTAGGTTTGGCTGTTTACGTTTGCAAAGAGAAAGAAAGTAATATAAATTTTAGAATTTTTGTGTTGCAAAGCGAACATTTCCATAATAGAATAAAGGTAGAAAAAGATTGCATTGAGTAGTAATAGGCAGAAAGAAGAACAGCCATACTAATAAAGACGAGGAGGTGTTTATATGGCAACTTCTAGTATTACGAAGAATTTTATCATATCCGGTCAGAAGCAGGTAGAGATGTTTGTCAATGCGATAGAGAGTTCTGCCAATAATCGCCCGGTACGCACTCTGGTATCTGCAAGACAGATAAAAGGAGAGGCAGAGTTAAGAAAATTCATGGAAAAGAGGAAGAAAGCGAATGTCGGTCAGAGATAATTATACGATGATTAACATTCGTGAGTATTTAGCTTTAGGAGCGGATGAAGAGGTCGGAGAGCCTGCACTTGTCAGATTGCTCTCCGATTTTTCATGTCCAAAGAATCCGGATGTTGAACATTTTTTGAAGAAAAGCGCAATAGAGTTTACCAAAAAGAATCAGTCGGTTACATATTTGGTCTTTTCAAATGATGAAGGAGAACTAATAGGTTATTTTAGTATAGCCTTGAAGTCATTGACAGTGAGAGGCGAAACAGTAAGCAATACCGTAAAAAGAAAATTGCTACGAATCAGTGAGTTGGATGAAAAGTCACAGACATATACTATGTCAGCTTATTTAATTGCGTAGCTTGGCAAAAACTTTGCTGGTGGTCGAAACAATAGAATTACCGGAGCAGAGATGTTGGAACTGGCATGGTCGGTGGTCGAAGAAATGCAGTATATGGGTGGAGGAATGGTGGTATTTCTGGAAGCGAATAATGATCGGAAACTGTTGAAATATTATAACGATAATAGATTTTCGCAATTTGATACCAGACAAACCACTTCAAAGGAGCAAGAGTCACATGAACTGGTGCAGTTACTCAGACTGCTTTAATTAAATATTTTATTTCTTGATTCAATGTAGTCATTATTTATAAAAAGTGCAGATTATTACAAATAATCTGCACTTTTTGCGTTGGTAAAAATGATGTAAAAAACCTATGGTAAACTGATTTTATGAACATATGTAACAATTTTTGTATACGTATTAGAATTGTACATATTAAATTAGTAGAGAATATGGAGAGAAAAGCTTATGAAAAAAAGAAAATTTGTTGCATCTGTAATGGTGTTCAGTATGCTTCTTGGGCAGACGGCCTATGCACAGGAAATGGTGATGCCGGTTGAGTCGGCAGAAGCTTTGGAAGCGGAACAGGAAATAGAAGTATCGGAAGTTTCGGTGGAAGAAACAGATGTAATCGAAGAGACAGAAGAAATAAATACGATTGGAGAGAACGAAGAAACAGAGAACATTGAAGACACGGAGTCTGCTGAAGTACTGACATCGGAAGATTCTGAAAATTATTCTGTGCTTCAGGAAGGAAAAAATTCTCTTGAAGTTACGGAAGGTGGACAGAAAGCCATTGGTTCTTTTAGTCCTGAAGAAAGCAGAGAATATGTTTTTGCTTTTATAAGTGAAAATAATATCCTAGGTTCCTATGAAGTTGAAGCGGAGCTTTATGATAGTGAAATGAATTTACTGGCTAGTGAGAATAATATTAACACCAGTGATGATTTTAAATTTACTTATACATTAGAAGCCGGACAAACTTATTATATTTCAGTTAAATATAATTTTGATTGGAATACAGGAACTGTTGATTTTGGTGTTTTTAGGGTAGCAGATAATGTAACTTGGTCAGTGGATGAAGAGGGGACATTGACAATCCAGGGTGATGGTGCACTGGAGGACTACGATGGACAGGAACCTTGGGCGGGTGAGACAATTAAGAAATTGGTTATCGGGGAAGGTATTACTGATTTAAGTGATAATACTTTTTCTAATAGTGACATAACATCTGTTAGTCTGCCTTCAGGGTTAATGAAAATTCCGAAAAGTTGTTTTAACTCTTGTTATTATTTGGAAGAAATTAATATACCAGAGAGTATAGAAAAAATCGGTAGTTATGCATTCTCTGGCTGCAGTGCACTGAGAAAAATCGTTATTCCTGACAGTGTAACAAATTTTGGAGAATCTGTTTTTCCAAGTGTAAATGTATCTGAGTATTTTTGTATTGTGGGAGTCAAGGGTTCAGCAGCAGAAACCTATGCAGATGAGAATGATATTTCCTTTGTAGATATTGATAATCCTGTGTTTTCTCTGGACAGATGTCAGATTTCACTGAAACATACAATTGTAGAATATGATGGTACAGAAAAGAAACCTGAAGTAATCATTATGGATGGCAGACAGAAACTTGCAGAGGGTGAGGACTATACCATTGTATATAAAGATAATGTAGAGATTGGTACCGGACGGGCGATTATTACAGGAATCGGACATTATGAAGGAACAGCAGAATGCACTTTTGATATTAAGGAAAGAAAGCTGTATGAGAAAAATATGATCATTGGCAATTCATGGTATGAGACAAAAAACTATGATTATGACGCTGATTGGAATCGTGAATATCGATGGATTGCAGCTAATTTAAATAATATTACAGTAGAGAGTGATGATCCATCAGTTTGTGAAGCAGTAGATTACGAGATTCAGGAAGATAATTATAATACTATACCGGAACAAAAAATTACATTAAAATTACATGCTTTAAAAACAGGAGCAGCAATGATTTATGTGAAAGACAGTGATGGAACAGTCCTTTTTGAAACACAGGTTCATGTTGTTGAAACACCGGAAAATGCGGTGATATTTGAAGATCCGGTTTTGCAAATGGAAATGACAGATAGCTATGACCGTGATAAAAACGGTTATCTGACAGAAGATGAGATACCAAGTTATGACTATTTGTCACTAAAATGTGTGTATCATGGAGAGTATGTTCAGAGCTTGGATGGCTTGGATAAAATGGAAAAAGTTACAAGTCTTGATTTACAGGACTGCAATGAAGTTAGAAATTTCTCGGCCGTAAATCAGATGTCAAAACTGGAAAGTTTGCATATCAGTAATGCTGAGATGGAGAGCATGGAGTGGCTTCAGGCAAGAGAAGTATTACGGAGTTTAACATTAACAAAATGTGCAGTTGATTCCTGGAAGGGTCTGGAAAAGATGACCGATTTAGAGAGTTTAACGCTTAATCATGTCGGTTTTTCATCTGCTGAAGTATTAAGTGACATGCAAAATTTGAAAACGCTTGATTTGAGTTATAATGAAGAATTTACAGATATTCAGTCTTTATCAGCATTAAAGAGTCTAAATTGTTTGAAACTTGATAATACAGGTATTACAGATGAGGAAAAGTGGAATTTTGAAGCCATTCCGGATGAGGTAACATTAAACCAGGGCGATACATATAAGGTTTTGAAATATTCGTGGCTGATTGATGTAGAGACAAGCATTGTGGATGGTGATGGCGTCGTTGGTGATGGATATTATCGTAATGAATTTGATGCGCTGGAACCGGGAACAGCTAAAATACATGTTAGTTACACAGATCAGCTGAATAAGGATGTAATCATCCATGTAACAGACGAAGTACATGAACATACGGTTGTAACAGATGAAGCAGTAACAGCAACAACAGATCATCCGGGTAAAACAGAAGGAAGTCACTGCTCGGAGTGTGGAGAAGTACTTACCGCCCAGAAAGATACGGTTGTTACCACTCCTTTGAACGCTGCAAAAGTAGATGATAAAGGCGGCATTGATGTCAGCTGGAAGAAAGTCAGCTATGCAGATGGCTATCTTGTTTACAGAAAGAGTGGAAAAGAAAGCTGGAAACGTGTAACCGAATTAAAGAGTGCGGATGACAACAGCTGGACAGATACAACAGGTACAATCGGAACAGCTTATACTTACACAGTCCGTGCTTATATGAATTCTAATGGGGAAAATATTCTGGGTGGATTTGACAGCAAGGGTGTCACTGCAACCGTCCTTCCTGCAACTGTTGTCTTAAAGAAGGCAGCAGATAACGGAAAGAAAGGCATCAATGTGACCTGGGAAAAGGTTTCAGGTGCCACAGGTTACCGTATCTACAGAAAGACATCCGGAGGCAGTTGGAAAGGTCTCACTAATGTAACATCTGATACGACAACAAGCTATACAGACAGCTCAGTTACAGCTGGAACTACTTACATCTATACAGTCCGTGCCTACAAAACAGTCAATGGCAGTGATGTCTACGGTGGATTCGATAATACAGGCGTGAGTGCATCCGTGAAGGCAGAGAGCCAGAGCCTTGGAACAGTTGTTCTTGATAAGACAGCAGACAGCGGAAAAGGCAGCATCATCGTCCGCTGGAAAGCAGTAGAAGGTGCAGAAGGTTACCGTGTTTACAAGAAGTTTACAGGAAGCAGCTGGCAGAAAGTAACAGACGTAGCTTCTGACAAGCTGAGTTATGATGACGGTTCCGGCGTAACAGGAAAGACCTATACTTATACCGTCCGTGCATTCAAGCATGTGGATGGCAAGGAAGTCCTTGGCGGATTTGACAGCAAGGGATTGACAGCGACAAAACTGCCTGCGAAAGTAACCTTGAAAGCAGCTAAGGACAATGGCAAAGGCGGTATCACAGTGAGCTGGAACAAAGTATCCACAGCGACAGGCTATCGTGTTTACAGAAAAGAAGCCGGAGGCAGTTGGAAGGGTCTTGGCAACGTGACATCCAATGCAACAACCACTTATACAGATCAGAATGTAACAGCGGGCAAGAGCTATACTTACACGATCCGTGCGTATAAGGAATACGAAGGCAAGAATTATCAGGGTGATTATGATAAGACAGGAAAGACAGCAACAGTGACAAGCCTTCAGGGAACCGTGAAACTGCTGGGAGCAACCGCCGAATCGGGAAGAAAGATCACAGTGACATGGGAGAAGGCAGAAGACTGCGACGGATATATTGTTTACAGAAAATCCGGAAGCGGAAGTTGGTCTCGATTAACCAAGGTTATAGACAAGAATGCCAGTAGCTATACCGATGGCAGCGGTACGGCCGGAACAACTTACACATATACTATCAGAGCTTACAAGACCATCAATGGAAAAGAGGAAAGGGGAGGCTTTGACAGCCAAGGTGTTAGCGCAGAGTGTAAAGAGTAAAGGAAAGCTAATAGCAGCAGAGTAAGTAAAAACTGAATTTCCGGAACTGTCATGGTAAATGGCAGGGCTATGACAGTTTCGGGGTTTTTATTATACAGGAGAAGGAATATTTGTATGATAAAAACTGTCTAAAGAAGAGGTAGAGGTTATGAAAAAAGGAAAAAAGTGGCTGGCAGCCATATTAGTGGCTATCATGACTATCAGTCAGGCGGCGTATGGGCAGGAAATCATTCCGCAAACAATAGAATCTGAGAGTGAAATTGCAGATACAGCGGATATAATTGAAACAGAAACTGAGACTGAATCAGAAATGACGGAAGAAACTGTGGAAAGCAGTGAACAAACCGAAAAATTGGAAGGCGAGACATCAGAAGAAGAGTCAGAAATATGGGAAACTGAGACGGAGAATTTAAAGGCCGAGGAATATGTTTATGGTGCTTTTACGTATACGATTTCGGATATGGATGCAACGATAACGAAATATACCGGAACAGCCAGTAGTGTAGTTGTTCCGGATAATATAAACGGATATAAAGTAAAGTCGATTGGCAGTGAAGCATTCGCAGGATGCAGTTCATTGAAGGAGTTGACACTGCCTGAAAGTGTGGAATATATCGGCTCATATATCATCAGAGGGACCGAAATAGAAAGCATTGTAGTACCAAAGAGCGTGACAAACTGTGGAAATGAAGCCTTATCAGGAGCAACAAAGCTGAAAAAAGTTGTTTTTGAGGAGGGAATAGAGACAATACCGGATAATATACTGGACAGCAGTAATTATCAAAACCAGATAGAAGAAATTGTGATACCGAAAACAGTAACAAGGGTAGGCGATTATGCATTCCGCGGAAGCAAACATTTGAAAAAGGTGACATTTACAGAGAATCTGGAAGTGGATGAAGATGGGAAAAAGCAGGAAGTAATAATATCCATTGGAGCATTTGTTGACTGCATTGCACTAGACACAGTGGAATTAAGTGAAAATGTAGTTAGTATATATAATGATGCTTTTTCAGGCTGCAGTTCATTAACAGAACTGATATTGCCTGAGAGTGTAGAGTTTATCAGTTCATATTTTATCAGAGGAACGGGAATAGAAAGTATTGTTGTACCAAAGAGTGTGACAAACTGTGGAAATGAAGCCTTATCGGGAGCAACAAAGCTGAAAAAAGTTGTTTTTGAGGAGGGAATAGAGACAATACCGGATAATATACTGGACAGCAGTAATTATCAAAACCAGATAGAAGAAATTGTGATACCGAAAACAGTAACAAGGGTAGGCGATTATGCATTCCGCGGAAGCAAACATTTGAAAAAGGTGACATTTACAGAGAATCTGGAAGTGGATGAAGATGGGAAAAAGCAGGAAGTAATAATATCCATTGGAGCATTTGTTGACTGCATTGCACTAGACACAGTGGAATTAAGTGAAAATGTAGTTAGTATATATAATGATGCTTTTTCAGGCTGCAGTTCATTAACAGAACTGATATTGCCTGAGAGTGTAGAGTTTATCAGTTCATATTTTATCAGAGGAACGGGAATAGAAAGCATTATTGTACCAAAGAGTTTAAAAAGCTGCGGAAATGAAGCCTTATCTGGAGCAGAGAAAATGAAAACAGTGATCTTTGAGGATGGAATAAAGTCAATTCCGGATAATATATTGGATTGCCGTAATTATCAAAGCCCTGTAGAAAAAGTGGTAATCCCAGGAACAGTAACAAGTATAGGAACTGATGCCTTTTATAAATGTGACAAGATGACTATCTATGGTTTAAAAGGTTCATACGCAGAGAAATATGCGAACAGCAATAATATTCCTTTTGCAGATATTACTGCTTTTCAGGATGATCTGTATAAAACAGCTGATTATACTGTAAAAGTTATTGACGCAACAACGGGACATACCATTTCTTATGCGAAAATTAATATAAGTGGAGATGAAGAGCAGGAATTTACGGCGGATAAAGGCGGAATAGTGCATGTTACGCTTTACAGTACTATGTCAAAACACATTGTGGTCAGCAAAGATGGCTATGAATCGAAAACGTTTTCAAGCTGGCCTTGGAGTTCGGATACAATTAATACGGTAAGGCTTCAGAAGAAGCAAAGTGGCAAAGAAGAAATTATATCGATGACACCGCAGATTTCAATGTCCGGCGATAAATTAAAAGGTCCGGAGATTAAAATTCTCGGCAATACATTTAATCTGTTTGAGACAGATGTATCATTTAATCTGCCTATTTTTGATAACATGGTTATCAAAGAAGATCCGGATAATAAGACATATAAAGTTTTAGTTGGTTTTAATGACAAAGCCAGTGCAAAGCTTGAAGCAGCAAATGCAGATGATACATATTGGAGTGATTCGTATCAGCAGGTAAAGAGTCTTGTTAAAAGCTGCGGCGGAAAAGTGGATACACCAAAACTTTGGAATAGATTCAGTTCGATCAGAGGTCAATTGAAGGATATTCAGGGAACGGCGGCAATTCGTGTTGGCGGTAAGGCAACAGGATTTATTGAACTTAGTTATGCCAGCGGAAAACTGGAGATTATTGATAGTGGTCTTGTTGCAATGATGAATGCAGGAGTGACGTTGAAGGCACCGTTATTCTGGTGTGTTTATGAGGAGTTTGGACTGGATGGAGAGATATCTGGACAATTAAACTTTAAGCCTTCGTCAGAAAAGCAATTTATGATGTCTGGTAACATTGGACTGGCATTAACGCCATCTATGGCATTGGGAGTAGGAGCATCAGCGGTATTTGATATCAAAGGTGGTATAGAAGGTGCATTAGCTGGTAAATTATCATTTCCGGCACAGTCGATGAAAGAATCATTGAATGTCACAATGAGCGGAAAATTGTTTATGAAGACAAGCAGCCCGGTTTCAGTGCTGTGCTACTCTAAGAATTGGGACTTAGGAACTCTGGAGTTGTATCCTGATTTTGGGGCATATCTTGAGGCTTCGGATTGGAAACTGGCAGTAGATGACCGAGTGGTACCAAAAGAAGGAGAAGCTTATGAGTATGCGAATCCTCAGATGGTATCTTTGAATGATGGCCGGAAGGTTAAAGTGTATATTGCGGATGATGGAACAAAGTCTACAGGCAATCATACGACATTGATGTATCAGGTTTATGATAATGGCACATGGTCATCTGCGAAAGCAGTGTGTGAAACAGGAAGAGCTGATTCAACACCGGTATTATATGCTTATGGAAATAAAGCATATGTTGCCTGGTTAAATATCAATAAAGTGATTAGCAGTGATACATCAGCAGAAGATATTTATGCCAATACGGATCTGTATTTTGCTGAATTTAGCGGAACTGCTTTTGGAGAACCGGAATTGGTGCCGGATACAGGCAATCAGAAACTGGAGTTCAATTATGCGGAGACAGCGGATGAGAATGGACAAGTTATTGCCTGGGTAGAGAATAGCAAGAATGATCCGTTTATGCAGGATGGTGCAAATACAATTTATGTGAAAACAAGAACCGGAAATGGATGGAGTGAAAAACAGAAACTCTGTACAACAAAGGATACAATATTAAATTTGGAAGTTCTTTTGAATGATGGTCAGGTGACAGCATATTATTCAGATGGAACTTGGAATTATTCTGTATCCGGTAGTACAGTCTCAAATGTAGGAGAAGGCAGTAATACAAAAATTTTTAACGGAAGGCTGTTTTATCTGGAAAATGGTACACTTCATGAGAAAACTGCTGAAGAAACAGTAGACTATGGTGTTGCATGCGGTTCAAATTATCAGATTATGGATGATACTGTTTACTGGACAGTATCAACAGGATATACAAGTGAACTGTATATGCAGAAACTTGGTACTTCTGAAGCATTGCAGCTGACATATGATAATGCTTATATTAGTAGTTTTACTCTGACCAAAGACAGTTCTGGTCAGGTGATGATAGAATATGTTTCAACAGAAGTTGATGCATCGAATACATCATCACCTTATGGAAAGAGTTATATGAAGAGTATAACGGGAACGGAAGTTTATGATCTTGCATGCGAAGGGATTTCTTATGATGCGGTAGATATACAACCGGGGACAGAGGCTGAATTTAAGGTACAGATTGCAAACTATTCATCTGTGAAGGTTAACAATATCAAGATGCGTGTTACAGGAAAGAATAATACTGCTATTTTGAATGATGTGGTCATAGATAGTCTGGAGGCAGGAAAGAGTCAGGAAGTATCTTTTAAGTATACACTGCCATCCTCTATATCAGGTCTGACGTTAAAGGCAGAAGTTTATGCCGATGGTATTGAAGAGGCAAAAGAGGACAACAACAGCGACACATGTACCTTTGACAGTACAGATCTTCAGGTTGTAACGGTAGACAAAGATGAAGTTGTTATTAAGAACAACGGTTACATAACGGCAGAAGATGTGAAAGTCAGTGTATATGAAGGCGGAAGCAATGGCACATTGGTGGATGAGCAGTCCATTGGATCACTGGCGAGCGGCAAGAGTGTCACACAGAACATTTATAATATTGATAAGTATCTTGATTTTGAAACTTATGAAGATACAAAAGTATTTTTGATTCGTGTGACAAGCAGCACGGATGAAGCACTGCTTGCGGATAATGATTATCTGCTTCAGATTGAACCTCCGCATGTAACAGGGGTGTCCCTTGAAAAGGCTGCAATGACACTGGCAAAGGGCAAAAAGGCTCAATTGAATGTGGATATATCTGCCGAAATAGATGCAGATACATCTGTTTTCTGGAATTCTTCAGACAAAGATATTGTTACTGTTGACGATCAGGGAAATGTAACGGCAGTTGATGTTGGAACAGCGATAATTACGGTTATGACATTGGATGGCGGTTACAGTGCAGACTGTGAAGTAACAGTTACAGAAGCACGTGAGACACTGACAACAGTGGAATTAATCAGTGCAAAAGCTGGTGATAAAGGTGATATTTTTATAAGTTGGAAAGCAGTGGAAGGCGCAGAGGGTTATCTTGTCTACAGAAAGAGTGGAAAAGAAAGCTGGAAGCGTGTGGCTGAATTAAAGAGTGCAGATGATAACAGCTGGACAGATACAACAGGTACAATCGGAACAGCTTATACTTACACAGTCCGTGCGTATATGAATTCTGATGGAGAAAATATTTTGGGCGGATTTGACAGTAAGGGTGTGACAGCAACGGTCCTTCCTACAACAGTTGTCTTAAAG
>NZ_JAAXCM010000014.1 GCF_019734885.1 Pseudocoprococcus catus | reverse complement strand
ATAAGCATATCAAAAAAAGCAGAAGATATCTAATCCTTTTAGAATAAATATCTTCTGCTTTAAGTTAATGACATTGTTCTTTTTCTCCGGTTTTCTCTTTAATCAAACCAACCATATATGCTTTTGTTCCGCTGCCGATCTGATACCAGGGTACTGTCAGATCCAAATCCTGTTTTTCTTCAGCATATTTATCGTTTTCCGATGTCTGGTACCATTCTTCTCCTCCAAGCAGAAAACCTTCAAACAATTTCGCTCCGGTCAGCTGCTTTTCCTTTGCCGCTATGCTCTGAATTCCGAGAAAGTCCATTAATTCACTGTTATTCCGGATCGCATCCACATCTTCAAGGGAACCAAATACGATGATGACGCCTTCTTTCTCCAGCTTCTCCAGTTTTTTCAGAGATGCCCCTTCCAACGCATAGGATTCTGACTCCAACACAATCATCTCAGGCATTAATTTCACATAATCTGTCAATTCTGTCATTGACTTTGTAACAATGATATTTTTTTTACGATATGTACACCAACTGCTGACAGCCTGACCCATACCGCCGGCAGCATCACCGACAAAAAGCACATAGGGATCATCTTCCTCTGTCAATGCCGATAACTTCATCTTCGCCTGCTGCCATGCATCCTGTCCGCTCAGCGGATTCTCAGAAACCGCATTGTTATGGTCATAACTGCTGCTCTGTGCTCTGATGACCATTGAAAACTGAAACAAAAACAACAGCGTTACCATCATGATCATAATATTGAAAAAATTTCTTTTGGAAACCATTCGCTATTTCTCCATTTCTTGATTCGTCGTCTGAACATCTCCATCATCAATGACAAAATCCCCAAAAGCCCTGATTGATATATTGACGTCCCCTTGCTGATTACATAAAGATTCGAACCATTTCAAGGGTTTCACTGTCTATCATAATCTCAGACTGCTTCAAATCATTCAGCACAGCAAAAAAAGCCGTCCTGTTCTTCGTTTCGAAGTATAATTTCAATCTGCATTTATAGCTTACCAATGTATCCGGATAGGCTGCCGCTCCCCTGTCACACCACTTCTGACAATTGATCGTCTGTCCGGCTTCAAGGTTTCTCATGGAAAGGATTTCATAAATGTGACTGCCTATTCCATATTGATCCAATGAAAAAAGCAAATCTCCTGTTTCATCCATACGCTCCGTCATGGATCTCTGTTCGATTTCTGTCAGCACATGCTGTTCCAGAATAGGATTCATGTACTCGATCAATTCCACACATCTTTGTTTCTGCCCTTCATCTTCCTCCAGCGCAGCCTTATACATTCGCTGAACATTCACTCTGAATCCATTTAAGACTTCCTGAAGTACAGATGCCGCATAATGGGCAGTTTCCGAATCATCACTGTTCAGGGCCATTAAAAACCCAGACAGTGATTGACTGTAATCACCACGTATCACATTCATCATCAATGTCCGGAGATTGCCCTTGTCCGTTACAGCCAGCGCTTCTTCAATAGAAACCATATTTCTCTCCATATCTTCATCCGGATGCATAAATGTTTCTACTTTCTCTTTATTGAAGATGACATCTTCAAGATCCATTGCCTGCCCCATAAATAATTTATAGAACAAAAAACCAAGCATCAGGAAAAGGGGGCCGATCACCGGACACAGCAGCATGACTGCCGCTTTCATGATCACAGCAGGCTTATTCTCCCTGCACCAGATCAGAAGATTCCAAACCAGATAAATAATAACGATCGATAAATTAAGGATCAATAAAATTAATAAAAGCCACCATTCCCGACTCATACCGGCATATACTCCATAATCTCACTCTGTACTTCATGTTCCTGTAATCTTCTCTTGACAAAATCTGCTTCTGTGCAATCGGTGTTTGTTAAGAGAATATACAGGCCGCCATCCAATATTCCCAGATAATCCGAATTTCTCACAAGACAGCTTACTTTGTCTCCCTGGGTTTTGTAAGTATTCTTCGGCAGCTGAAGCTGCAGCAGCACACACTCTACAAGATTGCGTTCCTTTGCATGATAATAAGCAGTCACCAGTGAACTGAATGCTTCCTGATCAAGGATACGGGATCCTTCAATATATCGCTTTTCCTCCAGAGCCTGCAGATATCTTCTTGCGCTCAGAACTGCATTCTGAATCAAAGCACTGACAACAACCAGCATATTGGCCTGTCCCAATGTCATCCGCTCCCAGCTGAGTCCCCAAAGCATCACAATCATCTGCATCTCTTCATTTTCAAAGATGGCGTTTGCCATGAGCGGATACTGCGGATCCAGGGATTTATTGATAAAAACTCTATGTTCCTTCAATGCATCATACATGACCGACATTTCTTTGTAACGAATGGAATTGCCAAGTTCTCTGGCTTTTTTGGAGCTGGCGGAAAACATTCTGGCATAATCACCGTTCACTACGTTATAAATGGCAACATCCTCTGTTCCCATCAGTCGTTCCATCATCTCTACGGCATCAAACAATACTTCATCTGGCATTGTACGATCCAGCTCAGATGTAATACTGTAAATCTTGCCGATACTGTCCTTCTGATCAATGAGCTGCTGCTCCATTACTTCTTTTACACGTACATTGGTGGAATTAATATCTTTAATATCCTGAATCTGCCCGGATAGATACTCCTCCATCTCTTTGCTTTCCATCTTCACAGCACGGATCTGATCTCTCAGATAACCTACAATCAGACCCACGATAAACAGCTGGGCGATCCATACATAGGTATTGTAATCCAATACAACTTCAAATCCCGACCGATGATACATCTGTCTGAAAATGTAGCCTGCCACTGCACAAACAGCTGAAAACGAGGCCTGCTGCTGACCATAAATAACCGCAAAAAGCAGGACATACAAAAGATAAAAGTCCAGATTGGCAAAATACTGGCTCTCTGCTGTCCTGTTGTTGAGCATAAAAAATGGAATAAAACAGATCAGATTCTCAATAAACGGTACCAAAGCCCGTACAGCCCATCCCCATTTTTTCAACACTCTTTCAAAAAATGGCGTCTTTTCTTTTTTATTCTCAAGGAAAACGGCTTTGTGTTTCTGCATATAAACAACCATCTGCTGAATATATTTTTCCGGGCTGCAGAACTCCTGAACGCCATACTCTGCCGCAAACCGGCTGCCATCCAGTATATGGCATCCTCCAACACCTGAAAAACCCGAAATACCTATATTCTGATTCAGGCTCTGCCTGATCATTCCTGCTAATTTTACTTCACTGACCGCATTGGCCGATGACAGATGATAGATATCATACTGATGTTCCTGCTTATGGATTGCCCGATAAATATACTCTACCGCATCATTCTCATGCAAAAGTGAAAATTCATGGCTTTCATCTGCTCTGACTGCCCCATCACGCAGTGCTTCAATACACATTCCTGCCGGAAGATTGTCCGCATCCTCCAGGCTCTTCGGTATATGATATAAATGTGCCAGACGCAAAACTGTCACATCCATCTCCCAATTTTTACGAACATTGGCACAGATCTGCTCCGCCTGTGCCAATGTTGTTCCACGAAAAGTTTTTCCTGAAGGCGTCTCATCTTCGCAAATTGCTTCTTCATAATCGCCTTCAAAAACAGCATCCGATGACAGAAAGATCACTCTTCCCTTTTTTATCTCCGAACAGGCCACTAACATATTCATCAGGTTGGAAGCAAATCGAACTGCTTCTCTGCCTTCCTCCTGCCACCGATAGTTGCTGTCAAAGGCTCCCATAAAAACGGTGATATCCGGGCTGACACTGTCAAATATCTCCCGAAGATAATCTCCTTCATAAGGGAAATCATATCTTTCGAATACTTTTTCGTATTTATTTTTTTTATATTTACTTCCCGTCAGCAAAAAAACTCTGTGGCCCTCTTTTCTCAGTTTCAAAATCAAATGATTGATCAGACTGCTGGTGCCTCCTATCAACAGAATATTCATTGCGTTATCGGTCCTCCTGTAAAATATAACTTGTTCAAAATTCTCTCTCAGGTATGCAGCACCTGCTCTGCTATTCTTTTTCCATTTCCCGGTGGATCTCCCCCTCGATATCCACCAGACATTCCAGCAGAATCGGGTTAAATACACCGCACTCGCCATTCAGGATCATCTGAACAGCTTTCTTATGGGGAATGGCTTTCTTGTATACACGTTCACTGACAAGTGCATCGTACACATCTGCTACAGAGACAACCTGTGCTGCGATCGGTATCTCTTCACCCTTTAAGCCATCCGGATATCCATTGCCGTCATACCGCTCATGATGCCATCTGCAAATCTGATAAGCAGTCTTGATCAAAGGCTCTTCCTGATACAATCCAAGATTTTCAAGTATCGATGCGCCGATGAGTGTATGTGTCTTCATAATCTCAAATTCTTCTTTGGTCAGTTTGCCCGGCTTATTCAATATCTTATCATCAATACCGATCTTACCGATATCATGCAGGGCGGATGCCAGTGTGATCACATACTGTTCTGACCATGCCAGGCTGTAACATTCTGTTTTCTGAACAAGCCGCTCCAGCAGCAGCCCTGTCAGTACATTGATATGCTGTACGTGGAGACCACTTTCACCATTACGGAATTCAACAATCTGACTAAGAATCCGGATCATCATCTGATTATTCTTTTCTTTCTCATCGATCTGATCTGTCACAAGGGTGACCAACCTTCTTTGCTTCGCATAAAGTTTAATGGTATTGAAGACACGGCGAAAGACAACCTGTGCATCAAATGGTCTGCGAATATAATCCGAGACACCCATATCATACGCTCTCTTGATATTCACTTCCGTGTCATCACTGGAAATCATGATAACCGGAATATCTTCGATGAGATGATTCCTGTTCATCTGTACCAGCACTTCAAAACCATTCAATACCGGCATATTGATATCCAGCAATACAAGGGAAATACCTGTTCCATACTGTTCAAGTGCTTCCAGGCACTCCTTGCCATTCGCTGCCTCAAGTATTCTGAAATCATCCTTCAGCATCTCAGAAAGAAGATCTCTGTTCAGTTCCGAATCATCAACAATCAAGATCAGCTGTCTGATCTTCTCCCAGTCATGAAGCATTCCTTTCTTAATGTCATCAGCCATCAGATTATCCTCAGTGACAACCATATTCTTGCGGTTTTTGGCCTGATACATCAGTTTATCGGCTCTTCCTACGGCATCCTCAATCGCGCCCCCATTGGACATCACACCGCCAATGCTGGCTGATAAACGCAGGCCGCCATATCCCGGAATATCCGCTTTCCTGATCTCCTCCTGGATCTGCATCAGTTTATTCCTGAAATTATCTTCTTTAATTCCCGGCATCAGCAAAAGGAATTCATCACCGCCGTATCGAACAAGCAGATCTGTCTTTCTGGTACAGCTTTTGATAATGTTCACAAATGTGATCAACACCACATCACCGGTATCATGTCCAAAGGAATCGTTGTATAATTTGAAATCATCCAGATCGATCATGGCAATACCTGACGGTGTCGTAGACTTGCGGATTTTCTCTTCAAAATAGCGTCTGTTGTACGCACCTGTCAGTACATCCTTGTAAAGCTGATCATGATATCCGCTGAAATGACGCAACAGTCTCTCCTTCTGTGTCTCATCGATCATGTAATTCTCGTCCATCCTCTTGACCAGTTCCATCACATACGGTTCATCATCCAGTTCCATATATCTGGCTGTCACTTCATAAAGGACTGATTCAATATATTCAAGTTTTGTATGGACAGTCCTGTCCCTGAACGCCTGCAGCACAACACAGCTATCATTCTCACATGGATGCTCTTTCTCCCAGAAATCAAAGCTTTTGCCAACTTCCGATTGAGAATAGGCACCAAGTCCCTTCTCCATCATCTTCAGAGCATGTGCGTCAATCAGACGTCCTCCGTCAAATACTGCCTTAAAAAGCTCCATTTCCTTTAATGCCTGTTCTTTTGTCATTTTATTGCATGCATCCATACTCTTTCTCCCTGTATCCTATCTAAATTCCTGTTGAGAATTTTGTCTGTGCTTAGTGTCCGATCTGCTGTTCAGACGCGTTTCCTCACTATTATAACGCAAAAAAGTATGATTGACTATACCGGCTCCATAATTTCATGTTCTGTTTTTTTTAATTGTTATAACTGTTCTCAAAATAAAATCGCAGCATTTTATCCGAAAAAGGTCGTAAAGTCACTCAGCTAATCTGCCATCTGACTGAACTGCCATCTTCATTCTTACTGACGATGAGCTGATCCTCTATCTCCTGCTTCAATTCCGATACATGGGAAATAATGCCGATCAGCTTCGAGCCCCCTGCCATCTGCTGAAGTACCCGAACCGCCTGATCTCTTGAATGACTGTCCAGTGATCCAAATCCCTCATCAATAAACATCATATCCAGATGAATCGCCGATGAGCTCTGCTGGATCTGGTCCGCCATCCCCAATGCCAGTGACAGTGCAGCCATAAATGATTCGCCGCCTGAAAGAGTACGAACCTCCCGCTCCTTGCCGGTGACATTGGAATAAACCATCAGATCAAGGCCCCTGTTTCTACCCTCACCGGCCTTTGTGATATCACACATCCGCAATTCAAACTGGCCGGCTGACATTTCAAGGAATCTGCGATTTGCCGCATAAAGAATCCTTTCAAGATAGTAACGCTGCACATAAGTTTCAATATCCATACGCGATCCTGTCACCTTGCCTGCCAGAAGATTATAAAGATCATCCAGCCTTTTGTGTTCTTCCATGATCCTGCTTCGCTCATCCATCTTCGGCATCAGTGCCTCATAAACTTTGAGATTTGTCTTATATATTTCTGTATATCTGTCATAAACTTCCTGTTCCTTTTTCCATGCTGCTTCTGCCTCATTCTGTTGCAAAAGAAGCTGCTCCATATCAGGCTTCATACAATCTCCAATTGCCGCTTCTGATGCCTCTTTCAGCCTTTCTGCTGCAATTTTCTTTTCCTGCCATCGATTAATCTGCTCTGCAAGGCGCTGTCTGTCTTCTTTTGTATAATGCTTTGTCAGTGACTGCCATTGTGTTTCAGTCAGCTGTCTGTTCTCCATTATCTGTTCATAGGCTGTTTTTCTTTCGCTGCATGCTTCCTGCTGCGACGGCAGACTCTGACGTAACTGATGAATCCTCTCTTCTGTCCTCTCCTTACGATTTCCATCCTCCTGCTCTGCCTTTTCGCAGCATTTATAATTTCTATCGCTGTCCGATTTCTTTTCTGATGCTTTTTTCAATATCTCTCTGGCAGTTGTTTCAGATTCATAATAAGTGGATGTCTCCATATTCTCCAAAGCAGCCTCTGCTGCCGCAAGCCGCACTTTAATCTTAGACAGCTGCTGACCAGCCTTCTCCTTTTTTTCTGACAGTTCTTTCTTTTTGGATACAGCATCTTCCATCAATCGCTTCAGCAGCAATAAGTTTTTCCTGTCATTCTGAAGCTGACTGTCTCTATCCTGCCACTCCCGCTGCCATCTCTTTAACTGTTTTGCAAGCCATTGACTATCAAAAGCATCATTGGCATCAACAGTCTCACAGTTCTTGCCGCCATTATCATAGGCTTGTGCTTTACGGTAAAGCTGTTCTCCCATTTGATGACAAGATCTTTCACTTGCCTCCAAAGCGGCGGCCGCTGCTCCTGCCTGATTTGACTTTTTTTCCCGCTGTTTCTGAAGTTTCTGGAGCTTTTGTGCCAGAACATCCAGTTCCTCCTTTGTCAGAGATGCTCTCTCCATCTGATGCGGATGAGGATGCTCCACTGAACCGCAGACCGGGCAGGGCTGTCCCGGCTGCAATTTCTTTGCAAGAATACCGGCCTGTGCATCAAAAAACGCACTGCTCGCCTGCGTATAGACTTCGTTTTCTCTGATGTATATATCCTGTGCCTGTATATAGGCTGTCTGTGCATTTTCCGCTGTCTGCCTCTGCCTGTAACAGTTTTCTTCTTCTCTCTGCCAGTTTTTTAGATTTTCAGCCATATCCCTGATTTCCCGCTGCTGTCCAAGCAAAATGGCTGCTCGACTATCCGTATCCGACAATTTCTCCGCCTGCTGCTGCCACTGCTTCTCCTGTTCCTCAAGCAAATTCAGACTGTCTGCTGCTTCCTTCTCCTGCCGGCTGGCAGCCTCTGCCATCTTCCCGGCCTCCGCCGCAGCTTGCTTTGAAGCGGCAATTTTAGCAAAGGACTTCAAATCTTTTTCAACGCGCTCCAATATCTTGGAATATTCTGTCAAGGCCTGTTCCTGTGCTGCTTTTGCCTGCTGCAAAGCCTTCTTCGACTGTCCATAGTTTTCTTCCGCCTCCGGCAATGCCAGCTCATGACTCTTTAATGCCTTCTCTGTCGCTTCAAGCTGCTGTTTCACATCCTGATAGCGCTGCCAAACTGCCTGCACATCCCAGGCTGCTTCAATCTGTCCGGTCAGGAGCTGCCATTTTCCCACCAGATTTTTCTCTTTCTCACACTCAGCCAGCTCTCTTTCTGCCAAATCTAATTCTTTGAAACGCTCCTGCAATTGTTCAGCCTTCGCTGAAGCATCTCTCCTCTCAAGATAATCCTGATTCAACTGATTTCTTCGTTCCTCTGAATGCTTTACTTTCTCCTTCAACTGTTCACAAGTCCTTTGAAGTTCCTGCAGCAATGCCTCCATATCTGCCAGCGACAAGCGTTCTGATTTTAAAATTCTATCTTTAAGATCCTTCAGATGAATCTTTCTGCTGCAGCTATCATCTGTTTCGGCAGCATCATCAGCTTTTTCAGCAGCACCCGTTTCTGTTTTCTCTGATATCTCAGTCTCCGGCACAATGATATGACCCACTTCCGTCTGGCAGGCCGTCTTAATCTGTGCGATCTTCCCCTGCTTATCCTTGCGCCGCTTTGCCAGCTCATCCACAATGTCCTGATACAGTTCCGTATTAAAAAGTCTTCTGAAAATAACCTTTTTTTCATCGGATTTTGCCCGAAGCAAAGCCATAAATTCCCCTTGCGCGATCATAGCCACCTGCATAAACTGGCCCTTTGTCAGTCCTACAATTTCCTCCAGTTTCTTATCTGTCTCCTTCGACGGATATTCCATTCCATCAGGCATAATAAGAGACACACTGCCGCTCTCTTCCTTAAATCCGGTGCCCCTTTTCAGCGGACGAATATGCTTCGGCACACGCCTAACTGTATAATGCACATCCTCGCTGCCTTCACGCTCCGAAAAAACCAATTCCACAAAGGGTTCCACTGAATTCTCTGAGAACTGGCTCTGTAGTTCAGTGCCATTCTTCTTATTCACCACGGAACTTGCTTCGCCATAAAGTGCGAAGACAATGGCATCAAAAATCGTTGACTTGCCTGCACCTGTATCCCCTGTAATCAGAAACAAGTTCTGATCCGGTTTTGTAAAATCAATCACAGTTTTCTTGCCATATGACCCAAAAGCCTGCATTGTCAGCTGAATCGGTTTCATCTACTTCACCCCCTGTACAGTATGAATGACATCCTGAAGAACTGCTTTCTCCTCATCGTCCAGATCTTTCAAAAAAGAACAACACAGCTTAAAAGGATCCTGTTCCTTCTCCGCCATCATCTGATTACTATAATCCGCTTTCCGCAGTACTTCCCGCCGGATTTCCAATAAGTACGGAAAAGCCATACGGATTCTGTCCTGCATATCCATAATATCCAAATCAACTTTGTCCGTCAAAATCACTGTTACAAAATCCTCGCAGGCCTGCACAAGAACATCTTCAAGACTGCCTTTGATGATCCTGACTTCACGCAGCGGTTTCAGAGGCAGTATCGTTGTCTTCACTGAGTTTTTTGATCCCATTTCTACCATAATAATACCTTTCTGCTGTCCTGCCTCGCTGACAGAACAGGCCAAAGGTGTTCCGCAGTAACGGTAAGCTTCACTTCCCACTTTCATAGGCTTATGGATATGCCCCAAAGCGGCATAATCAAAAAGCTCCAACACATCCGCTGACACAGCATCAATATTGCCCACTGTACGAATCTCCGAATCCATTCGATCAACCTTTTCTGCATCGCCGCCCACAGGCAGATAAAACTGATGACTGACCAGCACATTCCGTTCAGTCGTATTCACCTTCTCCCGTTCAATAAGCCGGTGTAAAGCCGCATCATATGATAGATTATTGCCATTTTCATCCACCCCCACAATCTGTTTCACCATGGATGGCTTAACAAAAGGCAGCAGATAAAAGTTCAACGTTCCAAATTCGTCCGTAAGCGTCACTTTCTCGATATATTCATTCTCCGTTCTCGGCGGCAATCCGATCATATGTACTTTCTGTTCATCCAGAATCTCTCTGAAACAATTCAGACGCAGACCGCTGTCATGATTGCCGCTGATGAGCATAATCTCCGCCTTCGGCACTGCTTTCTTAAGTTCTGTCATAAAACCGTCAAATATTTCCACCGCTTCCGCCGCCGGCACTGCCTTATCATAAATATCCCCTGCAATCACAACCGCATCCGGTTTCTCTGCCTTGGCCAATTCCGTAATCTGCCGTAAAATATCTATCTGTTCTTCCCGCAGATCCCTGTTCATCAGTTTTAATCCAATATGCAAATCTGATAAATGAAAAAACTTCATGTACTGCTCCTTTTAACTGTTAAAAATCCCATAATAAGTAACCCCTTCATTCATTAGTCTTAACTAATTTTAAACAACAGTATATGCTTTTTACTACTTTACGTCAAGGATATACGCAAAATAAACAATAACTTAATTTTCCTATAAATTTGATACATAATAAGAAATTTTCTCTCAAATTATCGCTGCACTTTTATTAAAATATGATAAAATGTAACTGTTCAGAGCCAAGCAAAATTTCAAAAAGCAGGTATAAAATGCTTGCATTTTTAAGACTGTTTTTGAAATTTTATTTGGCGGATACGCCACACCGACGAAATGCGTAGCATTTTGGAGGTTAGCTCTGAACAGTTACGATAAAATAAAATTGATTATTGTGGATTTTATTTTTAGAAAGGAGGAACTGCAACCTGTATGCAGTTAATATGACCTATGGAAGAAAACAAAATGCCGCTCATTGGTGACCATGCACCAGAATTTCATGCAATGACAACTCAGGGGAAAATTGATTTTCCAGCCGATTATAAAGGAAGTTGGGTTGTCCTTTTTTCACATCCGGCTGACTTTACACCGGTTTGTACAACAGAATTTATTGCCCTTTCCAGGATGAATGAAACCTTTGAATCACTTAACACCAAATTAATTGGCCTTTCCATTGATTCACTTCACTCTCATCTTGGCTGGATCAAAAGTATCGAAGCATTGAATTTCAATAACGAAGGAAAAGTGAAGATTCCTTTCCCAATTATTGCAGACATTAGTATGAATGTTGCCAAAAAATATGGTATGCTCCAGACTGTTGCAAATACACAAACCGTTCGTGCAGTGTTTATTATTGATCCAGAGGGTATAATCCGTACCATCTTGTACTATCCTATGTCCACCGGACGAAATATTCCTGAAATTATACGTATTCTGCAGTCATTGCAGTTAAATGACAAAACGCATTATTCCACACCGGCAAACTGGCAGCCCGGAGATGATGTAGTCATGGGTGCCCCATTGACAATTGAAGAAGCTCAGGAACGTCTTGAAAGTTCAGACAATACTATTAAACCTCTCGACTGGTATCTTACCATGAAAAAAATGAAATAACGATATAAAAGAAATAATAATATAAAAGCTTACAGAAATATTCGATTTACATTAAAAAAATATCAGAATCATGCTCTCTGCATGATTCTGATATATCAGGCGGAAGATACCTTCCGCCTTTCATCTTCATGTAATACGCTACTGCATATTTTTATTCATGTTTCTTGCGCAGCTGTCTGCCGGCTACAACGATCACTGCCAGCGCACCAATTGCTACGATACCCATAACAACAGGCTTATTCTCATCACCCGTCTTAACCGCTGTAGACTTCTTAGCTGTTGTCTTTGCTGCGGTTTTCTTGGTTGTAGTTTTATTAGCTGTGTTCTTCTTCGTTGTTGTTTTCTTCTTTGTATTGTCTTTCTTGTCTGCAGCAACAAGCTTTACTTTTTTGGACTGCTCTTCAAAGGCTGCATTCTTAAATGCAGCTGTATATAAACCTTCACCTGCTTTATCTGAAGTTGCCTTTGTTATCACTTTGTACGCTGCTGTAACAGTTTCCTTTTCTACATGATTCTTGTCATTCTCACAAACTCTTGATGCTGTACAGCTATATCCTTTATCTTCCTTTGTCCATTTGTAAGATACTTCTCCATACAAATGGCCAAGAGCATCTGTCTCTACTGTCTTTGTCTGTGTTTTAAAAGCTTTATTGGTAAATACTGCTGTGTAAGTTTCTTCTCCCTTTTCTTCACATGTGGCTGCCTTTGCCACTTCCACTGCAGCGGCAACTGCTTCCTTATCAACATGTGTGTTGTCGTTCTGACAAATTCTTGTCGCTGTGCATGTATAACCCTTATCTGTCTTCGTCCACTTGTAAGATGCTTCTCCATACAAATGACCAAGGGCACCAATCTCGACCATCTGTGTCTGTGTCTCAAAAGCCGGATTTGTGAATACGGCTGTATAAGTCTCTTCACCCTTCTCTTCACAAGTCGGAGCCTTTGTCACCTCTGCAGCAGCTTCTACTGTCTCTGTTGCTGTATAAGAATCGACATCACAAACTGCTGAAGCAGTACATGTATAGCCCTTATCTGTCTTCGTCCATTCATAGGAAACATCACCAAAATGATGACCCAGGGCACCCGTCTTCACAGTCTGTGTCTGTGTCTCAAAAGCTTCATTGGTAAATACTGCTGTATAAACTTCTTCACCCTCTTCTTCACAAGTCGGAGCCTTTGTGACTTCCATTGATGCCTCTACCGTCTCTGTCTCACCATGGCTGCTGTCATTCTCACAAACACGGGATGCCGTGCAGGTGTAGCCATTGTCTGTCTGATTCCATGTATAAGTAACTTCACCGTACTTGTGTCCAAGAGCATTAATCTTCACAGCCCGTGTCTGTGTCTTAAAAAGACCACTTTCAGCTGCTTTGGCATCAGCCTTCTTGGTATCCTCAGCTTTCGCATCATCTTTCTTATCAGTCTCTGTCTTGTTCTCAAAGGTTGCTGTATAAACGATTTCACCCTCCTCTTCACAAGTCGCCTGCTTCGTTGTCTTCGCTTCCACCTTGGCAGTTTCTTCTCTGTAATGCTTCTTGCCATTCTCAGGATCCTTGCATTCTCTTACCGCCTTACATGTATAGCCTGAATCTGTAGGTGTCCATGTATAAACAGGATCCTGACACTGATCACACTCTTTGCCGGAAGCATCCTTGCCTTCCTTCGTATTCTTAGCGTTATCCTTGTCCGAAGTATCCTGCCCGACCATCTCACCGATTACCACTGGTTTCTTCTCATCTGCGTAGGTCACTGTGCCTGTTCCAAAAACCAGTACACCGGTCAACGCCAATGCAAAAGCCTGTACCATCCATCTCTTCTTCATACTCTCACCCTCCTATAAGAATTACGTACTATCATCATTTCTTTTTTTAAGTATACCATATGGAAGCAGGAAAATACAGGCAATTTGCAAATCTTAATCTTTTTGTCAGATATTTATTTATTCTTAATCTTAGCAGCTATATTCATCCCAGACAATGACATTTTTCACTCTATTTCGAATCTCTTCCAAGATTAATTCCAGTAATTGTTCCGGTTCATGAGTCTTACGCCGAAGCCCGGCTGCCGCCGCATGTCCGCCGCCGCCAAATGATTTCATCATCTCATTCACATTTATCCATTGTCCATCCGATCTGAAAGAACATCGCCAAATATTCGGCGCTTCCTCATACATAGAAAACCCCATCTCGATATCTTCACAATCTCTGAGCATTCCGCTGATAGGATGAATATCTTCATAGCTGATATGCAGTTTCTTCGCTTCCTGATAGGACATATAAACATATGCCACTTTGCCCTCCATCACGCGCTTCACTCTGCGAAGGATCTCTCCCTGTCTGATCAGATCATCCAATGTCTTATCCTGCATCGTCCGCATCACATAGCGATGATCAGCCCCCATTGCCAGCAATTTTGAACCCGCTGCCTCAATTTTGGCATCCGATCTTGAAAATCGGCTTGTGTCATGAAGAATGCCCATATACAGATAATCTGCCCCATTCGGGTGTGGTGCCGAAGCCGCCTTTTTGAGCATTTCTTTATCTAATATTTCGAAAACGTTATAGGCACAGGACTCCGAAACTTTTATGTCATTGATTATTCCATATCCTTCGTTAGAGGCATGATGGTCAATGATCATCGAAACCACTGCCCGCTGGTAATATTTCATGCCGATGAGCCTTTTAAGAGTTGCTGTGTCACAGACAATCACCGCATACCTTTCAGACGCCAACTTCGGACGCTCAAAAGGAGCAAAAATCTCATCCTCCATGACCTGTTTCTTCGGGCCTTTATCCAGTTTATCTGACAAAAAAGGCCATGCTATATACTGGGGATAATTCACCTTGATATAATGTGCCAGCCCCATGACGGAACCTGCTGCATCCCCATCCGGATTCATATGTCCAAGCAGTACAACTTCTGTCACATCATACTCCCGCATCATCTTCTCAAATTGTTCGTTGAAATCAAAGGCCATTCCAATCCTCTCCTTTATTAATCACAGGTAAAATTATCCATGTATCCTTTTTTTATGCATCAATATCCGCAGCATCTATGGCTCTGATGCCGTTTTCCCGAAGAAGCTCTGTAAAAACACCTTCTCCCGGAATAATCTTTCCACTGAAAGTACCATCATAAACGGCCTTGACGCCGCAGGAAGGACTCCTGGATTGAAGAATGGCCAGATCTGCTTTTTCCTTCAAAGCAATCGTCAACGCCTTGGCAGCCCCGCTCCTGAATGCGTCATCCACGGATCGTCCGTCCCTGCATCTGACAACACCATTCACGATCTCTGCCGGCATTCTCGGCACAGGCAGTCCACCCAATACTTCCGGACAGACCGGTATAAGCTCATGGTCTTTTACAAAATTCAGCACCGCTTTATTCTCATTATTGCCGCCGCTGTATTTGCAGTTCTCCCCCAGAAGACAGGCACTGACAACAATCCTCATGATCAAGCCGCCTCCTTCGTCCCTTTAGCACGGATAATCAATAAAATGGCCAAAAGGATAATTATGCAGATTGGCAGTGCAAGCCAGGCAATAGAAGCCAGCCCAACTGCACGGAAAACACCAATCAGAAAATATCCCACCATACATACGGCAGCAACCAGCAGCACATACGGCAGCTGTGTTGAAACATGATTCACATGCTCACAATGTGCACCGGCTGACGCCATGATCGTTGTGTCTGAAATTGGTGAACAATGGTCACCGCACACGGCACCGGCCAGACAGGACGCGATAGAAATTACCATCATCTGTCCTTCCGGGAAGACGCCGATAACAATCGGAATGAGAATACTGAATGTGCCCCATGATGTACCTGTTGCAAAAGCCAGAAAAGCTGCCACAAGGAAGATGATCATCGGAAGGAATCCCTGCATAGATAAAGCGGAACCGGCCACCAACTCTGCCACAAAAATCTTGGCTCCCAGAAGATTTGTCATGCCTGACAAAGTCCATGCCATGGACAATATCAGAATTGGTGCAACCATGGCTTTGAAACCTTCTGGAATACAGTCTGTAAACTCCTTGAAAGATAAAACATCACGCATCATGAAATAAATAAACGTAAATACAAGTGCCACGGAACCACCCAGAACAAGGCCGACCGATGCATCTGAATCCGCAAAGGCATCCACAAAGGAAGCACCGTCAAAAAATCCGCCGGTATAGATCATTGCCACAATACAGCTGACGATCAACACTGCAACCGGCAAAACAAGGTCCATCACATGGGCTTTATCATTGCTTATTGCTTCCTCATCACTTTCATACGGTCTTCCCGGTGTTGTAAATAAATCGCCTTTAAAGGCATTCATTTCGTGCTTTTTCATCGGACCGAAATCAACTTTTAAAATGGTCACTGCCAAAAGCATACATAATGTCAAAATTGCATATAAGTTGTATGGAATTGTCTGAATAAATACAGAAAATCCGTTAATACCGGCCTCCTCCGGCACAGAAGATGTAACAGCCGCAGCCCATGAACTGATCGGTGCAATAATGCAGACCGGTGCTGCCGTCGCATCAATGATATAAGCCAGCTTGGCTCTTGAAACCTGATGTCGGTCCGTCACCGGACGCATCACACTTCCCACTGTCAGACAATTGAAGTAGTCATCCACAAAGATCATTACACCAAGGGCAATCACCGCAATCTGAGCACCGACTCTTGTCTTGATATGCTTCGTGGTCCATTCGCCGAAAGCAGCAGAGCCGCCGGCTTTATTGAGCAGTGCGACCAAAATGCCAAGCATCACAAGGAATACAAGAATACCCACATTCCAGGAATCCGACAGCTTCATGACCATGCCGCCTTCTCCCTGATAAAAAATCGTGTTAAGCATCAGCTCCAGGTTAAAATTGGAATATAACAGGCCGCCGGCAATGATTCCGGCCAAAAGTGATGTATAGACTTCCTTGGTGATCAAAGCCAATCCAATAGCGATCACCGGCGGCAATAGTGCAAAAACTGTTGCATATGTCTGGCATTGATAATTCTCAGAATCTGCAATTGTTCCCGGCGTCTGCATCGTCACAATCATCAATACAGCAATCATCACAATGAATGCCAGCATACCGATCCGTTTTCTTTTAGTTTTCATCTTCTCTCTCCATCATAAAATATATTTTCCATCCGGTTTCTATTCTGCATCAAAATCTGCCTTAAATACACCTTCAGGTGTCTTCATCGTCAAAATGCCCAGATTAAAGTTCTCATCCTGAATGGTGATATGATATTCAAAGACGACATCTTCGTCAAATTTTGATAATAATATATATTCTCCGTTTTCTTTACCTTCAATCTGGTCACAGATATCATCATACACATCGGCTCCTGAAATAGTCCGAGGATATCCGGATGCCTTAATCTTCTTCTCAATCGCTTCGTACAATTCGTTCATTATACTTCCTCACTTTCTGATTTCTTTTTCTCATAATACAAAAAAAGAACTGCTCATATCAATTTCTATCATACAATTCTTCCTTTAAGCATAAAACCGGGACCAGCCCTTTTTGATAGATAGTACCAGTATAGCATACTCAGGAACAAATCGAAAATCAAACAAGCAGTTCTTTTAAAAATTTTATTGTGTTATTTTTAAATACATCTCCGGTCTCCTATCCCGGAAAAGTCCCCATTCAAGACGTTTATCAGCCAGATCATCCAGATCATACACACCGGTTAAAATCTCTTCCTGATCTCTGGACGCGCAGGCTTTCAATTCACCTGTTTCATCTGTCATAAAAGAAGAACCATAGAAAACAAGGGCTGACCTCTGTCCGCCATTTTCAAGAGATGGGGTCACTTCTTCCCGGCCTATCCGATTGGCAGCAATCACAGGCATGAGATTGGCAGCCGCATGTCCCTGCATGCAGCGTCTCCAATGCGGCATACTGTCACATTCAAGAATCGGTTCGGAGCCAATCGCCGTCGGATAAAGCAGTATCTCTGCTCCCATAAGAGCCATACATCTGGCCGCTTCCGGAAACCATTGATCCCAGCATATACCAATCCCTATCTTGCCGAAATGGGTATCAAATACTTTGAAGCCGGTATTCCCCGGTGTAAAATAAAACTTTTCCTGATAATAATGATCATCCGGAATATGTGTCTTCCGATACACCCCCAACAATGTGCCGTCCGCATCAATGCAGGCAATGGAATTATATAATGTGTTTACATCCTGTTCATAAAAGCTGACCGGCAATACGACGTTCAGTTCCTTTGCCAGCCGCATGCCCATCTGCACCGCATCGTTTTCTTCCACAGGCTTTGCCAGATGATAAAAATCATATCTGCGCTGCTGGCAAAAATATTCCCGTTCAAAAAGTTCCGGCAGCAAAATGATCTGTGCACCATCTCCCGCTGCCTGCCGTACCATTTTCTCGGCCTTTTCAAGGTTAGTCTGCAGATTCGTACTGCACTGCATCTGAATAGCTGCTATCTTAACATTTCTCATTAATAGTTATTCTCCCTGTTCTGCTTTTCCAAATGGAATCTGCTGTGTAATACAGTGAATATTGCCTCCGCCTGTCAAAATATCCCTGGCATCAACAGCAATCACTTTCCGTTCCGGGCAAAGCTTTTCCATGATTTCTGCTGCTCTCTGATCACTTTTAATATTTTCTCCGCCAAAAGCCGGCATGACCACTGCACCGTTTGAAAAGTAGAAATTCACATAGGAAGCCGCCAGACGTTCTCCTTCCTCTCTCGTATCTTCACCATCTTCAAAAGCATAACCTTCCAAATCCTCTTTTGTCACACACACCGGCACATCCGGTATCGGAAGCTTATGCACTTTTATCCTTCTTCCTCTGGCATCTGTCTGGGATTCCAGATAGCGAAGACATGCCAGCGAAAGCGGATACTGCGGATCATTTTCCCGATCTGTCCAGGCCAGAACCACTTCTCCCGGTCTGATAAAAGCACAGACATTGTCCACATGTTCATTTGTTTCATCATTATAAATGCCTCTTGGCAGCCAGAGAACCTTTTCAACCCCCAGAAACTGCTGCAGCTTTTCCTCTATCTCCGCTTTTGAGAGCTGAGGATTTCTTCCCCGACTCAGCAGGCATGACTCAGTCACCATCACTGTTCCTTCACCGTCACTGTGAATAGATCCACCTTCCAGTACAAATGGAGAGGCATCATAACAGACATAGCCTTCTCTTTTTGCAAATGCTGCCGCAAAAGTATCATCTTTCTGCCATGAGGCATACAAGCCGTCTTCCTCACCGCCCCAGGCATTAAATGTCCAGCTGATGCCACGCACTGTGTCATCTTTGACAACAAAAGTAGGCCCTATGTCTCTTGCCCAGGCATCATCGGTTTCCGCCTCAAATACAACCACTGGGAAATGCTTCTTTTCTGAAATTTCCCTCTGAAATTGTCTGTTATATTCATCAGCAAAGGCCTTTGCCCTGGGAAGCGCCGCTTTCCCGCACGCCAGATACACAGCCTCACTTTCAGCAATTGCCTGCATCACAGCGCAAAAAGCCTTTTCTGCTGCTTCAGGATTCTTTTTCCAGGAACCCGGACGCTGCGGCCATATCAGGATACATCCCTTGTGACAGGCATATTCTGCCGGCATATGATAGCCATCTGCTGACGGAATTGTTTTGATATTCTTCATTTTCTTATTCCTAATATACGAACCATATAATATTTTATCTATAAACGCATTTTGAAATCCTGATAGTCGAATTTTCTTACCATTTCTGTGCTTCCATTTTCACGAAGCAAAGCGATGCCCGGAAGAGGCATACCGTTAAAGGTGTTATTCTTGACCATGGAATAAATTGCCATATCTTCAAACACCAGACGGTCGCCAATCTGAACCGGCTTTTCAAAACTGTAATCACCAATCACATCTCCCGCCAGGCAAGTCATAGAAGAAAGCCGATAGGTATACGGTTTCTGATTTGCCTCGTATCCACCAGACAGTGGCGGACGATATGGCATTTCCAGGACATCCGGCATATGACAGGCTGCTGAAACGTCCAAAATCAATATATCCATATCATTATGAACAATATCCATCACCTCTGTCACCATATAACCGGCATTCAATGCCACTGCTTCTCCTGGCTCCAGATAAACTGTCACATGATAGGTATCCCGGATATAGCGAATCAGTTTCACCAGTGTTTCATACTGATAATCTTTCCTTGTAATATGATGACCGCCGCCAAGATTCAGCCACTTTATACAGTGAAGATATTTTCCGAATTTTTCTTCAAATGCCTGAAAGGTTGTCACAAGATCATCTGCATTTTGTTCACACAATGTGTGGAAATGTAATCCTTCAATCCCCTCCGGGAGAACTTCCGGAAACTGTGCTTTTGTGACTCCAAGTCTCGATGCATAACCGCATGGGTCATAAATGTCATGACCTTCCTGTGTCGAGCACTGGGGATTCACACGGATGCCGACACTGACGCCCTTTGCCTGACAGATATCTTTATATTTTTCATACTGTGCAAAGGAATTAAAAATAATATGGTCGCAGATCGTCACCAGTTCCTGCATGTCCGCTTCTTTATAAGCCGGTGCAAAAACATGATTCTCTTTTCCCATTTCTTCATATCCCAGTCTGGCTTCGTACAGGCCGCTGGCAGTTGTGCCGCTGATGTACCGCCCGATCATCGGATAAAGGCTGTACATGGAAAATGCTTTCTGTGCCAGCAGAATATGACAGCCTGTATCCTTTTCCAACTGCTGCAGGATTTCAAGATTGTGTCGGATTCTGCCTTCATCCACTACATAACAGGGTGTCGGCAGTCCCTCAAACATCATTCTACTGTCTGTGGATTTTCATCCACAACCCATGGCAGACCATACTGGTTGAGCATGTCCATAAATGGATCCGGGTCAAATTCTTCAATATTGAAGACACCATCCTTATCCCATACTTTATCCAGCACCAATGCTGCACCAATCATAGCTGGCACACCTGTTGTATAAGAAATCGCCTGAGAGCCCACTTCTTTGTAACATTCCTGATGATCACATACATTATAGATGTAAATAGTCTTTTCTTTGCCATCCTTCTTTCCTGTGAAAATACAGCCAATATTGGTCTTTCCAACCGTGCGAGGCCCCAAAGAAGCCGGGTCCGGAAGCAGCGCTTTCAAAAACTGAATCGGAACAATTTCTCTGCCTTCATACATAATTGGTGATGTAGAAAGCATTCCCACATTCTCCAGACACTTCATATGGGTCAGATAGCTCTGTCCAAAAGTCATAAAGAAACGAATTCTTTTTACACCTGGTACATTTTTGGCCAGTGATTCGATTTCCTCATGATGAAGCAGGTACATATCTTTCTGTCCAACCTTAGGGAAGTCATATTCACGTTTAATCTCCATAGGCTCTGTCTCAACCCAATGACCATTTTCCCAATAGGAACCATTGGCAGATACTTCACGCAAATTAATCTCCGGATTGAAATTTGTTGCAAAAGGATAACCATGGTCACCGCCATTACAATCCAGAATATCAATAGTTTCAATTTCATCAAAATAATGCTTCAGCGCATAGGCTGTAAATACACTTGTAACCCCTGGGTCAAAGCCACTGCCCAGAAGTGCGGTAATACCGGCTTCTTTAAATCTGTCCTGATAAGCCCACTGCCAGGAATAATCAAAATATGCCGTAAATCCTTCGTCTTTGCATCGTTTTTCATAAATTGCACGCCACTGTGGATCATCCGTATCTTCCGGTTCATAATTGGCTGTATCAATATAATCCACCTTGCATGCCAGACATGCATCCATGATTGTCAGATCCTGATACGGCAATGCCACATTCAAAACCGCATCCGGCTGATAATCTTTAATCAGTGCGATCAGTTCATCTACATTGTCTGCATCCACCTTGGCCGTTGTAATCTTCGTCTCTGTTGTTTTCTCCAGCTTTTCCTTCAAATCATCACATTTTGACTTTGTTCTGCTGGCAATACAGATTTCTGAAAATGTTTTGCTGTTCTGACAGCATTTGTGAATAGCCACACCGGCAACACCGCCGCATCCAATAATTAATAATCTTCCCATTTTTAATCTCCTCTGCTTTTCCTTTATTTCATCATACATTTATAATGTATTTGTTATCTGCTCTTCAGAAAGCTCTATTTTTTACGATCTTCCTCTTCCTCCAGCATGTCTTCTACATATCTCGGCAACATAAAGGCTCCTTTGTGCAGATTGGTTGTATAATACCAGGTTTTAATGTGACGTTCCTTCCATCTTTTGGCATCCAGATGTTCCAGTGGATGGTATTTCTTGGAAGCAAAACCAAAAAGCCAGTACCCCGAAGAACAAGTCGGAATGTGTGCCTGATATACCCTGCTGATCGGAAAACTGTGACTGGCCTTTCTGTGCATCACCCTGCAGGATTCCTCATCTTCATCATAAAAAGGACTTCCATGCTGATACACCATGATACCGTCTTCTTTCAGTGCTCTGTAGCAGTTGCCGTAAAACTCTTTTGTAAAAAGACCGGCATTATGTCCCAGCGGATCAATGGCATCGTTGATAATCAAATCGTATTCATTCTGTCTTAAACGCAGGAACTTCAACCCGTCTTCATAATAAATGCTGACTCTCTTATCCCCCAGGCCGCAGGCATTATCCGGGAAAAATTCTTTGCAGACTTCCACAAAAACCCGATCCGGTTCCACCACATCGATTTTCTCGATTTCTTCATAGTAACCCAATTCTCTGGCCACACCGCCGTCTCCGCCGCCGATCACCAGAACATTTTTTACATGCGGATGTACCGCCATTGGCACGTGCACAATCATTTCATCATAAATAAACTCATCTTTTTCAGAGAATACAATGCTGCCGTCAGCACTTAAAAACCGGCCAAATTCATCCGAATCAAACACGTCGATTCGCTGAAATTCTGTCTGAAGTCCAAATAATTGTTTCTGAACCTTGACGGAAACCTTGACTTTCTCTGTGTGATAATCAGAAAACCACAGCTCCACTGCTCTCCCTCCTTCTATCAATATTTTCCTGTCAATACGAACAGTGATTCCACTGCCGGATCCTGCATGCCCTGCATGGAACAGCCTTTTTCTTTTGCATAGATAATATAATCAATAATCTCCCGGGTAATCATTTCCCCCGGCGCCAGAATCGGAATTCCCGGCGGATAGCACATAACAAACTCACTGCAGATCATTCCTTCTGTCTCACGAATCGGCACGGATTTCTTCTCCCCGTAAAAAGCAGTTTGCGGTGATACGCAAACTGTCGGCTTGATATACTCCGCATTTGGCATCTGCTCCGGATCCTTCGCATAAAGACGCTTGATGTCCGCCAAAGCCCCCACCAGCCGCTCAATGTCCTGTATTCTGTCACCAATCGAAATATACGCCAGAATATTGGCAATGTCACCCAGTTCAATCTGGATATCATATTCATCCCGCAAAAGATCATAGACTTCAATACCGGCCAGTCCAATATCTCTTGTATACACTGACAGCTTCGTCACATCAAAATCATAAATACTGCCGCCATTAATCATATCCTTGCCATAGGCATAAAATCCACCGATGGAATTAATCTCTTCTCTGGCATATTCTGCCATACGGCTTACTTTCGCAAAAGATTCCTTCCCCCGGAGAGCCAGATTTCTCCTGGAAATATCAAGGCTTGAAATCAGCAAATAAGAAGCACTGGTGGTCTGAGTCAGATTGATAATCTGACTGACATACTCCCAATTAACATTCTTTCCTGTCAACAGCAAAGAACTCTGCGTCAGACTGCCGCCGGATTTATGCATGGAAACAGATGCCATATCCGCTCCGGCGTCCATGGCACAGACCGGCAGATTCTCTCCAAAATATAAATGCGTACCGTGGGCCTCATCCACCAATACAAGCATCTTATGTGCATGAGCCACTTGAACAATTGTACGCAAATCCGAGCAAATCCCGTAATAAGTCGGATTGTTCACCAGTACTGCGACAGCTTCCGGATTCTCTTTGATTGCTTTCTCCACTTCAGCAACCTGCATCCCGAGGGATATTCCCAACTTATTATCCACTTCCGGATTCACATAAACCGGAATCGCACCGCATAACACCAGAGCATTGATCACACTCTTATGCACGTTTCTGGGCAAAATAATTTTGTCACCGGCCTTGCAGCAGGAAAGTACCATGCTTTGCACAGAAGATGTTGTTCCGCCAACCATAAAAAAAGCATGGGCTGCACGAAAAGCCTCTGCTGCAAGTTCTTCTGCTTCCTTGATCACTGATACTGGATGACAGAGATTATCCAACGGCTTCATAGAATTGACGTCCAGGCTGACACATTTCTCTCCCAGAAGTTCCACCAATTCCGGGTTTCCTCTTCCCCTTTTATGTCCCGGCACATCAAAAGGGACTACTCTTCTTCGCTTTAAGCGCTCCAATGCTTCATACACCGGCGCATGTATCTGTTTGTTTCTGTTCATTTCATCACTCCATAACACAAAAAAAGACAGGCAAAACTCACCTGTCTTTCATGTCTTATTCATATTCTTAGTACTATATGCTATACCCTGTCTATTCACTCTCATATCTACGAAAAATATTTCCAGAGCCTATCGTTGGTACTCCTACCAGCAAATATTTGCTAATCCTACGTTTTATTGACCATTTCACAAGTGATGTTTGATTCTGAGCCTTCTTCTCAGACAAAAGACTTATAAAATTTAGCTTTTAACTAAATCAATAATGCGGTCTCTCACCGCAATCGGCAGCTGCCCCGCCTGTCCGTATGGGCTTAACCAAATAATTGGTGGGCAAATATTTGCATGAAAACAATCTCCGCTTCATGTTGTGTATAGTATAACATGAAGATTTTCAAATGACAAGACGCAATATTATATTTTTATCATGATCTGAGCACCCCTGTATAACTCAAACTTCTGATTCGTTTCCTCCGGCATAAGCTGCCTCTCCGTTTCTGACTGTTATCTGACTATTATCTGTCATTTACCAAATAATGTATTGCTGGCTTTGGCTGCTGCCTTAGCGGCCATGGAATTCGTTGATGCATAAAGTGATGATGTCGGTGCGACCGGACACATCAGTACTCTTCCTGTTCCTCTATAAACATTGACTAATCCTTCACCGCTGACTGCCGAGCCAACCAGCGTGCTGGTTGTCCTCTCCACAGTAAAATCCAGATTCGATGACCAGCAGACTGCCAGATTGCCGTCAATCTTCAACTCATCATTCTCCAAAACAATCTCGATCAATTCTTCTTCCGATACATTGCTCTCAAGGGCCACAACACCCTCACCATACAAACTGAGATTAAAAAGCCCCTCTCCGCCAAGTACTGCCGATGACAAATTCTTCCTGGCTACAACCCTGTTCTGTACATTCGTATCACATGCAAGAAACATACCATCCTCGATGGTCATGCCTACTGCTCCCCATTCTGACATATCCATCAAGATAATGTACTTGTATGTTGGTTCCAATACCAGACATCCCTGACCAACATACACCGGCTTCGCAGCTGTCTCCTTCGTCACGGCTCCCTTGATGGCCTTCCCAAAGAAATCGCCAATGCCTCTGACCCCGGATGTCACCTCAACCTGACCACCCATCCACTGCATGGCACCTGCCTGGATCATCGCTGAATGATTCCTGTCAAGATCAATGACCACCTGTCTTCTTCTGACATTCATCTTGCTCATAAAATACTCATCCACAGCATTCATCGGCGATACACTGGCATCCTGTATATACTCCAACACGTGGAAATTGTCCATGGATTTGATAAACTGCCTGTTCTGATTCTGCAAATTCTCGATTCTCATCAATAAATCCCCCTTCAACTCTGCCTCAGCCTCATGCATAACGCTATGCGTTAATATACAATAAGAATACTACACGATCTGACCTTTGTCAATCCCTTTTCCACTTCATAAATTCCAATCAGGCATCTATTTTCAACTAACAATAACAGCTCTATACTTCGTCTTTTTTATTCAGCCGCTCCATCTCTGCTCTATAGATCATCAACCGCAGCAGGTATTCCGGAAGTTCCCGTTTCTCTGCTTCCCAATCCTGAACTGTACGATACGGTATACCATAGTAATCACTGAATTCTCTGCGATTCATCCCCAGCCTGTCTCTTAATTCTCTAACTTCTTTTCCTCTTCCCATTGCTAAACTCCAATCCTATATAAAACATACTGCTTCAAAAAAGTACCAAAACGCACAATATCCCCGTCAACGACGAGGATATCTTCGATACTGGCATGCAGTAATCGACTTAAAATAATAAAATTGTCGAGACTTGGCAATGATTTGCCGGATATCCATTTGTAAATAGCCTGAGGATTCTCAAATCCCATAGCCCCCTGGACATCTCTGACCGTATAGCCGTTCTTCATCATCAGCTTACGAATCTGTGCGCCAGTCTCTTCCTGTTGGATTGATAAATATATTGGCTGCATATGTATACCTCCTCATTCATCTCCATCCCAAAACACAATCTCATTGTATCACTTTTTGGATATGAAGTCTATCATGATATCCAATAAAACCTGTTTCCACTATCTTTTTGGACTTGCCGCAGCACTAGGCTTTATAAAGTTCTGCCGCCTTTATGCTGTCAGCCGTGATCTCACAAGTCAGATACCATACGTCCACACCAGCCTTATGAGCTTCAGATAAAGCCTGACCAAATGCGGGATGCGTTGTCATATTCGGACGCACAACCGTCACCCCTGGCATGGCGATCACGAAGGCCAGTATACAATGATACCCCTGTTTCGCAGCATGCATCAGTTCATGCAAATGCCGGACTGCCCGTTCGCTGGGTGCATCCGGGAAATATCCGATGCCGTCAATTTCCAGTGTACATCCCTTGACTTCCATCAAATATTTCTCATTCTGCTTCTCCATATAAAAATCCAGTCGGGAATCACCGTATTTATATTCCGGCTTAATAAAAATGTAATCTCTTCCTGCCAGCCACTCACCAACGACCTTATTCGGGGCCTGACTGTCAATATTCACCCACCCCAAAGATGCTTTATACACACTGATTAAATCATATTTTGTTTTTCTGTTTGGATTATCAGAATAAGTCAGCGTTACCCTGGCTCCGGGAAATAGCAGTTCCTTCATACGCCCCGTGTTTTTCACATGAACCGTTTCCTGTACTCCCCCAATCAGCACTTCCGCTGTAAAACGATTATTGCGGCAGACAAATTCGCCTTCCGTTACACTTGTATATTTCATAAGTTACATTCCCATATTCATCACATAAAACAATACAACAACCTGCATCAGCAAAATCAACGGCACCCCAACTGTAAAGTAAGCTTTTTTTGTCTTATGGTGAAATCCATACATGCCAATCAGCGCACCTACCGAACCGCCGATAAATGCCAATCCCAGCAATGTCACAATTCGCACTCTCTGCCTATTAGACTTCGCATTCATCTTATCCACACCGAATACAATGATTGTCAGTATATTCACTACCGCTAAATAGATCAGCAAAATTCTATGCTGCATCAAATAATCCCAGAAAGCAATATGCATCTGATCTCCATGATAGCCTTTCACGATCAGCAATAGAATAGCCTGAATGACCAACATGCAAAGTGTAAACACCCTTGACATCATATTCTCTTTGACTGCTTTTCTGTCAAAAAGAATAATCATGAGCAAAATTCCTGCTGAACCGCCCAGTAAGGCTATGAACATGCAGAGCTTCTCAAACCAGTCTCTTGTCTGATGCTTATAGACTAAAACCTTGATACCGTAAATCACCAAAGCAATGATATTGATGATAAGCAAGTATCGGTCAAATATATTCAAATTCATCAATGTAATACCCCGTTTTGCCAATAGGCTGAGCCTTTACAGCTCAGCCCATATTGATTCAACCGCATTCTCTAAAACTCAATAAACACTATAGTATTAGTATACCATAAGAATTAGGCAAATAGGGCGTTTATTCATACAAATTGACCATTACAAACGACTTGTGAACTACCCATTGTCTAAAGCCAATGGGCTTCCTGCTTCACAGACCTCGTGACCTACTATCTCCACAGGCGTAAA
>NZ_JAAXCM010000037.1 GCF_019734885.1 Pseudocoprococcus catus | reverse complement strand
TGCTTCTTTTCGATACGCCAGTGTCCGATTATACACAAAACGGCAGCAGCCAAATGTCTTTGCTATCTGTTCTTTCTGCTCATTAGTGGGATATATTCTGTATTTATATGCTTTTAACATCTGCTGCCACCGCCTTAACCTTTGGTTTCTATATACCTTTTTAGCCTTTTTTCTGATACATGTGATATCGTAATAAGTATTTGTACCTGTTTTTAGTTTTCCATGTTTCCCTGCCATAAGTATACAATAATATCTAACTTTTGACTACCTTAACCCACCGTCTAAAGCCAGTGGGATTGCGGTAGCCTTATTTCAATAATTCATTTGTCTCACGAACTACATTGCGGATATTGTACCGATACAAACGACTATCAAATGGTACAAAATCACATATAAAGATGACATATGTATCCGGCAATTGGTCATACGTCTCTCCCGTAAGTAATGCATCCATATCCATCTGCGCATGATAATATCTGCTTCGTTTAGCTAATACGGTTTCTGTCTTCACCTGCATCTCCACATTAAATCGGCGTTTTGTTCCAGCTTCTTCTGCCATGACATCTAATCTCACACCATGATACTCCGGATGATAACTGATGGTCTTCTCAGCCACAACATTTACTTCCAGAATTTTCATTTCCAGCACTAATTCTAACAGGTGGCGGCACTGCTCTGCATCCGACATCACTGCCGCAAACATAAAAGCATCTTTGATCGTTAAGTCTTGTAGTCTCTTTCTCATCTATTTCCTCCCACATAAACTTGCAAGAGGAATCCTGTAACTCTATTATACTCTCCAAGCTGTCACGAAACAATAGAAATACTTGGCAAAGGCTCATTATTACTTCCTTTACAAATTCCACTTCCAGCATTTAAAAACACAAAAGACTGCTACTTTATCAAATTCTCATGATACATATATAAATGAATCCTGTTTTTCAATAAAGTAGCAGTCTTTTCATCTGTGTTGTTCAATTATTTCTACATTACGCCTAAAATGTTCATGGCTTACTTATTTCTTATGCTGCTCCACCAGATACTGCGTCATTGCTTCCACCAGACGAATTTCTTCATCTGTACACAATTTCAAATTATCCGTAATGTTCTTCGGTACATCATTTGATTTCATAGAACCCAGCAAAAGATAATCCGGCGTAACATCCAACACATCACAGATCCTGATGAATGAATCCAGTCCCGGACGTTCTATTCCTCTCTCGATGGATGAAATATGATTATTGGAGATATCTACCTTCTCCGCCAGCTCCATCTGTTTCATCTTCAGGCTTAATCGCCTCGCTCTGATTCTCTTTCCCATTTCTACAAATCGTTCATTTTCATTTCTCATTTGAAACACCTCTGTACTCATCATAACAAATTTTGACAGTTACGTTTACAATGCTATACAGAAGTATTCTGTTATACACTAATTTCGTAATATATTTTTACTTTTATACATGATTTTTAATATTTCACATAGATTTTCTTTATTTTACTCGTCACAAACACACGACTATTGTCACCATTAATTTCATCATTTACGCAAGTATTCCTACAACAGCTCTTTTGTTTTACTTGCTAAGTATAACGGGATATTAGTAATCTGCCCATCTTTACGATATCCGCGCTTCGAAAAACGAATCGCATGCTCTGGCTTTTGTATATCGCCTGAATTTAACATAACACATTTTTGCACGTTTTTCATCGCAATTTTACACATTTTTTCAGAATATTTTATTGAAAAATACACATTTTTACAAAAGCATAAAATTACATAAAAAAGTCGGCTTGATATTTCTCTCAACATCAAAATCCGACTTTCATCTTTCCGAATATGATTGTTCCGAAGAACTGTTTCTATGCCTAATATCAATCTTCCGCTGCCGCTTCCTTCTCTTCAAGAAATGCTGCCAGTTCTTCCATTCCTTCTCCGGTCATTGGACTGACTTTAAAAATCGGGTCCGCACCGGCCAATTGAAGCAGTTCAACCGCATCTGCAATCTGTTTCGGTGTCGCAATGTCAATTTTTGTCACAACACCAGCCACAGGCAATGTAAAAGCGCTGGATTGTCCCGGTGAGAAAAAGAACTGATCTCTGCTGGCGTCCTGCACAAAAACAACCTGATCCGTCTCTGTGGCTGTTACCATCAGCGACCGCAGATAACCGCGATTCTCAAGATATTCCCCCGGCGTATCAATGGTCGTGTTATAGACCTCCAGCGCCTGTGTCTTTTTGTATTTGATTTCCATGTGGTTCAGATATTGGCAAATCGTTGTCTTGCCGCAGGCCACATTGCCGATTAAAATAATTTTCTTCATATCATCACCCGATTAAGACTTGGTAATCACTGTCGGTGCAAAATGCAGTGTATTCTCAAGAACATTTAATACATCTTTCACCGCTGCCTCCACATCAGCCACTGTTCCATTGATAATCAGCGAACCATTGAAACGGTCCACAAACACAACCTCCACATTGGCAGCCTTCATCGCCACATCAGCACCGATAATCGCACCTTCACTGGGTGTGATCGTCATAATACCAAGAGCCCCGGTATAATCACCGATAACACCTAACTTCTTATATAAACTGCTGTCAGGATTCGCAATCACATGCGCCAAAGTCACCTGTTTACCAGGCACAAACTCCTGAATAATTCTTTGTTTTTCCTGTTCCATTGTACAACCTCTCAGACGTTGTGAACAATTAGTAATTCATCGCTCACAACTGTCTATGAATTTCGTATGTATTACAAACTGTAACATCCAAAACTGCTATCCGCAGACCACAACTCATTCTACCAACAGATTCTCTTTTATAAGGAGACATTCGCCGCTCAATACACCTGGATACACGGCTTATGGCACATATACTTTCTGTACATATTCTGCACTGTGGAGATGAGACCCAAATCGTGGAAGCCTTTGCTGAACACGATTTTGTTCGGGGCTCATCGGAACATCCCTGTGCAGTGATGTACAAAAAGTATATGATGCCATAAGCTGTGTTCTCAGCCTCCTGAGCGGCCATGGCCCCCTATAAAAGCGAATCGAAAATTTCTTTGCGCGGGTTTGGAATCACCACGTGTGATACTTCCATTCCTTCTGCGTTCTCCGTATGAATGCCGCATTCGATGGCTTCTCGTACTGCAGCAACTTCTCCCGTCAGTACGACGAAGGATTTCCCGCCGATACCTGTTCCCAACCGGACATCGATTAAGTCCACATCAGCTGCTTTGACTGCCGCATCTGCCGCATAAACAGAAGCTGTCACGCTGAAAAATTCCATGACACCGATGGCTCCCGGCGTTCCCGGTTCAGCTGCCAGATTAATGGCTTTGATGACCTGGGGATGTACCCTCGGAATGACACAGCTGTCTACAGTATGATTACCGCCGATAGCCGCACCTGCATCCAGTGACGCTTTGACTGCTGCCACTTCCCCGGTAAAAAGAATGTAGTATTTGCCCGGGCATCCAGCTTTGGCAAAAATCAAATCTACCTCAGCTGTTTTCAAAATGAGGTCGGCAGCTTCTACGCCTTTAGCAATACTATTCAATTCCAAAAATCCTATTGTTTCTAACATCTGCCTACACCTCTGTTATTGTAATGGCATTTCCCGTCAAATGCGCAGTTCCTGAAATACTGGCATGGAGATTTGCACCTAATTTGCCCTCCGGACAGACTGCAATGAGCTGTCCTTTTTCAACATGTGCACCATCTGAAATCACAGGTTCAGCCGGTACACCGATGTTCATCTTCAACGGAAGTACAACTTTTGAAGCCGTTTCTTCCTTATATATATGTCCATCAATATGATAATAAGCACCAACACCGGCTCTGGCCGCAATCCGCTTGGTCGGCACCTTACGGTATGGCCGGTTAGCATCTGCCTCCCAGGTATCGCCCTCTCTGCTGTAGCAGATCCCTGCCTGCGCCAGCTCACCTTTGATCAGACTGTTGACCACTCTCGGCTGAAGCCCCATCGGACAGGCATAAACTTCACAGACACCACACTCACTGCAGATGGCTGCCTGCCGGATATCCTTGTCCTCCAGGAGTTCCGGCAAAATCCAGTGGTCTTTTGTCGTCTCATGATTATCCTGATGCGGCATGTTCATAGCCATTTTCCGCATAATGCGGTGCGGCTGCAGCGGATGTCCCAACATATGTCTCGGACAGAGCTGCGTACAGAATGTGCACTGAATGCAGGCAGCTTTCGCCCGGTTCAGCATATGATTCAGCTGTGTTTTCCTGCGTCGGTCAATAGCGCCATCCTCCGGAAGAACCAGAATGCCGGAGGTTGTCTTTGTCACCGACGCATTCATGGCTGCTTCCCAGGACATCGGTACCCCCATCATCGGACCGCCGGAAACAACCATCACTTTGTCCGATGTCGTTCCGCCTGCCATCTCAATACACTGGGCAAAGGAAGTTCCCACCGGCACTTTCAGAACCGACGGCTCCCTGACTTCCCCTGTCACAGTGAGATATTTCTCCGTAAAAGGTATACCACTCACTGCATCAGCTACGGCAATAATAGTTGCCACGTTATCAACAATAGCACCCACATCCAGCGGAATTCCTGCCGGAGGAACCACCTTGCCAGTTACTTCATAAACAACCACCTGCTCATCACCCGCCGGATAAAAACTATCCATCAGATGCAGCTGCACCTTCGAATGCAGCTTCTCAATAGCTGCTGTCAGTGCTTCGATTTCTTTGGTATATGTCTTTTTCAAGGCAATCCTGCCTTCAGGTATCGACAATTCACGACAGATCAGGTCCACTCCTGACACCAGCTTCTCAGCCTCATGAATCATCAGATATCGGTCTGTTCTCAGCAGCGGTTCACATTCCGCTCCATTGATAATCAGGATTTCCGGTGATGCCTTCAGTTTCACATGGGTTGGAAAACCTGCACCGCCGCATCCCACAACGCCGCTGTCAAATATTTGTTTTATCAGATCCACTTATGCATGCACCTCTATTCACTGCCCCTGGCAGCTTCCCGATTCACTTCAACAGTATCGATAATGGCCACGATTGCAGCATCCACCGGCACTGTATCTTTTCCAAAAGCCTTTCGTGCCGTACTTCCGCTGACAGTCAGCACCTGCTCTCCGATACCGGCACCGACTACATCCGCAGCCACGAAGGTGCTTCCCTTCTTTCTGCCGTTACCGTCGATTTCCTGCACGACCATCAGCTTCAGACCTTCCAAGCCCTCTTCCTTCTTCGTCGCCCATACATGACCGACAACTTTACATATCAGCATTTCATGCTCCCCTTCTCAAATGGTGCAGCTTTGTGCATTGCTGCACCATATCTATAAATCCATACGTCAAAAAATAGTCCTGCTCCAACTACTTTCTGATAACTTCAATGCCCTTCTGCTTGAACAAATCCCAGGCAGACGGTGTCACAATGGCATTGGCTGCCAGACGGATCGCCGTATTGCCGCCGTCAATTAAGGAACGGGCAACATCCTCTGTGATCAGCCGGTCTGTTGTTGTATGACCAGTGCCCTTCGGCACTTCGACCGGCGGTGCCTGATACTTCGGAGGCTTCGCCGGTATCGGCGCTGCTCCGACTTTGCATTCTTTCAACAGCTTAATGCCAAAGGATTGCAGCATCCGCGCATTATTCTCAATGACTTCATACAGACGGCAGCTGCTCTTTCCTGCATATTTCCTATGTGGAAAAGCCGCTTCTGTCATGCACACATCTAAACCATTCAGAAGTCCATTGATTACTGCACAGGCTTCCGGCGAACCATCTCTCCCCTGAGCAATATCGGACATCTGCACCAATGTCAGGCTGGTAATCAAAATCTTCTGGTAACGATGAATATTCTTGTTCTGAATATAGTCGTCAATCAGGAAAATCTGGTACTTCTCAGCCATATCCGCCGGCACTGCCTGCAAATCACCAATCACCAGAAGCTTGTCCAGCCCTTCCGTGCATGCCGAAGCATTCGACCGCTGTGCCATCAATTCCTGCATGACAGCCTCCACAATCTGCTTCATTAACTTTTCATCCATTTTCTCAAAAACCTCCCCTAAAGCGGGTGTTTCATCTATAGATATCCAAAGACAGTCTCCTGAAACAACGCCTCTGAATTTTCCTAATTCTTCTTGATAATATAGCCCATGTCACCCTTCTTGTAGGAGCAGGCATTGGCTTCATCATAATCCATATGCATCGCCAACGAGAATTTCTCACTGACACGGATAATCACATCATCAATCGTCACCGGACGCTCTGTCTCCAATCGTACAGCCACACTGTCCCCATCTTCAACACCGTATAATCTGGCATCCTCCGGTGTCATATGAATATGTGCCTTGGATGCAATGACGGAACCCACAGCATTGTAAATACCCTTCGGTCCCACAAGGATCACGTCTGCGGCCCCCTTTAGATCACCGGAAAGATTCACAGGTATCGTAATACCGAGGATTCTGGCATCTGTCAGAGACATCTCCACCTGAACAGCACCTCTCGGCGGTCCCAGAACAACCACATTGTCAATCTCACCCTTGGCTGTCACCAGACGGACACGTTCTTCGGATGCATACTGTCCCGGCTGGCTGAGGGGACTCTTCTCATGCAGATTCTCCCCGAAAAGCACATCAATCGCCTGCTGCGTCAGATGCACATGACGCCCGGATGCTTCCACAAGAAATCCCGGAAGATCTTTCGTCTCTGACGTCTCCAGCTGACCGGGCCATCTGCCCGTCAGCTGCCTGCAGAACAGAATATAAATCACACTGCTGAGCCGATTCATGGCTTCCACAATATCCGGCCGTGTACATGTATCCCCGGACTGGAAAGCTCTGGCCGCCGCCAATTCTGTCTCTCTGACAAAAGTTCTAAGCTCATTCAGGCCGATACATATCCGACCCATTCTGTATTCCGGCATCGGATGCGGAATGCCATAAATCTCCTTGATATGATGGGACTCATAGCGCAGTTCCGCACTGTCCAGACCAAGCAGATGGATCTCTCCGAGTTCCTTGTCCAAAACTTCTGCACTGAGAATCTGGCGTACATATGCCAGCACTTCATCCAGTGCATCTGTCAGTCGATGCAATCCATTCTCAGAAGCCGCCACCTGCAAAGACATAATCTTCGCTTCCAGGCTGTCCAGCATCCCGCGAAAAGCAATTTGCGGATGGGTCTTCGGTACAAGAACATTGCCATGAAGATGGGTCATATTCTCAGGCTTCACGCTGAGAACTTCTCCTGTCTCTCCATTGACATACTGCGGTTTGTGGTCGGCTCCCTGCGGAACAGCCGCCATGGGCATGGCCTTATAGTGTTCATCGGCAGATTCTGCTGCTTTTTTCGGCAGCTGATTCACTGCCTTAACTGATTCCGGTACAGAGGAAACTTCAACTTCCGGCTGTCCTTCCAACGCTGAATCTTCATATATAAGCGTGATTCCGTGTTCTCTGATAAAATCTCTCGCTGCAGGCGTCAGCATCGTATCCTTTGATACATGGTACGCTTTCTCATGGCTGCGGAACCAGTGGGCCCGCAGCGCAATATCTGTTAAAATCTCCATCTATGCTCACCTGCTGTCAGGCCAAAAGCCTGTCCTATCTGTCAGAAGTTGTCAGTGTCGGCAGAATGTATTCGATCTCTTCGTGTGGTCTTGGGATGACATGTACAGAAACAAGTTCACCAACACGGGAAGCTGCTGCTGCACCTGCGTCTGTTGCTGCCTTAACAGCACCTACATCGCCTCTTACCATAACAGTTACAAGACCGCCGCCAACATGTACCTTGCCGATTAAGTTGACATTCGCTGCTTTAACCATTGCATCTGCTGCTTCAATAGAACCTACAAGACCTTTTGTTTCAATCATACCTAATGCTAATAATCTGTCTGCCATAATATTTACCTCCGTAATTCTGCGGGAAAATCCCGAATTTAATTGTTTTCATTATATCATGATCGCCATTCGCCGTTCGCGATGAGCAAGCATTGCGTGCTCCCGCTCACTAACGCTCATTATATCATGATTCGCACCTTTAGTGCCGTTTTAATTTAATGCGCCTAGTTTCTGAAGTACTGCCTTTGTAATTTTGGCAATATCGTCTTCCGTAATCTCCGGACTGCCGCAAGCCGCTCCATTATTGGCATTACCGCAGGCTGCTCCGGCATTAGAACCACTGCCAAATACAGAACTTTGTCCACAGCTGCCTCCTGCATGACTGCCTGAACCAAAAGTACTCTGTGGTGCAGCAGATACGCCTGTCATCTGCTCCTGCTGTTTTCTCAGATCTTTCAGTTCGCAAAGTCCCCATGCCACACGGCGGATATTGATCAAATTCAGCGGGCTGACATTATCTGATGTGGCACTGCCGCCGACAGAACCGCAGCCCAGTGTCAATGCCGGCTGAAGACCAGTTGTTGCACCGACACCGCCAAGGGCTCCCGGTGTATTCACCAGCAATCTGGACACCGGTTTCTGAAGGGCAAATTCACGGATGACATCTGCATCTTCACTGTGAATGGTCATTGTATGTCCGGCGCCTTCGTTATTTAAAATTTCAATGGAACGGCGGCAGGCTTCTTCCCATCCATCCTCCACATAAAACGCCAGAATCGGACAAAGTTTTTCTCTGGAATAAGGATTGTCCTTACCCACGGTTCTCTGCCTTGAAACAAGCACTCTTGTACCGGCAGGAATACGGATGCCCGCCATATCTGCCAGTGTCTGGGCACTCTTTCCGACAATCTTCGGATTCATGGTGCCATTAGCTCTGAGGATAAATTTGGACAATTTCTCAGATTCTTCCGGTGTCATAAAATAACCGCCCTGACGGCTGACTTCATCCACCACCTTTTGCTCAATGCAGCGCTCCGTAATAATACTCTGCTCTGATGCACAAATCGTACCATTGTCAAATGTCTTGCTGTCCATAATACGCTTGACAGCCACAGGGATATTCGCTGACTTTTCAATAAAGGCAGGTCCATTGCCCGGACCAACGCCCAGAGCCGGATTACCCGAACTGTAAGCCGCACGCACCATGGCTTCGCCGCCTGTTGCCAGAATAATACCGATATTTCTGTTCTTCAGGAGTGCATCTGTGGCTTCCATCGTCGGCAGTGTAATACATTGCACAATGCCCTCCGGCGCACCGGCTTTTCTGGCTGCTTCACAAATGACCTTTGCAGTCTCAATAATACAATTCTTGGCATTCGGATGCGGACTGATAACAATAGCATTGCCCGCTTTGATTGAAATAATCGACTTGTACATTGTTGTGGATGTCGGGTTTGTGGATGGGATCAATGCTGCCACAACCCCCATTGGCACGCCGACTTCCATCAGCCCATTCTGCTTGTCATCTTTGATGATACCCACAGTTTTCATGTCCTTGACACTATCCCATGTAATCGCCGAACCAAGCAGATTCTTCAATACCTTATCCTGCCATATACCAAATCCAGTTTCCTCCACAGCCATCTTCGCCAGACGCTCCGACTGAGCCGCACAGGCATCAGCAATCGCCTTTGCAATCCCATCCACCTGCTGCTGTGACATCTTTGCCAGCTCCTTCTGAGCTACAACTGCCTTCGCAACAAGCCATCTCACTTCCTGAATCGATTGGAGGTCCTTATCAAAATCCACTCTGTTTCACCTTCTTTTCCAAAAGTCTCTTAATCTATGTTTTCAACAGGATGCTCTGCAATCCTGCATATGGTTTCACGAAATGCTTCACAGGCCGCCCGACACGCTGCCTGATCACCTGTCAGCAGTCCTCCGGCAAAGTTGGTCTCTGTAGGCGGCCCATAAAATAAATTCATTTCCACATCTGCCGCTTTCAACGCCGCATCCAGTCCCGTCACCGCTTCCAACGGCGGTGCGATCAGATAAGCCATCGCCGTTCCTTCCGGCACACCGGCCATCTCCGACAGATAACTGCCGGTCCTTGATATGCACTGGGCAAAATAAACAATACTGTCATCATCATTGGCACTGTAAAAACAGGCATCATTTTCTATGTAACTGACAGCTGCCGCCAGCCCGCTTTTCACATCCTCCGGATTCTCACCGGACAAAATACCGATAAACTCACCGGCAAGAGCCGTACTGGCATTGGATGAACCGGCGTACATGCTCCTTGCATAGGCCACCGACACGTCTGCCTTCTTGGTCGCTTCATCAAGAGCCGCATAGGAAACATCATCACAGTCCGTTGTGATCAGGCCAAGACTCCGATGTCCTTCCTTTACCTGCATCGCCTTTAGCAGAAATCTGTCAGCATTGGGGATCAGCCTGATACTCAACACCTTCGTCCTGATCGGATCATTTTTCATGTGTATTCCCCCTGCCTAATTCTGTAACTCAACGCCGCTGGCCTTCTTATCCAAGATCTTCTGAATCAAATCCGTCAGATAAGCACCGGCCTCTACAGCCGTGATACCGTCTTTATGGATATTGGAAACAACGGTTCTGCGTGCCTCCGGCATACCGATTTTCGCATTGTAGGCCAGATACGCACTCATACTCTCCGCTGTTCCAAGTCCCGGACGCTCACCCACGAAAATGCAGACTACCTTCGCTCCCACAAGCTCCGCAATCTCATCCTCCACAGCCACACGGCCATATCGGACAAAAAATGGTGTACCTACTCTCAATCCTGCAGCAGAAAGACCATCCATCAGCACCGGCAGCACATTTTCAATGTTGGCATTAATAGCGGTGGAACTTAGGCCATCTGCCACGATCAGCTGCACATCCGGTGCTTCGATACACTGGTCTTTGACTTTCTGAACCCCATCTTCACTGAGTCTTCGTCCCAGATCCGGTCGGGTCAGGAATTCATTCTTGTCCTGACAGCGGGTCTGGACACTGAAAAGTTTCAGATTGTCAATAACATCCTGATGCACATCCAGCATCACCGCATCCCTTGCTCTGGCATGGTCTGCCCTGAGAGTCAGCAGCGTCTGGGTCTTCAGCCTTGGTCCAGCACAGCCAACACCGATGCGGGCTGTTGTCAGACGCATCATCCTTTCCAACGCCTCCGGGTCCTGAGGCTGATCGATCAGTGGACGTTTCTTCACTTCACGGGAAGTAATATCTTCCTCGATATCCACATCATGAACTGGCTCTTCTGGATGATATCCACCGGCATTCGATGTTTGTCCACCAAATGATGTTTGTCCATCACCGGAAGCAACATTTTTCACCAGCTGTTCAATCTGTCCCAAATTCACTGATTGCATACTGTTCTGATTATTTCCTGAAGCAGAGCCATTCTGTCCGCCCCCAGCCGCTTTTTCAGCCACAACCTGTGAAACAACTTCACGGATAATCCGTTCAATCAACGCTTCATCTATATTCATCAGATACCGCCTCCCCTCTTTGTAAATAAAGTCGGGTCGCCGGCATATTTTGTCAGCTTGCCATTTTCACTAATACCCATCTTCTCCAGCCACTGGTCAAATTCTTTAATCGGACGAAGCCCAAGAATCTCACGAATAGTAGCCACATCGTGGTAGGCATTTGTCTGATAATTCAGCATGACATCATCGCTGGTAGGCACGCCGAGAATATAATTAACCCCGGCCGATGCCAACAACATGGACAGATTCTCAATATCATTCTGGTCTGCCTGCATGTGATTGGTGTAGCAGCAGTCACAGCCCATTGGAATGCCTGTCAGCTTTCCCATAAAATGGTCTTCCAGTCCGGCACGGATCACCTGACGGCTGTCATAAAGATATTCCGGCCCGATAAAACCAACGACAGTATTAACCATAAAGGGATGATACGCTCTGGCAAAGCCATAGCATCTGGCCTCCATCGTTACCTGATCGGCGCCATAATGGGCATCCGATGACAATTCTGAGCCCTGTCCTGTCTCAAAATACATTACATCCGGCCCTTCTCCGGTACCTTTTTCCTTCAGAAGTGCCATGGCTTCTTCCACCGTCGCAGCACTAAAACCAAAAGCTCTGTTGCCTTTTTCACTTCCGGCAATAGACTGGAAGATCATATCCGCCGGAGCACCGTTTTTGACCGCTTCAATCTGTGTCGTAATATGTCCCAGCACACAGATCTGTGTCGGAATCTCAAAGCGGTGCTTCACCTCATCAAAACGTTTCAGCACTTCCGAAAGACTGGAAACCGTATCATTCACCGGGTTCAGGCCAATCAGTGCATCCCCGCAGCCGTAACTGAGGCCTTCAAATAATGACGCTGTGATGCCTTCCACATTGTCCGTGGAATGATTCGGCTGAAGTCGTGTCGCCAATGTACCCCGAAGACCGATAGTGGTATTGCAGTGAGCCGGCACACGCACCTTGCTGGCCCCATACACCAGATCCATATTGGTCATCAGCTTGCAGACCGCCGCCACCATCTCACTGGTCAATCCTTTGCTCAGAAGATGAATGTCGTCTTCTGTGGTCTCATGGCTGAGGATATATTCCCTCAGCTCAGCCACCGTCCAGTTTTTGATGCGCTGATAAACTGTCTCATCAATTCCATCCTGATTAATCCTGGTTACTTCGTCCTCTTCATAGGGAACAACCGGATGATTGCGCAAGTCTGACAAAAGCAGCTGACTAAGCACTTCTTTCGCCGCAATTCTCTCCAAATCTGAGGATGCCGCCACACCAGCCAGCACATCGCCGGATTTCAGCTCATTGGCTTTTGCCAGAACTTCTTTCAGGGACCGGAACACAAAGGCCTGCCCTGAAAGCACTGTTGCCAATTTCACTCCATCACCCTCTTTCTTTTATACTCTTATTATTACTGTTCAAAACCTTCTCTCTTCATCAGCATCCACCACTGACATTAACAATCATCGGTTCCAAACAGCTCATATTTTATCCAAAAATTAATGTTTTCACTACCACAGGAATGACCATGCCGTTCATCATCGGCTTTCCCATATCCACATATTCACCGTCTTCCACATGAATACTGTCAATGGCCACCACCTGACGCTTCAAATCCGGCTGTTGCCGGATCATCTGCCCCATGGCCTTGGCAATATCACTCTCTATCACCAGAAGAATCGGTTCCCCGGGCGGCTGCACCCTGTCCATAATCTGCCGAATCGATGCTGCGGCCCGCTTCATTTCCATATATCCCGGGTTTCTCTTGCCGGGCATCGCCAAAATAAAGTGTTCCTCATCATTCTGTCCCAATACCCACTGAATCCGCCGGATAACAGGTTCTGTCTCACCGGCAAAACAGGCTTCCTGCAATTCTTCATCCAGCTTGATCACCGGAATATTTTTCAATGGAAAAATATCATCGGAATAAGTAATGGTACTTCCTGAAATCGTCGTTGTATATGTCCCGGCACCCACAACCGTGGCACGAATGGTCTCTCCTGGCTCCATTTTTTGAAAATCCGTAAATAAACGACTTTCCCGAATGGCTCTGCCCAGCAGAACGCCGATATCACCATAAGCCCATGTATCCGCAGACTCATGGTAAATCAAATCCGCCACACCGCCGGAAAAGAATACCGCCTGTACTTTCTCCGGCACCGGAAAATCACTGCTTCCCGGGGTTTTAATTTGCCTTAAAATTGCATCAATATCTTTGGTGCCAACTCCCAGATACACATTCAGTGCCGCTGCCATCTGCCGCGTCACCGCCGACAATGCCTTTTCATCGCCTCTGTCGCCTATATGAACAGAAACCCCTGCCGCCTGTGCCATCACTGCTGCCGCCGGACTGACTTTCGTAATAATGCCCTGTGGGTTCATACAGATTAACCGGCCGCCGATATCCAGACAACCTCTGGCCGCCGTCTCACCATCCTCAAACAGGACGACATTGGTTGTACCGCCGCCGATATCCAGATTCGCCACCCGGCAATGATGGTCCATGCTGTACTGCCAGGCACCGCTGCCTTTACCTGCAATCAGGGATTCCATATCCGGTCCCGCTGCCGAAACAACAAAATCTCCGGCAAAATCCGACAGACTTTTCAGCACCGCATCGGAGTTCTCCTTCCTTGCAGACTCGCCGGTGATAATCACTGCACCGCTGTCCGTATCCTCCGGTCTGTAACCGGCCTTACGGAATTCGGCAGCCACAATGTCCCGAAGGGCCTCGGTATCGATCAGCACATCTGTCTTCAAAGGGGTCATATAGACTTCACTCTTATAGACCACTTCTTTGTCCACAATAGCCACTCTGGGAACTGAAAAATATCCCCCCGCATTGTCCATCTGCAGTTTGCTGAAAACCACCTGGGTAGTGGAAGTGCCCACATCGATGCCAACGCTTAAAATTGCGGTCTTATCAGCCATTGTTTCTGATCTTGTTCACAAGGTCCGGATAGTTGCCGATGACGGAATCTACACCGACTCTGAACATCTCCCTGATATCTTCTTCTTCATTCACTGTCCATGTATTGATCTCCAGTCCGTGAGATTTCACCTCAGCCACATTCTCCGGCGTCATGTTCTTGAAGAACGGATGGAAGCATTCCACACCTGTGGAAGCCACGTAAGCACCTGCATTGATCAGCCAGGATTCCTCCAGCATACCGCATTTGATAGCCGGGTCAATGGCTTTCATACGAAGGACTGAATAGTGATTGAAGGAAGAGATAATGATACGGTCCACCATATCGAATTCTCTGAGCATATCATAGACTTTCTGCTCAATGCCCGGATATTCAAAGACACCGGTTTTCAACTCAATATTCGTGATAATATCCGTATCCTTCACCAGCTCCAGATACTCTCTCAGTGTCGGCACTTTCTGTAGTCCATACTCCTTGAAAATATAAGATGCATCCAACTGGGACAGCTCCTCATAAGTCTTATCCTTGATATAGCCCTTACCATTCGTTGTACGGTCTACCAGTTCATCATGCATGACAACCAGAACGCCGTCCTTGGTCAGATGGACATCATTCTCAATACCATCCACCCCTTCTTCAATGGCTTTGCTGAAAGCCAGAAGTGTATTCTCAGGATACTTGCCGCTGAAACCGCGGTGCGCAAAATTCTTAGTCATATTTATCATCTCCTGCTTTCCATTTTACCATATTTCAGCACTGAATGCAGTTATCTGCGCGATAAATCACTTGCAAAAATACCGTTGCTGCCAAAATACTTTCCATGTACCAGTATAAAAAGCGCAGCGAAACAGGCAGCCCCTATCGGCCGTCTATCCCGCTGCTCTTCTTCTCCCACGCGCTGTATATGTAATTGTATCGCTGCATTATTCTCCTCCTTTAATTCTAAAGGAAAATACAGTCATCCTTCTTCAATGTCAGATAAACATCTGTATTGTTCGGAATAATAGTTGCTTTCTTGAATAAAACGTCCACATCAACCTGGTGATCCCCGCACATAACGGCATATCGCAGAACATTGCCATGAGGCAGACTGACAACAACCTGACCCTTGATCGTCACGCATCCATCTCTTTCAACAGGCTTTGTGCTGATCTCAACAACTTCCGGACGGAATGCTACATCTGTACCTTCACCATCAATACCTGTCATCTTCTTGAATGCATCAACCGGCACCATGTTGTAATGGCCAATAAATGTTGCTGCAAACTTGGAAACAGGTTCTGTATACATCTCTGTCGGTGCTGCGGACTGTTCAATCTTGCCGTTATACATCAGATGAATCACATCGGACATAACCATGGCTTCATCCTGGTCATGGGTAACAAAGATAGCTGTCATATTCAATTCCTGCTGAATACGTCTGATCTCAACCTGCAGGGAATGTCTCAAAAGGGCATCAATGGCTGATAACGGTTCATCCAGAAGGAGTACCTTCGGGTTCGTCACCATCGCTCTTGCAAGGGCTGCTCTCTGCTGCTGACCGCCGGACAGCTCTGATGGATAATGGTGCAGATGATCCGATAAGCCCACGATATCTACCATCTCTTTGACACGTTTGTCAATCTCTGCATTCGGCACTTTCTTCATTTTCAGGCCAAATGCCACATTCTGTGCGACATCCATATTCGGGAATAAGCTGTACTGCTGGAAAACCATACCGATATCTCTGTCCTTCGGATTCACATCTGTGATATCTTTGTTGTCCAAATAAACCTTACCGGATGTCACGGTTTCAAGACCCGCCAGACATCGAAGCAGTGTACTCTTGCCGCATCCGGACGGACCAAGCAGCGTCACAAGCTGTCCCTTTTCAACCTCAAGATTAATATCTTTTAATACGGTATTACTGCCAAAACTTTTGACAATATTTTCAAAACGAATATATGACATGTTCCCTCACTCCTTTATTTTCTGTGTGTTTTGCCCTTCGCTTCACGGCTCTTCACAAACAGGACGATGGCTGTGATCACGAATGTAACAAACATGATAACAACGAATACGGCACTGGCCTTTGTACTGTCGCTCTTCATTGTCTGATACAGGAAAATCTGCATGTTCGGCGCGGATGTTCCGGCAAGATTTCGAATCAGTACATAATCACCGAAGATAATGCCGACTGCCAGAAGTGACGATACGATAATCGCTGAAAGAATATTCGGTACGACAACTCTGAAGAATGCATAAATCTTGGATGCACCAAGCATCTCCGCTGCCTCGATCAGTGTCGGCATATTCACCGCACGCATACCGTTTCGGATACCCTGATAGATATATGGCAGAATCACAATACAATACGCACCCATCAGCATGACCAGACGGTTGCTCAGAATCGAACTGGAACCGACATACAGAGACAGGATACTGACTGAAAGGATAACACCCTGAATCGTATAAGGGATCATACAGATGATCTGTACATATTTCTCAAGCTTCGGAAAATAAATCGCGGTTACAAATAATGCCAGAAGCACGATAATGATCGTCACGATAATAGGGATGATACACATGCCGATGGATCTTCCGACAGATGCAAGGAAATTGCTGTCTGTAAACAGATCCACATAATTGTGAAGTGTAAAGCCTTCAGGAACAACCCCTGTCCACTTATGGAAAACAGAATAAATAATAGAAATTACAAGAGGAATCAGCAGATAGATCATGACAAGCAGCATAATCGCTACAGATCCTGCGCTTTTCTTTTTCATTTTCTATTGCCTCCCTTCTGGAATCTTCTGCTCAGGCCATTTGTGATCAGAATCATGATAACCATGATCGCCATCATCACAACTGATAAGGCACCGCCAAGCCCTGCACGGATCTTGACTTCACCTGTGAAGCAGCCTGCGATCTGAACCGGCAGAAGTGCGATATTGTCCATCATTAATGCGTAAATCGTTGCGTATGCTGCCAGAGCATTGGCAAACAGAACGCTGAATGTACCAAGGATACTCGGCATCAGTACCGGGATACCGACTTTTCTCCAGAAGGTTCCCTGTGTACCTCCCAACAATGTACAGGCTTCCTTCCACTGTTTCTGCACACCGTCAAAGGCCGGTATCAGAAGAAGTGTTGAAAGCGGAATCTGAAAATAAATATAGATCAGGCTCATGCCGTTCATCGTGTACAGATTGTATGTGGATAAAGCGCTGATGCCTAATTCCTTGCCGATATTGACTACCAGTCCGGCATTGCCCAGAAGAATCATGTAAGCGAATGCCAGCGGAATACCTGCAAAATTGGAAACCATGTTCAAAACCGTCATAAAAACATGATTCAGTTTGCCCTGATGCTGATGTGCTGCACGGGCACCAAGAAAAGCAATGATGATACCTGCAACTGCAGATGTCAATGAGATCTTAATACTGTTGATGATTGCTTTCTGATAAAGCAGCTTCGAGAAGACAGACTGATAATTTTCAAGTGTAAAGCCTGTTCCACCATCCGGCTGAAAGCTCTTCACAATGACTGTGATCAGCGGTACGATTTCGTAGAGCATCGCCACGATCAGGAATGGAACCAGGGCAAGTAAATAGATATATGTCTTTTTCTTCATTAAAATTCAACCCCTGTCTGATGCTGTAATTGATATGTGCGGGTGCATCAGAATCCCTTTGTTATAATTGAAAAACGGGGGTGCAGGTTTGCACCCCCTGAAATTCATTCAATTTAAGCAGAAATCCGTATTACTGTACCAGTAATGGCGCAACCTCTTCTTCCCAACGTGTCTTAGCTGTTTCACATGCTGCTGAATAAGCATCTGCATCGCTGATCAGAACTGCATTGGCAATATCATCCTTGGAGATAACCTGATCCTTGTATTCGTCTGCAATTGTGAAATCTTCTCTTGTAGGGATCGCACCTGCCAGAGCCAGATATGTCTGACCTTCATCGCTGAACATTGTCTCTCTTGTCAGAGCTGCTGCATTTGGATGAGGTGCATATTTGTTAATAACGGAAGCGTAGCCGTTCTGTAAACATCCATCAGACGGAACAACTGCCTGCATCTTGTACTGGCTGATGTTCTTGCTGTAAGGGATACCTGTGAAGCTCCATACAACACCAACGGAGATCTCACCGGATTCAAAGTTTGCCTGAGTGATATCAAGTGTATTGATTCTGCCGGCCTTCGCCAGTTCTGTCCAGAACTCAAAAGCAGGATCAAGATTGTTCATATCGCCGCCGAATGCATATGCAGAAGCAATGAAAGCTGCCTGGGCATTACCGCCTGTCAGAGGTCCAAGGGCAACTTTGTAGTCGCCGTCTTTGATATCCTGCCATGATGTCGGCACTTTATCAACCTGATCTGTATTAACAAGGAATGTTGTTACACCTGTGTAAGCAACCATCCACTTACCATCTTCGCCCTTTGCCCAATCAGGAACACTGTCCCAATAGGAGGTCTTGTAACCCTGAACAAGATCTTCAGATACAGCCTGTCCTGCGAATCCGTAACCAACATCACCGATATCCTTGGTTCCCTTTTCGCCTTCTGTCGCAAACATCTGAAGTTCCTCAGAAGAACTCATATCTGTATCGTTATGGGAAATGCCGTATGTATCAGACATTGTCTTCCACAGAGATGCCCAGTCTGCCCATTCATCCGGCATACCAACAGATACAACTTCACCTTCAGCCTTAGCTGCTTCTGTCAGCTCGTCTACTGTCTTGCTGTTGAGATCACCTGCAGCAGAAGTATCCCCGCCGGCTGCCTCTGTTGAGGCTGCTGCTGATTCAGGTGCCTTTGTCTCCGCTGAACCGCCGCCTGAACTGCCGCAGGCTGCTGTTGCCATAACAACGCCCATAATAACTGCTGTCAGGCCCATAAGCTTTTTAGATCTTTTCATTCTTTAACTCCTCCTTTTTGAGATATATTCGTCTGCATTCTGCCCAGCAAATGAATATAAAGAATAAATTGTGCACTTTTAACAAATAGCATCGTTAAAAGCATTATGTTTTAACAAAATGATACCATGAGTTTGTCATTCTGTAAACATCAAACTAGTAAATTTCCCGTAAAGAATGTGTAAAATTCAAGATAATTTCAAAAAATTGATAAAATTTTGACCAGCTTGGCATTTCAAACCGGCTTCAGTAAAATTAAATCTCCTCTACATATTCTATTCCCGGGATCTCCCTGAGAAGATCGATGACCATACCATGCTTCGTCTTCTCCGGCACTTCCAATACCAGCGTCGCATTCACAAGTTCTTCCTTATTCTTCTTGGATTTGTTCAGCTCCATCTGCATGATCTTGTAGTTATTCTCCTTCAGAACACTGATAAACGGTGCAATTGAACGCCTTGATTCAAATTCAATATAGATGTCAAGCACTCTTGAATGCTCATAGGCGATCTCATCGACCCTTCCCATAAACCGATAGATCACCAGTACAAGAATCGTTGTGATGGCCGCTCCGCTGTAGAAGCCGATACCAATACCCAAACCGATTCCGGCACAAGTCCATAACCCCGCCGCAGTTGTTAATCCCTTGACATGATTATCTCTTGTGACCATGATCGTTCCGACTCCAAGAAAACCAACACCGCTGATAACCTGCGCCGCCAATCGGGCAATATCCGAAATGGCACCAAAGTCCACATAGATATACTGACCTGTCATCATAACCAGTGCAGAACCGAGACAGACAAGTGCATGTGTTTTAAATCCTGCTCCCCGTCTTTTGACACTTCTGGTCAGACCGATGGCCCCTCCGCATACCACTGCCAGAATCAACCTGACAGTAATTGTAACGATGTTCCATTCATTCAGATAGGAACCTATCATCTGCAACCCTTTCATTTACTTCACCCGTTTCTTCCTGTAAATTCACCCTGCCCTTTCTTCATCGTCTGTCTTCATCATTGATTATGCAGACATCATAACATGCTTCTCTTGGGAAATCAAACGAATTTTCAAAAAAATTCAAGTAAATTTCCATAATTTTTCAATAATATTCCACATATACCCAAAAGTTCTTTGTTTTTCCATTTTTACCCACTTAATTTTCTGCCACTTTCCCCCGAAATTGGATGAAGAAAAATACAAAATTTGCGTTTTTCCTGAAATTGCAGTATACTAGTTTCAATTAATAAAATACGGGAGGTACCTCATGCAGTCACATGAAGCTTACTTAAAACGCGCAATTGAATTATCCGTCAAATCAAGAGAATCCGGCAATACACCTTTTGCGGCTCTCCTTGTTGATAAAGACGGGAATATTATTATGGAACAGATGAATAATGAGATAACAGAGCATAAATGTACCGGTCATGCAGAGACACAGCTGGTAGAACGTGCATCCCTCGCTTACAGCAAAGAATTTCTCTGGGACTGCACACTTTACACAACGGCAGAGCCTTGTGCCATGTGTTCCGGTGCCATTTACTGGGGCAACATCGGCCATGTTGTGTATGCCATGACAGAGAAGGATCTGCTCTCCCTGACAGGTGCCGATCCTCAGAACCCGACCTTCGATCTGCCTTGCCGTGATGTTTTTGCCAAAGGTCAGAAGGCCATCGAGGTCACAGGCCCATTCCCTGAACTGGCACCTGCTGCCGCCAAAGTCCATGAAGGTTACTGGAACAAATAAGCGTCCTGCTGCATCCGCACCATCTCTCATCCCGAAAGGCGGTTTGGCATACAGAACGTGAAAATTATAGAGGAAAAAGACATGAATACAAATAATAGAAATTTGACATTACTGACAGATTTATATGAACTGACCATGATGCAGGGCTACTTCAAGAGCCATTCCCAAAAACGTGTTGTATTTGACGTTTTTTACCGCCAGAATCCATGCGGCGGCGCCTATGCCATCGCCTGCGGTCTGGATCAGGCCATTGATTATATCAAGAATCTGCATTTTGAACCGGAAGATATTGATTACCTGAGATGCACAGGCTTTTTCAAGGAAGACTTCCTTGACTATCTGAAGGATTTCCATTTTACAGGTGATATTTACGCCATTCCCGAAGGTACTATCATCTTCCCTAAGGAACCGCTTGTCAAAGTTGTGGCTCCGATCATGGAGGCACAGCTCGTTGAAACTGCTCTGCTGAATATCATTAACCATCAGAGCCTGATCGCCACCAAAGCTGCCCGTGTAGTTCAGGAAGCCGGCGGCGGTGTCATGGAATTCGGTCTTCGCCGCGCACAGGGTCCGGACGCCGGTATCTACGGTGCAAGAGCCGCTGTTATCGCAGGCTGTATCGGCACAAGCAATGTCCTGGCAGGACAGATGTTTGATATTCCGGTCAAGGGCACACACGCTCACAGCTGGATCATGAGCTTCCCATCCGAACTGGAAGCTTTCAGAACTTATGCGGAACTCTTCCCGGACAACTGCCTGCTGCTGGTTGATACTTACGATACACTGAATTCCGGTGTAAAGCATGCCATTCAGGTCTTCAAAGAGATGCGCGAGAAAGGCATCCACTCCAAGCTCTTCGGTATCCGTCTCGACAGCGGTGACCTGGCTTACCTGACCAAGAAAGCACGTATCATGCTGGATGAAGCCGGATTCCCGGATGCCATCATCTCTGCTTCCAGTGATCTTGATGAATACCTGATCAACAGTCTGATGAATCAGGGTGCCAAGATCACATCCTGGGGTGTGGGCACCAACCTGATCACATCCAAAGATTGTCCATCCTTCGGCGGCGTGTATAAACTGGCATGCATTATCAATGAAGACGGTACAGAGATCCCGAAGATCAAGGTCTCCGAGAACGTTGAGAAGGTAACCAATCCCGGCAACAAGAAGATTCTTCGTATTTACGACAAAGCCAGCGGAAAGATCAAAGCCGATCTGATCACTCTGGAAGATGAAGTCTTCACAGAAGATCAGCCTCTGACTCTGTTCGATCCGCTGGCCACATGGAAACGTACCCGACTTGAAGCCGATACTTATACAATTCGTGAACTGCTTGTTCCGATTTTCAAAAAAGGTGAATGTGTCTATGAGTCTCCGTCTGTTATGGATATCCAGGCTTACTGCACACAGGAGAAAACTACTCTCTGGGATGAATCCAAGCGACTCATCAATCCTCAGGAAGTTTATGTGGATCTCTCCCGCAAGCTGTATGACCTGAAGAACCAGCTGTTAGACGACGCTCACACCATCGATTAATACTGAGCCTGCCATCCAATACGGTGCAGCGTCTGGCCAGACTGTATTTGATCAGGAACACATTGCATCCGATACTAATGACTCTAACGGCAGATATCGAAGATGAATTCCGCAATCTGATCCATGGCATCATAAGCCGTTTTAAAAGGTGACATCTGGAAAACATGCCACATGCCTTTGTACTCCTCAAGACGTACAGGGACGTGGTATTTTTCCAGATTTTTTTTGAGCAATAACGAATCCGACAGGAGCAGTTCATTGCTTCCCACCTGGATATAGGTCGGCGGGAATCCTGTCAGGTCACCAAAAAGCGGTGAGATCAGCGGATTCTTCAGATCCTGTCCTGATGCATAAGCCGCGATGGCATTGTCCAGATATTCCCGGGTCAGAATCGGATCCACATCCCCCTTCGTCGCATAAGACTTGCCGCTGCCTGTCAGATCCGTCCATGGTGAGAAAAGGATCAGCCCCCTCGGCAGGATCCGTTTCTGCTCCTTCAGCTTCAGAACAAAGGACAGCGCCAGATTGCCGCCGGCAGAATCACCTGCCACAATGACATCTCTGGCACCGTATCCCAGATACATCAGATAATCCCATACTGCCATGGCATCCTCTGTGGCCGCCGGATAAGGGTATTCCGGTGCCAGACGATAATCGAAACTCAGGACGTCCATGGATGTGCTGCTTGACAGCTTATTCGTAATGCTTCTGGCATAATGGTAACTGCCTGTATTGTAACCGCCGCCATGACAATAAAAAATCACGAACTTCTTCATATGGCTCCGCTTCACGCTGACCCACTCTGCCGGAATCTCTCCCACCTGAAAGGGTTCATAATTCAACTCTCTATTCTTCAACAGGGTACTGATATTCTCCTGGGATGCCCGGACTCTGTCAAGATCGTCACTCTCCACAAGGGTATGCATTCTTTTAATCGCTTTCATCAGGCTCTGATTGTATCTCTCACTTATTGCCATTGATCTTCTCCTTCCTGTTTTTGTTTTTCTTTTGCTCTTGCCATTGATGATGAGTAACATTATAATAAAAATTATGAAAACAATCAACAAAACAAAGAATCATTCAGCAAATAAACATCAAAAGACATGGTACAAGCTGGACTTATCCGCCAATGTCTATCCAACCCTTCAGCGCAAGAACTTCTCCAATGTGTTCCGTCTGTCAGTTGTTTTAAAGGAGGAAATCGACCCCGACACACTGCAGAAGGCTGTGGATCTGACATTGCCGAGATTCCCGGCATTCAAAGTCGCTCTCCGAAAGGGCATTTTCTGGCGTTATCTGGAACCCAACGACCGTCCTGGGCCTTTTGTCATGCCGGATATCATCAACCCATGTATGCCGATGCTGTTTAAATCCAACAATAGATATCTGATCCGAATCTACTATTACAGATGTCGGATTTCACTGGAGGTCTTTCACTCCCTCTCCGACGGCAGCGGCGCCCTGAAACTTCTGAAAACCATCACTGCGGTCTATCTCCGTCTAAAGGGGAACGAGATATCCAACACCCGGGGTGTTCTGGATATCAATGAGCCGCCGCGACCGGAAGAAATGGAAGATGCCTATATCAAGTATGCTTCCTCCAGAGTCAAACGGCCCCGCAGCCAGGGCAGAGCCTACCGGATCCGGGGACACAGAGAACCTTTTTACACCCTGAATATCATCCACGGTCTTCTGTCTGTGCAGGAAGTGCTGCAGAAAGCCCGAAGCTATCATGTAACTCTGACAGAATACTTAAACGCAGTTCTTCTGTATGCCCTTCTGGAAAAGCAAAAAGAGGATCGCGTTTTCAGGGAATATCCCGTAGCACTGGCTCTTCCCGTGAATCTGCGCAATATTTTTCCATCAGACACACTGCGGAACTTTATTGCCATGGTGTACCCTTCCGTAGACCCGCGCATGGGTGACTATACTTTTGAAGAAATCATCGCCCATGTCCATAACTATATGCGCTATTATATCAATGACAAATTTCTGAATGCGGATATTACCACCAATGCCTCTGTCCAGCAGAGTCCGCTGATCCGTATTGTCCCCCTTTTTGTCAAGGATATCGTTGTGAAGCAGTTTTATATCCGCGTGCAGGACAAACAGTCCACCGCCGGCCTGACAAACCTAGGTGCCATCGATGTTCCCGATGAAATGCGCGAATTTATCGACTATTTCGATGTGCTGATGGGGCAGCCATTCTCCCCGAGAACCAACTGTGCCGTGGGCAGCTTCGGCGACACCCTCAGCATCAACTTTACAAGTACCATTATCGAAACCGACGTGGAACGCTATTTCTTCAGGAAATTAGTCCAGGAAGGGCTGCATGTCAAAATCGAAACCAACCGTGATATGAACAGGAGTGAATTTTAATGTCATATTGTGTCAACTGCGGTGTAGAGCTGGACAAAACCTGTTCCGTCTGCCCGCTGTGCAATACCAGAGTTATTAATCCCAACCAACCGGTGGATACCGTTTCACCAAAGCCTTATCCAGTGAACAAAGGCTATGTGGATTCCGGTATCCGCAAGGAAACAGCCATTCTCATGGCCGTCTGCCTGGCCACCACCGCCGTTGTCTGCGGCCTTTTGAACCTTTTATTTATCACATTCTCCCACTGGTCCTTTTACGTCATCGGCATCTGCATCGTCCTGTGGATCTTCTGCCTGCCGGTATTCTTTCCAACGAAAACCATTTTCCGGATCACCCTGCTTCTGGACGGTTTAGGCATTGCCATGTACTTCGGCATCATCGCCTGGCTCCATCCCGGCAACGGCTGGTATACAGCCATCGCCCTGCCGCTGATCGTTCTGGGCACACTGGCCGTTTTCTTCTTCGCCATCAGTATGCGCCATCCGAGAAGCTCTATCCTCTCTCAGGCCGTTATCCTTGTGGCAGAAATCGGCATTTACTCTGTCTGCGTAGAACTGCTGACACGCCATTATTACGCAGTACCAATGACCCTTTCATGGTCAGCCATTGTCCTCACCTGCGCCATTATCATTGATGTAACGCTGGTGACTATCCTGCTGCGAAGCCGGTTGAGAGAAGAAGTGCGGCGAAGAATGCATATATAAAATGCACACATAAAATTACGCGTTTAAAAACGTCAAAAAACAATCGTAAATTTTTACGATTGTTTTTTGATTAATCAAATACCTTTTAAATTTATAGTCCAGACAAATCTACCTTATCCAATTTACCATCAAATATCTGACCGGCCCCCTTATCTAATATAAAATTTACCTCAACAAAATACTCGTATTCTTTCCGGGCAAATTCTCTGATAATCGTCGTTTTGCCAATCTGTCTCGCACCAATCACACATAACGCTTTCTTTTTATTCTCATTTTTCCATGAATATAAACGCTCTGATATCTCTCTTTTAAGCATCAAATCACCCCTAATACAAGTATTGTAACATTTTTATGCCAAAAGCATAAACCTCGGCGGTGCACCTTTTTCCTGCTCCCCTTGATAATATCCGATTCCGTTTCCACAATATATAATACAAATTTCTCCTTCGTTGGCTCGCTCTACCGCCTGCTCCAACGACATTTCCCCTATGTAATCTTCACCAATAAAATAAACATTTTCCGCACTGCTTAGCTTATGAAGATAATTTTTCATTGCTTCTTGATCCATATAATCAACCGGATGCAGACAAGCTTCTTTAAAAATATCTGGTTTATGGAAATGCCATATAATATCCTTTCGCTTTTGGGGATGATTTAATTCCCATTCAATTCGTTCCTGTTTACTTTTTATGATATAGTTTTGAACAATTTCTTTTTCTGTTTCAACTACATATTCCATAAAATATGCATTCCTCCCCTTTCAGCAACAAACGCTCATTCAGAACTCCACCTTCGGTATTCTCACGCTCTCCGGTATCCAGCTTTTTACTAAAGCATAATTTTCTTCTGTACATATTGCACTCACGTTTCCGGAAAATATAAAATCTTTTAAGCTTCTCTTCTTTTTACAAAATGTCATAACCAGCTCTTCTTTGCTAAGATCCATTACCCGTCCACCAAACTGTGTACTTTCTATTTTTATCTCCTCATACTCTTCCCAGGAATATACTTCTGTCCAAATTTTAAAATTGTAATAATTAATCGTTATACCCGATTCTTCAACAATCGCAGATGTACTTACTCCAAGAAATACTTTTAACATCATTAGATAGATCCCAAACCACGCTATTCCACCAACAATATATCCACTCAAAGTATTGATATCCAGAGTAACCATCACCAACACTATAAAACTTACCAGAGACACTATAAAAAAGAATATTGTAGCCTCTATAAAAAATTTATTATCTTTAGTATGACTTAAGCTGTGAATGACTTTTTCTTCTTCCATATTCTCCCCCAACACATATTATTCAATTATTTTCGTGCATTTAATATTTTTGTCCGCCAGTCTCTTAGAGAAAGGGGAATTCCTTTCAAAATTACAGAAGGTTCCCCTTCTAAAGAAACTGTCTCAGCTATGCTTGAGGCGGAAAGGATTGCAAAAGACTCGTCTGTCAAAGGTTACCATGATGTTGATGAATTTTTTGCAGACCTGGATGCATGACAAAATACAAAGATGATGTTCTTGTTCTTACACTTTGTCGTACAGGAACACATAGTGATTTATTTAATATGTAATAACCACCAAGAGACAGCATCCAGCCAACCGCCTTCTGCTGTCTCTTTCATTATACCATCCCATCCCTTTATCTTAAACCGATTCAAGCCTTTTTCGTACTTCTTCAACCAACTTTCTCTGCATAATCAAGGCAAAGCCATCCTCTTCCGGATTTCAGTTTTCCCCACCGGCTTTTTGCTCCGGCTGCATTAACGATTCCTGTTGCTTCTTCTATAATGGTAAATGTTCCTTTGCCTGTAAATCCTACAACTTCTGAATGAATAGTTGGCGACTGCCGGATGTTCAGGTTGTCAATGCTGACTCTTACCAGATAGGATGTCTTTTTGTTCTGTGCTGAACTATCCGTATCTATGCTCTGCTTATTCTGATTGTTCTGTCTGCTTTGATTATTTTGGCCGTTCTGATTATTTTTGTCACTCTGACCGCCCTGACTTCCGGACTGGCCTTTATCGCTGATGCCAAAATAGTCTGCGATCACAGCTGCTTTTGCTTCCGCTATGGCTTTCAGGTTCTCCTGTTTTGACAGGAACTGACATTCCTTCTGGTTATCATGGAATCCATGTTCTACGATATAGTCATAACGGACCGGGCCGTTTTTGGCCTGCCCCTGTGTAGTGGCTCCTGATACTGCCCCTCGGATGACGCCGTACCAGTCTGCCCCGTTGCTCTGAGTCTTTGTTGTAACCCCGCGGTTATAGGTGATGCCTGTGGACAGCTTCATGACTTTGACAATGGCATCGATCATCCTGTCCGCCAGTTTTTCCGATGCTGGAAGATGGGCTGAACGAATAATATTCACGCCGTATGCCTTTCCATTAAATGCATTGCTGTGGTTACTTTCAAATACAACATTGGCATATCCACGGCCATTTTTCACTGCCATCTGTCCGCGTTCATAGAGCCCCGGGTCCTGATTCCGTTCTCTTGTCAGGATAACATCAATGCCTCTCTTTTCAAGGGCTGCCTTCTCATAAAGGCTCAGGTCATAAACTGCCTTGCTTTCATAATAACCTTTCACCGCTCCGGCATTATAGGTATTGCCCGTATGTCCAGGATCAATGACAACCAGTAATTTTTTCTTATCCGACATGATGAACACCTTCTTTCCCTAATACATCTTTATCCGGCAGGCTACTTCTGTCTGCTTTGTCAGCCTTATCCTCGCTGCTGCCCTCTGCTGGCAGTTCTGAAGTCATATTTACAAGAAAATCTCTCAACCAGCCTTCAATCTTCTTCGGCACCGGAAGTCCGCATAAGACCATATTTTTCAATACTGACAGGCATTCACAGGCTGTAAACAGCAGACAGAAAAACTCACACATTCCCAGTTTCTGAATGCCAAGGTAATGAACATATTCCTCAGGCACAAAAGCCAGCAAATTCACATGAATCAGCATATCCGCCAACATCAGAATCCCCACACTGACAACCATGGCCACTTTCCTGATAGCACCATCAATGCCCACCGAACTGTTGAACTGACGGAACTTGATAGCCCGAAGAACACCGAGCAGCATATCCGCACAGATAGCCAGCATCAAAATCTCTATAAAAATATTATTTGAAAACAATGTCATTAAATCTTTCATCTTTTGCTGCACTCCTTTCCTCTTTTGTTTATTTTTAGTTTATTATTTTTCTTGTAAAAGAATACCCCGCTAAGAAACGGGGCATTTGAAAATTTTTTCAATCACTTTACAGAAGAAGCTATGTTGCATCCTCTATCTTGGTTCCCCTTTCTCACATTTTCGCTGTAAATGATGCATCATACACCTTTTCATAATATGTACCCTCACTATATCGATTTTTTTCCTTTTAATTTATAGCTCTAATTGTCCAAACAATTTTGTCTTAATATCCACACAAAGCAACATCAACTG
>NZ_JAAXCM010000030.1 GCF_019734885.1 Pseudocoprococcus catus | reverse complement strand
ATTTTAATCTCAAACCCATCCCGGAGGTGGAACAGGTCACTGCCTGACCTGTCCCGCCGGGACGGTTCTCTTAAAAAATACCATATAGATTTTTTGTACGCCGCCGCCCGCCATCGAGCAGAGTTTTACACCTAATTGGGGATAAAACAGCTCATGGCTGGCGGTGGTGTTGCCCTCATCGGTGCGACCCTTGTACCTCTGCTTTCCGGCTTGTTCGGTTAAGAAGCACGGGTAAAGGCTTATGCAGAGCATACTTGACGCGATTAACGAATGGATAAAGGAAATCCTTATCGGAGCGATAAACGGTAATCTGTCAACTATGTTCGGGGACGTAAACGAAAAAGTCGGTACGATAGCTACCGAGGTAGGCAAGACCCCGCAAGGGTGGAACGCAAGCATATTTTCCATGATACAGACCTTATCGGAGAATGTGATTATCCCCATTGCGGGGCTTGTCATTACCTACGTCCTATGCGTGGAGCTTATCAGCATGGTAACGGAAAAGAACAATATGCACGACGTTGACACGTTCATGTTCTTTAAGTGGTTTTTCAAGGCGTGGGTGGCGGTGTACCTTGTCACCCACACCTTTGATATTACCATGGCGGTATTTGACGTGGCACAGCGTGTCGTTTCCGGTGCGGCAGGGGTGATCAGCGGTAACACGAACATTGACGTGACCGCCGCCCTGTCGTCCATGCAGGACGGGCTTGACGCTATGGAAATCCCCGAACTTCTCTTGCTTGTCATGGAAACAAGCCTTGTGAGCTTGTGCATGAAAATCATGTCCGTGCTGATAACCGTTATCCTCTACGGAAGAATGATAGAGATTTACCTTTACTGTTCGGTATCGCCTATCCCGTTTGCGACCATGACAAACCGGGAATGGGGACAGATAGGAAACAACTACCTAAAATCCCTGTTCGCACTTGGTTTTCAAGGCTTCCTCATTATGATATGTGTCGGCATTTATGCGGTGCTTGTGAACACGCTGACGGTAGCGGACAACTTACACAGTGCGATTTTTTCAATCGCCGCCTATACCGTTATCCTCTGTTTCTCCCTGTTTAAGACCGGCGCACTTGCAAAATCAATCTTCAACGCACACTAACGAAAGGAGGTTTTTTCTTGGCGTATGTACCCGTACCCAAAGACCTAACAAAGGTAAAAACAAAGGTAGCGTTCAATCTTACCAAACGGCAGCTCATTTTCTTTGCGGCGGCGTTGGCTCTTGGCTTGCCGCTGTTTTTCCTGTTCAAAGACAGCGCAGGGACGAGCCTTGCCGCTATGGTGATGATTGTGGTAATGCTCCCGTGTTTTCTCTTTGCCATGTATGAAAAACACGGGCAGCCCCTTGAAGTGGTGATACGAAACATCATCAATACAAAATTCACCCGACCAAAGGAACGCCCCTATCAGACACAGAATTTCTATGCCGTTATCGAACGGCAGGCAAAATTGGAAAAGGAGGTATCAGCGATTGCAAAAGGCAACCGAAAAAAAGACGCAGGCAAAACGCCCCGCAGGAAAGACTAAACGGAAGCTGACCCGTGCTGAAAAGAAACAGATCGCGGAAGTGATACAGAAAGCAAAGGGCGACGGAAAGCCCCACACCGCACAGCAGACCATTCCCTATGTGCAGATGTACCCGGACGGTATCTGCCATGTTTCCGGCAAGCGGTACAGCAAGACCGTTGCCTTTGAGGACATCAACTATCAGCTTGCACAGGCAGACGACAAGACCGCCATTTTTGAAAACTGGTGCGATTTTCTCAACTACTTTGACGCAAGCGTACAGGTGCAGCTCTCTTTCATCAATCAGGGCGGGCGCGGCAGCGACGCAGAAAACGCTATCCATATCCCGGTACAGAATGACGCTTTTAACTCTATTCGTACCGAGTATTCGGATATGCTGAAAAATCAGCTTGCAAAGGGCAATAACGGACTTGTGAAAGCAAAATACATCACATTTTCCATTGAAGCCGACAGCATGAGCGCGGCAAAATCCCGCCTTGCCCGGATTGAAACCGACATACTCAATAACTTCAAGGTGCTTGGCGTGTCTGCCCGCCCCATGACAGGCTATGAACGCTTGGAAGTGCTGCATGGCATTTTCCACCCACAGGGCGAGCCGTTTTGCTTTTCTTGGGAATGGCTTATCCCGTCCGGGCTTACCACAAAGGACTTTATCGCCCCGTCCTCTTTCCGTTTCGGTGACGGACGGTATTTCCGCATGGGACAGAAAATCGGTGCGGTATCGTTCTTTGAAATCCTTGCACCGGAACTTAACGACCGTATCTTATCTGACGTGTTGGACTTGGAAAACGGCGTTATGGTAAATCTGCATATCCGCAGTATCGACCAGACCGAAGCAATCAAGACCATTAAGAGGAAGATCACCGACCTTGATAAAATGAAAATCGAGGAACAGAAAAAAGCGGTACGCAGCGGCTACGACATGGATATAATCCCGTCTGACCTTGCCACATTCGGCAGCGAAGCGAAAAATCTCTTGCAGGACTTACAGAGCCGCAACGAGCGAATGTTTCTCTTGACGTTCCTTGTGGTGAACATGGCAGACACAAAAAGAAAACTGGATAATGACATATTCGCTACGGCGGGCATTGCACAGAAAAACAACTGCGCTTTGACCCGCCTTGACTATATGCAGGAAGCGGGCTTTATGAGCAGTATTCCGCTTGGGGAAAACCTTATCCCCATTCAGCGGGGACTGACCACATCAAGCACCGCTATTTTTATTCCCTTTATCACGCAGGAGCTTTTTCAGACAGGTGCAGCGTTGTACTACGGCTTAAATGCCCTGTCTAACAACATGATACTCTGCGACCGAAAGCAGCTCAAAAATCCAAACGGGCTTATCTTGGGAACACCGGGCAGCGGTAAATCCTTTGCGGCGAAACGTGAAATGGCAAACGCCTTTCTCATTACCGACGACGACATTATCATCTGCGACCCGGAAGCCGAGTATTTTTCCCTTGTGCAGCGGTTGAACGGACAGGTTATCCGACTGTCCCCGACCGGCAGGGGCATTGACGGAAAGCCGCAGTATGTAAATCCTATGGATATTAACCTCAACTACTCCGAGGACGACAACCCGCTTGCGCTGAAATCCGATTTTATCCTGTCCTTGTGCGAGCTTGTCATTGGTGGCAAGGAGGGCTTGCAGCCCGTGGAAAAGACCGTCATTGACCGCGCCGTGAGAAATGTTTACCGACCGTTCCTTGCTGACCCCGACCCGGCGAAAATGCCTATCTTGGGCGACCTTTACGACGAGCTTTTGAAACAGCCCGAACCCGAAGCCGCCCGCATTGCGGCAGCGTTGGAATTGTATGTTTCCGGCTCTCTCAACGTCTTTAACCACCGTACCAACGTGGAGCTGACAAACCGCCTTGTCTGCTTTGACATTAAGCAGCTTGGAAAGCAGCTCAAAAAGTTAGGTATGCTCATTGTGCAGGATCAGGTGTGGAACAGAGTGACCGTAAACCGTGCCGAAAAGAAATCCACCCGCTACTACATGGACGAATTTCACTTGCTGCTCAAAGAGGAACAGACCGCAGCCTATTCCGTGGAAATTTGGAAGCGTTTTCGTAAATGGGGCGGCATACCGACCGCCATTACGCAGAACGTCAAAGACCTGTTATCAAGCCGCGAGGTAGAGAACATCTTTGAAAACTCCGATTTTGTCCTCATGCTCAATCAGGCGGCGGGCGACCGGGCTATCCTTGCAAAGCAGCTCAATATCTCCCCACAGCAGATGAAGTATGTGACCCACTCCGAAGCGGGCGAGGGACTTATCTTTTACGGAAATGTGGTGCTGCCATTCATTGACCGTTTCCCGAAAGATACCGAGCTTTACCGTGTAATGACAACCAAACCGGAGGAGGTGGCAGGCGCATGAAACCCTTAACGCATTTCAGTCTGTTTACGGGTATCGGCGGCATTGACCTTGCGGCAGAAGCCGCAGGGTTTACCACCGTATGCCAGTGCGAATGGGCGGACTATCCAACCGCTGTCCTTGAAAAGCACTGGCCGCTTGTGCCGCGCTTCCGGGACATAACGACCGTAACAAAGGAGGCTTTTATTGAAAAGACAGGACAAAAAGAAATCACACTCTTATCCGGCGGCTTCCCATGCCAGCCCTTTTCCTCTGTCGGACCGCGACGGGGATTTGAGGACACCCGTTACCTCTGGCCGGAGATGTGCCGCGTCATTAAAGAACTGCGCCCCCGTTGGGTGCTTGGCGAAAATGTTGCTAACTTCGTCAACATGGGACTGCACAAGACGCTCTTTGACTTGGAAAGTGCGGGATATGCAGTTTGGACATTCGTGCTTCCTGCTTGTGCCGTCGGTGCATGGCATGAGCGCAAACGAACTTTTATCGTCGGGGCTGATGTTTCCCACACCCCTTGCTTCCGACACCGGGACAAAACCCCGTGTATCAAGGGTGACGATCTCTCCAAACGGAGCGTTCCGCAGAATGAACAACAATGGGAATTACTGGGCGGCGTCCCTTTCGGAAACAGTCTACCACCTATCCCCGAACGCGGAGGAAAACTTGCGGTTCAATCCCGAATGGGTGGAATGGCTCATGGGGTTCCCGCCGAAATGGACGGACGTTACCTGTGGACAATAGAACCGCTTGACATTCCCCGCTTGGCAGAGGACAAGAAAGACCGTATAAAGCGGCTGAAAACATTGGGGAATGCCGTTGTTCCCCCACAGGTTTATCCTATCTTGCGTTTCATTGCAGACATAGAGCTTGGAAACTGTAAAGACTGGTGCGTGTTCTGACCGAAGAATTTTGACCGATTGGAGGTGAGGAAACAATCGAAACAAGACAATCTCTCTTTGTCCGAGAGCTTTCCCCGGAAGCGGCAACGTCCTTTATCCGGGCATACCACTATTCAAAGGTGCTGCCCCAGCTGAATAAATACTATTTGGGACTTTACCGGGACAAAACACTTTGCGGCGTGGTAACGCTTGGGTGGGGAACGCAGCCGTTACAGACCATACGAAAACTTTTTCCCGACCATGCCTTACAGACAAAGGATTACTTGGAAATCGGAAAAATGTGCTTTCTCCCGTCCGAGAACGGCAACGGGCATTTTGGCAGTCTTGCCCTGTCTGCACTCATTAAGTGGGTGCGGCAGGAAACGGACTGCCTTTTCCTTTACACCCTTGCGGACGGTATCATGGGAAAATGCGGCTATGTGTATCAAGCCGCAAATTTCCGCTACATGGGGCATTTTCTAACGAGCGTGTACCGGGACGCGGAAACCGGGGAAAAGATACACCCCCGCAGCGCAGGACTTCTCTTAAAAGAAAATGCAGAGCTTGACGGAAAGAAAGCGCGGCATTGGCTGACACATAACTTTTGCACCATGAAAGGCATTGAGAAAATCGACGGGCGAATGTTCCGCTATATTTATCCGCTGAACAAAAAGGCAGAAAACATCTTGCGACAGTACTCGCAGTATCAGAGCCTTTCCTACCCCAAAGACCGGGATTTATTTTTCCGTGTGCGCACCGGGGACAGGCAGTATCAGACCATAGCACCGCCCCGGTTTGACCGGGACGTGTGCCGTTATAACCCGCAGAAATTTGACCGATTGGAGGTGACAGACCATGAAAGACCCCTTGAAGCCCCGTGACAAGGTAACACAGAAAATGAGCCGTGACGGGCTTATCGAGGTAAACGAAACCAAAGAAACCGCCGAGCGTATCAGCCGCCGGGAACAGGAAACGGACTACACAAAGCAGCCGGAACAGCCGCAGGATATGGCGCAGCAGCTTCATAACCAAACGTCGGAAACCGCACCACTTCCCCCAACACCGGGTATCGCCCCAAAGCATGATACCGTAACGGCAGAGCGTGTCATGGAGCATATCGGCGCAGCACAGACCCGGCAAGCGTCCAAAAAGGCAGTACGCAAAGCACAGGAGGAAGCCACCACAAGCGGCAGATCTTCAAGATTGCAATTTACCGACGAGGAACTTTCCACCCCGGAGCTTGAAAAGTATATCAAGAACTCCGACAAAGCCGCTGACCGTTTGGACGCGGCAAGGGCGGCAGTCCCAAAGGAAAAAGTGCTTGTGCGAAGCCGCACCTTTGACGAAGCCACAGGAAAAGGCAAGACCCGATTGCACTTTGAAGAACGGGAAAAGCCCATGCCGGACTTGAAGCACCGAAAAAATCCGCTGTCCCGTCCGGTGCAGGAAGCGGGTGTATTCGTCCACAACAAGATACATGAAGTGGAAAAAGACAACTCCGGCGTGGAGGGCGCACACAAGACCGAGGAATTGACCGAGGGCGGCGCAAGGTACGGGGCAAGGAAAATCCGGGAGGGCTACCACCGCCACAAGCTGAAACCCTACCGGGCGGCGGCAAAGGCTGAAAAAGCGGCAGCACGGGCAAATGTGGAATTTCAGTATCAAAAACTCCTGCATGATAACCCGCAGATTGCCGCGTCTAATCCGCTTTCCCGCTACTGGCAGAAACAGCAGATCAAAAAGCAGTATGCAAAGGCGGCACGGACAGGCAGTATCAAGACCGCCGCAGAGAACACCCGCAAGGCAGCAAAGAAAGCCGCGGAAACCACCCAAAAGACCGCTGAATTTGCGGCAAGGCATTGGAAAGGTATCTTGCTCATCATTGCCGCGCTGCTTCTTTTCATCATGGTATCGGCGGGGCTTTCCTCATGCGGTGCTATGTTTTCCGGGCTGTTAAACGGCGTGATCGGAACTTCCTACACGTCCGAGGACAGCGACCTTGTGGCAGTCGAAAACAACTATGCGGCTATGGAAACGGAACTGCAACAGCGGATTGACAATATCGAGCGTGATTATCCGGGCTATGACGAATACCGCTATGACCTTGATAATATCGGGCATAACCCCCACGCTTTAGCGTCCTATCTGACCGCACTTTTACAGAGCTACACCCCGCAGAGCGCACAGGCAGAATTAGACCGCATTTTCAATCTGCAATACAAACTGACCGTGACCGAGGAAGTGGAGATACGCTACCGCACCGAAACCCGTACCGACACTTGGACGGACGAGGACGGAAATACCCATAAGGACACCTACACCGTGGAAGTGCCGTATGAGTATTACATTCTCAACGTGACCTTAACCAACCGTGATATAGCCACCATTGCTCCGGAAGTATTAAACGAAGAACAGCTTGCCATGTTCCGGGTGTACTTGGAAACAAGCGGCAATAAGCCCCTGCTTTTCGGCGGCGGTTCTGCTGATACGTCCGCGTCGGAGGATTTAAGCGGCGTACAGTTTGTAAACGGCACACGTCCCGGCAATCCGCAGCTTGTAGAGCTTGCAAAGGCACAGGTGGGAAATGTGGGCGGTGCACCTTATTGGAGCTGGTACGGCTTTGACAGCCGTGTGGCATGGTGCGCCTGCTTTGTTTCTTGGTGTTACGGACAGGCGGGGTTATCCGAGCCGCGCTTTGCCGCCTGCCAGTCGCAGGGCGTACCGTGGTTTACCTCTCATGGACAATGGGGCGCACGGGGCTATGAGAATATCGCCCCCGGTGACGCTATCTTTTTCGATTGGGATTTAGACGGAAGCGCAGACCATGTAGGAATTGTAATAGGCACGGACGGAAGCCGTGTCTATACCGTGGAGGGCAATTCCGGCAATGCCTGTAAAATCAAAAGCTACCCCTTAGACTATGCCTGTATCAAAGGGTACGGGCTGATGAACTGGAATTAACCGAATTTTGAAAGGAGAACTGAACTTATGGCAAACAACAAACTTGACCGTATCAATGCGGAGATCGAAAAGACCCGCGAACGCATTACCGAGCAGCAGAACCGTTTGAAAGACCTGCTTGCACAGAAAACCGAGCTTGAAAACCTGCAGATCGTACAGCTTGTGCGTGCGATGCGTCTGACCCCTGCGGAGCTGACCGCTATGCTTTCCGGCGGCGGTATTCCCGGCATGAACGCTGTACCCGCTGAAACTTACGAGCAGGAGGACAACGCCCATGAAGAATAAACGACTGTTCCGCAGCTTTCTTGTACTCTTTGCCGCCCTTGTCTGCATGGGCGGCTTTTCCATGACCGCCTACGCACAGGGAAATGACATTCCCACCGACGACAGCGGCGTTATCACGGAAACCGAGCCACAGCCCCTTACCCCGGAGGGCAATATGAGCCTTGTGGACGACATTTCCGGCGAAGCGTCCGAGGATAAGCAATTTATCGTGGTGCAGAGCAAAGGCGGCAACTATTTTTACATCATCATTGACAATGCCGCCGAGGGCGAAAACACCGTCCATTTCCTTAATCAAGTGGACGAAGCCGACCTGATGGCGATTATCGGGGAGGAAGAAACCACTACCCCCGCAGTCTGCACCTGTACCGACAAATGCGTGACCGGGGCAATCAACACCGCCTGCCCGGTATGCTCTGTCAATATGGCGGCGTGTACGGGTGTGACAGCAGCAACCGAGCCGGAGCAGCCCGACGAGCCGCAGGAAGAAGATAACGGTATGGGCGGCTTGATTGTGTTCCTTATCGTGGCACTTCTTGGCGGTGGCGGCGCACTCTACTACTTTAAGATTTTCAAGCCGAAACAGGACGTGAAAGGCAGCACCGACCTTGACGATTTTGATTTTGACGAATACGACGAGTACGAGCCGGAAGCCGACGACACGGGCGGCGAAGAAACGGAGGACGAGGAAGCATGACATGGTTTACCGACAGTCCTTTTGAAAAGATGATGACACAAAGACCCACCAGGCGGCGCGACAATGCGCCGCCTGTTCCAAAATACCCGGCTTGCGTTTCCTGTCCGTACAATGGGCAGTCCCCTTGTGTGGGCTACTGTCTGAAACGGGTACAGGAGAAAAAGAACACCGAGCCGGAACGCTGAAAGGAGGAATGTATCATGCAGTTAGTCATTGCAGAAAAGCCGAGTGTGGCGCAGAGTATCGCCGCCGCGCTTGGCGTAAAAGAGAAAAAAGACGGATATATGGAGGGCGACAAGTATCTTATTTCATGGTGCGTCGGACATTTGGTGCAGCTTTCCGAAGCTGCCGCCTATGGGGAACAGTATCAGAAATGGAACTATGACAGCCTGCCCATCCTGCCCCATGAATGGCAGTACACCGTTGCAGCCGATAAGGGAAAGCAATTCAAAATCCTAAAGGAGCTTATGCACCGTGCTGACGTGACGGAGGTTATCAACGCCTGCGACGCAGGACGCGAGGGAGAACTCATTTTCCGTTTTGTCTATGAAGTTGCCGGGTGCAACAAACCCATGCGCCGCCTTTGGATTTCCTCAATGGAGGATAACGCAATCCGAAGCGGCTTTGATAATCTCAAAGACGGACGGGACTATGACCCGCTTTATGCGTCCGCACTATGCAGGGCAAAAGCCGACTGGATCATCGGTATCAATGCGACCCGCCTGTTTTCCTGTCTGTATCACAAGACCTTGAATGTGGGACGTGTACAGACCCCGACCCTTAAAATGCTGACCGACCGGGACGCGGCAATCACCACATTCAAGAAAGAAAAATACTACCATGTACGCCTTGCACTTCCCGGCACGGAAGCGGTAAGTGAAAAATTTTCTGACCATGCCGCAGCGGAAAATCTGAAAGCTGCCTGTAATACGGGACCGGTAATCTGCAAATCCGTGACCCGTGAGAAAAAGACGGTATCGCCGCCGAAGCTCTTTGACCTTACGGGCTTACAGCGGGAAGCCAACCGCATTTTCGGTTACACGGCAAAACAGACCCTTGACCTTGCACAGAGCCTTTATGAAAAGCGTCTTTTGACCTATCCGAGAACGGACAGCAGCTATCTGACCGACGACATGGGCGGCACCGCTGCGCAGATCAGCGAGCTGCTTTGTAAGAAGCTGCCCTTTATGCAGGACGTGACCTTTTCCCCGGACGTGTCCCGCACCCTTGACAGCAAAAAGGTATCAGATCACCACGCCATTATCCCGACACAGGAGCTTGCAAAGGCAGAACTTTCCGCACTTCCCGAAAGTGAGCGAAATATCCTTATCCTTGCCGGAGTGCGTCTGTTGTTCGCTGCCGCCGAGCCGCACATTTATGAAGCGGTAACGGCGGTATTTTCATGTGCGGACAATGACTTTACGGCAAAGGGAAAGACGGTGCTTTGTTCCGGGTGGAAAGACTTGGAACGCTGCTACCGTCTGACGCTGAAAGCAAAACCCGACCATGAGGACGACACTTTTCCCAATGTGCCGGACTTTACCGAGGGGCAGACCTTTTCCAATATTCCCGCAACGGTAACTGCCCATGACACACAGCCCCCAAAGCCCCACACGGAAGCGTCGCTGCTCTCTGCTATGGAACACGCAGGAAGTGAGGACACCACGGAGGACGCGGAACGAAAAGGATTAGGTACTCCTGCCACCCGTGCCGCTGTCATTGAAAAGTTAGTGAAATCCGGCTTTGTGGAACGCAGGGGAAAACAGCTTGTACCGACAAAGAACGGTATCAATCTTGTGTGCGTCCTGCCGGACAGTCTGACTTCCCCGAAGCTGACCGCAGAATGGGAAAATACGCTGACGCTCATTGCAAAGGGAAAATCTGACCCGGAGGACTTTATGCAGGGCATTGAAGAAATGGCAAGGGAGCTTGTGAAAGCCTATCCTTTCCTTTCCGACGGGGACAGGGAGCGTTTCAAAGAGGAAAAGCCGGTAATCGGCAACTGTCCCCGCTGCGGTTCTTTCGTCTATGAGGGCAGAAAGAATTACTACTGCGAAAACAGGGATTGTACCTTTGCCATGTGGAAGAATGACCGCTTTTTCGAGGAACGAAAAACCTCTTTTACCCCGAAAATCGCTGCCGCACTCCTAAAATCCGGCAAGGCAAATGTCAAAGGGCTTTACTCCCCGAAAACAGGAAAAACCTATGACGGAACGGTAGTTTTAGCCGACACCGGCGGGAAATATGTCAACTATCGTATCGAGATAACGAAGAAGAAATAACTTGAATAGCAAGCATAGGAAGTGTGTACCCACTTCCGTAAAATCCCTGCTTTTCTCTGACGAGATAGGCGGGATTTTTGCTTGTTGGGATAATCCCAAACCCTTATTCACACCACCACGAAAGGAGGTTTACCGCATGGCAAGTTTACGGGACACTGTAAAACAGTATCAGGAAGAACTAAGGGACGGTATCGCTTGGGTTGCCTTTTGGCGCGAGGGGCGTTCATGGAACGGCGATTATTTCTACTTGGAAGCAAACGACGCTCTTACCGAAGAAGATAAAAGCCGCCTTGAAGAAATCCGGCAAAAAGACCCCGCCGCCATCATGCTCAACAGCTACTATTGCGGCTATTTAGGCGAGGACATGACCGTGGACGAAATGGCTGCCGGAGTACGCCGCCACTATGAAAACGGCTATAACAGCGTTGCGGATTTTATCGAAGCCCACGACGACACGTTGCCCCCGGAAGTATTGGAGGAAGCACGGCAAGCCGCCCATGCCGCAGGACTTCCATTCCATGAGAAACCCTATGACGGAGAAGATATTGACCCGTATGTATATGACGGACACATGAGCATGGAGGACTACGACCTCATGCACAAGATGATTGCACAGGAAAGGAGCGAAAACAGATTGAATTATTCCAGTTATGACCGTGACCACTTGGACGCTGCCGACCGTATGAGGATTGAGCGCGGCATTTATTTTGAAAGCGGCAAAGCCGATATTTCCGCATTGACCGCCTTACCGCTTGCGGAGCTTATCAGACAGCGGGAAGAAAGTGCCGCAGCGGAACAGGCGATTTTTGAAGCCTTGAAACAGCAGGCGGCGGCTTGGGAAGCACAGGCAGGTAATACGCTGACCTTTGACAAAGCCATTGAATATGCAAGGACACCCGCTGTCACGCACACCGAAAATCAATGGCAGGCAGACGAAAACAACAACCATACGATCAGCAACAGCGTCTATCAAATGCGCTACCACATTTACGAGAATACCCGCTATGACCGGGAACAGGGAAAATCTATCCCGTATTCCTATACGCTGACATGGAGCGTTCATACCAACAGCCCGGACAGATACGGACAGGCAAAAATCGCCGGACAGGACAGAAAGGTTTTTGCGGATAAGGCGGCTATGGAAAAATATCTGAATGGGCGTATCAAAGCCTATCAGCATTTATTTACGGAAATCTCCCCGACAATACCGCAGGAATACGCAGACCATTTCAAGGTAAACGGGCAGCTCTTACCGGGCTACACCGTGGAGGGCGAGGAACAGCCGCAGCCAACGCAGGCAGCTATCCCCCAACAGAGGACGGAACAGACACAGGGACAGTTTGCTATCCTCATTGACAGCCGCAGCCGTTTTGAAACCGGGCAGCCGGGCGGCACTTGGCTTGATATGCCCGCCACGAAAGAGCAGCTTCACGCCGCTATGGAAAGTGTCGGCATTACCGCAGATAATCCGCAGGACTTTTTCATTCACGGCTATTCCGATAATGCGGACAGGCACGTTGCACTTCCCTATGACATGGTATGTGCCGCTGACATTGACAGCCTGAATTTCCTTGCGGCGCGACTGGCACAGCTTGACCCTATGGAAATCCCGAAGCTCAACGCAGCCTTGCAGCAGAAACAGGGATTTGAGAATATCGGACAGATAATCGACTTTACCTACAACGTGGATTATTACGTCCATATCCCGGAGGTTCACACCGTACAGCAGTTAGGCAGCTACTATCTCAATCAATCCGGCATGGTGGAAATGCCCGAAGAATGGAAAGCCGGGATTGACCTCGTGACCTTTGGAAAGAACGCCGCCGCACAGGAGCAGGGTGTATTTACCCCATACGGCTATCTTGTAAAAAGCGGCGACGAATGGGAACGACAGTTTGAGGGTCGCGCCGTGCCGGAGGACTACCGCATTATGAGCAATCCGCAGTCGGAACGCACCGCACCGGAGAAAATCGAGTTTGACGCGGTAATTTCCCCACAGGCGGCAACGCTGACCGCAGAGCCGACACAGCCCCGCCCGGTAATCCCTATCGTGCTGACGAGTGAGAAACCCGCAGAAAAACTCAAAGAGATCACCGACCGTTTGGAACAGGGTATCAAGGAGCTGTTTGACAGCGAACGCTACAAGGAATATTTGCGCGTTATGTCAAAATTCCATAATTACAGCTTTAACAATACGCTGCTGATCGCCATGCAAAAGCCAGACGCTTCCCTTATCGCAGGCTTTAACGCATGGAAAAATAACTTTAAGCGAAATGTGATGAAAGGCGAAAAGGGTATCAAAATCCTTGCACCGTCCCCGTTCAAAGTCAAGCAGGAAATGGAGAAAATCGATCCGGCGACACAAAAGCCGGTAATCGGTGCAGACGGAAAGCCGGTAACGGAGGAAAAAGAAATCACAATACCTGCCTTTAAGGTGGTATCTGTCTTTGACGTGTCGCAGACCGAGGGAAAGGAAATCCCAAACCTTGCCGTGGATATGCTGACCGGGGACGTGGAGCGTTTCAAGGACGTTTTCGCAGCCCTTGAAAAGACTTCCCTTGTTCCTATCGGTTTTGAGAAAATCGAGGGCGGCGCACACGGCTACTACCACTTGGAGGAAAAGCGGATTGCCATTGACGAGGGAATGAGCGAGCTTCAGACCTTGAAAACCGCTATCCATGAAATCGCCCATGCAAAGCTGCACGACATTGACTTAAACGCCCCTGTCACGGAACAGACCGACAGACCCGACCGCCGCACCCGTGAGGTACAGGCTGAAAGCGTGGCGTATGCTGTCTGCCAGCATTACGGACTTGATACGTCCGAGTATTCCTTTGGGTATGTTGCCGGGTGGAGCAGCGGACGGGAGCTTGACGAGCTGAAAAGCTCTCTTGAAACAATCCGAAGTGCCGCAGCGGAGATCATCAACAGCATTGACGGGTATTTGAAAGAACTGCAACAGGAACGGGAAACCGAACAGACCGCAGCCCTGCCCGACCCGACCATTCAAATCTCCGATATGCAGGAATACGGCTATACATGGGACGGTATGCTGCCCTTGCAGCAGGAAGCCGCAGAACGGCTTTTCCATGAGGATTTAGAAATCTTCTGCATTTATGAGGACGGAACAGAGGGCGCAGTTACAAGTCTTTCCGAACTAAGGGAACACGCAGAAAAAGGCGGCTTGTTCGGTGTAGAAAAAGCTGCATGGGAAGTCTTTTATAATCGTACTGCCCAACATACACAGGAAGAAACAAAAGCTGCGCCGGAGCTGCCGCAGGAGAAAGACACCTTTTCCATTTATCAGCTAAAGCGTGGGGACGAAACAACGGATTTGCGTTTTGAGCCTTACAACCGACTGACCGCAACCGGGCATACGGTGGATATGGCAAACTATGACCGTATCTATACCGCTGACCTTGCGCCGGGAACTACCCTTGAAGATATTTATACCCGCTTCAATGTAGACCACCCGAAAGATTTTAAGGGACACAGCCTTTCCGTTTCCGATGTGGTGGTGCTTCATCAGAACGGACAGGACACCGCACACTATGTTGACAGTATCGGCTACAAGGAAGTGCCGGAGTTTTGGAAACAGCCGGAAAATCCCCTAAAGCACGTTGAGGACACTATCGAGCAGAACGACAACAATTTTGACGGTATCATCAATAACACCCCGACCGTGGACGAACTGGAGAAAAAAGCAAAAGCCGGGGAGCAGATCTCTTTGACCGACCTTGCGGACGCTATTAAGGCTGATAAGCAGCGCGGCAAGGGCAAGGAAGAAAAGCCCTCTATCCGGGCGCAGCTCAAAGCGGAGAAACAACGGACTGCACAGAAAAAGACACGGGTAAAATCACAGGATTTGGAAAGGAGCTGACCGCATGGGGAAATTAAGTAAATTTGAAAACGTGGACGTGTTATCGTCCCTTGAAGCAATCATGCGGACAAACACAGGCTTTTTCCAAAATGATTTTGATATTGACAAGCGGATTATCACAAAGGCGGCGGGGCAACCTGCCGCCGAGGATAAAACGCTGCTATGGCTGTCCCGACCGTCCGGGACACATTGCTTTCGGGAGCGTGACGTTTTTCTAAAAAACACCGCAGCACACAATACATGGCGTTTCCACAAGGAGCAGAGCCATGACCGTATTCTTGCCTATGCCGTGGAACTGACCGGGATTGAGGACGGAAAAATCAAGGGCAATCTATATGAGCTTGACTACACAAAACATTATGAGCGTGTCAAGGAACAGGCTTTAGCCGCTGACATCCACACGCTGATCTATGAGAACGGAAGCCGGGAGCAGCCCGCGAATTATGTCATTCACGGAACGCCCGACCCGCAGCTTGGAAAGTTTGAACGGTTTGAAGCAAAGCCCAACGACCCGGAAGCCCTGCGTGATCTGCTACAACAGGAAAAACGAAGCCGCAGCACGCTGGCACCGGGCAATTTTGCGGAGCATATCGCCGCATTGCATGACGGACGTATCGAAGCCGAAGCAAGGCGCATTGTAGAGCGTATGAAACAGCTTGAAACACCCAACAGCCCCAACAAAACGCATTTCATGGTAGAGCTTTCCCCAGCTTTCATGCAGCTTGCGTCAAGCAGGGACACAGAACGGCTTGCCGCCATGCTGCCTTATCAAAGCCTTGTCTTATCTCCTCTGAAAGACCGTCACGGCGTATATGCACAGATAAACAGGGACGAAAACCGAGACAGAGAAATTAAAAAGCTGCGCCAGTCTATCCGGGCACAGCTCAAAGCAGACAAAACAAAGACCACCCCGAAAAAGGCGGCGAAAACAAAAAATCACGAATTGGAGGTATGAGCATGAACAGATTTACCGTTGAAGAAACAAACCTTTTGAGTATCTACGCAGAGGACAGCAAGCGGGCATTGCTTGAAAATATCAATGCCGCGCTGCCTTTTATGGACGCGGATATGCGGGAGCTTGCAGAGCGTACCATGCAGAAAGTGGACGCGCTGACCGAAACGGAATATGACGAGCTTGCCGTTTATGCCGCTGATGAAGTATGACCGGGATTAAGCGGCTTTCGCCGCAGCAAAGCCGGAGGGTAAATGCTCTTGTGAAAAAATCCTGCTGCAACTGCGACAATGGAAACTGCATTTTGCTTGACGACGGGGACGAGTGCGTATGTCCGCAGCTCATTTCCTATTCGCTACTTTGCAAATGGTTCAAGACTGCCGTACTTCCCAATGATACGCTGCTGTATGCCGAACTTTTCCATGCCGAGGATAAAAAGCGTTGTACCGTATGCGGGACTTCCTTTGCGTCAAAGTCAAACAGCGTCAAATACTGCCCGGACTGCCGAAAGCGTATCACACGGCAACAAGCCGCCGAACGCATGAGGAAAAGACGCACCCGTGTTACGGAGTAGACACGAAAAAAGGCTTGATTTGTAAGGCTTTCCGGGAGCATTTCTCATAGTGGCAAAGGATTTATCCATAACCTAAGAAAAACGGCGTTCTACTGCGTAACATAAAAACTGCACCTACAAAAAGACGGGGCGCGGTGGCTATCTGATAGCTGCCGCGTCCCGTCTTTTTTTATCAATCTTGCATAGCTCTACGAAAATTCTGATTATTCATTCTGTCAACAATACTGTTCATACGCTCAAACAGTCTGTCGATTTCATTTTCGGATATTGGTGTAAAATGTGTTTGATTAAAAGGATTTGGGTCTATAAATTGTGCCATTTTACGCAATCCTTGTATTGCTCGATATTCGGCTAAAGCCATATTATATCCGTCCTCAATATGACCGCTTCCATAAGGAACGTTATCCTCTACAAAACGCACTTGTCCGTCGAAATGTTCTATCAAATCAATTACATCAGCGTTAGTATTTATATTACGCCAACAAGTATTATCTTTTTGAACTTCGGCTTTCCACAACCTGCGTATTTCAGTATCTGTACTTGCTAAACGTGAAAGATAGCCTTTAGGGTCGCCTCTTTCTTGCAGTTTTTTAATTTTTTCCTCAATGTATTCTTTCATTATGTAAAATTCCTTTCTGATTAACAATATAAATGCTATATACATTGTACCATGACTTTTTGAAGATTTCTACCATAAGCCTATTATCCACGCTCTGTTTCTTTCTCCCGTTCCGGCTCTCTGTCCTGCCGCAAAATGTTGTCAATGTTCCGCTTGATAACATCGTATTCCTTGACCTGCTTTTTCAGTTTTCCATAATCCGCATAAAGGGCTTCTTTCTGCGATTGGAGCTTTTCATATTCATTTTGCAAGACGGTAACGCTTGGGAGCTTGCCACCGATCTGCGCCGCCTGTAATGCTTTTACAGCCGCTTCATGCAGGATAATCGCCTGTTCGTGGTCTGCCCGGTAGCCACTCTTATTCCTTGCCTTGCGGTATGTATCATAGACAGGTTTTGTTTTTTGATAGGTCGTGACATTCTTAATCAGCACCGCCATATCCGCAAGCCGTTTTTCAACTGCCTTTATGCTGTCTGACGCCTGCTCATTTGCCGCCGTAATTTCCGCGATTTTAGCGGTCAAGTCTGCGTACTGTTCAATCTTACGTTCCGTCAAGAAATTCAGCGTCTTTGCCGCCTGTTTCAGATTATGGATTTTCGCCCATTGCTCATAGCCCCGGCTTTCCTGTGCCTTGATACTGTTCTGAATATCAATCAGCAGGCTGATACCGTTTTTCTGTTGTTTTGGAGCTTTGACAGTACGGGTGCGTGTTCCCTTGATACGTTCCCGTAAGGCTTCTTCTGTATAATCTGCACCGAGGGTTTTAAGCCTTGTAAAGCGTTCCTGTCCCGGAGCGCGGCATGACACATATTTTCCCGGTTTTATCTCATAGCCCATAGCCTGCAATCGTGATAGCAATTCTTCAAAATCGGACACTTGAGAAATGAGTGCGTCCACGGCGATTTTTAACTTGCCTTTCCAACTTGTCCCGGTCTTTTCCGCCTGGTATTCCGCATAGCTTTTTCCCTTGTTTCCTTTGCCCGGAACAACAACGGACAATCCATTTTCCCGACACAGCCTGTCGCTGATGTTTCGTATGCCGTAATAGCTGCGCTTATTGGAATTGTACTTGTGGTGATCTACAAAGTTTACGGCACAGAAAATGATGTGATTATGGACGTGTCCCTTGTCTATGTGTGTTGTCAAAACATACTCATGCTGTCCCTTTGTTACTGCGTCGGCAAGCTGCCGTCCGATTTCGTGAGCTTTCTCATAGTCCACTTCTCCCGGCTCAAAGGACTGTATCAAATGGTGGGCTAAATTGTTCCCCTTATCCAACGCCTGCGCTATGGTAAATTCAAATTCAATATCTGCCGTTTCATAGCTGCACCCGAACGAGGACACAAGCATTTTTCCGTCCGTCTTATCCGGGTTTTGGATATAGTCAAGGGCTTTTCTCAACGTGCTTTTAATAGGCTTAATCTTTGTAACCGCCATATTTCCGCAAGCACCCCCTTAATTTCCTCTATGTCCTCTTGATAGACGCTGCCGGTACTGTTTACACGCTTTGCAATCTGATTGATGTTGACACCGATTTTCTGTATCTCTGCGGTCATTGCTTTTATGTCCGTATGGTCTACTTGGATAACATATCCGTCAATCGCTATTTTCCGCAGATATGCCGCCATATTGCGGGTAGGTATCAGCTTCATTTTTTCCTCAATCAAATTCTTTTCTTCCTCTGTCACATAGAATTTGATCTGTACCGTCCGTTTTCTGCCACTCATGCGCTTGTCGCTCCTTTCGTATCGAGGGTTTGGGACACTTCCCAACAAGCCATTTTGCGGGGCAAAATACGGAAGTGGGTACACACTTCCTATGCTTGCTATGAAAGTTTTATCCTCTGATACCTACTACAACGCAACACCCGATTTTGCCAAAAAACACAAAGAAAAAACGCTGCAATCCTCTAAGGGCTGCAACGCTTGTTTCTACAATATTCAGTTGTGTTCGGACAGCTTATTTGTCCTCATGTTCGATTTCCGCAACCTCTTTCGCCGTAGCGGTCACAATCCGTAATCCCTTGTCGCTGATACCGTCGAGCAGCGTATCAAGTTGCCGCCGCTGCGTGGATTTTTCAGCTCCCTTATTGGGGAAAAAGAATTGGTCTACCGATATATTGTAACGGGTCACAAGCTCATAAAAGATTTGCAGACTTGGCTGTTGTCCGTTGTTTTCAATATTGGTTAGATAACGCGGAGAAATATTCATTGCGTCGCTTACTGCCTTGCGACTTTCTTTTCTTTCTGTCCGCGCCGCTTTTATAGCTTGCCCGAAAGCTGCGAAGTCATAAAGTGGTACAGGTCGTTTTGCCATAATTATTCACCCTGTTATATTGTATAGTTCCTAATCGCTTTTCGATACGTCTATACAATTCCCACTGTTGACCTAAATAATTCACAATATGTATCTTGAAGATGTTATGTGCATTGAGTACAATATAATCAGCTTTATTGACTTCATCGTTATTTTTGAATATACTTAATGTGAATTAGACACATCAAACCGAAAGGAGGAATCTGGGAATGTCCGCCTTGAAAAAACAAGCGATTAACAATACCATTGATATTTTGACTGCTCAAGCGTCCTTACCGTTAGAATTTGAAGGAGCTAAATTATACGGCGAACCTGTTGAGGATAATACTAAACTGTGTCCAGATTGCAAAGTTTATAAATTATCTAACGAAACAGGAACAGGAAAAATAACCACCTATCAAGTGTTTAGCGGAATAGAATTATATTACAATGATATGCACATGACCTATTGTAATCAAAATCAAGCTACTGCTAAAAATCTGATTGAGATTAACCATTGTTGCATAGGTCGGTATGAGTGTAGTTTTGGAGAACACAGTTGCTGTTACATGGCTGCTGGTGATCTTTCTATCAGTTCTGCAATGAAAAAGAAATCGTATTCTTCATTTCCGCTTAATCATTATCATGGCATTACTATTATTATTGATTTAGATAAATTGTTGCCGGAAATGCGGCAAGTGATGGAACTGCTAAACATTGATTTGAACTATATCCAAAAATATATTTGCGATGATAACCGACTGTGTATCATGCGTGCAAATCCGTCTATTGAACACATTTTTTCTGAATTATATCATGTGCGAGAGCAACGCAAACCGGGATATATGAAAATTAAAACGCTTGAATTGTTGTTATTTTTAAGCGATCTCGATACAGTAAAAGAGGTAGTACAGACTGACTACTATAATCAAAATCAAGTCAAGCTGATAAAGGAAATTGCCGCCTTTATCACAAAAGATTTATCCGCACATTACACGATCGAACAGCTATCCGAAAGATTTGAAATCTCTACGACTACCTTGAAGAAATGTTTTCGTGGGGTCTATGGAACTTCCGTATATGCTTATCTTCGTACCTATCGTTTACAAATGGCACAGAAATGGTTGATAGAAACAAATCTGCAAGTCACAGAGATTGCAAACAGTATCGGATATGAAAATCCAAATAAGTTTACCTCTGCGTTCCGTGAAGTATACGGAGTATCACCTACGGAATTTAGAAAGAATGTCCTTTTGGATAGGTAATAGTCCGCTCGGAGTGGCAAGAAAAATGAATTTGATTTAGAATATATTCTGTCAGAAAAAGCAGGAATAAGCTCACCTGACTTATTTTTTGACCTATCGGTTAGAGCAAGCTAACCGTATTGAGATAAAGGAGGATTCTAAAACAATGCAAAACGAAAAAACGCAATCTGCAAAATTGTCTGTCAAAGACGCAGCGACTATGGGTATATTCTGTGCTATCATGTTTGCTGTGTTTATGGCATACTCCATGCTTACAGGAGCTTCTCTGTTTTACTCTATGATTTTTAACGCTGCCGGAGCTGGTTTGATTCTTGCCCCATTCTATGTTTACATGAGTATGAAAGTTGGCAAACACGGTCCGGCACTGGTTTACAATATCATGTGGGCGATCATTGCCGGACTGATGATGGGACCGTTTATGATTCCGTGGTTTTTAGGTGGCGGCATTATCGCAGAGCTTTCCATGTGTGGCAAGGACAGCTATCACGATATTAAGAGAGTTACGATTTCTTGGGTTATTACCGCTCTCGTTCGTGCTGCACATGGTATGTCGGAGATTTGGTTCTTCAAGGATGCGTTTCTTGCTACCGGTGTCAGCGAAGCACAGGTTCAGATTCAGACCCAGTATTATACCGATCCGAAGTGGGTGCTTTTGAGCTTGGCGGCTACTGCGGCTCTTGCTATTCTTGGTTGTGTAATCAGCAATAAGCTGATTGTAAAGCACTTCAGAAAGAGCGGGGTAATTAAATAATATTATGGGCGTGAAATTTGACTTCAGAACAAAACTGCTTGTCATAGCCCTCACGATGTCGCTTGTGGCAGTGCTCACAAGCGACATTTTGATATATACACTGTTAGTTTGTCTGTGTATATACCTGCTGATTCAGGGCTTTTATCGGCAGGCAATAAAATATTTTGCGGTATGCTGCGTGTTCATTTTGCTACGGTTATTCTCTGGCGGGAATGGAATTACATTTTTAATGCCGGAAATGTTCCTGTTTATGGTGCTTCGCATTTTAATGATGGTTATGGCTGCACAGCCTGTTTTTGGAATGCCACCGGGAGAAGTTGTGGCTGTATTCAAGAAAATTCATGCTCCAAGCGGAATCGCACTGCCTATTACTTTTACGCTGCGTTTCTTTCCAACTATACGAAGTGAATTTGCAGATGTATTTTCCTCTTTACGGCTACGAAAATTATTATCTTGGAAACATCCCCTTGACGCTATGGAGTATATTGTAACACCTGTGATCTTCCGTTCTTCCAGAATTGCGGAGGAATTGGCTGCTTCCGCTGAAAGCCGTGGTATTTCAAATCCGGGAGAGCATACCTGCCGGAGAAAACTTCTATTTCGCAAACAGGATTGGCTTATGTGTGTAATAGCTGTTGCTATCACGGTTATGTATTTCGTTTTAGAGGGGATGGTGAAAGTATGACTAATTGCAGTAAAGAACATACGGCAATTTCGTTTGAAAAGGTTTCCTTTCAATATCCGGGGGCAGAAAGTCCCAGCGTAAAGGACATCAATTTAGAAGTTCAAACTGGCGAGTTTATTGTTTTAACTGGTGGTAGCGGATGTGGCAAAACAACTCTTACACGAATTATCAATGGGCTGGCTAATAATTTTTATGAGGGGACATTGACCGGAAATGTATCTCTCTTGGGAGTTCCTATTTCCGATTATCCCGTTTATGAAATCGGAAAACTTGTCGGTTCAATTTTTCAAGACCCACGCAGTCAATTTTTTGCCAGCATTACAGAGGACGAGATTGCATTTGGTTGTGAAAATTATGGTGTTCCATTTGAAGAATTGGAAATGCGAGTTACCAAAGCAGTCAAAGATATTAACGGAGAAATGCTGCTGGGAAAAGAAATATATCCCATGTCCAGCGGTGAAAAACAAAAAATAGCGATTGCTTCTGTCAACGCAGTAAATCCACAAATTTATGTCTTTGACGAACCCTCTGCTAATCTTGATATGTTTTCGGTGGAAGCATTAAAAGAACTCATGCGAAAACTAAAACAAGCAGGGCACACAATCGTAGTGGCAGAACATCGCTTGTATTATCTGACCGATCTGGCAGACCGCTTTCTTTATATGGAAAACGGTCGATTGCAAAAAGAGTGGTCTGCAATGGAGCTTCTGCAATTATCAGAATTGGAACGCAAAAGCATAGGGATTCGCACTGCGGATTTGCAAAAAATAGAAACTATCCCTCCAGTGCAAGTAAAGAAAACAGAAACTATCTCTGTTGAAAATCTTTCTTTCGCCTATCGTAAGAATCCTGTTTTTGAAGATCTTTCTTTCAAGGCATACGCAGGAGATTTGATTGCTATTATCGGGCATAACGGCGTTGGAAAATCAACATTGTCAAATATTATGTGCGGTATAAAAAAGGAAAACGCCGGAAATATACTTTATTGTGGGAAAAAGGTTTCACGCAAAAGAAGAAAAGACTTTGCCTATTTTGTAATGCAAAATACAGAATCTCAATTTTTCGGTGACAGCGTAGCAGAAGAATTGCGGCTAAACCGAAAAAAAGCAACGGACACTCAAATTAAGGAGTTACTAACGCTTTACGGCTTGTCTGAATGGAGTGACTTTCACCCAGCCACTCTCTCCGGTGGTCAAAAACAGCGGCTAACATTAGCAGTATCGGATTGGATAGATACCCCGATTTTGATTTTGGACGAGCCAACCAGCGGTTTGGATTTTCAAAATATGCAGAGAATTTCTGATCATCTAAAATCTCTTACTGAAAAGGGAAAAACGATTTTGGTTATTACACATGATTATGAGTTTGCGGCTATGACATGCAATCGTGCTCTATATTTTTCGGACAGAAACCATATAGATGATTTTCCGATTCAAGGGAACTTGGAGAAATTATATTCTTGCTTGATGGCACATTAAACAATATGTCTGATTGGATAGATAGAAGCCGCTTAGAGTGGCAGAAAATAAGATATTGTCCTATCATATTAGGTGAGTTAGTGCGCATTAACTCACCTATTTCTTTTGAAAGGAGCTTAGTTTATGGATAAGCAAAACAATAGAGAGTTGTCCAGAATGTTTCAATATGCCGGAAAATATCACGGCTTAACAATCTTGGGCTGTGTGCTCTCTGGAATCAGTACCATTTTATCTATGTTGCCGTATGTCTGCATTTGGCTTGTTATTCGGGATTTCATTCACGCCATCGGACAGGGAGATATTACGCTTGCAGTTTCCAGCGGCCGATATGCGTGGCTTGCAGTGCTGTTTTCTGCATTGAGCATTTTACTTTATTTTTTAGCACTGAACTGTTCCCACCTTGCAGCTTTTCGTACCGCTACGAATATGAGAAAAGAGGCCATGCATCATATCGTAACTTTGCCACTTGGCTATTTCAGTCAAAACGCCAGCGGACGCTTACGGAAAATTATTGATGACAACGCAGGACTTACAGAGGGCTTTTTAGCTCACCAACTTCCCGATCTGACCGGAGCTGTGGTCATGCCGATAGCTGTTTTAGTATTGGTTTTCCTATTTGATTGGCGGCTTGGTATCTGCTGTCTGATTCCTATGGCAATCAGTGTGATTTTCTTAAAGCAGATGATGGGTGGCGACAACGCAGAGTTCATGTCTAAGTACATGACAGCACTTGAGAAGATGAACAAGGAAGCCGTTGAATATATCCGTGGTATTCCTGTGGTAAAAGTATTTCAGCAAACCATTTATTCTTTCAAAAACTTTCATGCAGCGATAGAGGAATACGAAAAGTTTGCTTCCGGCTATGCGATAAAATGCAGGATTCCGTTGACAGGATTTACCGTCACGCTGAATTGCACCTTTGTTCTTTTAATTCCAATAGCTATGTTTATTCTGTCGGGAGTTAGCGGTCAAGCGGCTTATGAAGATGTAGTCCTTGATTTTCTGTTTTATAGTTTATTTACCCCAGTCTGTGCAATCATGATGAATCGGATTATGTTTGCCAGTGAGCAGCTTATGGCTGCTAAAAGTGCAGTGAGCCGTGTAGAAGCTATTTTGCAGGAAAAACCATTGACAGAGCCTACTTCGCCAAAAGTCCCGGAAAACGCAAGCATTACCTTTAAGGATGTGTCTTTCACCTATCCGGGAGCAACGGAAAAAGCATTAGATCAAGTGAGCTTCGACGTATTGGCTGGACAAAAGGTTGCTTTAGTGGGTGCGTCCGGTAGCGGTAAGAGTACAGCCGCAAGCCTTATTCCACGTTTTTATGATGTTCAGGTAGGTAGTGTTTCTGTTGGTGGCGTTGATGTTCGCGACATTAAAAAACGTGATTTGATGGAACAGGTTGCTTTCGTGTTTCAAAATACACGCCTTTTCAAAGATACCCTTTTAGAAAATATCCGGGCAGCCAGACCATCGGCTTCTCGTGCGGAAGTATTGAAAGCTGCGGAAATGGCGCAATGCAAAGAGATTATAGACCGGCTTCCGAATGGGCTTGATACTGTCGTTGGAAGCGGAGGTACTTATCTTTCCGGCGGCGAAAATCAACGTGTTGCTCTGGCAAGAGCCATCTTGAAAGACGCACCTATCATTGTTTTGGACGAGGCAACAGCATTTGCCGACGCAGAAAATGAACATAAGATTCAGCTTGCTTTTGAAGAACTGACAAAAGGAAAATCCGTACTGATGATTGCACATAGACTTTCCACCGTACAGGATGCCGATTTAATTTTAGTATTTAAGGACGGGAAAATTATAGAACGAGGTACACATGACGAGTTGCTGTCCGAGGGTGGCACTTATGCAGCTATGTGGAATGATTATCAGACTTCGATTTCTTGGAAAGTTGGAAAGGGGGATATAGACAATGATTGAAGCATTGAAAAGAAAATACGCACTCAGCGAACAGGGCGCAAAAGATTTATTTAAGGGAATTGTCTACTCTGTTCTTGCCAATATCAGTTTAATGTTCCCTGTTATTTTGCTGGCGATTGTTCTAAATCAGCTATTATCACCGTTACTCGGAACAGTAACACCGGAGCATAGCGTTGTCTTTTATACAGGAGTAGGAATTGTAATTTTAGCAGCAATATTTATCCTGCATTATCTCCAATATACGGCAGCATACATGGGAACTTATGCTGAAAGTGCAAGACGGCGTATTCGTCTTGCGGAAAAGCTGCGGACTTTGCCACTATCATTCTTCCACCAGCGCGATCTCTCTGATCTGACAGGTGCAATTATGGGCGATTGTGCCAGTTTTGAACACGCGTTTTCCCATACCGTCCCTCAATTTTGGGGAGCTGTGATTTCAACTGCTATCGTATGTATTGGACTGTTTATTTTCAACTGGCAGATGGGACTTGCACTTTTGTGGGTTGCTCCAATTTCCTTTGCAATCGTACTTCTTTCCCGAACATGGCAAGAGAAACTTGGAAAAAAGCACATGGGAGCCAAACTTGAACTTGCGGAGGGGATTCAAGAATGTCTGGAAACTGTGCAGGACATTAAGGCGTGCAATCAAGAGGAAGCATATCTAAAAAAATTAGATGCGAAACTGGACGCTGCGGAAAGGGCTCAAATATCATCTGAATTAACAACTGCAAGTCTTTTAACAACTGGACAAATGTTTCTTAGGTTAGGTCTGGCGACGGTAATTGTCGTTGGTAACAGTCTTGTCGTAAAGAGTCAAATAGATTTATTCACTTATATTCTGTTTCTGATTGCAGCTTCCCGACTGTATGACCCGCTTTCAGGTGCTATGTCAAACATGGCAGAACTATTTAATGTCGGCTTGCAGGTAAAACGGCTACGTGAAATCGAGGAATACCCAGAAGAAGTTGGCGAAAAGATCACTCAACCAGACGGCTTTAATCTTACATTTGACCACGTAAAATTCTCTTATGAAAACGGAAAAACTGTTTTGCAGGATATTTCTTTTACAGCGAAGCAAGGTCAAGTTACAGCGTTAGTTGGTCCGTCCGGCGGTGGCAAAAGCACAGTTGCTAAGCTGGCTGCTAAATTCTATCCTCTGGAAAGCGGAAGAATCCTATTAGGTGGGAAAGATATTGCACCATTAGATTCTACTATGCTAATGAAATACTTTTCTATCGTTTTTCAAGATGTAGTGCTGTTTAATAACACAATTATGGAGAATATTCGTGTAGGACGCAAAAATGCTACTGATGAAGATGTGATAGCTGCGTCTAAAGCTGCTATGTGCCATGAATTTATTGAACGGCTTCCGCAAGGTTATCAAACTGTCATTGGCGAAAATGGCTCTACGCTGTCCGGTGGTGAGTGTCAACGTCTTTCTATTGCCCGTGCTCTGCTGAAAGACGCCCCTGTTATCTTGCTGGATGAAGCCACAGCTTCTCTTGATGTGGACAATGAAACTGAAATCCAAAATGCAATCGCAAAGCTCATTAAGGGTAAAACAGTTTTGGTTATCGCACATAGAATGAGAACCATCGAAGCGGCAGATCAGATTGTTGTTCTTTCAAACGGAGTTGTTGCGGAAAACGGTACTCATTCTGAACTTATGGCAAAGAACGGATTGTATCATAAATTGGTTGAACTGCAAATGAACTCTGCCAACTGGAAACTGAATGTATAAATGATAAAGAGGTGAAGCACTTGTGTAAAATTGAATTTCTGTTATGCCCTGTTTGCAAGAGTAAAACGCGGATAATGCTGCGCCCGGACACAGTGCTTGAAAACTTCCCATTACTCTGCCCAAAGTGCAGACAGGAAACGCTTATCAATGTTAAGGATATGGTTATAACGGCAGTGAAATTATCAACCGAAAAGATTGATAAGTGAAGTGAAAATATAGATTCCTATTTCATAATTAGAGCCAGACGCTTAGACGCAGAGCCGATAATCCGTAGACCTTTTTAGGTACACGGTTTATCGGCTCTTTCTTTTTTGCCCGGAAAGGAGGGGTATAATGTCGTTATTTTCATTAGCCACTACCCATAACCTGCACCAATTAAAAAAAGCCTTGTTCCTCCACCGGGAGTTTGCGGTTTCAGATGGGAACTGACAAAACAACTAAATAGAATTGATAATGCTTTTAAACCCGATTGCGTTTATACGCAGTCGGGTTTTTTCTTGCAAAATTTCTGTTTTTCTGTCGGCTGCCGCTCTCCCCCTGTTCTTTTCATTTTCTGAAATTCTGGCAGGAGGTGCAAAGCATGGACAGCTCTTAAACTTTTTTCAAAAATTTTCTCTGACTGTTTGGCATTTTCCCCGTGCCGTTTGTTGAGGGGTTACGAAAGGGGAAATCATCACCCGCTTTCGCGGTTGCGAAAGGAGGTGATACCATGAATGAACCTAATCGTACCCAATGGCAAATCCGATGTGCTTTTAACGGGTTCTGCAAGCGGGCATTGAAGAATGAAGCTATCAATGCTCACGGGGAGATCAAAAGGCGGCAGCTACAAGAAGTTTCGTTTTCTGACCTTACTCCGCAAGAGGAAAATCAGCTTTACACCTACGACACTTACTTTGAACATGATGAAGCTGAAAAATCCTTTTGTGTGGCAGGCAAGGAAATAACTGCGAAGCTGCTTGCCGAAGCCCTGCACAGCTTGCCGGACGACAAACGGGAAGCCGTATTGCTGTATTACTTTTTCGATATGAACGACGCGGAGATTGCAAAGCTCCACGACATTCCGAGAAGCACGGTACAGTACCGACGGACAAGCTCATTTGAACTGTTAAAACGCTATTTGGAGGAACGCGCCTATGACTGCACATAATGGTAACACCGAACAGGACGAGCGCGGCTTGTTACCGTACCCGGTAATCATAGCCGCAACAAAGGGCGACCCGGAAGCTATGAAGATTGTCGTACAGCATTACGAAAGCTACATAGCGTCCCTGTCTATGAGAAAGCTCCGCGACGAACGCGGCAACACCTACTACGGCATAGACGAGGACATACGCGACCGCTTACGGTCAAAGCTCATGCGGGCTGTCCTTTCATTCAAGGTATAAGGTAGACCCGGCAGCGTCCCCCTTTCCGCTGCCTATGGTTATCATGCCTTTTCTGCTCCTTGACAAAGAAAGCGACGCAAGATAACGGCGGCGCAGCATAGGGCAAATCAGATACGTTCCTTTTGCGCCGAGCCATACGGCGGGTGCGCCATGACGCTTTTTCCAAACAGGAAAAAGTCGAGCGAGTAACACCACACCGGAAAACAAGTGTAGCGGCTTGTGGGCGACGACACGCAAAATACATAATGATACTCCCTTACAGCCACAGTCCGAGCGTTCAAAGCGTCGCAGGCAATGGGTAGGGCTGCGCGAGAACCGCGCAGGGGTGCAACTCCCGTGAGATTGAGCTAACAATCGTCTGATAAAAGCCGCTTTTAGTAACTTATCAACTTTTTGCTCATTCTCACGAAAGGGGGTATTTTATGAGCAATTTTGATGTGCCTATTTGGGAAAAGTATACGCTTACGATTGAGGAAGCGTCTAAATACTTCCGTATCGGTGAAAACAAGCTGCGGAAACTGGCAGAGGAAAACCTATCTTCAAACTGGGTGCTTCTGAACGGCAACCGTATTCAGATAAAGAGAAAACAATTTGAAAAAGTCATAGATACTTTGGACACCATATAGATTTTGAGCCTTGAATATGCTATAATAAATACAGGCATATCAAGGCTCTTTCCGTCATGGAAAGGAGCATGACGCAAATGTCAGAAAAAAGACGCGATAACAAAAACCGTATCTTACGCACAGGAGAGAGCCAGAGAAAAGACGGGAGATATGCTTACAAATATACTGATACCTTTGGAAAAGCGCAGTTTGTTTATGCTTGGAAGTTAGTACCGACCGACAAGACCCCGGCAGGAAAACGGGAGGATATTTCACTCCGGGAAAAGGAGAAAGAAATCCAAAAAGACCTTGACGACGGGATAGACCCAATCGGCAAGAAAATGACCGTCTGCCAGCTTTACGCAAAGCAGATACGCCACCGGGCAAATGTACGGCATGGTACAAAACAGGGACGAAAACAACTCATGCGGATTTTGGAAGAAGATAGTTTAGGCGGCTGCCCTATCGAAAACGTGAAGCTCTCCGATGCGAAAGAATGGGCTTTACGCATGAAAGAGAAAGGCTATTCGTTCAAGACGATTAACAACCACAAGCGTTCCTTAAAGGCTGCTTTTTACACAGCCATACAGGACGATTATATCCGCAAAAATCCGTTTGACTTTCAGCTCAACACCATTCTTGAAGATGATACGGAGCCAAAGGTGCCATTATCCCCTACGCAGGAAGCGTCTTTCCTGTCCTTTATCGAGGGCGATAAAGTCTATCGAAAGTATTATGATGAAATCGCCATACTGTTAGGAACAGGACTTCGCATTTCCGAACTCTGCGGATTGACCGAAAAGGACATTGACTTTGAAAACAGGCTAATCAATGTAGATCACCAACTGCTGAAAGTTTCCGGCATTGGGTATCACATTGAAGTACCGAAAACGAAAAGCGGTGTCCGGCAAATCCCCATGAGTACAAAGGTATGTGAAGCATTTCAGCGGGTGCTGCAAGAACGCAAGCGTACAACACCGTTTACAGTCGGCGGGTACAGCGGCTTTCTCTTTCTGAACCGGGACGGACTACCGAAAGTAGCTGTCAATTATGAAAGTATGTTCCGGGGACTTGTGAAGAAGTACAACAAATGCCATGAGGAAGCATTACCGAAAGTAACAACGCCGCACACCCTACGCCACACGTTCTGCACCAACTTAGCAAACGCAGGAATGAACCCGAAAGCATTACAGTACATTATGGGACATTCCAACATCACAATGACGCTGAACTATTACGCCCATGCAACCTCTGACAGCGCAGTAGCCGAAATGGAACGGCTGATTGCATAGGTAGTAAATAGCGGTTTTACTACTCTGTTTACTACTTCTGATTAGAAAAACATGAGGGGATTTAAGAAGTTTTAAGAACATCTCCCGAAACAGGAAATGCCGAAAAGCCTTGAAACATAAGGCTTTAACGGCATTTGAGAAATTATAAGAAGATAATCAATTTTTATATATAGGTTTGTATGAAAAAGATATCTTACGCTCTTCTTCATTATTGGTTGACACATCCCCACCAATACTTCTGGATCCGCTTTAATACAGTCATATGTTCTTCTGAAACCACTTATAAATTCATTCATATAATTTTCAAAACTTATATATTTTCCCTCATATATTGGCATATTCTTTTTATGTGATAATTTTGGATAGTGATAGGAAATATTCATCTCGGACGTACCTTTATGAATGACCATGGGCATTTTTACCGACAATCTCTGTTCATCACATGTATTCAAAACAGAAACATTTACATGCATTGTTCCCATTCCGTTTGGCACAAATCCCGTATGCATCACTGTATCCATCAAATTCTGCTGCAGATTTTTTCCTTGTATACCAACCTCAATTCGGCGATCAAACATAAATTCTGTATCGATAATAACCGGATACTTTCCATGTGCTATAACATTATCCATATGAATATCTGTCATTCCAAGTACATAAGTAAGGCAGCATTCCGCACCGCATCGATAATAAAATTCCTTAATTTCCTTTGCACACTTACATTCAGCTTCAGTTACTTCCTGTTCCCAGCCATAATCATCCCCCGATACCACCAAATGTCTTGATTTTTCCAGTTCCATCTTCTCCCATAACCAGTTTTCTATTTTCTGGTACTGTTCTGTCAATAATAAAGAATGAGGTTTATAATAAATTCTCTGTCCACCTTTTAATCCAACCCGTGCCACCATTCTCCCCGGAAAATGTTCTTCATCCTGATTAAAAGAGAGCTCTGTGATTTCCATAGCGTTTTGCTCGATATGAAAGCCTTTACTAAGTATTTCTCTGTCTTGATAAAAATGCTGAAATATTTCATTCGAATAATTAATATAGTCTCTGATTTTACAAATCAATAAATCTGTCATAACCGGATACTTTTTAAGAAATTCTCTGTATTCTCTCTCATTCAGTAAGCACTTACTCACATAATCATCATATTCTTCTGCACTTGAATGACCATTTAATTGCCCATCATCTTTTTTCTCATGCATATCTACTATCAAACATCTGAAGGGAATCCAAAAAACTCTCTGAACTATTTGTTTTACCAGACTGTCTATCATATTTTCTACTAGTGAAGCAATCAGCTTTTGTTTCAAAATAATTCTAATATACTGACCCAATTTCTCATAAAAACTATCAAAAACTCGTTCTTCTCTTTCAAATTTAAATCCATTTTCTGTACTTACACTGAATATGCATTTAACAAAAAACTCTTTTTCTTCTTTTGTAACCTTTGCACGTTTCGCATCCTGCATACTCAAAAGCTCAGGATACTTTAACAATTCATCCAGTATATCTTTGCCTAAAAATTTTTCCCAAAATTGCTTTGCTTTTTCACCTTTATTTATTATCTGTAATAAAGTTCTACTATCCATTTCAATATCCACCAAGTTAAGAGCCATTGTCTACAAATTTATTTTTCAAATCAAAAAGGTGCCTATCACTGTAGGCACCTTTTTGATAATCAACAACAAAATAATGTGTAAATTCCACCACCCTGACCTGTAGATTTCTCAACATCAAACTCTTCTACTTCTTGTAATTTCTCAATATATTCTATCTCTTTTAACAGCTTTTCTGTTAATTCTAACTCTTGCATTCGTTATTACCTCTCTTCATCATAACGTAACAACAACTCTGAATACGTTGTCTTTATCACTGATTTCCATTAATCCATCATACTTTTCCACAATTTTTTTAACACTCATTAACCCTAACCCATGCATTTCTGTATTTTGTTTCTTCGTGGTCAGATAATGATGTTCTATCTTTCTTCTCTCGCCTTCATAAGGGTTTGATATTTCTATACGAAAAATACCATTTGGATTTTGTATGGAGAAATCAATCTGTCTATGTTCGTCCTGAAGATCTTTGACTGCCTCAATAGCATTATCAAATAAATTGCCTATAATGATACATAGCTCTGTTTCATCCACAGGACAATGATACACTTCAACAGCACAGTCTACATTAATTGCCTTTTCTTCTGCCTGTTCTATCTCGTAATTCAGCATCAAATTCAACACTTCAATCCCTGTATATCTGTTTCTGCTTCTCTTTTTTGTTGCTGCAATCTTCTTTTCAAAATAAGTCTGGGCTTCTTCATATTTTCTATCATGTAAATATTCCAATATCAACACATCCTGATGAACAGAATCATGCAGCAACATTCTTTTCTCTGTATACATCTTCTGAATCATCTCATACTGTCTCTTCAGCATTTCAAAATTCATATCAGAAATCTGCTGCTGATATTGCATGTCCTTATATCCCTTGTAAAAAATAATCGCTGTTAAAACGCTAAACAAACATATAAAAACAATTGTACTAAACAGAATGTACTCTCCCTGAATAAAGAATCCTTCAACATCGTTGTTAAAAAGATACTCTCCAATCATTATTTCTGCCAAAACAAAAAGTGTCAGATATCTATAATCCTTTTTATAACGACGTTGAACTAGTGGAGCACCTTTCATACGATAACACAACCACAAAGATACGCTAATAGTTACTGCCATTCCACAGATATGTATCCAATGCCATCCCAGGCCATCTGCAACTGTCACATAGTTTTTTAAATGAATATGCTCCAAATAGCATAATGTAAAAACATATAGATGCCTAAAGACATAAACTGTGTACCAATAAATAAAAAATTGCACAAAAACCTGCCAAAAATATGTATCATAAAAAATAATCAATAAAATGAATATTCCAATACCCGTTATAAGCTCACCAATAGATGAAAACTTAAAAAAATAAATATTCCCCGCATTAATGGTAATCCAAAAAATAATTAATATCCAATATAATACCTTCGTCCACAGCCGTTCCCACCGGAAATGTCCCGGTGGTACAGCTAATCTGATGCCGCACAGAATCACCGTTATGATTTCCAGCACTCGTAGGGTAATCCCTGCTATTTCCATGCCCGCCGCCCCCAATAATCACTGATGGCTTTTTTGACCTGCTGATATCTCGGTAGGCTGACCGGCACACTGTCACCATTACGCATGATCAGCATATGGTCTTTCAGCCGCAGCACATGACGTATATTCACGCCATAACTTTTGTCCGTCATGATAAAAGCATCATCCACCTGCTGCATATCCTCAATCACCTTTGAAAGTGCCCGGCGTTCTCTGAATACCTCCGGTTTGTCGGTATAAAACAGGGTATATTTGCCATCTTTGCTCAGATACTGGATCTGATCATAGGCAATACGGATGAGATCATTCGCCCCTTCGATCATATAATAATTGGATTTGTGTGCCTGCAAATAATGAATCAGTGAATCCATAGTCTCCGGTATCAGTGTTCGTATACTGTCCTTCGTTATGTACTGCCAGGCATGATACCTATAGCACTTCACGCTGTATTCCATATGGGCCGTCACAAAAACGATATACGGCGAGTCATATTTCATACGGATGTAAGTTGCCAGTTCCATACCATTGATATCCGGCATCTCGATATCCATAAAATAAATATCATAACATCTGCCCGCTTCAATCTGAGCCTTGAAATCTTCTGCATGATCAAAACAGTCAATTTCACCCTGACATCCCTTTTCCATCAGCCAGTTATCAACTGTCTGACGGATGAGTTCACTGTAATCCTTCTCATCATCTATCACTGTAATCTTCAACATGATGTCTTTCCCTTTTGTCCTAATTCCGACAATGATTTTAGCATAATTTGACATTTCAGGGATATCGCGTCCCTTAACTCTTTGTTTTTGTCCTTTAATTCTATTTTTGCTGTTTGGTGGTATCACCACTCAAGTAGTGACATGCTCCCACCACTTAAATCACAGATTTTGAAGTGGGGGCTTCTTGCTCAATGGCTCTACTGAGCCAAGTATCTACAAGCTATCCTCACGTGCCCCGCGATTCATTTTTCCCCAG
>NZ_JAAXCM010000021.1 GCF_019734885.1 Pseudocoprococcus catus | reverse complement strand
ATATCAAAAGTAAAAAAGCAGGAATCATAATTTATAATAATTACGATTTCTGCTTTTTGCTAAAGTTAATGACATTGCCTTAAAGCACCGTATCAATGTTGGCATGGTTTTTCAAATTACTCTGAAAAATTATGAACTGTTCCTTTTGGAAATATAATTGTCAGTCTTGTATATTCTTTTTCCGTAGAAGCAATATCCAATTTCAACCCCAACCTATCGCATAATTTTTTAGATAGATACAGTCCCATACCTGTTGCATTTGCCTTGTTTCTGTTAGAACCAGTAAAGCCTTTTTCAAATACACGGGATAAATCAGACGTTTTTATTCCACAGCCATTATCTTCAATTACAAGCAGTATATTTGTTCCGTTGTCTTGACTGTATATCGTCAGTTTGTTTTCCTGCTTGTCAAAATACTTAATCGCATTTTGCACGATTTGAGATAGAATGAATGTCAGCCATTTTTCATCAGTATATACAACATTCTCTATGTCATGGATATTGATAATTACTTTCCTTTCCATAAGTGAATGACGAAATTTCAGAATGACATTATGTATCACTTCGTCTAACTGCAACTGTTTTACAAAATAGTCCTTTTCCGTATTTTCACTCCTTGCATAGTAGAGCATTTGTTCCACCAACTGAAATATCTTGTCTGTTTCTTTTTTTAACGTGTAATTTTTCGTATTATCGAACGTCAAAGACAATGCTCCTATCGGTATTTTAATTTCATGGGCGAAACTTTCCACATATTCTTGATAATCCTGCTTTTCCTCTGTGATTTTACCGATTTCATCATTCATAGATTTGCAGGCTTTTTTTAGTGCGTAGTAATAGGCTTCATTTTGAAATTCTTTTGGCTTTGGTAAAACATCTGCAATATAGTAGGTTTCTTCCAGTCCGTCTACTAAATCAATAATATGTTGCGAAGCCTTACGTTTCTTCCGATACAAACACCATTGAAAAAGCCCTTGTATGCTGATGAACAGAATTACCAGCAATACAACAAATAGCGTATCTACACCGTAGAAAATCAAGAGAAATGCTACTAAGGCAAGAAAGAAAAGCTGAAACAATATCTCTGTTATTTTTTCTTCTAAGAATGTAAAAAAGCTCACAGTTTCCAACCCTTTCCTCGTATATTTTCCAATAAATGAACAATACCGATTTCTTTCATTTTCTTTTTTAGACGGGTCATATTAACCAGTAATACATTTTCGTCTAAATAATATTTGTCGTTCCACAGCTTTTCCAATAGTTCTTCCTTACTGATAACTTTATCTTCGTTCATAAAGAAGTAGTATAAAATACGAAATTCATTTCTTGTCAATTCAATGCTTTTCTCTTGATACTTCAAAATAGATAAATGTAAATCAAGGGTACAATCTTTTTTAACAAGCTCACGGAAATTATTCGGGTTTGATAACTGCAATGCACGCTTGATCTTCTCAAGAAGAATAAGCGTGTCATACGGCTTTGTGATAAAGTCAATTCCACCCACTTGAATACTTTTCAATTCGTCAGCATTTGTATCTCTGCTTGTTACAAAGATAATAGGTACTGGCATAGCTTGTTTTATTTTCCTGCATACTTCATAGCCATTTTCATACGGCAGGTTAATATCAAGCAAAACCAGCTCTACGCAATATTGCTTTAATTCCTTTGTCAGATTTTCAAAGTTAGTCAACAAGACTGTTTCATATCCTTGTGTGTTCAATAGTTTAGAAAGCTCCAGACGAGTGATTTCATCATCTTCGATAATTGCTATTCTCATTTCCACACCCCCTTGATTTACTATTATAATAATTCCACAGCAGGAGAGCTAGAAAAATCTAACTCTCCTCATTGATATTTCGTTTGAAACCGATATACGTTGCTATCCAATAAATTCCGTATATAAAGAAGAAAATCAATAAGCTTCCTATGAAATAAGCCAAATAAGAATATTTACTCTGTAATAAAATTTGAAAAATATTATTCATAGATACTACCATGAAGAAACCACATATAATAGAATAAACGGTAGGAACACCAAACAGTATCAATAATTGCTTTTTGATTGTTCTAAAAAGTGATTTGTCATTCACACCTATTCTTCGTAACGTAGAATAACGATATTTATATTTAGTTGAATCACTTAATGATTGAACAGCAAGGATTGTTCCTACAGCAGAAATAAGCACAAAAGCAATATATAAACAGATACTTGCAATCATAGCTGTCATAGAGTTTTGTTCTTCTACTGTTGTTCCTCGCATATTTATTCTATAAGACTGAAGAACATCTTCTCCGTTTTCATTTACTTCAATAAATTTATCTTCCATATCTTTTAGAAATTGTTGTTCATAATCGGCTGTTGTATCTTCTTTTGTATCTACAATAAGATGTCTTTCAGCTATTTCTAAATCTTGCGTATAAACATCTGGAACAACTACGGTAAATCGACCAGAATTACACATTGCATACCAATATGTTTGCGTATCTATTTCTTTCAAATTTAATTTTTCCCCATTTGATAATTGTAAGACTTTTATCTCATTATTGTTTTCAACTTTATGCAAATATTGTTTGTCTGTAATAATAAGATATTCATTTTCTTTTAGCTGAGCTGTATCCAACCCCCTTAGTTCCAACATTTTATTGTAATCACTTAATTTCAAAATAGCGTCAAAATCGTAAAACTCTACTTGAAAGAAATTTTGTATCTGATGATTTGGTTCTTTATAGATGTCATATTCTAAAGAATTTGAAATCGTATATTCATCATCAATATAATCTAGGTATTCGCTAAAATCACTAAATGGTTTTTTAACTTCATAAATACTAATATCATAGGGAGAACTTCTTTCTATCGTGGATTGATATACACCTTTGTTGATACTGGAAAAATTCAAACACAATAAAGATAGTAATATCAACATGGAGAGTGTCCCGAATGTGAAACCCATTGTTCGAGCCTTAGACGCAAAGGTTCTGGCAACAAACAAATTATCACTTTTATATTTTAGTTTTTTGCTTTTTAACAAAACAGACAAGAACATATCTGCACAGGTTGCAGAAATACCATATATACTGATAATCAATACACAAATACAAATTGTTAAGTAACTGATGTTTTCACTTGTACTATAGTTTTCAAAATTAAATCGTGTGTGCCAAAAAACTAAAGAAGCTATACCTAACAAAAGACTTATAACAAAAATAATATTTCTTCTTTTACTACTGCGGAACATTTTCTTTTCATTTTGTTTGTCAAAATAAAGGAAGTCGTGTACCGTCATTTTTCTAATTCTTCGTAAAAGGTTAAGCAAAACCAATACGTATATCGCCATAAAATAAATTGCCAGCAATTCGATAGAAATAAGATTTAAAGAAATAAATATAACCTCTGGAATACCCAGCATTTTTACAATAACTAATGATACAAACTGACTGAACAGAAAGCCGAGCGGAATAGATAGTACAAATGCTAAAAATCCCAGTAATATATTCTCTGTTACAAGTAAATGTGCAACTTTCTTTTTCTTTATTCCAAGAAGCATATATGTCCCTAATTCTTTACTTCTTTTTTCAAACATGAACCTTGTCGTATAGTTAATCAGAAAACATACAACAAATACAATTACAGCATTGATAAAAGTTAATACTGTTTTGAATGACCCCATACCAGTAGATAACTCTACAACCTTATCAGAACTTGCAATTAAATTAAACGCAAGTATCAATGAAAATGAAATCGTAATCGTTATCAGATAAATCAAATAATCTTTAATGCTTCTTTTTGTATTTCTAACCGCTAATTTACCTAACATTTCCAACTTCACCTCCGAGCAAGGTTAATATATCCAGTATTTCATTGAAGAAATCTTTTCTGCTTTTTTCCCCTCTGAAAATTTCATTGAATATCTTACCGTCTTTTAAGAACAGAATACGTTCACAGAAAGACGCACTAAACGGGTCATGTGTTACCATTAAAATAGTAGCTTGCATTTTCTTGTTGATGTCAGACATTGTTTCTAGTAACAATCTGGAAGATTTTGAGTCCAAAGCTCCCGTCGGTTCATCAGCTAATATCAGTTTCGGTTCATTGATTAAGGCTCTTGCACAAGCACAACGCTGTTTTTGTCCGCCAGAAACTTCATAAGGAAATTTCGATAAAATATCACGAATACCCAATTTATCAGCGATAGCATGAACTCGTTTGTCAATATCAGCAGGGTTCTGTTTGTTGATTACCAATGACAAAGAAATGTTTTCTTCAATCGTTAAGGTATCTAAAAGGTTGAAATCTTGAAAAATGAACCCTAGATTTTCACGTCTAAAATCAGCAAAATCTTTATCTTTGATTTTGGTAATATCTTGATTGTTGACTGTAATGTGTCCGCTGGTTACAGTATCAATCGTAGAGATACAGTTTAATAGGGTAGTCTTTCCAGAACCACTAGCTCCCATTATTGCGACAAATTCGCCCTTGTCTACATACATAGAAATACCGTCTACTGCCTTTGTGATATTTCCAGAGTTACCCCCGTAGTATTTTTTTACTTGCTCTAAATTTAAAATGTGTTCCATTAAAAATCGCTCCTTTCTTCCTGCCACATTTATTTGTTTTGGAATACAATTAAATTATAGCAAGGGCTGTATTCAATTACACTTACAGTTTTGAAAGTAAACAGAGAGTAAAAGAGCCGTGATAATGCAGATCACAATTCTGTGAAGCATTTCCACGACCCTTTTATTATAATTTTACCGTTGTCTTTTTCGTAATGGTATAAATGTATTCCTCTGGCGTAGGGCGTTTATTCCCAAAATACTTTTTGAAATTTGCCTGCACCTCTGGGTCGGTGCTATTCATAGCTTCATCAATCGTAGCTTCAATATCCGCCCGAACATCAGCCAATGATACACCGCCAGCTTTTGCACCAGCTTTCAATGCCTTTTTTATATCTCTTTTGTTCAGTCCTATCATATTCATACCTCAATTCTACTTTTTAAAGCTAATAAGTTTTCCATTGTATTTTACAATGATGAATATGATATAAAACACTCCTACAACAATCAAAATAAGACCTATGTAATAGCCTAATTCAGAATGAGAGATTAAATTGATAATCGGCATAACAAGAATACCAATACTAACCAGTAAAGTGCCTATTCCTATTTTTTTTGTAAACACCTTTTTATCTTTAGGGTCAAGTTGTGTATAATGATAACCATGTAATAAAGTAATATTCTCTTTTATACCTATTTGATAAGATGTAAAAAGTAAAAACAATCCTATAACTATTTCAACAATCACTTCCTCTAATTCCATAATCGTTCTCTCCTTTAATCAAAATAAAATAATTCTTCAAATTTTTTATCTAAAGCTATACAAAGCACTAATGCCAATTTTGCTGTTGGATTAAATTGTCCAGTTTCAATAGAACTAATTGTATTCCGAGAAACCCCGACTAGTTCAGCTAATTCTGTTTGTGATAATTTTTTTTCTTTTCGTACAGTTTTTAATCTGTTTCTCAAAATTAAATGTTCGTCCATTCTATAAACCTACCATTAAAAATTTATAAAAGTAATACCCCATAAATAGAAGAAAGAATAAAGCAATAACAAATTTGGATTTATTTTTTGAAATATGTGCTTCATAACCCATAGAGCCAAATGCCACAGACCCAATAATTGTCATTATGTCATAGTAAGGTTCTTTACAAACTGCTTTAATGAAAAGAATTAAAATGCAGATAAATAAAACAAACATTAAGCCAAAAGATTTCCCTTGAAGTTTAATATGTTTTTCGTATTCATCAAGATATAGATTCTCTTTTTTGTTTTGTGATAGTATTTTTTCTTTATCCATTATATAACGCTCCTTTCAAATAATACCAAGTACACTTGTTATTTATATTATAGCATTCGGTCATTACAAGTCAATATTTTTGCACAGTTTTCTTGTCGTTTTGTAAAAGCGTGCAAATCTGATAGGAAATGCACGCTATATCATTTATCCTACAATCTTCCAGTTACTATCCTTATGTAGCACAAGCTCATACTGCGATACCTGCGTCGCTTTTGTCTGATTATCAATGAATTTTACCGCAACCTTGACTTTCACATTGTCGCCGTCCTTTATAAAGATAGGGTTTACCAGTTCAGAATAAAGGTAGTCCCTGCCGATAGGTTCAATCACATTTCCCAATACATAGTAAGCAAGCTCTTTTTCCGTCGCTGTTGGGTACAGCTTAAAGAATGTTTCCAGAAAAGCGGTAGCGTCATTTACCGTATCAGCGTCCACGCTTGCGTCTGCTTCTGGTGTCTTAGGCTCATAGTCTGATTTTTCAACTGCTGGTGCAAGGGTAGGGTTTTGAACGATTACCATATCCCCGTCTGCGTCCACATAGACTTTTACAGTATAGGTTGCTTTCACATTGCTTGTCTGTTCTCCCTCTTTTATCTGCTGATCTACTTCGTAGGTAGCAGAAAAAGTGTCCGCTCCCGATTGCTCGATATGCCATACAATCACATCTGTAACCGTGGAGCTGGTCGGTATATCGGTTCTAATGGTGTCTACATTTAAGTCCTGCAATTCCTTTGTCAGATAACCGCTGATTGCCTGCGTCCTTGCTTCGATAGCTTCTTTGCTGTTATCCCATGTGTAATAGGACTTCGCAAAGTTTTTCACGAAATTTTCTATCCCGTTGGTGTCCTGCAAGCGAAGTTCAATGATTTCTTTTTCATGGGTGGTGTGCTGGTCGATAGCCGTAAAATTCTTATACACCCCAAAGCTCACGCTTGCGACAAGCACCACCCACAACGCAATCACGGTTTTCTTATGTGTGCCTACCTTGACAGTACGCACCTTTTTTTCTTTTGGTTCTTTGATAGTTTCTGTCTGTTTCTTATTCTTCTTAAACATATTTTTCAAGTCCTTTCTATTGTTTTACTCGTCCTGCACCGATTAAGTGCTGTTGCCAGTAACTACTACTTAGGTCTGCATATCCTATCGGGTCGCCTGCGTGGTACATCTGTGTCGGCGAAACAAGAATACCGACGTGTGTTACATACGAACCAGCGTTATAGGTGGAATGGAAAAACACCAAATCGCCTGCTTTTGCCTGCGAGAGTGGCAGATGTTGGGTTGCGTCATACTGTGCTTGTGCTGTTCTCGGTAAGGAGATACCAGCTTTTCCATAGCACCATTGCGTCAATCCCGAACAATCAAAGGAAGTATTCGGGTTACTGCCACCATACACATACTTCCAGCCTTGATATTTCAACGCTTCATTCATTACCTTTTGTGCCAGTTCTCCCGATACCTGCGGAACTGCTAAATACTGATTGACTACTTCCACATAGAACATATTTCCATAGCCATACCGCCAGCCCCCATTCTTAGCAACGGCTATCGGGTTGGTGTAGGTTACTTTCTTTCCACCCGATTTCTCACGGGCGAAGCTCTCTGCAAGATTAAAAGTGTGTTTTTTTCCTTTTCCTGCCACATATCCCACATAGCCACCGCCATAGTTATAAGACTGTATTGCTACATTCAAGTCGTCGATACCTTGATTTTTGCAGGAAGAAAGCAGGGACGCAAAATACTTACACCCCTGCTTGATTGAGTTTTCCGTATCTAAAGAGTTGGGCGGTAAACCCAGACTTTCCGAACTCTGCATAACATCTTCTGCCGTACCGCCACTTTCTACTTGAATGATAGCAAGTAGCACATTGACATACTCGGAGATACCGTTTTCTCTGGCGTACTTTTCCACCATAGGCTGATGTTTCAAGACTTCTGCGGATAAGTTCATACCCGTAATGCCAGAAGAAAAGTTGCTGTTCTCATCGTCGCTGTCCGCACTAATCAGCACCCCAAAGAAAAGCACCAGAGAAAAGAGGATAGGAAACAGACTGCCGATAAGAGCGATATGTTTCAGTTTCATTTTTTCTTCTGTCCTTTCTTCGTTACAAGGTTACGAGTTTTCTCTATGGTCTGTTGGTTCTTCTGGACGGTTTGTGTTTGCTGAACCTTTATCCTGCGGTCTTTGGTGTCATTCTGGTGTGTTTCCTGCGATACCACTTTTTCTACATTCTGCTGTTGTGATAAACTATGTACTGGCTGTGCAGGCTGGGTCGCTTTTCTATCAGAAGCACCAGAAGATAGCGGACGCTCTTTGATAACATTTGTCTTGACTGGCTCACTTGCTTTTGAAGTGGTCGCTGTGGCAGGGCGTTTCACTTCCTGCATTTTTTCCGCACTCGGCTTTGGAATGGTTGAAGCTGTGGCTGGTCGCTCATGGGGACGGGTAGCTCCCGTTGTCGCTGATCCGTCCGTCTTTCGCTGTGCCTGCCTTGCTTCTTGTGCCTTTTGAAGCTCCATACGTTTGTCAGCGATATTCTGTCTATGCTGTTCCTGCTTTTCCAAACGTCCCGTCTGTCTGGACTGCTGTTCCTGCACCATGCCACGCTTAAAGTCGGACACGCTGGACTTTGCCTTTTCCTTTGCGGAATACACCGCATAAGCGGTCTGTGTCGGCATATCCTTGATATTCTCTTTGACAGCATTTGCCTTGTCTTTCACTTTATTTTTCGTATCTAAGACAGCACCCACCTTTGAGCCTGCACGCTGTCCCATACTGGAAGTAGATGTATTGCCCCGACTGTCTTTTGTGGCTGTGTTCCTTGTCGGTTTTCTGTTTGAAATCGTGCTACCTACCACCGCACCAGCAACACCGCCAGCAGTAACCGCACCAGCAAGCCGTCTTTCCATACGCCTAGCTCTATGTCGCATAAACAGATATGGTCTGCGGAATATCCTGCGTCCCATGTTTTGACTGTCGCCAGCGTTCAAAGAGAACATACTCATTAAATCGCCCAGCTTCATATAAATACCAGCGAAACATACTATCTGCAAGAACGCTACCATAAAGAACGGATAGTCCGTGGAGATGTTATAAAACATACTGGAAATGCTGAACGCCACCGTTACAATGAGCGTTATTCCTGCCCGTGTCATTATGGTATTAAACACCCTTACGATTGCCTGCTTCGCCATGCTTTCATAGCTCGGTATCATGGAAAGTAAAAAGCTGATAGGTAAAAACATTGCAAAGATAATAAAAAGTATCTGGCTAAATAACATCATGCCCGTAAGCAAGAATACAAATATCGTTATCCCTAAATTGAAGAACAGTAGGAAGAACACCATGCCTAAACGGTTCACGACCTGCGGTATCGTCAGATTGTTGTTGTCGTTATCTTCGATTTCTGTTTTCACGACTTCCTCTCTGGTCTTTCCGTCCTCGTCCTCTGGACTTACTGATACCAGAGCTTCCACACGGTCTGCCCCGATTTCTTCTGCGTTGCTGTTCCCGAATTGTAAGAGTAACCACGGCTGTTCCACTTGAATAGAAAATAAGCTGTCCCGTATCAAGTCCACGCTGTCCTTGCCCTCGCTGTCAGAGTTGGGGAGCATGATTTTTGTTCCCAAGTCCAAAGAAGCGGTACTGATGTCTGATGAAAATTCATTTATCTTCTTGATATAGTCGGGAGCGTAGGCAATAAAGGAAGCGGACAGCACGAACACCACCACAAAGTTGATAACAGCGTGAAGTGCCTTGCTGGTTTCCCGTTTTATCAGTCCCGTATAAGCAACATAAAGTCCCACCACTAAGATAATGAGAAGCAGGAAACCGACATAAAAGCCAGAACTGGAAAAACCGTTCTGTGTTACGCCTGCAAGGGTCTGTATGCTTTTTCCGATACTGTCTGCCATATCATTGATGAAGTCCAGCTTATAGGCTTCCTGCACCACATAGCCCGTAGCATTGCTTAGATACAGGCTTATCGTCCAGATAAAATTGGTAATGCAGTATAAGCCATACTGTACGGATTTTCCGATACCGTCCAGCCAGTTCCACGGCAACCACGACCAGCTATTATCCACATAAAAATCAAGCTGGTAATTCGACAGCGGATATTTAGAGTAAAGATTTTCTGCGTTTATGGTATCGTCCACAAGCCCCGTCGCATGAGCCACCGTCCCCAGAAGTGAAAGCAGGATAAGGGAGAGTGCCACCACGAACAGAGCCATTTTGAGAAAGTGAAGTATCTTCCTTTTTGTGAACGCACCTTTTATCCTTTCTTTCATCACTCCACCTCATTTCTCTGTACGGGCGGTCTGGTATCAAAGGCGTGTAGCAGTTCTTCAAAAACTGGGTGTATCTGTACCACACCGACACGCCCGTATAAGTCCTGCAATAAGCATTGTCCGTTCTCCAAATCACGAAGCCGTTTCTGGTTGTTTTCATCGTCCTTATCGATACCGAAAAATTCTAAGGTCTGTTTTATCTCGTTGATGTCAGTAGAACGGAAAGCGAATTTTAAGCCGATATTGTTTTTCAGACTTTCCTTTGCCACGTCCCCAGAAGATTGTGTAACGAAATAAACGCCTGCCTGCATAGCTCGTCCAGCACGAACCAGCTTGTTAGAGAGCGTTTCTCCTTGTGCCACATTTAAGAACGCCCACGCTTCGTCCAAATCGACAATCTTAAAAATACTTCTGTCCGAATGGATAAAATCAAGGGCAAAGGTACTAATCACAATCAGCATAGACACCGACAATAATTCAATAGTCGTGTATTCCTCAAAGGTCGTGTCCTTATCTGGCAGTACAAGGTCGTCTACTTGAATGATATTGAGCTGGTTATCAAGGCTGATTGCATTTTCCACCGTACCGTCTGAAAACAGCAGATGTGCAAAGTCGTAGTCCGTGAAGCTGTCGATATGGTCTGCGATATTTCTTGATATGGGCGTATCTTCACGGCGTAGCTCGTCTATCACATGGAGCAAGCCCCGACTGTCGCTCTGGGTAACGGAACGAACCGCTTTACGAAGTACGGGGAATTTTTCGCCGTCCCTAGAGGAAATACCCGTAAGGAATGTTAAGATGTCGATTGCCAGACTTTCAGCGTCCTTTACATTCTTCATAATCACGAATGGGTCAAGAAGTCCTGCATTGTCCTTGTCGCTGGTAAGATTTACGATATTGATTTCATGGGCTATCTCTGGGAGCGTTTCTTTCCAGTTGCCACGCTCGGCTTTGGGGTCTAAAATGACTGCTTGACCGCCAAACAACACCGAATAATACACCAGAAGATTGTTGCAGAACGACTTTCCACCGCCAAGCGAACCGACAAAAGCAGACGCTAAAGCGTTGGTAACTGTACCTTTTACGCCCTGCGAAGCTAAAGACGGTTGCAGGTACACATTTCTTCCCGTATCAACGGAATAGCCCATATAGATACCCGTGTTTTCTCCTAACTGCTGGGTAGCTCCAAAGCCCAGCCCTGCTAAAAAATCTGATTTTACATACTGCACATAATCATTGATATATCGCTTGTTGGCAGGAAGAAATTCAGAATGAAGCCCCAGCATATCCCCAGCAGGACGCACCAGCTTTACATTGAGGTCGTCGTAAAAGTCCTTGACTTCATCACAACGGCGTTTCAGCTCGTCAAGATCGGGTGCAGACACCCGTATCACGTAGCTTAACTTATACATACTTTCTTTGCTCTGGTCTAAGTCTGTTTCCAGCTCGTCCACGCTGTCTAAAGCGTCCACCACATTTGAGCTGGTTTCACTTCCAGCTTGATAGGCGTGATTGTCCAAATCTTTCAATTCCTTTTTCTTGTTGCGAACGGTCGTTAATGCTTTTCTGTTTTCCACGATTTCTACATTCATGGAAGTATCAACGGGGAATGTGAATTGCTGTTGCTGGAAATAAAAGATTTCAGACGACGGAAAGTCAAGCTCCCCGACAATCGCATTGACGGTAAAATAGGACACATAGCTTTCCTTGTCCTCATGTTCCAAGCGTAAATACCGCTGGTTTTCCTCAATCACACACCTTGTCGGACGGATAAGGTCGTAGTATTTTATCAGCGTTTCTTTCTTATAGTTCTTCTTTGGTAGCTGGTACTCATAATCTTCATAAGCGATACCGTCCCTGCCGTAAAGATGTTCCATGAGATACCCAAAATCATTGATTTCCAAACGACGCACCTTAAAGCGACGGGAGATTTTGTTTTCCAGTAACTTTTCCATTTTCATGTAGCGGTTGATTTCATCATTCGGCATGGAAACAAAGTCATTCATCAGCGTGTGATTGACTTCATGGAGAAATTCCTTAAACGTCAGCCACGCCGATTTTTTGATGTTCTTCAGATTGAGCTGTTCTTCCGTTACCATGAGCTTAAAGCCAAGAAAAAAGCGGTAGTCCACTTGATTGTCCCCAATCATAGAAATCAACGCTTCGGTCTGTTCGTCTATCTTCTGATAGGCAACTTCCTTTAATTTTCCCGTTACCAGTTTCTTTGACTGCTCCTGCATACTTCTTATGGAGCTTTCTGTGGCAATCTGCAACGCATGAATTTTACCCTCACGGGACTGTGCGATAAGCTGTCGGAAACTGTCATGCACGATAAATTTCTGCTCTGCGGATAAGAAAGAATAGTTATACGGTATCAGCTCATAATAAGCAAACACTTCATTGTCCTTGTTCCAGACAAGGTTGTTGTCAATATATTTTATCGGGAACATAGTTCACACTCCTTACTGCCGTGATTGTTTCATTCAAGGTCTGCTTATGCAGTTTTACGGCTTTTCCTGCATAAGTGATTTTAGGTCGCAGGGCATAGGTTATCTGTGATTTCAAAAAGCTGTACGGTTTCTTTCCGTCAAAGGTTTTCTGCGACATAAACCAAGTGAGAGCAACGGGAATACCAAAATATTTGAGAAATGCTCCCTCAATCATGGAAAGTGGGGGAATATCCCCAAACAGAATGATGATAAATTCTGTAATCACAAACCATGTAATCTGTGTAAAGGTAACGGGAAAGGGTAAGTTAAAGTCATTGATTGCATACAAGACTTTTTCCACGTTCCAGATACCCGTATAAGATTTAATCTTTTTCAAGTTCTTTCAGCTCCTTTCGTAAGTTCTTCAAAGAGAAAAGGACAGCCATTTTCAGACTGTCCCTTAAAAGAGAAATACGCTGTCAGTAGCAACAATGCTTGTCGCTGATCTTCCAGCGTTAGTATGGTATCTCGCACATACCTCGGCTTGTTTCAATAAAGCAACCGCCCATATCCAAATCTCGCCCGTAGGCTTCATAGTCAATGTAGTTCTGCAAGCTGGGTGGAATATCCCCAAGTGCCTGCAATTCGTCTATGTAGTAGTAGGCAATATCTGTCATGGTTTCACAGTCGGGATAATAATAAATATCGTCCTTGTGTTCCACAACTTCTTCCAGCGTCCCATAGTGACTGATAAATTCGTCCAGACACTCTACAATATAGTCGGGAAGTTCCTCTATCATTTCATACATCTCATTGAGTTCTTCAATGGAAACATACTCGCCAATCGCAATGGGGAAGTTGTCGGTATCATGGATAGCGTATTCCTCATACTGTTCATTCAAGCCGATTTTTTCTTTTACATCTTCCTCGTCAATAGGAAATGTGAACCAAGCACCGACTAAATAGCCCTCATTGTATTTGCCAAGATTAGCAATGTAAACCGCCATATCATCAATCATAAGCACCACCTCATTTCCTATTCTGGCAGTTCAAAGATACCGTGTTCCGTTACTAAAAATTTCCCGTGTTCCTGCAAGTGAGAAGCATAGGCTTCAAAATCGAAATAGTATTCTTGACAGTCCTCGGATAAATGCTTGAACGTCGGGTCGTTCATCAGCTTTTGCCTTGCAACATCTATCATGCTTTTGCAGTTGGGATAAACCGTAATCACATTCCTGCAAATATAAAGTGCTTCTAAATTTTCAAACACCGTAAGTAGTGATACATATTCTTCCTGCATATTACTTGAAAGCTGGCGGTACATATAATCTAATTCGTTAAGCTGATAGACGCTTGTATGTTCATGGACTTCATCAGCGTAGGGCAGTACCTTTTCGATAATGCGGTAATCCCCACTTTCTGCACCGATACCCAGCTTTTCCTCAAACTCGGCAACATCAATCGGCAAACCAAACCAGTAGGCTGTTACTTCGCCGTCAGTCTTTCGCTTCGTTTCCACCAGCACCCTTGTTTCCTGCATTGTTCCTCACGTCCTTTCTGTTGTTTCATCACATTTAAAAGCGTTTGATAAGACGTACCAAACACATATTTTGAAAAATCTTCCAGTTGTTTTTTGCTATATCTGGCAAGGTTCAGCCGTTTCATTTCATGCCACACTTGACGTTTATAAGAGGGCAAATCAGAAATATATTCACAGCCTATTTTTGCCTGCATATCCTTAAAAATATCATTCATGTAATCACTCCAATCTAATTTTAGGTAAGAAAAAAGCGGTCAATCCCGAAAGAAAAACCGCTTTTCACAATGTTTTATGCACCGATAATCTTATTGAACAGTTCCAGCAACACGTCTTTTACACCGCCAGCATTGAACACCAATCCAACGGCAACAAGGGCAACGACCAAGAACCCAATGAGTTTTGAAAACTCACGCTTGAACCCTAAATAGATACCGATTACCACAATCGCCATAAGCACTAAGCTCTGTGCGTTTGATAAAAACCATTGATACAAATTTTGTCCGAAATTCATTTAATTGTCCTCGCTTTCTTCTGATTGTTTCATTTCATAGTCAACTTCTTTGCCGACATTCAAAATACACATCAAGACTACGCCGATACCCATTCCCATAGATACCAGCAGGAAGTCTTTTAATAATACCCACATTTTTTATCACTCCTAACTTTCTACTAAATCTTTTGCAGGGGTCGTCTGCTGTTTGATTATCATTTCATGTTTTTCTGTGAGTTTTGCCTGCTGTTCGATTGTTTCCATGTAGTCTGTACCGTTTCCTTTATCAATCTTTTTCAGCATTTTCAAGGTCGGTGCTACCTGCCGTTGTACCCACCGCAATGTACGGTCTAAGGTGTAAGGCTCTGGCTTTGTCGTCAGCTTCAAGCTCTGTCTGTTATCGCCGATAAACCAAGCCCAGCGGTCGTTGAGCTTCCAGTCATTTTTTCGCTTGTCTGGTTCTTCATCAACAAACCGCACATACTGATTGATGATAGAAAAGGCGGTCTGTTCTGCGTCATAATAGGTCAGCAAATCTCGTACCGCATAATAGGCTCGTTCATTCCGAAGCCGTATCTCAAAACGGTTGATAATGTCGGCTTCTTCCAAAGGTGTCCCCAGCTTGACGTACTGCTCATAGTCCTTTTCATAGATACAGAAATACACATCTGATTTCAGCGAACCAAGATAAAGGGTACGTCCCATATATTCTCTGTCGTCCTCTCTGTGCTTGATAAGCTCACCTGACTGGTAAAACTTATAGCTTCTGGACTTTCCGATATATTCCCGTTTCCTGCATTTTTCCGCAAGCTCTGGAATATCCAAAATGCCCGTATGGTCGTTGATAGCAAGGTCGATACGCTTCATCACGCCACCGTCTATGAGTGCGTCCATGAGAAAGTCATACCAGCTTCTTTGCTGTGCCAGCAGGTAACTTTCAAACTGTCGGCAACCACGCCCCTTTAACTCTAAAAGGACACCTTTTTCTTCGTCAGCCGACGTATAGATAAAGATGTCCCCTAAAGAATAATGCTCCGTATAGCTGTAATGTCCGTAATCTTCATGGAGCATATAATTGATATTCAGTTTTAATATATCTTTGATGATGTGCTGTATATCCAGCGTGGGGAAACGAATTTTTACATAATCAAACAGCATGGTAAGCGGTGCTTCTGGATTGAACCTTGCCAGTTCCTTATGCAGAGTTTCCAGAAGTTCCTTTGACGGCTTCATTTTTCCACTTTCTATCTTGTTGAAATATTCCCTTGTGATACCAGAAGCCACCGCCAGCCTGCCTTGTGAGATACCGTAAGCAATCCGTTTCTCCCGTAATTCTTTTATCCGTTGTTCTTCATTCAGAACCATACCCCCAATCTGTAAAGTGTGAAGTTTTTTAAGGCGACTTCACAGCCGATTTTTGCTAGAAAACCATGCCAGAAGCCTTATGTTTCATATGTTTTTTGTCTATTGTCTATTTGCAAACGTACCCCTCTGTTAGATACCGAGGGGTTTTACCTGCTGGCGTGGCTAACGCCACACCAGCAACGGCTAGTCCGTGCCGTCGCCTTTCGCTTCGCACGTCGCCGTCCCGTCCTGCCTTGCTTGTGCAAGAGAGCCGATAGTCTGCAAAAAATCATGTCCTTTCGGGACTAAAGGCGTGTAAAATTCGCTTATCACGCTTGTTCCCACATCACAATAGCCACGCCCCTTGATACGTTTCTGGAAAAACTGCTTTTTCACATCTGAACCAAAAAGCATACCGTAACCTAATTCGCTGATACGCCCAAGTCCCACACGGAAATTGAAGTTATCTCTGATACCGTCCGAGAAATACTTTGCGTCTGGACGCTGGCAGGCAACGATAAGGAAATAACCTGCTTGTCGTCCTAACATAACGATTTTCTTTAACTGGCTAAGTAAGCCCACGCTTTCTTTCGTCCCCAGCATTTCAAAAAATGCCACATATTCATCAAAGATAAGAAAGCAGGGTGGCAGTCCCAGATAGGCATAGTTTTCGCCCGTCTTATAGTTCGGGTGTCGCTTCATTTCCTCACTTCGCTGTACCATGCCCTCATAAAAGGCATTGACGCAATCAATCATTTCTTCTTTGGTGTGATACACATTTTCCATAACTGTCCCTAAGTCTGCAAGGTCAGCGTTCTTCGGGTCTAAGATATAAAGGATAGCGTTGGTATGCAGTAAGGCTTCAATGAGTGTCAGCAGAAAATATGTTTTACCGCCACCAGTCCCACCAGCAATCAAAGCGTGAGGGAGTGCGTCATATTCCCAGACAAGATTTTTCATCAGTCTAAGACAGCCGTTCTCTGCCCGTACTTCATCAATGGTAATGCGGTTCGCTATCATATCATAAAGCAGGGTATATTCGATATAGCCGTCATGCAGGGTCTTGTCGGTCAGCTCACAATACAAGCCACTTTCCAATTTATCCTCTAACCGTAAAAGCTGGTCTTGATATTTCCCCAGCGTAATTTCACAGCGGATATGAAGCAGTCCCTTTTCCATTTGATAATAAATCTTTGGAAACCAGACGATTTTTTCCCTTGATCTGCTTTGCAGGTCAGTAAAAAAAACGCTGTCTTGTATGGTATCGGCTTCATACCATTTATTTTCCAGTATCATTCTTGCCAGCTTTTGACGGTGCAGGAGCTTCTTGAAACTGTCGTAACAGAAGCGGTAATACAGAAAAGCGACTAATGCACAAACACCAGTTGCTATCAGTAGGGTTATGAAGTTGTAAGGGGAGAGCGTCAAGCCGTTCTCTAACAAGCTGAAATGCTCCCAATCGGTACACACGAGCTGTTTGCTATTCAGTAGCAAAAGAACCGCTACAAATACAAACAGAAGCGTTCCTATGGAAAAGTGGTAGACAAGGTTCTTGTTGCTGGCTCTGATACGGTGTCCTTTGTTTAAAATCATTCTCATAAATCAATCACTCCTTTCTGGGTATGAAAAAAGCAGTCAATCGTATAGACTAACTGCTTTGTGTGCATGGATATGAAGTTGTCAAACTGGAATTTAACGTTCACTCATATATTGTTTTATTTCATCAGAAGTCAATTTTCGTACTTCTGTATGTGAATATTCTTTATACTCTCCAACATTAAACACAGGTGTCATTTGTTTGCATTTCTTGTCTTTATTCTTTTTCAAGAATAGATGTAAATCCTCATTCCCGGCGAATATTTTATAAGATACTCTGCCTTTACTGTTCTCTATCTCATAAATACCACATGAACTTTTCGTTGTATAATCGGCTGTTCGTAAATAAAGTTTTGCAATTTCCAATGACTTAAAAGGAAAATTCCATCTTTGTAATCCTCTGTTTGGGTCATGTTCAATACAAATGCAACGTCCACAAGTTCCACAAATATATTGAGTGTGGTTTTCTAAGCAGTCCAAGGGATTTAGTAATGGTGTTATTCTATTTTCATCAGAGTAACATTCTTCACACATTTTTCTTTTCGCTCCTTATCAAATTCTAATTTGTCGCTTTCTTCATACCCATATTATAACAGTTCCGTATATCCTCTACAACGAAAATCTATTCAGCAAGTCTATTTTTTCGGTTGTCCCTGCGGTGTATGGTTCTGTGAAGTGCCTGTGTTCTGATTGCCTTTATTCTTCAGTACAATATTCTCTGCCTTTACATACCAGTCCACATCTGCACCCGTATAGGTTTTTCGTGATACCGTATCGGCTACGGGATTGACAAGTTCCACAACTGCATTGTACGGAAATTCCCTTAACGGTACTTCTGGCGGTACAGACACGGGGATAATTCCACCATGCAGACTGCACTTCAAATCATAGATACGCTTTTTAAGCTGGGTACTCGGTGTCCCGTCCTCATTCTGCAAGAACACATCACGCACCGCTGTAAATTTTAATTCTCCGAATGTTCTCTCTTTGTCAATAACAAACCCGTTTGATAATCTCATAAATTCTTCACTCCTTTACTTTTCTTCAACTGCTACAATATCATCAGCTACTAATACATAATCGGTATGTCCCACATCCCCGATTGCGTACCCTCTGCCGTATAACTTCGGATTGACAAGTTTTACTTTCTGTTCATACTTGAAATGCTTTTCGCCAGCCTGCACGGGAATTTCCACCACAACATTTTCGCCTTTCTGTACGTCAGAATAAAGGTTATAGCTTCGTCTGGCTATGACCTTGCGGTTGTTTTTATCCCTTTCAAAGATAGGCTCGCTTTCGCCTGCAAATTCAAGAGTTCCAAAAGACTGTGCCATATCTGGCACGACATATTTCATTTCCATATTGTTTTACCTCGTTTCTTTCTATTTTTGATAAGTTAATTGATTGTGATTTCTTATTCTGGCGGTTGGGGAAGTACCAGCAATCCCCCAGATAGTAAAGGGTAAAGTCAATGCTTACGCACCCTTGACTATCCGTGTTCTTGCAGGTTGTAGGCAGACAAGCCAGAATAAGCGGAAGTCTGCCGTTTGACAGCTTCGGCGGAGAGCGTGATTTTTCTTTCATCATACCGTTACCGCCTTATGATTTCTTCATTTTACGGCGTTTGTAAAGATATGTTCCAGCTAATCCACCAGCAGACACAAGCAACATCACGACAAATGCCATTACATTTGTACTGTCGCCCGTTTTGGGACTGTCGCTAGGTCTGTTAGGCTTTTCTGGTGTCGGTGGTGTTTCGGGTTTCTCTGGTTCTTCTGGCTTTTCCTTAAAGGTAATCGTCTGTCCCTTATCCTCAATATCCTTATGCTCGGTAACTTTCTTCGGTTCGTCTGGATTGCTAAAATCGTACAATTCTTCAAAAGTTACAAGCTGTTTGCCGTCAAGAGAAGTAGCGTCAAAGGTAAAGGCAACTTCCACTTTCATAGTTTCGCTGTCAGCAGTAAACGTATAATCACTTTCCACACGCTTTCCATTGATAAGAAGCTCTGCATTTTCTTCTTTCAACATCTGCCAGCCCACAAGTTTGTACTGTGTACCGACTTCTAAGCCCTCTAAGGTTACGGTATCAATGATTGTTACCTTTTTTCCTGCTTCAAGCTCTTTGTTGCCGTCCTTATCGGTAGCAGTTGTATGAATTTTGATGATACGCTCTGTGATAAGTACCGTCTGCCCGTCGTCCTCAATGTCTTTATGTTCCGCAACTTTTACGGGTTCGTTTGGATTGCTGAAATCATACAATTCTTCAAAGGTAACAAGATTTTTGCCACCTAAAGCAGACGCATTGAATGTATAGGAAATTTCCACTTTCATTTCTTCATCATCAGCGACAAAGGTATAATCGTTTTCCACACGTTTCCCGTCAATGATAAGCTCGGCATTTTCTTCCTTTAACATCTGCCAGCCTTTGAGCTGATATTTTGTGCCTTTTGTAAGTCCGTCCAATTTTACAGTATCAATGATTGTAACCTCTTTTCCTGCAAGGATATTTTTTTCGCCGTCCTTGCTGGTCGCTGTGGTATGGATAGAGATTTCTTTTTCGTATTCATCAGTCAAAGTCCCTAAATCAACCACAAGGTTATTTCTTGATACCACGATTTCAAAAGGTGGGATAAGCTCAAAACCCTTGTTGCTTTCAGAGCGTAATTCTTCAATGATGTAAGTATCATAAGGTAACGCACCCTTGCTGTCATCTGGTTCAGAAGTTCCAAACCACACACCGTCCTCGCTGGTCTTTCCTGCGTTTGTATTGTGCTTATGAGAAGCCCATTCAGCAGAAGTGGAGAATTGCCCGTTATCATCAGTTACCACTACATGATTTTCACCCGTCGTCTTGCTTGTGATCCTAAAGGGAACATTAGCAAGACGCTTGTGTGTACCTGCACCGATTTTCACTCCCTCAATATCCCCACGCTTAATCTGATTGTAGATAGAGTGGGCTTCGTCGGTTAAGTCCACGATTTTTCCATTCTCTGTGATTGCAAAGTCAATCGGCTTCGCACCGTCTGTCAAGTAACCGTCGGGAGCTTCACTCTCAACGATACGGAATTTCCCATAAGGTAAAAGGTCAGCAGAAGTAGAAGCCACACCCTCAATATCTGTACGAATTGTCTTTACCACTTCATTTTTCTTATATAGCTTGCCCTCAACCAAAACAGAATTGTCATTTAAGGAAATGACGTCAAAAGCAGTATCTTTCAAAGTGGCACTTCCTTGTGGTTTGGTATCGCCCGTTTCTAAATCTCGTTTCTGAATTTTAACACCGCCACGGATAACCTTGTCTGATACGGAAAACTGATTACTCCCAGATAATACGGCAAGGTCGCCGTCCTCGGTAATCTGTGTAAGGTATAAGCCTTTTATCTGTTCGGACTTATCGCCAGCCTGCATATATGCACCGTCTAACAAGTAACCGCTTGGAGCTTTTGTTTCCTCAACAGTTAGTGTTCCAAGTGGAAGAACTGCTTTACCGTTCTGCATATAGAAGTTATCGCCAGACACCTTGTATGCGTCCCCTAATTTTGTGATGTAATGAGTTGTCCCGTCGCTGTCTGTTTCAGCGATTGTCTTTGTAATCCATGTACGAGTAGCTTCGGCAGGAAGATTGTCTTTGTTATAGAAGCCTGCATAATACTTCCATGTAAATTCCGCACCGGCTAGAGAAGCGTTCCCTTGCGGATTGTCTTTCTGTGTTTCCATATCAATCTTGAAAAGCTTAATCAAAGTGTCTGTTACTTTCGGTGTATCTGATACTTTCAAGGTCGCTGTCCTTCCAGCTTCAACCTTTAAGGAATATACAGTTTTATCTACTTTATATCCTGCTGGTGCAGATAATTCCTTGATATAAACTGTGCCAGCCTTTACCTCTACAACATCTGTATTTCCGTTTTCATCAGTCGTAAGGGTGGCAAGCTGTTTCGTGCAGTCCTTATCAGAAAAGACACCATAGGTCGCACCAGCGACAGAGTAATTCCCGTTACTGTCTGTAATGCTGGTATTACTGGAAGTCTTTTGCAGTTTCGCATTTCCGACATTCAGCTTCGCCCAGAATTGTCCCAATTCCTGCCCCTCGCCAGAGTAGATATAACCGCCACATTCATAGCGTCCTTTATTCTCTTTGACAAAGGCTTTTGCACCAGAGAAAACTTCGTCCTGCGTTGCCTTTGGAATTTCATCATAAGAAGCTCGCACATTATCACATTGCCAGCCAAGATGTACGCTTAATCTCTGCCAGACTACAAGCTGTCTTAAAAGGTAAGCGTGATTTTTGCTTATTCCGCTGTGGCTGTCTGTGTACTGTTTTACATATTCGATAGATAAGGCAACGTCGCTTATCTGGTCGGTACTCATGCGTGAGCTTGCGTCAGCTCTGGTCTTGTAACCATTCTTAAAGTCTGTGTTGATGTCAATACAGTAAGCGTCCTCGCCCTCAACGGTCAAATGTCCCTCATTAAAGGTAGAACCAATCGAACCATCATTCATTACTTTTTCAACGATACCGACACGCTCTTTTGACTCCGTCCAGTATTGCTTGCTTTCTGCATGAACGGGTGTAGTCGGTAAAGCGGTAACGACAGTTGCAAGAGCTAAGAAGCCCGTACACAATCGTTTCAATGTCTTTTTCATAAATCTAATGCTCCTTTCATTTTGGGTAATAAAATAGCCGTCCAATAAGAACGGCTGAAAATAGAAAAGGAACGTCATTTTAGGCGTTCCATAGTCTATAAAATATTCAATTTTTTTCTTGTTTCAATACTGATGTGCTGTACCATATCTTTGCATATCTAGGAAAACTGGCGTATCAAGGCTCATTCAATGGTAGTAAATAAGTAGTAAATTGATGTATTTGTTCCCTTGAAAATGCTGATAGATACTGTGTTTTAGCGGATAATCAGATTTTTATTGTGTTTTTAATATAAAACCATTCTTTTTATCACAAAAGAGAATATATGACACATTTTTTATTTTGATATGTTTCAATATGTACACATCTTTTTCATTTAATCATTCATTTTCCGCCTTTTAAAGGTATATCTGTGTCTTTTTTTATTATTTTTCTAAAATTTTTAAATGGCACCGGGTTTGCTCTTATATAAAGGCATCAAACAATGTGTATTATTTTTAAGGAGGGCTGACTCATGGCAAAAATCAATCTTGAAGAATTATTAGTTGGCAAAAAAATGGAACCCCGTTATATGGAATATAACTGGAGGGATGTTGCTTTGTATGCGCTGGCTGTCGGTGCCGGGCGCAATGATCTCATGTACACATATGAAAAATATCTAAAAGCACTTCCTACCTACGGCACAATTCCTTATTGGGGAACTGTCAATGTACGCCCTTATCAGTGGATGCCTCTTCCGGCTTCTATGCTGGCTGATGAAATCATCAAACCCACTATTTCTTTTCTGAATATGGATCATGAGATCATTATGTATCGTCCGATTGATCCGATCAAAGGCACATTCCAGTATCAGGATGTTATCACCGATGTCTATGACCGCGGTGAAGGCAAAGGAGCTGTTGTCAAAACCCGAATCGATGTCCGCGACGAAGCAGGCAATATGGTGTGTACCAATTATTCCACCACCTTCTTCCATGAAGCCGGCGGTTTCGGCGGCAAACCAATGCCAAAGAGTGACGTTGTAATTCCCGATCGCGAACCGGATTTTGAACTGGATGATTATATCAGTCCTGTTCAGAATCTTCTTTATCGTCTGACAGGCGATACCAATCTTGTTCATGTTGATCCGGAATATGCGCAAAAAATGGGCTTTGAAACATCTTTCATGCAGGGATTGTGCTCTTTCGGCTTCTCATGCCGTCTCGCTATTCAGGCTTTGATCCCAGGTGAACCTGAACGTATGACACGCATGGCCGCCCAGATGAGTTCCGTTCTCTTCCCTGATACACCGGTCCGCCTGCAGCTGTGGAAGATAGACGACCATAAAGCCTTCTTCCGCTTTATGAATCTCACCAACAATAAACCGGTTTTAAACCGCGGTGTCTTTGAGTGGAAATAAAATCCGATTATTTTCAAGAAGGGGAGTAGTCCTGCTCCCCTTCTAAAATACGGCACCCGTACACAACGTCAGGAACCACACCTTTTTAACACCTGCTGCTCTTAATGCTCCGGCACAATAATTCACCGTACTCCCCGTTGTATAGATATCATCAATCAATAGTACCCTTCTGATATCCGTTAGATGTTTCTCATTAGCCCTAAACGCATCTCTGAGATTTTTCTCACGCTCCGCTTTTCCCAGTTCTTTCTGCGGTGCTGTACTATGGATTCTGAACAATCCGCTGTTGTTCACCGGAATCTGCAGCTTATCCCCGATTTTTTCTGCCAGAATTCCTGCCTGATTGTACCCGCGAATCTTCAGCTTCTGTCTGCTGAGCGGAACAGGAATTATCTGCTGCACCTGTAGGGAATCTATCCATTCTCCATAGAAGCACACCATCGCTTCCGCATAAAAATCTGCATAAGATTGCTTTCCGCTGTATTTATAATGAAATACTGATTCTGAACTGACGGCATCATAGACCCACAGGCTATGTCCGGCCTCATAATTCACTGTACGCTTAGAACAATCAAAACAATATTCCTGCTGCAGCGACATAACAGGTTTTCCGCAGCACTTGCACATCGGTTCTGTAATTCTTTTTAGCTTTCGGTAGCAGCCGCGATGTACATGCATCTTCCTGTCCTCGGGTTCAGCCAATATTTTCTGGCACACAGGACACTCCTCCGGATAGAGAATATCTGCTATTTTCTTCAATATCACAGCATTTTTCCCAGTAATCCGCTGGGAATACCATTTATTTTTATCAATTTGCTCAACCTCTCCCTTCGTCATGGCATTTTGTATACAAAAACATTTTATTTACAGCTAATTTTGTGAACACTTTCCTCATTATTCATGCTAGTATAATAAACGTAAACCCCCCAATATATTTTATTTTTATTACACCCCAAATAAATATACCTTCTCCAAAAGGGCAGCCAGTCGTTGGCTGTCCTTTTCCTTTTATCACTTCTATGCTATAATAAAGCATGACACTGTTCACTTCCGGAATTTTCAAAGGGTTTGGTAATTATCATGACACATAAAGAATATTTTGATAAATTGACAGATAGTATTGATACACTATCCGATATTCTCGATACTGAGCATTATGGTATGTGTCTCGTCGACCGTGACGGCTATATCATCAAATGGTACTATGAGAAATTTTTTAATATAAAGGCATCCGCCGCTGTCGGCCGTCATGTCACAGAAGTCATTGAAAACACCCGTCTTCATATCGTTGCCCAGACAGGTGTCAAAGAACTCATGCAGCTTCAGGAAATCAACGGCTCCATGGTCATCACCAATCGAATTCCTCTGATCCACAATCATGAAGTCATCGGTGCAGCCGGTACAATTATCTTCCGGGATATCAAAGAAATTGCTCATCTGCACAACCGCATGTCCAAACTTGAAGACAATTTTAAGGCTTACCGCAGCGAAATCGCCAAGATGTATGCTGCTCAATATCACTTCGATGACATCATCACCAACAATCAGAAAATGCTGAATCTGAAGCATCTTGGTCAGACCATCGCCCGCAGTGATGCCAGTGTTCTAATCCAGGGCGAAAGCGGCACAGGCAAAGAACTCTTTGCTCAGGCAATCCACAATGACAGTCTGGTCAGTCACCAACCCTTTGTCAGTCTCAATTGTTCCTCCATTCCAAAAGAGCTTATGGAAGCTGAATTGTTCGGTTACGAAAGCGGCGCATTCACAGGCGCGCGAAAGGACGGCAAAATTGGCAAATTTGAACTGGCCGGTGAAGGCACGCTCTTTTTGGATGAACTTGGCACAATGCCGATGGACATGCAGGTAAAGCTTCTCCGTGTACTGGAATCCAAGGAATATGTTCCTCTGGGCAGCAACAAGAAAATCCCCTTTAAGGCCCGTGTTATCGCCGCCACCAATGAAAATCTCTCCAGTTCCATGAAAAACGGAAGTTTTCGTTCCGATCTGTACTACAGACTGAATGTCATCAATATCAATATTCCGCCCCTCAGAGAGCGTATCGAAGATCTGCCTCTTCTGTGCAGCAATCTTCTGTCACAGAAAGCGGATATGTATCAGCAGTCTCATCTGCATATGTCTCAGGAGGCTATGGATCTTCTTAATCTTCACAACTGGCCGGGCAATGTCCGGGAACTTCGCAATGTCATGGACCGTGCCGCCATTATCTGTGAAGGCAGCGAGATTCTTCCTCAGCATCTGCCTGAATATATCCAGGCTTACAAAAAGGCCTCACCTCTTGAGAGCACTGACGGTTATTATCACTACGAAATCGCCTGCCTTGAACGCCAGCTGATCTCCAATGCACTGCGTGATAACGGCGGTAATCGTCAGGCAGCCGCCAGACAGCTGGGTATCCATCGCTCATTGCTCTACAAGAAAATGAAGGATCTGAATATTCATGATCACTAAATTTATAATGTTCTTTTTTTGGTACACATCCTGTCTTTCAGTAATTTCGTTTACTGTCTGTCTTTATGTCTATAAAATGTACATTCATCCTTCGATATGTGTATATTTTATAGACACTTATTTTCCCATATTTTACAATATTTTCTTAATTTTCTGATTTCATATGTATATTTTATAGACATGCTCTTTTGTCTGAAAACCCGATTTTTACGCAAAGCCCCCCCCTTTGCATGCTAAATTCAGCAAATCCGGCCTTATTTGGCATTGTTTTGAGTTGGCACACCGCTTGCTTTAATATATAGGTGAGAAGATAATTCAGAATGCTTGAACCACATTCGCCTACCCGATCTTCTCCGGGACGGGGTGCATAACATTGTTCCTCATCCTGCTATACTAATGACTACCTGTTGGCACCCATCCAGCAGATAATCATCCTCCCTATAAATAATATAACACACAATAAAGCTGTGTACGACTAACGCCAACAGTTGTACGCGGCTTTATTGTGTTATAAGATAAATTAAGCAGATCCTATTCTGCACTCCTCTATGTATTACGGGGCTGCTCCCAGTATACACCTATGATTTTACCCTCGCAATTATTATCCTTCGACATAAAAATTGCCCGGCAGCTTTCATGACTTCTGTCTGAAAGCCCCGGGCATCCTTCTATAAATGAGGTTTGAAAAAGGATCTACTTGTAAACAAAATTAGCCGTTGTGGCATCAATATTGTCATAATAACCGTTTGAATAAACATAATAGCTGCACTTCAAACGATAGGTATAACCATGTGGACACGGTGAATATGTTATTTCCTTTGATGCATGCCAATTGTCAAATGAGTATCGATGGGAATCAAGCGTATGCCATTTACCATCTTTCAGCTGCTGAATGTACATATAAATGACTATTTTTGTTACTTTGTCTCTGTATCCCGTAACATTTGCTGCTGCCGTTGCTTCTTTTTTATAAACTTCCAAATCCTGAGATGTAGAAGATGTATATTTCCATCGCGCCATATTCGGCTGTCCATCGATTTTCTCCTGTGCTTCAAAAGCCTCGAAATCAAAGCCAACTTCCGGATAGTCATCATCCGCCAAGGCTGGAAAAATCAATAAACTCATACAAACGGCTATCATCATTACAAATGCAATTAATCTTTTCATAAATTATCCCCCTATTTTTCTCTGACTAAAGACTCTGCTATCTCAATCATTTCTTCTTTGGATAAATCTCCCTGTAATTGGTAAGCATAATTATAGTCAAACCACCAAAGATTACCCGTGTCTCCTTTGCTGTTATAAGCTCCCGTCCATTGGCCGACATCCACATCTTCCCAATCTCCCTCTTCCGTATCAATGAATGAACTTGATCCGACTGTTGTCTGCTGATATTGATACCACTGCTTCGCGGAATTTTCATAAAAAATATTAATAAATACAGAAGCCTGTTCTCTGTTCAGCTCTTTGAATCCATCCGGTACTTTTGCAGGTATACTAATTTGCTCCAGTTTCTGCGGATAATTCGTATAATCAAGCTGAGATATAACATCTTTTAATGAGCCGATTTTAGAATACTCCACAGCTGTCTCCAAATCTGAATCCACTCCGGGTAAGCCTATCGCCTGTACACAACCAACTTTATGCACTGTGAATACTGTCAGCACTGCAAGCATCACTGCAGCTGCTCGAACAAGCCATTTCATAAAATTCCCTGTTCTTCCTGACATTTTACGGAATTGAGAGATTATCTCTGTTTCTGTTGATTCTTCAGCATCTGACAAAACTTCTAAGGCCAACTCGGCACATTGGTTTTGAGACATTCTTTCTGCCGTTTTTACCTCCGGTGAAGCCTCCTCGTACATATAACTTGTCCTGTCAATAAAATCTTCGGCCGCTTCCTGTCCAAATTTTTCGGCAACCATTGTACGCATTCTGTCCTTAAATGCCTGTGAAAAATCCGGTGATCCGTCCAACTCTGATACAGTATCTTCTTCATCAAAGGTTTCACAAAGAATTTGCTGATCGAACATCATCAGAATCTTACGTATCGTTTCATCCTGCAGCTCAATCTCTTCGCCATACTCTTTCGACTCTGCCTGACGATTATTCTGATCTGCGTCTGTTGTATGGCTGTTCTTCGGTCCTCCAGTTTCTTCATGCATATTGCAGCCCCCTCCCAGAAATATTTTAACCGGCGTTCTTTTGAACCGCCTTACACTATTTATACGGTTTTGTTTGTCATAATGTGACAGCAATTAAAAAGTTTTTTCAAAATTTTACTATTTTTTACAGAAAAATTGAAGTCACTGCAGCTGATGCATCTCTTTTATGCGTAAATCAAGAGATGTATACCGTTTCTGCTGTTTTTCATTCTCGATCATATGTCGAACTGTGTGCTCATCACCCACAATGGCAACACACTTTTTCGCCCTTGTCACTGCTGTGTAAAGAATATTTCTGTTAAAAAGCATTCTTGGCCCTGACAGCAGCGGCATGATCACTGCCGGATATTCACTTCCCTGAGATTTGTGGATTGTAATGGCATATGCCAGTTCCAATTCATCCAATTGTGTAAACCCATATGTCACACGTTTACCTTCATCAAATTCTACCACCAGCTGTTCTGCAAAGTGATTGATTTCCCGAACAATACCTGTATCACCGTTAAATACGCCGACACCCTTATCTAAAGGTAAATTATAATGGCCTAATATCTCCCATTCAATTTGATAATTGTTCTTGATCTGCATGACCTTATCGCCTTCTCTGATCACACCCTGATGGAATTCCCGTTCCTTTTTATCCGGTGACGGCGGATTCAGATAATGCTGAAGCACGACATTGAGCCTTTCTACGCCCAATTCCCCCTTCCGCATGGGTGTCAGCACCTGAATATCATAAGACCTTGCATTGACAAACTTCGGCAGTTTATCACGAATCAGAAGCACCATCACACCAAGAATCTGCTGAACATCATATCGCTTCAGGCAAAAGAAATCCTGACTTTTGTTGGACAGCTCAATCTGTCTTCCCTCATTGATCAAATGGGCATTCCTGACAATGTCGCTTTCCAATGCCTGACGGAAAATTTTTGTTAAGCGCACTACATGAAAGCATGAAGAATCAATGATATCTTTCAAAACATTGCCCGGGCCAACACTTGGCAGCTGGTTAACATCTCCCACAAGTATCAGTTTCGTACCAACAGCAATTGCCTTCAAAAGGGCATTCATCAGATAAATATCAACCATGGACATCTCATCTATGATCACAACATCTGTTTCCAGAGGATTCTCCTGGTTGCGCTCAAATTGTGTCCTGATCCTGTCATCCTCCGGCCCTCCGGAGACTTCTAACATCCGGTGAATCGTCTGGGCTTCACGGCCTGTTGCCTCTGACATTCTCTTCGCCGCCCTGCCCGTCGGTGCCGCCAGACGCATCTCCATCCCCTCATATTCCAAATATTTAATAATGGCGTTGATTGTTGTTGTTTTGCCGGTACCCGGGCCACCGGTAATGATCAAAACACCACTTCCTGCAGCTTCAAAAACTGCTTCCCGCTGATGTCCATCCAGAACAATGCCTTCTTTTTTTTCAATTCGATCCAGCATTTTGGTCACTTCTTTTTCATCTACACCATAATCAATGCCAAGATTTCTGAGCATTCCCGCTGTCTCAAGTTCCAAACGATAAAGAGAGGCCCCATAGACTACCGGCTGGTCATCAATTTTCTTCACAACAATCTTGTGGTCCATCTGAAGGCTCTGAAGCAGCTGTTCCACTGACTCTTCCTCTACTTCCAGCATCTCTGCCGTCTTCCGGATCAGAAGCTGTGCAGGAATATAGGTATGGCCTGATAATGTTCCCTGCTGCAGCATATAAATAACACCACTTCTGATTCGAAAATCCGAATGAGAACCAATACCGGCCTTTTTGGCAATCTCGTCCGCCAGCTTAAAACCGATTCCATTCATATCATCTGCCAACCGATAGGGATTCTCCTGAATAATCCGATACATTTCCTCCCCATACTGTTTGTAGATCCTCAATGCGAGTGTTGTTGTAATCCCGTACTTTGCCAGGAACATCATTGCCTGACGCAAATCCTGCTTTTCATGAAACTGCTGATAGATTTCTCGGGCTTTCCGCTCACTGATGCCTTTAATCTCTGCCAGCCTTTCCGGCTCTTCTTCAATAATCCTGAAAGTATCTTTCTTAAACTTTTTCACAATCCTCGCTGCCAATGACGGCCCGACACCCTTGATCGCTCCGGAGCCAAGATAACGTTCAATCGAGTATTCATCCTCCGGGATCTCAACACTCATTGTACTGACTTTGAACTGGCGTCCATATACCTGATGTTCAATATATTCACCTTCTGCCTTGAGATATTCTCCCTCATCCAACGATGTGGCAGTTCCTACGCAGACAATCTCCTCTCCCTGACACATCATGGAAAAAACAGTATACCCATTTGTATCATTATGGTAAACAATATGCTCTACAAGTCCCTGTATACTTTCCATTTACTCACCCTTTTCACTATGCTGCAGACTATTTATTTTCAATATCAAACTTGTCCGCATCGTTTCACAGTCATCACCCAAAGAATAGAATAGCGAATCAAACACCTGCCCTCCGCACAGTATCTGATCCGCCATTTTATCTTCTTTTATCAGGCTTTTGTCTGTTTTCCTTCAATAAATTCTGTATAACGGCCTGTCCCAATGGCAACAGCAGAAATTGGGTCATCCACTGCCGTTGTCTGGATACCTGTTGTCTCCTGAATCAGTTCATCCATACCAAAGAGCATACTGCCGCCACCCGTCAGCAAAATACCTCTTGTTGCAATATCCGCAGCCAGCTCAGGAGGCGTTTCTTCCAACACCTGATGGATGACTTCAAGGATCTGAAGAATAATTTCTCTGAATGCTTCCAGCATTTCTGTACTGCTGACTTCTACAGTTTTCGGAAGACCTGTCACGAGATCCCGCCCCTTCACCTGCATACTCAATGGACTCACACGCTCATAAACACCACCGATCCTGATCTTCACATCCTCGGCTGTACGATCTCCCACAAGCAAGTTATGCTTCTTTCTGAGATACCGGATAATTGCTGCATCAAAGTCATCTCCGGCCAGCTTCAGCGAATGACTGATAACTGTATCTCCAAGAGAAATCACCGCAATATCCGTTGTTCCGCCTCCGATATCAATAATCATATTGCCGCATGGTCTGGATATATCAATACCAGATCCCAAAGCTGCTGCAATTGGCTCTTCAATAATAATCACATCCCTGGCACCTGCTTCAAGTGCCGCCTGCCATACTGCATTCTTCTCTACCTCAGTGACCCCGCTTGGAACACCGATGCAGACTCTCGGCCGTTTCAGTGTCTTTCTTCCCATAGCCTTCTGTATAAAATAACGCAGCATCTTTTCTGTAATTGTATAATCAGAGATAACTCCCTGGCGCAGCGGTCTGACTGCCGCAATATTTCCCGGTGTCCTTCCCATCATCTGACGGGCCTCCTCACCAATGGCCTTTATCTCGTTTGTATCTTTATCATAAGCCACAACTGAAGGTTCCTTCAGTACGACACCCTTGCCTCTTACGTAGACAAGGACACTGGCTGTACCCAAATCAATTCCTATATCTGAACCTGCCATATGCTTCCCCTTTCTTTACCCGTTGACATCTCTATTTATTATAACGTATTTTTTTCAAATTACCACTGATTTTTTCTATACATAAAAACAGGAACTGACGGTATCTATCCGCCAGTCCCCATTGAATGTCCTTCTATTCAAAATCTGCATTCTATCTCGTGAACAAATGTGCCCTTTTATCAAAATAGACCTTATTCGCCCCGATCATGAATAAGGACACAAGAATGCTTGAAATCAGCATGATACTGGATTCCGATGATGTCAGCAGATTCACACCGCTGAGCAATGATCCGGCACCAATATAGAAAACCTCAAGCACAAGTGATGCAATGTACATAATCAGCAGATACTTCGGTCCCTTTGCCCTGTATCCCGCCAGCTGCTGTCGGACAATAAATACAAAAACACCTAAAATAATCAGCAGCACACCATAGACAATATCTAATATGTGCAGCCCCGGATAGACTGCGTAAACCTGTGCTGACTGCTCCTTTGTTCCATACTGCATGCCCATCACTGCCTGCACTCCTGTATACATATTGGATAATCCTGTCAGTATCAGGGAAAAATAGATCAAAAACTTATACCACTTCATAGGCATTGCAGGAAAGCACTGCTTAGCCTTTATATTCTCCGTCTCAAAGCTATGATGTTCCTCCGTTTCGGAAGATTGCCCGGATACATCCTCCCCGGCATAAGATATCTTTGTCTCTTCTGCCTGTTTCTCCGGAATATTGATTCTGACAATCTCATCAATTACTGTCCCGCAAACAGGGCATTTTCTCGCTTCATCAGCAAGTCGCTGACCACAATTCGGACAACGCATCCTCATTCCCCCAAATCATTCATACGAAAACCTCGTATGCTTCTCTCAAAAGCTTAATTAAACTTGTAAATCTTCTGTGCCATTCTATAGCATCGTACTACAATACCATAGGAAATCTCTCCCGGAGGATTGCTGACAATACCTCGGCCTCCAAGACGCACTCTCCAATACATGCTCGGATACTTCTTCTTGAAATACTGCCATAATTCACGACGTTTTTCAAGATTCTCCGATGTACCTGAGATCAAAAGCATAATAGATGTGACACAGCAGATCATCGCCAGATAGCTCAGCATATATCTTGCCAGATGCTTATTAGCCACATCCTGTGGAAGGCAATAGGCATCAATCATCAGCTTATTCACATAAATCTGCTGATCAATACGACTGATCATCACACGTTCATTGACAGACTGATCATTACGCCCGATAAAATATCTGTAAAGATCTACGTCCAAATAATACAATGTCTTAACATATGGCAGCGGTATATAGACAAACAGATTATCCACATAAAATGTATGCTTTGGAAGCTGAAGTCCGCTTTCTCTTAACACCTTGGTTCTGTAAATAACCGAATGCATCAGCAGATTCTGATCCATTCTGAAGCGTCGCACTTCATCCCAACCGAAAATCTTCTCTTCCGGCAACACCCTATGATAACCAATGGTATGGGAAGTTCCATCTTCCACATGCTCATATACATAATTACAGATAAACATATCTACACGCTTACGATTCTGACGGAACTGCTTCAGTCTGTTCAATACAACTTTATAACTCTCTGTATCCAGCCAATCGTCAGAATCTACGACTTTAAAATACATGCCTCTGGCATTGGCAATACCCGTATTGACCGCACCGCCGTGTCCCGCATTCTCCTGATGGATCGCACGACAGATCCCTGGGTACTTCACCTCATATTCATCCGCAATGGCTGCTGTGCCATCGCTGGAACCATCATCTACAATAATAATCTCTACGTCCTCACCACCCGGCAGCAATGAATCAATACACTTGCGCATATAAGCTTCCGAGTTATAGCAAGGCACCGCAAAAGACAGAATCTTCAAGCTTCCTCAACCTCCTGTTGCGTTTCTTCTTTCTATATCTTAACAGCTCACTCCATAAAATACCAGTACAAAAATCTTACTTTTTTATAACTTGTACTCAAATTAGCTTATTTGCCCCGCAATTTGTTAAAAATCGTCACCGTCACAAGAAGAAGCAAATTGATAATAACAATACTTGCACCTGTCGGCAAATTTATCTCAAATGACAAAGCAAGTCCTGCCAGAAAACAGATCACAGATAAAAAAACAGACAGTACAGCCACTGCTTTAAAACTGATGACAAGTTTACGTGCAATGACTGCCGGAAAAATAATCAGGCTGGATATCAGTAAACTTCCCATCATTCTCATACCCATGACGACTGTAAGTGCTGTAAGAAGCGCAATCAGGAACTGGTAAAAGCCAACATTTATGCCGCTCGCTTTCGCAAAATTCTCATCGAAAGTAATCAGAAATAATCGATTGTAAAACAAGATAAAAAGCACCAAAATGACAATAGAAAGAACAACACTAAAAACAACATCATCCCTGCTCATCGCCAAAATACTGCCGAACATGTAGCCATTCACATCGACATTAAAACCGCTGCTCATCGCTGTAATAATAACACCAATGGACAAAGCGCCTGTTGCCACCATGCCTATTGCTGTATCTCCGCCGGTTTTGGACCGCTGTGACCAAAACATGATCAGGCAGGCTGCAACAACAACAATCGGAATAGATACGGCCATCACCGGCAATCCCAGAGCAACTGCCAGTGAAGTGGATGCGAATCCCACATCACCAAGCCCATGTCCGATCAGTGAATACTGCTTCAGTACAAGGATTACACCAAGTAAAGCCGCACAAAGTGAAATCATCACACCTGCTGCAATGGCTCTCTGCACAAAAGGATATGACAATGCCTCAATTAACTGTGTCATGATAATGTCCTCCCTCCTCTGCACATCGTCTGCACCAGGCATCATGATCACCATCAAACTCAACTGTCTGATTCATCATAATGATATGACTGGCATATTGTTCAACCTGATCAAGATCATGGGAAACCATCAGGATCGTTACCCCCTGCTCCTTGTTGATATGATCGATCAGGCTGTAAAACTCTGCTGTAATTGCAGGATCCAGTCCTGCACAAGGTTCATCCAGAATTAAAAGCTTCGGTTCCCGGCACAATGCCCGTGCCAGGAGCACACGCTGCTTCTGACCGCCTGAAAGATTACCAATCCTGTAATCTGCCAGATCCGATATGCTCAACATCTCCATAGCTTCCGCAGCCTTCTTTTTATCTTCCCGCGTATAAAACGGAAAGCGTCTGGCAGATCGCTGCATTCCGGTCAGAACCACCTCTCTGACAGTTGCCGGAAAATCCCGCTCAATCTCTGTAATCTGAGACAAATAAGCATACTGCTCTGGTGAAAGCTGATGAATCACCTGTCCCGATGTAATCGGTACCAGGCCTACAATCCCCTTCACCAGAGTACTCTTACCCGAACCATTGCTGCCTATAATGCAGGCATATTCTCCTGCTTCTATCTTGAAGGATGCATGTTCAACAGCAACCCTCTTGTCATCACTGTAGATGACCGACACATCTTTTACTTCAAGAATCGTCATCTCTTCCTCCTACTCCAATGCCTTCCTCAGTGTATCAGCATTCTGCTGCATAAGATCAATAAATGTTATCCCGGATTCAAATTCATCTTTTGCCACGTTGTGACAGGTTGAAAACATCAGCATCTGCGCCCCTGTTGCGTCTGCAATCGCTCTGGCCACATTCGGCGTTGAGAGTTCTTCATATAAAATATACTTTACATGGTGTTCTTTCATGTAATTGATCACATCCGCCATCTGCGCCATACTCGGTTCTGTGTCAGCCGAACAGCTGTCATAAACACTCTCGTATTCAAGCCCATATCCGTGAATAAAATAACCATATGCAAAACGACCGCCAAATACAATATCCCTGCGGCTGCCTTCTGATACAATTTCTTTCAGCTCCGCATCCAATGCATTCAGCTTCTCTATATAAGCTTCGGCATTGGCCTGATAAACTTCCTTATGCTCCGGATCTGCTTTACAGAAAGCATCCTCAATATTGCGAACCATCTGCACGGCATTCTGCATATCGAGCCATATATGCGGATCATACGTATGTTCATGGTGATGTCCGGCATGATCATGGCTGTTCTCATCTTCGTGGGCCGAAGCCTCCTCAGAATCAGCATGCTCATGTTCTTCATCCTCTTCCTTCATCATAGAAACACCAGATGAAGCATCTACCACCTGTACCTTCGTCATATCTACACTGTCTGCCAGCTCCTGAGCCCATGGCTCCATCTCTGCGCCTGTGTAGATAAACATATCTGCCTCAGATATTCTGATCATATCTCCCGGTGTAGGATCATACATATGACTCTCCATTCCCGGAAGCAGCACAAGACTCACATCTGCATATTCTCCTCCAATCTGTCTGGCAAAATCATATTGAGGAAACAGAGTCGTCACAACCGTCAGCTTACCTGATGATGTCTCATTCCCGGCCGATATATTCCTGCCGCATCCTGTCATCATCATCATCAGAAAACATATAACGATTCCAAAAACTAAATATATTCTTCTCTTCATTTCACACTCGCCTTCCTTAATGGAACTAAGTTTCATTAAGGAATGATACAATGATATCAGGCAAATGTCAACAAAAAAATCCCGATTTTATTGATTTTTGAATATCTCATGCAGAATCCTGCCGTCTGCATCAGGTAATGAAAGTCCCATAATCTCAGCCATCGTCGGCCCCTCATCCAGCAAAGACATCTCTTCAATCTCCATCCCCGGAATAATGTCAGGTCCCACAGCCATAAAAATGGTTTGATAGTCTTTTCTGTCCGGATGAAAACCATGAGTTGCTCTCTGAATGTCCGGAATCTCTGCTGTATCCAATTCATTCTGAAAATAAAAGCCGCGTCTTGCCTCCAGCATAAATGTACATTCAGGATCCGCTCCCAACTCTTTTGCTTTCTTTGAAGAATAAATCGCAGCAATACCATTATCCGGATCATTCTTCATGGCACACAGCCAGTCATAAACACCGTTCTTGACACGGAGATACTCGTCCCGATCCATGCCTTCCTTCTTAATATAGATATAAGCGGAGCCATCGCAATTCTGGCAATAGGCTTTCCATTCTGTCACTCTGCCATTCTGAACCTTGAGATACCCCTGTTCACGAAGGAGTTTATTGATCAATATCACATTCCGAACATCCAATTGACTGTGATCTCCCAATATAATCACCGTTGTATCCCGCTTAACGGACATTCTGTTCTGATGGAGCAGATGCATCAACTCGCCGATTCTCTCATCATGACGCTTGATTGCGGCAGCGGCTTCCTCTGAATGAACACCATAATGATGCCGCTGTGTATCAAGATCTGTAAAATGGACCAGTGTCAGATCCGGACGATAGGTTTTGAGCGTATACTTCAAGGATGCATGAACAAAGTTATCCAGCGCCGGCTGTCTGATACCATCACGAAGCCTGCCGAACCTATGATTGAGCATCAGCTGATAACCGACTGTCCCATTCGCCGCAGATGTCAATATCTGATTCGTCCATCTGCGGTTGGCAAATATCTCCGGAAGATTCCACGTAATCTCAGACTTCGCAGTCACCGGCCACAGAAGTGCTGCCACATGCTTCCCCTGTTTCAGTACCTCATCATATAATGTCGTTCCCCGTATATAATTCCGCTGCCAGTACCAGTCCGGCGATGACCGTTCCGGCTGCAGCAGAATATTGTTCACAATACCATGATGTGCCGGTGTGCGTCCCGTCACAATCGATGTATGTGCCGGATAGGTTAAAGATGGATAAACTGACCGAACCTGTCGGCAGCATGCCGCATGCCGGATAAATTTCTTAAAATTCGGCAATTTGGAGAACATATCAAAGTCTATACTGCTCAGGGCATCCAGTGAAACAACGATCAAACGCTTACTCTTCATTCACATCTCCTCCTTTGATTCGCTGCAGATGCTCCTTCATCACCTTCTCATAGCCAAGATCTCCCATATGATAGAACTTCTTGTCTCTGAAAGCATCCGGCAGATACTGTTGCTTCACATAATGGTTCGGATAATCATGGGCATACTTATAGCCTATACCATGTCCAAGCTTCGCAGCTCCGCCGTAATGCGCATCCTGAAGATACGGAGGTACCGGTGCCGCCTGGGTAGAACGTACCAACGCCATCGCTTCATCAATCGCCACAATCGAAGCATTACTTTTCGGCGCACAGGCCACATAAGCAGCTGCCTGCGCCAGCGTGATCCGTGCTTCAGGCATTCCAAGCCGTTCTACAGCCTGTGACGCTGCCACTGCCACCTGCAGAGCCTGCGGATCGGCATTCCCTACATCCTCAGATGCACAGATCATAATCCGTCTGGCTATAAAAGCCGGTTCTTCTCCTGCATACAGCATTCTGGCCAGATAATAGACGGCAGCATCCGGATCCGATCCCCTCATACTCTTGATAAACGCAGAAATTGTATCGTAATGATTGTCACCATTCTTGTCATAGCGCATCACACGGCGCTGAATGCATTCTGATGCCACTTGAATGGTAATATGGATCTTCCCATCCCCTGATGGCTCTGTTGTCAAAACCCCCAGCTCCACTGCATTCAATGCCATTCGCGCATCACCGCCGGACATATCTGCAAGAAAATCCACAGCCTCATCTGTAATCTCTGCCCCGTAACTTCCCATACCACGTTCATCATCATAGACGGCACGCCTGAGCAGCACCTTAATATCATCAACTGATAACGGTTTCAATTCAAATATAACAGATCTTGAAATCAAAGCCCCATTCACTTCAAAATACGGATTCTCAGTTGTCGCACCGATCAGGATCAATGTTCCATCCTCCACAAAAGGCAGCAGGTAATCCTGCTGACTCTTATTAAACCGATGAATCTCGTCCACAAACAGAATTGTCCGCCTACCGTACATGCCCATGCGATCCTTCGCTTCCTGAACCACCTGCTCCATGTCCTTCTTGCCGGCTACCGTTGCATTGATCTGGGTAAATGAAGCGCTGGTTGTATTGGCAATGACCTTCGCAATGGTTGTCTTGCCTGTTCCCGGCGGTCCATATAAGATGATCGAACTCAGCTTATCTGCCTTGATGGCACGATACAGCATCTTATCCCGTCCGATAATATGCTGCTGACCGACAATCTCATCCAGGGTTCTCGGACGCAGTCTCGATGCCAACGGCGACTCTTTCTCCATTTTATCTTCTCTCATATAATCAAATAAATCCATGACAACCTCCATATAAAAAATCTTATCATAAATTCCAAAAAGAAACAAGTGTTCTACTTTTTTATTTCTTTTGCTGTTTATAAACCTTTTATAAAAGTTTACACTCAATTTATTGAACATTTCCGTCAAATCCTGTATGATGTTTAGTAAATATGTTAGTGTAAAGGCGTATACTGCTTTCAGAAAGGAAGACCATCTATGGCTGGTTTTTTAACTCATTATTTATTCGGAATGGAATCCTGTGACATCCTTTCCGATAATTATATCCGTGAAGTCATCAAAAATAATAACCATGCTTTTCTTCTGGGACTGCAGGGAAATAATCTGCTTTCCTTTAATCCCCATACTTTATCCAAGCGCGGTCTGTCCTATCGTACGGCTTCCATGACAATGCGCAATCAGGAATATGCTGCATTTTTTAATAATATGTTGGACACTTTAAGCGGCATGGGTGATCAGGAACGTGATATCTGCATCGCATATATGGCAGGCTATCTTTGCTTTTTTGCCATTGACCAGTCTGCTTCCCCTTACATCCTTTTCAGAGTCTGGCAGGATCTTCCGGCCAAATCAACATCTTCACGTATGATGTCCCACCGTCGAAAGGTCGAGACAACCATTGACACGGTACTTCTTCGAAGCCGGTGCCATATGGAACCTTCACAGCTCAATTTTGAAGCGCTGACTTTTGCCAGCAGAAAGGATCTGTCCGCCATCGCTTATCTGATGCGTCAGACGATTCAGACAACTTATAAATACCGCATCCCGATGTCAGAGATCAGCAATGGTGTCAAAAATCTGCGCCGGCAGAATATCCACATCCGCCCGGATGCACATTTTTACCATTTTTTAAGATACAAAATTGAAGGCAGCTTTCCTCTTCTCCCTTCCCACAGGGCGAAGATTTATCAGGACTATCAGTCCGATGAGCAGGACTATATGAATACTGAAAAGCACCCATGGTATACTTATCCGGGATGTCCTGAAGCCTCTTACCTGTCCTTTGAAGAAATTTTTGAACAGGCACTCCAGAACAGCCACCAGCTTCTTGAAAATCTGGACAGCTGTCTTGCATGGGACATGGATCGCGAAGACCTCATCAACAGCATCATTCATATGAATCCTTATCCGTCAATCTAAAACAGGATTCAGATCTATCACCTATCAAAATGCAGACAGCCCGAATCTTTTACAAAATTCGGGCTGTCTGCATTTTAATTTACGCGGGCAACTTGCAAAGTATGTTTCATCTCATTTTAGTACATAACCATGAGACGACTGATCAGGAACTGATACTCATCGATGGTTTTTTTCATGGATAATGCCTCATCAATATCAAAGTCTGTAAACTGACCGGCTTTATAGGCAATCACTCTGTTGGTAGCTCCGCTGGACAGCAGGTCAACTGCATAGGCCCCCATGGTAGATGCATAGACTCTGTCTTTTGCTGTCGGTGAACCGCCACGCTGGATATGTCCGAGAATAGTGGCTCTTGTCTCGATGCCTGTAGCCGTTTCAATACGTTTTGCCAGACGGTTAGAGTCACCGATTCCTTCTGCATTGATAACAACATGATGCTTTTTGCCTTTTAAGCGGTTTGAAAGAATGGTCTCGATCAGATCCTGCTCATCAAACTGCTCTTTTTCAGGGATCAGAATACCGTCCGCACCATTAGCAATCTCACACCACAGTGCAATATATCCGGCATTTCGTCCCATAACCTCAATAATACTGCAGCGCTCATGGGACATAGACGTATCTTTGATCTTATCAATGGCTTCAACCGCTGTATTGACAGCTGTATCAAAACCAATCGTGTAATCCGTACAGGCAATATCCAGATCGATCGTTCCCGGAATACCGATGGTATTAATACCAAGGGCTGACAATTTCTGTGCACCTCTGAAGGATCCATCGCCGCCAATCACGATCAGGCCGTCAATTCCATGCTTTTTGAGAATCTCTGCCGCTTTCTGCTGCCCCTCTTCTGTCATAAATTCCTTGCATCTTGCCGTATAAAGCATCGTACCTCCCCGACGCATGATCTCGGATACGCTCTGCTTGTCCATGTCTATAATCTCTTCATTAAGCAGCCCCGCATAACCGCGCATAATGCCCTTGACATTTAAACCGCTGGCAATCGCTGTGCGGACAATCGCACGGATCGCTGCATTCATACCCGGTGCATCACCGCCGCTTGTTAAAACGCCAATTGTTTTAATTTCTCCCATCTCTGTTTCCTCCCTGTCTGAACTTTGCTGTCCGCTTTGCAGACATTCATACCATCTATCACTATCAATCCATATAACTGTAATAAACTTTGCCGTATTGCTTGAACAATGTCTCTGCCGCCGACTGAGACATACTTGAGACCTCTCCTGTAACAGGATCTGCCAGCCATACAGCGTTTGTATCATACGCTGTGATCAGCGCATAATCGCTGTCTGATATCTTCACAGCCACCAGTCGGTCTCTGTAAACAAAATGCAGAACATCTGTCAGCTCCAGACCTGTCAGGTCAATGGTCTCTGCCGGAAGTGCATCTGACATTGCTGCAAATAACGGTTGCGAATCATCCACTTCTGATTTCAGCTCCCAGCCTTCGTAGCTTGCAATCTTGTTGATCAGAATCTGATTGATGCCCGTCTGACTGTCCGCCTTATCAATACTGTCAATATTCAGATCCCAGATATAAGCTCTGCCGGCTCTCTGCCACAGAACCTGTTTATGACTGGTCATAATTGTTCCGGCATAAGTATTGCCGTACTCAACAGCCTCCTGGATCGTATTAAATGATGCTGCCATGCGTCCCTTTGTATACACATAATACTGCATTTCCACATTGTCCGAGGACTCATACTTCTTGGAAATATCATATCCCGGATCAAGATATCTGGCAATCTGTGTGATTGGTACAAAACTGTCTGATGTTCCAAGATACAGCCAGTTCTGTATACCCCTTGTACCGTCTTTGAGTCTGTCCACATAAACTGTACTGTCTGACGCTTCAATATTGCGGATGATATAGTCTTCTCCATCATCCTCATAATCTGTATAATCACCATTTGAAACAGCTTTGGCAAGTTTCATGGAAATATTGCCCTCGCTGATTGTCAGGCGCATCACGTAATCTCCTGATTTACTGTAGCTTTTCACATCATTCAGCTGTCCATCCACAATGTGTATCTCGCTGACAGGTGCCTGAATAACCCCCGTAGAATCTTCTTTTACAAGGTCCGGATCAATCAGTCCGTATACCAGATCTTCTCCGGCATAGCCCAAAGGTGTGATCAACTGACCACTGCCGCTGATCGTCTGCTCTTTGCCTGTATTCAAATCTATAAGCTTTAAACTGTCGCCGCCGTAATCATTGCCGCCCTCGCTCATGACAAAAATGCCTTTATCAGAAGCTGTGCAATTACTGCTGTTCAGATTATCCCAGACTTTCTCCATCCTTCCAAGGGATACATCAATTTTATAAACACAGTCTTCCAGCATCAGATAAGCCTCGTTATTGCTGTTCATATAAGCCAGCTCCTCAAGACCGCTTCTCATCTGCTCGAAGCCTTTATCAAAAGGTATAAAGATCATTTCTTCCAGCATGACATCTCCGTGACTGAAATGATTGACCATAATGCCTTCTCTGCCCTCATAATTTCCCGAGTGCATATAGCCGTAAACAATAAAATATAAATCGCCGGTATCCGGATCTGCGTGAATGACCTTGATTTCACAATCATCTTCATGACCGCAATTATGACCCTCATCCGCATCCGCATAGACTTTCGTCAAAATCTTGTTGGTGCCGTCATAAAGCCACAGCTGTCCATTGGAAACAATATACGTATACTGCTGCTCCTGTGTTCCGTAAACGGCATACTGAACATCATCCGCACTGCCGATACCTAATCGAAGTGCACCACTATCTATGCTGACCTCCGACAAATTCATATCCTCTGACATCTGTCTCTCAAAATCCAGCAAATAAATCTTGGAATCTGTCCATCTTAATCGATAATATTCTTTCACATTATAAAAAGTATTGAGATCATCCGCCGAAGACTCTATGGCATAAGACAGTGTAAAGGCAGCAGTCTCTGTATTGATCTCTTTCAGCCGGATCGACACTTCACTTGTTCTATAAGGCTCCATACTGCCCCATGTCACTACATCCGCTGACGAATATAATGTCACAAGACTCATATCTGCACTGGAGGCGGATGAAGAAGTTTCAAGATAACTGCTGATATCATCCATACTATCCTTATTGAAAGTTGCCTCATTAAAATCCAAAACAAACTTCAATTTCTCCGCCACTTTCAAATCCGACCCATAACGTACTCTTGTATAATAGTGGTAAACCGTTCCCTTATCATCTGTCAGCATGATATGCAGGCAATACTCTCTATTGGAATACAGATTATTTTTGAAAAGGATCTGCATCTGCACCATTGCATTGGCATTCTCAAGATTCGTACACTCTCCAGATTCAACCACTTCTGTGTACTGATCGTTATACAACTCATAACTTGCCGATGAAATGTTATGATCATACGTACTCATACTCAGGTTAATGGTTTTACTCTCCCCCACCGGTGTCAATGTATCACGGTAATAACCAGCATCCACCGGCTCTGTATAGCCATGCATCTCATTGATAAACTGCCCGCCTGTCTTCACATAAAGCACAGGCAGACTTGCTTTGGTCTGCTGCAGTTCACCGCTTACTGTCCCGCTATTTAAAACAAAACTGCTGACACAGACAGAGACAATAAACGCCGCCAGATAAGCCAGGAACGTCAGTATGATTTTCTTAGTCCTGCTCATAAGCCGTCTCCCCTTCCATTTCATTGAAAAGTTTTTCAAGAGTCAGCTCTGCACCAAAGAAATCTCTGCATGCCCTGTATCTGTCTTCCTGCTGTTTTCTTGCGGCTTTCGGCAGGAGTCCCTTTGACTTCACCGCACGGATGAGAATATTCTTCGGTGTATGTTCCATATCTATAAATTCAAGCAGCTGTGTCTTATATCCCTTCATTTCAAGCAGCTGGCCCCGCATGGCATCTGTCATAAGTGCTGCCGTACGCTCCCTGATCAGTCCGTATTGAAACGCTCCTGACAATGTCTCACACTGTATCCTCTGATTCAGTTCATGCTGACAGCAGGGCACAGATAAAATCACTGAGGCATGCCATTTGACAGCCTTGTATAATGCATAATCTGTCGCGGTATCGCAGGCATGAAGCGTCACAACCATATCCACTTCATCTGTACCGTTATAATCAGCAATGTCACCGCATAAAAATTGCAGACCATCATAACCATACCTCTCTGCCAGCGACTGACAGTCTTCGATGACCTTTTTCTTCAGATCCAGCCCGGTAATCCGGATATCATAATGCTTTAAAACCTTCAAATAATAATACATGGCAAATGTAAGATAAGATTTGCCGCATCCGAAATCAATGATATGCACCGTCCGGTCTGTCGGAAGTTCCGGAAGTATGTCTTCAATAAACTCCAGAAACCGGTTAATCTGCCGATACTTATCATATCGTGTTCTGACAATCTTCCCGCTTTCCGTCATAACCCCCAGATCAACCATAAAAGGGACTTTCGTTCCCTCTTCAATAATATACTTCTTCTTACGGTTATGCTCCAGATTCTGCGGACCGGCACAGACCATCTTCCTGGTTTTGATAGTTAATTTTCCTTTTTTGCTGGCCAGAACCGTCACCATCTCATCCTGTGTTCTGATCTGTGCCTGCCTGAAATCATTCATGATCCATCCGGCAGCCGACTGCGCGGCTTCCTCTGCTGTCAAATTCTCATGAAAAACCTGTTTGTCTGTATATTTGGACACCTGAAAATACAGGATATCCCTGATCACGACAGGCCGTATCTTAATCTTTAAAAACTCTCCGCCGCCTCTTGCTCCGCTGATAACCATGTCCACCAAAAGCGACGTCAGTACCCGTTTTAATAATTCTTCTATCTGATTCATCTAAACACCTTATCTGTATTTTAAGAAACGCCGGAGTTCCGCAGAGCACCGGCGCAATGTCTGATAACTATGATTCAATTCTATAGTTTAACATAACATTTTCCGTCTGTAAATTATGCTGAAACATTTTCTTAATAATTTCTGCGGTTCATCTGCTGATAACGCCACCTTCTGTGATGCATTTCACTCAACAGTATCATCTGTATTATTTCTTCCACACAGCTGCTCCATGTCTGATCCTCATTCTGTCCATTCTCCGATTCAGGCATTACAAGAAGTGTCGGTTCATTTTCCTGAACCACAGCAATAATTTCTTTCACTACCTGCTCCACTGCAATCCGGTCCGGATAAGCATCAAACATCAGACTATTTTCATATTCAAGGCGATCTGCCGCATCTTCAATATAAGTCATCAGTTTTCTTGCTGTATTCGGATATAACTGTTTCATATACAGCCAGTCTTCCTCCATCTGCCCCGGTTCCTGTATATCAGCCATATACAAATCCTCCGACTCCGCAGTTTTTTCAGTCTCACAGACCCTCCCCGACGGACACAGTCTCGGCATTTCCCGGGCTTCCGATGACATTCGCCGATGATCCGGATAAGGCGGTCTGCCATTTCCCGGCGGTGGCGGCGGTCCCCACGGTCTCTGATAAGGCGGTCGGCCAGCCCCCGGCGGTGGCGGTCCCCATGGTCCCGGATAAGGCGGTCGGTCATTTCCCGGCGGTGGCGGCGGTCCCCATGGATCTCTGTAAGGCGGTCTGCCGCACGGCGGACAATTCCGATTATAATTATATGCCATTTGTTTTTCCCCCTGCTGATAGGCTTCTGATTATAGACTATGCATTAATTCATTTATCGTGTATAATAAATAAGAAATCCATATCAGGATCTGACAATGAGTCCTGAATCCAAACTATATTTTGAACGATCAACAACTGGGAGGTAATCAATCATGAATGTTCAGGAAATAAAAAAGGCGCCCCGTCCGCGCTACAGCGGCATCCTTGTTCATCCGACTTCTTTCCCGAGCCCTTACGGCATCGGTGATCTCGGTGATAGTGCCTATGCCTTTATCGACTTTTTATATGACGCCGGACAGACTCTGTGGCAGTGTCTGCCATTAGGACCGACAGGTTTCGGCGACTCGCCCTATCAGGCTTTTTCGGCATTTGCCGGCCAACCGCTGCTCATCAGCCCGGATCTGCTGCTGAAGGACGGTCTTCTTGAGAAGGATGACCTGGCCGACGTACCGGATTTCAACGATTATTCTGTTGAATACGGCAATGTGATCACTTATAAGACTGCTCTGCTCCGCAAGGCCTGTGCACATTTTACTGCATCGGAAGACAAAGCTCTTCATAAAGCTTTCAACCACTTCTGCCGCACTGAAAAGGACTGGCTGGAAGACTATGCTTTATTTATGTCTCTCAAAGATCTGCATCAGGGCCGTTCCTGGCATGAATGGGAGCCTCAGTATCAGGTTCTGGATACCAGGACCCGGAAGGCCGCACTGACCGAACTGGCCGACAGCATCACTTACTATCAGTTTATTCAGTTTATTTTCTTCAAACAGTGGCATGAATTGAAACTTTACGCCAACAAAAAGGGCATCTCCGTCATCGGTGATATTCCTATCTTTGTTTCACCGGACAGTGCCGATGTCTGGGCGAACCAGTCTCTGTTCAAGCTTGACAGCAAAGGCTTCCCGACAGCTGTTGCCGGTGTACCGCCGGATTATTTTTCAAAAACCGGTCAGCTCTGGGGCAATCCGCTCTACAATTGGGCAGAACACAAAAAAACCGGTTATGCATGGTGGATCTCCCGTATCCGTCAGCAGCTCCAGCTTGTAGATTATCTGCGTATTGATCATTTCCGCGGTTTTGAAGCTTACTGGTCTGTCCCGTATGGCGATGAAACAGCTATCAATGGCAAATGGGTCAAGGGCCCGGGGACTTCCCTTTTCCGTGCAATCGAGAAGGAACTTGGCAAAGACCTTCCGATTTTTGCAGAAGATCTCGGTGTGATCACCCCGCAGGTTGAGAAGCTCCGTGATACCTTCCATTTCCCGGGCATGAAGGTACTTCAGTTTGCCTTCAATGACACCGCAGAAAGCGATTTTCTGCCTTATCTCTACCCCGAAAACTGTATCTGCTACACAGGTACCCATGACAATGATACAACGGTTGGCTGGTATCTTGAACTGGATGAGAAATACCGCGACAAGGTCCGCCGATATATGAACTGTGACGGAAGCAATATTCACTGGGATTTCATCCGTACAGCCCTTGGCTCCACAGCCCGCTATGCGATCTTCCCCCTTCAGGATCTCTTCGGTTTCGGAAGTGACTGCCGTATGAATACGCCGGGTGCTGCGGCGGGCAACTGGGCATGGCGCTACACTGCGGACAGACTCTCACCGGAACTGGCGGAAGCACTGAAGACCACCAGCGAAGTTTACGGCCGTGACCGTGCACGTATGGAGGTCCACGCATGATTCGTACAATCCTTGTCCTTTTGTTCCTGCTCTGCTTCTTCATTATCAGCATCCCGCTGTACCTGATTGAGGCCATCATCGGACATTTCGACATCCATAAGAAGGAACGCAGTTCTTTTGTCATTGTCACAACGGCACTGAAGATCATTATCTGGCTCTCCGGTATTCATCTGATTGTCAAAGGCCAGGAAAAAGTCCCAAAGGATCAAGCGGTCCTCTATGTTTCCAATCATCGAAGCTATTTCGATATCGTGACATTGTACCCCCTGACCAACAATACCACCGGTTTTGTAGCCAAGAAAGAGCTGGAGCGGATTCCTTTTATCCGACGCTGGATGCGCTATATGAACTGCCAGTTCCTTGACCGTGAGAATATAAAGGAAGGTTTAAAGACCATCCTAAACTGTATCGCCACTGTCAAAGGCGGCTGTTCCATCTGCATCTTCCCGGAAGGTACACGTACCCCGGGGGATGACATGCTGGAATTTAAGGAAGGCAGCTTCAAGATCGCCGAAAAATCCGGCTGTCTGATCATCCCAGTAGCTATTACCAATACGGAAAATGTTTTTGAAAACCACATTCCATTTATCAAAGCTTCCACTGTTGTCATTGAATTCGGTGACCCCATCGATCTTAAAGCCATGCCGAAGGAGGAACGCCGACATATCGGCAGCCAGGTTCAAGGCATCATCGGCGGTATGCTGAAAGAAAACAGCCTTGCTAATGTCGAATCCTGACAATAACTTATTTTTTTCTTAAAAAACTATTTCTTTTTTGGCAAAAAAATGCTACACTTAAATTCGATTGATTTGAAATGTATTAAAGGAGGAAGTAACGTGACAATAGCACCTATTGCAGCCCTTGGCACCGCATGGATCGTCACTCTGGTTATTCTTGCCATTTTGATTGTCTTACTGGTTATCGTTGGTGTATGGGGAAACAAGCAGCAGAAGAAATCAGCAGATGCTCAGCAGCAGCTTCAGGATGCTGCCCAGCCAATGACATTGCTGGTTATTGATAAAAAGCGCATGAAGATCAGCGAGGCCAATCTTCCGAAGGTTGTCATCGACAACGTACCGAAGATGATGCGCCGTTCCAAGGTTCCGATCGTTAAGGCTAAGGTCGGTCCGCGTATCATGACATTCATGTGTGATGAGAAGGTTTTTGATATGATTCCTGTGAAACAGGAGATCAGAGCCATGGTCGGCGGTATCTACATTCTCAGTGTAAAGAGCTTGAGAGGCCCTGCACTGGTGGCACCACCGAAGAAGACTTTCTGGCAGAAAGTCAAAGGCAAATTCAGCAAAGCCGAATAAAAATCATTAACTGTCGGATTTTTCGAAATCCGGCAGTTTTTTTATGTCAGACGCTTCGCAGCTCAATTATCTGATGGGTGCCGCCTTAGAATATCAATAAAAGGTAAAAAAACATATTCAACACAGGCACGTTCGCACTGCCAGTTTCGGGCAACGCGAGTGTGCCTGTATTGAAGGGTCTATTTTAAGTCCTGATATCAACTCCCTGATGGCCGCACTCTACATAAAGAAGTCCTCTTTTGGTGTGAATACTGCCGGATCGTCTTTGAGTTCGGCTGCCTTTGCCAGCAGTTTGTCTTTCTTGTTCAATTCCGGATCGTCGATGACGGCCTCTGTCAGTTTATCCAATACTGCTCCAAGCAGCGGTCCCGGTTCGATGCCGGCCCTGATCAGATCCAGTCCGCCGATAGCCAACTGACGCACGGTAAAGCACTGCCCTTCTGAGATCACTCTGTGATATGTTTTCTCTTTCGCCGCCAGTAAAGCCAGTTTGTCCGGAATGACTGCCGGATTCTTTGCCTCGATATCAGCATGCTGGACTTTGATGAAATCCTCAAAGATGTCCTGTCCGACTCTGTTTAATGCTCTTCTGACACTGACTTCGGAAGCATCGTACTTCAGTCCGTGCCATTTCACAAGGCGCACAACCTTTGTCCGGGTATCGTTGTCGAATTTCAGTCTGCGCATAATCTTCTCAGCATAAGCGGCACTGACCTCCGGATGCTTATAAAAAATCTCACGCCCGCCTTTAACCACCTTTTTCACATCCGGCTTGCCAAAGTCGTGCATCAGCATGGTGAGACGTAGCACTTTGTCCGGCACAATATTCATCATCGCCCGAAGGGTATGTTCTTCCACATCATAAATATGGTTCGGCGTGTGCTGACTGACACCCCGGATTCTGTCATATTCCGGCAGAACAACCGCTGTAATACCAAGATCACAGGCCAGACGCATGTATTCGGGATGGTCCGACACAAGAATCTTCACCAGTTCCATCTGTATACGCTCGGCACTGATATTCTCAAGCTGCTGTGCCTTCTCTGTAATCGCTGCTTTTGTCGGTCCATCAATTTCAAAACCAAGCTGTGCAGAAAAACGAACTGCACGCATAATGCGCAGAGCATCCTCATCAAAGCGTTCCTGAGGCACACCGACACAGCGGATAATCTTTCTTGTCAAATCGCCGATACCGTCAAAGGCATCCACAATTCCTTTATCCGGATTGTACGCCATAGCATTAATCGTAAAATCGCGGCGCTTTAAATCCTCTAAAAGCTGGCTGGTAAATCGGACTTCTTTCGGATGACGACTGTCCTCATACTCTCCGTCAATGCGGTACGTTGTAACTTCATAACCTTCTTTGCCTACCATCACCGTCACTGTACCATGCTCAATTCCCGTATCAATGGTATGAGCGAATACGGCCTTTACCTGTTCCGGCCTTGCGGATGTGGTAATATCCCAATCTTTCGGTTCACGACCAAGCAGACTGTCCCTTACACAGCCTCCTACCACATAGGCTTCATATCCCGCCTCAGATAATCCCTTTAAAATTACTGCGGCATTCTCAGGAATTCTCATCGATAATCTCTCCATAAAATCCTCTCCCTCATCTGATGCATCTAACATTTGCCGTTCTACTTCGCTGCCTGAAGAATTTTCTCTTTGAGCTGCGCATCAAAACTGCCCTTTCGAATCATCTCGATTTCAAACTTATACGGTGCGTAACTTTTCTTCTTGTTCTCAGGATCCGGAATATACGGTGTCTCCAATATCTTCGGTACCTGCTCAAAATCCGGACAGTTCACTACCTGCAGCAGTGCCTCAAAACCAATCTCTCCGAAACCGAAATTCTCATGACGGTCCTTATGGGCGCCGCATGGATTCTTGCTGTCATTGACATGGAAAACCGCAATCTGATCCTGTCCGATCACCTTGTCAAACTGTGTCATCACCCCTGAAAAATCATGCACAATATCATAGCCAGCATCATGAACATGGCAGGTATCGAAACACACTCTTAACTTATCATTGTATTGAACACCTTCATAAATAGCTGCCAGTTCTTCAAAATTCCGTCCGATCTCACTTCCCTTTCCGGCCATGGTCTCCAGCGCAATATTCACCGACGTATCTGCTGTAAGCACTGTGTTCAGCCCCTCGATAATGCGCTTGATACCAGCTTCCTCACCGGCCCCCACATGGGCTCCCGGATGCAGGATCAGTACTTTGCTCCCCATGGCAGCGGTACGATCAATCTCTTTTTCAAGAAACTCTACCGCCAGTTCGTAGGTCTCCGGTTTCACCGTATTAGCCAGATTGATGATGTAAGGCGCATGTATCACGATTTCATCCATGCCATTGGCCTTCATCAACTCCCATCCCTCCTCTACCCGGAGTTCCTCTATCGCTTTGCGCCTTGTATTCTGCGGTGCACCTGTATAAACCATCAATGTATCTGCCCCGTAAGACAATGCCTCCTTCACGGAACCAAGAAACATCTCCTTGCCGCTCATTCCCACATGTGAACCAATCTTCATCATTTTCCTCCTTGTGCCGCCTGACGATAGACCTTTCCACTCTGAATGGCAATGCCTCTGTCAGCCAGCAAATCATTCACTGTAACAAAAGTATAGCCTCTGCGCATTAAATCGTCAAGCGCCATCACTGCACCCTGAACACTTTCTTCAAAGATATCATGCAGCAGGATAATATCGCCGTCCTTCGCTTCGGAAATCACATAATCTGCAATCTCACCGGCACTTTTTCCAGTCCAGTCCTCGGTATCCACCGACCACAGGATCACCGGCACATTCAGACTTCTGCAGACAGCATTATTGACACAGCCATAGGGCGGACGGAGGGCATAACTGAAATCTCCGATAATGCCTGAAACAACCTGATACCACTGCAGGATTTCCTGTTTCTGCTGATTTTCGGACAATGCTGTCATCTGCACATGGTGATAGGTATGACACCCGATCTGATGTCCGCCTTCTGCCATCCGCCGGATAATCTCCCTGTTCTCCGAAAGTTCCGCCTGACTGCCGATGAGAAAAAATGTCACTTTCACATTTCTCTTCTCCACTTCATCCAGAAGAACATCCGTTACCCCGGCTTTTGGTCCGTCATCAAAAGTCAGGGCGATCATTGGTTTTTGCTGCAGATCCGGATGAAAAAGAACTTTTGAAAATGATTTTTGAGACATTTTTGAAAATCCGCCTAAAACCGAATAACCGACGTATTTTTTCTGTCCGCCTAAACACCCCGAACAGATGATGACTGCTGCCGCTGCCAATACGATAAAAAACAGAAGGCCTGCTTTATGTCTCATTTTAAATTCCTCTTCCTATTCTATACATATCCATCATATGTATGAGACTTTCAAATTATCCTGACATAAAGCAGACCAAGTATCTGGCCAGCAGGCTTTATTTGCTATTCTCAGCTCCACTCTCATGAAATAAAATATGGTTCAAAAAACAAAAAAGAAATCCCAATCAATTCGGACGCAGATGCGTTGATGGATTGACTGGAATTCCCTTATTGCGATACTTCTAAATCCTACGTATCATTAATTTTATTCAGATGCCTTGCCTGCAGAACCAAATAACTCAATCTTCTCTCTGACAGTTTCTTTGATTGCTTCAGCACCCGGTGCAAGAAGTTTACGAGGATCATAGCCCTTGCCCTGAAGATCCTTGCCTTCTTCGATATATTTTCTTGTAGCGGCAGCAAATGAAAGCTGGCATTCTGTATTCACATTGATCTTTGCTACACCAAGATTGATGGCTTTCTTAATCATATCATCAGGAATACCTGTACCGCCATGAAGAACCAGCGGCATCTCACCTGTCTTCTCCTGTACAGCTGCTAAGGTTTCAAAGCTGAGGCCCGGCCAGTTTGCAGGATATTTGCCATGGATATTGCCAATACCTGCAGCAAGCATATCTACACCGAGGTCTGCAATTGCTTTGCATTCATTTGGATCTGCACACTCACCCATGCCAACAACACCATCTTCTTCACCGCCGATGGAACCAACCTCTGCTTCAAGGGACATCCCCTTCTCTGCACAAACCTTGACAAGTTCCTTTGTCTTGGCAACATTCTCATCAATCGGATAGCTGGAACCATCAAACATGATGGATGAAAATCCGGCTTCGATACACTTATAGCATCCTTCATAAGTACCGTGATCAAGATGAAGTGCAACAGGTACTGTAATGTTCAATTCTTCGATCATTGCCTTAACCATCGCAGATACTGTCTTAAATCCGCACATATACTTGCCTGCACCCTCAGACACACCAAGAATAACCGGTGAGTCCATCTCCTGAGCTGTCAGCAGAATAGACTTTGTCCACTCAAGATTATTAATGTTGAACTGTCCTACTGCGTAATGACCTGCTTTCGCTTTCTGAAGCATTTCCTTTGCTGATACTAACATAAAAAATTCCTCCATACATTGTGTCGATCATTTTCGATCATTCTCAGCCATAACCGTTCAATATCGGTCATGTCAATTTTATTATAGCCTTTTTCTCATGAAAAGTAAATGATAATTTACTTAAACTTGAGTTCAATGTATTGACAGATCAGATCCACGGCCTTGTCAATACCAAGGGCGCTTGTACTGATGGCCAAATCATATGTATGACATGCTTTCCAGTCCTGACCGGCATAATAACCGAAATAGCTGTCCCGCTTCTTGTCCATGGAATGAATCTTCTTCTGAGCTTCCTTCTCATCCAGATGATCCGAGGCCATAATACGCTTTGTTCTGAAATCTTTATCAGCGCTGATATAAACCTTCACACACTTCGGTTCATCCCGAAGTATATATCCGGCACATCGTCCAATGATGATACAGTCATTCTCATCTGCAATCTCCTGGATCACCTCTGCCTGTTTATTGAATAATTTATCACTGGATAACGTATTCTCAAAAGGATTCATGGATGTATTCATAGTAAATGTGTTCATCGCCAGCATATACAGGAAGCTGTCTGTCGGTTTCTCATCGACTTTCTCAAAATAATCCTTGCGGATACCACTCCGTCTTGCAGCAAGATCTGCGATATCTTCATCATAGGTCCTGATTCCAAGACGCTTTCCCAATTTCTCGGCAATCTCCTTGCCGCCGCTGCCATACTCTCTGTTTAAAGCAATAATTAAATGATCCGACATATTAACTCCCCCTTTATTCTGTCTCTTTATTGTCTGCCTGTCTTGATTCTGTATGTCTGTTCATACTCTCATGTTCTTTGACAAGCTCGTCATGGAGTTCTATAGAATTCCAGCCACAGTTGGCTTCAGTCAAAATGGCTTTCAGTGCCACCGGCTGGATCTTCATCTTTCTGAATCCGTGAAGAAAGCTGTCAAGCATCCGCTCACTGAAGCCTTTAAGAATCAGCATCTCTTCACTGAAGCCTTCACCACTGTAAGTGCTTTCCTTTAATACATATCCCGGTACTCCGGCGATGGCACCAATTGCTTCCTCATACTGTGACTGATCCACAACACGGATCTTCAATCCCTGTTTCAGGCACAGCATACGGATTTGTCTTCCCTTCGCCGAATTCAAATTATAAAAATAAACAGCACCATTCTGTTTCATCTTCTGTTACTCCTCTTTTATTATATGCAGTTCTGCCTTATCTTTAGACGTCACTTTGATCACAACACGACATTCTGAAATAAAGACATCATTCATATGAAGATCGTATACAATCTCCGTTTCTATGTTTTCTTCATCTCTTTTCGTCTGCAGTCTGGATGTGAATACTTCCATCTGGAGCACACCAGCCGGTGTATGATACTGCGAAGAAATCTGTTTCTCTTTCTCAAATACCATATGTGTTCTTCCCGACCCCCGCCGGATGACATCCACTCTGTCATCACTGATCTTGATCGTATTCCCTGATTGTTCACCGCTTTCAGGATCTACCTCATCATACAGGATGTAATGTTTACCATTTCTATAATAATAAGCAGCCCCGGTGATCAGTTCCGTGGTGGCATCCTCACCGATATCCGTCTGATGGCCCTTGACTGTCAAGATGACGTTTTCTGTCATAAATTCTTCCTTTCTCCAGAAGTTTGACGTCTCCCTGCTTCAAAGCAGCTATATTTGCACGTTCAAACTATCTATGAAGTTTTGTCAGTAATTGTATCGTTGATTTTTTTCCTATAAAAAGATTATACCATAACAATCCTGTTTTTTGAATTATTTATAGCCCATCAATTCAATTATTTCAGGAATATCATAATTGTTTTCAAATACAGGGATGACCGTTTCAGAACCGGTTCTGCCGCCGATGAAATCTTCCAGAATACTCATGGTGTAGCCTTTGTTTTCGTAGTTGTTCTGGCAGAGTTCATAGATAAAGACCCCCACTGAACCATGGACATCATCGTCCAGTTCAAGGATTTCTTCCGCTGTATCTTTTGCACAGGCAACCAACGCGGTGCGCCGTATAGCTTTTTCCCCCGCCAGCTCCTTCATCAGCCTTTCTCTTTTGTCATCATTGTCCAGAAGTTTTTTTTCGATCAGAATCACCGGCATCTGACTGTAATCCGTCGTTTTATCTGAAGAAGCCTCCAGTTTGTCCGCGGCCTCCCTGATGGTCGATGCATGGATAACCCTCACCGGTTCCGGCTCCCCTGCATCCGTTCCCGTAAGTGCCCCCAGATCCGGGAAACCATAGCTGATCTTCCATCCTGCTGCCTCATAATCTATCCCCATACACATAATATAACTGCGGTTTTGCGGTTCCCTCTCTGCATAGCAGCCGCACAAAAGAATGACCATTGTCAGCATGCCAAAGAGAAGTGCCAGTTTTTTCCCCATGATTCGTTTTTTCCTTTCTTCTGCGCCGATAAAAAGATTGACAGCCTCCACCAGCTGCAGCAGCATACCCCCTGCAAAAATAAAATAGCTCATCATCCACAGCATCATAAAAAAGATATCATAACGGGATATAAAGTTTCCCGGGAATCGGATTAGCTGAAGCACCACACCAAAGGGATACACTTCACCTGCAGTTCCCTTTGGACTTAAAAGCAAAATCACAACACACACACTGAGCATCAGTATAATGCCTGAACTCCAGTATGCCCTTGAAAGAATGTTCTTTTTCCCGTTTCTATTTCGGATACACCGCCATAAAAACAGAGGCTGATCTCCCAGAAGAAAGAATGCCGCCCTGCCAAAGCCCGTTTTCAAAATGAAAAATATATCTGTGCTTCTTTCCTGCTGCAATGTCTCAATCCACAACTGTCCCCCATTCCCGCCTTTGACTGCCTGCCACAAACCGAAGGCAAAAAGAATGATAAAGGGCACACAGACAAACCACCCCATCAGCTCCGCCATCCTTCCCCTGACTTCTATGCCTTTTCCGGCACCATCCATCAGCGCTGCCATTAGAAATAAAACAGGCACCATCCATCCGTAAGCCGTTGGAATCCTGTCTTCTATAACATGGCGAAAAAAATCCATTGCCCATACCAACCCGGGAAAATACAGCATCAGCCACAGCAAAATGATCGCTGCCGGTAGTTTTCTCCCAGACAGAGACAGTCCGGTTTTCTTTTCGTAATATTCAAAAATGTGAAAAGAAGCCATATAGTAAAATATTACAACCAAAATCGTCAGCAGGCCGCTAAACAGCAGCGACACCGAAGGCACCTGTGTTCTGACGGATGTCAGTGAGAAAAGCCCTGCGCCCAGCATATTCAGCATAAAAATCCAGGATGCCTGGCGCCGTGAGATCATCTGATTATCTGATAGCATCTTTCTTCTCCTTCCTGAGTCTCCGTCTGTGTCCTTTCTTTGTAAAATACGGCCGCTCATACATCTCCCCCATCGGCATCCGCCATAAACTATCCTGCCATTTCCCTTCCGGGGCCATCTCTGCCGACACAAAAGGCATCATATAAGGTACTCCGAAGCTTTTTAACCCGGATAAATGAAGCATCACCGTCAGCACTGCTGCTGTCAGGCCGACAAACCCGCCCAGTGATGCTGCTATGATCAAATAAAACTTCACCATTCGAAAAGCAGAGGCAAATAGTTCATTCGGGATTGTAAATGCGGACAGGGCCGTCAGTGCAACCAATATAACCACAACCGGACTCACAATATGGGCATCCACAGCCGCCTGCCCGATAATCAGACCACCGACAATACCCAGGGTACTTCCCATGGGTCCCGGCAGTCTGATGCCGGCCTCTCTCAGCAATTCAAAAGCCAGTTCCATGACAATAACTTCCACGGGAAGTGTAAAGGGAACCCCTTCTCTGGAGGCGGCAAAGCTCAGGGCAAAACTTAAGGGCAAAGCCTCAGGGTGAAAACCGGCCAGAGCAATATAAAATCCCGGCAGAAGTACTGCCGCCAGTGCCGCCGCATAACGCAGGATCCGTACAAAATTGGCTGCACCCCACCGGTCATAATAATCATCCGATGCCTGAAAAAAACAGGCAAATACAGCCGGAAGTATAAGCACCACAGGCGAATTATCCACCACCAGCACCACACGCCCCTCCAAAAGTGCAGAGGCCGCCTTATCCGGTCTCTCTGTGGACTGATACTGCGGGAATGGCGAATACCACTCATCCTCTGTCAATGCCTCCAGATAACTGCTGTCCAAAACCGCATCTATTTCAAAGCTTTCCAACCGACTGAGCACTTCCCGCAGAACGGAAGGCCGAACCAGATCTTCCATATACATTAATGCCACATCCGTTTTGGACCTGACACCAATTGTCATCTGTTTACTTTTCAGCCGTGTGTCCCGAATCCTTCTTCGTATGAGTACGGTATTAGTTCTGAAAGATTCCGTGAAACTTTCTTTTGAGCCGTGTACAGATACCTCTGTTTCTGCCTCTGTTACACCGCGTCCCGGCAGTGCCTTACTTGAAACAACGATTGCCTTGGACATTCCCGCCGCCAGAATACCGGTATTGCCCTTTAAAACTTCATCCATCAGATCATCCAGACGGCTAATTTCTTTCACATCCGCAGTTGCCAGATATTTATTAAAAATTTCCTGTCCCGCATGACGCTCCGGCAGCCGCGATACATCAAACAAAAGGCTTTTAAGCAAAACACCATCCACAAAATCTCTGTCATACATAGAATCCATATAGATAACATAAATCTCCAGCTTTTCATCGCCCATCCAGAGCCGGCGCATCACCGCATCCGCACAGCCTTCAAAGCGTTTTTCGATATAAGCGATATTTTCATCCAAATCCGGCACAATTTCCCGATTCATTGCACAGCCTCCTAAAATATTCACAAAAGAAAAAGATACTGCAAACGGATCATTGTCCGCTGCAATATCTTTATTCTTTGCGAAGTCTATGCAATTTATGCGCTGTTGACGTCTCCGGACATCAATCAGTTTTCCTGTTCCTGGATCTTCTTGATGACTGTCAGCTCCTGGATATAAATATGTTCCTGAATCAGTCGTACAGCCTCTTCCTTATTCTTCTCAATAATCGCATTCACGATCTTCTGATGTTCTTCCACCAGTCTGTCATGAGACTGTGTATCCTTCAGATATTCCAGACGATAACGATACATCTGCTCACGCAGGTTGTTCAGAATCTGGATCAAGCGTGCATTCTTAGTCGCTCTGAAAATAATATCATGGAAAGCCACATCCTTCTCAGCAATCGTAGTCAGGTCATCTTTGCCAAAAGATTCTTCGAAATCTTTGCATGCAAGGTTCAGATCATTGATATCCTCTTCTGTAATTCTGTCACAGGCAAGCTCAATAGCCAGTTTCTCCAAAGATGTACGCACTTCCAGTACATCGCGGAGATCCTTCTCTGTGATACGGGCAACTTCCGCACCCTTTCTCGGAATCATCACCACCAATCCTTCCAACTCCAGCTTACGGATGGCTTCACGGATCGGCGTACGACTGACACCCAGTTTATTCGCCAGTGCGATCTCCATCAGACGTTCTCCGGGTTCCAGTTCTCCTTTAAGAATCGCTCTTCTCAGTGTATTAAAGACAACATCTCTTAATGGGAGATATTCATCAATTGTCATTTCAAAGTCTTTCATCCTGCCTACCTCTTTCTCTTATTCTTACGTGTATCTTTGATTTTCTGATTAAACGGTCTGGTAAGATAAATCTGCCGTGCCAATCCGCTTGCTTTCATATCTTCACAGGCTTTCTTCGCCTTTTCTTCATCATCAAAAATGCCGAATACTGTCGGTCCGCTGCCGCTCATCAAAGCATTCACTGCACCGGATGCCATCATCTGTTTCTTGATCTCGTCAATGACCGGATGCTCAGGAACAGTCACGGTCTCAAGGACATTGGCCATACGGTCTGTCACTCCATAGAGATCTCCATCCGCCAGCGCAGTCACAATACCGTCAATATCCGGATGCATTGTCTGTTCATCCAGCTTCAGATGTTCATAGACATGTCTGGTAGAAACACTGACTGATGGTTTTGCAATCAGGATCGGACAATCCTGAAGCGGTGATATCGGTGTAAGGATCTCTCCGATGCCCTCTGACAATGCAGTCTGTCTCATCAGACAATACGGGACATCTGCTCCGAGTTTCACACCAAGCTCTCTTAACTTCTTCTGATTCAGACGAAGTCCAAAAAGCTTATTCATACCATACAAAACAGCCGCACAGTCCGTACTGCCGCCTGCCATGCCTGCAGCCACCGGTATATGCTTCTCGATCCGGATGATGACTCCCTGTTCCAGTCCAAACTGATCTATCATCACCTTTGCCGCCTTGTAGGCGATATTGCGCTCATCCGTCGGAAGAAAAGACAGGTTGCTCCTGACAAGGATTCCCGATTCCTGTGTCTTCTCTATATCAATCTGATCATAAAGTCTCAACATCTGCATGACCATTTTCACTTCATGATAGCCATCTTCTCTGCGCCTGACCACATCCAGTCCAAGATTGATCTTCGCTCTGGCTTTCAATCTGATTGTATCCATTGCAATTCCCCCGTATTCCACTTAAAGTTGGGAAATATCCCCATCTGTTGTACTTTTTTATGTATTGTGTATACAATATAATAATAAAATACAATCTCCGATTTTGCAACCCTTTTTTTTCAAATATGGACAATATTTTAAAAAGCCATATGTTTCATAATCAACAGACGATCTCCCTCTGACACATCCTCTTTTTCCAGATGATTGATCCTTTGAATTTCCTCTGCAGTTGTACAGAATTGCTTTCCCAGCAAAAACAGGGTATCTCCTTTTCTGACCACATAACCTGTCATATTCGGCAGGGATTCCACATAATCATCATCTGTCTCACTCTCTTCAATATCTGTCATCACTTTCTTTTCCCTTGTTTCCCACACAAGCGTATCCAGTCGTATAGTCATTTTGATTTCAGCGGTATCACCGTCCAACATCACCGCACTGATCTGATCCAGATACGGCTGCACCTCAAAATTCACGTCTGCAGGCAGTATGCCTGTTTCAGTTACACATGAAAAAGGCAACATTGCCGCTGCAATGTTAAGCGGAAGCCGATCATCTTCGTTCACATACAGAATATGCACATCCGCAACACCCTCCGCCCGGATACCGCCTTCTGTCACTTCCAGGCGATCCATCCGGATTTCCGCCCATGGATGACAAAGCTGAAGAATTCCTGAATGCTCTCCCGGCATACGCAGTCTGTCATACAGTTTGCACTCCGCCTGATTTCTGATGAGTACATGCTCCACAGCAGCCTCACGATAAACAGGTGTAAGCTTTGTTTTCAGACTGTAAACATCTGCCGCCAGATTCACCTGCTTTTCTTCGTAAGCCGTCATATCAATTTCCAGTACCATCTCAGCCATCACCGACCGCATCTCCCCATCCATGTCTGCTTTCATTTCCAGCGACTGCGAAATTTTATGTAAATGACTGCTGACGATCATGTCTTCTCTCATGCCGCTGCATGGAAGTTCCGCATACCACGGCAGTTCCGCCTCCGCATATTCAAAAGGATTCTCTTCATTTTCTCCGCTATAGAGAAAAAATACTGACAATTCTCCCCTCAGCAAAAGCTTTTCATCCTGAGGTCTGATATCCATTTTGCGGTTCTGTACTTCACCCCATATCATTTCAACCATATTGGCCTTATTTCCCGGCAGATTCACTTCCTCACGTGTACGAATCGTATCCTTTTTGTGCACCGCAATCTGACTGACTGGCAATACCTCCATCCGCTGGCATCTGTTTGCATCCGATTCCGAAAATCCGCTCACTGCCGGGATTTCTTCTATTGCGAATGCCCGGACTTTGAGATTTAGAACAGAACGAACGCTAATCTTCCGACTGTGGATCATTGTCACACGAAGATCTTCCATCTCCCAGTCCGTTCGGATTCTTGCATCTTCTGTTACCCCATCCATATTGACAAGCTCTTCAAAAGGCAACTCTCCCTCCATATGGTCCAGTGTACAGCTCTGTCTGTCTTTCAGGTAGGCAATTCTCCAGAAAAGACTTCCTTTTACAATCATTTTATCCTGCATCACCTTCACATTCTGTATCTGGACTTCTCCGTTCTCAACAACCATTTTCTCCATATCTGCCTTATTGTCCGGGATATTATAGTCCTGGTCCAGGGTAATCTGCAGCGAAACTTCCGACCTAAAACGCATGGACTGCAACATTTCGTTCTCTGTCAACATAAAAAATCCCTCCTCACATCCATATCCTATTGATATGCCTGTAAGAAGGGATTTATTCGTTTTATATGAAATCTGTCATACCCATTAAAGGGTATTCGCCTACTTGCAGATCACTAGCTGCACATCCCGGGTCAGAACATCTGTGTAGCTGTAAGAAACCACTCTTTCAGCGTTATCTTCATCCGCATGAATTCTTACCGTAAATATGCTTGGATAGCTCTCCTGGATCACACCTTCGGCCACTGAGTATTTGTGACGGCCCTTATTCGCTCTCACACGTACTCTTCGCCCAATGTTGGCATCTACTGCTCTCCTGACATTCATAATATCCTTCTGCTGCAAATCCGTTCACCTCTTTCAAAGGACTTTCACTACTGTTTGGCAATACTGTATAAAACTCCTGTAATAATTCTAACTCTTTTTTCAACAAAAGTCAATTTGCACAGTTAAAAGACTTATTTTTCTCAATATACGTATATTTTTTGTGGATTTTCACGATTTTTTTAGCACATTATCCTTCTGTATACACAATTTTTTTCAAAATCTGACAGCATTTTACCTAGATAAAGCTTCTCCTATATGTCAAAAATGACGGGAGCATCCATTGTTTCCATTTTAAGAACAATATACGGGAATGACACTATACTCTCCGCTGTTTCTCCGTCAGTTCTGCTGTCCGTTCCCGGGCCCTCCAGGGTTGTGCTGACACAGACCGCATTCTCTCCCAAATACAGATCATTGACACGAATACTGAAACCGCCGCCTGACTGTCTGCCATAACCGACAATCAGATACATCTCCTCCCCATCTCTGTAAATCAATGTGAAGCTTTCTTCTTTTCGTTCATCAATATGCTTTTTCAATTCTTCACTGATATCCGCTGTGCTGACAACGGTAAAATCCAGATCCCGTACCTTTTTCTCCATATTGGTGTTTCCGGCGCATGCACATAATAAAAACGCCATGATCATACATATACTTATCCGCCACATTTTTTCAGCCATATCTCCCTCCGATGCACCTGTCAGGCTGTTCTATTCAGAAGTTTATGTAAAATGATGGTATTTTATTCACATCAGCTCTGATTTTATGCTATACTTGGCGTTGGACTATAATGAGGAGGTTTTTCATGAAATTTAAATATTATCTATCCTGTCTTTTCCTGTTTGTCATCCTGCTGACCGGATGCGGCCGGTCTTTTGACAGTCAGGGATATCTCACATCCATCATGGATGTCCTTTACAAAGGTGATTATACCGCCTATATGGATTTCACCGGTACCTCACGGACAGATGTCTCACTTTACAGAGATCAGTGGCTTTCCGAATCCACAGACGCATTCCTTACAGCTTTCGGTGCCGGACAGCCATCCGAAGAAACCACTGACCGTATATCCGGCCTTCTGACCCAGCTCTATGCCAACGCAAGCTACGAAGCCAGTACCGGAGCATCATCCGATGACGGCACCTTGTCCGTACAGCTGACCATCCGTCCGCTGAATATTCTCACCGACAACTATGACACGATCCAGACTTATGTGCATTCTTTCAATGAGAAAAATGCCTCCTTTGCCTATGCCAACCTGACAGAAGAAGCTTATTATGACACTTACCTTGATGGTATACTGACTATTCTTGAAAGTCATCTGGCAGACATGACCTTTGGCAAAGACACAACACTGGATATCACTTTAAGCAAAAACGATGGTGGCTTGTATACCATTTCTGAAGATACTCTGACAGAAATCCAGAATACGATCCTCCCATGGCCGGAGGCAGAAATGCAGCAATAAATCTACGAATGCGGTTCAGAAGTTTTTAGACTTCTAATCGCATTCTCTCTCAATCCACCTTTTATAAATCAACAAACTGAAACGCGCGAAATCAAAGACTACGAAAAGGGATTCAAAAAAGCTTATTCCTGTGCGGAATAACTTTTTTGAATCCCTTCTTTAAGTTCTGAATCGCGCGTTCTTTTACATCATTGAATCAATCATGGCAAGTACAGCCTGACCAAGTGCTTCTGACTTCTCATCCGCATCTGCCAGGGATGTTCCTTTGATACCATAATAGAATTTGATCTTCGGCTCTGTACCGGATGGTCGGACGCATAACCATGCATCATCTGTCATGTCATAATACAGAACATTGGATGACGGAAGACCTGTCGGCTTTGTCTCACCTGTGGCCAGATCAACAATCTCATCCTTCTTGTAATCTCTTCTGGATACAACCTTATAGCCGCCGATTTCTGCCGGTGGATTCTGGCGCAGTGCTTCGAGAATAGACTGAATCTTGGCAAGGCCTTCGATACCGGATAAGGAGATAGATTTGATATCATCCTTATAGTAGCCGTAGCGGTCATACATAGCTACCATGGCATCCCAGAGATTCATACCCTTGGACTTATAATAAGCAGCTGCTTCACAAAGGGCCATTGTAGCTACAATCGCATCCTTGTCACGGGCATGTGTACCGATCAGACAGCCATAGCTTTCTTCAAAGCCAAACAGATACGTACCGACACCTGTTGTCTCAAACTTCAGGATCTGCTGTCCAATATACTTAAAGCCTGTCAGGCATTCGATCAGATTCACATTGTAATATTTCGCAATGGCATCCGCCATATTGGTTGTAACAATTGTCTTGATCAGCGCGCCGTCTTTCGGCAATCCCTGTTTCTCCTTAATCTGGCTGATGGTGTAATCCGCCAGAAGACAGCCGGACATATTGCCTGTCAGCGTATGGTAAACACCTTCACTGTCCTTCACTCTGACACCGAGACGGTCTGCATCAGGATCTGTTGCAAGAACAAGATCTGCATCTACTTTCTTCGCCAGCTCTAATCCAAGGACAAATGCCTCGTCTGATTCCGGATTCGGATAGCTGACTGTCGGGAATTCACCATCCGGCAGTTCCTGTTCCGGTACAACATAAACATTCTCGAAACCGATTTCCTTCATGATCCTTCTGGCCGGAATATTGCCTGTACCATGCAGCGGTGTGTATACAATCTTAATCTGATCTGCATATTCCTTGATGAGCTCCGGATTCTTCACCTGTTTCTTCAGCTGTGCGATATAAACATCATCCACATCGCTTCCGATCACCTGATATAATCCGGCGGCAATTGCCTGATCACGATTCATTGTCTTTACTTCGTTATAATCTGTGACAGCCTTCACCTCTGCCATAATTCCCGAATCATGCGGCGGTGTGATCTGTGCACCATCTGCCCAATAAACCTTGTAACCGTTGTATTCCGGCGGATTGTGGCTGGCTGTGATATTGATACCGGCTGTACAGCCAAGATGTCTGACTGCAAAAGATAATTCCGGCGTTGGTCTTAGTGCATCAAATATGTAAGCCTTGATGCCATTGGCTGCAAGACATAAGGCTGCTTCATTGGCAAATTCCGTAGACATTCTTCTGGAGTCAAATGCAATGGCAACACCCTTGTCTGCCGCATTCTGCTTGCTAATGTAATTGGCCAGACCCTGTGTTGTCTTGCGGACAACATAAACATTCATGCGGTTGGTTCCGGCTCCGATGATACCTCTCAAACCTGCTGTACCAAACTCCAGGTCTGCATAGAAACGTTCCTTTATCTCATTCTCGTCATCCTTGATACTTAATAATTCCTGCTTGGTTGCTTCATCAAAATAAGGATTTGCAAGCCAGCTTTCGTAGACTTCTTTATACTCCATCGGAATGACCTCCCTTTATCTTTATTTGGTTTTATTATACTCCAGGATACCTAAAAAATAAAGGCATATTTGAATGTATTCAGAAAATCCTGCCTTTGCCCGCTTGTTTTCTTAAAATGGCAAAGCTTGTCATAATTGACGCCGGAAATCCAGCTTTTTCGTGAATTGTAATAACGATTTGATATTTTCCAAAACTTTTCCGGAAAAATCAGCATGGCATACAGAACTCTTTTTTCCTCTTCTGACAGTGTTCTGACAGACAGATACGTATCCATGATCATTTCTCCAAGAGAACTGTCCCAGTTGTTTTTTTCAAGAACCTTTCTCAGAAATTGATACAGATCTTTCACCTGGATATCATAATGCATTTTATCAAAATTCACCACTGCCGTATATTTTCGGTTTAAGATCACCTGATGATAATTAAAATCCCCGTGACACAGTGTCCGCTCATCCAGCGCTTTCTTTCGCAGACCATCAAAGTCGAATTGATTTAATTCACTAAGGGCGGCATCTGCCTCTTTCATGCAATCACCATACAGCTGCATATACAATTTTTCAAAATCATTCCATTGTTTTTTCTGACGGATATAGCTGTAAATAGCTCTCAATTCTTTTCTTCTTTTCAGAAAAATCTGTCTGGTATCCTGAAAACTAAATTGTTCCACTCGATCCTCCGACAAGTCACACCGCCGCATCAGCATATGCAAAACGGCCAGCTGCCGCACCGCTGCCAGGACATCCGCTGCATTTTTCACATCGCATTCACGCCCTTCAAACCAGTCTCTCACGGTGTACATCTGACCGTCTTTATTATTATTCAGATACTGCCCCTCTTTATTCGGCAGCAGCTGATCCACGTAATAATACCCTCTGTCGCGGATTGTATATTTGACCAGCTGTTCAAACTCCAGTCTCTGGGGTGACCGGTGATACGCCTTGACAATTTTCATTCCCTGGTCCGTGTCACAGATAAATGCACCTCTCCCACGACAGACCCGGGTTGTCTGAAACGTATAAGCATCCAGAACATCTTTGATTTTTTCTTCCACACACTCGCCCTCCCATACCCGCTGCAAATCGCTGACTACTTTTTAATCATATGTGAAGAATGGGGGAGGTATGCACTTGTTTTAAAACCGGGATTCAATTATAATGAAATAAATAGAATTTTAAAATGATTGCGGAGAAATAAATATTATGGATTTACGATTAATTGCTCTGGATTTAGACGGGACCACTTTGAACAGTCAGGGAAAAGTGAGCCCTTATACAAAAAAAATATTAGAAAAAGCACTTTCAAAAGGCATTCTCGTTGTCATTGCCAGCGGACGTGCATTATCCGCCATTCCGGAGGATATTCTGAACATTCGCGGATTAAAATATATCATTACTTCCAACGGATCCAGTATTTTTGAACTGCCGGACAGCCGCAGAATTTATGCCAATGATATGAAACCCGGTGTCGTAATGAGCGTCCTTGCCATTATGCAGGATACACATTTCCCCTTTGAAGTTTTTATCGGCGGTCATGCTTATACGATGCAGGCTTATTACGATTGTCCAACTGATTTCGGCGTTCCCGAACGAATGAATCATTATGTCCAAACAACCCGCACCCCGATTTCTGATATGCCGGACTTTATGATGAAACATTGTAACGAAATCGAAGGCATTGATATGATTGTTCCTGATATGCCGAAGAAACAGCAGCTGATCACTGCCTTATCCCAAATCTCGAATCTCTACATCACATCCTCTGAAAGCTATTACATAGAAATGGCCTCCGGCTCTGTCAGCAAAGCCTCTGCCCTGCATGCGCTGGCTGCGCAGTTTCATATTACCCCGAAACAAGTTATGGCCTTTGGAGACAGTGATAACGACATCGAGCTTTTATCTTATGCCGGATGCGGTGTCGCAATGCAAAACGCGACATCCAATCTCCTAAAAGCCGCTTCGGCTGTCACCCGTTCTAATAACGAAGATGGTGTCGCATTTTATCTTGAATCTTTTCTTTAGTTATTGTAGCTAATATAGCAGAAATCCTGATAATATTACTATAAGCGAACTTTGATTTTGAAACAATAAAAATACAGCATTCCTATTATTTTTTCAAATAAAGTCATGCTGCATTTTTCTATCTGCTTTCATTGTACAGAATGTCCTGCGCAACAGTGGTATAAAACAATCTCCGTATTCCCGCAGGCTCCCTTGTCTGCCCCAGAATCCACATCAGCTTCGTGACCACAGCCTCTGTTGTCATATCATAAGCTTCCAACACACTGTCGTACTGCTTCAGGTGATGTCCCACCTGATAAATGGTCATGTCACTGCCCTCATTCGGCACCTGTGTTGTCATAACAATGGTCTTACCCTGATTGATGCCCCACTCAATCGCCTCACCGAAATGATAACGCTCACCCATTGGCAGACCGCCCACACCGAAACTCTCAATAATAATGGCATCATTACGTTCAAGGAAATACCTCAGATAGTCCCCGTCAATCCCCGGAATCAGCTTCAGCAGTCCGACTTTTTGGTCCATTTTGTGGTAAAATTCCGCAGTTGCAGCTTTTACCTGATGGATATACTGAATCTTACGGCCATCCTGAATCACTGCAAGACTTGGATAATTAATACTTGTAAAAGCCTGAAAACTCTTTGTCCGGACTTTTCTGGCTCTTGTTCCCAGAATAACTTTTCCGGAAAAGACAATCTGAACACCGCAGGCATCATCTGAGGATGCATAGATAAAACTATCCAGAAGATTGGCCCTTGCATCCGTAATCTCCATATCCACAGGTTTCTGTGAACCGGTCAGGACAATCGGTTTTGGTGAATGCTGCACCAGATAAGATAAAGCCGAAGCCGTATAAGCCATGGTATCTGTACCGTGGCAGATCACAAAGCCGTCGTATTTTTCATATTTTTCTTCAATCGCATTGGCCATCATCATCCAATGTTCCATGGAAATGTTAGTGCTGTCCAGATTACACAACTGCAGTGTTTCCACTTCACAGATGTCCTTCAACGACGGAATGTAATGCAAAATATCCTGAGATGTCAGCTCCGGTGCCAGACCGTCTGCTGTTCCTTTTGACGCAATCGTACCGCCTGTTGCAATCATTAATATCTTTTTCAATTTTTATCCTCCTGCTTATCTTCCAATACCGCCTGTCTATCTTCCAATGCCGCCCGCTTTTCCAGACTGCGCACACAGAAAAAGAAAGCTGGTACAAGGAAACAATCCGCCAATATCCATGCCACCGGACTGGCAAAACAAACTGCCGGATATCCGAAAATTGGTACAAACACAAAGGCTACTACTGTTCGGCCAATCATCTCACACACGCCTGCAAGAATAGCCAGACGGCTGAATCCCATGCCCTGTATGGTAAATCTGAAAATATTCACCAATGCTAATGGGAAATAGAACGCAGAGTTACACAGCAGGAAAAGACGTGCCTGACTGATAATGACCTCCTCACTGGCATCCACAAAAAGTAATGTCAGATATTTACCAAAAAGCAGAATAAATATAAAGGCTGCAATACCATAAACAAGTCCCAGCAGCGTACAGGATTTTTCTCCCTGCTTCAGTCGGTCAAACTTGCCGGCTCCTACATTCTGCCCCGCATAGGTCGCCATGGTAGAACCCATCGCATCATACGGGCAGCACAGGAACATATTGATCTTGACTGCCGCTGCCACAGAAGCGACTGCCGCAGACCCCAATGAATTCACTGCCGCCTGGATAATGACACTTCCGATGGCTGTAATGGAATACTGCAGTCCCATAGGAATGCCCATGTTGCACAAATTCAGTATGCAAAGTTTATCCGGCTGCCATTCCTCTCTCTGAACATGCAGAATCGGAAATTTCTTCCAGATAACACCCAGACAGCAAAAACCTGATATGGCCTGTGCAATTACTGTCGCCCATGCAGCACCGGCCACGCCCATTTTCAGAACGATAATCGACAGCAAATCCAGTATAATATTCAGGATTGATGAAAAGATCAGCAGATACAGCGGTGTCTTGCTGTCTCCCAGTGAACGCATAATGCCTGAAAGGAGGTTATACATATAGGTTGCCGGTATACCGAGAAAAATAACAAATATATAGCTGTAGGAACCGTCAATAATATCCTCCGGCGTGTTCATCAGTTCAAGGATCTGGCGACAGAAAACACAGACCAATACAGCCATAACCACTGCAAATATGATGGACAGCCAGACACTGTTGGCAACGAACTTTCGCATACCATGCTCATCCCTGGCACCAAAACGCTGGGCCACAGGAATAGCAAAACCATTGCAGACCCCCATACAGAAACCAATGATCATAAAATTAATAGACCCGGTAGCTCCAACAGATGCCAGGGCGCTGACACCCAGAAACTTTCCGACAATGATCGTGTCCATCATATTGTAAAACTGCTGAAACAGCATACCAAACAAAAGCGGAATGCCGAAACCAAGAATCAGCTTCATCGGCGAACCCGTTGTTAAATCTTTTGTAGCATTTCTGCTCATCTTTATCCTCCCTGAAGTTCATTTAAATATCCATAATAAAACCCACACAAAATTCCAGTCAGCATACGCCGGCTGGAATTCCGAAAAACTTATCATCTCTGTGACTATTAACAGACAATCAGCTCATAATCTCTGCTTCCGAGGCCGATCTTATCTGCATGTTCCAAACATGACTGCCATTCTGATTCCGGTGTAGAATTAGTGAAATGATCATGATGATCCACAAAATCCGGTCGGCTCATGTTATCCGAAAGCTGGCTATTCGGCATCGGCTCTGCCTTCAGACAGGCATCTACGCAGGCCTGGTCAAGGGCCAGCGGGTCAAAAGAAGCAAACATACCGATATTCGGCAGAATCGGTACATCATTTTCTCCATGGCAATCACAGTTTGGTGAAACATCAATCACCAGAGAAATATGGAAATTCGGTCTTCCGTCAATAACAGCCTTCGTATATTCTGCCATCTTACAGTTCAAAATAGCATTGGCATTGCTGTTTCTGAATGTAATGGCATCAAAATTACATGCGCCGAGGCATCTGCTACAGCCTACACAATGCTCTGTATCTACAGTCATTTTCTTTGTTTCTGCATCGAATACAAGTCCGCCGTTGGCACATTCCTTCTGACAGCGCTTACAACCTACACATCTGCGTGATGAAATTGTCGGTATACCGTTGCTGTGCTGCTCCGTCTTTCCTGCTCTTGAACCGCAGCCCATACCGATATTCTTGATCGTACCGCCAAATCCTGTTGCTTCATGTCCCTTGAAATGTGTCAGACTGATAAAGACATCCGCATCCATCACCGCACGTCCGATCTTGGCTGCTTTGACATATTCTCCGCCTTCTACCGGTACATCAATATCATCCGTGCCTTTAAGACCGTCAGCAATAATGATCGGACATCCTACTGTCAGCGGTGTAAAGCCGTTCTGCCATGCACATTCCATATGTTCAAGGGCATTCTTTCTGCTTCCCGGATACATGGTATTACAGTCTGTCAAAAACGGCTTGCCGCCCAAAGATTTCACCAGATCAGCCACTGCCCTGGCATAATTCGGTCGAAGAAAGCTCAAATTGCCCAATTCACCAAAATGCATTTTAATGGCTACAAACTTGCCGTCCATGTCCAACTGCTCAATACCTGCTTTTTTCAGCATTTTCTGCAGTTTTGTTGTTAAACCGTCACCATAAGCCTGTGTTCTGAAATCAGTAAAATAAACTTTAGCTTTTTCCATCTTCAAAGAATCTCCTTCATTGTATGTATCTTTATCTTCTATTGTTTTAACAATTATTGTAACTGTTTATTTACGTTTATCTCGTGATAGTATAACCTACCGCTTTCAAAAGTGAAATAGGCATCTTAACCAAAAGTATCCTATACATTCTTCACTTTTTAAGGTATGATAGATAAAAAGGAGGAATCAGCCATGTACACAACCGAATCCTACACAACATCCATCGCTGTCAGTGATTATAAAAAAAGATATATCGATATTCCCACTTTCACTGAATACTGCAAAGCCTGTCCCAATTATGACAGACTCTGGTCCTGTCCTTCCTACACCTTCGATGTGGAGGCTTTCTGGAATCAGTTTCAGACACTGGATCTATTTGCGGTCAAAATCCTCTATAATGATGACTATGCCGGAAAACAATTCTCGGAACACAAAATTGCCGATATTATGTGTCAATCCCTCCGATTACCGCTATTCACTCAGTTTATAGCCTCTTGGCGTCACCATTCTGCCATTGATGACTTTGGTTGTAGTGTTGCCGATAAATACTGTTGTAAACATATCTGCCTCATACTCTGCCAATTGCTGAAGCGTCATGACCTCAAAAAATTCTCCGTCTCTTCCAATCTGTCTGACAATACCGCAGACAGTTGCAGGAGAAGCATACTGCATGACAATCTGACAAGCCTTATTCAGATAATCCTTTCTCTTTTTGCTGGAAGGATTATAAAGACAGATAGCCATATCAGCACTTGCTGCAGCTGCCAGGCGCTTCTGGATCAATTCCCACGGTGTCATCAGATCACTGAGACTGATGACCGCAAAGTCGTGCATCAGCGGTGCACCAAGAACAGCACCCCCACTCAGGGCTGCCGTTACTCCGCTGACAATCTCTATGTCAACTCCCGGATAATCCTGACTGATCTCATAAATCAGACCCGACATGCCATATACACCGGCATCACCGGAACAGATCATGGCTGTATCCTTGCCTTTCATGACTTCTTCAAAAGCCATTCTGCAGCGTTTTTCTTCCTGGCGCATCGGCGTTGTCAGCATTTCTTTGCCGGCAAAATGATCCGCGATCAGATCCACATAAACCGTATACCCTACAATGATATCACATTTTTCCAGAACCTTTGCCGCACGAATCGTCATCTGCTCATATCCACCCGGACCGATTCCTACTACATATAATTTACTCAAATTTTAACCTCCTGCCCGCCCCTGCCGCTGCCAGGGTAATGCCGGGCATAATTTCTTTTTTGACCAAAAGCTCAGCTTTCCACGGTTGACTCAGACGATTTTGTCCCAATTCACGCTTTTCTTCATGAATCATATCGCCGGCCGCACAAAGCGCTGCCCGCTCACAGACGTTATCCACACCAACTTTACTTTTTACAAAATCAGAGGCTGTAAAATTACCTTCCTGTGCACGCAGCCTTTCTGCCGTAAATGTTACAAATGGCCAGTTGTTTTCCCGGCACACTTCTAAAATTCCCTGTTCATTGGCTTTTACATCTATGGAGGCCAGTCCTGCAATTGCCCTTTTGTCTATCTCATGTTCCTGGATAAAATGATTGATTGCCGCTTTAATTTTGGCAGCTTCCGTCCCTTTCCGGCACCCGATACCCATCCAAATCATCCCCTCCGGAAGCAGACAGAGTCCTTTCATATCAGGTTGCAGGAGATGATAATCAATCAGAATATCTGCTTTTTCTATATCCTTGGTTATACCCAGATATTTCGGAAGTTTGCCGTCATATGCCATCAATCCATCTATATACACCTGCTGGCACTCATGCTCGAGAATGGCGGCAGATATCTTTTTTGCCTTGACTCTGTCTGTTAAGATCAACCGGTTCTTCACTGCAAATACGTCCACTGCAAACAGCCCTTGAATATCTGTGGCTGTTGTGATCACGGGCAGTGCCTGCAAGTCTGCAGCTAACTGTCTGGCCAATCCATTGGCTCCTCCTACATGCCCGGAAAGTATCGGAACCACATACTGACCTTTCTCATCTACCACAAGAACTGCCGGATCAGTCAGTTTGTCCCTGACACATGGTGCAATACTGCGCACTGCAATAGCCGCCGCACCCACAAACACCAGGGCATCATATTGGTTAAACGCCGCCTTTGTCCATTCTGAAACACGATTTGAAACGACTGTCAATTCAGTTGGATCTGCCGCCCTTTTGCCTGTTTCCGGCATATCATCGAGCACTGTAGGACTTCTCCGACGAAGCGCCGTAAATTCCTCTGCATCATGTCCTTCCTTTTTCAAAGCGGCTGTAATTTGCCGATTGCAGATATTCCCATTCTGCGTAAAACTAATAACTGCTATTTTCATAACTATTCTGATGCATCACGGAATGCGGTTGTAAAAGAAGGATCATACAAAAGGGAGCGGTCATATTGCTCTCCGATGATATTTCCGACAATAATCAATGCGGTACTCATGATTTTCTCCCGCTCTGCTGTTTCTGCCAGCGTACCAACTGTACAGAGGAATCTTTTTTCCTCCGGCCATGTTGCTTTGTAGCAGATTGCTGCCGGTGTATCCGCTGCGTATCCACCCTCAAGCAATTCCTTCTGAAGCTTCGGAAGATGACCTGTACTTAAAAAAAGCACCATCGTCGCCTGATGCTTTGCCAGCTCAGGAATCGATTCCTTCTCCGGTACCGGTGTCCTTCCAGCTGTCCGACTGATAATAACGGTCTGTGATACTCCCGGCAATGTATATTCCAGTTCCAATGCTGATGCAGCACCACAGAAGGCACTGACCCCGGGACATATATCATATACAATATCCATCTGTTTCAAAGCATCCATCTGCTCACGAATGGCACCATAAAGACACGGATCTCCCGTGTGCAGGCGAACTGTCATTTTGCCGGCTGCTTCAGCCTTCTTCATTACATCCAGAACTTCCTCTAAAGTCATATGTGCACTGTTATAAACCGCACAATCTGCCTTTTTGGCATCCAGCAATGCAGGATTGACCAGCGAACCCGCATAAATAATCACATCCGCCTCCTGAAGGAGCTTCTGTCCTCTGACTGTTATCAAGTCCGGTGCTCCGGGACCGGCTCCCACAAAATGTATCATTTTTCTTCACCTCTCCCATCTTTTGCAATCACAAGCGTATAATATCCCGGCTGATCCGGCATACTATCCGGATTTATCCACACATGTTCATCCGGCATACCGCAGTTTTCCACCATTGCAGCCCACCCCTGATGCTTTTTTACACACTGCTTGACAAAGGGCATCTTCTTTCCTGCCTTCATAAGGATCTTAGTCCCGGAAAGCTGCATCGCCATTTCAATATCGTAGCTGGCTGGTATAACATGTATCTGCTCCTGCTTTTCTCCCAGAGAAACACCCAGTTTTGCTGCAGCAGCACAAAAAGAAGGAACCCCACTGATAATCTGTGTCTGATATCCCATCTGTGCCACCCGCTGATGAATATACATTGATGTGGCATAAACCGTAGGATCACCGATTGTCAAGAAGGCCGCATCCCGTCCCTCTTCCAGTATCTGTGCCACTTTCACGGCTCCTTCTTCATGGTTCCTTTCCAGTTTTTCTTTGTCTTTTGTCATCGGCATAACAAGACAGACGGCTTCCTTTTCATCTATTTCCGGCAAAATCTGTCTTGCGATCTGATAAGCCACACACTTTTGGCGGCTCTCCGCCGGCAAAACCAAAACAGGACATTTGCTGATTGTATGAACCGCTTTTAATGTCATCAATTCCGGATCCCCCGGACCCACACCTATACTGTACAGACAGCCGCTCACCATCTCATTTCCTCCTCATGCATTTCATTCAATTTCAAGTCTTTCCGGCGAGTTCTGCCAGCATAGTCGGTACATTCTCTGTTTGCCCCAGTAATCCATAGACATTGGAAAAAATAATAATCCCGGTTTCAACCCGGCTTCCCGCTCTCTTTTGTACATGTGCCTGGATTTTTCCAAGAATCAACTGCATTGTCTCTGACAGCAAACCACACCTCTGTAAAATTTCCATACCAGCATCTGTTGTCACCGCCTTCATCACCAGGCGCAAAGTCTCTCCGTCAGCCCCTGCCACTGCCGCATAGGCTGTCAGAATCTCCATCCTGGCATCCGCCTGATGAGAATGGGTATTCATAATGCCGCCGGCAACTTTGATCAATTTGCCGATATGGCCCGCCAGAACAATGCCTGACGCACCTTCGCAAACAGCCAGATCAATACTGTCTCCGACAAAATTGCTGATTTTTATAACCTGCTCCGAGTGAATGTCACAAGCAGCTTTCAGATAATCCAAACCATAATTGCCCGGTGCCATGACAAGAATATCTTCTCCCTGCGCCCGATGCCGACGGATATCCACCGCGATCGTATCGATCAATGCTTTTTCACTCATCGGTTCAACGATGCCTGTTGTCCCCAAAACAGAAAGTCCGCCAACGATCCCCAACATGGGATTTAACGTTTTTTCCGCTGTTTCCCTGCCTTTTGGAATGGAAATCGTAACCATAAGTCCCTCTGTATAATGATACTGCCGACATACAGATTCCACCGCCTCCTGTATCATTTTTCTCGGAACTGAATTAATTGCCGCCGCACCAACAGGCTGATCAAGTCCCGGTTGTGTCACACGACCGACCCCTTCTCCGCCGTCTATACAAATTTCTCCTGAGGTATTTTTTTCTACAGCAGCACAGATCATCAGGCCATTCGTAATATCCGGATCATCACCGGCATCCTTGATCACGCCGCATTTTACACAATTTTTCTGATGTTCCAGAGTTTCTGTTTCAAGCAGAATATTCTCTCCGCCCGGAAGGCATATTGCAACATCTCTGTAGATTTCCCCGGTAAGCAATGCGACTGCAGCCGCTTTAGCTGCGGCTGCTGCACAAGTTCCCGTTGTATAACCGCATCTTAATTGCTGCTGCCCTTTGGTAATTGTTTTCTTTCTGTAATCGATCATGCTTTTTTACTTTTGGGCTTTGCCTTATGCGCTGTCGCTTTTTTCACCTTCGCAGGCTTTTTCTGTACGGAATATCCGAATTTGCCGATATAACAGCCCAACCCATAATATTGTCCATGTGAATAGACGATTGGCTTTGCCTTCACCAGTTCAAACTTGCCTTTCTCATCCATATAGGCTTCATCCGCATAAACACCTTTGACATTGGCGATAAACATATCATGACTGCCTAGTTCCTCTATCCTCACAACTTCACAGGCAATACATACCGGACTTTCTTTGATCATTGGTGCCCATGTAAGCATTCCCATCTCCGCTGTCAGATGCATCTCTTCAAATTTATTCAGATCCTTACCGGATTTCACACCGCAGTAGTCTGTTGCAAAAGCCAAAGCTTCTGTGGTCAGATTAATATAAAATTCTCCTGTCTCCTCCAGCATATGGTGAGAATATCTGTTTTTTCTTACAGATATATAGACCATCGCCGGATCTGAACAAATGGTTCCTGTCCAGGCAACTGTCAATACATTGTAATTGCCTTCTTTGTCTCCGCAGGACACCAAAACAGCCGGTAAAGGATACAGCATATTTCCCGGTTTCCATAATTGTTTACTCATTTTTTTACCTTTCTGTTGTATCTATCTAGGTTCGGCGATGCATTTTGATCAGGACTGGAAGGCCTGCATCAATGTAGGTACAACCTGCTTCTTACGCGAAACAACACCTTCCATCATCACCACATTGCCCTGAACTGGGCATCCGCTGTACTCAGCTACCTTTGAAAGTGCATCCGGTCCCACACAAAGCAGCATCGTTGATTCCTCCAAAATGTCTGTCAGCATAAAGAACAGCATATTCAAGCCCGTCTCAGGACGTACTTTCTCCATAAATTCTGTCATTCTGTCGATAATTCCCGCTAGCTCATCATGATCCATGGAACTGATCTGACCGACACCATAAGAAATATCACCGGATTTAAACTTCTTGAAATCCTGATATAAAATCTCTTCTGATGTCTTCTGGCTGAGATTACTTCCTGCTGTGAACATCGCTTTCGCATGTGCTTCTGTCTCTATCCCTGCAATCGCCGCCAATTCTTCCGCAGCAATTTTATCAATGGCAGTACAAGTTGGGGAACGATACAAAAGAGTATCGGAAATAATCGCTGAACACATCAGACCGGCTATTTTCTCCGGTATCTCTATCTTATTTTCCTTAAACATCATGTATATGATCGTCGCGGTGCAGCCCACCGGCTGATTTCTGAACATGATCGGACGAATAGTTTCCACAAAGCCAAGCTTGTGATGATCAATGATTTCCTCAATTTCTGCCTCATGCAGACCATCCACTGCCTGACCGATTTCATTGTGGTCTACCAGAATGACTTTCTTTTTATCCATTTCAAGAAGACTGTGACGTGTCATCATACCCACCAGTCTTCCCTCACTGTCAAGAACCGGATAATCTCTGTAACGCATTTTTGCCATAATGCCTCTGATATCTTCTGTATAATCGTCCGTTCTGAAATAAGTCAGATTATTCCTGATCATAAAATAACCGATTGGAATACTCTGGTTCAAAAGTCTGGCAGTGATAAATGTATCATAGGCTGTACGAAGAATGATGCAGTTTTTTTCTTCTGCCAGCTGCAAAATAGATGGTGATACCTCACATCCGATACTGATGATCAGACATGCCGCCTGCATCTCAATCGCACAAAGCTGCGATTCATAACGATCACCCATAATCACCATATCACCAGCCTCAATAGATTCCTCCATGAGGTCAGGATTGGCTGCTGCAACAATAACCTTTCCTGTCGCTGTCTTATTCTCAATATCACCGGCCAGCACTTCCGCTTTCAGTGTTTCAACAATGTTACTGTATGAAGTCTTCGCATCAGCTAATGCTCTTCCGCCGGACACATCCATAATGGATTTGGCAATATCCCCGATTGTCATCAGGCCTTCCAGGCCATCATTGTCATTGACAACCGTTAATGTGGACTCTCTCTTACTACTGAGAAGTTCCCATGCCTTTTTTACTGACATATCTCTTGAAACCCGTTCAGCCTCCTTTAATCCACTGTCTTTGACCTGATTTCTGACGTTATCCACATATTCCGGTGCATCCATCCCGAACTTATCCAACACATACTGCGTTTCTGTATTCACTTCACCGGCACGTTTTGCTCTGTAACAATTCTTTCCGCTTAGCTGATTCTTGAAGTATGCATAGGCAATCGCTGAGCAGATGGAGTCTGTATCCGGATTCTTGTGACCTATTACAAATATTTCTTTTTCCTTGCTCATTTTCACTTCCCCCTATGCCATCAGCATGCCCATCATGACAGGCACAAACTGTTTCTTTCGTGATACAACACCCTCAAGAAGTGCTTCACCGTCCACCGGTGTCTGATTAAAGCCCTGAGAAAGAATATTCTCGGCTTCTGCACCTGCATAGATCACATATGAATTCTCACTGAGAATATCTGTTAAAAGCAGAAACAGCATATCCATATTCTCCTTTGTACGGGCACTCTCAAGAAACGGCTTCATCTTGTCTTTCAGTTTCTTCAGTTCTTCCACATTCATGGATGTAACCTGACCGACACCAAATGTTGTATCTCCTGATTTGAACTTCTTAAAATCCTGATATAGAATTTCCTCATCGGATTTTGATTTCAGGTCACTTCCGGCATCAAACATGGCCACCGCATGGGCTTCCAGATCCACTCCGGCAATCTCAGCCAGTTTCCCGGCTGCCAGTTTATCCAAGGGCGTGCATGTCGGTGAACGGAATAGTAATGTATCGGATATAATAGCTGAACATAACAAACCTGCAATAGTCTTTGAAATCTTTATATCATTTTCGATATACATCTGATAAATAATGGTTGCTGTGCATCCCACCGGCTGGTTTCTCACATTCACCGGTTTAATAGTCTCTATCGTTCCCAGTTTATGGTGATCTACAATTTCCACAATCTCAGTCTCTTCAATGCCATTGATTGCCTGATCTGCCTCATTGTGATCCACCAGGATAAACTGTTTCTTGTTCATATCGATGAGATTTCGTCTTGATATCATTCCTGCATAACAATCGTCTTCTGTCACCACAGGGAAATCTCGAATACGCTCTTTCATCATGATATCTTTGATATCATCAACATAGCTGTTTTCCTTGAATACAACCAGATTATCTTTTGTCATAAAGTAAGAAACAGGCAGGCTCTGATTGATCAGTCTTGCTACAGCATATGTATCATACGCCGTGCTAATGACTGCACAATCATTGTCTCCTGCAATTTTTCGAATTGTACGTGAAACAGGGGCACCATCGCACACGATAATCACTGAGGCATGCTGTTCCAATGCACAAAGCTGGGCTTCATAACGATTCCCGAGAATCACCACATCACCCTCATCAATATGTGCCCTGATAATCTCTGTATTGGCAGTGGAAATGACGACCTTCCCGGATGTTACATGCTGATCGGCATTTCCTGCCAGCAATTCGCCTTCAACAGTATCAATAATATTCTCATAAGGTGTACGAGCCTGAGCCAAAATACAATTATCAAAAACAGCCATATAAGATTTTGCAATATCGCCTGTTGAAATCAGTCCCTCCAGATGGCCCTCTTTATCTGTGATAGCCAATGTTGCCTTTTTGACTGCACGCATGGTCTTCCATGCCTGTCTGAGGGAAATATTGCCGCTGACACTCTCTGTTTTGTTGTCAAAAATATCTTTGATCTGTGTCCGTGCATCTCTCATATAAGTTGGTGCAGTTACATCAAATGCCTTCATCACATACCTTGTTTCCTGATTCAAATGTCCGGCACGAACCGCTTGATAAACGACCTGACCGGATATTTCCTCCATCATCTGTTTCTCAGCGATCTTATTCTTGAGATCTGCCAATGCCATTGCTGAACAGATCGAATCCGTATCAGGATTTTTATGTCCACTTATATAAATCGTTTTTTTCTTTTTATCTGTCATTTTTATATCTCCATTACTGCACTTGGCGCCCACTGATGATTCATCGGTAGCTCTAATCCTTCTATAATTTCTGCTAACTGTTCAGAGCTAACCTCCAAAATGCTACGCATTTCGTCGGTGTGGCGTATCCGCCAAATAAAATTTCAAAAACAGCCTTAAAAATGCAAGCATTTCATACCTGTTTTTTGAAATTTTGCTTGGCTCTGAACAGTTACAATTTCTGAAAAGTTCCGGCCTTTATTTTAGCAATTCCGTATATTGAACCGGTTTTCTGTAAATATAACGGCCAAATCCAAGAGGAACCTGCAGCCTTTCATTTTCAACAACAACCTGTCCGCGCACCATTGTCATCACAGGCCATCCTTTAACTTTGATGCCTTCATACGGCGTATAATCAACATTTTCATGCAGAATATTCTTTGTGATCGTTACTTCCATATCCGGATTCATCAGAACAATATCCGCATCACTGCCGACGGCCAGAACACCTTTCTTCGGATACATACCGAATATTTTAGCTGGATTTGTACTTGTAACAGCAGCAAACTTATTCAGGCTCATTCTTCCTTTGGATACTCCCTCAGAAAAGACAATCGGCATTCTGGTCTCAACCCCGGGTGCACCATTCGGGCATTTTGTAAAATCATCTTTGCCATTCTGCTTATCACCATGATAATCAAAGCTGCAATGATCCGTTGCAATTACCTGCAAAGTACCGTCTTTGATGCCTTCCCAGATAGCTGCCTGATGTTCCTTGGCACGAAGCGGCGGACTTAAGATAAATTTCAGCCCTTCTTCAGGGTCATCATAACGGCTTTCATCCAACACAAGATACTGCGGACATGTTTCTCCAAAAACAGTATCTCCTTCTTTTCTCGCTTCTCTGATGAGATCAACGCTCTCTTTTGCAGAGACATGCACAATATAAAGCGGTGCCTTTCCGGCTGCTTTGGCCAATGCAATCATACGGTCTACCGCTTCTACCTCACAATACGGCGGTCTGGACTGCGGATGATATTTTGCCTCTTTCTTACCCTCGGAAACAAATTTGTCCCGAAGATAATGGATGATGGCATCATTTTCACAATGAACGGTAGTGATGCCTCCGATTTCTTTCAGCTTCTGCAATACTTTCAATGCATCGGCATCTTCCAGTTTATAATCATATGTCAGGTACATTTTAAAGCTGGAAACGCCATCTTCCATCATCACTTCTGTTTCTTTCAGAATATCTTCATTAATATCCTGGAACACACCGTGAATACCATAATCTGTCACACATTTGCCATTGGTATAACCCTTATAGACGCCTAGCTGGTGATGCAGATTACATCCTTTCGGACCAAATCCCATATGATCCACAATTGTTGTCGTACCGCCAAATGCTGCAGCAATTGTTCCTGTACTAAAATCATCTACAGATCGTATACCCACATCAATATTAAAATGTGTGTGCACATCAATTCCGCCCGGCAGTACCACCATTCCGGATGCGTCAATGACCTGTCCGCCATCTGCCTCCAGATCCTGTCCGATTGCCGCAATGACTTCATCCTCAATCAGCAAATCCCCCTGAATGACTTTGTCTTCCAATACGATTGTACCGTTTTTTATCAGTTTCTTCATTTGATCCTCCTAATATTTCACACCCATATGCATTCACAAAAAGAGCACAGAGAAATGTTCCCTGCGCCCTTTAGATGATTTATAATCTCTTTAATAAAGCTTCTGTCATATCCTCATAACCCGGCTTGCCCAGCAATGCAAACATATTCTTCTTGTAGCTTTCAACACCAGGCTGGTTAAATGGATTAACCCCAAGAATATAACCACTGACACCGCAGGCAAATTCATAGAAATAGAATAATTCACCAAGATAAAATTCATTCTGTGCCGGTATCTTCACCATCAGGTTCGGTACCTGTCCATCTGTATGTGCTAAAATCGTACCATTCATCGCACTCTTATTAATAAAGTCTACAGACTTGCCTGCCAGATAATTAAGTCCATCCAGATCTATGTCTTCTTTCTCTATAATGATTTCCGCTCCCGGATCCTCAACAGAAAGCACTGTCTCAAACATCAGACGTGAGCCATCCTGAATAAACTGTCCCATAGAATGCAGATCTGCAGTCAATGTCACAGATGCCGGGAAGATTCCCTTCAAATCCTTGCCTTCACTTTCTCCATATAACTGTTTCCACCATTCACCGATATACTGAACAGATGGCTCATAGCTGGCTGTGATCTCAATGCTCTTGCCTTTTCTCAGAAGAATATTTCTAACAGCAGCATACTGAAGTGCATCATTCTCTTCGAAAGCATTCTCAAGACAAATCTTTCTCATAGATGCAGCACCTGCCATCAACTGCTCAATATCCGCACCGCTGACTGCGATTGGAAGCAGACCCACTGCAGTCAGAACAGAAAAACGTCCGCCCACATCATCGGGAACGACAAAGGATTCATATCCTTCTTCTGTTGCAAGGCTCTTCAGTGCGCCTCTGGCTTTATCTGTGGTACAATAGATTCTCTTTGCTGCTTCTTCCTTGCCGTATTTTTCTTCAAGTATCTTCTTGAAAACACGGAAAGCAACTGCAGGTTCAGTTGTTGTGCCGGATTTGGAGATCATATTGATAGAGAAATCTCTGTCGCCAATCACATCCATCAGCCCTTTGATATATGCACTGCTTAAATTATTGCCGCAGTAATAAATCTCCGGTGTCTTTCTCATGGACTTTGGAATGATATTATAGAAATTATGTCCAAGGAATTCATTGGCAGCTCTTGCACCAAGATACGAACCGCCGATGCCGATAACAATCAGAACATCTGAATCACTCTGGATCTTTGCAGCTGCCTTCTGAATACGTTCAAATTCTTCCTTGTCATAATCAACCGGGAGGTCGATCCATCCAAGGAAATCATTACCTTCACCCTCACGGCTCAGAAGCAATTTCTTCGCATCCTCTGTAATCCGTTTCATAGATGTTATCTCACCTTCACTAATATATCCGGCAGTCTTTGAATAATCAAATGTAACTCTGTTTGCCATTTTAATTCCTCCACTTTTATCTATATCTGATTTATTTTAGTCCTGCATTCATCATACCAAATCAGGCGCTGTTTATCAAGAATTTAACCCATTTTTTCAGCACAGGAACTCCTTGAGTACATCTTCAACAATCTTGGCATCCACTTCACTGTTGAACCGCTCTGATTCCATTCTTCGTACGGACTTAGAACGTATTCCTCCCCCCGGCCTCGATGCCGCAGTTTCTTTTAATGCCCGCGCATAATGATCCGGCGTCTCTATCTGCCTGCCATAGCCATACTCCCCATCCAGCTTGCTCTTCAGATAATTTTCAAGGTAATCGCAAATTGCATTCTCCGTAATGACTTTCAATCTCTGCACACTCAACAATTGGCCTGTCATCCACAACCCCAATGACAAAATAAGACTCACACCGATATCTGTAATCAAAGATGCTGCCTGCATTGTTGTCTGATACTGATAAAGACCATTGATAAGGCCAACCATCAAAATTGCCCCCATCATCAATCTGCGGATTCCCGGCCAGCTGTAAAGAGACAGTAAACCTACTCTATGTAGTGCAAGATAACGCCTGACCAACGCATCTGCATTCACCGGACGCATACCTAACTTATAATAACTGCTGTATTTCTGCCGGATATAATGCAGCATCGGATAATCCGATGTGCCGCACAGCTGTGCCTCTTTTGCCAGTTTTCCATAAAATATCCGGCTCAATATACTGCCAATCATGCCGAATACTGTCATCCCCAACATGACATACAATGGCCATCCCTGTGAAATCATCCATTCTTTCATAATCAAGTGCCCCTTTCTTTATTATTTGCACTTAATTATAATCAATATCCTGTTCTTTGCCACTCTAAATTCTTCGAAGAAATATGACGGCTGATACTATATGATGCCCTATAGCATGACTTTCCTGTCGTCCGTTCTCATTTTAGCTCAGATTATGCTAAATCCTATGCCTGATCTGCCACTGTTCTAGGCAAGCTTGGCCGCTGCTGCTTCCACCAGTTTCACTGTATGCTCGATTGCTTTTGCCTCAAACTCAGAATAATCCATCTGTGCACTGCCATCTGCCTTGTCAGAAATCGCTCTGATGATAACAAATGGAATCTGATTCAGCCATGCGGTCTGCGCAATAGCTGCACCTTCCATCTCTGTGCAATATGGATCAAACATCTTAACCAGTCTTGCCTTGACATTGCCATCTGAAACAAACTGATCGCCGCTGACAACGCGGCCTTCAAATACACCGATTTCCGGATTCACTTCACGACATGTCTCTGCGATCAAGCTGCGCAGCTTCGCATCCGCCTCAAAAGTCTTCTTGCCCATCAAAGGAATCTCAGCCGGCTCATAGCCAAAGCCGGTTGCATCCATATCATGCTGAAGGGCATCTGTAGATACAACGATATCTCCAATATTGATTTCTGCTCTTAAACTGCCGGCCACACCTGTATTGATCACAGCCTCTACATCATAACAATCTGCAAGGATCTGCGTGCAAACAGCTGCGTTCACCTTGCCCACGCCACATTTAACAATCACAACATCCTTGCCCTTTAATGTTCCCACATGAAATTCCATAGAAGCCTTTATGTCAATTTTTTTCACTTCCATCTTTTCTTTCAGGATACTTACTTCCTGATCCATTGCTCCGATAATACCTAACATATTCTTATATAATCCTCCAAAATTTATCTTCTTCATAAAACTTTCAATCCTTATTTTACTATGAAAGCCACGGAAGTCAAGGGGACAATCCCTCCTCTCAAAAACTGCAAAGACTGCTTTGATTTTATGGCATTATCTGATATAATGCATTAGAAGCCAATTAAAAAATACATTAAATGATTAAAGAGAGGTCAATAACTATGAAATACGCTACAAGCAAAACATGTTCCCGTGAAATCGATTTTGAAGTTGAGAACAATATTGTAACAAGTTGTGAATTCGTTGGCGGATGCATGGGCAATACCCAGGGTGTCGCACGCCTCGTTGTCGGACGCAGCGTTGATGATGTTATCAAGACTCTTGAAGGCATCAATTGCGGCAATCGCGGCACATCATGTCCTGATCAGCTGGCCCAGGCGCTGAAAGCCTACAAAGCAAGTCACCAGGCATAATTCCATTTATTCATCATTGCAAAGGAGCCGTGAATCATGAAAAAAATAGTTTTAACGGGCGGTGGAACAGCCGGTCATGTGACGCCTAATATCGCGCTGATGCCTGAACTTAGAAAGCGCGGCTACGATATCTCCTATATCGGATCCTATGAAGGTATGGAGAAAGGTATGATCATTGAAACAGGTACACCTTACTATGGCATTGCCACCGGCAAGCTCCGCCGTTATTTTGATCTGAAGAACTTTACAGATCCTTTTCGTATCATCAAGGGTTATTTTGAAGCACGTTCCCGCCTAAAAAAGATTCATCCTGATGTTATTTTCTCCAAAGGCGGTTTCGTAGCTGTTCCGGTGGTACGTGCTGCACATGCTCTGAAGATTCCTGTCATCATCCATGAATCCGATATGACACCGGGATTAGCCAATAAGCTGTGTATCCCTGTTGCATCCAAAGTTTGCTGCAACTTCCCCGAAACGCTCAAATATCTGCCATCGGATAAAGCGGTTCTCTCAGGTTCTCCGATCCGAAGTGAGCTCTTTGAAGGCAATCGCCGGCACGGACTGGACTTCTGCGGTTTTACTGATGATAAACCCGTCATTCTGATCATGGGCGGCAGTCTTGGCGCTGTCGCTGTCAATGAAGCCATCCGTGCCGTGTTGCCTGAATTATTAAAGGATTTCCAAATTATCCATCTGTGCGGCAAAGGCAAGACGGAGGAGAAACTGAATGATGTCACCGGTTATGTACAATATGAATTCATCAAAGAAGAACTTCGTGACCTGCTGGCTGCTGCCGATCTTATCATTTCCCGTGCAGGTGCCAATGCAATCTGCGAAATTCTCGCTCTTCGCAAGCCAAACATCCTCATTCCTCTCTCTGCTGCTGCCAGCAGAGGAGATCAGATCCTGAATGCAAAATCATTCCAGAAACAGGGATTCAGTATGCTCCTTCAGGAAGAAGACATCACCAACCAGAAGCTTCTTGATACCATTCATCAGGTTTACAAAGATCATGAGAAGTATCAGAAAGCTATGGCTGCCAGTCATCAGAATCAGGCGATTCCGATTATTGCCGATTTAATTGATCAGCTGGCATCTCATTAAACCAGTAACAACTTAAAGCAAAAGCACGACAAAGAATCTTTCTATGATTCATTTTCTCTGTCGTGCTTTTGCTTTAATTATAATAAGTTTTATTTTAATGCCTGTCCAATCTTTGCTGCCAGCTGAGCCTGCACTTCAGGATCAGATTCCTGCGGATTCCATCCGATCACCTGTCCATCATCTTTATATCTCGGAATAATGTGCATATGAAAATGGAACACAGTCTGTCCTGCTACTTCTCCATTATTCTGTACAATGTTCACCCCATCGCAGTTTAACGTTTCCTTCATCGCTGTGGCTACTTTCTTAGCAAGCACAATCAAATCTTTCAAAACATGCTCATCAATTTCAAAAATATTGGCATAATGCTGCTTTGGCAGTATTAATGCATGGCCTTTTGTTGCCGGTGAAAGATCCAGAATCACTCTGAACTGTTCATCTTCATACACCGTTAATGATGGAATATTCCCGCCTGCTATTTTACAAAAAATACAATCTTTATCTGTCATTTCGACTACCTCCTGCTGATCTTTTGTATATTTCATTTTCTTAATCTCCATTTTACCACGACTCCACAATCTTAACAGTCTTTTTTTGATTTTCTGTCACAAAAAAGTGAAAACAACCTTTTTAATAATTATAGGAGATGCTTATTTCACTATTCGTTTACAAAGGAGGTTACATAATGACCCATTATACACCCAACAGCAGCGCTTCCCTGCGCCATGAAATCAACAATTCTCTGACTCTGCTTTCAAGCAGACTCCAACTGCTTGCCTCTAAACATCCATTTTTAAAGAAAGATCCTGATTTCATAGAAATTCGAAATGATCTTTCCAATATTCAGCGTCTGCTGAGCTATGACCGTACATCTCATCAGCCTCAGCTTATTCCCTGCCGCATACAGCCGCTGCTTGATGAACTCTATGCATCTTTTCTTCCGGTGTTCCACTCTCAGAAAGTAGAACTTTTTCTTCATATCGAACCGGATCTGCCCTTAATTCGCGCTGATCTTCCGCTGATTCGTCAGGCAATGATCAACCTGTTAAAAAATGCCTCTGAAGCCGCCCGCCCCGGCGGCCATGTCACACTTTCTGCCTCTTTCAACAGCACACATATCATTCTTTCTGTCAGTGATGACGGAACAGGTATGACCCCTGAACAGCAGGCTCACATTTTTGAACCCTTTGTCTCCTACAAAAAAGGCGGTACCGGGCTCGGACTAGCTATTGTTCAATCTATCATCTCTGCTCACCATGGACATTTGTCCCTGGAGACATCACCAGGTCACGGCTGTACCTTTCGAATTCTGCTTCCAGTATCTCTTTCTCCTGTAGAGAAGTCCGCCAAGTAATGCACCGATTAAAAATCCGCTAATATGCGCCATATTGTCAATCCCTGCACTTGTTACACCATGATAAATGGAAAATCCCGCAAAAAACATCAACTGCCGACTGCTGAGATCTTCCAGCTGACCTCTGTTTTTTATGACAATAACAAGCAAAGCCCCAACAACACCGAAAATTGCGCCTGAAGCACCGCCGGAAACACTATATTCATCTTTAAACATACTCCAGACTGCTGAAACAGCACTCGAGCCAATACCTGCCGCCAGATAAAGGACCAAATATTTCACCTTACCAAGTGCACGCTCCAGATTGTCTCCGATATATGCCAGAACCAGCATATTATTAAGTAAATGGCTGATGCCAAAATGAATAAACGTACATGTCAGCAGTCTGTAATACTCATGTTCCTCAATAACTGACGGCCAGAAATTTGCCCCATGATGATACATAAATTGAACATCCGTCGTATCTCCAAGAAAAGTCAAAACCGCAAACACGACAACATTGATAACAATGATGATTGTATTCACCGGCGACATCTGCCACAGCCCATTTCTCCTGTCCCCGCTATAATATTGCTGCATCTTCTCCTCCAAAAAATTTAAAACTTGATTTTATTTCAGATATAGAAGCATCATACCATATTCAGGGGATATTGTCGAATGAGTGGTGACCGAATTTTTCTTTTTTACGGATCAGCCAGACAGCAGCCAGACTAAAACATGCAAGCCCCGCCAACAGAACAAAATAATCCGATAATTTTTCTGTCCCGCCGGTCATTGGCAAAACAAAACCGCCTGAATTGCCAATTTCATAGACTCTGTCGTACACTTTATAAACCTTTGCCTTTTCATCATAAACGCATTGCATCTTATCTATTTTTCCGCTTTTTATTTCTTCCTCCGTCAATTCAAGGGGCAGCAGAATATCTGCCGGCTCCTTTAAAAGTTGCTGTCCATCCGTTGTTTTTATTTCTATCAGCTGATACCTTCCAGGCAAAAGATGATCGAAAATCAACTTTCCCTTTTGATCCGTCTTCCCTTCTGCGATCTGATTTTGATCTTCATCCAGCAATGCAAACCATACACCTGATAATGGCTGTCTGACTGCATCTGATTTGATAATCTGAATGCTGCATGGATATAATTTATTATAGACTTTCCAGACAGAATTTTTATAGCTTATACCATCCATCCCCATCAGTACTGCCTCTCCGTTGTCGTCTTTAACTTCTATTACAGTCGCTTCTGTCGGGTTTTCTGATATGATTCTGCCTTCATTGTCCGTCACATACCCCTCCAGCTTATAATCCGACGCCGGTGCCGTCTCCCGGATCATCACTGTCCCTAATGGCATCACATTGCTGCCATTCTTGTCCATAAACAGAGGATCACTCTTTGCTTTTATGAGATTTTCCTCTTTCAGAGATGTGTGGTACATGATTTTTCCCTCTGATATGCTCTCAGTTACCTGTACCACCCAGCTTCTGGCAGGTTTCTTTTTATCCATATCAACAGCTCCATATTCCGGATAAAAATCAATCGTAAATTCTGTTCCTGTCAACGGAAAACGTTTCGGATCGCTGATTTCATCTGCCGCCAGCTTTTCAACCTGCCAGATCAAAGAGCTGAAAACCGGAACATCTGTCAATTCCAGCATTTTTTCATCTCCTCGAAGCACCCTGGTCTCATATATATTCTCATCCAGCTTATAGCCCTTCGGTCTTTTTGTCTCTTTTACATAGTAAGTTCCTTCTCTCAGCTCCGCCAGTACATTAGTATTACCGTTTTGATCAGTGACTAATTTTCCCACAGATTTGGTGCATGCTTCATCTTCATATACACCATATTCAGCCCCTTCCAGACTATAACACTCATTTCCTTCTGTCAGTTCCGGATTCGATGATTTCTTGAATAATTTTAAACTGCCTGTATTTTCTGTATTCTTAAAAATATACTGCCAATGATACTCATCCGAACATTTCTCCTGAACACTTCCTTCATATCCATTGACTTTCTTTTCTTCCATCGTGTAAAAAATACGATTACCGGACGCATCAAATGCAGGAAGATTACTAACCGCTGTTTTCCAGTTGTTCTTTTCATTCAACGTGATTGTTTGAACCAGCGATGCCTTTTCATGCTTTTTAGAACCCCGATAAAGTTTAAGTTCTATCTGCTCCGGCCTTTTTTGATTTTTATTATGATTGTCCTCCCATACTTTTTCAGCAGAAACCTGAGACAAAGCGGTGGTTATCTTCAGATAGCCTGTCAATATCGAAATATTCGGTTCCGCATACGTCCCTATCTGCTGATAACTTTTGTCATCCTGATCTGACCAGATGGTAATTGCTGTCTCCGGCTGAAAACTTTGTTTCTCGATTTTCAATGTCACTGCCTGATTCAAGGGTACCGATGAGGTCAATACCAGTTGATTGCCGTTTTTCTGGACTTTTAACCCATCCGGTGCACCTGATATACTGCATTCTGACAATATATGATTTTCATCTGTAATCACCAGACGATACTGTTTTTTACTAAAGTCATACCCCATATTTTTTGTCTGGGCCTTTGATGCGCCGGGATTAACAAATGACGGCATCTGATCATGTTTCTGCATGGCTGCATACAACTGATTAAAATAGTTGTATGAACTTCCCGACGGACTTTGATCAGATTTTGCACAAATTGTCTTTGCTACACTGACAGCCTTTGATTGAATTATAAAGGAACAGTTATTTTTGTCATACGTATACCAACCTTTTTCTATAATCCATACCATCACCTGTGTTGCCGTATATTTTCCTTTATCCGCATCATCCGGAACTGTATCATCATCCGGCGTCCATCCGTCAAACTTGAAGCCATTATACAGTGCCAGTCCGGTTAACTCTTTCTTCTCAGTATCAGTCAGATAGGATTCCACATCTGCATAATTATGACCACCCTGCAGATTGGCATTGTGATGGATGCAATATGCCGTTTTCCAGTTTTTTCCTGTCTTAAGCATAATAATTCCCAGATGATCCAGATTTCGTCCATCTTCCAGAATATCTCCAAAGTCTGCTCCCCCGTGAATGGCCCAATAGGTATAATTAATCTTCCCTGCTGCAACTCTCGTATAAGGTGACACACCATCTTCATAAAATGTTTCCCCATCATACACATAAATTTCATCATCCAGGCCGGCACTGTCTGTTTCTACCAAAACATTTTCATCCTCTGATGTCACAGACTCACTCTGTGCATCCTGTACTGTGGAGGCTATTACTGCATGAGTCCCCACTCCCACAAACAATCCCAACAGCAAAACCACAGATAATACCTTCTCCATTTTCAATTTTCATCACCCTCTGCCTTATATCTCCTTCTCCGACTTTTGAAACCAGGCACAATGATGACCAGCAATATAACAGCTGCACACCATAGCCTGAATGCTCTCTCACGCTGTATATCCTGTTTTGAAGACGGATAGATCCGGCCATCCGATGCAGCGATATAATCGATCTGCTTCTCTTCCCGACTTTTATTCTCTTCACGACACTGTCCATCTTCTGTTCTTATGCAGTAAACCAGATATCTGTATCTTCCGTGAGATCTATAAGGATGACACGTCAATAATGTCAGCATATCCTTCCCCGACTGTATTCTGACCGCTTCAAAATTGTCCGGATCCACAATATCAATTTTGGTTACCCGATACTGAAGCTTCTCCCACTGATTGGTTATATAAATGACATCTCCCTCAACCAGGTTCTCTATCTCTTTAAAGAATGTTTTTCTCTGGTTATACCCCCTGTGCCCTGCCAATACACAATTTGTATTATCTCCTCCTATGGGCATAGAGGATCCGCTCATAACCGCAACTCCCTCTGACATATGTTCTGTTGTTGCACCAAAATAAATAGGAAACACCTGATTTAAAGCCGGCACATCGACATATCCGATCACCTTTTCCGATAGATCCTCCATTCCAAAGGAACCATCGATATCGTCCCATGGATCATTCATCACAGTCTGTTTATCTTCAAAAATAAACTGATTATAGGCCAGCATTCTCTGATAAAGCATATCTTCAGTTTTGTCCTCATAAACATTCTGCTGCTCATCATACATCTTAAGTGTCGCCTTTGTCCTGATCTGATAGTACTCCTGAACAATCTCCGGCGACATAAATGTGATGCACCCAATGATCACAAGCGTCACCCCTATGATTTTGCGTATGTCCAATACCAACAGTACAATCAGACAAACTGCAAACATGCCGCCTGCAAGCAGTGCTCTGCCATAAGCACTTCTCCATCTGGAATTCAAAGTCACCGGAGTCTTTGACAATTCCTTCTGATACTGCGGTTCGCTAAATGGTATGCGCTTTCCATGCACAAACAAACGGTGGGTATTGATGCCATACGGTGTACAGGTTACAATCGTTACAAGATCTTTGTCCTTATCAATCCGAAGCTGCTCTGTATCCTCCGGCAAAACAACACTTGTTGCATAAACCTCATAGGCAAGCTGTCTGCCCAGGACATAGATATAAAACACATCGCCCTCTTTCATCTCCGTCAGATCTGACAAAAGCTTTGCCTGACTTAAGCCTGTATGTCCCGTCAAAACAGCATGTGTTCCCTTTCCTCCCACAGGGAGGGATGACCCTTTTAAATGGCCCACCCCTCTCTCCAGATCACCGGCGGATGTCCCCTGATAAACCGGCAGCTTCACACCAATTGTCGGTATCTCCACATATCCTATAATCCCTGAATCATCCACCCGAAGCAGCGATTCATAAACAGGTTGCTCCTCCGTCCCCCCTGTGTTCGCAAAAGGATCTGTCAGCTGCATCTGAGACTTCTGCAAATAGCTGTTATATTCCTCTGCCTGTTCCAGCATCCTTTGATATTGCTGATCCACCGTTTTGTTTATACACTCTTTGTAAGCCATAATCTCTGAATCTACTCTGTTTTCAAAGAAATATTCACTGATATAGGGATACAGCATCAGCACGATACCCGCAATGACCACAATCATCGGAATCACTGCCCTGACTTTTTTCCGAAATTTACTCATTTCTCTATATCAGACATCTTTTCTTCTTTTTCTTGTTAATGTCAAACCGACTGCCACAGCTGCTGCTCCTAAAATCGTAGCAAAGTACAGGCCTCTTCCGCCTGTCTGCGGCAGCAGGAAGGATTTGTTGTTCAGAATACTGATGTCCACCCGTGCATTAGCCGAACCTGTCATTTCACTCATTGATGAATCGATACCATCCACCTTGGCAGCCGCGCTTACTTTCTCACCTTCATACAGACCTGTTTTTCCAATGGTACGGCCATTGGCTGTCTCAACCTGCTGGGTACCTTTGCTTTCTGACACATTTGCTCCCGTTGCATCTGCAATACCGCCTGCATAACGCTGATTGATGGCTCTGCCCGCTTCTGTATCCGCTTCAAGTCCCGTTGTACCGGCCACTGAAGGAATAATCGTCTCTGTGGTACTGGTAATTTCAATGGTAACGGAATCCTTCAATAAACTATAGCCATTGTCTGTTGCGATTTCTGTCAGCTGATAGATATCCCCCTCAATACCGTTCACCGTTAATATACCCTTTGACGATGGTCTGAAGATGGCCGCTTCTTCCTTCTCTGCAGTCTTTCCTGTGACATAATAAACACCCTGCTCGGCCTCTTTGGCAGTCACATAGCAATCATCTGTTTTGTTGTAAAGTCTGAACTGGACCTTGGCTGCATCTCCCTTCTCATCAGAAAAAATCTTCTTCAGATTTAATCCGAAGGTATAAACCACGCATTTGTCCTCCAATGTATTACTAAAATTCTGAGATGTACGTCTCCATGTCAGAGCCGCATCGTTTGGATTGCCGCTGTCACCCAGGACCGCTGTCGCATCAGAATTGACTTTAACAGTGTAATACACGACCATGTAGTAATCTGAAAATCCATTCTGACTGTCATTAATGGCTGCCAGTCCCTGATCCGTGAGATCCACATCCATGATCGTATCACCTGTTTTTGTATCTTTTCGATAATTCTGAGAAAACATATCTCCGGTCCATACCGCATCCGCTTTCTTTAATAAATTACTTTTTGCCGCTTCTGCATCATGGTACAGGGCGATTTTCACATCCTGATTATAGGTTAACCCTTTGGACAGCACATCTCTGAAGGAATATTCTGTCAGCCATGTTGCCCGGCTTGTGATATGCGGCAGCTTAGAGATCAGGATATAATCCAGTACATCACCTTCAGATGCAGATTCTGTTGAATTGTACAGAGCATCTCCGCCATTATTCTGCGACTGTCTCACAAGCTTATCCAATGTGGGATTGCCCGACTGATTCTTTGGATAACAGGTCATGTCATACAACCACTTCTGTCCGCCTTCCTCACTGTTCCAATTCCCGCTCTGATTGGTAAATGGCAGTGAAATGAACCATGGATTGCAGGATGCCACAATCTGTTCAGGTACCTTTGTCTCCACCAACAGGTATAATCCTACCGACAGATCTGCAGCAGATGTATGACCGTTTTTGTCTGTCATCGTCATCGCAACGGCCTGCTCTGAAGAAGCTGCATACGCTTCCAATTCACTTTTCATCTTCACGTCATCCTTATCAAGAGCCATTTTCAATGCATCACTTAACTGCTGGCTTGTATAATGCCATACACCGGTGTGCTCACATGGATTGGCATTCTTCGGATCCTTCATATTCACCGCATCCGCTGTCTCCAGCTGCAGTAACCCTCTTAAATCCTCCGGTATCTCATAGACTACTTTCACCGTTTTCCCGCCATCATAACTGTAAGTTTCAATATCACCGCAGCGCAGATAGGTAAATTCAACACCCTCTACAGCATAAGGCGCCATTTTCTGCTGAAGGGTATCATCTGCCTCTCCTGTTGCCGTATGTTCACCCTCGGTATAGGCACCTGCTGCCTCTGCTGCTGTCATATCATATTTATAAATGGACAGCGACCCTTTTTTCGCCGTATCAATAACATCTCCATTCCCCAGCGCATCCCGCTCCGCTGACTTCATATCTCCCGCTGACTGTGCAAAGACCGATGTTGTACAGGACAAACAGATCAACCCCGCAAGTAATGATGTTCCCATTGTTTTTATAAAATTTTTTCCCATTCTTATACCTCTTGCTCCCAAAATTTTCAACACATATCCCTTTACTGACAATACATAAAACGGACACTTGCAAATTCTATTATGTCTTCTGCCATCAGACGCCTTTGCTCATCATCTTCCAGAAACTCCCCATTCACCTTTGTTCCATTGGTAGAATGAAGATCCATCAGATAAACACCGTCCGATCTCTTTTCAAATACAGCATGCTTTCTGCTGATTCCCTCCACAGAAATTGTATGCTGCCCCCTCTCCTTCGCACTCCCGACAGTACATGGAAACTCCGTTAATATCAAATCCGGTGCCGCATGTTTGTTCATGCTGATCAGACGGACACTGCCCTCTGTTCCAGACAATACAACTGTTTTCTCCTCTGTAAAACAACTTTCTTTTTCTGCCTCAACATCTCTGTAGTTATAGACATTTTGCTTATAAGCTTTTACTTTTGGTTTTTCTTTCGATTTTTGAATACTGCCCTTTTTCCTTCTTAACGCTGAATATATGTAATAAATAACGGTGACCAGAACAATCACTGCCGCCAGACCACCGGCAGCATACTCCGGAGGGATTGCTGCCCCCGCATAACCTAACAATTTTTCGATCAGTCCGACTTTATATCCGCCGGCAATCATCAGCAGAAAACCTGCTGCCGCAACGATAAACCATTTACCGGGCTCCTGTTCCTTCTCAGACACTGTTTCCTTCCTTTTTTCCCGTTTTTCCTTCTTTTCTTTTTTATCTTTTTTCTCTTTTCCCTGACTGGTATCGATCTGAATAACAAACGGATCCTGCTCTACAGTTTGCTCAACTGCCTTCGTCTCAACGCTCTCCTTTCTGATTTCTCTTGCTTGCAGCTTCTGCACCTTCTTCGATTCAAACTTCTGAAGATGTACCGGCAAAAAATCCGGCCGCTGAACAATCTTATAAAAATCATAAACAAGCAGCACACCTTCACGGTCTGTATGATCCGCATTCTCCAGAAGCCAGGATGCCAGAAGCTTTAACTGCGTGTTAAAATTTTCTTTTCTCCCGGGAATGCAGGCTGCAGACAACGTATTTTCAGCCATATCCATGTACAGATATTCAGCTTCCAATAAGACGGCATCCGGATCCAAAAGATATTCTTCCATAGTCCGGTACAACTCCAAAATAAATACAATCAGCTGTTTCACTGCCTCCTGTCCCACCGACTGATGTTCCACATAGCTTTTAAATTCAATTTTACCGCTGACATCATAGTAGTATTTTTTCTGCTCATTTAATTGCTGTTCATGAAAGGGCAAAAGTGCAGAGGAATGCTGATTGGCCAACAATTTTTCTGTATCCTCCACGCCCTCTCCCAGAGAACCGTCTATCACCATATACGTCCGAAAAGCATCTCTGCTATACGATACATCCATCTGATTCTATTTCTTCCCCTTCCTCAAAATCACTGTCACCAGCCTATCCTGAGTATAATTGACCCGCACCGCACACATCTCCTTCTCTAACTGCCATTTTCCCCCTGTCACCATTTCCGCTCCCCTTGTTTTCATTGAGCCTGATACAGATACATTGACGCGCTTTCTGCTTCCAAGTACATCCAGCGCATTTGTCAGCCACTTTCCATCTGTCTTTTTCTCATGAAATCCAACCATGAAAACCGGCGGCCTGCCCTTTATTTCTTTTTCCCATGCTGTGCTTTCTGCCTGCCTCAAACTGTAGCTTTGCAGAACAGCCCGGTCATGAAGGAAAAAGCACAAATAAATAACAGCTGCCAGGATAAAAATAACCATAGGCACAACAACCGCTGCTTCAACCGTCATGCTTCCCTTATATTGTCTGTTCACCGCATCACCTTCCCGTAAAACCAGGAAATCTTTCCTATTTACCAGTAGTTCATCAAATAGGCTACAGCCAGAAAAGGCATAAAGGGTAATTCCATTCTTTTGCCGTCTTTCCTTCCTAAAAGGAGATAAACAGCGACACTTGCACACAACAGGCAGGCTGTAAAGCAGACAGAACAGACCATCCGCCACCCGATCACCATACCAAGTCCACCGATGACAAATGCATCTCCTTCTCCAATGGCACCTTCCGACCATCGGCTGAACAGCCATACTACCACTCCCGGTATACATCCTGTCAATATATCTATAAACTTTGTGTCTTTATTAAACAACTGTATAACAGCCATCAAAATACTCATGGCTATCACAGGCCAGACATAAAATTTTCTTTTGCGCAGATCCGCAATAACCGGATAGGTCAGCAGCAAAAAACCTTTTAACAAAAATCTTTTTATAATAAACATTCTCTCACCTCCTCAATGTTAACCGCAGCGCGAACAGGATCCTAATCCTTTTTCTTCTGCCTCATCCTGCGTCATCGTCTGAAGTTTCCGCTTCAGTCCGCTGCATGTGCGATCCGTATGCCATGCTCTTCCCGTATCCGTTATATAAACGGTTTCATTTCCAGCTGCATGCTTTCCGCAGCGTTCACATTGAACATATTTTGCACCATACTTATTTCTCAATGCCTGTATATCCTCTTGTCTGCATTGACGAATCGAAAGTTTCAGGTAACTGCAGCTTTCACTCTGGTGATAAACAACACCATTTTCTGCTACATATACTATTTTTGACTGTTGATTGTCTGAATCTTTTTTGTTTCTTCCCGGTGAAGCTCCCAACCAGGGGCGAACGTACACACTGTCCGTTATCCTGATATTCCTGGACAATCCGAAAAATCCTCCGGACTTTATAAAATAGGTTACCTTAATCTTTACAAGATCAGATTCTTTTGTCATAACAGGCACCAGTCCTGCCATACCGCCAACAATATCATCACTCTCTATACCGCTGTTCCGAAGATCTGCATAAAATAACTTGTACAGATCCCCACTGTCAACGCCATCAGCAGCTTCACTGTAGGCTGCCAATTTCCGACCTGTGCTACACAAATAACTATTGACCTGCTCATAAACTTCCAGTGTCTGAAATATCCCCGTCAGCAGCAATACAGCTCCCAGAAAAATCGGCATAACAAGTGCTGCTTCAACAGTCAGACTGCCTGAAAAGGGGACGGAGAAAAATGTCCTTCTTTTACTGATATCTGCTTCTCCGATTGCCTTATCATCATTTTTATAAAAAATATTTTTCCGACAAGTCCGCGTTATAATGCTTTTTAAAAGGGTTGGGATCGCATATATTACTGCATCATAAATTTTTGAACCGACCTTTCTTCCAAATATTTTTCCTGTGTGTGACCGGTAAAAAAAGGACATTTTTCTCCGCCTCCTTCCCATCAATCCTGCATTCATCCTATCGGTTGTCAGTAGCCGTACACCACATCAAAGTCATGCTGCACCTTCCTAGGATGGCCATAAAATTTGCTCCCTATTTTCACAGTTCCTGAAAATTCCGCCTGCACTGCACATCTTGCCAGTGAAAAATCTTCATACCCCTTCACAAGACGAACATTGCACTCAATCAGCTGACTCATCCTGCCCATCTTTTTTCCTGAAGGCGTAAGAAACATAAAAATCATCAGATATTGGTTATAATCCAGTCCTTTGCCTGAATCATGGAAATAATCTGCCGCTCGTTTTCCTCCCTTTGCAATGCCCTGCAGATCGTCCATCGAAAGATTACAGCTGCTTTTGCTTTTTATAAGAGGTACTTTACCTCCCTCCGCCAGCCCTGCACAATCTACAACAGCTTCCGCAGCTGACCAGCAGGCCATAATCAGCAATTTGATTACCTCACCGGCAACAGGTACTTTTTCCAACAGCTTCATGGACTTGATTGCCTTTTGCAGTTCGGCATTTTTAGCCGGACTGGTGTAGACATAAATCAAATTCAGAAAAGTCCGAAGGGTACAGATGGACATCACTGCATTTTCAAGATTCTCGCGGTCACTGTCTTTTCCATACAAAATATATTCATACTCATACTTTAAAACCGTATGACTCTGATCTCCATCAGACTGACCGTTGCCCGCCATTGATGAAAATTTGTCATTTATGTAGAGATTAAGAAGCAGATTTTCTTCCTGATCTTCAATGCCGTCCTGAATCTGGGATAAAAGCCCCTGATCTTCCATATAATCTGTTACATTGCTATAATCATCAAAGTCTTCCATGGGTTCAAAACTTTTTGTCCGGGATGTCTGCCATGAACATCCGGATGTATCGATCCGCCTTCCGGAGACTTCCATGCCATCCATAACCAGATTCAAAACCCCTGTTTTCAGCCAGCCCGTAATCCCCTTCCTCGGATCCTCCATCTCAGGCTCTTCTGCTTCTTCTCCTTCTAAATTCTCTGCCTCTGATTCATTCTCTTCCATTTCGCTTTCAGCGGCATCCATCTCTTCCCCCTTTGACTCAAGATCATTCATATAATCTTCTGTCTTCTCATTGATCCCCGAATTCTTAAGCTGCCCTATCACATCCTGCATTTTATCAATTCCTTTTGACACAGCCGCCATTTTCTCATAATCTGCCGCCTGACTTTTTAAGGATTTCCAATGATGATCCTGCAGTGTACAGATATTACTGATGCCGTCCATTTTCACCTGTCCGTACATCCCCATTGCCCGATGGTTATTGCCTTCATTTTCCAGATTCAGCTTTAAATATTTTTCAAAATCTTCCAGCTTCTGCTGCCCGTTCCCCATATCTACTGCCAACAGATCATACTGCTCGGCAAGCGGCTGTACATATCCGGCAAAAACCATCTCAGCTGCCATATTCGCATACCGTTCACTCATCGTACCAATAGTGTACACCCGTGACGACTCTAAAAGTACCAGAAGCAATGAAACTAACAGTATAAAGACCAGGCTGAGATAAACCGTAATGACGCCTCGGCGCATTATATCTTATTACTCTCAGTTGTAATTTTCTTGAAAATATTATTAACAATGCTCGTCAGCTGCTTTTTAAAAATAACAACCAGACTGATCAAAACAACCAGAATAAGAATAATCTCAACAACGCCAACTGCTGTCTCCTCATAATAAAACCTTCTCCACAATGACATCATACTCATTCCTCCCCTTAACCTACATTGACAAAAATGCAGGTACCATTACAATCATCAGCACAATCACCAACAATAAGATCATTGGCAGCAAAAGCTTTGTTCCTGCCATTTCCCCCATTTGCTTTGCAAAATCTCTTCTCTGTTTTTCCGCTTCCTCAGCCTCCTGAAGCATTAACCCCTCCATCCCTCTGCTTCCCCGGCGTATATACTGTGTCAGCAGCTGCATAAATTTGATATACTGATGCAGCTCCGTACGTTTTCCAAATTCAATATAAGCCTGTATCTCCGGAACACCGGACTGCATCTGAATATGGGCATATCTGAGCTCCTTATACAGCCACTTTTCCTGCCCTCCGCCTTCTTTCTCATAATCCTCCATCAGCTGATACCAGCTTCTTCTTGATGTCATGCCGGCACCAAGCATCAGGACCATACGGTAGACAAATCCCGGATAATCATGAAGCAATTGTTCTGTACGCTGTTTTAATTGCGCCTTCAGCCGCTCCTCTTGATAAAGCATGAGACAAATTACAGCAATGATGCTAATCAGAATCAGCAGCGGCATCTGAGAATGAACCTGGTAGTGCCATGTTACAGCATGTCCGCTCACCGAATCCGGCAGGATGAGCTGAAGCTTTTCCTCTGATTGCTTATCTGCTGATTTCAAAGCTTCCTGAAGATCATCCTGAAGCTTCTCCTGTTCCGTCTTTTTCACCGAGACAATACAGATATCCTTCTCATATTCCTTCAGGACTTCATCCCCGTATCGAATTTCTGCTGTCACTTTCGTCTGAACCGGCAGAGAAATTTCTGTCATATCACCAAGTGTACCATCCTGATTGATCAGATTATAATCATCAGTGGCCCACTCTATCGTTATATTCTCTCCCGGAAACTGCTCCGGAAATACCAGATTTGTCTCCACATGGCTCAAATCTGTATTTTCCCCGGGAAGCACCTGATCAATGTATGCAATGACTTTTTGAAGCAGTGCTTCCTGCTCTGACTTTGAATACTTTCTTGGTGCAACGTTCAGCGTCAGTTTCTGTGTCCCCTCCACCGATTCTATCTCAGCCTCCACAGCAACATCCCGGATCTCTCCCCTTGCATCTTCCCTTTCAATCACATTATCGACCAATTCCGGCACACGGTCCGATAAACGATACAAAGTTAAAAAAAAGAAGGCAAAGAGGACACAACCATAAAAGAGCATAATCTTTTCTATCGCATGTCTGCGGCAAAATTTTTCTTTTCTGATCCCGGGATACAGCTTTCCGGCTGCTTCACCGGCATATCCGGTCAGCCACCGGGATTCTTTTACAGATTCCGGCAGATGGTACAGCATCCATACAGCCACCATCTGAAGCCACCCCATTCCCTTCGGTACAGGAAAATATTTTTTTGCTTTATGTCTTCTGCACCATCGTTCCGCCAGAAATACCGGCAGCAAAACAATGCACAGGAAAATACTGCCGAACAAAAACCACCCCATAAGGCACCCCCTCATACCTGTATATCCAGAATTTTATAACCGATCAACATGGCAATACCATATAATACCAGTGCCGCCGTCATTAGAATTCTTCCGGTTAATGTTGTATAAAGCACTGACATATAATCCGCAGAGCACAAATTCATATAAATCAGAATTGCCGGCGGTACGATCAGCATGACTTTCCATTCTCCTTTTTTCCCTGCCAGCAGTGTATCAATTTCTGAATTGATCTCCATCCGAAGATTCATCGTATCTGACGTATGTCTGATAATATCTGACAGCGCTCCGCCGCTCTTTCTGGCGATATTCAAAATTTTTACAAAATATAAAATATCTTTGTCATTGCAGCGATCTGCAAAATCATTGAGCACTGTTTCTACTGAAATATTCCGGTCCAGCTGAATACATATCTTTTCAAATTCCGGCAGCAGAACCTGATAACGACCGGCAGATACAAGCATATCCTTTCGCACGTCCCGGAGTGCTTTTTCCAGTGTTCCTCCTGCCGCCGTGCTGCTGTACATCATGGCGGTTACATCCTTAAATTCTTTCCATAACCTTGTCTGTCTCTGATTAACCCTCTTTTTTGCCTTAAATCTGATAAAAATCGGCAGCACGACCATTCCCGCCAAAGAAGCAATCAGATTTCTATAGCACAGCCAACCCACCAGAAAAATGACAACAGCCCCCTGCAGAATATCCATCAGCAATATTTTTCTATTCTTATCCATCATCAGATCTCCGGTGATTCCAGTGCCGCCGCCCGAAGTTTTCTCCTGTTCATCAAACGATAACCGGTTCTGTCAAGACCGCCGCGGACTTTCTCCGGGGCATTGCCGTAAACACTTGTTTCTCTCAGCAGATCATCCCTCTCGTTGAACTGAAAAAGCTTGTTCAGCACATAGCCATTCTGATCACAGGAAAGTACCTCTGTAATCTCCGTCACACGCCTGGATCTGTCACGCAGGCGCCCCAGCTGAATGATAATATCAATGGATGAAGCAATCTGTTTGCGTATGGCAGGCAGCGGCATATCCGAACCCATCAGGATCATTGTTTCGATACGCGACAGCATATCCTCCGGTGAATTCGCATGACCGGTGGAAAGAGATCCGTCATGACCTGTATTCATACTCTGGATCATATCCAGTGCCTCCGGTCCGCGCACTTCCCCTACAATAATTCTGTCGGGACGCATTCGAAGACTGGCTTTGATCAAGTCTCTGAGTGTCACACTGCTGACTCCCTCTGCATCCGCCTGACGCACCTCCATCCGAACCAGATTGGCTATGTCATGGAGCTGAAGCTCTGCAGAATCCTCAATCGTGATCACTCTTTCCGTCTTCGGAATATAATCTGCCAGCACATTTAAAAATGTCGTCTTTCCGGTACTTGTGGCGCCGCTGATAAAAATATTGTAGCCGGCCTGAACAAGAATCTTCAGATAATCTGCCGCCTCCTGACTTAATGATTCCCACTCAATGAGCTTTTCCATCGTAATGGCCTCTTCCGGGAACTTTCTGATAGTCAGGATCGGACCGTTTAATGCCACAGGATCTAATACAACATTTACTCTGGATCCGTCACTCAGACGGGCATCCACAATCGGTACGGATTCATTCACCTGTCTGTTGGATCTTGAAACAATCTGCTGGATTACATCTTCCAGCTTTTCCCTGGATTCAAAGTGTCTGTCCCATGTATATATTTTGCCATTGCGTTCATAAAATATAGAATCTGCACCATTTACCATAATCTCCGATACAGATTTGTCATCAATTAGTTCTTGAAGCAGATCCAGTCTCCGGATGGCATTAAATAATTCCTGTCTGAGGGTTAGTTTTGTCACTGAGCTCATGTACATATTCCTGCTTTTTTCCATAATCACTTCATCAATCACATCTCCGATCGCCTCATCTGATAATTCCGTACTCATATCCAGCCTCTGATGTACCATCTCCTGAAGCTCCTGCTTCATCACCTGGAATTCCCTCATGGCACCACCTCCCTGATCTTCAAAACTCTTTCTTCAAAACTGCCCTCTGTCATCCTACTGACAATAGAAATAAATCTTTCCGTCAGTTTTTCTTCCCATTCTGTCTCATCTCCGGCAATAATCCATCTATCTCCGGCCTCAAGCAAGACCGCCGGCGGCAGCATCGCCCCAAAATCAAAAATCACCTGATCATATACAGTGCCCTGGTACAGCTGTTCAAGGCAAAACTGCCAGTCTTCAGCATTTAATTCCTCGATTTCCGCCGGATTCGCAGACGGCATCAAATAATCAAATTCGGCTCTGGTTACCATCATCCCCAATCTGGTTCCCAGATTATCCTGCCGCTGCTTCACATAATAAATCATCTCCGATATTCCTTCTTTTCTGCCACCACTCTCCAATAAATCAGTAAAACATGTCACAGGTTCCAGATTCAAATACAAAACCTTCTGATTTTCTCCCTCTTTTCTGCAAAATTCCAATACACTTCTGACCCTCTTCTCACTGCTGACAGGCATATAAATACCTGTCAGCATCCACTTTCTTCCTTTGCTTCCCATAGGCACAACTGCATTTCCCTTATCTGCGCAGCATTTCAAAATTTCCCCGTAAATCTTTACTGCCGACTGATACTTATACACATATTCATTCTCTCCCTCTGCCTGTCTCCCCTCTTCATCCAATAGAATGACCTTTTCATTGCTCACTTTTTCCCCATACAAATCCATCAATGAAGAAGTCATCAAAACTACATCTGCCTTTTCCCATTGCTCATCCCCGATCGGATGTTCAAGATACAAATGAACATTGAAGGGTGAATCTGTCTGCCGGCTGATAAAAGCGGCCAGCCTTTCGCCATACCCCTGTCTATTCTCCAGCATGACCAATGTCATATTTTTCAAACACCTATCCACCTCCTCTTTCCATCAATTCTATCTCTAAATTTTTCCCATATTTGCTGCCAGAAATATCAGAACTGCCAGAAAAACCGGGACCGCAAAATGGATCGTCCACTTTTCACTCTTTTGCGGATACGCCATATCCATATACGGCTCCCTTCTGCCAAATGCCATCTGCTGCACATAATTGAAAAAGTAAATCATTCTTTCTTTGAATAATCCATACTTCAAAATTTTTGCCAGTGCCAATACTGCCCCGCTGATCAAGGCCAATAAGAGGACTTTCACAATTCCGTATGGTCCTGTATAGACACCGACCGCCATCAAAAGCTTCAGATCACCGGCACCTAACATTGCCAGAGCAAAAAGCCATCCGAACAAAATTAAAGGAATGGCAGCTCCCAATACCACTTTTAAAATGCCTGACCATCCATTTGAATATACTTGCAGAAAAGCGCCATTGCATGCAGCGACAAAAATAAGTGCATTCGGAATTCTGGCACATTGCCTGTCTTTCACTGCAGCCGCAGCTGTAAAAAGCAGCAGCGTCATTTTTAAAAGCATTGCCTCACATCCTGTTGCTATTTAATTTTTTCATAAGTTGGGGAAAATTAAGATGATTAAGAATTTGTATCTGGATTATATCAGCATCCAGACTCTTTGTAAATGCGCAGGCATATGATTGGCCCTATCATTGGTCGACCCTGCATGACCGCTTATGACAGCAGCTAAGGTCCCACGACATAATCAGACATACATCTGAACAAAATACAGCCCATAAACCAGCAAAATCCCGGGAAATCCCAGAAAAGCACAACTAAAAAAGGTGATAACATTCATTCCGATGGGTATCACGATTCCAAATAACGTCAGCACAAATGAAATCAAAGAAATACACCCGGTGCCCACAACTCCGCGAATCAGAAAACGCAGCATAAAATACCATCCTTTTGAGACTTGTCTGTTATAAAAGAATATGTCCCTGCTCTTTTTATAGAACAGGGACATATAAAATGCCTGTGTTATTTGATTTTCTTGTAATGGCCGGCAAGATGATGGATATCTTCGCGTGTATATTTCTTTGTCGGTAATTTCTCCGGCTCAGGCTCCGGTTCCACATAATCGAACTTGAAAATGCAGACACCATAAGCACCCAGATGATACTTGATGGAATAGTCCTTGAAATCCCAGCTTTCCTTAACTGCTTCAATCGGCTCCGGATTGACCACACCTGTCCCGCCGTATTCCAGGGCATTGCTGTTGAAAACCTCTGTGTATGTGCCCGGACACAGAACACCTGACTGGAATGTATCGTAAGCCACTGGTGAAAAATTAAAATGACAGAGTAAACAATGCTTCTTGTCCTTCGTCATTCGGCAAAATGTCAGCATATTATGCTCCGCATCGGAGCCATTGATCCATGCAAAACCTTCCGGTGAATTGTCAAGTTCATATAATGCCGGATAGTCATGATAAAAATGAAGAAGATCTTTGTAGTAACGGTTCAGCTGCTGATGCTCCGGATACCTTTCAAGCAGATACCAGTCAAGGCTCTTTGCCTCATTCCACTCTGCCGTCTGAGCAAAATCCTGCCCCATAAACAGCAGCTTCTTACCCGGATGCATCATCATCAGGCCATATGCTGCCCGGAGATTACCGAACTTATCAGGCATGTTTCCCGGCATCTTGTAAATCATGGACTTCTTCAGATGCACAACTTCATCATGGGACAGAACAAGCACGTAGTTCTCGCTGTAAGCATACATAAAACTGAATGTAATCTGATTCTGATGATATTTTCTGAAAATCGGATCACATTTCATATACTCAAGAAAATCATGCATCCAACCCATGTTCCACTTGTAAGTAAATCCCAGGCCATCATCTGCCACGTCACCGGTCACCTTCGGCCATGCGGTTGATTCCTCCGCGATCATCATCGCTCCCGGATCTCTCTTCGCCACGATGCCGTTTAAATGCTTGATAAATGCAATGGCCTCATAATTCTGATTGCCGCCGTCTTCATTCGGGATCCAATTGCCTGAAGAACGTCCGAAATCAAGATAAAGCATGGAAGCCACCGCATCCACACGCAGACCGTCAATATGGAATTTCTCAATCCAGAACAAAGCATTAGCCACAAGGAAATTTGAAACTTCTGTTCTGCTGTAATTAAAGCAATAAGTTCCCCATTCCGGATGCTCACCTTTACGCGGATCCTGATGTTCATAAAGAGCTGTACCGTCAAAACGCCCGAGACCGAATTCATCCTTCGGAAAATGTGCCGGTACCCAGTCTAAAATAACACCAATGCCGCGCTGATGCATGTAATTGACAAAATACATAAAATCTATCGGCGTACCATATCTGGCCGTCGGAGCATAATATCCTGAAACCTGATATCCCCATGAACCGTCAAAAGGATGTTCCGACAGACCGATCAGCTCCACATGGGTATAGCCCATATCCAGAACATACTCCGCCAGTTCAACTGCCAGCCGTCTGAAATTGTAAAACTCACCCGGCATATCCGGATCCTTCTTCCATGATCCCGGATGCACCTCATAAATGGCCATCGGCACATTGATCTGCTTCTCCTGGTGGGCCGCTCTCCATTCATCATCCTCCCAGGCAAAATGACTGATATCTGTCACGACAGAGGCGTTGTCCGGGCGAAGTTGGGATGCATTGCCGTAAGGATCCGCCTTCAGAACAGTATACCCCTGGCTTGTCTCCACAGCAAACTTATAAAGATCTCCCTTTTTGACACCGGGGATAAATAAATCCCATATACCGGACTGCTGAACCGGCTGCATCTTGTTGGCTTCGGCATTCCACTCATTAAAATCACCTACGACACCCACACTTCTGGCATTCGGTGCCCATACTGCAAAATAAGTTCCTTTCTCTCCGTTCTCTTCTGCCAGATGCGCTCCCATCTTCTCATAAATCTCATAATGTGTGCCCTTGGCAAATAAATACGTATCCAACTCCGATAATCTGTGTTTATATTCCATTCCGTACCTCCCCATTACTTTTAAACATAAATGCCGTGTAAAAATTGATGTACCAGCTCATAAGCCTGATGTTCTGACAAAGCCGGTCTGTCTTTCGATGATTTGTTAAACCAGTATAACATATAACTGTTCAGTAAGCCGAAGAAAACGATGCTGTACTGCTCCTGCCGTCCGCGCATATTGCCAATCCTGTCACCGGCAGACACAAACAGCTGCGTCATCATGGCTGTAATCTCCGACATATAAGGCCGAATCGCCTTATATGTATCCGATTCCTTTGCAGAATACATCATTGCCATCATTAATCGGTAATATGCCTCATGACTGCTGCAAAATTTAAAATAAAAATTCGTCATCCTTTCAAGGTTTAATTGAAGATCCCCCTGATATTGGATGGCTTCTGCCATTCCCGTCTGCAGATCCGCATATCCTTCCATGGCAACCGCCTGCAGCAGCCCATATTTACTGCCGAAATAATGATACAGTGTCGGCTTCGTCACACCGGCCGCATCCGCGATTTCCTGAACACCGATAGCATCATAGCCTTTCTCATAAAAAAGATGCAATGCCTTCTCCAGAATATTCATCCGATTGTCCATGCTTTATCCTCCTGATATCAGTATACCATTCGGTATAATAAAAAGCAATGAAATTTCACTCTGTATACAGAAAAAGAGCCCGGTCACTGCAAATTGCAGTGACTGGGCTCTTCCCGATTCAATCAATAACGATTATTCTTCGTCTTCTCTTCTGGATTTTCTTCTGAGTTTTAATCCCAGACCGCCGATACCAAGTGAGGAAACTGCCGCGCCAAGAAGGCCTAATACGCTTACAGGATCTCCTGTCTTAGGGGATTTCTTGGAAGTTGTTGTATTATTCTTCTTTGTTGTGGTTGTTGTATTGTTCTTCTTGTTATTGTTTGTTGTGCTATTCGTATTTATTGTTGCAGAAGCCTTCTTCAGACCATCAATCGCTGCCTGCAGATTCTTTTCTGCTGCATCTATAGATTTCTGAGATTCTTTTGCTTCCACTGCCTTTTCAGCATTTGCCAGCGCATTCTGAAGAGTAGTCCATGTTGCTGCTGTATAATCATTCTTCTTGAGATCCTTAGCTGATGTAATCAGTTTTTCCAGAGAAGATGTATCAACAGCATCTGTCTTATCCTTCTTATCATCAGGTGCTGCTTTCACAAGGGCATCGATTTCTAACTGCAGTGTCTTAGCCGCTGAATCAACTGCTTCCTGTGATGTCTTTTCTTCAAGCACACGTTTTGCTGCTGCTACTTCTGTCTGGAAGTGCTTCCAGCTCTCTTCTGTATAATCGGATTTATTCAGAGCTTCCGCTTTTTTAATCACTGCTTCAAGGGCTGATGTATCTACAACTACTGGTTCCGGAGCAACCTTTGTTGTATAAGTAAAGCTTACTGGCTGATAACCTGTAGATGTTACTGTGATTTCAAATGTATCACCTTCGGCAAATGGTGCTGCATCTGTCTTAATTGAACCATCTTCATTAATAATAACTGTTGCTCTACGGCCTGTTGCTCTGTAATCTGTGCCATTAACACTGACTACCGTAATATTCTTGATGTAATCTGCAAATTCTTCATCTGTTGCATCTGCAGTCTTAACAAGTGACTTCTTATCATCATCATATGCAGCCGGCATTGCTTCTGTATAAAGTTCAAAATCTGTCGTGATATCCGCATATTTGCCGCTCTTATCAGAAATCGTTAATGTATATTTTCCCTTTGCTGCATTGTCAAAGCTTAATACACCATTCTGGACACTAACACCATTAAGGCCTTCTACTTTGTACTCAGCATCATAATCATCAGGTAAACCTGTCACTGTCACATTTGTCTGTCCAGCTGTTACAGATGCATTTTCAACAGATAATTCATGTGCAAATTTCACAGGTACATAAATTTCTCCTAACGGAACACTGTACATACCTTTATCTGTATAATAAGTAACAGATGTGATCGTCTGTCCCATCATAGCTTTATAATGCTCAGAGGATGTCGGGCAGCCGTGAACAGATTCTGTAAAGCCAGTTGCCCAAGCCAGTTCTTCCATTCTCCAGATATTTTCAAGATGACGCAGACCATAGCTGCTGCCTTCTTTTGTATCCACAACAACTGCATTGACATTTGCTACGCCAAGTTCTGTCAGTTTATCACGAAGACCGGTAATGTCAAGCTGGTAATCACCATATCCTGTTTCTGTAGATAAATCACCGGTAAATCCATCCAATTCTGTTACATCACCAACAGTCTTACCGAATACAAGATTACCCTCTGCATCAACGAATACCTCTTTGTAATAAGATGGTGTCTCGCTTAATGTATAATATGCATAATCCGCATTCTGGTATAATGCATCCTTGCCTGTATAAGTTGTTGTGCTTGTCTGTCCTCTGTTAGTAACTGTAATTTCAACAGAATCATTATCTGTTACCTGAGTATATTTTGACAAATCTACGCCTTCTCCAACTTTTACAGGGAATGTAATACCATTGATTTTACTTCCATCTGTATTTGCATGATAGGAACCACCTGAAAGACCTGGTGTTCTTGTCTTATTCAGTGTTGCTGATGTAAATACGTCTACATCCACATCATTGTTTACTTCTGCCTTGTAGAACTCTGCATATGGGATGTTCATCAGTACATATCCAGCTTCTTCAACCTGATTCTTAACTAATGCATCAATGGCTGCATTCAGATGCTCTGTTGCTTCATTTACTGCTGACTGGCTGTGCTTTGCTTCCAGTTCTTCTTTTGCTTCTGCAAGTTCTGTCTGCATAGAAGCCCAGGAATCTGCTGTGTAATCTGCTTCATTTAATGCTTCTGCCTTTGCAATGGCTGCTTCAAGAGCAGTTGTATCCTGTACAGGATCTGGTTTTACAATATTCTCATCTGTTGCCTGGAACTGGTAGGTTGCATCTTCATAACCAAGAGCACTGATTGTAATTGTCCAGTATCCTGTGCCATCTGTTCCTTCTGGCAGCTGGCATCTTAAGGAATCTGTCAGACCAAGCTGAATACCCATTTTCTTATGCATCCAGTTATCTGCTGCAAATTTTGTACCATAGGATACTAATGCATTTGTATAAGTACTGTCTTCACCATAATATGTCCACTTAACAGCCTGCATATTGGCACCAAGATCAGCAAAATTAGTTGTCAGATCCACTCTCAGGAACTCACCATATGAACCATTCGCTTCTTTTACAGTCAGCCCGGCTTCTTCTGCTGATGGTGCGGACTTTAATGCCTGTCCTTCGATACCTGATTCTGATCCGTCTTCTCTGGATGAGAAACTGAAGCTGCCATCTGCATTCTTTGTAACAGTCTTCAGTCCATTTGTATGTGCTGTTACATTGGCTTTCACTGCATAGGAAGCAAGCTCACCTTCACCATATCCGCCTGTCAGATCCATGCCATTTTCTACAACTGCATAAGTTTTACAGAAATCTTCATAATCTGCTGCCGCTACTTTTACCGGTACGTATTTAATACCTGTAACGTCATATTCAACCATTGTTGTTGTGCTGCCATCTGCCTCTGTAATATTACCTTTTTCAAATGTAATTGTACTTCCGTCTGTTAAAACAGCTGTATTGCCATCTGTCCAATGGGATACTTTGTATTCTTTGCCGTTTGCACCTTCAATGATGGCTGTGCACTGGTAACTTCCTCTGTGAAGACCATGGTTTGTTGTTGCTCTTGTGACTGTATCAAAGGCACCTTTATCATGTTCGCCCTTTGTATCCACATCATCAGATGATGATGCATCACCAGCCGCATAAACACCTTCATTTGCCCAGTATTCTGCCCAGCTGAGACCTGCATAAACATACTTGTACTGGCTTTCAGCTGTATATGTGAATTTGTAATTGTTTTCATAACTTGCTGCTGTTACTTCAATTTCAAATTCCTGTCCTTCTTTTGCATCAGCAAATGGTACTGCTTCTGTATTGATACTGCCATCTTCATTAATAATCTTAACAGCACCTTTTCCTGATGCCGCATAAGCTTTGCCGTCTACAGATACAGATGTAATATTCTTTACATAAGCTGCAACATCATCTGCACTGTATCCGTCTGCAGGTACAAGTGCTTTCTGATTGCTGTCATATGTAATTGGTGTAACTTCTGTTGTTAACGTGAAATCAGCAGAGATGTCCGCATATTTGCCGCTCTTATCTGTTACCTTTAATGTGTATTTGCCAACCTTTGCATCAGCTGCTGTATAAGTCAGCACGCCATTTTCTACCTTAACATTTTCAAGACCTTCGACACTGTATTCAGCCTCATAATCTGATGGAAGATTGTTCAATGTTACTTTTGTTTCACCGCTGGATGCTTTGGCATCAGCAACTTCCACACTGCCGTCAAATTTTACAGGAACATATACACTCATAGGGATCTCATAGATACCTGCATTTGTGTAATAGGTTACTTTATTGATTGTCTGTCCCATCATTGGAACATAATCCTTATACTGAAGCTGGTTGCCGTGCGCTGTTGTCACAAAACCTGTGCTCCATGCCAGCTTAGATATTTTCCAGATATTCTCTACATGACGAAGGCCATAGCTATCGCCTTCCTTTGTTCCTACAACAACACCATACACGGTTGTAATATCATCTGGCAAACCTGAAAGATTCATCTGATAATCACCGTATTTTGATGATGTTCTGAAATCCGCAGTCACATTACTCAGTGTCTGTACTTCCGCGCCTTCTGCTTTACCAAAGCTTAATGTGCCGTCCGCATTGACAGTTGCTTCTTTGTAATAAGAAGGTGTCTCGCTCAAAATATAATAAGCGTAGCTTGGACTTTCAAATAATGCATCCTTGCCTTCATAAGTTGTTGTTGTCTCTTTGCCTTTCATTGACACGGTAATATCAACTTTGCTGCTGTCTGTCACCTGTGTCAGCTTCTCAAGGGCTGAAGCATCATCAAGTTTAACCGGATAAACAATACCTGTAATATCTGAACCATCACTGTTCACATGATAAGAACCTGCGGCAAGGCTGGATCTTGTCTTATTTAATGTTGCTGATGTGACAGCATCGGCATCATCATCACCTTCTGCTGCGTAGAATTTGTCATAAGGAATATTCATTAATACATAAACTTCCTTTGCCACTGCGTTCTTTTCAAGACCATCAATGGCCTTTGTCAGTTTTGCCTCTGCTGCATCTACCTTATCCTGGCTTTCTTTTGCTTCAAGGGCTGCCTTTGCTTCTGTCAGGGCATTCTGCATTGTCTTCCAGCTATCTGCTGTATAATCTGCTTCTGTGAGACCTTCTGCTTTTTTAATAGCCGTCTGGAGCTTTTCTACATTGACTTCAGCCGCTGCCTTTACAAGACCGTCAATGGCCTTTGTCAGTTTTGCCTCTGCTGCATCTACCTTATCCTGGCTTTCTTTTGCTTCAAGGGCTGCCTTTGCTTCTGTTAAAGCATCCTGCATGGTCTTCCAGCTGTCTGCTGTGTAGTCTGCCTCTTTAAGGCCTTCTGCCTTTGTAATGGCTGCCTGAAGCTTTTCTGTGCTCACTTCAACTGCTGTTGTCTTTTCTTCAGCTTTTGCAATGGCTGCTGCTGCAGCTTCTTTTACAGCCTTGGATGTACGTGTTGCACCGGAAACAGAATCCCAGCTATTGACTGTATCAGCAGTTGCTTCTTTGCCTTCAAGTAATGTCTTGATACCTTTTGACTTGTTATAAGCCTTGTTGAAATAGCTGTCATTTCCTGAATCATAACCACTTGCTGGTGTTACTTTGATATCAGTAAATTTACCATCAGCTACCGTCAGGGAAACTTCTACATCATATTCATCCCACTCATCGTCAGAATCCTCTTCTGTTCGTGTTACATGAGCTGTTGCTTTATATGTACCATCTTTTGCAACCTGTGCCCCTGTTACAGCAAATGCTGTTGTCGGGCAAACACCGGCTGTCATCGCTGCGATCATCAGACCGGCAAGTGTCTTATTGATTAATTCATTCTTTTTCATATCGTCCTCCTTGTAAGTATGAAATTTGTATTATGAATTAGGCGCCGCTCTTCAGATTCCAAAATAATGATATCTGAATGAAGCTTATATTAAAAATCAGCGTTAGCACACGCTAATCATTAATCCTTTTTATGGAGCTGTCTGCACATGGCAGCCCAGCCCCGGTTTTCTAATTGAATAAAAAATTTTTCAGCACTTTTTCACCAATAATTAGATTCCCAGCCAGATAAACAGGCCAAGTAAAATCAATGCTCTGATAATAGTAAAAATAACTTCATTACCTTTGATACCCGGCAATCCGCAGTGAATATTAGCACGCGGACAAGTGTCAATACACTTCTGGCACTGGAAACAGTCACCGCTGACATTCATGGATCCTGCCTCCGGCAGACCGATATCTGACGGACACTGTTTTGTGCAGGCACTGCAGCCTTTGATGCACTGTTCCCGTTCTCTTCTCAATGTAAAGAACGGAAGCATCGGCAGCCATGAGAAAACGGCTCCCATTGGGCACAGAAAACGGCAGAAAAATCTTTCCTGCACAGCCATGCCAATCATGATCAGCACCAGCAGCACAACACCAAGAAGATAGCCGCCCAGCTTAAAATTAAAAGCATGGAGCATAGAGAATACATCCCAGGGACTGTAGCCCTGTGTCTGACTGTAAACACCTTTGAAACAAAGAATAACAATAACAGCCAGCACAACATATTTCATCATAGTCAATTTTTCAGTTACTTTCTCCGGCAGTTTCACCGTTTTTTTCTTCATCTTTTTGCACACCCATACATAAATGGCATGCACGGCATCTCCAAAACTGCCGAATGCACAGGCGAATCCGCAAAAGAAACGTCCGAATACAATAGTGTACAGGCACAGTACAATCAGCACTGACACAAAGGAGGTCAGACCGATTTTTTCTCCTGCACCCAGTTGTGTGAATATATACTTAACACCGGCAAAAGCCGCCGTATAAGCCGATGGCAGAAACAAAAAATATAAAAGCTGTATCGCTGCTCTCAACCAGCTGTGCATTTGTCTGCGCTGCTTTTTTGTAAGATTATGTATATCGATTTTGTTCATTTATTTTGCCGCCTCTTCCAGTGCCTGTGTGACTGCATTCTTGATACCTGTGGAGCTGAATGTAGCTCCGCTGATGGTATCAACATCTGCACTCTGGGCATCTATGATTTTCGGAATGATATCCTCCGCCATGGAAAGATAAGCGCCATCCTCCTTTTCTGCTGATACAATACTGATATCTGTAATGGAACCGCCTTCAACCGTAACTTCCACTTGAATATCACCGCCAAATCCCTGTGCCGTACCTTTCCATACACCATTCGTGTAGGCTCCGCCGGATGCCGCAGCATCCTGCGACTGCAGGACAGCCTGCTTATATAAATTGGCACTTTCCAGTTCAGCCGTCAGTTTTGCGATCTGATCGTCCTTGTCACGCAGCGTCAGTACTGTATTGTATCCGATAATCAACGCCGCAATGAGCACCAGATTCACCCCTCGAACCCAAAATGTCTTCATCTCTACTTACCTTCCTCTGCCAGTTTTTTTGCTTCTTCCAGTGCTTTCTGGCAGCCTTCTATGATGGCATTGGATGAACAGGTTGCCCTTGCCACTGTATCAATGCCTTCAGGCATACCTTTTTCTGTAATCTGTGTCACAACACCGACATATTTTGACGTTCCCTGCGCAGCCTTTTTGATGTAGCTGTCATTGTCGCTGCTGCCGTTGCCCTTGATATTGGTAATATCTGTAATTCTGTCATTTTGAACAGAAACAGTCATAGACAGATCATAGGCTTCAAAATCCTGCTCTTCATCCGGCTCGCATACAACAGAAACTGTGTAATCACCGTCTGCATAAGTTCTGTCTGCCGGTTCTTCTGCCCCTGTCTCATCAGGCGCTTCCGGACGCTTTGCAGCTTCCAGTGCCTTCCGGCAGCCTTCTATGATGGCATTGGATGAGCAGGTTGCTCTTGTCACTGTATCAATTTCTTCAACAGTTCCTTTTTCTACAATCTGTGTCACAACACCCCGCAGCTTAGATGTACCTTCTGCTGCACGCTTGATGTAAGTTTCATTATCTTTGGAACCATCACCTGACAGGTCTGTGACTGCTGTGATTTTGTCATTTTTGATATGAACTGTCATGGACAAATTATAAGCTTCAAAATCCTCGTCCTCATCCGGTTCGCATACAACGGATACAGTATATTCACCGTCAATATATTCACTGTTTTCATTTGATGTTTCAGATTCCGTCTCTGTTTCTGTCTCAGTTTCAGTTTCTGTTGGTTTCGTTGTTTCCGGCTTCTTGCCATCTGTGGCATTCTTCGCCGCCTTGAAGGCTTCTTTCAAAGCTTCCATGATACCATTGGAACTGTAAGTTGCCCCTGATACAGTATCAATTCCCTTCAGATCCGTTGTCTGTTTTTTCAGGACTTCATTGATAATATTCTTTGCTCTGTTAAAGAAGGCTGCATCGTCTTCACATTTTGTAATCAGAACGGCTTTAATTGTCTTATCCTGAATAACCACAGCCAACTCGATATCACCGGCATAGCCTTCACCGGTTCCATAATATATACCATCCTTATAAGGCACTTTTCCTTCCGGAATAGCTGTATTGCTATTATTATTATCGCTGTTATTATTGTTATCGTCATTACTGTCATCCGTATCACTGTCGGAGCCATTGACAGCCGCCTGTTTTAAAGCGGCACGCACAGCATTGATAATACCTCTTGAACTGTAAGTTGCTCCTGATACCGCATCTACATTGGTGCTCTGAGTGCTGATAATATCTGAAATCAGACCTTCTGCCTGTCCCATAAAGCTGCTGTCATCATTGTGACTGATAACGCTGATATCACTGATCTGGCCATTTGCAATGACAACTTTTACTTTCACTTCACCATTAAATCCGGTACCGCTGCCATAATAAGTACCGTCTTTCCATGTCTGATCAGAATCATCCACCGTATCTATAGTTGGCGAACTCTGATTACTGCTGCTTGATGCGGAGGCTGGTGTACTTGTATCCTGTTCACCAGTCAATGCATTTTTGACCGCACTGATAATACCGTTGGAACTGTAAGTTGCCCCTGATACCACATCTACATCCAGTGTCTGTCCTGCAATAATCTTATCAATAACACCCTTCGCTCTGTTAAAGAATGCTTCATCGTCCTGTGTGCTGAGAATGTTAATAGCAACGATACTTTTATCTTTGATTTCCACAGAAACAGAAACCGTACCTGCAAAGCCTGTACCACTGCCCTTATAAATGCCGTCATCCAGATCAAAGTTTCCTTTCGCCTGTGTTGTCTCTTCTGTTTCCTGTTTTTTCTCCTTTGCCGTGGTCTCAGCCGTCTGAACAGTTTCCGGCTGCTCAATCTCATAAACAGGGGCTGCATATCCCTTTAATGATGTTCCAACGCAGGCTGCAATCAGCACAGTCGAAAGAATCGGCACATAACCGCCAAATTTTTTCCAAAATTTCATTCTCAGTCATCCTTTTCTACTATATTCACATCTCTGCCAGAAGTAAAACTGTCTTTGATTCCCTCTGAAACATAAAGCTGCTCGTCATCTGTCAGCAAAATCATATCAAACTCATCGCTGTATGTTCTCCAATAATCAACGGCTTTATCCTTCCCCATAACAAACAATGAAGTAGATAGGCCATCTGCCAGTGTACCATCTGCGCTGACAATCGTCACTGAAATCAATCCGTTCTCCGCAGGATAACCCGTTGACGGATCGATGATATGATGATAGGTCACACCATCTTTTTCAAAATAACGCTCATAACCACCGGAAGTGATGATTGCTTTGTCTTTTGTTTCCAGAACCCCCAGATATTCATCTTCCGCATCCGGACTCTGAACGGCCACACGCCACAGGCTGCCGTCCGGTTTTGTCCCTAGTACCTGTGCATTGCCGCCAAGATTGACCAGACCGCTTGTCACGCCTTTTTCCTTATAAATATCCATAATTCTGGAGGAGGTATAGCCCTTGGCAATACCTCCGAAATCTATTTGAACACCTTTTTCTTCAAAGTTTACATCCGCAGTCGAAGAATCATATTCAATCAGCGACGGATCTGCCAGCTGAAGCAATGATTTCAATGTTTCATCATCCGGCACCCGATAATTGCCATCCGTAAATCCCCAGGCTTTCATCACCGGGTAAATAGCGACATCAAAAACACCTCCGGTACTTTTATAAAGTTCCAGCGAGCGTTCCATTAAAATCGCACCATCCTCTGAAAAATGGCCGCCATTATTGGCATTGATCCTGGCAACTTCACTGTCTTCATTGCCGGTTGACAAAAGTGCATCCAACCGGTTAATCTCCTCCACAGCTGCCTCCACAGCCGCATCCCCCTGGGGTCCATAGGCTTTTACTGTCATATAGGTATCCATAGCAAAAACATCTCTGACTGCCTCCATATCCTCTGATACAGTTTCTGAAGTCAATTTCGAAGATGTGGAAACGTTTTCAGAATTCACCTCAGAAAAGGAAGTTTCTGTAACCGCAGAATTCTTTCCCGAGCAAGCTGTCAATATAAAAGCAACAGATGATATCATAATAATTCTTATTATTTTTTTCATTCCTGTAATTCCTTCCTAAGGTTAGACTCTGCTAACGTTAAGTATTTTATCGTGTAAAAAAAAAACTGTCAATCAAAAAAGCCTTATAAATAAGGCTTCTTACTGATAAATTCTCTTGATAAAATTTAGTTATCAAATTTTCTCATTTACTTTCAGTTACTTGAAAATAACTATCAATAACAGGAGTGTAAACTGTTTTCATTTATGTATTTTAACCATTTCTTATCCACATACTTCTCCTCCGCTTCAGTGTGTCTTCACTTCTTTTCAGTTAGTGCATGACCATTATCCAACGGACACTGTGTACCCCCTAATCCTATAAACTATGAGAAACACGCTCCGCGAGTTTCTCAAGTTATCGCGGCCTCTACACTCCGTTTCGGTCGTTGCTAAACAAGCGCCACTGGCGCTTAGCAACGCCAAGGTCTCGTGCAAGCACGAACCTTGGCTCGTTGCTCGCGTAAATCAAAAAAGCCCTGTGGCTAAAGCCACAGGGCAAACATATTCAAAATATGAAATTATGCGTTTAATTTCTTGATCTGCTCGATCATGATAGGGATAACTGTGAACAGGTCACCAACGATACCATAATCTGCTACGTCAAAGATAGGAGCTTCTGAATCTTTGTTGATTGCTACGATGCAATCAGATCCGGAAATACCAGCTGCATGCTGGATAGCACCTGAGATACCACAAGCAATGTACAGCTTAGGACCCACAGTCTTACCTGTCTGACCTACCTGATGTGCACGTGGAATCCAGCCTTCATCAACAGCTGCACGGGAAGCACCAACTGTAGCACCCAGTACGTCTGCTAATTCACGGATAACGTTGAAGCCTTCTTCTGAACCTACACCACGACCACCGGATACGATGATTTCAGCTTCTTCAAGGTTAACAGCTGCAGCAACTTCTTCGATTCTTTCGATCAGTTTTGTTCTGATCTGATCAGCTGCTACATGAATGTCTTCACGTGTGATTGTGCCTTCTTTGCCTTCAACAAGTTCAGGTTTCTTGAATACACCTGGACGAACTGTACCAAGCTGTGGTCTGTTGTCCGGGCAAAGGATCATAGCCATCAGGTTACCGCCAAATGCAGGACGTGTCCAAACCATGTTGCCAGCTTCTACATCATAGTCAAGACCTGTACAGTCAGCTGTAAGACCTGTATTCAGATCACAAGCCATCTTAGGACCAAGGTCACGGCCGTTGTTTGTAGCACCGATCAGGATTGCTGATGGTTTATATTTGTCAACAAGTGTCTTCATAGCGATGCTGTATGCATCTGTTGTATAGTTGTAGTATTCGTCGCCTTCAACGAGGATTGCTTCGTCAGCACCGTATTCGATTGCTTTCTTAGCGATATCTTCAACCTTACCACCGATAACAACTGCAACAAGATTAGCACCCATCTTATCTGCAAGTTCACGACCTGGTTTCAGGAGTTCATAGCCAACTGGCTTTACTTCGTTCTCTTCTGTCTCAACAAATACCCAAAGATTCTTATATTCTTCAAAGCTCATGCCCATATCCTCCTTACAGTACTTTGGCCTCAGCAAGAACTTCAACAAGTTTAACTGCTGATGTTTCTACTTCACCTTCGTCAACGATTACACAGTTCTTATTCTTCACTGGTGTAAAGGTCTTTCTAACCTTTGTAGGGGATCCTTTAAGACCGCAGCGAGTCAGGTCGATATCTGGAATATCTTCTGATGTGATAACAGTGATCTCTTTTCTCATAGCTGCCATCTTGCTCTTGATAGATGGATATCTAGGATCAAATTCAGTCTTAACAACTGTTACGATAGCCGGTTTCTGAACAGAAATCATATCATAACCTTTATCGCTTTCTCTCTTAACGATGATATCATCACCTTCAACAGTAACTTCTGCTGCATATGTAACCTGAGCAAGGCCCATATGTGCTGCGATTTCAGGACCAACCTGGCCTGTATCACCATCAATAGCCTGTTTACCAGCAAGAATGAGGTCAAATTTGCCTTCTTTTTCTTCGATAGACTGGATAGCGGAAGCTAAGATGTAGCTTGTAGCCAGTGTATCGGAACCGCCGAACTTTCTGTCGCTGCAAAGGTATGCTTTGTCACCGCCAACTGCGAGACACTCTCTTAATGCATCTTTTGCCTGATCTGGACCCATAGATAATAATGTGATTTCTGTGCCTGGGTTAGCATCTTTGATTCTTGCTGCAACTTCAAGAGCGCATGCATCAAAAGGATTGACAATACTTGGTACACCTGCACGAATCAGTGTATTCGTTACTGGATCGATCTTAATCTCTGCAGTATCAGGTACCTGTTTTACACATACTAAGATTCTCAAAATAAATACCTCCTTATTGTACGTAAAGCTTCTTTCATATGTATTCATACGAGAATATAACTACGCTATGAATCTTCAGAAACGCCACTACATACATCCTACACGGTTTAGAATGTTTTGTCAAGATTTTGACCAACTTTTCAACGTTCCAAAAAGTACGCGAATTATTCCTAAAATTCATTTTTCCAGCAGGATAATCCAAAATATTTTGTACAAAAAACACAGATATTTTTCATTTATAATTCAAAAAAAGTCAAAATTGCACATAGTATACAGATGTTTTGTTTGTATTTTGTTTTTATTTTCTTTAATTTTTCCAAACACTATTTCTTAAAAAAAAACATACACTCCAACGCTTCTTTTCATATATTTCGGTGTTTTTTGTCAAATCCCGAAAGTAATTTAACAAAAAATGAGGATTATATGCTTATCAGGCATGATAATCCTCATTGATTCTATCGCTCTTCTGTTCTAATCCGGGATATTGATGTTCTTGAAGTCCTCCGGCTGAAGCATAAACATCGCTGCTTCTTCGTATTTGTTGTCCAGAACCGTCATAAAAAGATTTTTCATATTGCGTTTTTCAAGGCTGGCAATTGCTTCTTCTATAATTGCCATGATATCTTCATATTCAACAGAATAACCGGACTGCATACGTTCACGGAGCAAAGTCTTGAGCGAAGCTGCCGCCGGTGCTGAAATCTCATATCCCTTTTTCTTGGCATAGCCATCCGCCAGCTGAACCAGCTCATTCTCATTGTACTTGCCGATATGAATAATATTCAGGAACTTGCTGTGAAGTACTGGATACTTTCTGAACAGCGTCTTGATACTCTCTTCTTCACCTTCCAGTACAATAGCCACATCCTGATTTTCCTGCTGAACAAAATCAGCAATAATGCCTGCTGCTTTGTCATCAAGATCACCGGCACCTTCCACAACCAGGCAGCCGCCTTTGAGTTTTTCGAAAATCATAGCGAATTCCCGGCCATTCAGATCCTCTGCTGTAGCCCGGACGAGCTTATTCTTGTCACAGATACCATATGTATTCAGCGCTTTTGCAATACCAATAGCAATCTGGGACTTGACGCTCATATCATAACCAGTAACAACAAAGTTGATATCATAAGGTGCCAGAAGATCCATGTTGTCAAGGGCAGGATCCTCAAACTTTGTAAAGGTTCTGGCCAGCTGATTCTTAATGCTGTCTACTTCTGTAACTGAACCAAAGATATTTAAAACAGTATCCGATGCATGAATGTCATCAGATATCTCATCTTCATCATCATCGTCACTATCATCATCCCTGACTTCCCCCGGCTGAGCTTCATCGATGACTTCGTCATCATCGTCGTCATCACCGTCATCATCAATCAGTTCTGCTTCCCGGCCGCTTCCTGCAAAGCCGAACAAATCATCAAATGTATTCTGTTTCCTGTTTTCCTGATCATCAATGTTCTCATCTTCAATGGTTTCGTCTTCATCTTCACTTCCATCGTCCTCAATAATTTCGTCGCCATCTTCGATTCCATTGTTCTCAATGACTTCGTCTTCATCTTCACTTCCGTCGCCCTCAATGTCTTCGCTGCCATCTTCGATGATCTCATCCTCATCGTCGTCCTCGATGATAACTTCTTCCGTTTTCTTATTGCGCACATAGTCCGCAGACAAATCTTCTCCCATGAGTTTTCCAAAGAAATCCGCATCTTCCTGGCTGAAACCATCTGTCAGAATACCCATATCATCTGATTTCTCTGTTTCCTCATATGCTTCATTCTCAGCTTCTTCATAATCCACATCCACAGTATCTGCCTCTGCTGCTGCATTTCCAGCTGTATCTGTCTCTTCCGTGGATTCAGCCGAAGGTATCTCTTCTTCCGGCACCGCTTCCGGATGCCCTTCAGTATTCATCGTTTCCGACACTTCCAGGCTATGATTCCCTTCTGATTCTGCCTCTGAAACTTCAAAAAGATCATCATCGCCGCGGCCTTCTGCTGCTGTAATAGCTGCCGCTGCCAGCTCGATTTCATCCGGCTTATCTTCTTTCTCTCTTGGAATCTTCAGCGTTGTCCAGTCAAAATGCTTTTCTTTCTCTTTTTTGCCAAACATAAGGGAGCTGAACAGATGGGCAATATGTGATTTTTCTTTTTCCTCTGTGACTTCCTCTTCCTTATCATTCGCATCATTGTCTGAATCATTGTCACTATCTATATCTGCAGTTTCTGCATACTCTGACCCAGACATATCTTCTGCTTTCTCTGGCACGGAAGCATTTCCTGATAATTCATCTGTATCCTGAAGCTGCATATCCGCGACTGTTTCTTCAACAGCTGCCGACGTTGTCTGCTCTGCCCCTGCAGCATTCTCGCTCACAGCCTGCAGGTTTTCTTCGGATCCGGTTTTCTTCGCAGCAGGAGTTGTATCACCATCCAATGCGCGCTGAATCAAGTCAAGGTCTATGCTTCCTTCATAATCAGCACCTGCAAAGCCTTCGATCCCCATCTCTGCTCCAAGGGCTTCTGTCATCTGCTTCTCGTGAGCTGCACGCTCCTCTTCCTCAACACGGTGCTGCTCAACCGTTGAAATCTCCGGCAGAGGCTGCCCTGTCAGTTTGCATTTTAATGCTATGGCCTTATCTACATATTCCCCGTGTCCGAACCAGAGAACAATCTCGTCACATTCATGAATACACTTCTTCGTCTCACCGCTGGCTTCATATAATGTGGCCAGTTCATACGCCCACTCTTCGATATATTCATAGTCCTTTAACTTCTCAAGGGTATCGATCAGTACTGAAAGGCGTTCACCTTTGCCTTTGTCCAATCTGTATCTTAAAATATAACGATGCAGATCTCTGGAAGCCACACCTATAAATTCCTTGTAGTAATATTCCGCTTCAGAATATTCACCTTTATCAATGTATAACGTTGTCAGAAGATCAAGAATTCTTCTTGTATTCGGATTCTTCTCATAGACACGAAGAAGAATCCGTTCTGCTTCATCATAACGTTCCAGTCCCATATAAACTTCGCCAACCAGGCAGAGGATGGATATGTTGCGAATCTTGCTCACATCAATCTCATCCAGCTCTTTCATGGCTTCTTCATAACGCTCCTGCAGCACAAGGGTCTTGATCCGCTTTGTCAGGGCGCCTTCATTTATTTTATTATTCTCCAAATTATTCATCTCCTCACTGCAAAAGCTGACTGCTCCGCTAAAGGCATTTTAACACACAAGTAAAAACTTGACAACCGACGCACTAAACAAAGTCAAAAACTTCCTGCTCATAATTGATCTTCACATACTCCATTTCGTCAATCGTTACATTGGAATGATAATCCACGACAATCGTCTGCTGACGATGATTCATCAGCTTCTGTCCAAGAACATAATTCACATCAAATTTGCCGGTAATGGCCGGTGTCGCACCTCTGGCAGGAACGATCAGCTGAACATCATTTGTTTTCAGCAAAGCAAAAATCGGCTCCCAGATATAAATATCTTTGGCTGCACCAAATGGATTATCAATAAACAGGACCTTTTTGAGCCTCTCACCGGAAGCAGTCCCCGCATGAATGGCAGAAATATAGTGGATCACTGCAATCAGAAACTGAATATAAATACCCTGGGACTGTCCTGTACTGCCCACAGCTTCTTCATATTTGAGGTACCTGCTCTGGCTGGAAATTCGTTCTCTCTTATACAGTGTCAGACGAATCGCATTCATATCCGTGACAATAACAGAGAACAACCTTTTCCAGGCCAGCTGCTGACGAATGAAACGTATCTTTTCTTCCTGAGAGCCCAATGCATCCGACCGTTGAACAATATCATCAATATACACTGACATCTTTTCTTTATAAAAGCTTTCTTTGATATAAGGGATCGTCAGTCCCACCATTTGTATCTGCTCGCCTTCCATAACGATGGTTGACATTTTCGGCAGCTTATCCAGTTCCATACGGATATTTTGGCAAATTTGCAGGCACTGGCTTTCAAAACTTTCTTTGATGCTGACGAGGTCCTCCATATTCTTGCTGACACGTTCCTTTTCTATGCCGATTAATGCGATTGTCTCATCAATTTCCTTCATTACATGGCCTGCCGCCTGTGCACTGTCCGGAAGGCTCAGATGATCCCGCAGCTCCGCAGCCAGCCCTTCCGCCCCAAGCTGCTGCAATTCCGAAACAGCCTTTGCCTTATCCTTTTCAAAGGCATCCCTTTTTGCAAAATACTGTGCCTGCATCTGCTCATAACGATTCAGAAGCTCCTCATACTTACGTTTCAGGCTCACCTGGTCATCCCAGGTTTTTGTCGTCATATTTCCCTCTGTATGACACATTTTCATCAAACGCTCAATGTCATGTCTAAGTCCCTCCAGTGCATACAATTCCTTCGTCAGACGCTCACTTTTACCTGTGGATGTGCGGTACGTTTCAGCTGCCCCGTCATAGAGCTGCCGCATATTTTCAACATATGATTCATAGCTCTGGTCATTTAATGCAACCTCTTTATAAGCACCGTATTTTTCTTCAATTACATTGACTGCCTGTGTGACACTGCCAAAAAGACGGTTCTTATCTGCCTCAATAGATGTCAGTTGCTGTTGCATTGCATCCGCTCGCTGAGTCATCTCCTCCAGCTTATGGCGGATTCCTCCGATCACATCTGCTTCCGTGCAGAAAAGCTGTCCCTCTGTACGCAGCTTTTCCATGCGCTCTATCGGAAGATTTCGGTCTGTTATGCTCTTTACAAGACGCTCCATGGATCTTGCATAGCTTTCCATTAGCTGTTTTTTGTCATCCAGATCCATATGCTCCTTCTCATAAGCATCCCTGATTCCATAAAAAGAAGCCTTCAGTGCATCATCTGTCTGATCTGCAAAATTTGACACATCTTCATCTGATCTCTGACCGTCTTCTGCCTGATTTTCCGTTTCCACGGCATAAATCTTCCAATTCTCATCCCAATCTTTCATGAGTTGTTCTTTTGCACCAACGGTATGATCACATACCTGTCTCTGTCCCTGCATTTCGGACTGAAGCATTGCAAAGTTTTCGGCCTCATCCTGCTTTCTGGCCAGGAGCTGTACATGCCGCTTGTCAATATCCTCTGCCAGAGTTTTAATTTCCGTTAATGCATCATTGACCCGGCGCAGATTTTCCAACACATTATACTGATGCTGAAGCAGCTGTATTTTATTTTCAGTTTTTTCTATCTGCACAGAATTTTCTGATAATTGCCCTGTCAGTTTCTGCATCTGCCCTCTGACTGCCTTCTGTTCTTCCAGAAGTGCCAGTTCTTTTTTCTGATTTTCCCGGAGAAGTTTCTGCTGTTCATCCTTTTTACTATCATAAACCAATAGAAAACTGCTGACAGCTTCCATATCTTTTTCATAGGTTCCCAGCTGATCCTGCATTCTTTTCAATAATTTTTCAAGCTCTTCCACCTGCTCACGGCTCTGTGCGCAGATTTTCCTGCGCATCTTCTCATCCAGATAAAAACTGCTGCCTTTTCCTGCAAAAAGTACTTTATTCCTATCTGCCGGTTCATCCTCAGAAAGCAGCACTTCCAGACTGAGTACAGGAATCGCATGCTCACCAAAATCCTTTTCCTTTAAAAGTACATCCGCCGCTACTTTTGAAAAACCATCCTTCAAAATAACCGCATAAGGCAGAAACGGGATCCTTTCTAAAAGTCCGCACCGTTCTGTTTCTTCTGCTTCCTGAAGATACTGGGCCCCATAAACACAGGTCACACCATGGCAGGTCCGGATATAGTCCATAAAGTTCTGAACATCCTCCGGAACATTCAGCAGACCACCCTCCTCCAGCTGACGGATTTTCTCCCTGAGTGCCTTCTCTTTTCTCTGTCTGTCTTCAATATCACAGATCAGCTTTCTGTAACAGTCAAAAAGTGCTTCCTTCAACTGAACGGCACCTTCTGCACGGTACACCTTCAGAAGTCCTGTCATCCGGTCATACTGTTGCTGCCATGCCTCCATAAACTCACTGCCGTCCCTGATCTGCTCCCGGACACGGATTGCCTCCTGCTCTATCTGTGAGGCACGGATCTGCTGTGCATTTTTCTCCTCTTCTGCTGTTTTCTCCTCTTCTTTCAGCCGTAGCATTTTTTCTTCTGTTTCTTCCAGTTTTCGTTTTTGTTCCCGGATTTCTTTTTCTACTTCCTCAACAACAAGAAGACCTGCCTCTTCTCTCAGTTCTTTGAACTCTTTCAGGTAATCCTTTTCTTTTCGGCTATTCTCCTGAGCCTGATGCTCTAACACCGCCAGCATCCTGTCCGTATCCCGCTCCAATGCCGTCAATTCATCAAGCTGTTCCTGAATCGTCTCCATTCTGCTGTGTCCTGCAGCAATCCGCTCATCTAAAACATGAAGCTGTCTGTGATAACGCTTCTGCCACTCAGAAGTATAGGCATGAAGCTGTGCTAACTGATCTTTCTGTCCATCAGCACTGTGCCTGATGGTACTGTCCACAGCCTGATATTTTTGCTGTTCCTCCAGATATTCCAGATAATCATTCATGCTCTCCCTGAGATTGAGATCATCTCGTCCCACAGCCTGCTGCAGCTGCAGTTTCTCAAGCTCTGTCTGACATCTGTCAGCTTCTTTTTCAAGATAAGCCAGCTGTTCTTTACTTGATTGGATCTTGACGGTTTCCAGCTTGCGGGCATAGTCTTCCATACGGCTCTTTGCCAGCTCCTGTTCTTTCCTGGCTGACGAAAGATCTCTTGTTTTCGCCTTACTTCGAAGCAGCACAGACTGCCATGATCTGGCAATATCCATCCGCAATGCCGTTTCCTCGCCATACATCTGGTCCAGTGTCCGGATCCGTGCGCCGAGGCTTTGCATCACTTCCTGCTGTTTGTCATACTGCCCAATCTCCGCTTTTTTACGAGTCAGTTCTGTCAGCTGATCCTTGATCTGATACAGTGTATCCGCCATCAGTGCCATATTATCGCCATTTTCTGTCTGTTCCGATGTCCGTGCCATAAAAGCTTTCTGAATGATTTCTTCAATCAGCAGATCCTCCACCACTTTTCGTGTTGTTCTATAATGGCTCTCAAAGTATGTACGTACATGACCTTCTGTCTTATTGATGCCGCGGATAATCTCCCATTCACTCTCATAAAGCCCATACTGACTGATAAAGTGCTGGTATTCACCTTTACGTTCAAATAAATGCACCTGCAGCTGGTAATCTTTTCTGGAAAGATTTCTGATATAGTTCTTCAATCCCGGCCAGGTAATTCTCTCTTTTCCGTCGCTGAGGGGCAGATTCACAATATCATTGTCATTGTAATGTCTGTAAAAAATCACATAATTAAAATATTCGATGGCCGCTGCATCCTTTGCCGCATTCTGGCTTTCATCCTCTTTGGCTTTTCTTGCACAGAAGCCCGTCAGCATATAGCGATAATCATCTTTCACCAGATAATCATCCAGCTTCCACTCGATCAGTGAATGAATCACCGTACTGCCATTACTGCCCCGGAATAACTTTTCTACCGGCTGTTTATCATCCAGCGTACAATTCGGAATCAGGTTCTGGAGCAAGAGCAGCAAAAGAACACTTTTGCCTCCGCCATTGGCCAGATCGTACAGTACATTTTTGCAGTCAAAACGCATAATAAAATCGTCATAAAACTGTGTACCGAAATTGTAACGCACATTATTGACACGTACTCTGTTAATATGCGGCATTCTTCTCAACCTCCTCCGTATTCCCCCGGCAGCTCTGTTCGATTACTTCATACAACCGTCCTTTGCAGCTGTCATAATAATTCTCGATCAGTGCCCTCATTCTGTCTGTAATATAATATTTGCCAGCTGATTCTGCAAAAAGGTCCTGACTTATCAGAAAATTAAAAACCAGCTTAATAAAACCTGTTTTGGAACCTCTGGCCGCCTTCAAAGTAGAGATATCATCATTTTCTGCCATCAGCGGAAGTTCATCCCACAATAAAGCCAATGTTCTGAAACTATTCTCCTCTATATCATTCTGAACAATACTCTCAAGTCTTGCCATCACCCCTGAAAGCAGTGATGTCGTGCTCTCGATCACCATGTCTGTCTTCACATAAGCCAACGCTGCCTCACCTGAGGTTGTCTCATAAAACAGTATCATCACATCGTAAATAATCAGATACGCCAAAAACAGTTCCCTGTTCAATCGAAGTCCAATCGCCTTTTTCAGTTCATCATTGGTATAACCAAATACTCTGTTTTCATCCCCGGCAGTGACATACAACGTATTGCGATATTCATAAAGCCGGAGATTGGATTTCTTCAAAACTGCATCCAGAATATCATAAACCTCCGCCTGGCTGCTGTAAGCATCATAAAGATCTCTGTGATTGTCTTTGCCCACCGTCTCGCCTGTAATCAGGCAGGCAAATATCTCCATTGCCTTATCCAGATTTCTGTGATCCATTATTCTTCCGTCCTTTCAAATCGAATATTGCTCATTTCAAACCGTTCCAGAATTGAAATCGTCTCATCAGGAAGGTAATTCAGCCTGAATTTCAACCCTTCATATCCCGGATTCACCTTCAGGAACTCTGACATGGTCTCCTCAAGAAATGTATCAGGATGTTCTTTGATTGTATCCAGATCATACCGCTCCTTCTGACTCAAATGCACAAGGAATGCATAATAATCTCCGTTCTCCAATACCTGGTCCGGAAATTTCATGGCATAAAGATAGTTTAACTGCGCCAGTGTGACTTCTTTTTTTTGCTTTAACTGATCCAAAAGCACCCTTAAAAGATAGCCGAAATTATCTTTCATGCGCTCTTCTGCCACTTCATCCTCATAGACATACATCTGTTCCCTGCCTTTTTCCACCGGCTCACCGGCTGAAGATTCCTCCGGTTTATAAAGGAGCAGATCATCCACTCTGGAGACCGGAAAGGTTTTCCTGATCTTCGGAGCCATCAGCGGCAATACCAGATGGGTAAGAAGTTCCGGATCATCTGCTTTGATCATCCGCTGTCCGACATCTATCAGATCAACCGCCGGCCGGAAACGTGTCCGCTTCGCCTTGGCAAGTGCTTCATCTCCGGCCTTCTGCATCTGCATATATGCATGCATCAATTCCTCATGGCGCTTCATTGCATTTTTCAATGCCGTATCCAGCCGATGGACTTCTTCTGCCGCCTCCCCGGTGATGCGGTCTGCCTCCATTTTCTGCACTGCCCTGGCTGACAATGCCATATTTGATGCAAATAATCTCTGCTCCTCACTGAACCATTTCATCAGACGATCATGATAATTTTCAAGCGCCTTCAAGCCCTCTGTTACATGCCGGTTTAAAAGCGTCTGTATCTCATGGCGCTCCTCCATCAGGCGTCCCACTTCCATATTGATCCGTCCGATGACCTCCAGACCACCTTTAAAATTCTGAGCTTTGATCATTTTCTCAAGCAGCAGCTGGGCTACACTGATATGACTTTCCTCCCGCACTTCCTTCGTATCAAGATAAAAAGCCACCGCATCAGATGAAATTCTGTAGAGTACCTGCTGATCCTTTAATTCACTCTCAATCAGACGTACTCGCAGCATTTTCTGCTGATGGGCGGCCGGGTCATAATAGTTCAGTTCAAATGGTCGTCCCTCGTTGCATAATTTATCAAAAATATACTGATACAATTCATCATTCTCTGCCTCTTCTTCGGTGAAATCAAAATCTCTCACCAAAAGCTTTGCCATGAACTGTCTGTAATCCTCATAATATACCGGCTGATCATGAAAATGATTCGCCTCAATAAAAAAACGCAGGACAGCAAGGACAATATACGACATATCCAGGCGTTCATACGCGCCGTCTCTGTACTGAGACAGTCCGCTGTCCATTAATCTGAAAAATGGATAATAACGCTTCAGATGCATCATTCGTTCCTCATGGGCCTGCACCATATCATTCATCAAAATATAATTGTCCACTTTTTTCTCCTGTCTGTCATTGATGATTTTCTCACAAGTTCTGATGCACATTGCGTTCCGGCACAGGAACACCATTCCTATCCTGATGACCGCACATCCATGCAAATTGTTCACCGCATCGTCTCAGTTCACCCAAAACTGTATCCAGCCCTTTCTGACTTTCCATCCAGCTACAGCGGCTGATTCCCTGTGTAACTGCCGGGCACATCAGAAATTCTACATCTGTATCCTGAAAAACATACTCAAAATACATCCTGCATCTTCTGGCATGAAAAGCCTGACAGCAGATCAGTGCTTTCTTCACTGTCATCTTCTTCTCTTCCAGCAATCTTCTGATATATCTTGCATTCTCAAGGGTAAATTCCGCTTTCCGTTCCTGCAAAACCGCCGTCTCCGGCACTCCCTCCCGTATAAGCACATCCGTCAGGAAATCTGCCTCCGTCATATAAGCTCCTTTGTAGCGATCACCTTCGCAGGCTGCTCCCGCAAACGTCTGCTGCCCTTTGCTGTACCTGCCGGACACAACGATATAAGGTGCCATTCCCTCATGATATAATGCCGCAGCTCTCCTTGCAGGCTGCGGCCATGTATTCCCGGGTACAATGATCAGATCTGCCTTCTCCGGCAGATCTTCAAGGAAAATAAACTCCGTGATATCTCTCAAAAACTTCATGGTCCTAATTCTCTTTATCTTTTGCAGCCTGCTTATTTTCTCTTGAAAGTTGCTGCATATGCCTGCACAGCAACGGCTTTTTCAGAATCCGAACCATATTCTGACTTCGGCACAACCTCTTCAGAAGCAACTGTCCACTGTCCGCCCTTATTCTGAGGCAGCAAAATGACTGTCTTCTCTTCATCATAATTGCAATACCAGGCAACATCTGAAAGCGGCGCTTTCACTTCATAAATCTTTGCAGTTTCAGGGAACCAGCATACAGCATAATTTTTCGCAACTTCTCTGTCCAGACTGAAGGCAAAGCCCTTCTCGATCACTCTGCTGGCATCTTCTTCTCTGCCGAAAGGACGTTCAAAACTGCCTCGGTACACAATCAAATGACCCTCATCATCCAGATATTCCGCCAGTTCTTTTTTCATCCCTTTGATTCTCTGCTTTTTATCTTCTTCCGGTTCCTGTTTGAAAGCCCTGGCAAATGTATTGACAAAACCGCCGTCCACACTGCTGTCCAGATAAATCTGAACAACAAGCGGCAGTGCTACATTTGCCGGGATCAGCCCTTCCCTGAAATAATATTTGAACCATTTAAATGTTTCATCGGAATCTCTGCCGTATGTTCTCGCCAGATAGGCAAAGCTTTCTGCCCACTGAGACAAATCGTTATTCTGCTCTTTTGAAAGCTTCTGAATATCATCCAGCACTTTCTTTGTTCTCGTCTTTATAAAATCTGCCACCAACGCTTCATCCGGTGTCAGTACTTCACTCTTTGGCATTTTTGTGTTCTCCATTGTTCTTCCTCCTGTTCCTAAACTCTTTCTCACATTGATTGATTATCCAGTCAATCGCCCCATCTATGATACTCTCAAAAAGACTGATGATAATGTTCATTGATCTTTTTCCTGCCAGTCAGCTTACTTCATAAATAAATGCTGACTGAGTATCTTCAGCATCTGAGCAGCCTTGGCATTGCCGTTATCCGCAGACTGTTTAAACAGTTCAATGGCTCTGTTCTTGTCTGTCTTCACACCTTCACCATACCAGTAACAGTAACCCAGATTATACTGTGCACTGGCATGACCGCCTGCTGCTGCTTCTTCATAAAGTCGAATTGCCTCTTTGACATCCTTATGTACACCTCTGCCCTTCTGATAGCAGAACGCAAGATTATTCTTGGCCTGGATATTCCCCTGAGCTGATGCCATCTCATACCAGCTGACAGCCTCTTTGATGTTGCGGACAACACCCTGTCCGTATTCGTAGCAGTAACCGATCTCACTCTGTGCCTTGGCATGACCGCCGAATGCCGCCATCTGACACCACTTGGCTGCCTCAATAATACTCTTTCTGACACCGATACCTCTGTCATAGCAGACACTGAGCTGATACTGTGCTTCTGTATGTCCCTGGCTGGCCGCCTGTCTCAGGTACTTGAACGCCTTTACACCGTCTTCTCTTGTGGTGCCTGTTTCAAGGATACGCATACCCTCGGCAAATAAATCATCTCTTGTGGTAAGTAGTTCAGCAGTTTTTTCTGTCTCCTGCTGCTGTAACTGCTTTTTCTGTGTCTCATCAATATTTTCTGTTCTCACCCGGGCTTCTTTTGCCATTGGTTCCTCCGCTGTTGATTTTGCAGCTTCAACCGGTTCTTCCGCAGATTTAACAGCTGCCGCAGCTTCAGCTTTTATTGTTACATTCTCCGGTTTTATTGACAATTCTTCAGCTCCTGCCTCTGCTTCACTCTTAACTTCCACGGATGCAGCTACATCAGCTGTTTTCGCCTTCTGGCTCATCATCTGATACTTATACTTAAACAATGCATGCAGTACATCCAGCTGAACATCCAATTCTGATGCCATCTGTACCCCATCCAGATGAAACAGCATGGTATCCAATTCATGCTTCAATGTATAATTCATGACTTTTCTATAGCTCCTGGATGTATGAGCTGCCGGTGTCCAGAAATGAATAACACACACACTGCCTGCCACTCTCTCCTCACTGCCGCTGCCATGATAAACTTTCACACCCGTCTTCTCAATATCCTCGATAATTCTCTGTACAAGCCGATAATCTTCATATGCATAATTGATATATATATATCTTTCCATTTCGTACTCCTTTGTGAAATGTCGAAATTTCCCGATGATAATCATACCATAAATAACCGTGAAAATCCACCGCATTCCAAAAACTGGCGGCGTGAAATTGCAGTTTTCAATTGACATCTGCACAGGTTACCGCTATGATGTTCATACAGGAGGTACTTATTTATGTTCCGTTTATGGGGAAAGACATTTCTTCACAATCGCATGACCAATGATATCGTAGTCTGCAATGATTCCGAAGAATCCCGAACATCTAAAATATTTCAGGCCGTTACAGAAATCTGCCAGACTTTTGACCTTTCCGAACCCATCTGGCTCGATATAAATATCCGTGACTTCAAACGTCACAGCAAAACAAGATTTACACAGGATAATTTCATTGACAGTATCGACTTTGATTATCTGGAGATACAGGTAATTGAAGAGGATTAAAATCAACTATCATCCATGAATCATAAAAATGGGATCCGCAAAGAGCTTTTCTGTATCGAATGGCTCTTTGCGAATCCCATTTTTATTAAAATTCCATATGTCTGTTCTGCTGCTTATTCAGCAGCGTCAATCATCATGCCGACTTTCAGTACGCCATTGTCAAGGGTAACAACGAAACGTCCTGCATTGGCTTCAACAATCTTTCTTGCATTGTCAAAGCTGTTGTCACCGGCTGCTGCCATCTGAGCTTCTGATAACTTCTCTTCCGCTACAGGAATCTTGACAATGTAGACAACCTTGCCGTCCTGTCTGTAAACTTCCACATAAGCTCTTGCATTGTCTGCTGTGAAACGCTCAATCTGTGTAAAGATATCTGTAATGATCATCTTCAGGCTATTGCGGTCAATATCGATAATCACCGGTTTCTCCGGTGCACGTACTGTAACACCCACACCTCTGATCTTCAATGCTGATCTAAATTCCTTACGGACATCCTTGTTGAGTTGAACGAAATTAACTCTGCCTTCATCAACAGCATCCAAAACCGGCTGCTGTATAACTGCCTGTTCACTGACATTCTCTGACAACTCTGCATCCGCCTTCTCCTCTTCCACAGGCTTTGCAACCAGGGTCTCTCCCGTCGGTGTCTCATCATCAGCCGGAACCTCAATACGGTGGATGCTGTCTGTTCCCGGTTCATGAATATCCGGTGTCAGGCCCGAAGCACGAAGAGCCTTCTCTACATCCTCTACAGAAAGGATTTCTGTCTTCTGAGAAGCATTCACACGTTCACTGCCAAATCCCGGTACAGAAGTCTGAATATTCATCACTGTCTCTTCCTGAAGAATATCCTTCGAAGGCTCATTAGAAGACTGCTGTTTCTCTGCTTCCGCAATGGCCTTACCAAGATCCAGTGCTTCCCAATCCATTGTCTCACCCTGTACAGGCTCTTTATGAATATCTGAATGTTCACCTTCTCCTGCACTCTTAGCTGCATTCACATCCGCTGTATCAGAATCACTCTCTATTTCTTCCTCATCTTCATCACTGCCGCCATTATGTACAAGCAGTGCCAGAAGTTCAATAATAAAAACAACTGGTGCAGCAATAAACATAATTGGAATACCCTTAACAGTATACTGTCTCAGGAAAATAACACCATATATCAATCCGCCGTTGATGGCAATCAGAACAATCGCTCCGACGATCACATTCAATGGAGACGGCAGTTTGCCGATACCGTGTGCAATACCGCCTACAATCGTTCCGATGATAGAACATCTCAGCAGACGTCCTGCTTTGATACGTCTGACAATACTGAAATAAGAACGAATGATCCAGCCATAGGTCACAACCGCAAGTCCGGCTGCACCATAGCGGTACATATCACCATCCATCTTCAGCAATCTGCGGATCACCATCACAAGTGCCGCTGCCACTGCAATCATCACAACCAGTGCAATTTCAGTAAAGACCTTGTCCCACCATGTCAGGCAGACGCCGTCATAACCACGTTTCATACCCGTTGACATGATACAGAAAATCAGACAGATAACAAAGATCACCGCTGCAATAATGCCGATAAATCTTGCCATGCCAAAATACTCACCCATCTTCTCAAAAGACTGTTCTGCCTTATAGAAGGAATCCTGCTGAGCAAGTTCATTGTCAACAGCTGAATAGATAATATATTTGTTACTTGCTGCTGCAAGCTTCTCGGTCCACTCATCTTTGTTCAGCAGCTTACCCGCGATAGGACTCTGAACAGTTGTCTGTCCATCAGTATTGGACAAAGCAACGTAATGATTGCTTCCTTCAATACGTTCCTTGGCATCATCACCGCTTGCTGCGATACGATACTTATCACTGTCAAGAATCATAAATGAGAAATTAGAATCCTTACCCATATAATTCTCTACCAGTGTTGTCAGCAATTCTTCATTGCCAGCCTGCGTCACAGAGGGATCGGCCTCCATCGCCTGAACAAGCTGAAGCAGCTGATCCATGCTTTTATTATATTCTTCTGCAAAACTTCTGCTGTCAAAGAAATCTGTGCTGTAGCTGCCGCCCGCATATCGGTCGTCCACATATGCGTAAGCCACATATGCGGATACCAATGCAACCAGACAGGATATCATAAGCAGGAATCGCATGATCACCTTCAACGGCAGGCTCTTCACTGCTGACCATTCTTCATCTGCTGCTGTACTTGCAGTTGAATCATCCTCAGACTGAGTCTCAGAAGCTTCCACTTCTTCCACATCATCCCAGAAATCATTTTTTTTCTTTCTAGCCATTCTGTCCTTCTCCTTACCTGATTTTGTATAATGAACCACTAATTATTCGGCATCTTAACTGCCGGGATTCATCTATATCATAATGATTTATTGTACACCATTCGAGGCTTTGAATCAATCCCCGAACTGTTTTTTTATGATTCTATTTCCCGATGGCAGAGTATCCGCAGCATATTTTCCACCAGTTGTTTTTCTTCCATCAGAAGTTCATGTTCCTTAAATCCCTTCATATCAATTAGAAAATACGGATTTTTTGCCGTTGATTTAAACTTCATTCTTTTGCCGTATACCGCCAGAAAATCCGGTATGGCAGCCACATCCACATCCGCACGCTCATGCATATAAATTCTCGTTTCTTTTTCCTTATGCACCAGCTGCACCACGCCTGCCGCATGGGCTTCAGCCCGAATCAGAGCCACCAGCAAAAGATTGGCTGCCGGTTTCGGAAGTTCACCAAAACGGTCAATCAGTTCATCCAGCATTTCCCCATATTCTTCTACATTCTGTATTGAAGCGATCCTCTTATACATATCCAGTTTCTGGAATTCATTCTTAATATAAGAAACCGGAATAAAGGCATCAATGTCAATATCCACAGATGTCTCAAAGTCTTCCTGGATTTTTTCTCCTTTTGCCTCCATAACCGCCCGATTGAGCATCTTACAATAAAGATCGTACCCAACTGCCTCCATATGGCCGCTCTGTTTTTCTCCGAGAAGACTACCTGCACCGCGAATCTCCAGATCACGCATGGCAATCCGGTAACCGGAACCCAGTTCTGTAAATTCCCTGATAGCGGACAGACGTTTTTCTGCCACTTCTTTTAACAGTTTGTCCCGTTTATACATCAAAAAGGCATAAGATGTTCTATTTGACCTTCCCACACGGCCTCTGAGCTGATACAGCTGTGAAAGCCCAAGATTATCCGCATCATGGATAATCATAGTATTGGCATTGGAAATGTCGAGGCCGGTTTCTATGATCGTTGTTGAAACGAGAACATCAATTTCACCGTTAATAAACTGATACATGATTTTCTCCAGTTCACGCTCACTCATCTGTCCATGGGCATAAGCGACAACTGCATCCGGCACCAGCTCTGCAAGATTTGCGGCAATTTCCTCAATGCCATTGACTCTGTTATACACATAATAAACCTGTCCGCCCCTTGCCATTTCTCTTAATATCGCCTCCCTGACCATCTCATCATTATATTCCATGACGTATGTCTGGATCGGCTGACGATCCACAGGTGCTTCTTCCAGAAGGCTCATATCACGGATGCCGATCAGACTCATATGCATCGTTCTCGGAATCGGCGTAGCCGTCAATGTCAGGACATCTACATTTTCCTTGATTTTTTTGATTTTCTCCTTGTGCGTCACACCAAAACGCTGTTCTTCATCTACCACCAGCAATCCCAGATTCTTGAATTCCACATCTTTGGACAATAACCGATGTGTACCAATGATAATATCCACACGTCCGGCCTTCAGATCCTCCAGAGTCTTTTTCTGTTCAGCTCTTGTTCTGAACCTTGACAGCAGACCAATATTTATCGGATACTCTTTCATACGCTGACAAAATGTATTGTAATGCTGCTGGGCCAAAATCGTTGTAGGTACAAGCACCGCACACTGACGGCCTTCCTGAACCATCTTAAAAGCTGCCCGGATCGCCACTTCTGTTTTGCCGAAGCCCACATCTCCGCAGACCAGACGATCCATGATTTTCGTGCTCTCCATATCCCGCTTGGCAGCCGCTATGGCATCCAGCTGATCCTGGGTCTCCTCGTAAGGAAACATTTCCTCAAACTCCCTCTGCCAGACAGTATCCGGTCCGCAGACGTATCCTTCTGCTTCCTGACGTGCCGCATACAGTTTCACCAGATCCATCGCCAACTCTTTGACAGCGCCTTTGACCTTCGTCTTTGTCCTTGTCCACTCCGGCCCGCTCATCTTATTGACCTTGACCTGTTTGGTGTCCTTATCTGCATATTTCTGAATCATATCAAGGTTAGTTGCCAGAATGTACAGGCTTCCGCCTCCGCCATATTCAATCTTGATATAATCTTTGGACACCCCGTCAACTTCAACATTCTCTATACCACGATAAATGCCGACACCATGTCCTTCATGAACAACATAATCACCTACAGACAACTCTTTGAAACTCCGGACACGCTCGCTATCCGATGATGACTGGCGACGCTTCCGGCGCTTCTTCTTGTCCTCACCAAACATATCCGACTCTGCGATAATCGCAAACTTGATCATCGGATACTGGATTCCTTTGTGCAGGCTGCCATGAATGATCATAATTTCACCAGGCTCCGGCACTCTATCCCTGTCATCTGAATAAAATGCTGTCAGGTCATACTCCGCCAGATCTTTTACAAGACGCCGTCCTCTCGTCTCCGAACGGCAGACGAGAATCAACCGGTAGCCGCTGTTTTTCCACCCAGTCAGTTCTTTCACCAACAGCTGAAAATCTCCGCGATACGTATGCATACTGCTGGCCATCATGCTGTATTTATTCTTTACCGCAATATGTGCTGACTTATAGGAAAGCGTACTGAGTAAGACCGTCCGCTGGCTGCCCATCTGTGCCAGAATTTTGCGGCACTCATAAATGGCATCTGTCTGTCCCGGCAGCACATATCCTTTCTCCAGTCTACCCATCATACTTTCCCGGTATTCTGTTGTTACTGCCTCGCCCTTTTCTGCCGCACGGGCCGGTTCATCCAGAACGATCAGACTGTCATCCCTGTCAAAATAGCTCAGGAAGGAAACCGTATGTCCGTAAAAATACTGTACCAGACTGTCTATCCCGGAAGATGCACTGCTGATTTCAAGATTCTCTTTTAATTCAGCAATGACCTGTGTCAGCCGCGTGGCTGTCTCATAATTTTGACCATCCTTCAGCCGCTTCACCTGCCGCTTCATATCCTGATCAATCATTTTCAGTCCTCTATCACGAACAGCAGCACTCATAACATATTCCGTGGCCGGATAGATGATGACTTTATCCACCTGCTCGATGGAGCGCTGACTTTCTGCATCAAAACTTCGTATCGAATCGATTTCATCGCCCCAAAGCTCCAGGCGATAAGGACATTCATCTGCCAGATTATATATATCAAGGATACCGCCTCTGACCGCAAACTGTCCCGGACTTTCTACCTGACTGACTCGCTCAAACCCCATGGCTGTCAGCTCTCTGCTCAATGCTTCCAACGGAAGTACATCTTCCGCCCTAAAAATCAGACGATTTTTTGCAATCTCTTCCAAAGGAAGCAGTCTGTCAAAAAGTCCATCTATGGTAGTGATCACCGTCACCGGTTCGCCTTCCAGCATTCGCTTGATAACAGCCATTCTCTGGCTGACGATCAGATTACCGTGAATGTCCGCATTGTAGAAAATAATATCTTTGGCCGGATAGTAAAAAACATTCCGGTCAAAGAATTGATAATCCGCATATATTTCTTTTGCCTTGATTTCGTTATAAGTCACAATCAGCTTCACTGGATAAGGTTCACCGATACTGCTGATGAGATGGCATTTCTGCGAATCGATACAGCCGTCTATATGAATCGGCGTCCGATGTCCGGCCAGATCGCTGACAATCTGCTCATATTCACTTAAATCATGCAACGGCTGTGTAAATGCTTTCATCCCTGGCTCCTTTCATTTATCAGGCTTTTTTCTTCGTATTGTAACGATTCATAGCCCCTCTGACATCATCTGTCACCATCAGCTTGACAGCATCCGCTGCCTCCTTCTGTGCCTCATCAATTATCTTTCTGTCCTCAGCACTGTAACGTCCCAGCACATAATCGGCCAGATCCCATCCCTTTGGCTTTTCTCCGACGCCGACTTTAATTCGCGGAAATACTTCTGTTCCAAGATGCAAAATAATATTCTTGATACCATTATGTCCGCCGGCACTGCCTTTTTCACGGATTCTTAACTGACCGACCTCCAAACTGATATCATCATAGATAACAATGATATTCTCCGAAGGTATCTTGTAATAATCTGCCAATTCTCTGACACTTTCCCCGCTGAGATTCATAAATGTCTGGGGCTTCGCCAAAATAACTTTCTCACCTTCAATATAACCGCTGCCGTAAAGTGCTTTGTGTTTCTTTTCCTCCACCCGGATCTGATTCTCTGCGGCAATCCTGTCAATTGTCTCAAATCCCACATTGTGTCTTGTTCCTTCATACTGTTTTGTTGGATTGCCCAACCCTACGATCAAATGCATATATTTTCTCCATATTCTGTATTTTATTGATAGCCGGAATCTTCTGATCCCTGCTTTTATTTTTCTCAAAACTTCCTTCTATACTATAAAAGTTTTGCTTTTCTTTGTCAACTTACATCTGTTTTGCAGAGGAAGTCATTCTTCTGTGCAACAGTCCGTCACTTATATGCTTACATCAAAACAGGCCCCAAAAGAAGCTTGACCGGTCATTGACACCTGTGTCAAATTACTTCTTCTGAAGCCTGCTATTCAATCAATAAGAGCTGCCGGATGATGTCTCCGGATCTTCAGTCCCTTATTCCTGTTCTGTTTCCAGTGCAGCTTCCTCGTACTTCTCAAGGATCTCACGCTGAATCCGCTCACGTGTATCCGAATTGATCGGATGTGCGATATCTCTGTACTCGCCATCTGCAGCCTTACGGCTCGGCATTGCAATGAAAAGGCCTTTTTCCCCATCAATCACCTTGATATCATGAACAACAAATTCATTGTCAATGGTAATCGAAACCACCGCTTTCATCTTTCCTTCCTTCGTCACCTTGCGGACTCTTACGTCTGTAATCTGCATATGTATACCCCCATTATTCTGATACTCCCGCAGCTGATCATGTCCTGCAGCTGCCTTTTAATTATCAGATTATATATCTCTCGTTTTCTTCAACAACGATCTTAATCTCGCCGTCTTCACCCCTGTAAGTTTCATTCGCACGAATTGTTCCACGACTTTCCACAATACAGTTCTCAATGATCGTATTGTCCCCTATATAAACGTCATTGAGTATGATAGAATTTCTGATCACACAATTATTCCCCACATATACCTTGCGGAACAGAAGTGAATTCTCAACCTTGCCATTGATAATACAGCCGCTGGCTGCCAGGCTGTTCTTCATAGACGCCCCCGGATTATACTTGGCCGGCGGCAAATCTTCAACTTTGGAATAAATACTGTCATAACCACCAAAGAAATAATCTCTCACATCCTTCTTAAGAAAATCCATATTCGTCTTGTAATAGGATGCAACAGTTGCAATGTTGTTCCAGTAGCCCGGAACTTTATAGCCGTAGATCTTCTTTGTCTCACGATATCTAACAAGAATATCCTGTACAAAATCATATCTTTCTTCAGCATTCGCCTTCTCCAAAAGTCCAATGAGCAATCTTCTTCTGATAATATAAATACCTGTTGAAACCGTCATATTGTCTGTGATAACCGGTTTCTCCTCAAAACCAAGGACACGGCCATCGGTATCCATCTGCATCACACCAAAACGTGTCGGATCATCCTGACCTGCTGCCAGTTTTGTATAGCCCACTGTAATATCTGCTTTCTTATTGATATGATATTCCAGCATCTTATTGAAATCAATCTTGTAAACACAATCACCGGATGTAATGATCACATAAGGTTCATGACTTTCCCGAAGGAAATCAATATTCTGATACATCGCATCTGCTGTACCTCTGTACCAGGAATTATTCTCAGTTGTCATAGTTGGTGTCAGGACAAAAAGTCCGCCCTGCTTACGTCCGAAATCCCACCACTTGGAGGAATTCAGATGCTGATTCAGTGAACGTGCATTAAACTGTGTGCATACAGCGACCTTCTGTATATGAGAGTTCGACATATTGCTCAGTGCAAAATCTATGCTCCTGTAACTGCCCGCTATCGGCATAGCTGCAACGGCTCTCTTATTCGCCAGTATATCCATCCTGCTGCTGTTTCCGCCTGCTAAAACAATACCAATCGCTCTCATTACATCTCACCTGCCTTAATAATAACCTGTCCGCTGGCCAGCAGTCCGTCCGGATAATCCTCCGGTACAGTCTCACCGACAATCGCTGTGTTCTTACCGATTTGTACATGATCCGGAATGACAGATTTCTCTGCAATTGTCACAAGATCAAAGGCGTAAACCTTCGGATTGTAAACATTCGGAGCAAATTCTCCGATGCCCAGACGACAGTCCTTACCTACCTGTACGGACTCTGCAATAATTGCCTTGTCCACAGTTGTACCGTTGCCGATCACCGTTCCCTGCATCACAATAGAATCATGAACAACAGCTCCTTCTTCGATGATAACGCCTGCTCCGATGACACTGTTCTTCACTTCTCCGTAAATCTCCGCTCCTTCTCCGATGATACATCTGTCTACAACAGCCTTCTCACCAAAATACTGCGGTTTAATCATATCATTGTTCGTATAAATCTTCCAGAATTCCTCGTAAAGATTAAATTCAGGAATAATATCGATCAGTTCCATATTCGCCTGCCAGTAGGAACCAAGGGTACCAACATCCTTCCAGTAACCATTAAATTCATAGGCATAGCAATTATGTGTATTGTTATGTACATAAGGGATCACATGCATACCGAAATCACACCCCGGCTGATCCTTCAATGCGATCAAAGCCTCTCTCAGTATCGGCCAATTGAAAATATAAATACCCATGGAGGCCAGATTGCTGCTTGGCTTCGGTGGTTTCTCCTCGAAATCCTTGATATTGCCATTGTCATCGGCAATCACAACACCAAAACGGCTGGCTTCTGCCCAAGGTACAGGCATGCAGGCGATTGTTACATCTGCGCCCTTCGCCTTGTGATAATCCAGCATCACCTCATAATCCATCTTGTAAATATGGTCACCGCCAAGAATCAGCACATACTCCGGATTGTACTTCTCAATATATTCCATATTCTGGTAAATAGCATTGGCTGTTCCTGTATACCAGTCTGAGCTCTCACTCTTCTCATATGGCGGTAGTAGAGTCACACCGCCGTAATTGCGGTCCAGATCCCAAGGAATACCAATGCCGATATGGCTGTTCAGCCGTAAATGTCTATACTGTGTCAGGACACCCACTGTATCTACACCAGAATTGATACAATTGCTCAACGGAAAATCAATAATACGGTACTTGCCGCCAAAAGCAACCGCCGGTTTTGCCACATTCGCAGTCAGGACACCCAGTCTGCTGCCCTGCCCTCCGGCAAGAAGCATGGCTATCATTTCTTTCTTAATCACGCTATCACCTCTGTTGTTATTTGTGAACTTATTATACCACTATTTATATAAAAAGTGAACAGTATTTACTAATTTATTTACGACAAAAAAAGAAAATATATGCAATCCTCATAGCATCAGTTGCTTTTAGGCAACCTTTTTCTGACAATTTCCAACAATTTTTACATAGTTTTTTTGTATACAATACATAATTTACATTTTCATAATTTTCATTTGATTTTTCATTAAATGCGGTTATAATAGCAATAGGTAACTGCACAGATATAAACGCCCCGTAAATTGACGTCTATTTTCGGCCGTTACACACCCTTTAACAATATTATTTTATAGATAGGAAGGATTCTGATGTATCAAATCAATTTCAATAAACCAGTCAAAATTCACTTTATGGGAATCGGCGGCATCAGCATGAGCGGTCTTGCAGAAATTCTGCATGCCAAAGGCTTTACTGTTGTCGGCTCCGATGCCCATGAATCTGCCATTACAGATCACCTGGAATCTCTTGGTATCCAAATTACCTATGGCCAGCGTGCCGAGAATATCACACCTGATATCGATGTGGTTGTTTATACCGCTGCGATCCATCCTGATAACCCTGAATTTGCCGCTGCCAAAGCAGCCGGTATCCCGATGATGGACCGCGCCGACCTGCTTGGCCAGATTATGACCAATTATGCCAACGCCATCGCCGTTTCCGGTACCCACGGCAAGACGACAACAACCTCTATGCTGTCTCATATTCTTCTGGCTGCTGATACAGACCCCACTATTAGTGTGGGCGGTATTCTGAAAGCAATCCACGGCAATATCCGCGTGGGTCATTCCGACAATTTCATTACAGAAGCCTGCGAATATACCAACAGCTTCCTGAAGTTCAATCCAAGTCTTGAGATCATCCTTAATATAGAAGAAGACCATCTGGATTTCTTTAAAGATATCAATGACATCCGTCATTCCTTCAGGAAGTTTGCAGAAAAACTGGATGAGAAGGGTATCCTCATTATCAACGGTGAAATCAACAACGTCACTGAGATTACTGAAGGTCTGCCATGCCACATCATCACTTATGGTCTGAAACCGGCATGTGATTACACTGCTGAGAATATTGCTTTCGACGAATTTGCCAAAGGCAGTTTTGACCTGATAGCTTACGGTGAGAAGATCGACCACATCCAGCTGAATGTTGCCGGTATTCACAATGTATCCAATGCCCTGGCTGCCATTGCCGCCGCAAGAGAATTACATATCCCTATGGATATCATCAAAAAAGGACTCATGGCTTTCGAAGGAACTGACCGCCGTTTTGAATATAAAGGACAATTCAACGGCGTCACTGTCATTGATGACTATGCACATCATCCCACAGAGATCAAAGCCACACTGACTGCGGCACAGAAGTATCCGCATCGCCAGATCTGGTGTGTCTTCCAGCCGCATACTTACACACGTACCAAGGCTTTCTTCCACGAATTTGCTGATGCTCTTTCATTGGCTGATAAAATTGTTCTGGCAGATATCTATGCTGCCCGTGAAACTGATCCGGGTGACATCCATTCAAAGGATATCCAGAAGCTTCTCCTTGAAAAAGGCAAAGAAGCCTACTATTTTCCATCCTTTGAAGAGATTGAAAAATTTTTGCGTGAAAAATGTATCAACGGCGACCTGTTGATAACTATGGGAGCCGGAGACGTTGTTTTAGTAGGAGAAGCGCTCATTAAATAAAGTTATCCACAATATCCACCGATTTATCAACAAAAATCCTTGATAACTCCGGTGGATATTTTTGTTTACATAATTGTCCCCAAACCTTTATTTATTTTTCGCCTAAACACCGCATTTTACGGGCTTTTTCGACATTTCAAAAATAAAACTTCAGGAGACTATCCACCAGTTATCCACTTTATCCACAATTTTCTCCACAAAACTATCCACATTGCTTCACAAAGTCCCTCTATTCTCAAATTTTACGCTTTATGTTATACTATTCATAATTAATATTACTTCCCCGGAGGTGGGTTTATGCCGAAACCTATTACATTATCTGCAAGTTATTCCGATGACGCTACCATCATACCGAATGCTTTTTTTGATCACTATCTGCCGCGGGCCAATGGAGAATTTCTGAAAATTTATCTTTATCTCCTGCGCTGGCTTTCACAGCCGGATCATGCCCTCTCTTTAAGCGGTATCGCTGATATATTTTTTATGACAGAGAATGATGTGACCCGTGCACTGAAGTACTGGGAATCAGAAGGCCTTCTGCGTCTTTCCTTTGACCGTGACGGCAGCATTGCCAGTATCTGCCTCAATTCCATCCCCCCATCAGACTCCCGGGCATCTTCCTCTGCAGTTAATTCTGAGCATATCGCTGTACCAGCTGTCTCCCATCAGTCCGGCAGCAGTCAGAACAGCAATTTAACGACAGCCACTCCTGCTTCAGACAACCGACAGCCCCATTCTGCCCAGGAACTCCATCACTTTTCCGAGAGTGATGATGGTGCCCAGCTGATTTTTATCATTCAGCAGTATCTTGGCCGTCCGCTGAGTCCCACGGATCTGAATACGATCTATTATTTCTACGATGAACTCGGTTTCTCCAGAGATCTCATAGAATATCTTTTTGAATATTGTGTATCCAACGGCCATACCCATATGCGCTACATAGAGAAAGTCGCTTTATCCTGGGCAGATCTGCATATCACCACAGCGGATGAAGCACGTGCTCAGAGCGAGACCCATCAGAAAGCCTGCTTTGCAGTTTTGAAAGCCTTTGGTCTTGGCGGACGCATGCCTGCCGCCGGAGAAGCGGAATATATCAATAAGTGGACACGCACTTACGGTTTCAGTATCGATCTTATCCTTGAGGCCTGCCGCCGAACCATGATGGCCGTCCATACACCAAGTTTTGAATACACCGATAAGATCCTCAGCAACTGGAAATCCCTGGGTGCCTATACAATGACCGAAGTACTGGCTGCTGACAAAGCGCGCAGCGCCCAGAAGGCCTCTTCCCCTGTCAAACGGCCGATGACTGTCAAGCAGTCCCGCCCATCTTCCAACAAGTTTCATAACTTCAATCAGCGCAGCTACGATTATGCTGCTCTTGAGAAGAAACTGGCTGCGAAGATCCAAAACGGTTCCGCCGATAAATAAAAGGAGACATCAGTATGAACTTAAAGAATTCTCAATATCAGGCCATCATGCGTCAATATGATCTCCGCCAGATGGAACACCGCCATCAGCAGACGCTGCGCTATGAAGAGCTCTGCAATAAGCTTCCCGCTTATCGTAACCTTGAAGATCAGATTGCCGCCCTTTACGCTGACAGAGCACGTGCCGCAGTTCTTGGACAGGCCGTCCAGCTGCAGGATATGCTGCAGCAGATTCAGACACTTCAGCATCAGCAGAGGATTCTCATGACCCAGGCCGGTTATCCGTCCGACTACCTGGCATTAACCTATACCTGCCCGGACTGTCATGACACCGGCTTCATCGGCGACGAAAAGTGTCACTGCTTCAAACAGGCTATGGTCGATCTGCTTTACCGTCAATCCAATATTCATGAAGTTCTTGAACGCGAGAATTTTGATACCTTCGATATCCGCTATTATTCTGACGCCAAAAACCGCAATCTCGGTATCAGTCCCCGTGAGAATATGCAGGCAGTTTTAAATACCTGCCATGATTTTATTGACCATTTTGATGAACAGGCCCGCAATCTTCTTTTTTATGGAGACACAGGTGTCGGCAAGACATTTTTGACCAATTGCGTTGCCCGTGAACTGCTCAACACATCCCACACTGTTATTTATCTCACCGCCTTCCATCTGGTAGATATCCTTCAGAACAATACCTTCGGGAATGATGATATGGATGACAGCGATGAGAATATGTTTCATTATATCCTTGACTGTGATTTGCTGATCATCGATGATCTTGGAACTGAACTGAACAATGCCTTTGTTACTTCACAGCTTTTTCTGTGTATCAACGAACGGCTTCTTGCCAGGAAATCCACGATTATTTCTACCAATTTATCTCTGGATGAATTACAGAACGAATATAGTGAAAGAATATTTTCCAGACTGATCAGCAATTATGAGATTATGCTGATCCTGGGTGACGATATCCGAATTAAAAAGGCAATTTCCGACTAAGACGCCTTGACATCCTATGACGGATACGTTATAAATAAAGTGGACGACAATGTCGATTTTTGTTTGATTAAGTTAACACATGATGGAGGTATATTATGGCTCAGAACATTGAAGAGTTTAGAAACTCAATTCCAGTAGGTGATTTAGGTATTATCCCGCTTCAGAGCTGCAGTGAACTTGGCAAAATGGTCAACGAATACATCGTTGACTGGAGAAAAGAACGTGAAGATGTTCTTCACCAGGATGACAAAATCAAAGATTCTTATATCGTGAATACAAAATGCTCCCGTTTCGGTTCCGGCGAAGCGAAGGGTACCATCCTTGATTCTATCCGCGGTAAGGATTTATACTTACTCGTTGACGTAACGAACTATTCAATCGAATATTCCCTTTGCGGACATATGAATAAGATGTCACCAGACGATCATTATTCCGATTTAAAACGTATTATTACAGCAGCAGCAGGCAAAGCGCGCCGTATCAATGTCATCATGCCATTTCTTTATGAGAGCCGCCAGCACAAACGTACATCCCGTGAATCTCTGGACTGTGCAGTTGCGCTTCAGGAACTTCACGCTCTCGGTGTTGAAAATATTATTACTTTTGATGCACATGATCCACGTGTACAGAATGCAATTCCTAACAGTGGTTTTGACAGCATCCAGCCAACTTATCAGTTTATCAAAGCACTGTTCAACAACGTACCTGACCTTCAGGTGGACAGCGAGCATATGATGATCATCAGCCCGGATGAAGGTGCTATGGGACGTGCAGTTTACTATTCCAACGTTCTCGGTCTTGATATGGGTATGTTCTACAAGAGAAGAGACTATTCCAGAGTTGTCAATGGCCGCAATCCGATCGTTGCTCACGAATTTCTTGGCTCATCCGTTGAAGGCAAAGACGTATTCATCGTGGATGATATGATCTCCTCCGGCGAAAGCATGCTGGATGTTGCCAAAGAACTGAAGAAGCGTAAAGCAAACCGTGTCTTTGTTGCCGCAACATTTGGTCTGTTTACAAACGGTCTGAAACAGTTCGATGAATATTATGAACAGGGTCTTATCTCCAAAGTTCTGACAACCAACGTTATTTATCAGACACCGGACTTATTATCCCGTCCATATTACATTAACGTAGACCTGAGCAAATACATCGCACTCATGATCGACAAACTGAACTACGATCACTCCATCAGCGAACTGCTCGATCCAAACGCGAAGATCCAGAACGCACTGACTTACTACCGTAAATACCACAAATAAAATCTGCGCAATGCAGGCAGTGATATAACAAAGAAGCGAAACCCACAGCCTTCTGAAAAATGCCGCCAATGAACGAATTCATATGCAGTGCGAATGTGCCTGCATTGAATCGTTCATTGGCGGCATTTTTTCAGTATACTTGAAGTTTCGCCCTCATTTACAGTTCAACATAATGATAATCACAATTTAAACTTTGCAGCATCTCTGCTTCTCTGTGATGACATGTAAATATGAGAATCTGACTAAAAGCTTTCTGCTCTGCCAGCCATCTCAATGTATTCTTCAAACGCTCATCATCATACAGGGCAAAACTGTCATCCAGAATCAGCGGCATCGGCTCACTAAAAATCATCTGGCTGACTGCCATCCTCACAGAAAAATAAATCTGATCCACTGTACCCGCCGATAATTGCTGAGGCAGCAGAAGCTGTCTGTCATCATCTACCGTTACCTGAAACTTCTCATCAATATTCAATTTCTTATGGGCACCATCTGTAATATAAGAAAAAAGCTGTGAAATATAATCTGCCAGCTGTGTGCCGAAGGAACCATGAATTCTGGCGGTGATATCCTGTATGGTCTTCTGACTGAGCTCAATCGCTTTAATCTCTTCCTCACTGTTTTTCTTCTGTTCTTTTAGTTCACTGATCTTTGTCTCAAGCTTTTCAAGACTGTTCTGTTTTTCATCCAGCTGCTCCATCTGCCAGTTCAGCTGTTCTGACTGTCTAAGCAGATCAGAGGCCTGCTTTCGCAGCTGCTGGATAGTCTGTTTCTGTTTCTGACCGGCTGAAGATTCCAGTGTCACACTTTCCCCATACTTCTCTATATAAGGCTTCAGCGGCTCCTGCAGCTGATCATAACGTCTTCGCAGATTTTCCAGTTCTTTTCTGAGTCTCACAACGACTTCCTGCCGGCTTCTCTGATCCTGCCCTCTTTCCTTCAGCTGAGCAATATCATCAATCTGGTACTTTTCAAGTATCGCCTGCTGCCGGGATTCAAGCTCCTCTATCTCTGCTTCAAGCTGTTCTATGCGTTCTTTCTTCTTTCCTGATGTCCTGATCAGCATAAACGCAAAGCCAGCTGCCAGAGCCGTCAAAAGAACCGCCGCTGCAATATGTGCGATCCCTTTCAATCCAACCAGGCCGCCTGCCAGCCAGACAAGCACAGCTACTGCAGCTACCGGAAAAATAAGTGCCAGATTCCGTATGCCGTTTCCCTCATTTTGCTCTTCCAGTTCACTGTATCTTGATCGATCATCTTCCAGCTTATTCTGACGCACTTCATAGTCTTCCATCACATCATTTAAATGCTGCTGATATTTCTGGCTACCTGTCTGATTCTCCATTTCACGAAGCTCGGCTTTTTTTGCCTTATACATGGCGGCCACATCATTATTCTCCTGAATAAGCCGGATTGCCTTCATTCGCTCCTGCCGATCCTGCTTCATGGCATCATCCACATCACACTCAAGCTGCCGGATGCGCTCCAGTATATTCTCCCGCTCCCTTTCAAGGGCTTTCTGCTGTGACATCAATGCCATCCGGCCTTCTAATTCCCTTCGGAGATTTTCTGCTTCCTTCACACAATCCTCATATTCCTGATGAGAAAACTTTGATGCTGCCTTTTTGCGCTCCTCCTTCAAATAATTCAGTGCTTTACCCACATCCACATTATCAGTCGCTCCCATGGCCATATTGGCCATATAGGACTGCATTCCCGTAGTAAACTGACCATCCGGCTGCAGTGACAGCTGACCGGAACTAATAGAATTGCGATAATTTGACAGGGTCATTCCGTCTATCAATGATGAAATATCATCCTCCCTGCATGGGATCTCACGCCCGCCCGTTTCGTCAATCACCGTCAGATGACTGTCATCCTTGTGAAAATTCCTCATCAAACGCCAGTTTTGATCCTGACAAGTCAGACGCATCCTGCCTTCGTAGCTTCCGCCGCCATCCCAGGGCTGATATTTTGTGTAAATATCTTTACCGGCTCCGCGCCCTCTCAGGCGCTCTGTTCCAAAAAGCATGCACTGTATAAATGAATGTACCGTGGATTTACCGGATTCATTGGCACCATAAACAATATTGATCCCCTTCTCCAGATGAATCTCCCGATCATGGAACTTTCCGAAATGGTCCAGATTCAGTTGTTTTATAATCACTTTTCTGCCTCCTGATTCTCTATTTCATTCAGTCTATATCATGATGTATCTCATCGTGTCTCCAACAATGCTTTCATCCCATAGCCTAATGCCTTCGCCTTCAGTTCATCACTGATATCCATCTCTGAAATCTGCCGGATATACATTCCGATAATATTATTCTGATTTTCTTCGTATAAGTGCTGGAAATCAAAATCCGGAACCGAATGATCACGGACGGATAATACCCGTCCCAGCCGCATCAGCATTCCCTCATCCAGTTCAAAATCCACATTTCTGAACCCCTCTATCACAATCTGAAACATATTCTGCCGGCCGCACTGTCCCAGCAGCCCCTTTACTGACTCTGCCAGCTGACGCATGGTCATATCCGGTGTCACTTCCGCATTCAATGTAATATAGGACCTTTCCGCAAAAGGAACAAATTCAATCTTTGTCTCTTTGTCACTCAATATTCCCTGTATATAACCATGGATGCCTTCATCATTGCGGTCAATGGGTTCCAGCGCACCAGCATAAGCCATTGGGCTCCTATCATCTATCCATGGTTTGTGGATATGGCCCAGCGCCACATAATCAAACCCTGCCTGTCTGAGTTTATCCTGATTGATCGGAATATGACGGCTGTCACCGCCATGGGCCAGAAGGATATGCCTGCAGCCTTCCGGAAGAGGCCTTCCGTCCTTCAATCTGCGCATCGGTCTAAGCTGGTCATACATCGCCTCTGTAATCTCCTGCCTGTCGTAACTCATGCCATAAACAACTAAATTCAACGAAGCAATATACACATAAGATATATGATTTTTTCTGAAAAAGACAACATTGTCCGCCCACTCAAAATCCTTATAAAAAGACTGCGTGCCAATGTAATCATGGTTGCCTGCCACTATCACGATCCTTGTGTGGGTTAATTGTGAAAAACGATAATTCAATTCTTTGAGTTCCCTCTTCAGCGGCTGCCTGTGAAAAAGGTCCCCTGCGATCAATAATAGCTCCACATCAGATTTTTCTGCTTTATCCAAAAGCCGGTAAAAGGTCTCCCATAGTTCACTTCCTCTGTCTGCTGCCCAGGGCATACCGCTGTCCGGAGCTGCTCCCAGATGGATATCTGCCGTATGTATAAATTTCAAAATGTCACCTCTGTTCCTTATGTTATCCTGTATTGTCAAAACATTGATATTTTCACATAGTATACCATATTCTGCCGCTTTGTGCCACTCTCGCTGCCCAGTGATATACCCACCTTCATCAAAGGCAACTGACCATATGAAATAATATAAAACTGGCCATTTCAAAAACGTCACATTCACAGTATGATATCAAGTAATGTTAATACAGAAGAGAGGTTTTCGGTTATGAACAAGTTAAATTCCAGAACAATCAGCATCAATGCACTGGCCATCGCTCTAGTGTGTCTTTCAACAATGTTTTTACAGTTCCCGATTCCATTGGGTTACGCCCACCTCGGCAACTGTTTCATTCTCATCTCAGGCGTCTTCTTCGGCCCTGTGACAGGTCTTCTGGCCGGCGGCATCGGCTCTGCACTTTCTGATCTGCTGACCGGTTATGCCCAGTGGATCATCCCAACACTGATCATCAAAGGTATCATGGGCTTTGTGATCGGTTACATTGCCAACCGCACAGGACTCACCGCCAATATGTTTAAGATCCGTACAGCCATCGCCGGCGTTGTCGGTATCGTGATCATGGTGATCGGTTATTTCATCGGCGGTTCTATTCTTTACGGCAGTATCTATACAGGTGCTACACAGATTCCGGGACTTGTCATGGAAGGTATCATCGGCATCCTTCTCTTCTATGTGATCGGTTCCGCACTGCAGGCCGCACATCTTCCGAAATATATCCAGCGCCTTACCCAGCGCTGACGAATATGCCATCATATGAAAGGCAGTTAACTCATCTGTTCTTGCACATGATGACTTGAATTTTGTTTCATGAAAGGAACTGAATATGTCAGATTATCATAATCATCAGAAGAAAATTGCATTAATCAATGACATGACAGGATTTGGCCGCTGCTCTATTGCAGTGGCTCTTCCTGTCATCTCCATGCTTCGTGTTCAATGCTGTACACTTCCCACAGCCATTTTTTCCAATCATACAGGCTTTGAGAGCTTCTACTATCAAGACTATACAGACCATATGCAGCCAAGCATCGACGAATGGAAGAAGCTTGATCTGTCCTTTTCCGGTATCTGCACCGGATTCCTCGGCTCTGCCAGACAGATCGCTATTGTATCGAATTTTATCCGGGATTTCAAACGTCCGGACAACCTGGTGATCATTGACCCCGTTATGGGCGATTACGGCAGACCTTATCCAACCTACACCAGAGAGATGTGTGACCATATGAAAGATCTGGTCCACTATGCAGATATTCTGACTCCAAATATGACAGAGGCCTGCATTCTGACAGACACCCCGTACGAAGACAAGAAGTGGCATCTCTCAGAAATCGAGGCTATGGCCGAGAAGCTTTCCAAGGCCGGTCCTTCAAAGATTGTTATCACCGGCATCACGCAGGGTCAGTATGTTGCCAACTTCTGCCATGAAGCCGGCAAATCTTCCCGTGTTCTGAGAACACACCGCATCGGTACCTCCCGTTCAGGCACCGGTGATATTTTCACTGCCATCATTGCAGCAGATGCCGTCAATGGCGTCCCATTCGACCGTTCTGTCAAGAAGGCCTCCAACTTTATTAAAAAATGCATCCAGCGTTCCATTGAACTTGACATACCGCTGACAGATGGTGTATGTTTTGAAGAAGTGCTGCACACATTAAAATACGACTAAATTGATACAAAGGAGTTTTTACTATGACGATTCTTTATAAAGTTCACAATAATCTTTACGTCAATCTGACCAACAAATGTCCCTGTTCCTGCACCTTCTGTCTGAGGCAGACCATGGATCATGTGGGCGAATCCGATTCCCTGTGGCTGACACGTGAACCGGAATACGAAGAAATTATCGCCGATTTCGCTAATTTCAACGTTGATGCCTTTGATGAACTGGTCTTCTGCGGCTTCGGCGAACCGACAGAACGCATCGATATTCTGCTCCAAGTTGCCCGATACTTTAAGGAAACCTACCATAAACCAATCCGTATCAACACCAACGGACTCGGCAACCTTGTCAACTGCAGAGACATTGCACCGGATTTTAAAGGGCTGATCGACACCGTTTCCATCAGCTTAAATACTCCTAATGCAGACCGTTACCACGAACTGGTCCGCAGCCGTTTCGGTGATCAGTCTTTCCAGGCCATGCTGGATTTCGCCAAAGAATGCACCCGGTATGTTCCTCACGTTGTGATGACAACAGTCGACACAACCCTCAGCAAAGAAGAAGAGTCGCAGTGTCAGGCTATTTGTGATCAACTCGGCGTCACTTACCGTATCCGTCCATGGGAAAGCTAGGATTCTTCTTTCCACGCACTCCCGCAGGTTAAAAATCTACCTCTAAAATTTCAAAACAGGATTCAAATGAGAATATACCGATATGCCGGTCTTTGAAGATCTCATTTTGAATCCTGTTTTCATTTTTTAATACTCAAATGACTGTGCTACTTCTCTTTGCTGTTTTTGCTGCCTGCAAAAAGCCACCAGAGGACAACAACGATGATCACGATGACAATAATCCAGATGATCCAGGTCCATACCGACATTCCTGCGGCCGCATCCATTGCCTGATCCATCTCTGTATCTATTTCGGGTGCCTGACTGTTCAGCTCCTGTGCACCCTCTGTGTAACTGACAGTTGCAAAAGGCATCACATAATCATCCGGAAGATTGCCGGCCATCTTATAGCCATCCCCCAACTGTGCCTCAAAAGTATACACTGCCGAAGCATCCTCATGCTTTGGTATATAAGAATTGCCCCCAAGATTATCACTAACACATACCCATGTAACAGGGACTTCCACTTCCTCACCCGTTGTCATCGTTGCTGTCAGTGTCGATGGCAGTTTCTGCGTCACATCTGTAATGGCTGAACCATAGGCCACCTCATATTTGCCAATCGATGTGTACTTTCCATTTTCTCCGTAATTATTAAAAGAAGAAATCTCTCCTTTTCCGGCTGTTTCCGCCGCTGATACAACACCTGTCATCAAAACCGCCATTAAACATACCAGAATCCATTTTGCACATTGTTTTACATTTTTCATGTTCTAATCACCTTTCTGTCTCTCAAAACTCGCCTGCAGGTCTCAGTACAAAATTCGAGTCTGATTTATAGACATAGCCATCGAATTCCTATTTACCTGCTGCTGTATGTTTATGAGCATTATGTCCAAACACCTCGCAAAATATGTACTTTCATATGTCAATCGTGACATTGCACAAGAATTATGTCGTCACTTTGTGCAAAATTAAAGGAATATTTTTTCGATCTTTGGCAACACTTATACATATCACCTATGATAAAATACAAACATAGCAAAAGACAATTTCTTAATCCCTTTTTTAAATATATACCTTCCCCTTACAGGCAGCCGAAAGGCTGCCAATTTTTTTATTCTTTTCTAATGATTTTCACTTGGTACCTGTTTTTCATTCAAATACCGAAGAATACCGACAGAAATTGCCCATGCAGTTTTTTCCTGATACGCCTCCGTACAAAGTAGAACTTCCTCTTCCGGATTACTTAAAAATCCGCATTCACAGATCACCGTCGGCACCCTTTCTTTTCTCAGAATATAATAGTCTTCATTGGCTTTTTCCTGTCTTGTATTCTCCGAATTCTGAAATTCTATCAAAGATTGCTGGATCGCCGATGCAAGCCTGTGGCTTTCCTCTGAGGGTTTATAATAAAAGACCTGGGCCCCCTTATACTTTTCCTCTGTGAAACTGTTTTGATGAATACTGACAGCCAGCAGGCACCCCTGTTCATTCATCAGTGCCACTCTCTTTCTCATATCCTCTTTTTTGTCTTCAGGCGGTTCACCATCATATAAAACTTCATCATTCTCCCGTGTCATCCGTACATGAATCCCCTGAAGCTCCAGCATATCCCTCAGTTTTTGTGCAATCACCAGATTAATTTTCTTTTCCTGTGTACCACCGACACCAATTTTGCCGGCATCAAAAAACCCATGTCCACTGTCAATGACAACAAAGGAGGAGTTTTCCATTGTCGGCTTTATCCTATGATAAAAAACAGTACTTATCCCCTCCATCCGTTCTCCCTGACCACTTTGACGGATCAGAACACTGTAAACCATTCCGATCGCCAGACACCACAATATGCCTGTCAGCACTCGTTTCATAAAAAAAGAACCCTGCCTGCATCTATCATCTCTTTGAAGACAATATATGCAAACAGGATTCCTGTTATCCCATTAGCCGGACACCTGCACTCCTCATGCCGTGTCCAAAACATTTACTGAAGATAAGACTGTATTGTATCCCAGATTTCTGATCCGCTCTCGAAGCCGATCTTCCACTCTGCAACACCCGCCAGATCAAACTCCTTGATCATCTTCATCTCTTCTTCTACGGCTGTAGCATCCTGAAGCCAGATTTCGTAGAAGTTGCCATCCTTCTCAGAGGTATAACTGCCGTAATTCAGACCCATATCCTCCACAAACTGCGGTATCACATTATGATCCGTCAAATACCCCAAAGCCTCCGCCATTCCGCATGCAAAGGAACTGACATTTCCATCGGCAGTTGTACACCAGACTCTGGTATAGAACGGAATACCATTGATCACCTTCGACTTGTCCACAACATTCAACGTATCTGTGATACCCTTGCGAACAAAGTTCAGAGAAGCGACAGGCCCCGGTGTATCTGAACCTGCAGGTGTCTCATCATATCCCATGATCACTACATAATCTGCCACAATCCCCTGTTCCCTGCGGTTATAATAATAGGTGTACTCCGGCACATAATTATCTACCGACAAGATGATATTGTTCGCACGGCAGGCGATAGACAATTCTCTGATGAACTCAATATAATCATCCGCGCCTTCCTGTGATATCAACTCAAAATCAATATTAATGCCATCAATACCGTACTTTGTCACATAACTAATCACTTCGCTGATCACTTTCTCACGTTTGGATGTATAAGCCAAAACCTGATCGGTCTTCTCAGAATCAAAATATCGTGTCCCGTCATCTGAAGGAAACTCATTGGAGAACAATGCCCACACTTCAATGTCCTTCGCATGACAGGTATCCACATAATCTTTGGAAGCAATCGATGTCACAGAGCCCTCTGTATCTGCAAACGAGAACCATGTAGGTGACAATGTATTGATGCCTGATGCAGAACTCAGCACGCTTGACAAACTGCTGTTGGCCGCTGTACTCATCACTTGATGCCATCCAAGATTGATCTTGTAATCTTTGTGGATGCTGGTATATTCCGGTGCCTCAAAAGCCGGTGCCTCAGGCGTCTCTATCTGGGTCTCCTGCAGTGCCTTGTTGGACACCCATCCTACAAATCCATCTTCTGTCACCACATTGCTCCAGTCATCGTAAGCCTCGAGCAGTACCATCTTCTCCCCCTTATTGGCCTGCCTGAGCACTTCACTCTTCACACCGCCTTTATAGCGAACCGCTGTGTCCTTCTTCAGCGTCACCGTCTGCTGCTCTTCCCATTTTGTGTTCATCACAACGCGGTTTGGTTCTGTATATTCTGCATAATCCATCTGAGTGTGTGCTTTCACAAATTCAGCCGCAACATAATAACTGCCATTGTAAGTCCGCACAATCATGTAACCTTCATCAGCATCGCTGCTGCCATCCCAGGTCTTCACTGTATAACTCTGCTGATCCGGTGTCACCTTCATCACTTCTGTCGGTGTCGTAAATAAAAACAGCTTTTCGTTGTCATCCCAGTAAAAACGGGTATTAATGCTTTCTGTCACCAAAGCCATGCTTAAATAAACTCTGCCGTCAATTGCTGCTGCTTTGTCTTCCTTTAGTACTTCATGATTCAGCGTAACAGCATATTCGTTCTCAGCAAGGCCCATCTCAGAAGCATAGTCAAGCACCTCTTCTGTCGGTTTGTACCTGCCTGCAAGCAGACTCCACGCCACTCCGCCGCCTACACCTATAATAAGCAGCATCACAATTACAATCGGTAATACTTTCTTCATTGGTTCCTCCTTTGCAGCCGGAGCATCTGTCAACTGTTGTCTTTCGTTGACTGCATACTCAGCCTAGATTCTGACCATAAAATCGCACCGGCAGCGGCTAAGCCGACCGCCATTATCAGATACATCATCTGATAGATACGCATTCTTTCCTGATCACTGTCATAATCATGGATCTCAATATCCGCCATATGATAATAGGCTTTATATTCACTAAGATCCATGTTCTCTTCTTCTGCCAATCGTGCGGTAATTTCATCCTTCTTCACAAGCTGACCTGTCAGTGTATAGTTCTTCAAAACCTTCTCCTCCAGTGTACTGTCCTCAGCCAGTGCACCTTTATCCTTCGCAGGTATATCCGTGAGTACATAATGATTCCCGATTGATCCCATATAGCAATAAGAACATACCGTCCCATTCCCATTCACCTTATAGTAACCCGTAAAAGTAAGCTCAATGCCTTCAATCTTCACATAAGGTGATGTGCTCTCTGCAATCTCTTCCAACACCTCTGCTGTTGCCTGATCGGCATCCATTCTGTGCACGAGCCATGGATTTCTATAAAACAGTATACTTCCGACAGTGACGATGATCAGTACTCCTGAGATTATCCAGAATACAATCGCTCTCCTTCGGAGCCTGTACCCTGTCATATCATCTGTAATTACTTCCATCCAAACAGTCTCCTATTCACATTGTGTAGCTGTACAGAGCTGGCTTCCCAAAAACGACTCTATACAATTTCCATATACTTATCTTCTGATTATACTACATAGTACCCAATCCATCAACATTTCCACCCTTAAAAAACACTAAAAGCGGTATTTTCTTCCATTTTTGCATAAAAAACGGTTGCTTTCATCCATCATCCTCCACTTTTGCGGAAAGATTCCGTAAAAATGTCTTCTGTTCTCCATTTCATGCCGCGCGCTATGTGATATGTTATATTGGCACCTGCATCCTTGTAATGATACTCTCCATCAGACATATAATAATGATAACAGTACCAAATACATCCATCAATCATCATCAGTCCGCAGAAAACATCCCCCATTGACAACATGTCAATACCTTCGACACGGCTGCTTTCTCCGGGTTAAAATCCAACGTTATTTCCTCTTTACAGCCAATTAAATAATGGCTATAATGAAGATACTTGCAGAAAAAACTTCATATGGTTTATGGTTTTATTTTGCATGGAAAGGAGTGATAACATGAAATTAGAACGCATCAGTGAGAACCAGATACGATGTACACTGACACGCAGCGATCTGGCTGAACGCGAACTCAAGCTCAGTGAACTTGCCTATGGTTCCGAGAAAGCCAAAGCACTTTTTCGTGAAATGATGGTTCAGGCATCTGATGAACTCGGTTTTGAAGCAGAGAACATCCCTTTAATCATAGAAGCTGTCCCTATTTCCAATGAATGTATTATGTTGATCATCACAAAGGTGGATGATCCAGAAGAACTGGATACCCGTTTCTCCAGATTCACACCATCCTCAGATGATTCGGATGAGGTGTCTGATTCGGATGAGATCATTTACAGCGGTACAGACGAGATTCTTGACATCTTTAAGCGCCTCAGCAATGATATCCTGGCAAAGACAGCTGAAATGCACAGTACAGACAATACGGCCGACTCAGATATTCAGGATGATTCCAACACCCCTGATACGGAAGCGAATGCAGATTCCCAGCAGATTATTTTACGTATTTATGAATTCAATTCTCTGAATGACGTCTCCCGTCTGAGCGAACAGCTTCCTGAGAATTTCGACTGCGGCAATACACTGTATAAGAACCCGGTAAATAGTCATTACTATCTTGTTCTCTCCAGCGAAGGAATCCCACGCACCATCTTTGGGGGCATCTGCCAGCTTGCTTCAGAGTTCGGTTCTGTTCAGAAAGCAAATGCCAATACATTGTATTATTTTGATGAACATTATGAAACTATTATCCGCGAGAATGCTTTGCAGATTCTTCGCAGTTTATAACCCATGCGGCAAAAAACTTATTGCGTGAATCCTATATATTAGCAAAAGTTCATCGCACATGTATAAAACAAATAAAAAAGGTTACTATATTGCTATAGTAACCTTTTCCTCATGTTTCATAATAAACCGGATATACCGGCCAACAGGATTATTCCTGAGAAATAGCTTCTGTAGGGCAAGCGCCTGCGCAAGAACCACAGTCTAAGCATGCATTAGCGTCGATAACGTATTTGCCATCACCTTCGCTGATTGCGCCAACTGGACATTCACCAGCACATGTACCACAAGAAACACAAGCGTCTGAAATAACGTATGCCATAATAGTATACCTCCTAATAATGATAAATATTAATTTTCGTACGACTCTATTCTATAACAAATTGGCGTCGAATACAAGGGCAATCTTGTATAAATGAAGAAAATTCATTATTTATTGAGAAAAAATTCACATTTACAGACAGCGTCAAAAATTTCAAATGAAGTTTGGTTGCAAAATTAAATAAAGTATATTATAATACGAGAAGATGCGTTTTTCGCACAATACGAAAGGAGTGATATTATGGCAGCAGCTGTAGTAACTAAAGATACTTTAATCGGAGATCTTCTCCGCATTGATGCCAATGTAGCACCTATTCTTTTAGGTATTGGCATGCACTGTCTTGGCTGTCCTTCTTCTCAGGGTGAGACAATTGAAGAAGCAGCTTTCGTTCATGGCATTAATCCACAGGAATTAGTTGACAAGATTAACGAATTTCTTGCAGCTAACAACTAATCCTGCATAATCATTCAGGTATACATAGAGCTGCAGCGGCTATTTAGATAGCAACGCTGCAGCTCTATGTATTTAATATTTGAACTTTCTTTTAAATAGTCTTTTTCTGCGTCTTGGCAGTTTCGCCGCGCTATAAGACGGTACTTTGGCCGCCGCCACTTCCTGACTGTTTCTTTGTCGTCCGCGAATTGCTTCATCAAGGAGCTTATAATACCGTTCTGACTGTCTTTCTTGACGTTCTTCCATCTTACCGATTTCCTGCATCACAATATCTGTCACCTGGGATGCCATCACGTCTTCAAGACGCTCATTATTTTTCACCAGTGCTTCTGTTACAATCCCGTCCATAATGTATTTAAAATGTTTCATTTTATCTGCCGGAGAAACTCTTTTTATACCCTTTTCTCCTGCTGCTTCAGGCCTATCCTTATCCGATACCGCCGGCATCCGGTCTGTCTGCTGCGGCTTCTTTTCAGTTTTTCCTTCATCCTTCTTTTCCTCCGGTACCATCTGTTTTGGCGGCGCCATTGGTTCTTTTTCGCAATCTTCAGCAAGCTGCCCTGCATTTGCCGCTGCCAGCTCTTCTTCTGTCATATGCTCGTCCTCACTCCCTGTCTTACCAAAGGGAGCATCTTCATTCAATGTAGAAATAATCAGCCGAATAGCCTTCAGCTGAAAGCCTTTCTCTTTCAGATCGCGAATATTTTCAAAAAGCTGTATTTCCTTATCCGTATAATATCTGTGTCCAAGTTCATTTCTCGGAATTTGAATGGCCAGTTCTTCTTCCCAATACCTCAGGACATGGGGTTCTACATTGATCATTCTGGCCGCATCCGATATGATATATCTCGTCTCTGCCATTGGCTACCTCCATCAATTTCCTCTCATCTCGTCTCCTTATCTGGTGTAGAAATTGCAGTTGGATGCCTGTTGATTCCATTATAGCAAAGTTCACGCATTAAGCAAATTTTCCCCCTCCAAACATTTTTGCCAGTTCTGACAAAAAAGACCTTTTATCCATGGATTGAAAGGAATAAAAGGTCTCTATCTGTCTGATTCTCTTTTTTAATGCGAAAGAATGCATGTGTTTACTTTTCTTTATTGGCAAACTTCGTGTAATTCGGCAGCCATACAAGTTCTACGGTACCAATCGGACCATTACGCTGCTTGGCAATAATCACTTCGGAAATATTCTTCTTGTCCGTATCCTTATTATAATAATCATCACGGTAAAGGAACATTACCACGTCCGCATCCTGCTCGATGGCCCCGGATTCTCGAAGATCCGACAGCATCGGACGATGATCCGGCCTTGTCTCACAGGCACGGCTGAGCTGTGACAGGGCAATTACCGGTGCATTGATCTCACGGGCCAGTGCCTTTAAAGAACGGGAAATTTCAGAAATTTCCTGCTGTCTGGACTCCTGCTTCCTGCTGCCTCCGGTCATCAGCTGCAGATAGTCAATGATAACAAGGCCCAGATCATTCTCAAGCTTATATTTTCGGCATTTTGAACGCAGCTCTGTGATCGATATACCCGGCGTATCATCGATAATAAGAGGTGCTGTGCTGATAACACCGGCACTTTCAATTAACTTCTCCCAATCCGCCGGTTGAAGCGTGCCTGTTCTCATGGACTGGGAATCTACTTTGGATTCCATGGAAAGGATACGGTTGACCAACTGATCCTTTGACATTTCCAAACTGAAGATGGCCGTCGGTACATGATTGCGTACACACATGTACTGAGCCAGGTTCAATACAAAAGCCGTCTTACCCATAGACGGTCTGGCCGCGATCAGGATCAGATCCGAAGGCTGCAGACCGGATGTCTTGTAATCCAGATCATAAAATCCTGTCGCCAGCCCGGTAACCGTTCCTTTGTGACGGGCCGCCGCCTCGATTTTGTCTATAACCGACAATACCACATCCTTGATCGGCACATATTCATCCGTACTCTTCTTCTGGAGCACATCAAAGATACGCTTCTCTGTGGTATTCATAATCTCATCCAGAGATTCCCTGTGCTGATAACACGTGTTGGCAATCTCCTCATTGACACGAATCAGTCTTCGCAGTGTTGCATCATCACTGACGGTCTGGGCGTAATGCCGGACATTGGCCGATGTCGGCACACTGCTGACCAGTTCGCTGATAAACTCTATACTGGAAAATTCCTCAGGAACATCTTTCATCTTCAGACGTTCCTGGAGCGTCAGCACATCTACAGGTTTCCCCTCATTGTAAAGTTCAACCATGGCATCAAAAAGAATGCCGTACTGACGCTGGTAAAAATCATCTCCTGTGATCATCTCAGAAGCTGCCACAACGGCATCCGCATCCATGATCATAGAACCTATGACCGCTTTTTCCGCATCAATACTGTGGGGCAGAATTCGCTTTATAATCGCCTCATCCATATCCTGTGCCTCCTGTCCGCAAGTTTATTACAGGCCGCATCAAGAATTGACTCGGCCTGTAATAAATGGTTTATATCTTATCTGTTGGAATTGTTCTCTAAGCTTCTGTTACTTTGACAGTCAGCTCTGCTGTAACCTTTGGATGTACTTTATAAGGTACTTTGTAAACACCAAGTGAACGCACAGGCTCTGCCAGCTGCAGCTTCTTCTTGTCAATCTCAATATTCAGCTGGCTCTTGTAGGCAGCTGCAATTTCCTTGGAAGAAACGGACCCAAATGTCTTGCCGCCTTCACCTGTCTTGATTGTAACTGTCACGGATTTCTCCTTGATATCTTCTGCAAAGGCCTTGGCTGCTTCCAGAAGTTCTTTGGCAACCTTTTCCTCATTGGCTTTCTGAAGCTTCAGATCATTGATATTCTTGGCTGTTGCTTCAATTCCCAGTTTCTTAGGAAGAATAAAGTTGCGTGCATAACCATCATTCACATTAACTGTATCACCTTTTTTGCCAAGGGTTTTAACATCCTGAATTAAAATAATTTTCATTTTAGATTTCTCCTTCCATTTTCATTGATTTGACAACGGATTTCACCTTTGCCTCAGCTTCTTCCACTGTCATATCCTTCAGCTGTGTACCGGCCATGGTACTGTGGCCGCCGCCGCCAAGCCGCTCCATAACAAGCTGGACATTCATGCTGTCATAGGATCTTGCACTGACATAAATAACACCTTTCACAACGGTAAAGACAAATGATGCCTCCACACCTGTGATATTGAGCAGTTCATTGGCTACCTGGGCACCGACAACTGTCGGGCTCTCAAGGCCTTCTGACGGGCATTCAGCATAGGCATAAACACCCTCCACCGATGCATTCTTCACAGCTTCCGCCCGGGCCTTATACGTCTGCATATCATCTCTGAGTTTCAGACGGACACGGGTGATATCTGCACCGCTCTTCTTGAGAAAAGCAGCCGCTTCAAAGGTTCTGACACCTGTTTTACTGATAAAATTGTTCGTATCGATCATTAATCCGGCATACATAGCATCTGCCTCTTCCGGACGCAGCTTCACCGAATCTGTAATATACTGCAAAATCTCGGCAACCATCTCACATGCTGATGATGCATACGGCTCAATATAAGAAAGCACCGGATTCTCGATGGAATTTCCGCTCTGACGATGATGATCGATAACAACGATCGTTTTCGTCAGGTTCAAAAGTTCCGGTCCTTCCGTCCTCTCACTGGTGTTCACATCAACAACAACCATGGCCGTATTCATATTGACAATGCCTCTTGCTGTCTCCGATGTAACAAACATATCACTGTCATACTCCGGATTGTCCATAAAATGATCGATCACCGGACGTACCGATGTGGTAATATCATTGATGACGATAAATGCCTTCTTGTTCAGGCTTCGGGCCGCTCTGTAGACACCGATTGCCGCACCAAAACTATCCAGGTCACCGATCTTATGACCCATAATAGCCACCTGTTCCTTGCCCTCAATGACCTGTCTCAGGGCATGGGCCTTTACACGCGCACGGACACGCGTAGACTTCTCCACCTGCTTCGTCTTGCCGCCATAATAAGAAATCTTGTCTTTCTCCTTGACAACCGCCTGGTCACCGCCTCGTCCAAGAGCCAGATCAATGGCATGACGAGCCCAGTCCAGCGCCTGCGCATAACTGGCTGCATTAACACCCAGACCAATACACAGTGTTACACTCATCTCATTGCCGATATTAATCTCTCTGACTTCATCCAGCAATGCGAACTTGGAACTCTGAAGCACTGGCAGATATTTCTGACGGATGACAAACATATACTTGTCCTTCTCCATCTTATTCACAATGGCATCATAGTTCTGCATATACTTGGTGATCTTTCGCTCTACCAGTGCCGACAGAAGGGAACGTCTGACTTCCTCTGTACTGTTCAATGCCTCTTCATAGTTATCTACCAATATAATACCGCAGATGAGCTTCTGATTCTGGATCTCCTTCCTGGACATCTGTATCTCTGTCTCATCGAACAGATAAAATGCAAATAACTGATAGGCCTCCGGCTGCATCTCTACAACCTTATTCTCCATCGCAAAGTCATCAATGCACACCTTCATGATCTCAGCCTTGTAGTAGCGCTCTTTATAGCGAATATGGGCATACTTCTTCTCTTCCTCATCATCCGGAAGCATCTCCTGCTTGATATCCGGAATCAATGTACTGATATTCTTCATATCAATAAATTCACCCATTATCTCTTTCATACAGGAGTTCGCCCATAAAAGCTTCCCTGTCTCATCCAGAATGGCATAAGGAATCTCAAGATCATGAATCAGATTATGCTGGACCTGTGCAAATTCGATGGCAAAATTCACCAACTCATCCACAATAGACGGCTTTAAATAAAAATAAATCACGATGGCCGCTGCCACATATAAAACAAAACAGGCAGTCATCAGAAGACCTGCACGGTAATCCACCAGATACATCAGCACTGTTGCCACCAGCAGCAGTGCACTCAATAGTACCGGCCAGCGCATGTACATATTCAGCCGTCCTTTAAGTTTGACCTTCTTATTCATACGATAACCTCTTAAAAACACTATGAAATTTGCTTAGAGGTGGGAAAACACTCCCATCTGTTACTATGTGCTGAAGAATTCCGCTAAAAGGCAGAATCCCACTTATACGCTCTAGTATATCATTTTCCACCCTTTCAGTAAAGCATTATTCCACCCAGCCAACCTTTCTGCATGAGATAATCACTCAAAATCCCCACAAACCACCAAAACTGTGGTATACTTCAAATATGTACCACTGCACGGGCTGGCAGCGAAAGCGGCCTGTGTTAAATCATTTATTTTGCATATCCATCAAAGGCTGTGGATTGATGCAATTTTACCTTATACCAAGAAAGGAAGAATTTTATGAACACAGCAATTTTCTTTGCAGATGGCTTCGAAGAAATCGAAGGTTTGACAGTTGTAGACATGTTTAGAAGAGCCGGTATCCCGATTCAGACAGTCTCCATTTCAGACTCTCTGACCGTTACCGGCTCCCACGATATCAAAGTTCAGGCAGACTGCCTGCTTGCTGATTTTGATTTTAATACTGTAGAAATGCTGATTTTGCCTGGCGGCATGCCAGGTACCACAAACCTCAGCAAATGTGAACCGCTTTGCGATGCCCTTATGCAGTTCAGCCGTCAGGGCCGTTATCTCGCTGCTATCTGTGCAGCGCCAAGCATTCTCGGCAGCCTCGGCATCTTAAACGGACGTGTTGCCACATGCTACCCTGGCTTCGAAAAGAAACTCTTTGGTGCCTATATCACCACTGATCCCGTTGCCAAAGACGGTCATGTCATTACAAGCCGCGGCATGGGTACAGCCATCGAATTTGCCTCCACATTAATCGGCATTATTCAGGATCCTGAGTCAGCGGATAAGATCAAAGCATCTATTCTTTATTCCTCTGACGCTCCTCAAATTCTTTAATCTTTTTCTCAACCTTGTAGATATTCCGGCATTCCGGATATCTTGCAAGGAACATATTCTTGAAGGCGAAGAACGAAGACACTTCATATAATTCGCCTTCTGCGCGCAGCGCAGGCTCTTTTCGTTCAATGAGATCCTGCATGAAACTGTCTTTCTTCAATGCCGCATATTTCTTCATAAATTCAATGGTTACCGGCAGTCTGCGAAGTCTCGTCACATAATCCGGATGTGCCGCTTTCTCGGCATCATATTTCTTCTTTTCATTCGAATTTTCATCATTCAAGGCTTCCTCAAGTGCTTCATTAATATAGATCACTTTCAGTTCATCATGGATCATCATCTTCGGTTCCATAACTTCCAGTTCTGTCAAATCCATATCCTGTCCATTATTCTCCAAGCTTGTCATTGCCACATACCTCCATCTTCCTTACTCTGTCACATTCATCTGTCTCTATTATAATCTAAGCCTGCGCTTTTGCAAAGCAATAGACCGTATAAACCTGAAAATCCCCGCCAAAATATACCGATATCTGCGGTTTTGCACGCTGTCTGCACAATCCAAACAGGCGGCCCGCATATGCAGACCGCCCGATTTATTACTTTTAAATACCTTCTCTTATGAATTTCACTTTAATACCTTATGTACTTCAATCGACGCTTTGTAATAACCCCTTATTATGCGCCAACGAAACAGAATACACAAAGGATAACCAGATATAATACACACCATCCGATTGTCTTGCTCATGATCTTACCATCAGAACCAGGAAGGTTGATAGCTGCAACACCAAGAGCGATACTCTGTGGAGAAATCATCTTACCGGCTGTAGCACCTGCGCCATTTGCAGCCACTAACCAGATTTCGTTGATACCTAACTGCTGTGCAACAGACTGCTGTAATGTTGCGAACATAACGCTGGCAGATGTAGCGGAACCTGTAACGAAGCATCCGATACCACCGATCAGTGGAGCGATTGCGATATAAGCATTGCCCAATAATGATGAAAGAGCATTTGCCAGATCCATAACCATACCTGCATAACCCATAACCTTAGCAATGGAGATAATGAAGATAACAGTCAGCATTGCTTTCCAGTAACCCTTAAAAGTCTTGCCAAGCTCTGCGCCCATGTCGCTGATGCTTGCGCCCTGAACAGCTGTACCAATAATCGTTGCAATGATCATCAGGATACCAGGTGTGTTGATCCATGATAAACCAACCTTGGCACCGCCTTCGCCGCAATAAATAACAAATGATGACTTAAACTGTCCCAGGAACTGATTGATCGGAGGAACAAGTTTGGATGTACCTAACAGGAAAATAACAACTAAGATGTAAGGAAGCCATGCTTTAACCATGCTCATCTGAGGCTTATCAGAGGAAGCTGCTGCTTCTTCTTTGGACTCAAGCATATATTCTTCCGGAATATTCGTGTGTTTTCTACCCATAACGATTGTACAAACGAGGCAAACCAGAGAACCGATAACTACGCAAAGCTCAGGACCTACGAATGTGGCTACAAGATAGAAAGGAATAACAAATGATAATGCAGATACAAGTGTAATACCTACAACACCCTTTAATGCCTTTGTACCACCGCAAAGAAGGATGATAACAAATGGAGAAACAACACAAAGAGGAATCAGCAGACGGGCTGTCGGTTCTGAAAGCATCTGAGCAAACACACTTGCATCGGCTGCACCTGTAATGGTTGTAGGGAATGCAGTATTCGCTGCTGACAGAGTAGGTGTACCAATGGCACCAAACTCAGGAGATGCAGCATTACCAATCAGACAGATAACACAAGCTGTAACCGGATTAAATCCAAGTGCAACTAACATCGCTGCAGGAATAGCTACGGCTGTACCGAAACCTGCGATACCTTCCATGAAGTTGGAGAAGCCCCAGCCGATAACAAGAGCAGCTACACGTTTATCATTGGATACAGATGCCAGCATTGCTTTGATGACATCCATCGCACCTGTTCTTAAACTCATGTTATACAGGAACATGGCACCAACGATAATAACACAAATCGGCCATACCGCTGAAACAACACCTTCTAAAGTACCTGTGATCGCTTCCGGAACTGTCATGTGATAAACAGCAACACCTTCAACGATTGCAATAACCAAACCAATACCACATGATTTGTAACCGGCCATCTTCAGACCAGCCATAGAAATAATAAGCCAGGCAATAGGAATAATAGCAAGAATAATTTCTAGTAACATAAAATCTTCCTTTCTCTCATCAGACTCCAACTGGTCAACCAGTCAGGTGATAAAAATGGTCTTATTCCATCTTACGCATTTCTTGAGTTCTGCAGGCTACCATCCCTGCCAGACTCTGTGTCAATGAAATAAGACTTGTCGTCCTTAACCCTACCACAGATTAAAAACATTCGCCCCTTGCCAACCGCTAGCTTGAAGGCAGGGACTATTCGATTTGTCTAGATTATATAACTTTTATATTCAGATGTCTACACTTTTATTTAATGTATACAATATCTTTATAATTTTTTTGTCTATTTTTTCACATTTTCAACATAGAATATCCTTGATTTTTGACATAATCCGTATATGATTATGTAGCATTTCCACTGGTATTTGTGTATATATTGTTATTTTATGTTTATTTTTCTGCCACTTATTCCTTTTTTTGATAATTATATAACGCTCGAATATAAAAAAACAGAGAGTTTTCTAAAGAATCTATTAAAAATCCTACTGAAAAACTCTCTGTTTTTTATTTATTTGTAACTGTTCAGAGCCAAGCAAAATTTCAGAAAACAGGTATAAAATGCTTGCATTTTTAAAACTGTTTTTTAAATTTTATTTGGCGGATACGCCACACCGACAAAATGCGTAGCATTTTGGAGGTTAGCTCTGAACAATTACATTTATTTATAGAAAAATATCTGGCAAATTAGCCCATGCTCTTAGCTGCAAAATATGTTGTACCATATTTTTCGGAAGCTTCTGCTTTTGCTTTCTCAAGATCTTCAATTGTCAGTGCATCAAGTGCTTTAACAACAGCTTCATGATCCAGTGGTGCAAGACCAAGCATTTCACGTGCTTCTGCAGATGTAGCAACTTCGTTGCCGTAAGCTTCAACAGCTCTTGCAGCACGTTCAACGAGCATCAGGTTGTTGGCAAGGATCTTCTTGCCTTCTTTATCGTAACCATAGACAACGTTATCTTCCATACCTACACGTATGTGGCATCCGTTAGCCAGTGCAGAGAACATAACCGGCAGATGACCTTTACCGATACCGAAACCGGAAACTGTAACTTCCTTAGGAAGATTGCCTTCTGCCTGAAGACGCTGGATGTATGCAAGCATATCCTGAACATCAGCTGGTGTAGCTGCAAGACCGCCTACAACACCAAGACAAAGCTGGAAGTGCAGAGGTGCTTTTACGATACCTTTCTTCCAGTATACACCTACGGCACGGATCATACCCATATCGAATACTTCGAATTCAGGTTTGATATTTCTTTCCTGATACAGATTACCAAGAGTTGTCAGGAATGTTGGAGAGTTGCTGAAGATACCGCCCGGGATTCCCCAGTTGAATGTACCTGCATCGAATGTACCCATTTCGATACCAGGAACATTTGCATGATGCAGCATACGAACTGCGTTGCCGTAAGGTGAGTCATCAGATACACGGTTATCACCTGAAGATGTGCAGTTGATGATAACATCGCAGTCTGGGTAGTTCTTACGGATCAGTTTGATTGTTTCGTAGAATTTAACAGGATCCATAACACCTGCACCGTTGTCATCACGCATATGCAGATGAACGATAGCTGCACCTGCTTTCCAGCACTCATAGGCTGTTTTTGCGATTTCTTCCGGTGTTTCAGGAACATCGTAACCGTGAGGTGTGATAGCACCTGTTAAGGCTGCTGTAATAATTGTCTTTGCCATAATATAATACTTCCTTTCGTGAAAATAATAAAATACTTTGTCATAATTGTACAGCTCTGCTTCCAAAATGCGCTGCATTTCGTTCAATTACATTGTATTGATATTTCTTCGCATTTTCAAGTCCATTTCCGAAAGTCATTATGCCTGCTTTGGCGGGCATTATGTGAAAAAAGCATAACAGCAATCCATTATAAATTCCTCAAAAACAGCGCTTCATATGATATGATTGTATCATATGATGTTGGGGTCAAAAGGTATTTTGCCCCTTTGATAGCAGATTGCTACGTGCTTTGCACTCTCGCAATCCTCATCATATGATAACCATTAAACTTCAACTATTTTTAATCACAGCCTATCATCGGGCATGACTCGTTTTACTTTATCAAGAAACAGTCAGAGCTATTGAACAATTCATACACAGGTGCTTCAGTGCTGGCCAGTACTTAGGTCCTGTCCTTTAGGACCTTATGTACTGCTGCCAAACACTGGCAGTGCGAACGTGCCTGTGCTGAATTGTTCAATAGCTATGACGTCTGATTGTGTCATGCCCGTCAATACATCAGGAGGAAATTTCATGAACTTATATGATACCCATACAATGAAGCGCGGCGCAATCCTTGTGGATGTCTGCGGTTACACCGGCGAAGAAGATTTTTATGCCATGCACAAAATTATCGATGAAGTCATCAAACCGGAGGATTCCGGCTTCAGCGTGGATTCCATGTGTATCGGCGGCTATTTTAATAAAGACGGTATTCTTGTCCGTACCAGCAGTGAAAGCCCTTATGACGGCCTGAGTTTTTTCTACGAGCCGAACAAAATGTCCGAAGAAGATGTCAAAAAAATTGAAAACTGGGTGGATACTGTCGTTAAAGAACTTCATGCCCGTCTCCCTCGATAACCATTTTTGAGTTTACTCCCAAAGTCATCATGCCAAATCACGCATGATGGTTATGCACATTTTGCATAGACTTGGGTTTATCAATTATTTCACAGTCTTTTATTTATATGTTAAGATGAAGAGGACGAAAGCTGTCAAGGCTCGAAGCCTTACAGTCTATAAGTAATATTTGGTGAAAACAAATAAAAATATAATTTTAATTTTTGAAAAACAGGAAGGAGACTCATAAGATGGAAATCGAAAGAGGAAAAGTCAGAACAAGAGAAGAAATCATGGCTTGTTTCAAGGATGGTCAGACAATCGCCATTGGTGGTCAGGCCGGCGCTTACATGCCTTGGGATCTTCTTGATATGCTTGAAGAAAGCGGTGTTAAGCACCTTACAATCTGCTCTATTGATGCCTGCAACCCAGGTTTCGCAATCGGCCGTCTGATTGAAAATGGCCAGGTTGACAAAATGATCACAACTCATATCGGTACAAACCCTGTTGCTCAGAAGTTGCTTGCAGAAGGCAAACTGGAAATTGAATTCTTCCCAATGGGCAGTTTCATTGAAAAGATGCGTGACGGTGGTGCCGGTATCGGTGGATTTCTTACCAAAACAGGTCTTGGCACAGATATGGAAAAAGGCAAACAGATCGTTACAACATCTGATGGCGAACGTTATATTCTTGAAGAAGCCATCCATGCAGATGTAGCACTTACAAGATGCCGTCGTGCCGATCCTCTCGGCAACCTTGCTTACCACGGAACAGGTACAGCTTCACACCCTGTTATGGCAACATGTGCAGATATCTCCATCGTACAGTGCGACCTGTACTGCGACTTAAACGAAATTTCTCCTGATGATGTAAAGGTACCTGCTATGTACGTTGATATGCTTTACACAGACAGCCATGAACAGAACCATATTATTGGTCGAATCAAGAGAAATCAGTTGGAGGGTATGTAAGATGGATAACAGAAGATTTATTGCCAGAAGAGCTGCTCAGTATTTTAATGAAGGTGACACTGTTAATCTTGGTATCGGTATTCCAAGTGCCTGCAGTGATTATGTAGATCCGACAATCGCTTTCCAGACAGAAAATGGTATGATCGGTGTCGGTCCTGTTGCTAAGAAACTTGCTATCTGCGATACTTACCAGAACGCAGGCGGCATCAACTTCGTACCAGTTATGGGTGCTTCCGCATTCGATACAGCTTATTCTTTCGCTGTTATCAGAAGCGGTCGTATGGCTGCCACTGTTCTCGGCGCCCTTCAGGTTGCTGAAAACGGTGATATCGCCAACTGGGCAAGCCCTGGCCGTGCATTCGGCATGGGCGGTGCTATGGACCTTTGCAACGGTGCAAGAAAAGTTATTGTTGCCATGGAACTCACAACCAAAAAAGGCGAACCAAAGATCTTAAAGAGATGTACTTATCCTTTAACAGCTCAGGGTTGTGTGAACCACATCGTTACAGAGCAGTGTGTCATCGACGTGACACCAGAAGGTCTGAAGCTTGTTGAAATCCGTGCTGGCAAAACACCTGAAGACATTCAGGCACAGGTTGAGCCAACACTGATCATCGCTGACGATCTCAAAATTATGGACGAAGAATAAAAATCAAAAGGTTTGCTTGAAGTTTTCGAACACTGATCGATACCAAAACTTTTATAAAACGCGCGTCTTACGCCGCGAAATGTTTTATAAAAGTTTTGGCACGATTCAGTATAATCAGAAAATCTCAAGCAAACCTTTTTTATCCTTAGAAAACGTAAGCAGAATTCTTCTTGCACTATTATTTTTCAACGCTATTATAAATTAAATTCTTTCAGCAACTGTTCCTGATATTCTCTGTCCGCAGCCGCTTTAACAATATCTTCACTGCGGTTTTCTTTTGACAGCATAATAATTAATTGATTAATACGCATTAAAGTTTCTTCTCTTCCTTCTTGCCTGCCATCTTCTATCATCTCTTCAATCGCTTTACACATATCGAACTGTTCAGCTCCTTTCTCCAGCCGAATTGGCACATGATTGATTGCTTCTATGACTCTGGCTGCTTCTACTTCCATATTCATTCTTGGATTATGACTAATAAAAGCCGCCAATTTATCTTTATCATTCGAATATTTAATGCAGCCCATCACTTCTCTCAGACTAGAATGAAATTTTTTCAGTTCATCATCCGCTAAACTTCTTGGGTCAATCAAATAAATCGGATAATCTCCGACTAGCCGTCGTACAGTTGGATTTGTAATCTCCATCATATCCATCAATGATCTCGGTCCATCCCATTCATCTGCATTAAAAAAGAGTACCAATGTAATAACCGGAATCAATTTATCATTTTTATGAAAACCAGATATAAACTCCGCACCAGTTGCATTTTTATGTTCTGCCTTACCTTTTTGACTACGATGTACATCAGCAATTCTGCTTACTTGTCTCACATACTGTAAAGCATCATACAACATATTTCTAACTGGCATCGCATAATTCACATCTGTCTGATTCTCAATACCCAAAAGAACATATGCCGTCTCTCCATCTTCCATGATTGCTGCAGATTTCAAATGATCGCGGTATTTCTGAATAATTTCTTTTTTAGTACTTTGCCTATCTTGTGTATCATTCTCATTAAAAAGTATTGCAATCTCCGTCGGATCCAACTCCCTTAACTGATCTGGTTGAATCATTTGAGCACCATCATACATAAAGTAATTGAAAGCATCTGCAAATACTTCATTTTTTCTTATGTAAGCCTTCATAATTGCATCTATCGCGCCTATATAAATTCTCCTTCCCCCTCAGACAATTTAGAGCCATGCAAATCAACTCCCGCTTACGTTAAATTTATAGTATCATTATATAAAGAAGAAAACAATAGCCGCTTCGGTCAGTTTTTATCAAAATAAGCTGATATTGAACAATTGTCTTTGAAAACGTTTCGCATTATTTAAATGCGTGTTTTCAAAGACAATTGGATCAACTCAGCTTATTTGAAAACTTTGGCCGAAGCGGCTAATTGTTTTATTCGTCTTTTTCGGAAAATGCCCGGTCTGCAGCCGTACGTACCATTTCATCCCATGATGTGAAGCGTGTACTTTCTCTGACAAACCCATCAAACACTTCCTCATTATAAACCATTATATCGGATTTCCAGTTGGTAAATACCGCACTGGAAGACTGGAAATCTCTAAAAGCTTCAAAATTCGTCTCCGCCTGCATGAATTCATCAGTAAAAATCATTTCCAGCAACTTCTTATCATCTGGAGACATTGGAACATACGCAAATGCCATTTTACTGATTCTCCGGATTCTCGTAGAACTCTTTTGCTTTCTGTTCTACATATGCACGCCACTTCGGATGGTCAGCTTCCATGCTAGGACGAATAATATTTTCGATACAGCCTGGAATTTCACCATCAACAACCTGGCCTGTCTTAACTGTCAGGTAAAGACCTGTTTCTCCTGGAGGGCATCCTGGGATCCACATACCTTTATCTGCAAATCTCTTTGTACAGTTACCATGAAGGATGATCTTATCCTTTGGCTTATCCGGAATAGTATTTCTAGGACCTACAACGATTGTCTTATCAGAATTTTCTTCATAGATACCAAGTGCCTTAAGCGTTTCCATGTTCAGTGCAAGCAGAGCCTGGCAGCTTGAGCATGCGCCCTCGCAGCGGATATCGTATTCTGGCCAACGATCAGCCATGTTGCCAAGGTATGGAATCCACATCTTCCTGTAAACGTCTTTAACCTGTTCACCAACAACTTCAATCTTATCACGATTTGTTGTACCAAGACCAGCTTCATCAGCTGCTCTGAAGTAGTCAACCTGGTTTGTATCGATACCTACAACATCACATGCGATAAGGTCAAGAGCAACTGGATCGTAACTGCCCATGATGATACCTACTTCCAGAGGAGTTGGTGTATGTGGGCTGTAACCGGATGCTACATTGATAGCGTCTACGATGTTGATATCAGGACGTACTGCCCACCAAACATCCATCATAGCCATTGTCAGGTTCTGCTGATGCATCTGGGAATGTACCTGATCCTGTACAGTACCTTTGATGTTCTTTAATGCACAGCTGAATACCATGGAAGCATGTGCTTTCATGATAGGCAGGTTAATGATATGATCTGCTTCCAACAGTAAACGAGGGATTTTACATCTCTTGATGTTGGATTTGTAACCTCTTACAGCCACATTAACAAGGTCTTTTTCAGCCTTGATATCGTAAAGTTCAACACCTTCTTCTCTTGCTACATCAGCCTGACCGGATACTTCGAAACATTCCATTGTATCACAGCCGATAGCTGCTGATTCTGCAACAATGATTCTTGAAGGCTGAGCTTTCTTAACTTCGCGGATAACTGCACGAAGTGTTTCAGGGCTTGTACATACAGCTGTATCCGGACCTTCTGCATGACCTGCATTTGGTTTCAGGATAACTGTTTCGCCTCTTTTAATCATGTTTGTAACGCCGCCAAGAAGATCGAATACCTTAGTGACACTTTCCTGGACGGTAGGTTCTTTCGCAATGGCTACAACTGCTTTTTTATCTTTTGCCATTAGTTAATTCCTCCCATTCATTTTATATGTATAATTAATTTTTATTATACTCCAACTCATTTAAAATTGAATTTTAGTAAGTACCGTATTTGTAAACACGATCCGGTACATCATTCATATCATCTTTGTCGATGAATGCAACCATACGCACCTTGCTGCCATCACCCATATACCAGCGGGATGGGAATGCACAGATGACACATCTCTTACCTAAAACTTTATCTTCCTCCTGTATTGACTTGCCATTATTATTATAGTTTCTCACACCGCATTTGCAATGCATTTTATTATATTTCGACAAAATGTTGATATCTTTTTCGAATTATGATATGGTTTAGTTATGAATTTTACATCAACATTCTGACGTTCGCTTAATTATATCAGCATTTTTGCTGATAGATTTATGGTAAAGGCATCACTTTTTGAAAGGAGCACTTTTGTTTATGGATATTAATCGACTTAACGAATTCATCACACTGGCCACGCTGCTGAACTACAGCAAAGCTGCCAACCAGCTTTATCTGACACAGCCTGCTCTCAGCCGTCATATTCATGACCTGGAACAAACGCTAGGAACTCAGCTTTTTATCCGGGATACACACAACGTGCATCTCACATCCGTCGGCGAAATCTTTCTCAAAGAAGCTCAGGAAATCATCCAGCGTTACAATCATGCCCTTGATCTGATCAAAGAAGTTTCTTCAACCTCCACCGGAGAACTGAAAATCGGTTTCCTTGGAACAGCTTCCCAGTCTTTCCTGTCGGATTTTGTCATGGGGTTCACCGCCAGCCATCCACAGATCAAGCTCTCTATGACCAGTGATGCCCTGGATATTCTTGTTAAACAGCTCAATGACGGTCTCACTGATCTCGCTTTCGTCACCCATGTAGATAAGAATTACCTCATCGGTCTTGAAAGTAAAACGATCATGAAAAGTCCGTTGCTCGCAGTGATGCATCCAACGCACGCTCTGGCTAACCGTGACTCACTTTCTATCAAAGATCTGTCCGGGTTCCCAATGATCAATTTCTCACCTCAGGCGAATCCGATCACCAGTGACTTTAATAAGCAGATTTTCAAGAAAGCCGGTGCCCAACTCAATATTGTACGAGAAATCCCCAATATTGAAACCGCTGCTTTCTGCGCCAGCATCAACGAAGGGGTCTTTATCATGCCTGAGTATCTGCTCTCTTCTATTGGCTCTCTCAGAACAGTTCCTCTGACAGATTCTTTTGCTTATGTTACACTCAATCTTATCTGGAAAAAGAAAAATCCAAATATCTCCATTCCTGTATTTGTTGACAGTTTCTCAACTTATATACAAAACAGAAATCCTAATCTGGCTCCTGCGGATTAATCAGGGGGAGGGTTGGAGCAATTGCTTAGTGCAGTTGCTCCTTTTTTAATGTTTGTAACAATCAAGTAAACTAATATGTCGTATTCTGTATAGTATAACTTGCTTCAAGGTGAGTATAACAATTTTACCCTTCAAATGGAAATTCTATCTATAAAAAAGCGTTATGTAAAAAAAACATAACAATATTTCATGTTTTCACTGCTTTTTGGCATAGCATTTTTCACAATTTTCCCGTGCCAACTTTCATGCAGAAAGTGAAAGAACGATTATTCGTCTTTTGCATAAACCTGTTTGGAAACGACATTTCCCATCAAAGACGGACTATTGTATAATACACTTAAGCGAACAGCGAATAAAAAAACGCAAACATTAAATTAATTTTTAAAGAATGTATGTAAAACACAGGAGGTATTATTTATGTGCGACAATAAGCCAATGGCACCTTACGCCAAACTGCCGGAACTCGAAGAATACAAAGAATGGTTCAAAGACTTTGCTGACCTTTACCGTGAAGATGGTATCCTTCAGGTAACATGGAAGACAAACGATGGCCCTATGCACCACAGCGGTATGTCCCATCGTGCAATCGGTCAGTTAGTAAGAGTTCTTTCTCTTGACTTCAAGAACGAAATCATCATCTTCACTCATATCGGTGACAACTGGATGACAGAATCTGACCCTAACGGTTGGGAAACATATTCTGAACTTCCTACACAGCGTTTCCAGCATCAGTACTTTGATGATACAAACCTGATCAAGAACATGGTATTCGATCTTGATGTTCCTACAATCGGTGCTGTACCTGGTCCTGGTTTCCACTGGGATTCCGCTTTCTTAAGTGATGTGACTATCTGTACAGAAGATACTGTTATGGAAGTTCCACATGCCCAGGGCGGTCTGGTACCTGGTGATGCTATGGGTCTTATGTGCCAGCATTACTTTGGAACCAAACGTGGTAACTACTACATGATGACAACAAGACAGTTCACAGCTAAAGACATGCTTGATCATGGTATGGTAAGCGAAGTTGTTCCTAAGGGCAAAGCTGTTGAACGTGCATGGGAAATCGCCCGCATGTGGAAACTCATGTCCTACGAAAACCGTACAATCATGTCCAACCTGGCTAAACGTCCTCTGAAGAAACTCCTTGTTGAGGATCTGAAGCTTCACACAGTCAGCGAACAGTATGGTTCTCTTCTTCGTATAGCTGCCGGTGATCTTGGTGACGAACATTCCGCACAGCAGGATGAAAAATACATCAGCCGTGTTAACGATTATCGTTACGCAACAACCGATATGCAGGAACCAATGACAGCTGAACATTGGGCTGGCATGGCTAACAGAGCAGCAGACTGGTTCAAGAAGGTTGAAGCAGGCGAAATCGAAAACCCATTCGATACAAGCAAGCCAGTAAAACCTTATCGTCCAGCTCCAGCTAAGAAATTAAATAAATAATAACAGCAATCGGTATTGATGACCGATTTCACCTCAAAGGCGGTCTTCCTTGACAGAAGATCGCCTTTTTATACAATTATCAGGAGGTATGATTATGTGTAACAATAAACCAATGGCACCTTACGCCAAACTGCCGGAACTCGAAGAATACAAAGAATGGTTCAAAGATTTTGCAGATCTGTACCGTGAAGATGGTATTCTTCAGGTAACATGGAAGACAAACGATGGCCCTATGCACCACAGCGGTATGTCCCATCGTGCCATCAACCAGTTAGTAAGAGTTCTTTCTCTTGACTTCAAGAACGAAATCATCATCTTCACTCATATCGGCGACAGCTGGATGGTAGAATCTGATCCTAACGGTTGGGAAACATATTCTGAACTTCCTACACAGCGTTTCCAGCATCAGTACTTTGATGATACAAACCTGATCAAGAACATGGTATTCGACCTTGATGTTCCTACAATCGGCGCTGTACCTGGGCCTGGTTTCCACTGGGATTCCGCTTTCTTAAGCGATGTGACTATCTGTACAGAAGATACTGTTATGGAAGTTCCTCACGCTCAGGGTGGTCTGGTACCTGGTGATGCTATGGGTCTTATGTGCCAGCATTACTTCGGAACAAAACGTGGTAACTACTACATGATGACAACAAGACAGTTCACAGCTAAAGACATGCTTGATCATGGTATGGTCAGTGAAGTTGTTCCTAAGGGCAAAGCTGTTGAACGTGCATGGGAAATCGCCCGCATGTGGAAACTCATGTCCTACGAAAACCGTACAATCATGTCCAACCTGGCTAAACGTCCTCTGAAGAAACTCCTTGTTGAGGATCTGAAGCTTCACACAGTCAGCGAACAGTATGGTTCCCTTCTTCGTGTGGCTGCAGGTGACCTCGGTGACGAACATTCCGCTCAGCAGGATGAGAAATACATCAGCCGTGTGGCAGATTATCGTTATGCCACAACAGATATGCAGGAACCAATGACAGCTGAGCACTGGGCAGGCATGGCCGACAGAGCTGCTGAATGGTTCAAAAAAGTCGAAGCAGGCGAAATCGAAAATCCATATGTGATCAAACCGGTTAAGCCATATCGTCCGGCTCCGGCCCAAAAACTGAATAAATAAAAAATAGAGTGCACTAGGTAATCTATGGCGCGCGTCCGCACGTCTCATCTTATCGAGTGCACTCTTTCTACTTAACATAAGTGCTTTTCATCGCTGTTATTTTTGAATACTTTTCGCTTTTGAAAGTTCTTCGGGAAATTCTGCCGCCACGGTTCTGAGCATTGCTTTCGCATTCATATCAAAGGCTTCTCTCGGCCATGCGCCATCTGCCGCTTTCTTCCAGAAAACTTCTTCCATTTCAAGTATCTGTTCTTCTGTTGTCGGACAGGATGCCAGGATACGGATAATCTCATCTTTTGTTGCCGCAAGGCCTTTCTCCATATACTTCCAATAGCGTTCGTCCGGAATCACAAGTCCCCGGTGCGGCATATAAAGCTGCTTCGGATCTGCCTCTCTGGTACGGCGCAGACTGTCCACTGTCTTCTTATAGCTAATCAGGAATGCCGGTACATATCCCCCTTCAAAATCCCCTTCCAGACCGATCGTCTCAGATGAGATCATCACCTCATCATTGATCAGGAAGGATACCGAGCACTGTGTATGCCCAATCGTCTCGATCACCTCCACTACAAACTCACCCAACGCAATCCGGTCGCCATCTTCAAGCGGCTTATCCGCATATAACAGCTCCCCTTTGTAATCGTCACTCTTCCATTCATGATGTGATTCTTCCGCTGCTGTCTTCGACATATGAAACATCATCTGCTTTGCTTTTGTCTTTTCAAAAATATGACATGCGTATTCTGCTGCATATGCTTTAATCTCCGGCCATGCCTGTCTGACATAAGGCAGTGCAGCCACATGATCGTAATGGGAATGTGTCAGAAAAACGGCCCGCAGCGGCTGCGTACCTAATATTTCTTTCACACGCTGAACAACGGTTTCACCATAGTAGGCCATCCCAGGGTCAAATAGTATCGCTTCCTGCTCTCCCTGAACCAGAAAACAGGTTCCCTTAATATCTTCGTCAATATAGTAAACTTTCACCTTTTTCTCCTTTATCATTATTTTCTGATCTCTTTCAGGTTCGAATGTCTTTCGCCGATTATCCCGGCATTCACTGGTACTATTATAGCATCGCCGCACCACTCTCGCCAATTCATAATATCCTCATCATTATACCAAATCCTCATAATTACCGGATCTACATATTACTATGCCTAGAAGGATAAGGAAAGCCGCAGAATCAAATTTCTTCAATTCTGCGGCTTTCTGTACGTGCATTGACTACACGGCTATCGTCATTTTATTTTTTTATCTTACTGAATAGCTTTCTTTTCCTTTACAGCTACGATCAGGATACCACCGATAACAGCGATAACAGCAAATACCATGTAAGGTACTGTATAACCGCTTGTCATTGAGCGCAGTACAGCAAGTACAAAGAATGAGCAGGATCTTATGATACCATTGATCATGTTCATGCAGGCATAAGATACGTTAAAGTCTTTACGACCAAATGCCTGAGCTGCCAGGGATGGAAGGAAGTTACCGTTACCGCCGATAGCACCGCCGAGCATGAAAAGTCCAATGTACATGCAAGGTGTTGGAGGTGCGATCAAAAATGCGATACCAACAAAATACCAGATACCGAACAGCAGGCAAGCTTTCTGTGTACCGAGCTTCTGGTCAACAATACCCCATGCCCATGAACCGATCATACCGATAACAGCTGCGATCGTCAGCATGGACAGAGCGCCTGTTAATTCGTAACCTCTTGCAGCCATGAAATAACCAACTAACTGAGACATGATACCTACAGTTGCAAGACCAAAGCAGCCTGCGCCAAGACCAAAAATCCAGACATATTTGTTCTTTAAAGCGCCTGCATAGGAAACTTTCTCCATTTCCTTAACGCCTTCTTCTTCTGCCTTGATGATAGCAGCGATTTCAGGGTCATTATCAGGATAGCATCCAGCTTCTTCAGGTGTACCTTTAACCAAGAGACCAAGAAGAACAGCCAGAACAATAATCGCAATACCAAGAATAGATAAAGCACCAGAAATCTGGAAACGGCCTGAAAGACCTGTCAAAATCCAGTTGATCAGGGCACTTGCAAGGTTCATACCAATTGTCGTGATACCCATAACGATACCTTTTTTGGTAGGGAACCAGTTTGCGCAGATAGCGAAACCACAGTTGCATGCAAATGCATTAATAAATGTAACAATACAAACAAGTGCAACAGCATACATTGCAATGTTAACGGCATTACCGTAAGCGATCATACTGATACCAGCAAGTACCATTGTGATAATAGTTGTCTTTTTCAGACCGGCTTTTTCAATAAATGCAGCCCACAATACACATGCGAACAATGCGATAATGGAAGCCGGTGTAGAAATTGATAACAGGACATCCTGGTTCCAGCCATGGAATGCTGCCATCATAGGTACGATTGTGTTCAGACCGTCAACTGTAATACCTGTCATAAAGAACAGCATTACGATTTCAAAACCGATAACAGTCCAGCCTTTTGTACCAAAATTATAACTTACTTTGTTAAGATCGACGTTCTTTTTGTTTTCACTCATGATCTTAAATCCTCTCCTTCATGCATAATCGTGCAAAAAATAACTTTGTTGCAAAATAGCGGTTAAAAATAAATTCTCCCTTGCGCGCTTTTTCGGAATCATTTAATCTTGAGATTATTTTAACAAACTATAGCAAATAATGGAAATGCACTTTATGTTTTGCTTTTATAACAAAAGGTTATAACAAATTATACATTTTATTCTTTTTTTAGATAACCGTGCCAACTTTTCACAGAGTGCATAGGCCTATACCAAATCATTTTCATGATTTTGCCATAGAATATTGGCGTTACCCCTTTTTTTAGATTATACTTAATAGTAGCTCATTAGAGACAATATCATACTATTTAAGGAGGATTTACAATGAATTACGTCAATACAGTAACAGGTCCTGTGGCTGCTTCTGAACTTGGCCGTACACTGATGCATGAACATTTCTTATTCGGTTTCTGTGGTTTCCAGGGTGATGCCACACTCGGTGGTTTTAAAGAAGAAGAATACACAAGAGACTGTCTGAAAGCGGTTGATGATGCACGCGCATATGGTATCAATACAATTGTTGACGCAACCACCAACGAATGTGGTCGTAACGTACGTTTTCTGAAAAAGATTTCTGATATGACAGGCATGAACATCATCTGTTCTACCGGTTATTACTTCCAGGCTGAGAGTGCTTATGCTTACTGGAATTTCAGAAGAGGCTTCGCTAACATTGAAGAAGAAATCTACGAAATGATGGTTACTGAGCTTACAAAAGGAATCGAAGGCACAGATATCAAAGCCGGCGTCATCAAACTGGCCAGCAGCTTCAATGAAATCACACCTACAGAGGAAATCTTCTTCAAAGCCGCTGCACGTGCTCAGAAGGAAACAGGATGCGTTATCATTACCCACACACAGCTCGGTACAATGGGACCAGAACAGGCGCAGCTCTTAATTGCTAACGGTGCTGATCCGTCCAAGATCGCCATCGGTCATATGTGCGGCAGCACGGATGTTGACTACCACGAGGCCGTTCTGAAGCAGGGTGTTTACGTCAACCTGGATCGTTTCGGTCTTGAAGGCGAACTTTTCCATACACCGACAGATGAACAGCGTATGGATCTGATTAAAACGCTTTCTGACAAAGGCTACGGCAACAAGATCCTTCTCGGCCACGACTCTGTCAATGTCAACCTCGGCCGTGGTCTGATCATGACACCATTTATGCAGGAAGCTATGAAATGGGCCAATATCACAGATATCGGTGCCAGAGTTCTTCCTGGTCTTGCAAAACGCGGCATGACAGAAGAACAGATCGATGCGCTTCTTGCAGCTAACCCAATGACTATCTTCGGCTAGCCTATTAATAAGGAAGGCAAGAATGAATACACACGCTTACACACCGATGCATATACAGAATCTGATTAACCGTACGGCTATGGAAGCGAATATTCTGCCCCTGAATTGCTACACGATTATTATAACGATTATTTACAGGAGATTTTTCATGAGTCACAAAACTGTTATTTGTTTTGCTATCTGGACCAGCTTCTGGTCTGCGCTTTTTAATCACTTTTACACTGTTTACTTCGGTTCATTCGGCGTGCCCTGGATCATGTTTGTCTGCATGGCTATTTACTTCGGTATGGGCGGCGCACCAAAGCAGGTGCCGGGTATGATTCTTTCCGCATTTTGCGGTCTGGCATGGGGTCAGTTCGACTTTATCCTCATCAACTTCTTCGGCAGCACATGTCATATGTCAGCTGAAATGGCAAGCTTTGTGGCCATCCTCGTTGGTACAGCCATCACCATGTACATCCACATCAAACTGCTGGGTGCAACACCGCTTGGCTTTATGCCGTTTATCTTTGCCGGTGTCTGCCTGACCTTCTCTCAGGGCGGCAGCAACGTTGCAGGTCTCGCTTTCACATTGTTTGTCGGCATTATTCTGGCAATGATCTGTGGCCTGGGCTTAACCTACTGCACCAAGAAATTTGATACCCCTCAGATCACAAAATAATTTTTTGTACAAGCGCAAAGCGCCGCAAACGACTCTTTGCGCGCTTAAAGTAAAAATATCCCCGATGATTTGTATCGCTTCATCTCGAAGTCTTCACAAATAACCTGGGATATTTTTTTATTTATTCTTTTATTTTAATTTTTACCCATTAGTAAGCAGCGACTGTATCTTCATCCACATCCTCTTTTTTCTTTTCTTTCATGGCAAAGATCATGCAACCACCCACAACTGCGATAATGCCAAAAACAGTGTATGGTGCAGAATAACCATTTGACATAGAATGTAACACGGCCAGAACGGCATAAGAACAGGATCTGACAATACCACTAATCATATTCATGCATGAAAAGGAAACAGAAAAATCTTTACGTCCAAAAGCCTGTGCAGCCAGTACAGGGCCAAACTGTCCATTTCCACCAATAGACGCGCCCAGCATGATCAAACCAACATACATACCGATTTTTAACGGCGAAATCAGCAGAATAATACCTGCCAGATACCAGATACCAAAAATCAGACAAGTCTTCTGTGGTCCAAGTTTCTGGTCAACCGCGCCCCAGATCCATGCACCTGCAATACCGATCACGGCAGCAATTGTCAACATCGTCAATGCACTGCTGGCATCATAGCCTCTGACTTCCTGGAAGAAGGATAAAAGCTGTGACATAATACCCACTGTTGCAAGACCGAAGAAGCCATTGCCAATACCATACATCCATACATACTTATTCTTAATTGCATCTTTATAAGAGAACTGGCTGCCAATTTCTGCAGGCATTTCTTCGTTCTTTAACATCTCTGCAACGGCAGGATCATTATCAGGATAACAGCCATCTTCTTCTGGTGTTCCCTTCACAAACAGCGCTACAAGACCTGCCAGGACAAATAACACGATACCAAGCACCGTCAGGGCACCTGTAATTTCAAATACATTAGAAAGACCTGTCAGCACCCAGTTGATAATCGCGCTGGCCAGATTCATCCCAATCGTTGCGATACCATTCGCAATACCAGACTTTGTCGGAAACCAATTCGCAACAATCGCAAAACCACAGTTACATGCAAAAGCATTAATAAATGTGACTACACATACAAGGCTGATCGCATACATCACCACGTTGACCGAATTACCATAGGCAATCAAACTGATACCTGCAAGTACCATCGTAATCAGCGTGACACGCTTTAAGCCGCCTTTCTCAATAAATGCAGCCCACATAACACAGGCAAATAATGCTACAATTGATGCTGGTGTAGAAATGGAAAGCAATACATCCGAACTCCAGTTGTGGTAAGCTGCCATCTTCGGAACGATGGTATTGAGACCATCCACCGTAATACCTGTCATAAAGAATAACATCACAATTTCAAAGCCGATAATCCGCCAACCTTTTAAGCCGAAATTATACCCAGATGTTTTCTTAGCACTTGTCGTTTTCATTTCACTCATGATTTATTTTTCTCCTTTGTATCTTACTGAATACAATTTTATCAGAACAATATGCATAAGTGAAATGCATAAATAAGCACAGATTTATGTCAAATAGTTATAAGTTTTCACAGTTTAGACACAGAATTTTCATACTTTTTTGTCTTATTCCTTTTTTTCATTCATCACATCGACGAAATTCTCTATTTTTTGCATTTTTGGCACGCATTTATCACAAACATTCATAACATCCTTTTGTGGTCATCTGTTTTTGTTATAAAGCGTGATTTGCTTATACAAAAAAAGAAGCTGCTCTTTGAATATTTTTTCAAAGAACAGCCATTAATGGATGCTTTTTACAAAATTAAATTGGATTGGATTTAGCCACAGATGGCTCCCATATCAGCCACAATTGCTTCACCGTTAATCATACCGGACATATCCGATGCCAAAAACAGTACCAGGGCTGCCACTTCATCTACAGTTCCGAGCCTTCTCTGAGGAATCGTCTTCAACACATGATCTCTGAATTTTTCATTTTCAAATTCAGCTTTATTAATCTCCGTCACCACATAGCCCGGGCAAACAGCGTTTGTCTGGATACCGTAACGACTCCATTCAAGAGCCATGGTCTTCGTCAGATTGATCACACCGGCTTTGGAGGCACCGTAGAGTGAAAGCGCGCTTGTGCCTTTTAAGCCGCCAACAGAAGCAATATTGATGATCTTTCCGCCCTTTTCGGATGCCTTCATCACAGCTGCCGCTGCCTTGGAGGCAAACAAAACACTTCTGAGATTCGTCTCCATAACCATGTCGTAATCTTCCACGTCCAGATCAAGAATCTTTTTCGTAATCGCGACACCGGCACAATTAATCAGAATATCCACGCCACCAAAAGTCTCCGCTGCACCTGCAATCAGGGCATCGATCTCATCAATATTTCTTACATCGGTACGAATACCCTTACCATGACCGCCCGCAGAAGTAATCGCCTCTGCAACAGCAGTACATTCATCCTCATGTCTTCCGGCCACAACCACATTGGCGCCGCACTGACCAAAAGCCAGCGCAATTGCTTTACCGATACCCTTTGTACCGCCGGTAACAACCGCCGTCTTGCCAGCCATATCGTAGGATGCCATCTTCACAGGCCCATTCATATTCAACATACCAAAACCTCCTCAAATCCAATCAATATTCTTCATTAAAAGAGAGAACAAACGCAAAAAGGGAAGCAACTGTGAGACAGGCAAAATCTGTATCGCATTGTTCCCCTTTAGATAACGAACAGATGATTTTCGAAATTCACAGCCTCTATAACTGAACGAAAAAATGCCTCCGATTTCGAAATCATCTGTACTTTATTAGAATTTATGATGCAGTTTAAGGATATCGATCAGCATCTTATCTCTGTACTGAGCGATTTCTGCATTTGTATGGCCCACTTCATCTGGAAGGTTCTTCATGATCTCATCCATTTCCTTCTGAGCCTTTGTACCGTAATCGGCAGGAATTGTATCCCATGCAGCGATATCTGCACAGAGGTTAAAGCCACCTGCCAGCATATCCATCATACCTTTAAGACCATCTTTGTTGCCTAACTGCATGATCATGTTATGGCCAAAGATTGCCCATCTGATAGCAGGGCCAAATGTCAGAGCCTTATCAGCTTCTTCTACTGTACAAACACCTCTTTCAACAAGGTCAACCATTTCACGGAATACAGCAAGCTGCAGTCTGTTGCAGATGTAACCTGGGCAGTCTTTCTTCAGAACGATTGCCTCTTTACCAAGAGATTCATAGAATTCTTTTGCAAGTTCAACATTTGCTTCGTCTGTCTTTTCTGTCTTTGTGATTTCTACGAGTGGGATAAGGTGTGGTGGGTTGTAAGGATGACCGCCAACACATCTTTCAGGATGTACAGCATGTTCTGTAATCTGTCCAAGAGGAAGACCTGATGCAGATGTAGCTACAATTGCATCAACCGGCGCATACTTTTCGATTTCAGCAAGCATGCTGTGTTTGATCGGAAGTCTTTCAGGACCGGATTCCTGAATAAACTGAGCATCCTTTACAGCTTCTTCCATGCTTGTTGTAAACTGGATTCTTGCAAGAACCGCATCCTTGTCTTCAATTGCACCGTTTTCAGCAAGGAATTCAAGGTTGCTTACGATTGTCTTCTTATCGTTTGCAAGGCAATCATCATTAATATCATAAAGTTTTACGTTCAGACCCTTCATTGCGAAGAGAACAGCCCAGCTACCGCCGATTACACCGCCGCCGATACCGGCAACATTCTTAATATCTGCTACTTTCATTATTCACACCTCTGTAAAAAAGTTCATTTAAAAGTTTCTTTATTAAGCCGCCCAAAGCTGGCATCATAAAATGTCAGCTCTGAACGATTCTACATTTATTTTTATCTTACAGTAATTCAAATACTGCTGCTGCGCCCATACCGCCGCCGATACACATTGTAACAAGAGCTGTTGTTTTCTTGTTATCCTGAAGGTAATCAAGTGCTTTACATGTAAGGAATGCACCTGTAGCGCCCATTGGATGACCAAGAGCCATAGCGCCGCCGTAAGGATTAACCTTTTCAGGATCCATTTTCAGAACTTTGATACATGGAATAGCCTGAGCAGCGAAAGCTTCGTTCAGTTCGATGACATCCATATCATCAATTGTCTTGCCGGCACGTTTCAGAGCCTTTGGTACAGCATAGATTGGTCCAAGACCCATCATTGTAGCATCACAGCCTGCAACACCGAAGGATACCATCTTTGCAATTGGTTTGATACCAAGTTCTTTTGCTTTGTCAGCAGCCATTAATACAACGAATGCTGCAGCATCAGATGTCTGTGAAGAAGTAGCAGCTGTAACTGTACCGCCTTCTTCAGCTGGGATGAAGCAAGGTTTAAGACCTGCAAGTGTCTCCATTGTTGTTGTTGGACGGATACCTTCGTCTTCTGTAACAACTTTTTCGTTGCCATCCTTGTCAACAACAGTTACAGGGATGATAGATGGAGCAAGTTTGCCTTCCTTCTGAGCTTTTGCAGCTTTCATGTTGGATTCGTAAGCCATACGGTCCATTTCTTCTCTTGTTACGCCGTAGTTCTTAACGATGTTTTCAGCTGTCATACCCATGCCCATGTAAGCACCCGGCGCATGCTCATTTAACCATGCATCCTGGAATTCTACAGGATATGGTGCGTATGTATCTGTCATACTTTCAACACCACCGGCTACGATAACATCACCCTGACCGCAAGCGATTGCATTGGCACCTGTTGCGATAGCCTGAAGACCTGAAGAACAGAAACGGTTAATTGTATGACCTGCTACGCATTCCGGCAGTTCTGCTCTTGCGCAAACACTCTTAGCAATATTCATAGATGTTGTACCGTGCTGTACTGCACAACCCATGATAACATCTTCGATTTCAGAACGATCTAACTGAGGCACTTTGTCCAGTACACCCTTTAAAACCTGTGCGGAATATTCGATTGGGTGAGTACCTGCGAAAGAACCTTTTCTTGATTTACAAACTGCTGAACGACCATATGCAACAATAACAACTTCTCTGCTCATTTTGCAAAACCTCCTAATAATCTTTATGAAATCATTCGTGATATCTGTTGAAACGATATCTTGTTTTCCGTATTTCTTTTCATAGTTAGCATACCACATTTTTTTTTGACACTGAAATAACCCTTTTCGGCACGTTTATACAAAAACTGAATAACCATAAATATGGTAGAAACGGGCTTTTGGCACGAAGTGTCTTTTTTCGATTATACGGAGATTTCGACATAATTTCCACCTAATCGAAAAAAGGCACCCGATTCATTACTGAACCGGATGCCCGAATTTCAATTAGTCTGTAATGTATACCAATGTGAGCTAATTACCTTTATTTCCTGTACTTTCAGCCATCCCCATTCAAATATACACCATTTTTACACCACACCCAGAAATGAAATTTTATTCAATGTGCTTACATCTATTTCCTGTTTTTCATGGTTATAATAAGCAGTCATTTCTTTTTCACTATGTCCAACATAAGGTTGTATTGTTTCGTATGGCACACCATTCTTTTTACAACGAGTAACAAAAGTATGCCGGAAACAATGTGGCGAAAATGGTTTCAAAATAAATGGTTCTCGTCCTTCAATTTTTGCAAGTTCTTCTTCCTGCAAATTTGCTTTCACTATCACAGATTTTATTGTTCGATTTACATCACCATAACGAATAGGCATGCCTTTTTGTGTAGTAAAAACCATATCATCAAAAGGGGCTTCTTCTTTCCATTGAGATGCATATAACATCCGATTTCTCAACTGCTTTTTATGCACCCTTTTTAATATTGCCTCTGTCTCTGGTAATAACGGAATTTCTCTATCACTTGTTTCTGTTTTTGGTGATGTAAAAAAGAAATGGCATGGCTCATCATCATTTACTCTTGAATAATGCAACGTTCGTTGTATATGCATTTTCTTTCTCTGAAAGTCGATGTCTCCCCATTTCAACCCAAGTACTTCTCCAATCCTTCCTCCAAATGACAGTGCTGCACAAAAAATATCATAATGTGAGTATTCTTTTGCAACCTCCAAGAACATCTCCTGTTCTTGCTCTGTCAAAAATCTGGGTTCATATGTAACCTTCCGAGGCATCACAACCGCATCACATGGATTAATAACTATATAACCGTTTCCAATCGCCTTCTTGAACATTTCACTCAGCAGATATTTTAAAGTTCGAATTGTGCCATATGAGAATCCATTTTCATCCATCTCATTAACAAGTTGTTGGACGTGAATTGCTCTTATATCCTGCAATTTCATCATACTGATACGATTCTTTTTACATGGAGAAAAAGTCTGTCTAATCCTATACACCGTCGTATCTTTTACTTTATCAACCTTATATAATTGCAAAAATTCCTCAAACCATTCTAAAAGTATTATACTTCCTCCCAGTGAGTTTATGCCTTGCTGAGATTCATACTTTGCTTTTTCCAGTTTACGACGTAATTCCTTTAAATCTCTTCCATAAAATGTCTGTCGTTTTTTGTAGCAATCTACAAAACGAGCCATATAATTCCCATCTGCCCTTTGTGATATGCCATTGCCCAGTTCTCTTCCGTTCAAATCCTTTCCCATTTATAATCATCCTTTCTTACATTTACGTAAGAATGGAATCAGCATTTGATTATATTATATCACAGCTTTACTCCATTTTTATAGTTAAATGCCTGAAATTGAATCTAAATATTTTTCTAATAATCGTCTGTTAGCATATAGACGATTTCCTTTTCGCACCACATACGGACATTTCGGGTGATTCAATTCATCTCGTACCGCATTTTCTCCCCATCCAGTATATGCCATCATTTCCGAAACATTTAAAAGAGCTTTTTCACATAATTTTATATTTTGCATCCATTCACTCTTCCTTCCATTTATCAGCAAAATAGCATGTATTATACTTCTATCTTATATACATCGTTTTAGCCTTACTCGAATGGCACTTCCTCTTCATCGCTAATTTTCAAAAATTCATTTCCTGTCGCACGATATTTCAAATCATCAAAATCTATATATTCATTTCCTGCCAATTCAAAAGTTTTATATTCCCCATTTACTTTATAATGATAGATATATGTAGTAATTCTCCTAAGGAGCTGCTTAATAGTATCTTTGCTTTGATTTTCTATGCTAACCATACTTCCATATATGTCCTCTGGTGAAAATATACTAGTAATATGAACTTCATTCCATAACGAAAAACAATTACTGTACCTGCAATGGATTTGCGCTCTATAACCTTGCGTAATTGTAAGTAATAATTCAAAAGGTAATGAATTTTGTTTTAACTCATCCATGAATAAATAGGGCTCACCACAATACCCGTCAAATCCTCCAACACCCTTATTGGCATAATCACTAAAAAAATAAACCAAGTCATCTCCATATTTTTGACATAAACTTATATAAGAATATGATTTACCAGAACCCGCATCACCACAATGCCAAAATACTTTTACATTCCGTATAGGCGGTGTCTCTCTATATCTTTTGGCAAAATAGCATTTTTTTATAAGACTTTCTTCACGCCGAAGTTTTATATCTTCTGCCATTATTTGATTTGGCGTCTTTCCTTCTTCTATTAGCAACTCAATAGTAGCAAGCACTTCATTCGTATTAGAAAATGTAAATCGTTTTTTACCTTCTATATTTCCATAAGAAGTATACGCTAAAATTTGCTCCCCTTTTTCATCGAATGGCGGTTCCTTCCTTATATAACTCAACACTTGTGCCTTATTTCCTTTGGTGGGCTCCAAATGAGCAACCGGGTAAGCTTTCTTCACCTTTGTAAACCTGCATGCGCCAGAATCCTCTAAAATCATATGCACATGAGGTAATCCACTGGCCGATATACAATATGCCCACCATCCTTTACGGAGTGGATTATCACCAATCCATTCCTGCTTAAGCTTTTGCACGATATCCTCCGGTGAGCCATCATAACCATGCTGTTCTGGATTAGGAAAAACCGCAAACCATGACCTACTGACTGTATCTGCCATCTCCCACTCTCCTTTGTAACATTTCTTTAAATCGTTACGCTTTCAATCCCTTGCAAATTGATTATTGTAACAGTAACATAGGGTTGGGTAATACTAAGCCAACCCTATTGCGGAAGGCTTGTGGCTCCGCCACCGCCTTCCGCATCTGGTTGTTATCGTGTTAAAGCTTCAACACATATTGACTTCATTCTTTCTTCGTTTCTTATTACAGGAATTTTAATAAATCGCAATTCTGAGCCTTGCCACAGCATAACCCCTTCGCCAGTATGAAATTGTCTGTCTCCAACCTTTTCTATTAATTCCTTTGGCATAAGCATAGAATATATACTCTCTAAAGCTGCACCTACTATGATAATTATGCCAAAATTTAGCCTTGAACCGGTTGGGAAGCAGGAAGCATCTGGTCTCTGACAGGCTATTACCAGTCTCACAGCAAGAGAACGCCCGAGCATAAGAATTTCCGAAACCTTATGCATGACTGCCTCTGCTCGCTTTTTCTCTGAGCCCATCAATGCCAACATATTGGCCATATATTCATCCCACACAAGGGTTATAAAATGTCTTGAGAAATCTTCACCACATTGCCGCTTATGCATAATCTCGTAGACTTCCTCAATTGCTTCTAATGTTTTATCATACGGAAAATATCGAGGGCATTTTCTTAAATGAGAAAAATTATCATCTTGTTTAAAGTCAGCGAAATACAATACCGATTTTTCTCCGCCATGTAAACATATCCGTGCCAAATACTGATTTGTAAGATAGCTCTTACCGCTGCCACTAATTCCGCAGATAAGAGTATGCGAATTGTTCCTTGTCGTTGCATCTGCATAAATCGGCACCCTTTCCCCATATCCATACCAGGCATCATAATCATAGCCAATCAACAAATCATTAGAAGATATCATCATACAATATTCCTCGTTCCTTTGGTTTTCTATTTTGAGCAGACTCAAAGTATATACGATTACCTTTATCTTTCTTCCGACCGCCATATGTTATTTCACCTAGTATATGTATGTTCATGATATCGCATATAGCTTCCGTTGATTCTTTCCATAGCTCCATAGATATAGTTGTGTAAAATTCTCTTTTGGTTACACCAGAACTTTTTTCCTTTTTCTTATGCACTAAAATTGGCATCTGATTGTTTTTTACATTTCGCTTATCACCAAATACAATCTGCAAATCTGCCTCATCCTTTACAGCCGCAGCATATCCCAACAATTGAATTATCGCTATTACAAAGATAATTGGAATGATAATCATTATAAAAGTCATGCAATGATTAAACACAGATTGCAAGGCACTGTATACGTGAAAGCTTTCCATAAATCTTTTAAACATACGTTCAAAAACATACATTCCTATTGCCAGACATACCCAGATTACATTTAATAGTGGATAATTACATAGTTGTTCCACACCAAGCACAACTCGATACCATTGCCGTTTTCTGTTATATCGCTGCTCGTTATACCGTCTAACTTCTCTATCTTCCATCTTTCTTCCTTCTTTACAGTATCGGGATGCGATACATCCCGATACCTTTCAATCAGCTTATCTTAAATGTATTTCGAAATCTTCCGAAACAATTTTAAATTCAGAATCAGTGTATGCTGGTACAGTGCTGCAATCATTTTTTCCATTGCTTCTTCCGATTCAATGCAAAACCGTCCTTTTTCATCATACTCTCCATACTGCTCATCTTGTAAGAAATCGAAGTAATCCAAATCACTGATGATAGGATTAATTTCCTCATTAACAAACGCTTTCAGCTCTGCCGCAATTTCCTCAGGTAAGCCTTTCATAGAACTGTTAAGCAGCATAAGCTGTTTCTTTATATAAGCACTATCTTCTATATGCTCAAAACTTACACAGTCCTCTAAAATTTTAACAGATGCTACAACGTCAATTGAATTTGCCTTTTTATTTGTCTTTAATGAATTTTCCATTTTAAAATTTCCTTTCTTTGATTCTATAAGTTTTCCATTTTGCGTATTTTTCTCGATTCATAGGGAATTGTGTTTCCCTATGAATCTTTCTTTTTAGCACAGTAGACTACACTTTCTGTACTGACTCGACCTTGCCCCGCATATTGAATACCAGCTCGATTGTATCATTTGGCTTACAGTCCGCTTGAATGCCATTCTTCAAAAAAAATTTATCAGCACGTATTCCAACTGTGTTTTCATCCTTGTAGCCACAGTACAAGTTCGTCCCATTTATGGTCTCGCCATTGTTATTAGTAAAATTCACTTGACTAATGCCCAGTACCTTAACCTGCATATATAAACCTCCTTTCCGGCGGCTCTCGATATCAGAGCTGCCTATACTCGGTTGCGCTTCCGATGGTTATATTATATATTATGCCTCATATATTCTCAAATCGAATTATTATATATTGTTAGTATTTTTCATTCTTTTTTAGTACATTTTCTACTTTAATTTATTGTTTTATTCCTTTTTATACGTTATAATAACATTATCAATCGAATTTTTTAATAGAGGAGGTACTTCTTATGAACAAACAACCAAACCAACCATCTGGCCGATTAACAGATGACCAACTACTGCAAATCGGGAACAGAATTTACACACTTCGAAAAGATGCACATCAAACTCAAGAAGAGCTAGCCAATGAACTCGGCTTTTCTCAAGCAAACACTATTTCCAAATTAGAGAATGGTCAGGGCATCACCCTAGACAAAATAATCCAAATTGCAAACTATTACCATGTTTCATATGAACGTCTCATTGATGGAACCGGACATTCATATGTTTTAGATATCCTAACAAAATATATCAATTTTGAATCTTTCCACTATTCCAACCCAGACATTGATTCAAATACACATACACTTCCAATTATCGAAATCAATACAAAGCTATATGAGACTCTCAAAAAAATTGCACTTGCACAATCTATTAAAGATTTGCCGTCCAAATTAAAAGAAGAATGGATTAACCAAATAAAAGAAGAATTTATGAATCCATCAATAGAAACTGAGAAAACCGACTGTTCTTCATTCATTATTGTGGATAAATCCATTCTTGAAAAAGATGATTGCCAAAACAACAATATCATTCTTAAACTTATAGAAGCTTGCGAGTCTTCTTCTAATTAGACAAACTCGCCTTATGCTCTAATCCTTTTATCACACAGCTGTTTTCTTGATATCTAACCTATATAATAAGCCGATATATAAAAACGCTCTGCCTAATCCCAGACGCTTCAATATATCGGCTCATTTTATCTATCTTTCTGTATTATCTTTTCATATAAGCAAACATTCCTTGCTTGAATCCTCTCGGCAAGCTGTCCGAAGAAAACTAAAAATTCCTGATACCTCTTCGGTATGGCATCATACCGCTCCGCATTAATACCATTTATTGCCTTTCCAGTTTTCATGCAAATCGGAATCAGCGAATCTTGATTAACAAATGAATAGAGACAATTTTCTTCCAAAAATGTCTCCCAATCCTTAAATTCCTTCAACCAAGATACTGTCTCCTGTGCAATTGCTCTGTGCTGTTCCGTAAAAATTGATTCTAAATACGTTACATCTTTCCATTTATAAAAAGCATATATTTTAATCAGTAAAGTATCAACTGTATCCCATTTCCCTCTATTGCTTCTGGCCGTATTAAATGACAGCCATCTTTTGTTTCCCGTTAAATAAGAATTGCCTGGTATACGCATATAGTTTCCAAACATCATATAACTTCTCAAAAACTTTCTTACTGGCTCATCCATTGCTTTCCATATAATGTCGCTATGTTTCAGACAATACTCAATCCATTCACCTTCTGGTGCTACAGGAATTCCCGTTTTTGCTACATAATCAAACAACTGATAAAACTCTAAATAATTTTTATTTTCTTGCAGCCGCTTATTTTCATGAACTTTTTCCCAAAGGCATCCCAGATAAAGTTTAATTGGATATAATGCTGATGTCAGCGTATCTCCTTTAAAACGCATTCCACCTTTCCTAATTTCATACTTCACGCTGCTCCTATACTGAGGTAAAATATTATCCATTCTCCATATGTTACTCAGCAATACATACATGGTCACACATAACAGGCTGGCATCACAATCAACATATTGATATTCTATTGATGCTTCACTTCTATATTCCAGAAAACGTTTAAAATAATTATCTTCATCATTTAATTTCATACCATCAAATATACTCAAGGCATCATACTTCAAAATAAAATCGGTAGAGTTCAATAATTCTTTTGCTTTATTTACCTTTTCGCTTACTGTTTCGGCATACCGTATTGCATCTATTCTCTCTTTAAAATTATCCAAACTATTTCTCCATTCATTTTCATTGTAAAATATGGACATCTCATATGCTCTTTTCCGATTAATTTGCATATATAGATGTCCATATTCCAAGTTTTTGACTAATTTAACTGTTATACTGAGCAGTCTTCTATTCTACAACTCTGTAGCTTTCCAGCATCTTTATAACCGCCTCTTCTTCTGCTTCACTAAAGCTTTCTCCCGGTGCTGCTTCTGCTATAAGGGAAATAATTCCTGAATAATCATACCCAAACTCCACACAATACTGGCTTCTAACAGAATCATGGGTTCCTAACTCAGATTCTGGTATGACAGCATAACATACGGTGCCATCTACATCTGTAAAATCCGAATCAGATTTCATATTCAACTGACCTGTCACTTTTAATTTTGCCACTACAAAGTTCCCTAAATATGAGTAATCAGTTGCCTGCACATACGATGGCACAAAACTTGAATCTCCAACTTTTGTTGCCTCAACTCTAAGCATAATTGTCGAGCCATCACTCAACAAATTTTCTCTTTTAAAGCCAGACATATGTGTATATGTAACCGTCACGCCTCTGCTGCTGGTAACAACCGCAGTTTCGCCATTCTCATCAACATTCGTTGTCAAGTCCCATGCTGACGGAAAGTCAAAAGCAAACTTAGGATAGGTAACCAACATAACATCTTCAAATCGAGTTTCATAAGTGTTATTCAAGGTCAAATCATCCTCATCTATACTAGCCATTGAAGATGCCTCACTTTCTATTTCTTCACTTTCAATCGTTTCTGTTTCCGCACTACTTTCCGTATCTGTATCCACTGTCGGCAACACTTCACTTCCAACATCACTTATCGGCGTTTGCTCTGACTCTTCTTGATTTTCATTCATTCGCTCATCAAAAACAACTGAATATCCTGTTCCGTCATTTTTAACCCTTCGCATAATATTCTCAGAATAGCAATATATCCAATCCCCCACCGTATATACTCCAATAGTACTCTCATTCTTTGTAAGCTCTACTGTAAATAATTCCTGTTGTTCTGTTCCGTCCGTTTTTATCTTCCATAAAGTAGCTTTATCTTCACCGGAATGATAATAATATATCCATCCATCTTTAACATTGTATTTATAAACACCATTTGTCATCACATTTTGCCTATCAGTTCCATCTACCCTCATTTTCATGAGGCCTACACCCTCATCCCTATCACTCTCTTCATAATATATCCACCCATCATCCACTACTACATACTGAATACGTCTTTCATCAATTTCCTGTTCATCCGTACCATCTAACTTTCTTCTATAAACATGATATACTTTTTGTGCATCTTCCTCCTGCCAATACATATATCCATCAGAAATATTAAATACATACCCTTTTGTTTCAACAGCATTAATCCTTTTTTTATCTGAGCCATTTCCTTCACAACTTAAAACATAATCTCTATCATAATATATTTTATCTCCTATTACATAAACCTCATTTGCATATGTATCTGATACCAATCTTTGAATACCTGTTCCATCCTTTTTTATTTTATACAAACCAGCTGTTCCCGTTTCATTATTTTTTCCTGAAAAATATACCCAATCGCCTCTGACATTAATATACCAAAGATATTGATATAAATTTGGTTTCTCTTCGCCTATGGAATAGAGCATTGTTTTTTCTGAACCGTCCAATTTGCTCTTATACAAACCACCTTTAAATTCATAATAAATCCACTTTCCGTCAGATGCCACTAACCCTCTCTGTTGTAAATTGCCATCTGTATTTCCCAGACTTTCTCCATGATTCTTCATGATTCCCGAGCATCCATTCAACAGCAATACTAATAAAGACACTATAATCAAATACAATACTTTTTTTCTTTTCATTCCTATATACCTCATATAATAAAACCCCTTATTGCTTCCAAGTATGACAAATTCCCCCAAGCAAACCTTTATCTCACTCAAGGGAATTTTATACAATTTACTGTTTTGAAATATTAAATATACAACTCTCCTGTCCGCTTCCTTTCATGATAGCATCATCCGCATATAAAACAGCTGATATATCCTGTTTAGTAACTGACATATATTTTTCAGGCTCATTAACCCAATCACCTGCTTTTAAAGTAACAAGCAGACCATCTGGTACAAATTCACCTTCCACTTCATAGCTTCCCGGCTGGCTCCATTTATTTGTTTTGTACGGTGTGTAACTATATGTCCCCTTAAGATTATTTCCATCAACTTCCGTAATTTCAAGAACAGCCACACCATTACCACCACCCTTTATATATGTGCCTTTCCATTCTCCCTGTAACTCCGCAGAATCAAAGGTTAACACCGGGTCAATCTGATAGCAATTCCATGCACCATTTTCATAGACATACTCTGCATTGATAGCAACATTAAATGTCACATTTGATTTAATTAATTTTGCGCTGCACTGAATAGTTTGTTCTGTTCCCTTAGACTTAGATTGTTGACTATCAACAGAAAAATCTTCTACCTCATCTTTTGAAATCGTAACTTTCTGGATAGCGCCAGAAACGCCATACTTTATTTCTGGATTTTGAATGTCATCAAGAATACTGTCAGCACTGACGTCTAAAGCTTTTCCATCTTTTACCTCAGCACGAAGAGAATCCTTTGCATAAAGATTTTTCACCTTCCATGCTCTATCAAATTCGTAGTCAGCAATCAGCGTTCCTTCTACAGTTTCCACTTCACCATCCAATTGCACAGCTAGAGTCACCTGAGATGTTTTCTTCTCCAAATCTGTATCCTCACTCTGAATAGATACTTTGGAAACTTCACTAGCTATAATCTCCCACGCTTCACCATCCACCGTTACAGTCTGTCCTGCCAGATTGTTCGAAATTGTATTTTCATCCACGCCTTTTAACGGTCGTACGACCCATTTTTCTGAGTCATCTACTGTATAATTATCCAGCGTCCATCCCGCCTTATCATACAAATAATAATCCAACACTACTCCTTTTTCATATGAGATATCATCTTTCTCAGTTGTCACAGTACACCATACTCTGTCTGTCTTCTGTTTCTTATCTGTATCTCTCTTATCAATGACAAGACTACTTATGTTTTCTCCATCTGCTAAAAAAGCCTTATCAGAAAAAGTTTCCAAATCATTCTGCACTTGTTCTTCCTTCGCTACACTGGCACCGCAGCCAACAAATACAACTAATGACAATATCAGTGTTATTAAAATAACCCAATTTCTTTTCAAAACTTATCCCCCTCGTATAATTCCTATCTTAAAGCCTTTTTATTTACAAACGTTCTGCATGTTACTTTTCCGCAAAATCTACAAGTATAATAGACATTGTATGTTGTCTTCACACCCGGTATATATTGTTCTGCTGTACCTGTTACCTTTCCATCTCTATTTCTAATATTATTTTCAACCCGTACAGAAACATTTTCCCTAGAAAGGACTTCTCTATTTGTTTCTTTTAAAGCAAATGGTTTTTTACAGATTGGACAATTTTTATCCTTGAAAACCACAAAATAAAGCATTGCAAACGATGCAAGGCAACAAAGTATTTCTGCTCCAACCGCAGTTCCCCTTGAATATTCTCCGCTAATTATACCAAAGATATTAATAATCGGTGACAATACAATAACCCATTTTAAAAATTTCCTCGTATTCATTTTTTATCCTTTCCAAATGCCACTTCTGCCAAATTAAACAGAAGCTATGTTTTTTGTAACAGTCTTTGTCCCTTTATGACCACACTTGTTGCATCGGTACAATTCCAATACAACCTGTCCTTTTCCCGGAATATGTTGTTCACATGTACCCCACATATTTCCTGAAGCATCTCTGATCCTGTTCTCAACGACCATTGATATATCCTCTTCTCGCAATACCTTCTCGCCCACATAATTGAAACAGTCCCATTTTCCACATGACGGGCATCGTCTTGTCCATGCATGATATGCTCTCACGCCAACTAAAACCGCACCAATAATACATATCAATACAGCCAATATCTTATACTGAAATAGTTCAATCAACAGCTGCCCTATCACCATTACACCAAAAAACAGCCCCAGCCAATATGCAATAAACTTTCTATATGACTTTTCCAAGAAAAGCAGCAATATCGAAGTACCATACAATACAAGTGCAAAAAAAGGAAAATTATTCAAGGCAATATCAAAATATCCTAAACCTTTTATTAATGGACTTAAAATTATTTCCAAAAAGGCACCTAATGGATAAAACATCTGCGAAATGATTAAAAACGAAAATGGAATCACAATTAAAACGAGCTGCATAATTGCTTCTATCTTTGCAGCAATTGAACGTATTCCCGTATGTGCCTTACCATAATTTATACATATCAGAAACATTGAATATATCATTGTAAGTAAAAAACAATTTCCCAGTATTCCACCACTACTCTCCTGATACATGTCTACTAAACTTTCATCCAAAGTTCCTCTGTATCCACCTAATACTATAAAACGGATATAAGTCCCTAATATCATTATTACAGAACTCACATACCCAACAGCTATTACAATATAAGGCGCCTTTTCACTTCTGACGTTTTTTAATAAATTAAACTGTCCCTCCTTTTCCATTTTTGATTTACTCCCACATAACTTTCATAAACATTGGATAACACTCCCTAACAATAGTCACACATTGCGCAAAAATATTAAATGCTTCTGCCCCAACTGATGCATCATCTATTTTCATTGAAAAATCATATGCAATATCTACATTATTGCCATTACTCAAAACAAATTTTAAGTATCTATATGTATCATTACATTCATTAATTACTTTTAGTATCTTATCCTCCTTATCTTCCGCTACATGATTAATAAACCCAAACACTCGAACAATTACATCATTATCATTATCAGAAGAAATAAAATGAACATCAACATCTGGCCCATTTTCAATATCAAATCCGACTATAACATCCGATATGTCATCATCTTCGTTAATAGAACAATACAAGCCTTTTTCTTCCATCTCCTGCTTAATCAAATTAGTTGCCTTGAAAATCATATCTCACTCTCCTATCGTATTTGATAACCATAAATCAATTTACCATTAATAAAAATAGCATTTCAAATTCCAATAAATTTGAAATCAACCCCATCACCTACTTTTTGCCTTAATACATCGGTTACAAACTCATTTCACGATTACCCGAATTTAACACTATTCTATCATTTTGCATTACATTTTGCAATACGTATTGCATTGCATATTTGTTTATCAAATTGCAATATGATATTCTCATAGGAGGTATTGCATATGGCATTTCAATTGAAACCTAATCGTAAAGAAACGGAAAATAAGACAATCCGCTTCCCGGTTCATCTGATTGATAAAATAGAAGCTGCTATCCAAAATCAAGACGTGACTTTTTCCAGTTTCGTCATTCAAGCTTGTGAATATGCTTTAGATAACATGGAAACAGATACACTAATTCCACACACTAAATAAACAGTAAACAAAAATAGCGCAGCAATGGTTAACCACTGTCTGCGCTATTCTTCTCTTAATTTCAATTCAATAATTAAATGCTGTATTCCATTCTTCGTATACGATTTACACCATTTCAGTCCGCTTTTTTGCCAAAATTTACACCATCTCGGATTTTTACACCATTTTTTACACCATTTTCCTAAGAAAACTTAAGTAATGATAAGAACTTATAAAAAATCCATACATGCAAAAAAGCCTTTAAATACGGGCATTTCCAGTACTTAAAGGCTTTCTTGTTTATCTCACATATGTGCTTTAATAATTAGTCTGTGATATATGGCATTAAAGCGATATGTCTAGCTCTCTTGATAGCTGTTGTAAGCTTTCTCTGATGCTTAGCACAGTTGCCTGTGATTCTTCTAGGAAGAATTTTACCTCTTTCAGAGATATATCTCTTTAATTTGTTTGTATCTTTGTAATCGATAACTGCGTTCTTATCTACACAGTATACACATACTTTCTTTCTTCTGCGCATAGGTCTTCTCTTCATCTGAGTGCCTCTGCCTTCTTCTTTATTGTATGGCATATCAAAACCTCCTTCTCAAATTCAAATCTTTCTGTTATGCTCTGATAACAGATCATGTCCTATTCTAGCTGAATGGCAATTCTTCATCAATGCCATCCGGAATGTTCATAAAACCATCCGATGGTGCCTGACTTGGCACAGGTCTTCCGGACTGCTGATAACCACCGCCATAATTGTTATTGGCTGCAAAATCACTGCTGTTGCGATCACTTGCTGCTTTGCTCTCGGCAAATTCCTGTTCTTCAACAACAATATCTGTTGTATAAACACGCACACCGTCTTTGTTGGTGTAACTGCCTGTCTGAATTCTGCCTGTGATCACAATGCGGATGCCCTTGTGAAAATACTTTTCTGCGAACTCTGCCTGACGGCCAAAAGCTACACAGTTGATAAAATCGGCATCCGGATCACCGTCACGCTTAAATGTACGGTTCACTGCCAGTGAGTAGCGGGCAACTGCTGTAGAGCGTTCACCCTGTGAATATCTGATCTCCGGATCTCTGGTTAATCTTCCCATCAAAATAACTTTATTCATTTAGACTTACCCCTTTTCTAATTAAGCGTCCTGTCTAATGCATAAGTATCTGATTACATTCTCCATAATACGGACACGCTGTTCAACTTCGTTTGGACAGTTTGAATCGGATTCGAAAGTGATGAAGTAGTAGAAACCTTCTTTCATCTTCTGAATTTCGTAAGCAAGTCTCTTCTTGCCCCATTCGTCAACGTTAGTAACAACGCCACCAAAACGAGCGATAACTTCCTTGATCTTCTCGATGCTTGCTGCTCTTTCTTCATCTTCGATCTTTGTAGTAAGAACTACTGCTAATTCGTATTTGTTCATGCTAGTGCACCTCCTTCTGGACTTCACGGCCCTCCCATTGCGGAGAGCAAGGAATTAATATATAACATATCACAGTTACCCAGTTTACCATAAAAAAAAGTGCAAAGCAAGCACTTTTTTTCATATTATGGTATAAAATTTTCGTAACTATTCAGAGCTAACCTCCAAAATGCTACGCATTTCGTCACCTATCGGGTAATCTTAATTTCTTCCCCATTTCTCTCCAGTCTCCGAATGTTCTTCTCCACCAGCTTCCGCGCCATCATCACCTGATGCTCACAGCCGCAGCACTTTAATCTGAAATCCGCACCACTTCGAAGCACTTCCCAGTCAAAACTGCCGCAGGGATGCTTCTTCTTCAGCCGTACAATGTCGCCTGTTAAAATCTCCATTATGTGCCTCCTTGTATAGTTGTATCATCCACGCTATTTGCAAAGTATATGCCAAAATCTACTCACTTGTCGCCCTTTAAGTATAACGGGGATTTCCTCCGATGACAAGTTGATTTCTTTATAACCCATTATTCCCCTCTATACATTTCCAATAATATATGCTACATTGTAACTGTTTAGGTCAATTATTCCTAAATTTACAAATCGATACCCTTTTGATAGCAATATGTGAACATTTAGAAAAACATTAACTACTAAAGTACACTTGGATGAACATGAAAATTATCATATTCAAAGCAGGTGCATTCAGCATGGCTGGTTCTTAGGTGGTGTCCTTTACCACCTTATGTACCGCTGCCAATGCTGCGCAGCGCAAGTGTACCTGCTTGAATTGATAATTTTCATGTTCTCTAAAACTTTGGAGGAATTTACAATGCAGCATTCACTTAATCAGGTGCGCATGATTGCCACTGACATGGACGGCACTCTGCTGAACAGTCAGGACCAGATGCCCCGTGATTTTTTTGATATACTCGATCAAATTCACAAACTCGGAATTCTTTTTGTCATTGCCAGCGGGCGGCCATACCCAACCCTTGCCATGCAGTTTGAAAGCTGCATGGACAAGCTTGTTTTTATGGCTGAAAACGGCGGATGTCTCGTCAACGGCGATCATCTGGTTCATCAGGACATTCTTGATACAGACGCCCTTTCTTATCTTCTCGGGCGCTGCCGTCAGGTTCCCGGCGCCATTCCGATTCTCTCCGGTTTCAAAACGGCCTATCTCTTCGATCAGACATCGGATGATGCCCGCAAAGAAATAGGCCGTTACTATAAGAAAGTTCAGTATATCCATGATATCTCTGAAATTGATGCCCCAGTAAGCAAAGTGACTGTCTGTGACTTCAAAGGTGCCGAAAGCAATTCATTTCCGGCCCTGTCTGATGTCCGTGCACCTTTTAAAGCTACTCTGGCCGGATACATGTGGACAGACCTCAGTCTTGCCGCCACAAACAAAGGCCGCGGACTCACTGCACTTCAAAAAAAATATGATATTTCACCGGATGAAACCATGGTTTTCGGAGACTATCTCAATGATTATGAAATGATGAAACAGGGCTATTTCAGCTACGCTATGGCCAATGCTCACCCTGATTTAAAAGCCATCAGCAACTTTGAGACATTGTCAAATGATGAAGATGGTGTACTGTACATCATTCGTCAGCTCATTCACAGCAGACAATAAACGGCGAAGATTTCGATAATTAAAGAACCCACTTCTCAATGGCCGCAGCAACACCATCCTCATCATTCGACAGGGTAACATCATCTGCCATGGCCTTAATCTCTTCATCGGCATTTCCCATAGCCACTGCCAGGCCTGCTGCCTCAAACATGGTTCTGTCATTCATCGTGTCCCCACAAACCATGATCTGTTCCGGCATGATTCCAAGTTTCCCGGCCAATTTCAGCAGACTATGACCTTTATTGGCTGTCGCAGCAGTGATTTCCACATTAAAACTATTGCCGAATACCACACTGAGCTCCGGGTCATTATGCATTTCATCAAACAATTGCTGTCTCAAGATCATATCATCAAAAGAGGCCAGCATTTTCTCTATATTAAACTTACCCGAGTAAACCCGTTCTCTCAAATCATCCACCGGTATTCTGGAAACCTTAATATACTCCTTGAACCAATCCGGGAAGTTTTTATAGTCATGAAATGCTCTGTTATAGCTTTTTCTGTCAGCATAGGACTTTCCATCATGATAAAACTCAATCAGCGCATCTATCTGAATTAATTTATCAATGACTCTGCATGCCGTCTTATAAGGTATAAAATCCGCATAGATAATACTGTCCTCCCACAAATCAACAACCGCTCCGCCATTGGAAGTCAACGCATAACGCACCCCCGGAATCGAAGTAAAACTCTCCGGCAAACCGGTCTTTTGCCGTCCAGTGGCAGGCATGACAATCACGCCCTTTTTAATTGCTTCCGCAATCGCTTCCCTTGTTCTTTCTGTTATGACCTTCTCTGAATTAAATGTGGTACCATCCAAATCCAAAGCTATAAGCTTAATTTCTTTCTTCATCGCCTGCTCCATTTCATATTCTCAAACTAACTTCCACTAACTGCTCTTATATATGATTATTGTTTTTCTTACCTTCTACTGATCCTTAAAACGAGACGAAACACACTTTGGGTGTTTCACTCGTTATCCGCGTAAATTAAAAAAAGAATGTGCCAAAGCACATTCTAGCGCCGAGCGCGGTCGCTTGCGACAATCTACATCTTTGCGCGAGTGTGCATCACAGGCGCGTTAGTGCCTTTTTATGTAACAGGGGTGTGCCCCAGCTTTGCTGGGCACGCTCCTATTACATAAAAAAGACTTGATATTCATCAAGTCTTTGAGTTGCGGGGGCCGGATTTGAACCAACAACCTTCGGGTTATGAGCCCGACGAGCTACCGGATTGCTCTACCCCGCGATATTCTGTTACGACTTATCTGTCCCATAAGTCGTCCATAAGTCGTAAATTATTATATCGCGGTTATAGAGTATTGTCAACCGTTTTTTATAACTTTTTTAATATTTTTTTAAAAGTCATCCTTATAAAGCATTTATCTCCCATCCATTACAGCATCCTTAGAATATTCATCATACATTCTATATTCTCTTTGCCGATTTTGTCTTCGATTTCTTTCTGCGCTCTCTGCCAGGCTGACATTGCTTCCTCGATCAAATTAGATTCCTTATGATATGGCATCCTACTGAATCTTCGCTGTCACAAAACCGTACTGTGCATCCCCGTATTCCCAATTAATGGTAACTTCGTACACATAACCCGGTTCTACATCTTTGATAACAAATTTCCCCTCATCATTCTTTTCCACAGTCACACCTTCCGCTGATGCGTCATAATCATCATCAGCCCCGGCCGGGTACTGATCTGCACTCCAGCGACGGACGGTCACCTTCTCCGGCACCAGATTACAGCTGACGGTAAAATCTGTCTTGCCGTCATCCATGGCCATCTTCTCAAGATCCTCCCACTGCATCACAGCCAAACCGCATGCAGTCACTGTGTTATCTTCAGAACTGTCTGTTTCAGAATCGCCTAACGGCGCTGTCCATGTATAATTCGCCGGTCCGCTCATCAATGACATGGTCTGTCCAAGAGATGAACTGTACACCACACCGGCTGAAGGAACCTCACTTGTATCCGATTCCGCAAATACCATATCAATCACATCCTGATACTGCTTCAATTCATCTTCCGACCCCTCACCGGTAACCACCATCTTGCTGACTCCCGGATACTGTCCCGGATAACTCTGCAGCATAATGCCATCACCGTAGACATCCACATAGTCTGCCGCTTTCAGAATTTCTGGGGAAATCTTCTTGCCGGATTCATCTGTCAGATCTGATGGAATCTCTACTGTGAAAACATTTCCATTGTCCCGATCTGCCAGAAGCCATGTACCGTTCTTTCCAGCCAGAAGAATACAATGCTGTACTGCTGAATTCTCTTCACCACTTCCATCACCTGTTTCTGACGGATTGCCTGTAGTCTGGCTCTCTGTCTGAGCGTCCGACTGACCATTTGCTGTTTGCGCATTCTGTCCTCCTGCCTTCTGTCCGCATCCCACAATCAATGCTGAAGTCAAACATACCGCCATTAAAATACCTGTTAATTTCTTCATCAATATAAACCTCCTGCATATCTAGTTCCAGTGTCTTTCTGCATCAGCTCACTCTGCCTCAAATGAACTGCATCTGTTTCAAAGACATCTGTACATTTTTGTTGTGACAATAGATATACGTACACCTTCCTGCTTTTTATGGGGAATCGGATAAAATTTTTCACGAAAATCATGAATCTCTTCCGGATATCCTATTTTTTCTTCAGATTCTGTTTCTGATTGAGTTTACAGCAATCCGGAACCCCGCCGTCCTGCTTTCCTGCAAAGCGACAGTCTTCCTGATCCGATTAGTTATTCTGATTCTTCAATGTATGATACAGCTCTGCATGAGCCAATTCCATATACGGTGTTGTATAGAGAATATTGACAATATTAAATGTAATGGCACCCAGAATAAACCAGCCGATAAATGACAGATCCAGTACAAAGGCATCCATCTTGTTGCCATCCATCATACGCTTGCTCTCTGCAAAGGCATCCTGACGGCTCATATCCGGATTCTCTGCAAGAAGGTATGGAATCATCATGTACTCATATCCCTTGATGATGCCCGGAATAATAAAGAGCAGTGTCCACAAAAATGTAAACAAATCTTTCATGAACATCACGGCTCCAATATGTCCATATCCATTCTTGAATGCATATAAAATGTCACTCCATTCTGCATTGCCATATCTGCAGTCTACAAAGACTTTTCGGCATCCGACTTCCAACGGATTCCACAGAAAAATATTCAATATAACATTGAACAGCAACGCAATGGCAATCACACCTGCGATGCCAATAAGCATTGCAACAATAAATGCCAGATTCCTACTGAATAAATCTGTTACATCGATATCCACATCATTACTCTTTGCTGCTCCTCTTGCTGAATTGTAACCTGATCCGATCAAAAAGGATAAAATCAATCCGACTACAACAACCTTCAGATAATTGGCCTTCAGCAGTACTCTGGCATTACACTTCAATCTCTGTCTGTTCCACATAATTATGCCCCCTCATCTTCTTTTTCTCTCACTGCAACACATATTGCATACAAATTTATGATAACACATACCACCTGTAAAAGCCATAATTCTATCGACATGTTCTCTATGATTTTATCGACACCTTTACAATTTTGGCTGCATAAGTCAACGGATCCCGCTCTTTATAGTCAAAAAGCAAAGCCTCCGGACCGCCGATGCGGTATCCGGCCTTTGCAGTCTCTGCAATATCCATCACAAAACCTTCCATATGGGTCATTCGCTTCATCTGACGCAGCGTACAGCCGGAATAAGACGGCAGATACTGCCTTGTCAGTGTCTCATCCCTGTAAAAATCTTCGCAGAAAGGACGATATAGTATCTCCTGTGCCCACTCCGGACGGGATTTCAGATTCTCTCTGGCATAAAGGTCATAGAGCATGGTAAACTTGAGAATTTCAGAAACTTCGGATTCTCTTGCCGCAAGCTTATCAAGCTTGCTATTTTCCGCTCCGCTTTCTGCCTGCACATCTGCTGCAGTTTCGCATTCCTGACATGGATAGACACGACTTTCCGCTCCCAGATGCCGCTGCTGCACAAATCTAAGCAGAATATCGTAGCGCTGCATCCGCCCATGCTGCACTTTGCCAAATCCGGTCGCCTCATAAAATTCCGCCAGATCTTCAAAAAAGTCAAAGGGTTCTTGATAAAAATGCATCAGATAGGTTACGGACAGATCAAACTGATGGCTGTTGTAATAGACTTCCACCATCTCCTCAACACCCTTGAGCTTCAAAATGTCAGCATAACTCATCCAGTCAGTCTTAAGTACTTCATAGGGTGCTTTCCTCCGGTAAACGATGCCGTATTGTTCTGCCATCACATGCATCCTGGAACCCTTCAGCACTTTCAAAAAGCCCAGCTGTAACTGTTCCGGCCGCATTCTGTACACATCATTAAAGGACTGCTTAAAGCGGTGATAATCCTCATATGGAAGACCGGCGATGAGATCCAGATGCTGATGGATATTGTGACCTGCATTCACCCTGTCAACAGCTCTGGCCAATCGATCCAGACGCATGGTTCGTGACACTTCCTGAATCGTAGCATCATTGGTGGACTGGACACCGATCTCCAACTGAATCAGTCCCGGCCGCATATCCGACAAAATTTCCAGCTCCTCATCATCCAAAAGATCCGCACCAATCTCAAAATGAAAATTGGTGATTCCTTTATCATGGGCCTTAATATAGCGCCAGATAGCCATGGCATGCTTTTTGTTGCAGTTAAAGGTACGGTCCACGAACTTCACCTGGGGCACCTCATGATTAATAAAAAACTGCAGTTCTTTTTCCACAAGGGACATATCCCTCAGCCGCACTTTCTTATCTACCGAAGACAGGCAGTAGCTGCAGGAAAAGGGACATCCTCTGCTGGTCTCATAATAAATGATCTTATTCTTGAAATCCTCCATCTCCTCATAGACGAAAGGCACTTTGTTCAGATCCATTACTTCACGCCACCCATTATCCACCAACAGTCCGCCTTCCCGGTAAATAATCCCCCGGATATCCTGAAGCTTTCCACTGCCGCCGATATAATACTGCATCAGCTCATGGAAACTTTCTTCTCCCTCACCGCGAAGGATCCCGGTCACACCGTGATTTCGCTGCAGGCATTCTGCGGCATCATAAGACACTTCCGGACCGCCAAACCATATCGGCATCTCCGGCCTTAACTGATGTAGAAGCTCTGCCAGCTCCTCCACCATACCCATGTTCCATATATAACAGGAAAAAGCCACCATATCTGCCTGTTCCTTATAAAGATCCGCCAGTATATCTTCCGTATACTGGTTGATCGTATATTCTTTGATCTGAATCTGTTCTTTATATTCATTCGAAAAAGCCCGGAGACTGTAAATCGCCAGGTTGGCATGAATATACTTGGCATTGATCGCTGCCAGTACAATCTTCATTCTTTATTTCCCTCAATTTCTATTTGTTTCTTTTTCACGTATCTGTATATTTTCCACGGTAAATATCGTCTCTTGCAGACACAAAACTGTTTCTTACAGATACTTTATTATTATAGGCATCCCATATTGAATGTGCAACACTTTCTTTGCCATTGATTTTTCAGAAATAAGACAGGCCCTTGTCTGATATTAAAAAAATAGCCTGCAATCCGGAAATCTATCCACCCTGTTGTCAACTAGACAAAGACTGGTCATTTCCGACTGCATGCTATTTTTTACACACTGCTTTTTATAAGTTCGGACGAATCTGTTTTGGTTTGTATCCGGCATCTTCCAGTGCCTGGATGATTTCTTTCTTATGTTCTGTACCGAAGGCTTCCAGTGTAATCTTCAGCTCTACAGCTGCCGTTCTGTTGGTACTGAAGAACTGGTTATGGTCCAGTTTGATCACATTGCCGCGCTTGTCGGCGATTACCTGTGATACGCGCACCAGTTCACCCGGCTTATCCGGAAGAAGTACAGAGATCGTGAAGATTCTGTCTCTGGCGATCAGACCGTTCTGAACAACGGAGGACATGGTAATGACATCCATATTGCCGCCGCTTAAGATAGAGACAACCTTCTTTCCCTTCACATCCAGATGCTTCAGTGCTGCCACTGTCAGCAGTCCTGAATTTTCAACAACCATCTTGTGATTCTCTACCATATCAAGGAAGGCCACAACAAGCTCTTCATCATCCACCGTGATAATGCCGTCCAGATTCTGCTGGATATATGGAAAGATCTTGGTACCCGGTGTCTGAACCGCTGTACCATCTGCAATGGTATTCACCGGTGATACGGTTGTCACGCGTCCATTCTCAAGGGACGCCTTCATACATGCTGCGCCGGAAGGTTCAACACCGATGACCTTGATATTGTTCTTCAGCATCTTGGCCAGTGTGGACACACCTGTAGCAAGACCACCGCCGCCAATCGGTACAAGGATATAATCTACCAGAGGCAAATCCTGGATCACTTCCATAGCGATGGTTCCCTGACCGGTTGCCACACGCAGATCATCAAAAGGATGAATAAATGTGTAGCCATTCTTAGCAGCAAGCTCATAAGCCTTCTCGCATGCCTGGTCGTACACATCACCATACAGAACAACTTCTGCACCGTAAGCTTTAGTACGCTCTACTTTGATCAGCGGAGTCGTCGTCGGCATGACGATGACAGCCTTTACGCCATAACACTGTGCCGCATATGCAACACCCTGAGCATGATTACCTGCAGATGCTGTGATCAGACCTCTCTGTCTCTCCTCATCTGTCAGTGTACCGATTGTATAATATGCACCTCTTAACTTGTAAGCGCCTGTCAGCTGCATATTCTCCGGCTTAAAATAAACCTTGTTGCCTGTATGATCACTGAAATACTTGCTGTAGATCAGTCTTGTCTCCTGAGTTACCTTCTTCACCGCTTCGCAGGCTGCTTCAAATGCCGGCAAAGTAAGCATACCCTTCTCAGCCTCCGTGATTTCGCGGGATTTGATCTTATTAATCTTCTCTTCTAATGTCAATTCATCAGTCTCTGCTGTATTCTGTTTCTTCTTATTGTCGTCTGCCATAATGCTTCTCCTGATTTAATTCTTCAAGTCACAAACGCAATGGGTCTGCTCTCCCATTGGGATCTAAAATGTTGTACGGTTTATAATTATACAAAACATTCCAGGAGAAATCAACAAAAAATATCTTAATGCATCTTCGGACAATCAAAATGCTTTCGTCGTCATTCTCTGTTATCCAGATACCACTGAATCGTCCGCTTCAACCCATCCTCAAACTTTGTCTCCGGCAACCATCCCAACTCCCGATGGATTTTGGAAGGATCAATGGCGTAACGCAGATCATGCCCCTTACGGTCTTCCACAAAGATAATCAAGTTTTCCGGTTTCCCAAGCTCATGACAGATCAATCTCACGATATCGATGTTTCGCATCTCATTGTGACCGCCGATATTGTAGATCTCTCCGACACGCCCCTTATGCAAAATCAGATCAATCGCCCTGCAGTGATCGTCCACATAGAGCCAGTCACGGACATTTAATCCCTGACCAAAAACAGGCAGAGGCTCATCCGTCAGGGCTTTGAAGATCATCCGGGGAATCAGCTTCTCCTGATGCTGATAAGGGCCGTAATTATTGGAGCATCGACTGATAGTCACAGGCAGACCATAGGTCCGATGATAGGCCCTCACCAGAAGATCCGCCGCTGCTTTGGAACTGCTGTAGGGCGAGCTTGTCTTTAACGGTGTCTCCTCCGTAAAAAGAAGTTCCGGCCGATCCAAGGGCAGATCACCATATACTTCATCTGTAGAAATCTGGTGAAACCGGCGGATACCGTACCTTCTGCATGCATCCATCAACACAGAAGTCCCTACGATGTTCGTCGTCAAAAAAATCTCCGGACTCTCAATAGAACGATCCACATGTGATTCAGCTGCAAAATTCACCACTATATCAGGCCTTTCATCTTCAAAAAGCCTCTCAATGCCATCCCGATCACAGATATCAAGATGGCAAAATCTGAAATTCGGACGATCCATCATCGGCTGCAGGGCTGCTATATTCCCCGCATAGGTGAGCTTGTCCACACAGATCACCCTGTCTTCAGGATAATGCTTCATCCAATAAAAAATAAAATTACTGCCAATAAAACCGGCACCGCCGGTAACTAATAAAGTCATTGATTTTTCCTAACATCTTCTAATTTTTTATCAGTATAGCATATTCCCCTGTCCTTTTCCACCGTTCCTGCTTAATTCAAAATGAGCCGTTGAACACATGCATCTTCGTTGTGCGGATAAAGATGTATACTCATTCAGTCCCCTCCAAATCATAATCTGTGAAAGAAAAATTCTTTAGCAGATTAAAATAATCTGCTAAAAAGGCGTCTGTTTAAGCTTAAATTCAGGAAATTTTTGGAAGTGTCCCTATAGTTGACCTCTTAAAATCTGAGGTTCATCGGATTCAGAATGTTTAGAATAGATAGAATTCAGAATATTGCGCTTGGTATCCATGTCCGGGTGTACATACCGATTTAAAGTAATATTGACATTGGCATGCCCCAGAATCTCACTGACGCTTTTGGCATCGGCACCGCTGTTAATGCAGTTTGTAGCAAATGTATGCCGAAGTGCATGAAAATGTGTAGACTCAATACCGGCTTTTTTTAGAATGGATTGAAATTTGTATTGATAGGTTCGCGGATCCATGGGCGTATTTGGATTTAAAAAATAAATCCCTTTACAGGGACTATCATTATAAGAAAGAATTATGTTGTACAGAAATTCCGGAATAGGTATTTCACGAATAGAATGAACTGTTTTAGGCGGACCTTCGAATAGAATAGTTTTGCTTCTGCTCTCTGTATTCGTACAGTCAAGCCGTTGAACAGTTCTTTTAATATGTAAAATCCTGTTTTGAAAATCAATATCTTCCCATTTTAAAGCACATATTTCACCAAGACGCAGTCCCATAAAAAGACAGATAAGAATGCCGGCTTTATAAATATCAATGTCATTTGACAGATACTCAACCAGTTTCTGCTGTTCATATATATTGAGGGTGCCGATTGGTTTTGAAACAGTTTTGGTTATGACTGGCACCAAATGCATTTTGACCGTGCCATAGTACTGATTGCCATAATCCAAAATACGATTAAACACACAATAAATGCTCTGATAAAGACTGGACGACAGATCTTTCGGCAAAACAGACGCAATCATCTCTGAACGAAGTTCCTCTGTCCGTATATCTCCAAAGGATTTTTTGATGTACTTCTCATAAATGCCCGCATATTTACGGTAGGTGGAGTATTTACGATGATCCGCAACATAAGACAGCCATTGCTGCGATAAATCCTCAATAGTCATAGACAGGTGATTTACATCCGTTTCATTTGGATCCGCCTGCAAAATAACCGTAGCTACTTTAAATTTCATCAGCTTTTGTTTGACACCTTTGTAAGTACGGCTGTATACAGAACGGTATTTTTTGTGCCCGTCTGATGAACAAATCATATATCTGCCTTCCCATCTTCCGTCGCTTCGCTTTCTAATGTTTTCTCCACGTCTTGACAATTGTTAATCCTCCCTCCAAAGCTGACCATTTTTCTGACCACTAAAAGCATAAATATATTTTAAAATGCCAACTTTCTATCAATAACGGCATCAAAAAAGTGGCTTCCGATATCCATATGATATCGGTTAAGCCACTTTTTATCAGCCCCTGTACTAAATAACCATCTATGAGATGCCTTAGAGCATCGAACGTACACCATGCGTAGCATTTTGGAGGTTATCTCTGAACAGTTACTTCAATTTAATTAGTCCAGTTCGGCATAAAACTCAACCACTGCATTGTATTGTTCCGGATCCTCGATGACGTTCAGAATGACTTCGTCTTCTTCACAGGATTCATCAGCGATTGCCTTCATGAACAGCATGCGTTCCGGGTCGCTGCTGATGCTGTCACCTTCGATTTCACTGAGCAGCACGAATTTCTCAGTGTCCATATCGAATTCATCCAGAATGGCAAATTCTACTTCGCTGCCGTCTTCCATCTCAAGTGTCACTGTATCAAATTCGTCCATTTCTTCGTTTTCTTCGATTCCCATTTATTCTCCTTTATTCAGGACTTCCCCGCTGCCTCCGCCTTTTCAGAGACAGCGAATCCAATCCATTTGTTAAATTATAATGAAGCTTCCAGAGTTTTTCTGATCGCTTTGATAAATTCTTCGCTATTGGCAACTGTTACATCTTTCATGGTTGTAATCAACGCCAGGTCTTTGGTCATTGTACCATTCTCAATCGTATCGATGGTTGCTTTCTCCAACTTATCTGCAAATAACTGAAGTTCCGGGATGTTATCCAATTCACCACGTTTTCTCAGGGCACCTGTCCATGCAAAGATGGTTGCTACGGAGTTGGTGGATGTCTCTTCACCCTTCAGATATTTGTAGTAATGTCTCTGAACGGTACCATGGGCAGCTTCATATTCATATGTGCCGTCCGGTGCAACCAGTACAGATGTCATCATCGCCAGAGAACCGAAAGCTGTGGCTACCATATCACTCATAACGTCGCCATCATAGTTCTTGCAGGCCCAGATATAACCGCCTTCTGAACGAATCACGCGGGCTACAGCGTCATCAATCAATGTGTAGAAGTACTCAATACCTGCTGCATCGAATTTCTCTTTATACTCTGCATCAAAGATTTCCTGGAAAATATCCTTAAATGTGTGATCATATTTCTTGGAAATTGTATCCTTTGTGGCAAACCAGAGATCCTGATGTGTATCCAGTGCATAGTTGAAGCATGCTTTTGCAAAGCTTTCGATAGATGCACAGATGTTGTGCTGACCCTGAATGATGCCAGGTCCTTCAAACTGATGAATAAGTTCACGTGTCTCTTCACCGTTTTCGTTGGTGTAAACCAGTTCTGCCTTGCCTGCTGCAGGGATCTTCATCTCTGTTGCTTTGTAAACATCACCGTATGCATGTCTTGCAATCGTGATTGGTTTCTTCCATGTTCTGACTGTCGGTTCAATGCCTTTGACAACAATCGGTGCACGGAAAACTGTACCGTCAAGGATTGCACGGATCGTGCCGTTCGGGCTCTTCCACATTTCCTTCAGATTGTACTCTTTCACACGGGCTGCATTTGGAGTGATTGTTGCACATTTGACAGCCACACCGTATTTCTTCGTTGCCATAGCAGAATCAATGGTTACCTGGTCGTTGGTCTGATCTCTGTATTCCAGGCCCAGATCATAATATTCTGTCTTCAGATCAATAAATGGAAGAAGCAGTTCATCTTTGATCATCTTCCAGAGAATTCTTGTCATCTCATCGCCGTCCATCTCGACCAGCGGTGTTGTCATTTTAATCTTATCCATCGTCATATCCTCCCGTAAAAATCTTTAGGACTCTTTATAATAGTTAATCAGGCAGCCTGCAAGGATGATCTTGCGCTCATCGTCTGTCAGTTCGCCCATTTTCAGAGTGATTGGCTTCATTTCTTTACCCACAACATAAGCAGGGATATCTGTCAGCTTATCCTGGATCGCCTTTCTGATGCCTGGGATAAAGATATAATCATCGTTGGCAAACGGCAGTTCATCTTCCGGATAAAGGAATGGCAGCATGCCCCAGTTGATCAGGTTGGAACGATAACGTTTTGTTGCATAGCCTTTGGCAATATTGGCCCATCCGCCAAGGACTTTCTGACATGAAGCAGCCTGTTCACGGGCGGAACCGTCACCAGGTTTAACCGCGTAGATCGTACTTCCTACAGCTGTCTTCTTCGCATCCATATCAGGGAATGCTTTCTTGATGTCCTCAATCACTGCTTTGATTTCATCTGAAAGCTCTGTACCGCCGGAACATGGGCATCCGCCGGCCTCTCTTGCCTCTTCAAGGGCACGGACAGCTTTGGCACGTCCCACATAAGCAGGATCCTTTCTGGATAATGTAAACTCAGCCAGTCCAAGAGGATTGGATCTGAAGGAAGACGTCTCACCGGAAGGGATCAACTCATCTGTTGTTGTCACAGGGTCATGGATCTCTGATACGACTTTGATGATCAGGTCATCTGTCAGTGCTGTCATCTTCGGCCAGTCTTTGATGTTCGGACCGAACTGGATCTCTACTTCAGGATGTGCTGTACCCTTGCTGTCGTAAACTCTGTTGTCATAAATTGTCTTATCAAAATGATACTTCGGATTTTTGTATTCAATGTCTGCCAGATCTGTTGCAGGTGTCAGGAAGCCTTTGTTGGCTGCTGTTGCTGCAATAGAACGTGCATCCATCAATGCTACGGATGCTACCTGACCGTTCTGGAGCTTGGAGCCTTCACGGTTCGGGAAGTTACGTGTTGTATGACGGATACTGAAAGCATTGTTGGCAGGTGTATCTCCGGCACCAAAGCAAGGACCGCAGAAAGCTGTTTTGAGAACAGCACCTGTCTCAAGGAGTTCTGCTGCTACACCATTTCTGATGAGTTCCATGTAGATTGGTGTACTTGCAGGATAAACGCTCATTGTAAACTTGTCGGAACCGATGCTGCGGCCTTTCATAATGTCTGCCGCATCACAGATGTTCTCGAAACCGCCGCCGGCACAGCCTGCAATAATACCCTGATCACAGTATAACTTGCCATCAATGATCTTGTCCTTCAATGTGTAATCTACAGCGCCATCGAAGCTGACTGCTGCACGTTTTGCTACATCATCAAGGATATCTTCCAGATTGGCATTCAGTTCTTCAATCGTATATGTATTGCTTGGATGGAAAGGCATTGCGATCATTGGTTTAATGGTGCTGAGATCAACAACAACCATACCGTCGTAATAAGCAACCTTTCCAGGATTCAGTTCCTTGTAATCTTCCGGTCTGTTATGAAGGGCATAGAACTCTTCGATCTTGTCATCGGTACGCCAAATGGAGGACAGACAGGTTGTCTCTGTTGTCATAACGTCGATACCGATACGGAAATCAGCACTCAGGTTGGAGATACCAGGGCCTACGAATTCCATCACCTTGTTGTTCACATAACCGTTGGCAAATACTTCACCGATAATAGCCAGTGCCACGTCCTGAGGACCCACACCCTTCATCGGTTCACCTGTCAGATAAATACCTACAACGCCAGGCATATTGATATCATAGGTTCTGCACAGAAGCTGTTTTGCCAGCTCGCCGCCGCCTTCGCCGATGGCCATTGTACCAAGGGCACCGTAACGTGTATGGCTGTCAGATCCCAGGATCATGCCGCCGCATGTTGCCAGCATTTCACGGGCAAACTGATGGATAACAGCCTGATGAGGCGGTACATAAATGCCGCCGTATTTCTGGGCACAGGTAAGGCCAAACATATGATCATCTTCATTGATCGTACCGCCAACGGCACAAAGGCTGTTGTGGCAGTTTGTCAGTACATAAGGGATCGGGAACTTCTCAAGTCCGCTTGCTCTTGCTGTCTGAATGATACCGACAAAAGTGATGTCATGGGATGTCATCTTGTCAAACTTTATCTTCAGCTGCTCTTTTGAATCAGAAGTGTTATGAGCCTGCAAAATATTGTAAGCCATGGTCTGTGCCGCTGCATCTTTCTTCTCCGGCACATATCCGAGTTTTGAATTGAGGACTGCAACACTATCAGCAGTATCTTCAACAATTTCCTGACCATTTAAAAGCCAGGCACCGTTTTGAAGTAATGTAATCATAGAACCTCCTGTCTTTGCTTTGCAAGATTATTCAAAGCAATTTGCATCAATATCTGCTCAAATTTAGTTTATTATACACTTAAATCCGGTTATCTTGCAACTGTTCCAATGTATTTTTGCAAAATCTTTTAACTGTGATTATTACACATCGTGTATCACTATAAAACAACTGAATAGTTTTTCCTGCACCTGCACATATTATGAACATCATTATTGGTTTACATATGGTAAAGAAAATGATTTTCTACTCCCAGATGTAGATTCAATATTTTTGGAGGTGTACACATGGCTATTCTAAATGTGATTCTTCTGTCCCTTGGCTCTCTGATCGCTCTTTTTATCCTGACCAAGCTCATGGGCTACCGGCAGATGTCTGAAATGAGCATGTTTGATTATATCAACGGCATTACCATCGGCTCCATTGCCGCCGAAATGGCAACTTCTCTTGAAAAAGACTGGTGGCTGCCCCTGACCGCCATGATTGTCTATGCCCTGGCTGCTATTGTTCTTTCTTATATTTCTGTCAAATCCATGGCCGCCCGCCGTGTGATCTCCGGCAAGCCGCTGATTCTGATGGATCATGATACAATCTATGAAAAAAATCTGCTGAAGGGCAAGATTGATCTGTCGGAAATGCTGCTTCAATGCCGGGTCAACGGCTATTTTAATCTGTCGGATCTGCAGACCATCATTCTGGAACCCAACGGCCGTATGAGTTTTCTCCCGAAATCAGAAAAGCGCCCTGTAATCCCGGAGGATCTGACACTGGCACCTGAGCAGGAATTTCTGGTAGCCAATGTTATCATTGACGGCCATATTATGGAGAAAAATCTGCAGCATGCCGGCAAGGATACCCAGTGGCTGAATAAACAGATGCAGATCCGGAACATCTCCAATCTCGGAGATATCCTGCTGGCTACCTGTGATCTGAACAATCAGGTGACTTTTTATCGGAAAACCCATCAGGAAATGACAAGAGATATTCTCGATTAACGGCGGCGTGATTGCTTTTTTCTTCTATTTAAGCTATACTGAAAGGAGCAATTATTATCGGAAAGGATGACTTATGCAAAAGAAAAATATATTGATCAGTGTGATTGACGGTCAAGGCGGCGGTATCGGACGCCAGTACATTTCGTCCCTTACTTCTGTCCTGCCAAAGGATCTGCCTGTCACCATCCGCGCATTGGGAACCAATTCTCTGGCCACCTCCAATATGCTCAAAGGCGGCGCCAACGACGGAGCAACAGGTGAGAACGCCATTATCCTCAATGCAGAACGCTCAGATATCATCGTGGGTGTTGTAGCGATTGTTGTTGCCAATTCCATTCTCGGCGAACTGACACCTGCCATGGCTCAGGCCATCGGTGCCAGCAGTGCACGTCGAATCCTAATACCTTTCGACAGCTGCAATACACGCATTGCCATGCTGACCAACGGGCCGCTTCAGGCCTTTATTGATCAGGCCGTCCGCATGACGACGGACTATATCAGCGAGTTATTATAATCGCCGGAACGCATTTCTGCACAACAGATCAGATTTCCGGATTAAAACCCGCCGACTATTTCTATTTATACTAATACTAAGGAGATTTTTGAAATGGAGAATACGAACGAGAAATCCATCGGACAGCAGCTCCAGGAAGAACTGACATGGAAGTTTCCTGCTGTTGCCATGGATGCACCTGAACGCATCAAAGAAGCTTATGATTTTTGTGAGCCTTACAAGGCATTTTTGTCTGAAGCCAAGACAGAGCGCGAATGTGTCGCTAAAGCTGAAGGCATGTTGAAAGAAGCCGGATACAAAGAATTCGACCCGAAGGCTTCCTACCAACCGGGCGATAAGGTTTATTTCAACAACCGGGGCAAATCCATCATCGCCTCTACTTTCGGTACTGCACCTTTAGATGAAGGTATCCGTCTGAATGCTGCTCATATCGATGCACCGAGACTGGATCTGAAACCGACACCGATCTATGAGAAGAATGATATTGCTTATTTCAAGACACACTACTATGGCGGCATCCGCAAGTATCAGTGGGCAACTATTCCTCTTTCTCTTCACGGTGTGATTTACAAGAAGAACGGCGAGGCTGTTACAGTGAATATCGGTGAAGATCCTGCCGATCCTGTTTTCTATATCAGCGACCTGCTGCCGCATCTGTCCGCAAGACAGAATCAGCGTTCTCTGGCAGAAGGCCTCAAAGGTGAAGAACTGAATATCCTGATCGGTTCCATCCCATATCCTGAGAAAGGCTTGAAAGATCCTGTCAAGTTGAAGGTTCTTACCATTCTGAATGAGAAATACGGCATTGTTGAAGCAGATTTCTACCGTGCTGAACTGGAAGTCGTCGCTGCTGGTCCTGCCCGTGATGTCGGTTTCGACCGAAGCCTGATCGCATCCGCAGCCCACGATGACCGTGTATGTGCTTACCCGGCACTCCGTGCAGAATTAGACACACTGCATCCTACATATACAACCGTTACGATTCTTACAGATAAGGAAGAAATCGGTTCCGTGGGCAATACAGGTCTTCACTCCGATTATGTCCGCCATTATCTGGAATATCTGGCTGAAAACGCCGGCATTTCCTACAAAGATATGATCCAAAACGCACTGTGTCTGTCTTCTGACGTCAGCGCTGCTTTCGATCCGACATTCCCTGATGTCTATGAACCGGGCAACTCCTGCTACCTGGGCAAAGGCTGTGTTCTGACCAAATACACAGGTGCGAGAGGCAAAAGCGGCTCCAGTGACGCCAGCGCAGAAACCATGTCCAAAGTCATCGGCATCATGGAAGCCCACAACGTTTACTGGCAGGCCGGCGAACTTGGCAAAGTCGATGAAGGCGGCGGCGGTACTGTTGCACAGTTCATCGCAGGTATGAACATCGATGTTGTCGATCTGGGCGTACCGGTTATATCCATGCATGCACCAATGGAAATCGTATCCAAGATGGACGTCTACGAAGCCTACAACGCATTCGTGGCATTCTATAAGTAAAATTGTTTGTGAATACTCAATAGTCCTTGAAGGGAATAAAAATAATCGTCCACAGGCAGAAGCACCTGCCCGTGGACGATTATTTTTATTCCCTGGCTATTCTTTTATCCGGCATGTGAGAAAGATAACCGGATACTGCCCCTGCAGAGTTTTGTACATATCATTCTCCAAAATTGATGATATTGATTCGGTTTATCTGCTCTCGGATGCTTTAGGGCTGAAAAGGAAGTAACGGTCTTTGTTGGCATCCGGTTCTTCCTGCTCCAGCCATTTCTTGAAGTCGCCGTCTGCATAGTATTTGATTTCTCTGTAACGACAGTCTTCTGCCAGAACCTTCATGGTTGTATGAAGGACGTTGCCGTTGACAATGACCTTGTCACGACGGCCGTCTTCCTGATATTTATCCGGCATTAATGACGGGTCAAGGACTGTGATATGCTCGCCGTCTTCTTCGATACCCACAACAGCGATAAAGTGCCCGCCATGTGAGAATACACCGATATAATCTTCTTCCGGTCTGTCCCCTGCAGAGCATGCAACGGCCATATAGCCTTTCTTCAGATGCGCTCTCAGAAGCTCAGGATCATCTGTGATCACAAGATCCAGGTCAAAGCGTTCTGCAATATACGGTCCAAGGACGGTTAAGTCTGTGCCCGGACTGTGGTTGGCATTGACATTGATGGAAAGTTCCAGACAGTCGATCAATGGGAATTCCCTGCCTGTCATATTCTCAACAACCATACATGAAGCGCAGAGGCCACAGCCCGCATCTCTGACGGTTGTATCTGAACGTCCCAGTTCAGGAAGATCTGTCAGTGTCGGATATGGAACATGGGGGTAGTTTGTCTGATTATAGTATCTCATTTTATTATTCACCTCTTCCCCATTATATCATATCTTTTTTCTTTACAAAATATGATTTTAAAGTTATCATATTAGTCATAAGGATTTTGCCCACAGGCATTTCTTCCTGATGCTTGCAGATTGGATTCATATAGATCAGATGCATGCAGATGCTGATGTTTGTCCGGGCAGTACATATACAGGAAGGAGGATTTATATGCAGGAAGGTGAAGCAAGGCGCGAACAGCTTCTGCAGATGCTGAGGGACAGCACAGCTCCTATCTCGGGAAGTGCCCTGGCCCGTTCACTTGGTGTCAGCCGTCAGGTTATTGTTCAGGATATTGCGCTGCTGCGTGCAGTGAATAAGGATATTCTCGCCACAACGAAGGGATATGTTCTGTACAGTCAGCAGACGGAAGCCTGTCACCGGATTTACTGTGTCAACCACAGCGATGATGCCATTGCAGATGAATTGAATACCATTGTTGACAACGGCGGCAAGGTGCTTGATGTCATCATTGAACATGAGATTTACGGGCAAATCACAGCCAATCTCATTCTGGAGAACCGTCGGGATGTGGCAGAATTCTGTGACCGTTTGAAGCATTCCAATGCCAAACCGCTGAATATCATCGCAGGCGGCACCCATTATCACACAGTTGAAGCCCGATCCGAAGTCATGTTGGACAATATCGAACGTGCACTTCGTGAAAAAGGTTACCTTGTTCGCGCATAAGGTCAACCTTTTTATTTGGCAATTCCTGACAAGACATATGTGTATACAGGGAGTTTTTCTATGTCAACAATTAAGAAGTTTTTAAATTTGATTTTTATTGACGGGCTGAGCGGCATGGCCCTCGGCCTGTTTTCCACACTGATCATCGGTACGATTTTGAAACAGATTGCCGATCTGATCGGCGGAGATTTCGGCTATTATCTCGGTGTTTTCGCCGTTATAGCCCAGCGTCTCACCGGCGCCGGCATTGGTATCGGTGTTGCCTACAAGTATAAGTCCTCAACTTATGTTACACTATCAGCTGCCGCTGCAGGTATGATCGGTGCCTATGCAACTGCTATTATCTCCGGTTCCATTCTCTCCGATGGTGCCCTTGTCTACAGCGGTCCCGGTGATCCGCTCTCCGCTTTTATCGCAGCTCTTGCCGGCATTGCCATCGGTTCCCTGCCTGCAGGCAAAACGAAGCTGGATCTTCTGATCACACCGGCAGTAACGATCATCACCGGCGGTGCTGCAGGTATCATTGTAGGGCCTCCGGTTTCTGCCATCATGACAAAGCTTGGTGATGTCATTAACTGGGGCACCGTTCAGCAGCCGCTGATCATGGGAGTCGTCGTTTCCGTCATCATGGGTATGGTACTGACACTGCCGATCAGTTCTGCTGCTCTTGGCATCATTCTCGGCCTGACCGGCCCGGCAGCCGGTGCTGCAACCATCGGCTGCTGCTGCCAGATGGTGGGGTTTGCCGTTGCCAGCTTCAGGGAAAACGGCGTCGGCGGCCTTCTGGCCCAGGGTATCGGCACTTCCATGCTGCAGGTTCCGAATATTGTCAGACATCCACAGATCTGGATCCCTGAGATTCTCTCATCTGCCATCCTCGGGCCTATCGCCATCAGCAAATGGATTGGTATGACCAACAATGCCACCGGAAGCGGCATGGGCACCTCCGGTCTGGTTGGACAGATCATGACATGGCAGACAATGACCGTCTCAGAAAATCCTGTTTCCGTTCTGATCAAGATCCTTCTGTTCCATTTTATCCTGCCGGCCATTGTCACCCTTGTCTTCTCAGAAGCCATGCGCAAACACAATATGATCAAAAAAGGCGATATGGAATTGTCTATTTAAGAGGGCTGGCATAATAAAAAGTGTGCATCCCTGTCTATCTATAAAGAATCCAAAACTATGAGAAACCCGCTACGCGAGTTTCTCAAGTTTCTATTTGCTTTCATGCAGTATGTCAGCAATTTTTAGTAGAATTCGTTTTTGCTCGTCTGTGCACGCTTCATATTTTCTTGACATCTCTTCATCCATAGTCTGGCTTTCTGTAGATTCGCCTACCAGATAACTGAGGGAGACCTGCAAAACTGCTGCCAGTTCGCATGCAAGAGACAGACTGATATTGCGTACATGATTGTTCTCTATTTTGCTTATATAACTGATATCCACATCTACAGCTTCTGCCAGCTGTTCCTGTGTCATCTGATTTTTCTTTCTCAGATCTTTGATCCTTTTGCCAATGCATCCTTTCATACATTTTCCGCCTTTTGACTATAATACAATTATTATATGACTTTAGTCCACGTTTTATAATTGACTATAATCCAAGTTGTGTATGAATATATTACAATATCAAGATGCAATATCATACATATGGGTTCACATCGGATATACAGCACCCACTCTGAAGTATACAAAGAGGCCGGTTACGGATGAGATGTATCCAGAACACTGGGTAAATCTCATCCGTAACCGGCCTTTTGTCATCAAATCACTTACATAATCAAATAAATAGCTGCCGCTGAAATCATAATCTGAATAATCGCAAATCTGAAGACAGCCTGTGTATTAGACCATCCCATTACCTTACGGACATGGTCGTGCAGCGGTGTTCTGGTGTTCACGAGAATCTTGATTTTCAGGAATCTCAACAGAGAAACTTTCAGAAGGCCAAGACCACCGTCCAGGATCAGCACAATGGCTACCGGAATATAGATAAACGGACTGCCTGTCTTCAATGCTGCAATGCTGATAAAAAAGCCCATGGCTCTGGAACCGGCATCACCCATCATCAGTTTGCTCGGAGTGGCATTAAACCAGAGATAAGCCAGAATACAAATCACAAAAAGCAGGATCGTATGTGAGAATACAGGATCTGTGCCCTTGATCTGATCGACCATATATAAACTGATCAGCGTAATGATCGTCAGTGTACCTGACAGACCATCAACACCATCACTACAGTTTGTGACGTTGATGGACACCCATACAAGCACAACTGTCAGGATGCCGAAGATCACCGGCGGAATCGTGATACTGCCGCCGAAAATCGCAAAGTCTACAACGCTGCTGTTGAAATTCAGAAATGTAACCGCTACCATGACTGCAATTGCAAAATCCAGAAGCCCTTTCTTAAGTTCTCCCCATGGTGCTCTGGAACAGTCATCCAGAAATCCTGTCATCATGGCTGCAGCCAACAAAACAAGATAAATGATGATCTCTGTATTCAGTTCACAAAACAGTACAACAGCTGCAATAAATACAAGAATAAATATAAATCCGGCACCTCTTGGTTTACCTGCGGACAATGCGCCGTTGACAGCGAATTCTCTTCCCTGATCCTTCGGCAGTCTGTCATTGCACCTGGCAAGCAGCAGACAGGTCATAACAAAAGCAAATACCAGGCCGGCCAGTGCCATTATATTCGCCGGCACGCCGGTTAACAACATGTTTATCATTAGCTCTTTCCTCTCTCTCGTTTGAAATTTCTAACCAAATAATGCACCAATCGCTCCAAATAAACCTGCGCCCGCAGCGCCCATAATAATGCCTGCAAGGAGCACACCACACATAATAGCTGTCACGCTGGACTTAAAGTCCATATCCAGAAGACTGGCTGCCAAAGTCCCCGTCCAGGCACCGGTTCCCGGCAACGGAATGCCTACAAACAGAAGCAGTGCCACAAAAAGTCCCCGGCCTGCCTTGGCCTGAAGCTTCTTGCCGCCCTTCTCGCCTTTCTCAAGACAAAAACTGAAAAATCTGCCGATAACAGGCTTATCTGATCCCCAGATCAATATCCTTCTGGCAAACAAAAAGATAAATGGCACCGGCAGCATATTGCCGATGATGGCCGTTATATAAGCCGGAAGGAACGGAAGCCCTACTCCCGTGGCATAAAGAATGGAGCCGCGGAGTTCAATCAGCGGCACCATAGAAATAAAAAACACAATTATATAATTCATCATTCTCCTGCACCTCTGCATCTCAATATTCCAGGATATGGGACAATCCCCATCTCTTATACGAATATTGCTATTCTACCACAAATATGCAGGAAATCAAACCTTTTTAATGAAAGAACCTTTTTAAAAAGCCATTTTCTACTTAAATTCAGGAAATTTTCTCTGGCAACTAGCTGACGACATTCTGAGGTCTTCCTTCATCAAAGGCCTGAATATTGGCAGCCAGAATAGATACCAGTCTCTGACGGGTCTCCAGCCCCTTCCATCCCATATGCGGTGTCAGGATAATATTTGGCATATCGTAAAGCGGATTGTCCTGTACCGGAGGCTCTGTCTCCTGAACATCCAGGCCTGCACCGGCGATCCTGCCTTCCTGCAGTGCCTCAATCAGCGCCGGCTCATCAATCAGGGCGCCGCGGCTTGTATTGATAATATACGCCGTCGTTTTCATCATAGCAATGGTCTCTTTATTGATCATATGTCTTGTCTGCGGCGTCAATGGACAATGCAGACTGATATAATCACTCTGTTTCAGCAGTTCTTCAAAAGAAACAAACTTTAGATTATCTTCATCCGGTCTTGGTGTCCTTGCATAAGCCAGCACCTTCATGCCAAGTGCCTGAGCCACTTTGATCACCTCACGGCCAATGTTTCCTGCTCCGATAACCCCCAGGATCTTGCCGTTGACTTCCACATGACTGACCTGCATGCACTTTGTAAAATTGCTTCTATCGCCCCTTGCCAGCATTGCCTGCTGGATCTGCATAGAAGAACTGAGATTCAAAATCATCATGATGGCCGTATGCGCCACACGTTCTGTGCTGTACGCCGGAATATTGCATACGGCAATCCCTCTGGCTCTGGCCGCTTCAATGTCAATATTGTTATATCCCGTTCCCGCTTCACAGATCAACTGGACAGAATCCGGAAAACGTGCAATGATATCGCCGCAAACCGGCATCTCCTTCGTCACCACAACATCCATCCCCTGAACACGCTCAAGGATCTGATCCGGTTCCGTGGAGGCATACTCCTTCACCTGAGATGACAAAACCGACAGATCCAGCTTGCCGTCATAATTCATACGCTCAGAATTCAAAACAACCGTCTTTAACCCCATAAAAATACCCCTTTCTGTAAATTCAGATAGTGCAAAACGCTTCCATAGTCCCCGAAAACATCTAAAACGCTCCTGGAAGTCTTTTTACCTATATTTTAGCAGATTCCATCTGTGTTTGCCATAAAAAAAGCAGCTCTCTCACGCATACGGAGCCTTTTCTCATCCGAAGCCACGGCGGCTCAGAGAACAGAAAGCGGCCGCTCTATTGAACGCCATGGCTGAGGATGTATTCTTTCCATGGTTCAAGCTGGTCTGCCTGCAGATGAACACCGTCAAATGTAGAGTCAGCTTTTAATGCACCATTCTCATCATCCAGGACTTCATTGTAGTCCAGATAGAAGATGGTTTTGTTGTCTGCCAGTTTTTTGAGCCATTTGTTTCGGGCGTTGATTTCTTTGTTGTTGATGACAGTCCCTTCCGCATCTTTTAACGCTGAGACATGGATAATAGATTCTACGAAAATCAGGGCATCAGGCTGTAATTCCCGGATACGCTCTACGACCTTCTTAAACTGCTGGTAATAGGTTTCAGCAGTTCCCGTTCCCAGTTCATTGACCCCCAGCATAATATAGACTTTGCCAAACTGATGCTTCTGAAGCTCTTCATCGATGGTAATATTCTCATCGTCCGGCACGACATCCATGATATCCCAGATGTTGGTTCCGGTCTTGACATAATAGGTGGCATTGTCCCAGCCAGCGTACATTTTCAATGTGTCTGTTCTGGAATCACCGATAAACACCGCATCATCCAGATAACTCTGATCCACATCCACAAAAGGACCGCCTTTCTGAGCCACCTGCTGCTCTTTGGTTCCCTGAGCATCCACTTTCATCAGCGTCTGCTGTCTCATCGCTTTCTGTGTCCATTCTTCGAGGACGTCCGCCCCCTTGGCTTTTCCCATATAATTTTCATAGGCTTCTATCACACGCTGACCGCCAAAATAGGGACCGCCGATGAGGCAGCAGATGATCAAAAGCATTGTCATCGGATATTTTTTCACCCAACTGATAAAACTACTCATCTTCTGCACCTCCTAAAATCTGAAATATAAAAACGGATTGCTGGCTGCCGTCTGCATTTTATAAACACATAAAAGGAATAAAATGAGCAGGATCACAACCGTGATCAGTCTGTTCTTGTTCTCACGGTATTTTGTATAAGGCCATGATACTGAAAAGACAACTGCCAGAACCAGATACAGACCATACTGATGAACTGTCTGGAAAAACAGATCCAGGTTCATCGTCCACTGGCTCATATCCCCCAGATGGCCGAACATCTGCATGAGATAAGCTTTGAGGGCCGTCAGGTTATCCGATGCAAAAATCACCCATCCTGTCACAACTGCCGGAAATGTAAAACACCAGCCGATAACCGGACATTTTTCAAAGAATTTCAATAGGAACAGCTTTTCAATCGCCAGCAGGGCAAAATAATACAGCCCCCACAAGACAAAATTCCATCCTGCACCATGCCACAGTCCTGTCAGTGACCAGACAACAAACATATTAAACAGCATGCGGAGTTTTCCGTGTCGGCTGCCTCCCAGAGGAATATAAACATAGTTTTTAAACCAGCTGCTGAGCGTCATATGCCAACGACGCCAGAAATCTGTCACGGATGTGGCCATGTAAGGATGACGGAAGTTTCGCGGAATACGAAAGCCCAACATCTCTCCAAGGCCCATAGCCATCATGGAATACCCCTGAAAGTCAAAATAAATCTGAAATGTATAGGCCAGTGCCCCAAGCCATGCCATAGGAACGGACGCCGAACTGACACCGGCTGTCTGTACCTGATTCCACAGTGTACCAAATGTATTGGCCAGAAGCATCTTCAGACTCAGACCGATAATAAATGTCTTGATGCCATTTTCCATATGGTGCCAGCTCAGAACACGTTTTTTTAATTGTGCAGCCACATCGTGATACAGCACAATCGGACCTGCGATCAGCTGAGGAAACATGCACAAAAACGCTCCCAGATCAATAAAACGTTTCTCCGGCTTCACCTGTCCTCTGTAGACATCAATAACATATGCTGCAATCTGGAATGTATAAAAGCTGATACCAAGAGGCAGTGCTACTTTCGGCACCGTCACCTGAGGCAGCTGAATGCTGCTGCCTCTGTCCGTCAGCCAGACTGCCAGATGATTCCAGTTGGCTGCAAAAAAGTCCATATATTTGAAGACAAACAGCATCCCGAAACCGTACAGGAGAAGAAGGATCAGACATACTCTCTGACATTCTCGGCTTTTGTCTTCTGCATAACGGGTCAGTCCATAGTGCAGCACCAGTGACACAAGTATCAGCCAGAAAAACTTTCGTTCCCCGTAGGCATAAAAAAACAGGCTTCCCAGAAACAGTATCAGGTTGCCATATTTTTCAGGAACTGTATAATAAATCAGCAAAAAAATCGGCATAAACAGAAATATGAATTCTATACTGCAAAATAACATGGTCTTACAAATCCTTTCTGTAACTGTTATTTCAAGCCGGGCACATGCACGACTTTATCAGCATTGACTATCATACCACTGAATACGCCGAAAAAAAACCTTTTTTTACGCTATTTTTGATTTACTCTTCAAATTTGCCAAGAAATTCCTTCATTCGAGGGTTCTTGGAATTAAACACATCTTCCGGTTTGCCTTCCTCAACAATTATACCCTTATCCATAAAAACAACATAATCCGACACATTTTTTGCAAAATTCATCTCATGAGTAACAATGACCATTGTCATCTTTTCCGCTGCCAGATCTTTGATGATTTTCAGGATTTCTCCTGTCAGCTCCGGATCCAGCGCCGAAGTCGGTTCATCAAAGAAGAGGATCTTCGGTTTCATCGCCAACGCTCTTGCAATGGAGACTCGCTGCTGCTGTCCGCCGGACAACTGATACGGATAGGCCTTCTCCCTGTCTTCCAGCCCCATTTTCCTCAGAAGCTCTCTCGCTTCTGCATAAACCTCCGCCTTCCCGCGTTTCTGCACCCTCATCGGCGCATCAGTGATATTCTTCAATACAGAATAATGTGGGAACAGATTGAAATTCTGAAAAACAAGTCCATAATAATTATGGATTTTCTTCAGATCCGCCGCCTTGGCATAGACCGCATGACCATCCCTACTAACAGCTGCCGCATCACCAAGATAAATGATCTCTCCATCATCAATTGTTTCAAGCATTGTAGCACATCTGAGCATCGTGGACTTTCCGGAACCGGAGGGCCCGATGATACTCAGGACTTCTCCTTCATCCACATGAATGGATATATCCTTCAGGACTTCCTGCCCATCGAAGCTTTTCTTAATATGGTTCATTTCCAGTAAACGCATGGGCTCTCCTCCTATCTGTAATAACTCAGTCTCTTCTCAAGATATTCAAAAAATACGGCAACAACCAGATTAAATACGTAATAAAAAATACCTGCCACAATAAACGGTACCACCGAGGACTGTGAAGCCACCAGCTGTTTTGTCACAGTAAATACCTCTGCCACCGCCAGTGTAAAGGCTAAAGAGGTATCCTTGACCAGAGTAATGGTCTCATTGGCTACCGGCGGAATAATACGCTTAATCACCTGCGGCATCACAATATGTACAAAGGTCTGTGTTTTGCTGTATCCCAACAATCTGGCTGCCTCATACTGTCCAACCGGAATAGCCGCAATACCGGATCTGTAGATTTCAGCAAAATATGCTGCATAATTCAATGCAAAACCGATCAAAACGGCTTTCAGACGATAGGAGGGTGTGATCTGCATGCCAAAAATAAAAAATGGTCCGAAATAAACCACAAGTAACTGCAGCATCAGCGGCGTCCCTCGCATAACCGAAATATAAAATTTGGCAATCAGTGACAGCACACGGCTTTTTGACATTCGCACCAGAGCGAGACCAAGTCCAAGGATCAGCGATGTGACCAATGTCACAAAAAAGATTTCCATCGTAATACCCATACTGTTAAACAGCTGTTGGACAATCTGCATGACAGTCATTCTCATTTCCTCCTTATATAAGAGCAAAAGAGCTGCAACAAAATCCGTTGATTAATTTTGCAGCAGCTAAGGTGCTCTATTCAATTCTTATTCATTGTCACTGATGCAGATATTGGCTGTATTGATTGATGGATACTTCGCTGCAATCTTATCTACAGTGCCATCTTTCTCCATTTCAACTAATGTGGACCATACCTGATCTCTCAGTTCATCATTGCCTTTCTTGAAGGCGATACTATACTGTTCCTGTGAGATCACATCATCAAGGATCACGATATTGTCATTCTGTGCCTGTTTTGTCAGTGCAACACCTTCATCCATGGCAACTGCATCTGCGGAACCTGCTTCAAGCTCCATCAGTGCACTCTCATAATCCGGTACCTGTGTCAGGCTTCCGAAAGAATCTGCCAAAGCTTTGATATCTGTATTCTCTTCATCCTGAAGTGCTGCCAGTGCTGAAGAATCTGCCTGAACAAGTACGTTCTTGCCTGCAAGATCAGCTGCCTTTGTAATACCGCTGTTCTTGTTGACTGCAAATACCTGTGTATTGTTGATATAAGCAGGTGTCCATGTATAATCATCTTCACGGCCATTCAGCGTAAAGCCGTTCCAGATACAATCAATAGCACCTGAATTCAATTCCATATTCTTGGCATCCCAGTCGATCGGAGTCTTCACAAGTTCCCAACCATTTCTGTCACAGACTTCCTGTGCCAGATCCAGGTCAAAACCGACATACTCGCCATTCTCCTGATAACCATATGGCGGGAAGCTGGCATCAAAACCAACAGTAAATGTTTTCTTTTCACCGTCTGTTGTCTGTGTTCCGGCTGCCTCTGTACCTGCGGTTTCTGTTCCGGCTGCTTCCGTGCCTGCCGCTACACTTCCTGTTGTTGACTTTGCACCTGTATCACTGCTGCCGCAGCCTGTTAATAAACATCCCATGGCTAATACTGCAGCCATGCATAAAGCTAAACCCTTTTTCATAAATGCCTCCATCTTACGTTTTCACGATTCACTCTCTTTACTCTACTAACGTGCTATCATGATAACATACAGATATGTTTTTGTCAAGAAAAGCAAAACGCATTTCTACCCGTTCTGAAAAAAGCACCAATTGTCTTTTCAATCAATTTCAAAATACATTGCTGATGAAGATTTCCAGACCTATACCTATCAGAATCACACCTCCCAATATCTGGGCTTTGCCTGCCAGCTTTGTTCCGAATTTACGTCCAATGATAAGACCTGCAATACAGATAACAAATGTGACGGCTGCAATAATCAGCGAACAGACCAGGGCCATCAGCCAGTCATATTCAGCAATGGTAAATCCTACGGACAGTGCGTCAATGGATGTGGCTATCCCCTGAACCATCAATGCCCAGAATCCGACACCTGTTTCCTCTTCCTCACTGTCCCCGGGGCAGACACTCTCATAGATCATATGCCCACCGATATACCCCAGCAGAATGAGTGCGATCCAAGGAATGAATTTTTCAAAAGACAAAAAATATTCCACGATCGTATGGACACATATCCACCCAATCATCGGCATCACTGCCTGAAATCCACCGAAAGTCCCGGCAATCCCCAACATCTTCCCTTTTTTCATATGCGGTTCATTCAAACCATTCGCCATAGACACTGAAAATGCATCCATCGCAAGTCCTACACCAAGCAAAATACTATTGACCACAAAAACCAAACTCCAACTCATACTAACCTCCCAATTTTTCTCTCTCAATCAATCCTATGACAACATAAAAAAAGTATAGCCCATCGACTATACCTGTCATTCATTCTGTATTCACACAAGACGCACGTATAGCCTGTCAGTTATACATGAGTCTCGCTATTTAAAACAAGCCAGGCCAACGGCCAGTATGTTGACTTGTTACGCAGAAAAACCACTCCTGCTACTCCCTCATCTCTTATAAAACAAAAAAACACAATCCTGCCCTTGAACATTCGAATTCGGCAGGACTCTTGCATATATATCGATTCTAACTTCTTTCTGTTTGAGCGCGAGACGGTGCACGACATCCGGTGGATGTCGGTTCTGCACCGACCGGAGCAGAGCGGAGACCTCGAACCGTTCGATTCCGGCAGGACTCGTTTATATACAAAAGGTATCCTTTTAGGATACCTTTTGTATATAAAAAGAGCGCGAGACGGGACTCGAACCCGCGACCCCGACCTTGGCAAGGTCGTGCTCCACCAACTGAGCCACTCGCGCATAATAAATAAAATATTCATTTCAAAGCAGGTGATGGGAATCGAACCCACGTATTCAGCTTGGAAGGCTGATGTTCTACCATTGAACTACACCTGCGTGCCCAGAACCGGAATCGAACCAGTGACACGAGGATTTTCAGTCCTCTGCTCTACCGACTGAGCTATCTGGGCTTACCGTCGCTCGTTTGCACCAGCGACGCTATTAATCTTACCTCATAGTGAACGATTTGTCAACAGTTTTTTTGAATTTTTTTCAATCTTCCTCAATCTTTTTCACCAGAGTTTCCATCATCCTGTAATTTTCTAATGCTATTCAGTGTTCTGGTTCTCAAATGAAAGCAAGGCTTCCTGCATTTCAAAACCTCCAAAAGCTCTTCACGGGTCATGTCATCCAGCGTAATAGTCAAATCCATCAATCCGCTTTCTATGGAAACACCCACAGATACCTTCGGCATCCGTCGGATACTGAGTCGTTTAAAACGCTCTGTACTGTTGACTTCCCCCAAAACCATCAATGCTTCAATTCCCTGATCCAGAACCTTCCAGCTCTTATTATCTCTTACCTTAACCAACTGTCAGCTTCTACCAGGCTGCTACAGCGCCGCCGGCTCTTGGTTCTGTTGCTCCGGTCAGTATGCCATTCTCATCTCTGAAGATCAACTGTCCCCGGCCAAAATCCATGCTGTCTGTGGCCACCGTCACATGATGTCCTCTGGCTTTTAATCGACCTGCCATATCCATCGGAAAGCCCTGTTCAATCTCAATATTCATATCACCTGTCCACTGCCATCTCGGGGCATCCAGCGCCTCCTGGGGATTCATATGAAAATCTATGAGATTCATCATCACCTGTACATGCCCCTGAGGCTGCATAAAACCGCCCATGACACCAAAAGGGCCGATGGCTTTGCCATTTCTGGTCAGAAATCCCGGGATAATGGTATGATAGGTTTTCTTATGCGGACCGACACAATTGGCACTTTCCGGGTCCATATAAAAATTGAATCCTCTATTCTGAAGTGCAATGCCTGTTTTCGGCACTACAATCCCTGAACCGAAATTGCAGTAATTAGACTGAATAAAACTGACCATATTGCCTGCGCCGTCCGCTGTACACAGATAAATCGTACCGCCGCTGGCAGGATTCCCGTACTGCGGTTTGGCTGCACGCTGACCAATATTGGCCGCACGGTAAGCAGCATAGACCTTCGACAGCATTTGCTCCGTCGTTACTTTCATACTTCGGGGATCTGCAATATACTGCTGCCCATCCGAATAGGCCAGTTTCATGGCCTCCAACTGCCTGTGAACCACTTCTTCACTGTCATGGCCGGCCGCAAACTGCATACATTCCATGATATTCAAAGCCATCAGTGCAACAATGCCGTGACCGTTCGGCGGTATTTCCCACACATCATAACCTCTGTAGGAAGTGCTCACTGGCTGTACCCATTCGGCCTCATAGGCTGCCAGATCCCCTTTTCGCAAATAACCGCCGGTTGTCCTTGAATAGCTGTCTATTTCATCCGCCAGGCGGCCTCTGTACAGGCTCTCGCAATCCGTTGCCGCCAATTCCCTGAATGTCTCCGCATGGGCTTTGGATGACCAGATCTCTCCGGCCCGGGGTGTATGACCATCCGGGGCAAAGACTTTCCTCCATTCCTCAAACAATTTAGGTGAAAGGCTTTCTTCATAATTATCCCATGCCTGACGCCACATTTTGGAGATCACCGGCGTCACCACATAGCCTTCCTCCGCATAGCGAATCGCCGGTTCAAAGATTTGCTCCCAGGATAATGTCCCGAACCGGTCGTGCAGTTTCTTCCATCCGGAAACAGCTCCCGGGACTGTCACAGGTTCCCAGCCGAACTTCGGCATCTGTTCATAGCCTTTATCCATCAACGCCTCTCTCGTCAGCAAAGCCGGCGAAAAACCGCTGGCATTAAGTCCATAAAGCTTCCCGTCCATCCAGACCTGCGCAAAAGCATCACTGCCGAAGCCATTGGATGTTGGCTCCAGCACGATCATACAGGACGCCGTGGCCAACGCCGCATCCACCGCATTGCCTCCGGCCTTGATAATATCCAGTCCGGCCTGGGCTGCCAGCGACTGAGATGTACAGACCATGCCCTTTCGCCCGTAGATCACCTCCCGCCTTGATGGGTACTTATAGTTCAAAACATCATAACAGAAATTCACGAAAATCCATCCTTTCGTTTCACGGTAATTGTACCTTCTCAGTCTTTTAAAGCCATCAAAAATGCTTTATATTCTGCAATTACCTGTGAATCAAACTAACACAATTATCAAACTATGCCCAAAATTCCTCTGCATATAGTCCCATTATACCGTCCATATACTGTTCTGACAACAAATGAATTCGTAAAAAAAGAACACCGTACATGCAATCAATACACTATCATGTACCGATATCAATGTAAGCGATGTTCTTAAAGTTTTTGTAACTGTTCAGAGCCAACCTCCAAAATGCTACGCATTTTATACCTGTTTTTTGAAATTTTGCTTGGCTCTGAACAGTTACAAATTTTCTATATAATATCCAGCACTGACTTCATCAGTAATCTTGTATATGGATGTTCTGCTTTCTCATACATTTCCCTGCCTCCCGGCAATTCCTCCACTAACTGGCCATCATGCAGGACACAGACCCGATCACAGATACCGCCTACCAGTGCAAGATCATGGGAAATAAAAAGCATTGCCATCCCCATCTCTTTTTTCAGTGAAAATAAAAGCTGCATAATTTGTGCCTGAATCGACACATCCAATGCACTTGTCACTTCATCGCAAATAAGTAGCTTCGGTGATCGAATAATCGCACGCCCAATAGCTGCCCTCTGGCACTCTCCACCACTCAGCTCTCTGCATTTCTTTTGATAGTAAGATGCGGATAGTCCCACAAGATGCATGGTCTCCAACACCTTCTCTTTTAACTTTTTCTGATCTGAAGCTAATCCTCGACCGTAATATCGAATACCTTCTGCAATACCTTCTCCTACACACATATTAGGCGGGAAAGACTGCCAGGGATTCTGAAATACCACCTGTATATCCCTATACAAATCATGCCGTTCCTTTTTTGACATGTCTGCCAATTCTTTTTCATTAGACATCAAATGGATACTTCCTTCATACCCTGTCAGAAAATTTCCTATCAATGAGCCAATTGTACTTTTACCACTGCCGCTCTCTCCAATCAAGCCAAGGCACTCCCCTTCATCAATATCAAAAGAAACATTCAATACAGCCTTTTTCTGTCCACAATTTTCTCTATAACTATAACTGAGATTTCTAATTTCTGCTATTTTCATATCTCCTATGCCCTTTACGCCATCAATGCCCAATGTGTCTCAGAATACCAGACTTTGTTCTTCCAACCTTTCATCTGCGGTGTTTCCTGATATTGCGGAAGAAGGCCATTCATGGTCGGAATCGCACGAATCAATTCTCTGGTATATGGATGCTGTGGATTTTTCAACAATTCTGTCTTTTTGCCCCATTCTACCAGGTGGCCATGATGCATCACGCCGACTTTATCCGCCATATATGCGACAACTCCCATATTATGCGTCACCATCAGCATTGTCATATGCAATTTTTGACGCATATCCAATATCATATCCAATGTTTGCTTCTGTACAACCACATCTAAGGCACTCGTAGGCTCATCAGCCAGCAAAAACGCCGGTTCATTAACAACAGCCAACGCAATCGCCACCCGCTGCGCCATGCCGCCGCTTAATTCAAAAGGATATTTTGAAAGAATGGTTTCCGGCTCCCTGAATCCAAGCATTCCAAGCAGGCTTTTTGCTGTCTGCTCTGCCTCCCGCACATTGACTTTCCTATGTACATTCATAGCCTCGTAAAACTGACGATGAATGGTCTGAGTGGGATCAAAAGAACTCTCCGGCTGCTGAAAAACCATAGCAATACGAGAGCCTCTCAGCTCCCGGTATTGTTTTTTGTTCAGTTGACACAAATTGACCCCCTGAAAAACAATATTTCCTTTAGTAATATGTCCTTCTTCACCCAAAAGGCCCATGATACTGCGCACCAGAGTACTTTTCCCACTGCCGCTCTCTCCTACAATCATCACAATTTCTTCCTGAGCAACCTGAAGATCGACATCATGCAGTATTTCTTTTTCTCCGTAATTCACATAAAGCTGTTCAACTGAAAGCATATGTTTTACTCCGCAATATCCAATGTATTCGTAATCAGATAATACTCAGATGGATTCACATCCACACCCGTTACTTTATTGTTATAAACAATAAGCAGCTGCTGGCTGGCAATAAAAGCATCCGGACAATCATCTACAACCTTCTGAGTCAGATCTTTGACGATTGCATCTCTTTCAGATGTATCAAAGGTAGTTTCCAGTTTCTGTGCATCCGCATCTACATCTGAATTACTGTAATGGCCATAATTATCAGTGCCATCTGATACAAACAACATATTGATCAGATACTGGGCATTACCTGTTGGCGCAAGGGCATAACTCAAAGCTGCAATATCAAAGTTTCCAGCCTGAAGTACATCATCCAGTACATCATAAGTCTCAATACTTAACTTAATTCCAATTGCTTCCAGCTCCGGCTGCAGCATATCTGTCATTTGCAGTAAACCTGTGTTGTAGCTGTATGTAACCAGTTTTAATTCCAGAGGTTTTTCCGGTGTGTAACCTGCAGCTTCTACCAGTGCTTTGGCTGCTTCTGTATCGTACTTATCAACAGAAAGATTAATGCCATCCGTACCGCCATAGCTCAATGTATCCGGATAAATGCCATAGGATGGTTTTGCATATCCTGCAAATACAACATCTGCATAGCCCTCACGATCAATACACATACTGATGGCTTTACGAATATTCACATCCTTCAATGCTTCTGATTCAAGATTGAACTGAAGAAACTGGGATCTTGTTGATGTTGCCGCACCAATTGTATAGGTATCTGTATCAGTGAAAAGTGAAGCACTTGCTGCCGGCAGCTGTGCAATCATATCAATTTCTCCATTCTGAAGTGCCATATTTAACGCATCTACATCATCCATAATTTTCAGTTCAATATGATCAATTGCCGGTTCTCCGCCCCAGTAATTGCTGTTTTTGTCCATCTTTACTTCTGTCATAGCTGTGAAAGCAGTCGCCACGTAAGGTCCTGTACATGATGCCCCAAGTTCAGGATCAATCTCACTTTCCGCGTCATAAACACCAAACATCGGATCACAAAGATCATTCAAAATTGTAGGATTCGCTTCTGGTGTATGAATCGTCAATATCTGGCCGTCAGCCTCCATGGAATCAATTTTCAGTGTACTGGCCGCCCGGGTATTATTGCTATAGGTTCTTTCAAAACACTTCTTTACAACTTCTGCAGTAACGGCATTGCCATTGGAAAATGTGATGCCATCCTTCAAGGTGAATACCCATGTTGTATCATCCGTATTCTCATAGCTGTCAACCAGCCATGGCTGAGGTGCCAGATTATCATCTAATCTGAACAAGTTCTCACTGATACCATAAATGGACATAATCCATCCATCCCAGTTGTTCGCAGGATCCAGACTCTCTGCGCCGAAAAATCCTGTTGTTGCACCGGCTTTCAGTGTTTTCTCACCATCACCTTCAGAAACAGCACTCTCAGCTGCTGTTTCTGACGCACTTGTCTCCACCGCCTTTGTTTCATTGTTCCCACCATTACTGCCGCAGGCCACAAGGCTAAACACCATTGCTGCTGTCACAGCAATCGTTAATAATTTCTTTTTCATTTGATTACTCCTTGTTCTTTTTTATATAAATTTAAAATGTTACCCTTTTATTACCCTTCATCAATCACATCACGAAGTGCATCTCCCAATAAATTGAATATAACAACTGTAACCAACAGCGCCAGCCCCGGAAATACAATACACCATGGCGCCTGTTGGATAAATGTTTTCGCCTCGCTCATGGTGGCTCCCCACTCCGCTGTTGGTCTGGACGGCCCCAGCCCAAGAAACGATAAACCGGCCATACTCAGTATAAAACTGCTGACATCCAGAGCAGCCGTCACAATAAGCGGTGAAACCATATTCGGCAGTATATATTTAAAAATAATTGCCGTCGGTCCTGCACCGCATATTTTTGCTGCCCTTATATACTCAGAATCTCTGATTGACAACACCAGGCTTCGGGACAGTTTTGCATAAGTGATCCAATAAACAGCCCCCAGCGCCAGCACACTGTTTTTTAAGCCTGTTCCCAGCATTCCGGCTACTGCAACTGCCAGAATAAAATTCGGAAAAGCCTGAAAAACCAATGTAATCTTCATTAATATCCGATCCACAATACCACCGGCATATGCTGCTGTAACACCAACTGCCGTTCCGATAATAAATACAGCAAGAACGGCAAGAACAGCCGCATAAAGGGATGTCGCTGCGCCATAAAGAATTCTGCAGGCAACACACCTTCCCAGATTATCTGTCCCAAAGATATACTCTCTGCAGGGTGCCAAAAAAGCCTGACGCACATTGGTACGAAATGGTTCATGAATCAAATGCCCCCGCACGATCCATGCGCCCAGCAAAAGGCCTGCACAAAGTACCATCAGAATTATCAGTCTGAACTTAATCATTTTTTTCTTTTTCATTTCTGTCTCCTCCTGCCTGTCCTTGGATCCAGCAAAGGATACAGAAATTCAATCAGATAATTGATACTCAGATAAATAACTGCCATCCAGACAACATAACTCTGTATCACCGGATAGTCTCTGGCTGTAATCGCATCTACTGCCAATTTGCCGACTCCCGGCCATGAAAAAATACTCTCCACAATTGTTGTACCACCAAGCATACTGCCAAAAGATATCCCGATCAAAGTCACTAATGGGCCTCTGCAATTACGCAGTACGTGTCCAAATAAAATCTGCCGTTCAGACATACCTCTTGCCCTGAGGCCATCTATATAGGATCCCTGCATTTCTTTTCTGATAATGGCTCGCACCTGACGTATATACCAGGCTGACAAGGTCAATGCCAACGTCAAAACCGGCATAACAAGTCCTTTCAGACTAAGACTTCCGATCACCGGAAATAATTTTATCTTTAAAGACAAAAAATACATCAGTAAAAGTGCCAGAAAAAAAGACGGAAGCGAAGCAAATAGATAAGTCACCATCTGGATCAGGCGATCTGCTTTGCCGCCTGCATACCACGCACACCAAGTACCTAAAGGAATAGAAAGCAGCATTGTAACCCCAAGTGCTGTCACTGTCAGAATAAGTGTTCCTGGAATCTTTGCTGTCATTTCACTTAATACCGGCCGATTGGACTTATAAGAAGTGCCCATATCACCCTTGCATAAGTCCATCAGCCAATCACCATACTGAACAATCATCGGTCGGTCAAGTCCCAGCTCATGCCGGGTGGACTGCAGCGCTTCCTCACTGGCTTTTACCCCCTGATTATTCAATAGTATCTGTGCCGGATCTCCCGGAGACAGATAAGACAGGAGAAACGATAAAAATGTAATGCCTATGATCAACAGACAAAAGCCTCCCGCCTTTTTTATCAAAAATTTCATAAATTTGCCAAAACCTTTCTCCTCTATCTATACCATCGCAGCCTGAAGTCTCAGCCGCTCTGTCTGCTGTACCGGTGCTTTAGTACACGCAACCATAAACATCGGTGTAGAACCATTATTCACTTTTTCAGCCTCGCACCAGACACGCTGCCACACCTTTTCATCCAGCTGTATCTGTATACCATTTAATTGTTTAAGAATCTGACGATCCCATTCCGGACGCTGAATGTGACTAAGCGGCACCTGACGTGCAATTGCCTCCATTGCTTCAATGTCCGTACACGTATAGTCATCATGCATTCCAAGACTGCTGACCTTATTGCGATCCGCCTCATATGCAGCTCTTTTCTCTTCATCAAATAAATGATGATACCAATTGGCATCAAAATTCAAAAGAACGCCGCCAGGCTTCAAAACACGCATCCATTCATAGTATGCCCTATCCGGATGTTCCAGATTCCATGTTACATTTCGACTGACAATCATATCAAATGTATTATCAGCGAACCGAAGCGCCTGTGCATCCATCTGATACCATTCGATTTTATCTGCCAGGATGCCGGCATTATTCTTTGCTTTTTTCAGCATTTCTTCTGTATAATCAATAGCTGTCACCTGATAGCCGGCTCTTGATAAGATAATTGAAAAAAAACCTGGTCCTGTTCCTATATCCAGAATTCTTATCCCTTTTCTTTCCACTTTTGGCATATGTTCTTCAATGACCGACAACCAGACCGGCCATTTTTCACCTGCCAGTTCTTCAAGATTCACCTGTGAATAGCCTTCTGCACGATTTGTCCAATACTTTTCAATATTCTTTAATAATTCATCCTTCTTCATCGACTTCCCCTTCAATTACGCCTCTACATAAAATTAAAGTATCTGTTCAGAGCTAACCTCCAAAATGCTACGCATTTTATACCTGCTTTTTGAAATTTTGCTTGGCTCTGAACAGTTACATATTAAATAATGTTGTATTTACAAACGTAAAAAGCTCCTGTCCAAAAGGACAGGAGCTTCATACTCCACTATCATACACTGCCTGTGCATATATCTGTTAAAATAAATATACTGGTAACTGAATAATTATTCGTATGCGTACTTCATATACGCCAATTCATATAAATATATTACTTGAAATCATATGCTGTGTCAATACATTTATATCTTATGACTATACATCAAATGCATAAGCCTATGTTATTTCGCTGTTTCTTCTGTCTGCTGAGCTTCTGATCCGGATTCCAGAACCGTCTCCAATGCCTCCGCAGGCTCCTCGCCTTTAACCGGCACCTCAATCTCAATAGAATCCAACATTTCTGACAGTTTCCTGCTGGCACACTCTGTAAGTTCTTCTCTGCTGCTTTCAGAGCTTTCTGACTCGGTCTCCGTCTCTGCTGCTTTCGTCTCCTGGATACTCTCAGTCTCCTTAACGGTTTCGCTTTCCTCTATTGCTGCTGTCTCTTTAAGCTCCTTGCTTTCCTCAAACCACTGTACTTCAAAAAGCAATGCATCACCATTAGCCAGCTCCACCAGATACTGGTTATGATACTTAACACTCTTTCCTCCGTCAAGTTCTTCTGTTGTAGGCTGACAAATGGCTTTGTAAGCTTTCGTTCCGATTGTCGTCTCCTGTGCCGAATGATTAAAGATCTGATCCATCACTGTCGCGATGTCCTCATTCTTGATCTTCATGGCTGCAAAGAAAACAGGTTTCGAAGAAAATGTCTGTCCTTTCAAACCAATTTCATCATAATCTCCTGTACGGTTATACTCAAACGCTGTATCATCATAGATCACACTGTAACCAAGACTGCTCTCAAATACTTTCTTGTTCTGATTACTGCTCTCTGTAACTTTATCCGATTCCACGCTTTCACGTACAGTTTCCGGATTTGTCTCCTTCTCAGATTCTATCTCTGTCTGTATCTCTGTATCGGATGCCTTCTCTGTCTCCCCGCCGGTATACTTCTTCTCACACCCTGTCAATGCCAGGAGCATTACCAACAGTGCAAAGAACATGGTTATGGTATGTCTTCCCATGATATACTCCTCCTATATATCTTCACTTCAAACGCGTATGCGTCTATCTGTGTATCGAATATACAGCAGATTCTTAAAATCGTCAAGTATTTGACAGCAATACAGACTCATTTTTAGAGTAATTTAAGAATTGCATCTTCCTTTACACAGCAATACCTTCTAATAATCGCTGCTGCCCTCTGACTCAGTTGTGTCTGATGTTCCATCCATCATTGTAACCTTCACTCTGAAAATACGGTAAAGAGATTCATCGATACGGTCTTCGGAAATCTTACCGTTCTTAACCGCCTTCAAAACACCATCATAAGCCTCTTCAAAGTTCTCAGGCTCAAGCAGCAAATCTGCACCTGCCTGAATAGCCTTCACAGCAGCATCAGAAGCACTGTAATTCTTCACAATATTGGCATCATTCAGATAATCCGTCATGACAACACCTTTGAAACCAAGAGCTTTGCGAAGTACTTCACTGATCATCTTCTCTGATAAAGAAGACGGCGTGTCATCTCCGATGACATTCGGAACAGAAACATGTCCAACTATAACAAAATCCAATCCCTGCTCAATTGCATTGATGTACGGCAGGAACTCTTTCTTCTTCAGTTCATCCAGTGAACTATTGATTAGAGGGAATCCTGACATATTGGATGAAGCTGCACCATATCCCGGGAAATACTTCATTGCTGCATGCACATCCTGCTCTTCAATACCTCGAAGTACTTCAAGTGCCATATCTGAAACGGTCTGGGCTTCTGTACCAAAAGTACGTGTTCCCATACCATAGCTATTGCCTGATAAGACATCTGCCACCGGTGCCAGATCAAGGTTCAGGCCATATTCTGACATCATCGTTCCGATGGCTTTGCCTGCCTCATAAGCATTGGTACTGTCGTCCTTACGTCCGACTTCTGACATGGACGGTGCCCCGCTATGTACATAACTGCTGAAATCAGACGTATCGTCACTCTCATCACCGTCACTATAAGAATCTTCATAGTATTCATCCAGACTGTCATTGTTGCCCAGAACAGAATCATTGCCGCCTTCTTCTGCTGCTGCAATGAATAACGGTAACCCAGAAATCTCCTCACTGTAAGACTGCAGTTTCTCTGTCATGGTCTTCAACTGGCTGGATGAGTCAATATTGTCCTTTGTGATGACCAGGCCGCCTACCTGATAATCCTGTAATGCCTGATACGTTGTATCTCCCGCATACTGAACCGTATCAACACCTGTCAGCGATTCCGGTGATACAACAAACAGCTGGGCCACTTTCTGTTCCAGAGACATCTTGCCAATCAGCGCCTGAATCTGTTCACTGTCACCGCCGGAATTGCCCTTGAATGCCTGCCATGAATCACCGCCGTCAGCACTGTAACTGATGGTCGTCTCATTCGTACCAAGATTCTCATTGATAACAGAGCATACATAAACGATTTCATTCTCACTGATCATCTCCAGATGATTCTCTCCATTCAGATCAAACCATACGTCTGTTGCACATTTGTTCCATGTCTGACAGCCGTCCTCTGTCTTATAAGCCTCAAAAAATGCGCTGTCCGTTCCTTCTCCAAGGGATTTCAGCAGATAGCCATGATTCTCATCATAGAAAATCACACTGACATAATTGTCACTGCCTTCTTCATAAAACGGATTGGCAAACTTAACCCTAAAATCTCTGCCCTCATAAGTGATTGTCTCCATCTGCTTATTCAGCTTCAATAATTCACCATCATATTCCTGATCGGCAACCTCTTCCGACGTTTGTTCCTCTGAAGTATCAGAATTTCCTGACAAGCTTTCCTTCAGATCCGACAATGCTGTCTTCGGACTGCTGCTGTCTGTTCCAGTACTTCCTTTGACCACCATCAGGCCAAGTACAGCAATCAGAATAATCAGGATCGTTGTTGTCACCGCAACGAGCTTTTTCATTCCTCTCTTCCTCCTGTCATATTACTCAGATACGCCAGGCGTACCTGCAAAACTCAATATACAAAATAATACCATAATCCTTACAGGAAAAACAGCTGAATTTTACAAAAAACTAAAAAACGCCTGAAAATTTCATTACAAAATCAATAACATGACATAAACCACAACGCTTGCAGAGGCTGCTACGGTAAACAAACTTCCCCCTTTAAATGCAACAATAACCGCTGCAATAACGCCGGCCGCAGCCGCAGGAATGCAGTCTACTGCAAAAAATACTGCCGGGAATGTCATGGCTGCCAGTACGGCATAAGGAATATAGGCAAGAAAAGATCTCACAAAACGGTTTGTAATTTTCTTTCTGAATACAACCAGCGGCAATACCCGCACCAGATATGTCACCGCAAACATGATCAAAAGATATATCCAGTAATTATGCTGCATGTTCTGCCTCCTCCTCTTCTTCTGAAACCGGGTAAAGCAATGCACCTACAGCAGAGGCCGCCACCGCACAGATAATAATTGAAAAACCATCCGTAATAAATGAAAATGCAGGAACAAAATGAATGATGCAGCTCATCAGAATAGCAACACAGGCAACAACCAGGATCGGATGTTCTTTTCTCATTGCCGGAACAATAATCGCCAGGAACATCCCATAAATCATAATGCCCAGCGCATTGCTGATCATCATCGGAAGAATATTGCCGCAAATGGCACCGGCAAGTGTCCCGCCGCTCCATCCGATATAGGGTAAAACCGCCAGTCCTGTCATATACGCCGGTGTAACTGTTTTGTTTCTGCTCATGGCCACCGCAAATATCTCATCGGTATTGCAATGCCCCAGGATCAGCTGCTGCCAGCGCTTAAATGTCGGATCCAGTTTCTGTGAAAGCGAAATTCCCATCAGCGCATAACGCATATTGATCACCAGTTCCGTAATGGCCATCTCAATATAAGAACCTGAAGCTGCTATGATACCAATTCCCGCAAACTGACCTGATGAAGTCAGATTTGTCAGGGAGATCAGCACGGCCTGCCACCAACTGATTCCCGAGGCCACCGCCGTGATCCCAAAAGAAAAGGAGACCGAAAAATAGCCGATCGCAATGGCAATGCCATCTCTCAGTCCTCTATTAAAAGCCAATAAATTCATATGTATAATCCTCTTTCCCTAATTTAGTCATGCGCTTATTCCATTTTTTGACATTTTTCCGGCAACAGAAAGCCCGGTCTGACAGAGTTAATAAACATTAACTGTATTGAGGGGGTGTCAGGCCGGGCAGTGAATAATTCATCACGTGCTGATATTATCTTAACTGTTTTTACAAATTTGCATAATTCCCAAAAAATTCATGAATAGCCTTGGTCAGACTCGGCTGGGACAGGTAAAGTACCTTGGCAGCCTCATTGATACTGCCTTTTTCCACAATGGCAATGACATATTTTAACTGCTGTAAAGTCATGACTTCCTCTATTCCTCTTCGGCTTTGCCATCCACATAATATTCAGATGCTTTTCGTGATACATAAATCGTTGTCACAAGGTCTGTCACGCCGCTGAAAATAAATGCAATGCCTACAAGACGCATCAGCCACGCTGCCGTTGAAAAAGGGTTCAAAATAACAATCAGACCAATAAACACATTAATAGCTGCTGTTATGGCAATGCGTATCCATGTACCAAAGCCCATGCGTTTCAGATCAAACGCATGCTGTAATTTCAAAATGCCGCTGAGGACAACGCCGATACCAAGAACCACCGGCAAAATGGACACCACCAGTTCTGATTTTACACATATAAAAATACCTACAAAGACGATCACCAGACCTTTGATCAAATCATTATTTCCCGCTGCCAGTTCTTTTCTCATAAAATAACTGACTAAGAAAAAGGCGCCGATTACGATGACGAAAATACCGATCACATTGGCAATTGTCACAAGCGTCAGTTCAGGCATCAACAGCAGGACAAGTCCGCAGATCAATAACGTAACTGCACCGCCCACTTCCTGCAGCTTCCAGCTTTTCAACATTTCTATCACTCCCCGTATTATCTACTTCAGGCCCTTTGGACTACTAATCTTTATTCACCTCAGGCCATACTCCGTCTGCTAATCCTTTCTCGGATATTCCAGCTCATACTCATCAAACATCTTCGACTTATTTCTAAGCTCCAGACCTCTCACGATCAGCTGCCTGATCAGGTCATAAATCACTGCAAAGACAGGCACGCCGATCAACATACCTACAAATCCAAAGAGTCCGCCGAAAAACAGAATAGAAAAAAGCACCCAGATACCCGATAATCCGGTACTGCTTCCCAGAATCTTCGGTCCGATGATATTGCCGTCCACCTGCTGCAGAATCACAATAAAAATCACAAATATCAGACAGGACATCGGGCTGACTGTCAACAGGATAATGGCCGATGGTATCGCACCGATATAAGGTCCGAAAAACGGAATAATATTGGTCACACCGACGATCACGCTAATCAGAATCGCATACGGCAGCCCCAGGACCATCATTCCCGCATAGCATATAACGCCGATAATGGCTGAATCCAGCAATTTGCCGCCAATAAATCCGGAAAAAACTCTGTCCGCAAAACGGATCTCTTCTACAATCTTGTTCGCCCACCGTTCTTTGAACAAACTGTATAAAATCAGTTTTCCCTGTTTTTTGAACTTTTTGCGTCCGCTCAAAAGATAAACAGCAACAACCAGACCAATAAACAGATTCATAAAAATCCCGGCTGCATTGATCATGCTGTCCGACAATCCTGTCAGGATCATATTCATATAAGGAAGAATGCTGTCCTTCAGCCAGCCTGAAATGGACTCTGTTCCCGCATCAGACAGCTGCATAATATAATTCTGAATGATCTCATTGCCTTCAAACAAACGATCCACCATACTGCTGATACTGTCCACCATCTGCGGCAGCGACCGTGCCATTCTGGATATGCTCACAGCCAGCTGCGGCAGAAGCATCGCCAATACCGCATAAATAATCACCAGGCCTGTCACAACACTGCCAACCACACTGGCAGTCCCAATGAGCTGCTGCCTCTTCGGATGCCAGTGTTTCTCAAGAAATCGCTCATACGTATTGCAAATCGGCTTTAAAATATAGGCAATACCTGCACCATAGATAAAAGGCATCAGAATATCCAAAACTTTCTTTGTCCCGCTTCTCAGTGCTTCCAGCCGGAACAATATAAAAAAGAACAGAATACTCAATGCCGCTGTACAGAACACAGCTAATATCATCGCCAGATATTTCTTGAATTCTTCTTTCAAATTATCTCTTCTTTCTTCATAATCTGCAGACCTGAAAATACAGCCCCCGCAGACTTACAAATGCATCCACTGTATCTGACGTATCTCCACGCCGCTGGATCTTGCATACAGCAATGCGTCCTTCGTACCACTTGGTCCCTTGCTGTCATCATCATAGACGATGATCATCCGCTCACTGGCATCCACCATATAGCAGTCCCTCAGAATATAATCCGCCGCTTCATCTGCACCATCCGATACAACCGTTACATGATCCGCCGATGCCTCAATTGCACGCAGCCTGTCACCATAATCATTCTTCAGGCAGCTGTTATAATTCGCAAAGGGCTTTGCAAGCTCCAGAGTAATTTCAGGGTTCCTCTTCTTTCTATCCAGTACAATTTCTGCCGCCCATGTGTCAACGCCTTCGGCACCTCCGGTAATAAAATAACTAAAACCGTCTGCCACAGCCTTATCAATCTCCTCTTCCAGGGCTGCCTTCAAACGGACACATGCAGGGTCTGACTCATTCTCCTTCCAAGGAAAATATAAAGGCCTGTGACCCGAAAAAGCACATCTCTTTAACATATTCAAAACCTCTCTTCATTGGTTCAGTATATATTAACCGAAAGAATTGCGCAATACCCATCTCGAAAAAACAGTTCCAAATGGACATAAAAAAGAGCCATCCGACGTTTGATCAATCATCAGATGGCCCTTTACTGGTGTTCTTCTGTACAGTACATTGGACTATACCCCTTTCTTCAGTTTCGATTTAAATAATTAAAATAAACTTTCTGGTGGTCCATACCTCCTTCTCTCAGTTTAGACAGTTGAAACAAAACTACTTAGAATTTTGGAATCAGTCCCTTCTGCTCTTATAAGAGCTATTTGTTAACTTGTTCTGTATCTTTGTTTTTATGCCTTAATTATATCATTTATTTTCTATTTGTCAATATATTTTCATAATATTTTTCTGTTTTCTGACATTTTTTGAGTTGAATTCAACGACAATACATTATAAGGAGCTTATCCGGAAGAAAGGCATTTAATATGCCCTCCCAAACAAGCTCCTTTGTTATTTAGAATCTTCTCCAGCGTTCTTCTCTGTATTTTCCCTGCTGTTCTACCTGATCCAGATAATCCAGCATGGACGGAATATCTTCGTTCAGCGTTCCCTTAAGGATAACATAGTTGGAAGCATGATTGGATCTGAAAACTGTCCCATCGGAATCCACATTCTGAAGGAATAATTTCATCTCCTCTACCACATCTTCCGGATTCAAAAGCTCCAGCTCTCCTGAAACAATCCTGGAATAGATTGGTGCCTCCCGATCCATCATCAGCGTCAGAAAGCCCACATAATCCGGTTTAATTGCACTGATTAGAGTGGCGGAGGCAACTGCATGTTCACGCAGTCTCTGGCGACCGCCAAGACCTGAAATCAATGTTGCTGAACAGAGAATACCGCAGCTTTTCAGTTTTTGTCCCGCTTCGATCATCTGCTCTCTTGTCACGCCTTTTTTCACATCTTTTAATACCTGAGGATCTCCGGATTCAATTCCCATATAGACCATATCCAGTCCCGCTTCTTTTAAGCACTTCAGTTCATTTTCGGATTTATGAAGAATATCCTGTGTTGTTCCGTAAGCCGTTACACGCTCCAGATTTGGAAACTTCTTCCATATGTAATTCAGAATCTGAACAAGTATATCTGTTTTTACGATCAAGGCGTCGCCATCGGCCAGGAAAATCCTTCGGATATGCCCGCCGTACAGCATCGCCGCCTCATCAAAATCCGCCAGCACATCCTCTATAGGTCTGACCTTAAATTTCTTATCCTTGTACATGGTGCAAAACGTGCATGTATTATGTGCACATCCGACAGTTACCTGTACAATCAGACTGCGTGCTTCACTTGGTGGTCTGTAAACGGTTCCTTCATATTGCATGATATACCCTCCTGATAATTCTTTGTTTTAAAAATAGTTCGCATGCGTATTATTAACCAACAGTATATCCTTAATCGCAAAAATAATCAATAGTTTAATACAAAAAACGCCATGGATCTGATTGCTCAGATACATGGCGTTCATACTGTCATGGATGGAGGTGGATTCGAACCACCGAAGCGTGTCGCAGCAGATTTACAGTCTGTCCCCTTTGGCCACTCGGGAATCCATCCATAGATCATTTCTGACCGCTATCCATCATAACATACTTAATATTAAAATTCAACCCCAAAATAAAATTTATCCGATATCCTTAAGAATCACAGCAGATGTCTTCGGTATTGCGACCATCAAATAACCATCCGTTACCACATAAATATCTGGCACCTTTGTAAATGATGCTGACGAGCTCATCAGCTGCTGCTCCATACGGCTTCCATCAGTCACGCCAATCTGCCATACAGGTATCGCCACGTTCACTGTATCCTGTGTATTATTGACGATCACGGTATAGCGTTCCTTCTCATCGAAGCGGCCATAAGCCAGTATTCCCCATGCTGTATAAAGCATTTTATAGGAACCTGTACGAAGCGCAGTGCTGTTTCTATGTATCCGAATGGCTTCTTTGTGAAAAAGGAGCATCTGTTTATCTTCATGTCCCCATGGATAAGTTCTTCTGTTATCCGGATCTGTCCAACCACAGACACCGACCTCATCACCATAGTAAACCGTCGGTGCCCCCGGCCAGGTCATCTGCATAATAACAGCTTCTCTCATCACTGCCTCGTTGATGCCTTCTTCTGCGGCCTCTGTACCTTTGCTCTGAATCCTTCCCACCTGTCCGTTGGTTCTTGTAAGAAATCTCGAATGGTCATGATTGGACAATTCATTCATGGCCACATACAATGACTCATACTCAAACCGGGACATATGATGGCTCATAGCACCCTCAAAAGTCTCCGGATTACACAGCAAATCCTCTCTGCGCTCATCACTGTGTTTTTCAACTCCTGTCAGAAACCATGTGATCGGCTCCATAAAAGCTTCATAATTCATAACTGTATCCCATTCATCACCTTCCAACCAGGATGCCGGATCTGTATAATTTTCCGCAAGAATCAGTGCCTCCGGGTTTGCATCCTTTACTGCTTTTCGGAAACGTTTCCAGAAAGCATGATTATACTCCGGTGAATAACCGAGATCTGCCGCTACGTCCAACCGCCATCCATCTGTATTGTAAGGCGGCGATACCCATTTCTGTCCGATCCGAAGAATATAATCACACAGGCTTTCAGAGTCTTCATAATTCAGCTTCGGCAGTGTATCATGTCCCCACCAGCCATCATAATCCTTATTATACGGCCAATTTTCTGAAAAGAACTTGAAAAAACTGCGATACGGACTCTTCTCATCCACATAAGCTCCCGGTTCATAGTCTTCCTGACCCTCATAGATCTGCTCTCTATCCATCCACTTATTGAAGGAACCGCAATGGTTAAAAACACCGTCCAGGATAACTTTCATACCCCTTCGATGAACTTCTTCTACAAATTGTATAAAAAATTCATTGCTGGCTTCCAGATTTTTTTTATTCGTAACACGGCGGATATAGCGGCCGGCATGACGATTGTCCATGTCCCCCTCAACCAGAACATCCCCCTCATCATCAACAATTCTGCCAAAGTGAGGATCCACATAATCATAATCCTGAATATCATATTTGTGATTGGATGGTGAAACAAAAATCGGATTCAGATACAGAACTTCGACTCCCAGATCCTGCAGATAATCCAGCTTATCCATAATCCCCTGCAGATCACCGCCATAAAAATGACAGACATCCATGTTGTGCGGATAAGCCCCCCAGTCCTTTTCCTGCTCCGAATGCAGCTTCACATAGCTGTACTCATGATCCAATACATCATTGGATGGATCTCCATTGCAGAAACGGTCTGTAAAAATCTGATAAAAAACCGCCCCCTTTGCCCAGTCAGGCGTCTTAAAATCCGGATAAAATTTGAAATTATAATAATCCTGTGCCCTGTCCATGGTACTGCGCTTATTGTAAACAGCCGTTATCCTTTCTTCACTCGTTCCGATTCCGGCAATTTCAAAATAATAATTCGTCCCGCACTCCGGATAATGAAGTACCGTCTCATAATAGTCGAAATTTCTCTCTGAAAAAGACTTATGCATCTTAGCCCTCACACAGTCCGTCACAACCATTACCGAAGCCGCATTGTCCTTCGCCGTCCGAAATCGCAGTCTGACACTGCATCCGGCAGCCTCTGCACCATCCGCTGTATATAACCGATAAAAAGGCGTCCCATCCGCAAAAAACGCCTGTCTGTTCAAAAAATTGTTCATGCAATTACCTCTGTCATAAAAATATCTTTGCGAAAAGTCTCCTTGATTCCTGAAAACAAAAACAAATCGCCGATTTGTTTTTGTTTATCCATGAATAATGAACTTTTCGCGATTAAGTCATCGTATCTGTTCAAAAATTGCATCTATGTTGCCTTATATTTATCGACAATTTCATTTAACTTTGAACAGTCACAAAATTATTTCTATTGTATAGTAAATTCGATAGATTTTCAACCTTCTACTACATTGTATACACGTAATCCATGAAAATATGTATACTCTAACAGCCGATATGTTTTATTAATTACTTCATATCCTTTGGTCACCCCTATTATTTTTACTCTCCGTCAATCCCTCTTTTCTCCTTTGCTATCGTCCTTTTTTCTTTATCAAAAAATTCTATCTAAAAATAAATAAAATGCGGCTTCAGATTACTTAAGAAAACGAACTATCCAAGGCCCTGTTCATCACAAGTGCTTCAACGTCAGCCGGTACTTAGGCAGTGTCCTTTACTGCCTTATGTACCGCTGCTAGACGTTGGCAACGCGAGTGTGCTTGTGGTGAACAGGGCCTTGGATAGTTCGTTACCAAAATACTCCTGAGCCGCATTTCACATATTTTTAGAACGCCTCTTTTTTGACAAAGAAAAAAGGACAGCTTCCGTTGCTGTCCTTTTGGAGAAGGTATTTTTGTTTATGGGGTGAAACAAAAACTTTATAATGTATTGGGGGGTTTACGTGTATTATAATACCATGCCACCGTCCGAAAGTGTTCACAAAGTTTTATTGTTTCAGAAATCCTTTTTATGCAAGTTACATAAAGCGCAATTTTTCATCTTCTGTTCCTTCTGGAAAAATTGCCTCAAATTCTTCTCTTGTAATCTTTTCCTTTTCGATCAGCATGTCGGCACATGCGTGAAGTTCTTCCATATGCTCTGTAATAATACGTCTTGCTTCCTGATGGCATCCGTCAACGATACGTTTCACTTCCTGATCAATGACAGCTGCAACGCCTTCACCATACGGCTTGGAATGACCGATATCTCTGCCGATGAAAACTTCATCACTTCCGCTTGTATAGTTAATCAGACCAACGGCATCCGACATACCGTACTCTGTCACCATAGCACGGGCTGTCTCTGTGGCAGTCTTGATATCCTGTGAAGCGCCGGTCGTGATGTCATCAAAGATCAACTCTTCGGCAACACGTCCGCCCAGGGATACAACGATATCCTGCATCATTTTCCCCTTGGTATTGAACATATTGTCTCTTTCAGGCAGCGGCATTGTGTATCCTGCGGCACCGATTCCCGTCGGAATAATGGATACAGAATAAACCGGTCCAACATCCGGAAGTAAATGGAACAATAAGGCATGACCGGACTCGTGATAAGCGGTGATCTTCTTCTCCTTGTCAGAGATGACACGGCTCTTCTTTTCAGCACCGATACCAACCTTCACAAAGGCACGGCGGATATCATCCTGAACAATATAGGCGCGGCTCTGTTTTGCCGCATAAATAGCTGCTTCATTCATCAGGTTTTCAAGATCAGCACCTGTAAAGCCTGCTGTTGTACGGGCGATCTGATCCAGATCTACATCATCTCCAAGCGGCTTGCCCTTGGCATGAACCTCAAGGATTTCACGACGTCCCTGAATATCAGGACGTCCGACACCGACTTTACGGTCGAAACGGCCCGGACGAAGAATCGCCGGGTCCAGAATGTCCACACGATTTGTTGCTGCCATGACAATGATGCCCTCATTGACACCAAAACCATCCATTTCAACAAGGAGCTGGTTCAATGTCTGCTCACGTTCATCATGACCACCGCCAAGACCCGTACCACGCTTTCTTGCAACCGCATCGATCTCATCGATAAAGACGATACACGGTGCATTCTTCTTGGCATTCTCAAAAAGGTCGCGCACTCGTGAAGCACCGACACCGACAAACATTTCCACAAAGTCTGAACCTGAGATACTGAAGAAAGGCACACCGGCTTCGCCAGCCACTGCCTTGGCCAGCAATGTCTTACCTGTTCCCGGAGGTCCCACAAGGATCACGCCCTTCGGTATACGGGCACCGACTTTTGTATACTTCTCAGGAGATTTAAGGAAATCAACAATCTCCTGGAGATCTTCCTTCTCTTCCTGAAGACCGGCAACATCACGGAATGTCACCTTGCGGTCACCCTCTTTGCTCATCTTCGCATGGCTCTTGCCGAAGTCTGTCATCTTACTTCCGCCGCCGCTCTGCTGACTGTTGATAAATGAGAACAAAAACCACAGGAAGATACCTCCCAGTACTAATAATGCACCGTTATTGTAAAACCATCCTTCACGGTTAATGACATCTGTCTCCTTATAATTCATATAATTCACGGATTCCAGCCAGTCCTTGACCTGGTTGACATCGGTCACATAAAAGCTGTCTTCCTTGCCGTCTTTCCATTCCACAGAGATCATACCTGTCGGTGTCTCCTTATTCGGTGAAATGACAACATCCTCAATTTGACTCACTTTATTCTGTATATCCTGCTGGAATTCGCTGTATGTGTAATCACTGGCTGCCAGCAGATTCCATCCCTCACTGACAATGATACCGATGAATACACAGACAAGAACAATGACCCACAGGCCAATTCCTCTTTTCTTATTATTCAATGCTACACTCCTCCTGTCACTTAGTGACTTATCATTTGATTTTGATAAAAATTATCAAACATTATGAAAAAGGGATGCTAACCGCAAATGCGCAGCAACCCTCTTCAGCTTCTGTCTTATTACTTAGTTTCTGTTATTCAGTAAATTCAACAACTCCGATAAACGGAAGATTTCTGTACTTCTGCGCATAGTCAAGACCATAGCCTACAACAAATTCATCAGGAATGTTGAATCCGGAATAATCAACCTTCACATCTGCTGTCCGGCGCTCCGGCTTGTCTAACAGAGTACAGATCTTGATGCTGTTTGGCTTTCTCTTATAGAGGATCTCTACCAGGTAATGCAGTGTATTGCCTGAGTCAATGATATCTTCAACAATCAGGACATCCTTACCGTCCAAAGGCTCATCCAGATCCTTCACGATACGAACCGCACCTGAAGATGTCGTACCATTGCCATAACTGGATACAGACATAAAATCAAGAGATACAGGCACACTGATTCTCTTGGCCAGTTCACATGTGAAGAAAACACCACCCTTTAATACGCAGATCATATGAATGCTCTTGCCTTCATAATCCTTGCTGATCTGTTCACCCAGCTCCTGGATCTTCTTGTCAACTTCTGCTTCCGGCAGTAAAACTTTAATCTTCTCTTTCATTCTTCAATCTCCTTCAGTTCTGCTGATAAAATCAGCTTTGTCTCTCCGGTAATCTTATAATATTCGCTCAAACGGCCTATGTCCGGTATCCACAGGACATGACTGCCGTCTGTCAACATGTTCAAATTCTCCCGATCCGACTGCGGTACCTTATCATCCATAAAAATTCTGCGAAGAGCTTTCTTATGTCCGCCGCCGATCATCATATAATCGCCCGGGCGGCGCTGCCGCAGGACCAGTCCATTTTTTATTCTATCATAATCAAACCATTTCGTATACATTTTTTTGGGAATTTGCAGATTTTTCTCCACAGGAAAAATTTTAAGACAAAGTTCTCTTTTACTGCCTGTCAAAATATATTTCCCCGGCTCATCCAGCTTTATTTCAGGACATTCATCTGCCAGAATGCCGTCCGCTGTATGTGTCTGATTCCTGAAAATGTTCACAGTTGTATATGTGCGTTTTGCACACAGCTGATAAGGCAGATCCACCTGCCTTCCCACCTGCCCCTCAAACAATTCCCTGAACATTTCAATATGAACTGCCTGGATGTCCTTCAGTCCGCCGGCCAGCCGGTTCATCACCTGCCGCAAAAGTTCCCGCTGAATAGCAATATCCTGATTGATAAATACGGCTGCATCGATTTCCAATACCGTATAATCATCCGCTGATACCTGCCGAATCATGGTTCTTCCAATGGCTGCTGCCTGTTTTTCTATATAACGACAGATATCCGCTGCTATAGCGGCAGTCTCCGCAATATGGGACACCGCCGCCGGATTGATATGTTCAGTGACATAAGGAAGAATATCCAGCCTGATCCGGTTTCTGGTATACTCTGTTTCAAAATTCGTTGCATCATTTCGATAAGCGATCTGATGTTTTTTCAGATATTCCTCAATATCACTGCGGCTGATCTTCAGCAGCGGTCTCACGATCACATCTCTCACCGCCGGTATGCCTGCCATTCCTTTCAGTCCACTGCCCCTGAACAGATTCAGCAGCACAGTCTCCGCCTGATCATCCATATGATGCGCCACTGCAATCTTTGATGCCTGCTTCTGCTGCCGCACCTGTTCAAAGCATTCATATCTGAACAGCCTGCCGGCTTCCTCCTCAGACAAATGCTGTGCCTGTGCCATTTCCCTAATGTCTGTCTGAAAGCACTCACAGGGCACATGAAGTGTCTGACATAACTGTATCACAAAATCTCTGTCCCGATCTGCCGCTTCCCCACGCAGGCCGTGATGGATATGGACGGCTGTCAGCTTTAAGTCCATGGACATCTGCAGGTTTTTGAGTACCGACAGCAGGCAGACCGAATCCGCACCGCCTGAAACGCCGACAATCACCGAATCACCCTGACAGATCATTTCCGATTTCTTTATAGTGTCATATACTTTTCTGACCAGCTCATCCATTTTCCTCACCTGCTTCCTTTATTCTCCTTCTGAGTATAACACAGACCGTCAAGCCCCGCTATAATTTTCAGGTTTTCTGTAAAGTCCGCAGACCAGCACTGTCATATCATCCTCTGCTTCATAGTGACTGCATGCCATGGCATGGTTGAGAACCGCATTGGCCAGCTCCTGAGGATTAACAGCTGTACAGTTTCTCAAAAATTCTGCCATCTTTTCTTCATTCTGATCATCTCCCTTTCCAAGACTGCCGAGGGTTCCATCACTCATCATAATGAGCATATCCCCATTTTTCATATCGGCCGTCAGCACTTCGCTTTCCGGTTCCGGCAGCACCCCCGGCGGCAGGGCATCGGATGTCAGTTTTTTTACCTCCTCCCCGTTTTTGATAAACGAAGCGGCAGCACCCATTTTCACCAATTCACACCTGCCTGTAAAAAGGTCCAGGGTCGCCAGATCCAGTGTTGAATACGTATGCGGTTCACTCCCCGACAGCACAACCGAATGGATCAGCCGAATGGCAGACTGGCGGTTAAAGCCGGTTGTAAGCAGCTGTTCCAGCAGACTGATAATTCTGTTGCTCTCCTTTTCCGCCTTTTCACCGCTTCCCATACCATCAGACAACGACAGAACCGTTTGTCCGCTTTCCATATGCATTACCGTAAAACTATCCCCGGAAACAGTTTCCCCCATCCGGACCATTCTTGCATCCCCCACGATAGTCCGGTAACGGACATCTTCTTCAAAGGACAACATTTCCCATCGTTGTCCGATCACCGGAGGCGTCCCAGCCCGGGGCAGATACCGCCGGCCATAGACCCTTCCGATGATATCTGCCGCCTCCTGTGCTGTTTTCTGAATATTTTTCGGTGTCTTTGCCTCTATATAAACGCATTTCCGACCATTTTGACGGCTCGACGCTGCGATTCTGCGCACATTGATCCTCTGCCCGGTCATCCGATGCACCACCTGCTTTTCAGGGGCTCCCTGCCTGACCGGTTCATCACTGATCTGCTTCGAAAAATCCCCAATAACATCCGCCACCTCACCAAACTGCCCCGCCAATGCCAGTCTGCTCTCCGCCAGACGGTTCTGCCAGGACAAATTTGTCTGGGCCAGTCCCATCATTCTGCGAGCCTCTGCCAGAAAATTGTCCGATCGGACACAGCGCTGCCTGAATCGTTCCGGAAGATCTTTTTTCTTCATATCAACACGCTCCCCGCATAATTTCAATATCTCATAGGCCGATTCACAACTATCTTCAAAAACATTTTCCCAACAATAACTGCACCGGCTGCAGTCTTTGCAGACCTGCTCCGTGACCGCATTAAAAATATCCTGCATTTCCTGGTCACTTAGTGTTCCCCGGGGACTTGTATCCACTTCAAAGGACTGGGACAGCTTCCGAAAGGACTCCGAAAATGCATGAAGCTGATTTTTGGTGATCATCGCTTCTTCTTTCATGGACATACGCTCCTTTCTTCCGACAGGGTGCCGCCCCTTCAGAAAGGCGATCCCCCCTACAGATAACCAATAGATTCCCAGTGCTGCCGCAAGTTCCAAAGCAGATTTCGGAAGCTCCGACATCATATGCTGCTGCCAGCCTTCTCCGTAAGCCAGACCATACCCTATCCCCGCTGTCAGCATTGTCAGCGTCATCAGCCCGCACATCACCACAGGCGTCAGCAATCCGGGCCGCACCTTTCGCAAAACCGCAGCCATCATCATCACTGTTGTTATCAGTCCTGTATATCTTATAAAAGCAGTCATCGGTAGTGCATAGGCCATCCCTGTCAGGGAAGCCACTGACAACAGTATTTTCCCTGGGATCAACGCGTATGCCGCACAGAAAAACGCAACACCCGCAGGGTTTCTGTCGTGCCAGACAAACATATTGATGAAAGCACTAAGTACGATCACCAATAAATCTTTCATGTCAAGCTTTTTCATGCACATGCCTCCTGATTTTTGTACAGATTCCGGCCTCCCGGCCTTCCCGAATCTGTTACAGGCATTATATGGAAAAATCCTGCAATTACGATTCCAATTCTCTGACAGTACCTCCCTTCAAATGTTTTTTCGAGGGGTTTTTAAGGAGCTCAGGTCCGCCATTGACTATAAAGCTTTAAAGTGTTACCATGTAACTATTAATGATGTGTAACTGTTCAGAGCCAAGCAAAATTTCAAAAAACAGGTTTAGAATGCCTGCATTTTTAAGACTGTTTTTGAAATTTTATTTGGCGGTTAGCTCTAAACAGTTACAATGATATTTAATTTTAGAAAGTGTATAAAATGATGGAAAATTTTTCTTTGAAGTATGGTAAAAATGAAGTCGCCATCGCCATAGATGGCGCCCGCAGCGTTCAGACGCTGACTGAGAATCCTATGAATACAATTGAAGATATTCATGCTGCCTTTCTGAAGGCAATCACTGAGGACACCATTGAATCCCCTGCCCTCAAACAGCTTGTAGCATCTGATGACAAGATAACAATTATCATCAGCGATATGACCCGTTTCTGGATGCATCAGGATATCATCTGTGAGGAACTGGTTCGTTATCTGAATGAAGCCATCGGTATTCCTTTTGAACACATAGTCATCCTGATCGGCCTCGGTACCCATCACAAAAATACACCTGCCGACCAGAAAGTTCTGACAGGTGCTTATGTCTATGATCATGTTGCCGCTGTTGTGGACCACGACTGTGATGCCCCGGATCTTGTGGATATCGGCACAACCTCTTATGGAACCAGAGTCCTGATCAATCCGCTGGCCGTCGGCCGCAAGGTCATCTGCATCGGCGGCACTGTTCATCATCTCATGGCCGGTTACGGCGGCGGCAGAAAGAGTATCGTTCCCGGTATTGCCGGCCGTGAAACTATCCGGCACAACCATGCCATGGCCCTGGATCCTCACTGCGAGCAAAGCGATCCGAGAGTCGGTCCCGGCAAATTCAACAATAACCCGATCAATGAAGACATGCGTGAAGCAGGTGCACTGCTTCATCCAGTCTTCGGCATCAATATTGTTGTCAACTCCGCTTCCAGACACAGCGGTCTTTTCTGCGGTGACTTCGATGCCGCATGGCGGGAAAGCTGCAAGTATGTCCAGCAATGTTACGGTCTTCCGATCAAAGATCAGGCAGATGTTGTCTTCGTCAGCTGCGGCGGCTTTCCAAAGGATCTGAACTTCTATCAAGGCTCTAAGAGTCTCTTTAATGCCGTTCGTGCCGTCAAACCCGGCGGAACACTTGTCATGCTGGCTGAATGCAGCGAAGGCGCCGGTGCCAAAGATTTCTTTGACTGGCTGACACCGCTGAGAGAGGGCCATCTTGATCAGAGTCTTCGTGAAGCCTTTACAATCGCCGGGTATATTTTCTATGCTGCCTGTGAAAATATCCGCAAAGCCAATATTCTTCTGCTGGCCGGTCCTAAGCTGGATGCCCAGATCGTCAATGATATGGGCATCAGAAAATATGACCGCATGGAAGACATCATGGCTGATATTGATATCAAAGACAAAGATGTTTACATCATCCCTTTCGGTGGCAGTGTCATGCCTCAGACGGAAGCCGATTATTCCCGCTTCAGCGAAGAAATTTAATGATTATTCATCGTCATCCCAGCCCGCAAAGCCCCTGATCAGATGCACGATACCAAGTACAATTGCCCTCAAAACGGCAAATATAATAAACAAAAACATAAATCCGGCCAGGCCGCTCACAATGTCTTCCATTTCCATGTTGCCAGTGTGAGTGATGCCCTGGCCGATTTCTATTGCAAATGTCACAACGACCATCACTGTAAATACATAAATCCACGCAATGATCAATACATGATGTTTGCTGAGGGCCTTAAACAACGGATAAATAACCAGCAGCAATGCCATGCCGATGATACCGATCACAATAAAATGCAGCTCCTTATCCGACAAAATGTTCTCGCATGAATCATTCCATGTCATAATCGCATCATGGATGATCGCCATCTTTTCCACAAGATAATACAATAAACCTGTCATAATTCTCATCCTCCCTTATGTATATTCAGATAAAACGCACAAAACCGCTGCAGCACCTTAAAAGATGCCCTCGCAGCGGTTATTATCACTTCTTCTTAAAAATAATCTCATTCTCATGAACCAATCCCAGCTTATCCCTTGCCAGATCCTCGATGTAAGCATCTGTCTTCTGATAGGCTGCTTTCTCTTCGATTGCCTTCTGGTTCTCTTCTTCATCTTCAATCTGCTTCTGAAGGTTCTGCTCTATCAATGCGTATTGTTTGGATTTTTGAGTGTTCTGCCAAGTAAAGAAGCCGAACATGCAGCACATCATCACAACGATCACCGTAATTACTTTCATACTGCCTCTGTGCTTCAATCTTCGTCTTCTTCCGGCTCGCTTATTCGCCGCCATCATGATCCCCCTGTCTTCTGTATCGTAGCTTTCTGACTTTTATTGTACGCCTTGAGACTGCAGATTTCAATAATTTTGCTGCATTCTTCATAAAAGTTTTAAAGATTTGAAATGTTTTTCTCACAGGTCTCAGAATCCATGACATGCCTCTGATAAAAAATGAAGACAGAAAACTTCTGTAAAGGAGCATTCCCAGCCCCATTCCGCATACGATATAGTTGCGCACAGCCCCACTGTTGCAGTGATAGATCATGCTGTAGATTGCGGCTGCCGCCGCGATCCAGAAAACGATCTCCTCCGCTGCCATCGCCCATTGCCTGTGACGGACAAATATTCTCAAGAGTCTCATGCAGTCATAGGCCAGCAGAAGGATGCCTCCCAAAAAAACAGCATAAAAAAACAGTCTTCCCTGAAACAATACATCCTGACTCACCGTTACTTAAACAATCGTCCCAGAAAATTGCCTGCCTGACGTGCACTGCTGTTTGTCTCAGAATACGTCAGGCTGTCCACTCTGCCGTCAACACCGGTTTCTCCTTTTTCCAGAGACAGATGGTTCATATGCAGTTCTGAGCCTTTGATCAACAGAAGGCCTGCTGACGTCTCCAATATGATCTCTCCGGGATCATATGCAATCACATCGGACACACCTGCCACCTGTAGCGAGGACCGGTTCTGCAATGTTATTCTGTGGGGTTTGATCACTTGCTGTTCATCCATATACATCGACTCACCGCCGGATATTCACTGTCTCTCCTATTATATGAGACAACCCGCGGCTTTATGACACGCTGTGCCTCAACAGTTAACATTCCAGTGCTTTTGTACATCAGGCGTTACAGATATCTGAACAGTTCCTTTGCATCCTCCTTGCGGGTTGTCTCCTGAACATCCAGAACTTCTACCTTCACATTTCGTGTACCGAAACCGATCTCAATGACATCCCCGGCCTTCACTTCCGAACCGGCCTTGGCTGTCTTGCCATTGATCATCACACGGCCTGCGTCACAGGCCTCATTGGCCACCGTACGTCTCTTGATCAGACGGGATACTTTTAAATATTTATCAAGTCTCATATTCTTCTCCTTATATGCGAAAAGGATTCCCTTATAACATATCTGCAATGCATTCATATGCCGGCCGGGAATCCTTTTGATCTTATGATGATTAGGCGTTAATGATATCCTTTAATGCCTTACCTGCTTTGAATTTAGGCGCTTTAGAAGCAGCAATCTTCATTGTCTCGCCTGTCTGAGGATTTCTTCCTTCTCTTTCAGGTCTTTCAGACACTTCGAATGTACCGAAACCAACTAACTGAACTTTTTCACCTTTTACAAGCTCATCTGTAACAACATCTACAAATGCTTTTAAAGCCTTTTCAGCATCATTTTTCTTCATGCCTGTTTTCTCAGCCATAGCTGCAACTAATTCTGCTTTATTCATCTATTATTCCTCCTCAATTATCGTCAGTGCATATCTTCTCTGTCTGTCAGCTGCTCTCCTGCAAACCTGCGAAAAACCTTGTATTTACCGCATTTCAGACATGCACTTCAATGTTGACAAATCTATTTATATACGTTTCCTGCCCTTTTGTCAAGGCTTTTTCTGTTTATCCGACAGTCTTTTCACAAACTTCATAAATATCGGTCCTTAACTGCTGCAAAACAGGGATCTGACTGCGTACTGCATCCGCCTTTGCGAAGTCTACTGCAGCCATCAGCATGCCCGGGCCCTCGCCCAGTTCCTCCATGATCGTTCCCCATGGATCAACTGCAATGGAATGTCCCCATCCGTTATAAGAACCTGCCAGATCACCTGCCGCTGCACATCCGAGGACATACATCTCCTGATCCAGTGCACGTGCACGCATCAGGAGCTCCCAATGGGCCGGTCCTGTTGTTCTGTTAAAGGAGGCAGGCAATACAACGGCTTTGACCCCCCGCTGCTGCATCAGACGGAACTGTTCAGGGAAACGCACATCATAACAGATCGCGATGCCGATCGGACCGAATTCAGTCTCTGCAACACATATTTCATTGCCGGCAGTAATGACACTTGATTCATTGTAATACTGACCGCCCTCCACATCAATATCGAACATATGCATCTTGCGGTATTTACCGATCTGTTTGCCTTCCCTGTCAAAAATCCAGCATGTACTGTAAATATGTCCATCTTCACTTTCCGGTATACTTCCGGCTGCCAGATAGACATGATTTTTCTGTGCAGCCTCTGCCATAGACTGCCATGCCTCTCCGCCTTCCGGCTGAGCGGCTGATAAAATCGCCTTTTTGTTATATGGGCAAATAAACATCTCCGGCAGAACAACCATGTCGGCTTTCGCCTTCACAGCCTCTGCGATCACACGCTCTGCATTTCTGAGATTCTTGCGCCAATCTTTATGTACTGTTGTCTGACATAATGCTATTTTCATTTTTTTAACCATCCTCAATTTTTATAAGTTCTCTCTTTAATTCTTCAGACTCTCTCTATTGTCCGTTCTTATCTTCACCACGGTTCATCTTATTCTTCAGATACTGCCAGCCTTCCTGATACTTAAATGATCTGGCTGATGGATTTCGCAGCATCATATGCAGCTGTCTAGGATGCATCTTTGCACGTGTCCTCATCTTCATAGCCTCGATTTTGCCGCGCATCCGACGCATTTCGCTCTGAATATCTTCAAGTGTCTCTCCTGCACCTGAAGCTTCCACAGCTGTACGGAATTTTTCGACACTCTCTGAATTCTCCAGCCGCTTACGAAGAACATCCATATGACCTGCAATTTCTGACATTCTTTCTTCTGTAAGGAGCGCCATTTTCTGCTTCTGTTCGTCCCATCGGACTTCCAGTCCATCCTTCGTACTTTCAAGTGAATCATTCACCACAGCTTCAAGTACTTCAACTCGTTTCTGCATGCGCTGAACTTCTTCTTTAGCCCTCTCTGCCTGAACAAGCACTTCTTTCAGATCAATGGCTGTTCTGAAGGATGATGCAAAATCAAATGTAAATACAACCGTGATGCCCCAAGTTGTATAGTACAGCACCTTATCATTGATCATCATCACCATGTGTTCAACCGGAGGCTGAATCACTTCCACCATGGCAAGGGTAAAAAAGCCCCACAGAATCGTCGCTTCAAGACAGATCCTGCCCCGGAAATTGAACTTCTTCTCCGTATAATCCCAATAGCGAACCCCGAAAAGATTCTCCATCACGGTTCCGGTTATGTACTCAAGCACTGTTGCTCCGATAGCCCCTACAATATACATAAGCAGATAATTGCCCCTCACCGGTATCGTAAGGAAAAGCATCAAAACGGCACCTGAACCATATAGCGGAATATAAGGTCCTGTCATAAATCCACGATTGACCCATCTGTGTTCATGAACTGAAACATATACCGATTCAAAACACCACCCAAAAAAACAATAGATGAAGAAAAATGCCAGCCACTGTGTCATCGAATAGGTATACACCTGCATCCCTCCTTATTTTAGTGTCTGCTTTAATAATACCGTATGGTGACGTTTTTGCCAAGCTTTTCTGCTGCTTCTTTGAGCTGTTCCACCAGGTTATGACGGACGCTGACATCGAAGAGCAGGGTTTCATGAGCTGTGTTGTTGGCTTTGCCCACAAATAAATTCAGGTCTGTGCATTCTTCTGATATGATCTTGGCCAGCCTCGACGCACCATTGTCTTCATCCAACTGCAGGAAAATATCAAAGTCAACATCGTCTTTGGCCAATTCACGCAAAAGGTAAAGGGTTCTGTTCATGGTCAGAACACCTTCTGTAACAAGATCAATGCCTTTGATATTGGATGTGGGCGGTACTTCCGGTGTACCGTCATAGTTGTTGGTCACCGGCTGCTTCAGGTATCTGGAAGCAATGCTTGCCGTTGTTCCGCCAGAGACGATGTGTTTGCCCGGACTTGTAATAAAATCAAGCATGATCCGCTCATCATCATCCATATCCTTCGGCGGTCCCGTAAAAATATTGACAACTTTTCGCTCAATGACTCTGGCTACCGCCACTGTTGTGTCATCCCCGGGTTTCTGCATATACAGGTCGTCGCAAGCCTGGGACAGCATTGCCGCCAGACGCTTGGCCGAAAGTGTATCCCTGGTGCATTTCACGGTGTAGTCCGCCATGCTTTCCCACGTCCAGCCGAAATTCAGCAGTTCTCCAACACCGGCGTAGATCACGCCGTCGCTCATCAGGACAAAGCAATCTTTCAATTTAACCTGAAAACGGTATTCTCTGATCTTCTTGCCTTCAATCTCCCTGACTGTATAGGGAATATCCATCAATTTGCCGTCCCGGACAAAAATACATCCCGGATTGTCATATTCCACCAGATAGGCTTCTCCGTTATGAAAGATCTGAAGAATACTGAAGGTGGAATAAGCCACCTGACGCACCTGACAGATCGGCAGTGTTCTGGCTATGGTTTCAACCCCCTGTTCAATAGGCGCACCTTTCTGGAACATGGTCCGAAGAATCTTCGATGTCAATGTTGCCAGGATATTGGCCTTCACACCACTTCCCATACCATCTGCCAGAATCACCACATCCGAATCTTCCGTCTTAAGGATCTCTACCTTGTCCCCGCACAGCTCCTCATGTATCTTATTCAGACTTTTCCAGCATGTTTCAACACTTACTTCCATTCTATCTTCCTCCGACGACTATCAGTCTGATCTGCTTCCTTCATCATAGAATCTCTCAACTGTGTCAAAATCACCTTCGTCTCAGCGGTTGTCTCACCAAGCAATCCGGCAATTTCCTGAGCTACCGTCATCTGCTTGTCAATAACCTGCTGCGCAATATCCACCGTATCCATCCGCATCTGAAGCTGACGTTCCATCTCCACTTCCTCATCGGTAATATCCTGGAAAATAGCCAGCATGGCATCCATTTCATCAATATAGATAATATTCTCCAACAGAACAAGTCCCAGACCACTGAGATGGATCTTCTTGCGCTTGATGGACAGATGATCATCCAATACCTGTTCAAAATCGGAAGCATCCATAATCTCAAAGATCATCTTATTGACAGCCTCTGATTTGTTAATACCAAAAACATCTTCTGCCCGCTTATTAAACTCAATGATCTGGAAAGCCGAATCTACTATCAGGACAATTTCCGGTGTTGCTTCCAGCACCACATTGGACATGGAACGCGCCTTCTCATACACATGCGGGAGACACATCTCCTGCTCCGCCTTACCCTGAAAAACTGCAATAGCTTTGTCCCGGCATGTCGGATAACCGCAGGCACCGCAGTTCAGCTCCTGTGTCTTGTTATATTTGCCGGTTGCCTTGAGAATCCGTGTGATCTGTTCCTCTGTCGGCATTTCATCCTGAATTCTCTCCGATCTGAAATGCTTGCTGATATCAATATTTCCTGCCAGCTGAGGATACGCCGGATCCTGTTTTTCAACCTGTTCCTCGATCACCATGGTTGCCTTGTACTTGGAAATATGTAATTTGTTCACGGCCGGGCCTTTCACGCAGCCACCCTCACACATATTGGCCTCAATAAAGCAGCCCTCAATCAACCCTTTCTTCATGTCTTCAAAGACTTCACGGCAATCCTCAATACCGTCTACAAAAATCTTCTTATACGAATCCACCTTTTTCTTCGCCAGAACAGATGAAATGACACCGCTGGTCACCGGATACAGGCGGTTGACCTTCGGATCCGGATTGGCCGGCTGCTTCTCTTCACATTTTCTGATGGAGATATCACGCTCCTGCAGCCATGATTCAACCTCTTCAAAATTCAGAACTGCATCCACAAAACCTGTTGTCCGGTCATCCCCTTCCGCTTCCTGCTTCTTGGCAATACATGGACCGATAAATACAACCTTCACATCCGGTCCGTACATGGCTTTGATCTGCTTTCCGTGAGCGACCATCGGAGATACAACCGGAGCCATATCCTCCACCAGCTCAGGATAATACTTCTCCACCAGCTCATTGACACTTGGACAGCAGGTGGAAATGATGTTCTTCATCTGTCCTGCTTCCAGAAGCTTTGTATAGGCCTCTGTCACATAGGCTGCCCCCTCTGCTGTCTCCCGAACCTCGGAAAATCCCAGTTTTAGAAGGGCATCTACCACCTGTCCCGGTTTCTCGTAATCCAAAATGCCCAGATACGCCGGTGCCAGAGAGACAACCGTCTTCTTTTCCTCCGCGATGAATGCCCTGACTCTGTCTAAATCGCTGACAAAGGTCTTGGCATTCTGCGGACAGACTTCCAGACATGTGCCGCAAAGGACACAATGATCATCCATAATCGTTGCCTGAGCATCTCTGACCTTAATCGCCTTGACAGAACAGGAACGAACACATTTATAGCAATGCTTACAACTGGCATTCTTAAAATCAATAACCTTCATAAAACTCCTCCCGCCACAGCATGAACAAAATTTTCATCTACAGACATTGTACCATAGACCGGCCACAGTTGCACTAAAAAAGGCAATTGACGTCTTTTTCCTTTTTTCTTTTCATGATATACTTGACTATATTACAATTTACGGAGGCTTTTATTATGGCAATGGAATTGCTTTTTGAGAATCACACACAATTGGATGAAGACGTCATCCAACATATTATTAAGAAGAATTATAAACGTCCTGAGAAGGCGAAACAATATCATGTGATGACACTGCTGGTAGGTATTCTGGCTGCACTGGCTGCTGTTTATTTCGGACGTCTGGGCATTCTCACTCATCAGATGCTGACTCTGCTGTGTACCATCGCACTGATCGCTGTCTGCATCTATTCCTTCTACAGCTACTACCAGAACATGCCGAAGAATCAGATCAAAGCCAGGCAGAACACCTACAGTGAAAGCCTTCTGATTCCCCGCAAAATGAAAGTTTACAAGAATGTCATGTACCAGTCTGCAGGCAAGAGCCACGGCGAGTACCGCCTCTTCCAATTTACCGGCATCGAAACCTGGTCCCACTACTTTCTGCTCCGCTACGAGAACAGCTACGTCGTCATGGACAAAAACGGCTTCACTAAGGGAACAGCCGAAGAATTCGAGCAGTTCATGACCGCAAGAATCCAGAAAAACTGCTGATCAATCCAAATTGCATTTATCCAAAAAAGACGCCCCCTACCAGGCGAATGTCATCTTCCTTTTAATGACATCGCCGGACGGAGGCATCCTTTTTCATTCTCAGTTTTCCTTAATCATCCAGTAATCGCTTATAGTACGCTTTAACCTGATACAATGCGCCAACCGGATTATGTGCTAGCACACGGTCCTTTGTAACCAGCGTTGTTGACAGCGCTTCTGAATACTTATAAAACAGACTGTCATGTCCTACACAAAGGCCAATAACTACATTCAGCTCTGTGCCTGCTTTGTTCAGAAGCTTCGCCTGCAGGATCGGGTTACACATCACATTGCCTGTCACACATGTATACTTCTCATCCAGACCGATATCTGTTTTATTAAAAGAACCCACCTTACAGACTGCACTGTATACATCAAAGCCATTCTTCCGAAGAATTCTTGCAAAAATCCTGCTCTCCTCAATCAGACCGACACATGTTGCAATGCCAATCTTCTTGTACCCCATTCTCTTTGCAAATTCAATGATTTCATCGACACGTGTATACTTGCCATAGAATTCGCCCTCAATCTCCGCTGAGATCACTGATACCTTTCGATTTTCCTCATCCTCATAGAGCGCCGTCGTTTCTGCGATGTCTTCGTCTGTCAGTTTTTCTGTCAAACAGAACTCCGGATACGAGGCATTGCGCTTATGACAATTCAGCACACCACAGTCCGTACAGCTTAACGTTCTCTTTTCTTCATTCATGATAAAATCCCCCTTTTCTTCTTTTATTTTTATATAATTTCCATATTCTGTCAATTACAAAATAGATTTCTTTGCAGTTCATATCATTTTAAATATTATAGGTAAATTCCGGTAAATAACGGCTGAAGAATTGTCTTGTTCTCTCCTGGGTTGGGGAAACAAAGATTTCCTCCGGCGTTCCCTGTTCAATGACATTACCGCCGTCCAGACGAATAATATCGCCTCTGTTGATTCTTGTATGCGGTGGAATAAAGGATGGTGTAAAGTTCTCACCAATAGTATGGGCATTGGCCACATCAATGATATCCGGTGACCATGAAAATGCAGTTGTATTGAAAAGCTGAAGCACATCGGCCTCCGTCATGCCCGGAACAATGGCCTTTGCTACTTTGTTCATGGTCAATTCACTGTAACGGGCCGCTTCCCTGAGTACTTCGATCTCCCATGGTGTTTTGATGGCTCTGGCCTCAATGAGCAGCTGCTTGATATCAACAACATTTTTCTCATTAAAGGTATCTGTCAGAAACTGCCATGCATACGGTGTCAGATACGATGGCTGCACACCGATTCGAAGATTCTCTTTCTTTTCAGGTAAAAACTGAAGGGCCAGCTTATAGGTTTTGTTCAAATCCGGCTGAACTTCCTTTTCCATGCCTTCAATGGCATAATCTTCGATATAGATCCATGTCGGATAAAAGATGATCTCCACACCATCCACAGCCATTTTCGCTGTTCTTCTTGCAAATTCGCTGACAACAATTCCGGCCCTGCCATTTTTTGTGACAACGGCTACCGTTCCACCTGTCTGCCCGTTTTTATATAAATCTCTTGATGCATAACCTGTTGCATAAAATGCAGCATCTCCTGATGTTAAAATCAGTGCATCCAGATTGTCTTTGTCCATCTGCTCTGTCAGTCTCTGAATAATTGCTTTCTGATCTCTTTATGCCATTTTGTTGTCCTCCTTAATGCCGAATCTCAAATGCTCAGTCTTTCATTATGATTTTCTCTCCTAATTTTTTGTTTTCTATACCATACTATTCCGATATGATATATGTCAAGACTTTTTTTACTATTACTCTTTATAACTACAATCTATATCGACTTTAATATGCATCTACCTTCAACAATTACATTTCCATAACGATTTGTGTCCATTCTTCATTTTTTATTCAGAACTTCGACACAATTTGGTCACAAGCGAATGGTATAGTATAGACATAAACGAAAAGGAAACAACAAGGTTTTCGTTTATAAATCTTTTTCATAAACTTTCCTCTTTTTAATAATAAAAGCGCTGTACTGCCAACAGCGCTTTTATTATTTTATATGCGGATCAATTCATGCTCAGATCATATGTTGCCTGTTGACAATCCGCATTCTTTCGATTATATTAATAGTTAGAATTCTAACTATTAGTTTTCTATCTCAACGCATATTCACTTTTTTCAGGAGAATCAAAGATGAACGAAACAAAAGAATCCCTTCACTATTTACTGATGGCCAACCATCTGATGGTTCAGAAATCCCTAATTGCCAGTGTCAAAGATACAGGTCTCACACCTGGCCAGCCGAAGGTACTGGACTATCTCAGACATCACGATGGCACTGTTCAGAAAGAGATTGCTGCCAACTGCCATATCGAACCAGCTTCTCTCACCACTATTTTAAATGGAATGGAAGCGAAAGGACTGATTCAACGCAGACTCTGCCCGGACAATCATCGCTTTTATAATGTTTATTTAACCGAACTCGGCCTCACCTATGTTGAACGTCTTGAGAACGAGTTTGACACGATTGAATCTCATGCACTGCAGAATTTTTCTGAAACAGAAAAGGAACAGTTGATTGAATATCTCAGCCGCATTTACAGTCAGATGCTTGGCTATAACAGATAACAGCCAGAGGCACCGACGCCATCATATTATGAAAGAGGAAATTGAAATGAACAAAGAACTTGCAAAAAAGCATAACAATTTAAAAATCAGAATACCCATGTATTTTTTCGGACTTTTTCTGATGACCATCGGCATTGCCGTTTCCGTCAAATCCAACTTAGGCGTTTCCCCAGTCAGTTCCATCCCGTACACGATGACCTGTGTCTGGGGCATTGAAATGGGCAAAGCAACCATTCTGTTTCATACCTTTCTTGTCTTGATTCAGATACTCCTGCTGCGCCGAAATTTCAAACCTGTCAATCTGCTTCAGATTGCTGTTGGTGTCATCTTCGGTTATTTTACAACCTTCTGCAATTATCTGGTCACATTCCTGCCAACACCGAGCAATCTTCCGATTCGTATCGTGATGATGCTGATCAGCGCGATGATTATTGCCGTCGGTATTTTCTTCTACCTGCCGCCAAATCTGATGCCACTGGCCGGTGAGGGTGCTATGCAGGCTGTCTCCCAGATTACAGGCATGGCATTTTCAAAAGTCAAAGTCCGGTTTGACTGCACCATGGTTGTAATTTCCGTTCTCACATGTCTGATTGCCCTCCATAGTCCAGGAAGTGTCGGAATCGGCACTGTGATCGCAGCTGTTCTCGTCGGCACACTTCTCGGTATTGTCACACGACTCTTCGGACAGCATCGCGACCGACTGCTTTACTCTTAGATTCTTTATATCACAAAAAAATCGCTCACCGATGGTTGAATGTTTACATCAACCCTGTCAGTGAGCGATTTTGTTTATCTACTCATTATTTGTTAATGACACGTTTCACATAGCTTGTATGCAGAATCTCATGGGCCTTATGGCTGCCAGGTTCACCAAAGAACTCTTTGTAGAGCTGCTGGATGGCCGGGTTCTCATGAGACTTACGGATTGTTTTCGCTGCATCGTTGTCATACAGAGCCTTTGCACGTATGGCACGTACATCTGTGAAGTTACGCACACTGCCGCGCACCTGTGGCTGACCACCGCCATTGACACAACCGCCAGGGCATCCCATGATCTCGATGAAATGATAGTCTGCTTCGCCGGATTTCACTTTGTCAAGAAGCTTTCTTGCATTGCCAAGACCTGAAGCAACGGCTACCTTTACATCCATGCCTGCAACATTGTATGTTGCTTCTTTGATACCTTCTGTACCACGAACTTCCTGGAATTCTACATTCTTCAATTCTTCGCCTGTCAGTGTCTCAACTGCAGTTCTTAAAGCAGCTTCCATAACACCGCCTGTTGCACCGAAGATAACGGCTGCTCCTGTGGATTCACCAAGTGGGCTGTCGAATTCTTCATCCGGCAGTTCTGTGAACATGATGCCGACTTTCTTGATCATACGAGCCAGCTCACGTGTTGTGATTGCGATATCTACATCTGGAACACCTGCTGCATCTTCGTCATCTCTGCCGATTTCGAACTTCTTCGCTGTACACGGCATCACACTGACGCTGACGATCTTCTTAGGATCAATGCCCATCTTCTCAGCATAATATGTCTTTAATGTAGCACCAAACATCTGCTGTGGAGACTTGCAGCTTGAAAGGTTCTCTGTCATATCAGGGAAGTAATGTTCACAATATTTGATCCAGCCTGGTGAACAGGATGTGATCAAAGGCAGTTTGCCGCCATTTTGAACTCTGTCAAGGAATTCATGTGCTTCTTCCATAATTGTCAGATCGGCTGCAAAGTCTGTATCAAAGACTTTGTCAAAACCAAGACGACGCAGTGCTGCAACCATCTTGCCTTCTACATCTGTACCCATCGGATAACCGAATTCTTCGCCAAGACCTGCACGTACACTCGGTGCTGTCTGAACAACAACATATTTATCAGGATCTGCAATTGCTGCAAAGATTTCGTCTGTGTTGTCTTTCTCATGTAAAGCGCCTGTCGGACAGACAGCGATACACTGACCACAGGATACACAGCTTGTATCAGCCAGATCCATGTTGAATGCTGTACCGATATAACTCTTGAAACCACGCTCATTCGGACCGATGACGCCGATACCCTGAACCTTCTCACAGACAGCGCTGCATCGACGACAAAGGATACATTTGCTGTTGTCACGCACCATATGTGCAGCAGATGTATCAATCATAGCAGGTGTCATCTCACCCTCATAATAGTTCTGATCTTCAACACCCAGTTCCTTACATAACTGCTGCAGCTCACAGTTTCCGCTTCTGACACAGCTTAAGCATTCTTTCTTGTGGTTGGAAAGAAGCAGTTCCAATGTCTTTTTACGTGATTCGATAACCTTCGGTGTGTTGGTCCAGACTTCCATACCCGGATTGATCGGATATACACAGGAAGCAACAAGGGATCTTGCACCTTTTACTTCTACAATACACATACGGCATGCGCCGATTTCATTGATTTCTTTTAAATAGCAAAGTGTAGGGATGTCAATATGTGCCAGTCTGGCAGCCTCCAAAATGGTAGAGCCTGCTGGTGCACTGACTTCAACACCATTGATTTTGATTGTAATATTTTCCATTGTCTGCTCCTCCATTACTCTTTGTAGATTGCGCCAAAGCGGCATTTTTCCATACAAGCGCCGCACTTCAGACACTTAGACTGATCGATAACATGAGGCTCTTTGAGTTTGCCTGAAATTGCACCATTCGGACAATTTCTTGCACATAATGTACAGCCTTTACATTTATCCGCATCAATCTTGTAGGACAGCAGAGCCTTACAAACACCGGCAGGACATTTCTTGTCTACGATATGAGCAATATACTCATCTCTGAAATAACGAAGTGTGGACAGAACAGGGTTTGGTGCTGTCTGGCCCAGACCGCATAATGCATTATCTTTGATGTAGTAGCAGAGTTCTTCCATCTTATCAAGATCTTCCAGAGTACCTTCACCCTTTGTAATCTTATCAAGCATCTCATACAGACGTTTTGTACCGACACGGCAAGGTGTACACTTACCGCAGGATTCATCTACAGTGAACTCCAGGAAGAACTTGGCAATATCTACCATACAAGTATCTTCATCCATAACGATCAGACCACCGGAACCCATCATGGAACCGATGCTGATCAGGTTGTCGTAATCGATTGGAATATCCATATGTTCTGCAGGAATACAACCGCCGGAAGGTCCGCCTGTCTGAGCAGCCTTAAACTTCTTGCCGTTTGGAATACCGCCGCCGATATCCTCAATGATGGTACGAAGTGTCGTACCCATAGGAACTTCTACAAGACCTGTATTGTTGATCTTACCATTGACAGCGAATACCTTTGTACCTTTGGACTTCTCTGTACCCATGGAAGCAAACCATTCAGCACCATTCAGAATGATCTGCGGAATGTTCGCATAAGTCTCAACGTTGTTCAGAATTGTAGGACTTGCAAACAGACCCTTGACAGCCGGGAATGGCGGTCTTGGTCTTGGTTCACCTCTGTTGCCTTCGATGGATGTCATGAGGGCTGTTTCCTCACCACAGACGAAAGCACCTGCACCAAGTCTCAGATCAATATCAAAATCAAATCCTGAATCGAAAATGTTCTTGCCTAACAGACCATATTCTCTTGCCTGTTTGATGGCAATATTCAGACGCTCAACAGCGATCGGGTACTCAGCACGGACATAGATATAACCCTGAGAAGCACCAATTGCATAACCTGCGATAGCCATTGCTTCCAGAACAACATGCGGGTCACCTTCCAGAACGGAACGGTCCATGAATGCACCCGGATCACCTTCATCGGCATTACAACAGACATATTTCTGAACGTTGCCTCTGTTGCCTGAAGCAAATTTCCATTTCATACCGGTCGGGAATCCGGCACCGCCGCGGCCTCTTAAACCACTGGCAAGAATTGTCTCAATAACATCATCCGGACTCATCTCTGTCAGTACACGGCCAAGGGCTTCATAACCGCCTGTACCGATATATTCATCGATGCTCTCAGGATTGATGATACCGCAGTTTCTAAGGGCAACTCTGTGCTGCAGACGATAGAAATCTGTATCCTTAAGCGCTTTGGCTGTACCGCCGTCTTCTACATATAATAAACGTGTAACAACACGTCCTTTTAACAGATGTTCACTGACGATCTCAGGAATATCTTCCGGTTTCACCATTGAGTAAAATGTTGCATCAGGATAAATAACCATAACAGGACCCTGCGCACATAAACCATGACATCCGGTCTTAACAATGGCTACTTCATTCTCTAAGCCGTTCTTCTTCAATTCTTCCTGAAGAAGGCTGATCAGCGTCTCACTTCCGGAGGATGTACATCCGGTGCCGCCGCAAACTAATACATGGGAACGATACATAGCTGTCTACCTCCTATAAATTTGTTGAGCTTAATGTATATTTGCCAAGAACCTGACCACGGATCAGATGCTGCTCTACCACTTCTTCAGCTTTCTCCGGTGTCATCTTGATATACGTAACCTTCTCTTTACCAGGTTCATAAACTTCTACAATCGGTTCATACTGACATAAACCAATACAACCTGTCTGTGTAACAACAACATTGTCCAGCTGCTTTGCCTGAACTTCTTCAGCCAGTTTGTTAAGCACCGGTCTTGCGCCGCTGGCAATACCACATGTTGCCATGCCGACAACCACACGAATATGATTGGAACTGTCGTCCTCTCTCATATTGACTTCACCCTGCATTCTATCACGAATGGCTTTTAATTCTGCAAGTGATTTCATGCTGTCTCCTCCTCATTCTATATCACTGTACCGCCGTCAACTTCATGGCTGTTTTCGTTAAGAAATTGACGAATATACTCTGCTACCTCAGGGTTATTCAGCGGTACACCCTCTAAAATATCTTTAAATTCTCGCGTATCAAGCTTAAATGAACGCTTATTAAACGTATATGTATACAAAAAATCTATCTGCGTATTAAATGTAATCAATGTATAAATCGTACCATTCATATCACCAAGAGGCATTCTGTCTATATGGGACAGACCGAATACCGCAGTGACCTTCGTCCCTGTTCCGGGTTCAGACTGAATGGCAAAGCTGCCTCCCGTACTCTCCGCAGCCATCTTGAAAAACGGCACTCCCAAACCAATCTTTCTGGTTGTACGAGTGGTAAAAAAAGGATCCGTTACGTGAGACACCTGTTCTTTTGTCATACCGCAGCCATTATCTTCTATAGTAATGGTCAACGTATCCGCCGCTTCATCCACATCCACTGAAATCTGTATCAGTGAAGCTTCCGCTCTCACGGAGTTCTGGGCAATATCCAATACATTCAACGCGATCTCAGGCATCATGATTAGTTATATTTCTCCAATACACTATCAATATCATCAACTGTCAGTCGACCATATACTTCACCATTCACCATCATAACAGGTGCAAGGCCACAGGCACCGACACAACGACATGCATCCAGTGAGAACTTACCATCCGGTGTACACTCACCGCCTGCAATATCAAGCTTCTCCATGAGCTTATTGTAAATATCTCCGGAACCCTTAACATAACATGCCGTGCCAAGACAGACAGATATCTCATACTTGCCCTTTGGATTCAGGTTGAACCACGAATAAAATGTTGCCACTCCGTAAATCTTCTCAAGGGGCACACCCAGTTCATCAGAAATAATTTTCTGAACCTCAATCGGCAGATAACCGTAAATCTCCTGTGCCTTCTGCATAATCGGCATCAGACATCCCTTCTCATCTCTGAGTTCCCGGATGACTTTCAGCAATTGTTCTTTCTGCTCTTCTGTACCATAGAATGGTACTGTTTTCTTATTTGAAGCCAAAAGAATCCCTCCTTCTTTTCATACCTAATAGTAATAATGGCAGGCCAATTGTCCTGCTAAAAAAACACATATTTGCTTTCTTATGACAGCATACCATTATTTTTCATAATAATCAACCTATTTTTCGCATTGAGTTTAGTAAGTTTTTAACAACGCTTGTTAATTTTTTGTTTTTATATGCATACACGCCGTCATTCTCGCTAATTTCAGATAGATATATTTTACCACCCTTTGTTGAAATCGTACAGTATCTATGTTATACTATTTAGGAATAATATTCTATCGGCAATGCATTACCACATTATTGTTCTGCATTGTCTGTAGCGACAGGAGGAATTGTCATGCTTGTAAAAGAGATCATCCCACTGCTGGATGCCGAGCTGATCTACGGTTCAGATGATATTGATATCCGCGAAATTCATTCTGGATGCGGTTCTGATATGATGAGCGATGTTTTAGCCTTTGTAAAAGACCAGCCTGTACTTCTTACCGGTCTTTGTAACCCTCAGGTGATTCGTACCGCTGAAATGATGGACATTATGTGTCTTGTTTTTGTCCGTGGCAAACGCCCTGATGAGAAGATGATTGAACTGGCCCGTGAGCGGAACATCTGTCTCCTTGCCACACCGCACACTATGTTTACAGCCTGTGGCCTGCTCTATAAGGCCGGACTGGTCGGAGGTGCATAAGGTGGAAGATACGATAAAGTTAGAATATATTGTCTCTGCGGAAGATTTTACCCGCGCCGGTGAAGCCAGCAGCGACTTAAAGAATATACTGAAACAGATGGGGGTATCCCCGGACACTGTCCGAAAGGTTTCCATCGCCATGTATGAAGGTGAGATCAACATGGTCATCCATGCCAACGGCGGCGTGATTACAGTTTTCGTCACACCAAAAGAGGTTACGATGATCCTGAAGGATTCCGGTCCCGGTATTCCCGACATTGACAAAGCGATGCAGGCCGGCTATTCTACAGCCCCCGACAACATCCGATCTCTCGGCTTTGGTGCCGGTATGGGATTACCTAATATGAAGAAATATTCCGATGACATGAAGATAGAGACAGAACTCGGTGTCGGCACCACTGTCACTATGACTGTTCGGATCTGCTAATTTGTAACTGAAAGGAAGGTGATAGAATGAACACATTAAATACAAAGTTCTTTCATTCTGTATACCTTGACGAAAGCCTCTGCAAGGGCTGCATCAACTGTATCAAGCGCTGTCCGACCCAGGCAATCCGCGTTCGAAACGGTAAGGCCAGGATCACCAGTCAGTTCTGCATTGACTGCGGCGAATGTGTACGTACCTGCAGTCATCATGCCAAGAAAATCCATATAGACTCACTGGATATGCTCAACGATTACGCTTACACTGTGGCACTTCCTGCGCCTTCCATGTATGCCCAGTTCAATAATCTGGATGATGTGAATATCCTGCTGACGGCGCTTATTTACCTCGGATTTGATGATGTCTTTGAAGTCGGTGCTGCCGCAGAGCTTGTCTCCGAGGCCTCCAGGAAATATGTCGATACGCATCAGGAACAATGGCCATTTATCAGCACGGCCTGTCCGTCTGTTGTCCGCCTGATCCGCGTCCGTTTTCCAAATCTGATTGATCACCTGCTGCCGATCCTGCCTCCAGTAGAAGTTGCTGCCCAGCTGGCCCGCAAGCGTGCAATGGCCAAGACAGGGCTTCCCGCTGACAAAATCGGCATTATTTTTATTTCTCCTTGTCCTTCCAAGGTCACGTATGTGAAGTCTCCGCTTGGCACCGACCACAGTGCTGTAGATGGTGTTCTGGCTGTCAAGGATGTCTATCCGCTTTTGCTGCCGCATATGAAGATCGCCGAGCAGCGTCCGATGGATCTGGCCATTTCAGGCAGAATCGGTATCGGCTGGGGATGCAGCGGCGGAGAAGCCGGTGGTATGATCACCGACAGCTATCTTGCGGCTGACGGTATTGAGAATGTCATCCGTGTTCTCGAAGACCTGGAAGATGAGAAGTTCGCCAGGCTCCAGTTTATCGAACTTAACGCCTGCAGCGGCGGCTGTGTCGGCGGTGTCCTCAATGTTGAGAACCCTTATGTGGCCAAAGCCAAGATCAAACGACTGAATAAGTATCTTCCGGTCGCTAGAACGCACAGTGAAGATATTCCGCTGAAAATTGAACTGAACTGGAATAAAGCGGTTGAATACGAGCCTGTTTTCCAGATTGGCGAAACGGTGCTTGAGAGTATCAACAAGATGAAACAGATCGACAGTCTGTGCAACGAATTCCCAGGGTTGGACTGCGGCTCATGCGGTGCACCATCATGTCGTGCCCTCGCTGAAGATATCGTCCGCGGCAAAGCCGAGAAGAACGACTGTGTTTACATTTTGCGTAACCATATTCACCTTCTCTCTGAAACCTATTCCCGCTTCTCCCATGAAGCCATTGTAGATGGCGAGGATCCAAACGCCTGCATCCATATGCTGATGAACTACATGGACAAGCTGACGGAAGAAATTGCACTGCTTGACTCACATAATCTGATCAATACAGATTCTGACACAGAGGAGGGAAAGCATTATGACGATTAAAGAGCTGATTGAAAGCCATGTATTTGAAACAATCAACATCGGAGATGATACCGAAAGGACCATCTCCGGTCTTTTCTGCTGCGACCTCCTGAGCATTGCCATGAGCAAGGCGCCCGCTGACAGCGTCTGGGTGACCGTAATGGGGAATATCAACACACTGGCCGTTGCCGCTCTGTGTGATGTCGGCTGTATCATTCTCGCCGAAGGCGTTTCTCTCGATGAAGCCGCCCGGACCAAGGCCCTTCAGCAGCATATCTCAGTACTTCGCACAGAGCAGCCGATTTTTGATGCTGCACTGAGCGTTTACGAGAAGCTCCATGCCTGAGTTAAATTACGACCTGCATATCCATTCCTGCCTTTCCCCATGCGGGGATGATGATATGACCCCAGCCAACATCGTCGGCATGGCTGTGATCAAGGGATTAGACCTGATTGCCGTAACAGACCACAACTCATGCAAAAACTGTCCGGCTGTCCTCACCATGGCTGATGCCTATGGCCTGACGGCACTTCCCGGAATGGAACTAACGACTTCAGAAGAAGTACATGTGGTCTGCCTGTTTGCGGATTTAAAAGATGCACTGGCCTTTGACGAATATGTTTACAGCCGCCTGATGCCCATCCCGAACAACGAGAAGATTTTCGGCAAACAACAGCTTTACAATGCCAACGATGAAGTCATCGGCACGATACCGAATCTGCTAATCAACGCCACCGATATTTCCTTTGATGATGTTTTCGATCTGACGAAGGACTATCACGGCATCATGATTCCGGCCCACATCGACAAGACCGCCAACAGCCTGCTTGCCAACCTCGGTTTTATTCCGCCGGACAGCCGGTTTACCTGCGTTGAAATCAAAGATATGACGCACTATCACGCATTAAAAAAGCAGCACCACTATCTGGAACACTGCCGTATTATCAGCGATTCCGATGCCCATTATCTTGAGCATATCAACGAACCACATTATACTTTGTCTGTCAAAAGCCGAAATCCAAAGGATATCCTTTCGGCCTTGACAACAGCTGTATAGAAACGAGACTGACCGGCATCTGATAGGACATCCCCACCATAACAAAACTCATAATCACAATCAGATGATCTGCCAGCCGTAGTGCTTCTCCGGATAACTGATACATAGAAAAATCCCTGAACGCTATTACCACGTTTAGGGACTTTTCATTATTAATTATACATAATAAAATAATAGGGAGCTAATTTGTTATCCATAAAAAGCTTTATTTGTTATATAACATTTTAATCAGATATTCATTCAGACCGCCGTTGATTTCAGCGATTTCTTCTTCTGTGTAAGACATAAAACCGGTCTTCCTGCCATTAATTGTCTCAGCTCTGAATCCCATCTTGCCTTCTTCAATCATTTCTTTCAGAAGTGGAGATGGCGCGTGGCTGTCTTCCAGATCTTTTAATACATAATCATGAATATTATAAGTCAGCTGTGTACCAACCATATCAGAATTGACAAGGGGTGGTAAGTATGGCAGTCTTAAACCAAAGCTGTACTTACAAGCATCATCAACAGTTTTTGCATCTGCAATGCCTCTCTCAACAATCGAAATAGCCTCGCGCCATAATGCATGCTGCATTCTGTTGGCGATAAATCCTGGTACATCCTTCTTGCAAAGAACAGGTTTCTTGCCTGCTCTTGTCAAAATATCCATCACTGTTTCAGCCACTTCATCCGATGTTGCCTCTGTCTTAACAACTTCTACAAGTGGAATCAAAAAACCCGGATTCCAGAAATGTGTACCAACAAGTCTCTCTTTGTGCTGGCATTTTGCTGAAATTTCTGTCGGACTCATCACAGATGTATTGGTGCAGAAGATTGTATCATCAGATACAATGCCTTCCAGCTGTGCAAACAGATCCTGCTTCAACTGCATATCTTCAAGAACACATTCCACAACAAGATCTGCTGTTTTAACGCCTTCGCTCTCGATATCCTGTGTAAAGCTTACTTTGCTGACCACTTTGTCAACATCATCCGGTGTCACAATTTCCTTTTCAACCAGCAGTTTCATATTGTTGCGGATTTTTGCTTCAATATCTACAGGAAATTTATCATAGACAGTAATTGTAACATCATCAAGTCCTGCGAAAACCTGTGCGATGGCACTTCCCATCATGCCACCGCCACAGATTAATATATTTCTAACTTCTTTCATGATATTTTCTCCTACTTTTTATTCAACTTCTAAGTAATCTGCATCATCAGGCTGACGCGCACCGTCTTTCTCATATACGCCCATAACATCACATTTTGGACAATGGCCAAACTTCTCACCGAATTCCGGGATCAGATCAACCGCATATTCAAATTTCAGCCCGCATTTCGGGCAATGATAATACATAAACATTGGACCCCAGGTCATTTCACGCCTCCTGCGAATCTCCTGATTATTATTTTGTTAAGCCAAGAATTTCACGGGCTTCAGCTGGTGTAGCCACTTCGTTTCCATATTCTCTAATCACACGGGCAGCTCTCTCAACAAACTGTGCATTGCTTTCAGCAAGAACACCCTTTGAATACATAACGTTGTCCTCCATGCCGACACGGATATGTCCGCCTAAAGAAACGGCTGCGTACATTGTTTCCATTGCAGAATGTCCAACACCGAATGTGGACCATGTAGAACCTGGACAAAGCTGATCCATTGTCTCTTTCATAAATACAAGATTCTTAACAGAACCTGGAATACCATTTGCACAACCCATGCAGAACTGGAAATGTAATGGGGCTTTCAGAACACCTTTCTTCAGATAGTACGCTGCATTTGCGATCATACCAGGATCAAATGCTTCAATTTCAGGTTTGATATTCAGTTCCTGGAAGAGCTTGCCGCATCTTTCAAGAAAAGCCGGGCTGTTGATGAAGAGGCTTGAGTTTAACCAGTTCATAGAACCACAGTCATAGGAAGCCATCTCTGGTTTCAGAATCTGAACATGTTCAAGACGTGTATCGTCTGTTGCATAGATATCTCCGGATGTAGTCAGGTTCAGGATGATATCGCAATCCGGATATCTTTCATGAATCAAATTCACTGTCTCAATGAATTTATTCTTATCCATTGTACCGTTGCCATTATCATCTCTCATATGCAGATGGGCAATTGCTGCTCCTGCCTTCCAACATGCATAAACATCATCTGCAATTTCTGATGGTGTCATTGGTACATTCGGGTTATTCTCTTTCTTCGGCCACGCGCCTGTAACTGCTGCTGTGATAATTGTTTTCTTTGCCATTACGATCTCTCCTTAAATAATTTATGATATATTTTTTACATTTTATAATTGACACTTAATTATATAAGCAACTTCTGTGCCAAGTTTAAAATTCAGACACAAACGCTCGTTTTCCGCGCGATTTTAAGTTTTATCCGGCACCTATACATAAAATCCGCCTAGATTTGGTTTGTTTTTTCACCAGTTATCGGTTTGCTATTTCACCAGTTTGCCTTCATTTTGCATTTTTCAAGTACGTTTTTAATTTTTCACAACGCGTTTTCACATTTAATCTATTTATCTGCCGCTTTAATATGGAATTCCAGACATAAGTGGTGATAAAATGCACCGTCCTGTTATTTTGTCAGCTTTCTGACCCACCGATAGCTTCTGAAGCGAATAAATGTTGGAAGGCCTTTAAAAATCTGATCCGACTGAATCGCAATCACGACCGCTTCTACTGGCCATTTCCACCAGAAAGCCGCCGCAAATGATAACGGCATCACAATCGCCCATGTACTGACCATATTCATGGTCATTGTGAACTTTGTATCTCCGGCGCCTTGGATAATGCCAAAGCTCACCGGCATTTGATAAGACATCCCAACCATCACAAAGCTCATCACAATGATCAGATGATCGGCCAGTATTCTTGCATCCGGTGTCAGTTGGTACATAGACAATAGCGGTGTTCTCAAAACAAACAAAGCCACGCCGAGTATCACTCCGATCACGACATCAATAACTGCCAATGTTCTCGCATCACTTCGGATTCTTCTCATATCACCACGCCCGATGGCATTGCCAATCATAACCGCAGATGTGGATGACATTGCAATAACGATTACCTTCAGATACTGATAAAAGGTTGTTGCCACAGAATTGGCCGCAATGGCATTCCCGGAAAGATGTCCGAGAATCGCAGTCTGCATCGGGACAGAAATGCCCCAGAGTACCTGGGAAAGAACAATCGGCATCGCAACTTTCATATAATCTTTACCTAATTTCCAATCAATGCTCAAAATCTCTGTGCTGAACAAATGCAGCTTTTTGTCGAAAAAGGCAATATAGATCACGACGATTCCCAATTCAAGAATTCTCGCGATAAATGTTCCTATAGCCGCGCCCACAACGCCCATCTCCGGAAAACCGAAGCGGCCGTAAATCAACGTATAATTAATTACAACATTAACAACCAATGATACAAGCGAAATATAAAAAGAAATATTAACCGTCTCGGCACTCCGCAAAGCTGCCATCAGAACATTGGTTATAATATAAAATACAAATGTCCATTTCAGAAGTTTTAGGTAACGCATCCCTTCGTTTAATATTTCAGGGGTGTCTGTAAACAATCGCAACAGCTGCTCTGGCATCATCACGCAGATAATCAGGATTACCAGTCCACACAATAACCCCGACCATAATGCGATGCCAGTTAATCTTCTCATGGGTTCCGTTCTTTTCTCACCCCAATACTGGGAGGCCAGTACAACCAGTGCATTGCCTATTGATAAGGCAAACTGCTGTACCATAAAAAAAACCTGATTCACTGTCGCGGCACCCGACAATGCATTCTGATCATAGTTGCCAAGCATCACATTATCCGCCATATTAATGCTGTAGGCAACCAGATTCTGAAGGGCCAATACAAGCATCATACGAAATAAAGTTGTATAAAAGCCCTTCTCTTTTGTAAAAAATGTTTCTCTTCTATTTTGCTCCATCTTCTGTCCTGACTCCTTTTACATATGACTGCATCCCCCGCCGCCACACAACCGCTCTCTGCAACCTCTCTTTTATGAAAAAGCAAAAACTATCATATCGATGCAAGCACCAATATGATAGTTCTCAAATGACATGTCCTTTTTTCTTATTTTAACTCCGCTTTATGGTCCTTATTGTATTTGTATTCATCAACAAATGTGACACAAACAGATACAATGACAGCACCTACAGCAAAGATGATATACGCAACACTCAGATTACCGATGACATTTGTCACGATACCATTGACAACAAAGCACCACGCCGTTACAAAACCCTGAATCGGGAATACAACGGAATTTACTTTATCAAATCCCTGACGCCCGAAAATAGAGGTTGGCAGAGATGTTGTAAAGTTTGCAGAACCACCGATACCCATACCGATCATAAGAATTGACAGATAGAACAACAGTCCAACCTGACCTTTGGCCAGTACATTGATGACAAGTGCTGCTGCATACCAGATACCAAAGAACTGCATTGTTTTCTTTGTACCGATTTTCTGGTCAATCACACCAATAATCCATGATCCGAATACACCAATCAGAGCTACGATTGTCATCAGTGTCAGCGCTGCGCCCTGTGTCATGCCAAAATCACGAATATTACGTGTTACAAGCTGCTGCATAACGCCTACGGAGCAGATCTGAAACAAACCGGTAAAGATTGCCGCAAACCATGTTTCTTTTGTTTTAAGAAGCTTGATAGTTGTCCAGTCAGAATCATCCTCTGCTGTATCATACTCAGATGCATATACCTCGTCAGATACATTATCAGGGTTGATACCTCTTTCCTGTGGTGTATTTCTCATGAAAATAAAGCCAACAATACCAAGGATAATAGCTGCAACGCCCGGAAGCCAGGACGCTTTGTTCATGGAACCCATTGTTGCAATCAGGCCTGTCATGATTGCTACATAGAACGCAGATGCGAAGTTATGACCCATTGTTGTATAGCCCATAACAATACCTTTTTTCTTCGGGAACCAGTTTGCAACCAGTGTACCACCTGCCACATAACCGGCAGACATCATACCTGTTGCACAGAGTGTCATGCATACCGTGTAAAACATAACACTTGTTGCATTACCGCAGCCAATGTATGTCACACCGGAAATAATCAGACAAATAGCAGATGTTAATCTCGGTCCGATTTTTTTGTTAATCTGGCCCGCAATAATGAACCCGATTACCGCAATCATACCGGCATAGCCATTCATTGTAATAATTGTACCCGGTTCAACACCACAGTTTGCTGCTGCTGCCGGGGCAAGAACATTTGTACCATCGTTGATCATACCTACATAGAGGAAGAACATTAACAGACAATAAAGAATCGTTCCCCAGCCAATACCAAAATTATTCATAGACTGTTTTTCTTTTGCCATAATACGAATTTAACCTCTCTAACAACACATAATATTTTTAAAAACCCATAATAATAGCCGACTGAAGAAAACCCACACTCCAGTCGGCTTTACATTAAAAAATGCGCATTAACTTTCTTTGATTATACAACTCTGTTTCTGCAATTATTTATTTCTTGAGAAAAGTTTCTGCATGTACTCAAGACCTGAACCACCACCGTTTTCAGCGTCAGCATAGCCTGTACCGCCATATTTGTATGTTCTTTCAGGCACATCGTTGAGTTTTTCTTCATCGATACGTGCAACGCAGCGAGCCATTGAACCATCGCCCATATACCAGCGAAGTGGGAAGCAGAGGAATTCAAATTCAACACCTGCCGGAATCTTATCAAGGTTACCGCCAAGGTTTTCGACACCTACGATGCCATGACCAAGCATTTCTTTATGACATGGTTCCCATGTACCCCAGATACCGATTTCTTCCAGATCACCGTACAGTTCATCATAAGCTTCCTGACCATGAAGTCTGATATATTCAAATTTATCAAATTTTGAGTAGGCTTCTTCACCGAAAAGTTCCTTGTACTCTTCTGTGATTGGCTTACCTGTAGCGCCAAGAAGGTTCATTCTTGTCATACCGTTATTGCCCATTGCTGTATGAAGTGGATGGTCAAGTGCCTGAGAATCCATTGCAACAGCTTTTACGCCATGTCTGACAAACCATTTACCTGCTTCAACACCTGTACCTGCTGAGTAATGATAGTATGCTTTTGAATCATCGAATAAACGATGCATACCTGTGTTCAGGCAAAGGATTTTACCTTTAAGATCATCCGGATTGTAACCACATGCCTTGCATGCAGCATCAAGATGTTCATCTGTAATTAAGCCCCATGGCTCAATATCGATATTCAGAAGAACTGCTGTGCCTGCATAAGCATCTACAGGCATCTCGTGTGTATAACGTGCACGTCTGCCGTCAAATTCATATTCCATAACATGACGAGGAGCATCACAATGTGTTCCTGTGTGCATTGTACATTCGATTCTGGATGTCAGGACACCACCTTTAGCCATTGTATGTGCATTATCAATCACCGGTTTGTCAAAATATGGCCATCTTGGAATTTCAGCGCAGAAAGGATGCGTTAAATCAACATATACTTTTCCCATAATAATTAATCTCCTTTGATATATAAAAATTATTTTTTAGATGCGCTGCATCAGCAGTTCATCTGTGATGCAGCATTTCAATTAATATGAATCTTTGATCAATGTTTAATTAGCAGACAAGGTAACCACCGGAGCAGTCACAAGCCGCACCTGTAATAAAGTTGGAAGCATCTGAACTCAAAAACATTGCGTAACCACAGAAGTCTTCTGCTTCAGCCAGACGGCCGATCGGTTCACGTTTCATGAAGTTCTGGTATACAGCTGATTCCGGATCAAACATCCACTCTGTCAGATCTGAACGGAATACTGTCGGACAGATCGCATTGACATTGATACCGTATTTAGCTGAAAGGTCACAAGCCATAGAAGCAACCATCATATCAGCGCCGCCCTTGGATGTACAGTATCCTGTGTAACCAGCCATACCTCTCTTAGATCTCTGAGAAGTAACAACAACAATTTTACCGCCCTGGCCGGATGGCACGTTTTCAGCACCATTCAGCTGTGCAACCATCTGCTGAGCAACATACTTCAGAACAATGTATACCGACTTACAGTCAGCATCCATGATATACTGCCAATCTGCGACAGACTGATCAAGGATATTGGCCGGTTTGTTGTAACCATGACAAACAGCAAGGATATTGATTTCTCCGTAAGCTTCCACTGACTTTTTGATGAGTTCAGCAACCTGCTCTTCGTTTGCAGGATCTGCTGCAATACCAACACAGTCAATGCCTTCCGCCTTGAACTCTTCTACAAGCGGATCAAGACCAGACTGTTTACGTCCTGAAAGAATCACCTTTGCACCAAGGTAACCGTATGTTTTAGCTAACACTCTGCCAAGTGCACCTGTCGCACCTGTAACGAGGGCAACTTTGCCTTTAACAGAAAACATATTATCTACAAATTTTTTTGATACTGGAACCATAAAATTATCCTCCTCCATTAATTGAAAAAACTGATTATTTAGCATCCGGGTAGTTGATGATGACAAGCATCTCCGCAACTTCATTGCTCTTGTTTTCAAGGCCTCTGCCTTCATTTGGAGGGAATGAAATTGATTCATTTGCATGGATCACATACTCGTTGCCGTCCTTATCTGTAACTGTCATCTCGCCCTTTAATACATAGTAAACCTTTTCCAGTGGGTTATCTTCGTAAGCCCATACAGCACCGCCGCCTGGAAGGAAAACAGATTTACCGATCCAGAATTTTTCAGCACCTGTTTCTTCTTTACCGTGTACTCTCATAGCCACCATGTTGTAATGTCCCGGTGCATCGTAAGGTTTCAGTTCACTTAAAGTTCTTTTAATCATTGTTTTTTCCTCCTTAAAACATATCCATTTTTATTTCGATTACCCCTTGTTAATATTTTACCAAGCTTTCCAATTGATAACAATCATGACTTTTCTATCACAATCTTACCATCGTGAAAGCTAATATCCTTCAGGTAACCTGCTTACCAAAAAGTTACTCCCCGTTTATTGTAAATCAACACAAATATGATAAAATAGAATTATTATCATCTGTGCGAAAGGAGCTTTGTCATGGATCAACCCACAAACGGAATTAACCCTTACCTCTATGCCCTCTCCATCGTCTCCGGAAAATGGAAGATGAGCATTCTCAACCATATACATTACTACGGTTTCATTCGTTTTTCCAAAACCAAGAAAACTTTTCCAATCAGTGAAAAGGTTCTCAGTCAGCAACTGAAAGAGCTTGTTGCAGACGGCCTTGTCCAGCGTATTCAATATAACGAGATCCCTCTCCGGGTAGAATATCGTCTCACCGATGCTGGTAAGAAACTCATCCCGGCGATTGATTTTTTGTACACCTGGAGCATTCACCGCATGCAGGAACTGAATGTTCCTATTGATCCGGATGCTTTTGTCGTTCATACGTCCTCCCGATATGATGCTTCTCTGAAACACATCATCGAGCACTATGACGAGCTGTGTGATTTCTTTGAATATGCCGATGAACACCAATTAGATATTCATGCTGCTCTTGAAAAACTGAGGCATTCATAACTTTTTTCTTACACCCCTATATACAGCAAACACTATGCCAATTTTTAATCAATCTCGTTAAAATGTTCGCAATCCTTTGATTTTGCTTGATTTTTATTTTTTACCTGATAAAAAAATATCTTTCTGTAGTGAAGGATGTTTTTTTATCAGCATAAACGGTTGTTTTTTTCACCAGCTTATCACCATTTATGGTTTCTTTTTTCACCATATACTTATTTATCTCTCTTTTCGGGATATTTTTTCAGATATTTATCTCTTTTTATCCTTAGATCGGTTACTTTTTTCACCCCCAACCTGATGGTCAGATAGTTACTAAAAAGTACCTATTTGACAGATCTTCTTTGAAATTTTATACTTAAGAGCATAAAATGGTGTAGTATTTCACCATTATCGGTTACTTTTTTCACTCCCCACAAAAAGGAGCATCATATGAATCAATATAAGGAACTCAAAGACAGCTTTCTTCTTCTCAAAGCACAAATTAACGCGCTCTGTGCATCTAATTCTTCTTCCAACGAAGAGAATTATCATGAATTGCGCCGCGCCACTGATGATTTTGAAGCATTTCTTTTCCATCGTTTTGTTGATTTTGAAAAAATATGCGATAATCTTCCGGATGCTATCTATATTGCAGACAAAGAAGGCACAACGGTTTACGTCAATGACATGTATCAGCAGCTGAGCGGCATTTTAAAAGAAGAAGTCATCGGAGAAAATATTCACCAGATCAATCGTGAGAAAAAACTTTATACCAACGGTATTCTGCCGACAATCCTGAAACAGGAACGTCGCTCTGAAAAAATCGGCGTGATGAACCGAACAAATACAACCGTATACATTACAGGTTTTCCTATTTTTGACGATAACCACGAACTAAAATATGCAGTGGCCCACGACAGAAATATTCAGCAGCTTGAGATCGTCAAGGATCAGCTGCTCCATTTAAAAGAAGTTCAGGCCAAAACCGAAAACGAAGTCCAATATCTCCGAACACAGCAAATTAAACAGGTAGACCTCATATTCAAAAGCCCCCAAATGTATCAGGCTCTTTCTACTGCCCTGGCTGTCGCCCCAACGGATGCCTCTGTTTTAATCACAGGAGAGAGCGGTACCGGAAAAGAGGTTATTACCAATCAAATCTATCAGGCAAGCAGCCGTTTCAACAAACCATTTCTGAAAATCAACTGTGCGGCAATTCCTGAAACTCTGATGGAATCCGAATTATTTGGCTATGTACCCGGTGCCTTTACAGGGGCCAGTAAAAACGGGAAAACTGGTATATTCGAAATGGCCAACAGCGGAACACTGATGTTGGATGAAATTGGTGAAATGTCCATGCCAATGCAGACGAAATTACTGCGCGTTCTTCAGAACCATGAAGTGACAAAGGTCGGTTCATCGAAAGCAATTCCAATCAATGTTCGCATTATTGCAGCCACCAATCGCAATCTGCTGGAATGTATCAAGGAAAAAACTTTCCGTGAAGATCTTTACTATCGTCTGAATGTTGTTCCAATTTCCCTGGCACCACTCAGAGAAAGAAAAGAAGATATTGATGTACTTGTCCATCATTTTCTAGATGTTTTCAACAAAAAGTACAATAAACAGGTTGAAATATACAGTGATGCACTTCATCTGATGACTGCCTATAACTGGCCCGGCAATATCCGTGAACTTGAAAATGTCATCGAACGACTTGTTGTTATCAACCGTTCAAATGTGATCGATAAAAAAACTGTTTCAATGGTTGTCGGCATCCCGGACAACGATGGCTATATGTCGACCGAAAAAACTTATAATCTAAAAAAAGCAACAACGAACCTCGAATGTCAGATTATCAAATCGGCACTCACCGAATTCCGTACAAAAAGAAAAGCGGCTATCGCTCTCGGCATTGACCACTCAACCCTTGTAAAAAAATGTCAGCGTTATGGTATCTGATTTCTTAACTTTCATGAGAAAAACGAAGCGGATTTTTGGCACAACAAAAAACCGCTATACAAACATTTTTTTGTTCATATAACGGTTTTATTCAATCTAAATATGTAACTGTTCAGAGCCAAGCAAAATTTCAAAAACAGGTATCAGAAACTACACCTCATCAAACTCGATACATTCCAGATCATCCGGAACATACAGATTCCCCTTATAATATAACCGCCCCTCTGCGGTATACAATGCTTTTCGGCGTTCAATGTTGTCATCCTCCGTATGATACAGAATCAGGTTCGGTACGTTCAGGCAGCTTGCCAGTTCGCAGGCTTCCCGAACAGTGCTGTGATGTTTCTCATAAGGATCGTACTGGTTTCTCTGTGAATAGAGACAAAAGGCCTCATGCATCAGCCAGTCACTGCTTTCCGCATAACCAACGCATTGTTCATTCAGCGGTTCATCGCCGGCACATGTCAGTTTCTGTCCATTTCGCAGACGCATTGCAAAGCCATACTGCTTAGCCTTGGTAGATAAAATATCAAAAAATGTCACATCATAATCCAGAATATGCTTTGTATCGCCATTATGAAGCGGTACAAACTGGATACGATGATCCAGAAGCCGTGTGAATTTCTTCGGCAATGTCAGATTCGCGATGGTACGAACCGTTTCCACCAACGCACTGTGACAGTAAATCCGCAAATTACCTTCATACTGTTCTTTGCGGATCTTCGTGGCAATCATGCGGATCATCCAGATCATACCAAGCAGATGATCTGTATGTTCATGGGTCAGAAAAATATGATGGATCTGCTCCATGGGAATGCCGGCATCCTGAAGCTGGCGCATAATACCATTGCCGCCGCCTGCATCTACAAGAAAATATTCATCATCATCCTGAATTGCAAAACAAGTATTATAACATCTGGTCACAAGGGCATTGCCTGTTCCCAGCATAATCAGTCTTTCCATTTAGTTATGTCCCACTCCTATCATTCAGGCCTCGTAACTATTCAGCAGATTCACAGTTACATACAAAAGCCCATTCCAAATCAGCTGCATCGATTTATAAATTGAAGCAATGATTCAACGGTCCGCTTCCCTCACCGAGATCCAGGCCGTCCTTTAACGCACCTGTGATATAATTCTTCGCATTCTGCACGCTTGTCTTCATATCATAACCCAGTGCCAGATTGCTTGCGATGGCAGAAGATAATGTACAGCCTGTACCGTGTGTATTCGGATTGTTCACACGTTCTCCGCGGTACCACATAAATTCACCGTCATGATACAAAAGATCATCTGCTGTCTCTGTCAGATGACCGCCTTTGATCAGCACACTGCCTGAAAGATTTCTGCCGATCACTTCTGCTGCTTTCTTCATATCCTCTACGTTCTTGATCTCAAATCCGCAAAGCTTCTCTGCTTCCGGGATATTTGGTGTAATGATATCCCCCATCGGAAGCAGAACAGAAATCAGTGTATCCATGGCATCCGGCTGCATCAGTGCACATCCGCTTGTAGAAACCATAACTGGGTCAACAACAATATTCTTCGCATGATATTCCTTTAACTTGGCTGCGATCATCTGAATGGTCTCAATATTGGAAACCATGCCGATCTTCACCGCATCCGGGAAAATATCCTTGAACACACAGTCCATCTGCTGACCCACAAAGTCAGCCCCCGCATCTAACACACCATAAACACCTGTTGTATTCTGCGCAGTCAAAGCTGTAATCACGCTCATTGCATAAACCTTATGTGCTGTCATTGTCTTTATATCTGCCTGAATACCGGCACCGCCGCTGCAGTCGGAACCGGCAATTGTCAATACTTTCTTCATCAAAATGCATCCTTTCGTTATGAATTTATTTTATTCAAGTATACCATACCTTCCTTCATATTGACAGATTTCTTTAAAATCTATATTATTTGATTATAACTTTATTGAACAAAAAGAGGCTTTGTATGAAAAAGAAACGTTTTCAGAAAATTTATATAGAAATTATCAACCGCTGCAATCTCTGCTGCAGTTTTTGTCCCACCAGTGACCGTCCGGCAAGAATGATGTCTGTGGATGAATTTGCTAAGATTGCTGCACAGGTAACCCTTTTTACAGACTACATTTGCCTTCATGTAAAAGGTGAACCGCTGATGCACCCATGGCTTGGCGATATTTTGGCCATCGCCCATCAAAACGGATTAAAAGTTAATCTAACCACCAATGCAGTGCTTCTTCCCGAAAAACATCAGCTGCTTCTGGGCGAAACAGCACCCCGTCAGATTTCTCTGTCCCTGCACAGCTTTGATGCCAATACCATGCATACCCGGGATTTCCGCTCCTATCTTGAGAATGCCATTGATTTTGCCCGGACTTTTACAATGACAACACCGGGCTATATCAGCTTCCGACTCTGGAATCTGGATGGTACTGCTAAAGCCGACCAGCGCCTTCGCAACCAGTTTATTCTCGAAACCCTTGAGCAGGCCTATCATCTGGCCCAGCCCATTGACGCCTATGTGGGTAAGGTTCACGGCAACGCCATTGCACCCCATACCTATGTGAATTTTGACCAGCTTTTTGAATGGCCGGATGAACACGCACCGGATTACGGTTTCAACGGCACCTGCCATGGCCTGCGGCATCAATTGGCGATTCTGGCAGATGGCCAGGTCGTTCCATGTTGTCTGGACCACAACGGCCATCTGGCTTTGGGCAATATTTTCATAGAATCCCTGGACACGATTCTGTGCAAAGAAAAAAGTCTCCGAATCATCGAAGACTTCCGTTCTCACCATATTCATGAAAATCTGTGCCGCCGCTGCGGTTACCGAACACGGTTCTGATCTTTTCTGCCAAAAACAGCCGGGAAGCCCTCCCGGCTGTCACGCTCTGCAAATGTTGCATATAATTCCATTGACGATTTTCCAGTTACAATATAGGTGCAAATAAACGCAATACCCACTGAATAATCTGCTCATACCATGGACGACTCTGCCATTCATCCAGATATATTTCCTGACACTGCTTTAATGTCTCATGGATATCATCACGGATATCCGCAACCGCCGATGACTCGCAGGTAAATACACCACATTCATAATGCAGATAAAAACTCCTGTAATCCATATTGATGGTACCACAGATAGCACATTCATCATCACAGACAACTGTTTTGGAATGAATGAATCCCGGCATATATTCATAAACATGTACGCCGTTGGCAATCAATGGACCGTAATTAGCCACATTCACCATGTACACATACCATTTATCATAAATGTGCGGCACAATGATCTTTACATCCACACCACTGCGGGCTGCACGGCACAGATCCTCCACCATCTTCCGTTCCGGAACAAGATACGGCGTCGTAATATACACATAATCCCGTGCTTTATTGATAATATGTGTATACACATCCTCCGCCGGATTATTGGGATTATTGGCCGGGCCATCACAAAATGGCTGTACAAACCCATCGTTCGGCATTTTAACCGTCGGCATATACACGGAATAATCTGTTGTTATCTCATATCCCATCGTCACTTCCCACATCTCAAGAAAAATCGAAGTCAGCCCCCACACACCTTCACCTTCAAGACGAAAGGCTGTATCTTTCCAATGTCCAAAACGGTTGATAATATTGGCATATTCATCCGCCAGATTGATGCCGCCGCAATATCCGATATTGCCGTCTACAATGGTAATCTTCTGATGATTCCGGTAGTTAAAAGACAACCTGTCCACATTCTTATGAATCGGTGCAAAAACAGCCAGACGGATACCGGATTTACCCAGTTCATTCCTAAATTCAGCTGTATTAATTCCAAGACAGCCAAAATCATCAATCAAAAGCCGGATATCAATCCCCTCTTTGGCTTTCTCCAGCAGCACTTCTTTGACTCTCTGCCAGATCACACCATCACTGATAATAAAATAATCCAGGAAGATACATTTTTCTGCCTTTTTCAGATCTTCAATCATGGCATCCAGCATTTCTTCCCCCAGCGGAAAATATTTCACGCTGGTATGACGATACATATTAAACCCTTCGCTCTCCAGAAATCGCGCAATCTGGACTTTGTAAGGATGAAGCTCCTGCAGTTCTTCCATGACTTCCGGCTGATGCGGTGCATACCCCCGCATCTTTGCTTCCGTATCCCTGATCATAATATGCGTTTTGCTGTTTCTTCTCCTACGCCCCCACATATAGTAAAGGAATAAACCTGTCACAGGAAAAACAAGAACGATGACACACCAGAACTGCCGATAAGATTCCTGATCATTAATCAGACCAAAAACAAGCAAAAAGCTTATAATTTCCAGCAGTACATACGCCCAGGAAGCATATTCATGGAGATACCGGCCGACCAGAACCATCGTAATCGCCTGTAATATGACGGCCACTGCCACTGTCAAAGCCCGAACAATGGCCTGTGAATTATTTTTTAACGCCTCCATTTTTCAAGCACCTTTCTAAGAAATTTATTGTAACGTTATAATAATACTCTAACAGTTCTTTTTTCAACAGTCAACACCTCTCTCCCGGTTTCAGCGTCATTTTTGAATATTTATTCATTATAAACCCATATTATGCAGTGTTTATTCTATCTATCTTCTATTCACCCCTCTCTATGTCTGCATTTTTTTGAATAACATCCTCTTTTAACTTGCATTTTAATTACATATTTTTACATTTCGTCTAAAAAAAGTAATTTTTATCCTTATTTTATTGCCGGTTTTTCTTCTCATATTATACATTTTATGGGTTTTCTCTTCATTTTTATACATTTTGACATTTTCATTTTTTATAATTGCATATCATTATTTTCACCCGTCAAACTATATTAACGCATAAACTTAAAAAAAACGACTTGCCAAATCATCAATATAATGATAAAGTATTTTCATATTAAAATGTATTTATGTAAAATTATTCTATAGAAAAGGACTGAACAATAATGGCAAAAGAAATGACAGAATTTAACAATCGTCTGGACAAGCTTGCTGAATACTGCATGAATTCAGGGCGTTTTGACCAGGATCTGTATATTGAGTATGATGTCAAAAGAGGACTTCGTGATTCCAACGGCAAGGGTATCCTTACCGGTCTGACGGAAATTTCTGACGTAGTCGCCTTCAAATCCATACACGGCCGTAAGATTCCTATCGACGGGCAGCTTTATTATCAGGGTTACAATGTCATGAATCTTGTTGAAGGCAACAAGGAAAGCCGCTTTGGTTTTGAAGAAATCACCTATCTTCTTCTTTTCGGTGAACTGCCGAACAAGGATCAGCTTCAGGAATTTCTCGATATCCTCGGCAATTACCGCGAGCTGCCGGACAATTTTGTCAGAGATATCATCATGAACGCACCAAATGCCAACATGATGAATGTTCTCCAGAAGAGTGTTCTGACACTCTATTCCTATGATAATCAGCCTGAAGATATTTCAGTCAACAATGTTCTGCGTCAGTCTCTTCAGCTGATTGCACGTTTTCCATTGATCGCAGTTTATGGTTATCACAGCTATCGCCATTACATACTGGACAAGAGTCTTGTTATCCGTCGTCCGAAGCCTGAGCTTTCAACTGCTGAGAATATTCTCCGTCTGCTTCGTCCAGACGGCCAGTATACAGAGCTTGAAGCCAAGGTACTTGATATCGCATTGATCATCCACGCAGAACACGGCGGTGGTAATAACTCCACTTTCACTACCCATGTTGTCACTTCCACAGGTACCGATACTTACTCTGCGATCGCAGCCTCCCTCGGTTCCCTGAAAGGGCCAAAGCACGGCGGTGCCAATCTGAAGGTACAGCAGATGTTTAAGGATATTGAATCACATGTTACCAATTGGGATGATGATGATGAAGTTACTGAGTATCTGACCAAAATTCTGAACCGTGAAGCCTTTGACGGCAAGGGTCTGATCTATGGTATCGGTCATGCAGTTTATACTGAATCCGACCCTAGATGTGTCATCCTGAAGAAATATGCCCAGGCACTTTCTGAAGAGAAGGGCCTGACCAGGGAATTTGACCTTTATAACCGTGTTGAAGGCATCGCTATCAAACTGATGCAGCAGCATCGCCAGCTGTTCAAGCCAATCTGTGCCAATGTAGACTTTTACAGCGGCTTTGTTTACAGTATGCTTGGCCTTCCTATGGAATTATTTACACCGATCTTCGCCATCTCCCGTATCTCCGGCTGGTGTGCACACCGTATCGAAGAATTGGCCAACGAAGGCAAGATTATCCGTCCTGCCTACAAATATGTGGGCCACCACAAAGATTACGTGGCAATCGAAGACAGATGGTGGTAAGCCACAAGCTTCTCTTTTTCTTTCTTCGTTAATTGTTTAATCGCATATTCACGGCGCATGGCGTCCTGTTTCGCCTCGAAGACTTCATAGTATACGAGGGTGACAGGGCGTCTGCTTTTTGTGTATTTTGCGCCCTGTCCGCTGTTATGCGCCGCTATTCTCTGTTCCAGATCATTTGTCCATCCCGTATACAGCGAATGATCTGAACAGCGCACCATATAAGTATAGCATTTTTTCTTCTCTAAGGTATCCTTCTTCTTTTGCATAACCTCTCCTTATTGTGCAGCCATCCATTTTCCGGCCAAAACCAAAAAGATTCTCTCGAAGCATTTTGTTCTTTTTATGAAATAACAAAACTGCTGCCTCAATGGGCAGCAGCCTTTTATAATAAAGCAGCCGATGAAAATTGTTATTTAACAGCCGATTGCCTGCGGCAGGGCTGTTGTAAAGAAACGGTTGCATATTTTTCAATATGTACCATTTTTCATCAGCTTCTATATCATATGCTCTGTTATTCAAATCGTGCTTCCTAATCAAGATAATCCAAAGGATCTACCGGCTCGCCATCCCGGGTCACCCTAAAGTTTAAATGACTTCCTTCGATGGAATAGAACCGAGTCGGTGTACTGACCGTTCCAATGATCTGTCCCTGCCGGACAGTATCTCCAACTGCCACATCCACATTCTCCAGCTGTCCATAATAGGCTTCATAGCCATTGCCAAGAGACATCTCCAACACTGTACCAAGCTGTGCATCATGATAAACATCCGCAACAGTTCCCGAAAAAGCCGCTGCTACATCTGTTCCCTCTTCACTCTGAATCAAAATGGACGGATTGCACTTGTATTCCTGCAATGTCGGATAATAAATGGTCTTATCCATACTGTAATCCATAATGACTTCCCCCCGCACCGGCCATGACATGACATTCTCCGAAGAATAGCCTGCATTCAGAACATTCCCCGCCATCTCTGCCTCCTCGGTATCCGCTTCCGGTTCATCCTCAGCAGCTTCTGCCGGTTCATTCTCCGCAACTGCTGCATCTTTAGCGGAAGCTTCTGCCGTCCCGTTCATGGAGCCTTCTTCCTCAAAATCTTCAAGGGCCAATGTACCATTCTCAATCATAGACAGAATTTTCTGTACCAGATCCGCATTGTAGCCTGTCATCTCATCCGCAACAGCCGCTTCAGACTCTGCCAACTTTGCCTCATTGCTGGCAGTGCCTGCTGCACGATCCTTAAACTCTGCTGCATTCTCTGCCTGATTGCGTTCACTCTGTCCTGAAACATATCCGGCAATACCAGAAATCGCCAATATCCCCGCTATCAGAACAAGTGCCATAACATAAAATCCATTTTTTCTGAAAAAACTCATCATATTTTTCACTCTTATCACCTCTGGTCATATTCTGACCAGAACACAATGAAAGTATACACTTTTTTGTAAAAAATACGATAGCTGTTCAGATTTCGCTGTTAAAATACAATCTATCAGGCAGCATGCACCTGCTTTGACTCGGTCCTATCCTGCTTTTGCGAGGAATCACCGACACGAATCCTGCGTCCGGGAATCTGACGACTGATATTCAACACAATCCCCATCTCACAAAGCTGCAAAAGCAAAGCGGTACCGCCATAACTTATGTACGGAAGACTGATACCTGTATTTGGCAGCACGCCTGTGGAAACACCAATATTCAGCAATACCTGCAAAGCCACATGAATACCGATACCAAAGGCCATATAACTGCCCAGTCGGTCCTTCGCATGCTGTGACACAGTAAATACACGCCACACCTGATAGATAAACAGAAAAATAACAAGACCGCAGCCTACAAGTCCCAGTTCTTCGCCGATAACACCAAAAATAAAGTCATTCATGGCATACGGCAGATAATATTTCATGGTGCCGTTTCCGAGACCTCGCCCCAGCAGACCACCAAATCCGATCGCATACATCGAATATCTGGATTGCATGGAAGCCTGCGGATAATCATCCGGATAAAGCCAGGCAAGGATACGATTCGAACGGAAATCTGCATTGCTCGTTGCCGATGTTCCCTCTGAGAGAAGCAGTGAATGTTCTCTGACAATCACCAGATTATAATAAACCAAAAGAACCACAACCACCGCAACAAGCACAACACCTATCCATCTCCATATCTCCTTGTCAGGATAAGCAATAAAAAACATAAAAGCTACGATTCCAAATACGATCAATGCCGTACTCAGATTCTTAGTTACAAACAAAATCAAACCAACAGCAATAAGTCCCGGAAAGATTAAGATCACATCCGCATACCACTTCTTCATCTTACGCCCGATCTGAGTCAACAGATAGGCCATCAGGATCACCATTGCCGGTTTCACCAGCTCTGAAGGCTGAAAGGAAATCGGTCCAATTTCAATCCAACGACTGGCACCATTCTTCGTCACACCGATTCCCGGAACCTTTACAAGGAAAAGCGAGAGAACCGAAAGCACATAAAGTGCCCCCGCAAACTTTGCGTAAATATGGTAATCTATATACGAAATCACCAGCATCATGATGAAACCAAGACCGCCGATCTCAAACTGCCTTTTCAGTAAGGATGCTCCATACTGTGCATTACTGGCACTGTAAACCATGATCAAACCAAACATAACAAGAAATACTATGGAAATAATCAATCTATAGTCAACGACTTCCAGACCTTTCATATATCCTCTGACCCCTTCGCCAAAACTTTTGGCTTGTTTTTTATTGTGATCTGCCATCTGTCTGCCTCCTTTCGCTAACGCTCATTTTATCACAAAAAGGGTATCTATAACAAGTCTATTCCCCGACTTTCACCCCTGTCAGATAATATTCCAACAACTGTTCATAATTTTTTCCTTCTTTTGCCTGACTGTTGGCACCGTACTGATCAAAACCAAGTCCGTTTCCCTGACCATATACTGTCAGCCGTACTTGTTTTCCCTCAAAAGCAATCTTAAAACAGGCCGATGGCAGATTCAGTGCATAGCGAAATTCTTCACCGCTTAGTATCTGATTGCCCACCTGCAGTTCCAGCACATATCCGGCACTGTCAACGGATGTAATCCCACAATTCATTGCCAAACTATCTGGGGTACAGACGAAATCCGGGCAGTCTTGTTTCAGCAGCCGTATCATTTGTTTCTTTGTCATGGCCACTTCCGTCTGATAATTCTCTGACTCCAGATCCCATTTGCTCTCTACCTGCTGAAGCCATGGAATGTCTTCTCCTAATGCCTCTTTTCCGCTCCTTGTCATTCCATTCCCCACAAAAAACCAGGCGGGCAAAATCATCTGCCCGCCATAGTATAAAATCTGTCCATCAGTTTCTTGTACCGCCTGATGGATTTTTGTATTATTTTCCTGATAGGATATGCCCCATAACTGCTTCCGATCTGATTCATCAAGCCACGTTAATCCAATATCCGAAGCATCCATCAACATTTTGCTCCCTGATCTCCTATACAGACAAGTTCTGGCTAGCACTGCCTGTGCTTTCAGCGTCTCCATTTCAAAATCCGCCGGTATCTGTGCAGCCACTGCACCTGTAAGATAATCTGTGACCCCCAGCCTGTATTCCCCGTCTCCCTGTATTTCAATCTGCAGAGATGATGTCTCCTGTTCTATCCGACTGTTCTTTTCGTCCCATTCATGATAAAACCAGGCCGCCGCAAAAGGCAGCAAAAGCACGATCAAAATCCAGCCTATCAGAAACCGACGCATTCCGCATCCTCCGTAAGTCTATGCTCCTGATCCAATATATGCATTCACAAGGCTGTTGTGAATGTTTCGCATCGTGTTTTCCAACCAGTCGTCCGACTCCCGGTTCAGAGCCATACAGTCTCTTCTCATCTTCTGTTTACAGTGTTGTCATACTGATTTTGTCTGTACCCGGTATTCTTTCCTGAAGGGCATCAGCCGATGTACCAACAGCAATAGCAGAAACTGTTCTGAAACCTTCAGGAATCTGAAGCAGCTTTGCAATCTCTTCATTGGCAAAAAGCACCTGGCTTACGCCGAACAGATAAACGGCACCAAGACCAAGATCTGCCGCTTCAAGAAGCATATTCTCCATCACTACGCCTGCGTTGCATCCTTTAATGATCTCTTCGTCCTCATTCTTGCAGGACACTTTCAAGTGTGCTGCTGGCTATTGCTGACTGGGGAATGGAGAATTAAACACGAATATTTTCTCAACGCAAAAAGGACGTGTGAAAAACTCACACGCCCTCTTTTTATCAATATCATCTTGTCAGATTACTGAGCTTCTACTAAAGCCTTTGTATCTCTAGCGATCATCAGCTCTTCGTTTGTAGGAATGACACAAACTGTAACCTTTGAATCTGGTGTGGAGATGATGATATCTTCACCACGTTTGCTGTTCTGCTCTGCATCGATTGTGATGCCAAGGTAACCGAGGTATTCGCAGATCTTGCCTCTTACGAAACCGCTGTTTTCGCCGATACCAGCTGTGAAAGCGATAACATCAACACCATTCAGGGATGCTGCATATGCACCAACGAATCTTGCTACATTGTAGCAGAATACTTCGATTGCATCGATACAAGCCTGATCGCCTGCTTCATAACCTTCTTCAAGGTCACGGAAATCGCTCTTGCCACCTGTAAGACCTTCCATACCGGATTTCTTGTTCAGAACTGTTGTTACTTCGCTTAATGTAAGGCCTTCTTTGTTTGCATAGTACTCAAGGATAGCAGGATCGATATCACCTGAACGTGTACCCATTACAAGACCTGCAAGTGGTGTGAAGCCCATACTTGTATCTACAGACTTACCGCCGTCAACTGCACAGATACTTGCACCGTTGCCAAGGTGGCAAACGATTGTCTTAAGGTCTTCAACCGGCTTGCCAAGGAATTCAGCAACTCTCTTGGATACAAAGCTGTGAGATGTTCCGTGGAAACCATATCTTCTGATCTTGTAGTCTGTGTAAGCTTTGATCGGCAGACCATATAAATATGCTTTCTTAGGCATTGTCTGATGGAAAGCTGTATCAAATACACCTACCATAGGTACGCCCGGCATCAGTTCACGGCAAACATTGATACCGATTAAGTTAGCTGGGTTATGAAGTGGTGCAAGTTCGTTGCATTCTTCGATAACTTTGATGACTTCATCAGTAATGATTGTGGAGCTTGCAAACTTCTCGCCGCCATGTACGACACGGTGACCAACTGCATTGATCTCTTTAAGAGATTTGATAACGCCGTATTCAGCGTTTGTCAGACAATCAAGAACGAGCTTGATTGCTTCTGTATGTGTAGGCATTGGAGATTCGATTGTCATCTTCTCACCGCCTGCTGGTGTGTAAACAATACGGCTGCCGTCAATGCCAATTCTTTCACAAAGACCTTTTGCCTGTACAGCTTCTGTTGTCATATCGATTAACTGAAACTTTAATGATGAACTACCACAGTTAATAACTAAAATGTTCATTGGAATAATTCCTCCTTAAAATTAAATGGTTTAACTGCTGCTTTTCGCAAAATGTACAAATTGCACGATTTTATTTCGTTAAATCATTGTCAATCTGTTCATATTACCCAAAGCATACCTACATGTATTCTAGCATACTACTTTTTAAAACGCCATATCTAATTTTAAAAATCTGGTATTTTCTTCAATTCAATAAAATATTTGTCGAAAACTATAGAAGTGCCTTTTCCTGCATGTTATACTTATAAAGTTACCGCCTCCAATACTGGTGACAGGAAGAAGGGTTCTGCATGGATTTTTTGCTTTCTTTTATTATCGCCGTTACGGCTGGTGTAGTTTGCCACTGCATCAACAAATGGTTGGATGGCGATAAATAGTCGGTAACCAGCCTATGGTCATAAGCTCTGCCATTAAAATAATCTACTTCATTGACAGCCCTAAAAATCCCGCTTATACTTAGTGCATAACAAAATAATATGTAACTGTTCAGAGCCAGGCAAAATTTCAAAAAGCAAGTATAAAATGCTTGCATTTTTAAAACTGTTTTTGAAATTTTATTTGGCGGATACGCCACACCGACGAAATGCGTAGCATTTTGGAGGCTGGCGCTGAACAGTTACAATAATATATTCAAGAAGGAATACTATATGAAAAGAATACTTGGAACCATCATATTAATCATTGCCATCATTTGTTTTGGCTGGAGTGCTTTTTCCCTGGGCAAATATGCCTGGCAGACATGGACGACCCAGAAGAATCTGGACAATCTGGCAGATAAAGTGAATAACGACACCATCAGCATCCCGGACACAGACAAGGAATCCGGAGAGTCTGAGGATCCTGTTTCAGAATCCGAAGCAATGATGGAAAAGTACGGTGAACTGTATAAGGAGAATAAGGATTTTATCGGGTGGCTTTCTGTTGAGGGTACCAAGATTAACTATCCGGTCATGTATACACCGAATGACCCGGAATACTATCTCCGAAAGAATTTTGACGGCGATTATGATATCGGCGGCATGCTTTTTGTCGATGCCAGATGTACCTTCAATCCGACCAGCACAGACACCATTATCTATGGCCATCATATGAATAACGGCACTATGTTCGGACCTCTCATGGACTTTCAGGACAATGATTACCTGAAAAAACATACGACGATCACTTTTGATACCATATACCGTCCGGGTACCTATAAGATTTTTGCCTCTTTTCAATCTAAGGCTTACGACCCGGATTCAGAAGAATTCAAATATTATGATTTCATCAACGCAGAGACTTCCTATGATTTTGAAGAATATCTGAACAATATCAAGAATCTTTCCCTGTACTATGACGAGGAAAATGCACCATCATTCGGGGATGAGATTATTACACTGTCCACCTGCGATTACTACACTACAGACGGAAGATTTGCCGTACTGGCTAAACGAATTAAATAGTTCTGCTGCAAGCAACTTTGTCCTGACACTAAAATGGCGTACTGACCCAGATTTTCCAATGGATTTTCCGGACTGCACGCCATTTTCTTAATTTCTATTCCCATACATGTATTTTACACCAACAATCTAAATCTTTCGAGTCTATCATTATTTACGAGACTTCTAAAAAATATACTGCATGCAGCTCAAAAACTACAGAAATGGGATTAGAAATGCATGGAGTGCGGTCAAAACTTCAAAAAATGGGTTCAAAATGAAACAGTTCAAGCACAGGTGCTTCCAACATGGCCAGTACGTAAGGCACTGTCTTTTAGTGCCTTACGTACTGCTGCCAATGTTGGGCAACGCGAGTGTGCCTGTGTTGAACTGTTCATTTGAACCCATTTAGCGATACATTAAAAACCGCACTCCACACATTTTAATCCTATTACCGATACCTTTAAGCTACAGGCTCATTATTTTTAATGCAGGGCTTTCAGTGTATGGAACGCCTCTTTCATGTCCTGTTTCACCAGTTTTTTCTGCAGCGCATACTGTTTAGCATAAAAATCATGATTTTCCGCATTGGTATAATACAGTTTCTTAATCTCCAGACTTTCTGTCAGTGCCGCTTTCATATCAGTGATATGTCCCAGTGCATAGGCGCCGACGATACAGTCTGTCACTACAGCGCCGCCGGCATTCTTCAATGTAATGACTTCGCTGCCCAGCATATCGGATTTCATCTGATTCCAGATTCCGCTGCGGCTACCGCCTTCTGTGATGGTGATACGGCTCATATCCACACCGGCACCGCGGTACAGGTCTGTAATTTCCATATAATCATAGCCGATGGCCTCCAATACCGCATGCCAGAGAGTAGCCTGATCTGTATCCAGTGTCATATTAAGGAAACAGCCTGTGGCCTCTTTCACATCATTGGTGCCGCCCGTCAGATATGGCAGGAATAATACGCCATCAGAGCCTGCCGGGATATCTTTGGCTGCGTCGTTCAGTACATCAAAATAATCACCGTCTTTTTCCTGGCCGCAGACAGAATCCTTGAACCAGCGCAGCGCCAGACCACCCGTACGGATATAGCCCCAGTAGAAATAGGTATCCGGCAATGTACCGCTGTTGAAAATCAGACCGGCCCCCTTCTCACTGAGTTCTGGAATAATGCCCTTTGTAGAAACGCAGAACATGGAACAGGTGCCTGCCACATCCACAGCCTGTCCTGCTCCCATATTGCCGCTGCCAAGCATGGACTGCATCGTATCACCGGCACCGCCGCAGATTGGTGTTCCTGCTGCCAGTCCCGTCTTCTCTGCCATTTCTTCTGTCAAATGTCCGATAATATCCCATGGCTTAACGATTTTCGGCATCATGGATTCATCGATACCAAGAAGCTTCAGCTGTTCCGGTGACCAGCACTTTTCTTCAACCTTGTATCCCATGCCCCATCCGGACATAGCCCCCCAGTCGATAAACATATCCTTTGCTTTCAGCCCCGCCAGATGTGCCAGTACATAAGGCGCATTATGGATAAACTTTGCTCCGCGGGCCTTAAAATCTTCATTATTCTTCAGCAGCCACCTGGCAAACAGTGCCGGAAACATGCATTTTGCCTCCGGGTTGCCGGTTTCTTTGCCCCAGATATCCAAATCCCAGCTGTTAATCAGCAGTTCATCCTCCTGGGTTCTTGAATCAAGATAATTGATATATGGTGTAATGGCATTGCCCTCTTCATCAACACCGGCAATACCACAGATAATACCATCCCCCATAATCGACTGGATCTGTTTCGGGTCCAGGCCTTTCTCACGCATCTGACGGCCGCATTCAGCTATGCCGTTTACCGTCAGCGCCAGATATTCATCCACATCCATATCCACCCATCCCGGATGAGGGTAAGTCAGTGTTGTCGGTGCTGATGTAGATGCCACGCATTCCATTTTCTCATTATATACGGTTACTTTTACACTCTGTGTTCCTGCGTCAAATCCAAGATAAAACTTTTCCATTTCCATACCTCCGATACATTCTTGCAAATCAGTCATCTGCGACTCTGTACAGCATTCTTTTCATGGAGATTACATTTTATCAAAAGTCATATCAGGAAATTCCGGCGGATGATCCTGTCAGAATTTCCTTTTTCATATTTCATAAAGAAAAAGCCCTGAATCCTCACACAAAGAATTCAGGGCATACATACAAAGGTCAACATTCAAATAAAATGCAAATCTTCTTCTCTCTCATCCAGACTATACTGTCGGCTCCGGAATCTCACCGGATCATGCATCCGAAAAATAATCATGCCATTCTTCTTCGCTCGCGGGCTTTACCGCCGGTAGGGACTTGCACCCTGCCCTGAAAAGATGTTTTACAACATAGACATTATAACGCTTTATATGTCCCATTTCAATATATTTTTAGTTAAAGTGCCTAAAAATATACATTCATCATCGAATATACAAAAGAATTTCTCAGATTGCACTGCATTATCTACAAATCTGCCGCACAGGTCTTTAAAACCTTGCCAATACTGTCATGGATCAGAAGATTTGCCTGACGATCGTACGGTGTCTCACTCTTGTTGATCAGCACCAGTTTGTTGCCATGATAATAATTAATAAATCCGGCAGCCGGGTAAACATTCAAAGATGTACCGCCGATAATCAGTACATCTGCTTCTGCAATGGCACGTACACTCTTACTGATGGTTGTATCATCCAATCCTTCCTCATAAAGAACCACATCCGGCTTCACCATGCCGCCGCACTTCTCACATCTCGGCACACCTTCGGAATTCATCACATAAGAAAGATCATAGAATTGTCCGCATTTCATACAATAATTCTTCATGATGGTGCCATGAAGCTCGTAAACCTTCTCCGATCCCGCTTTCTGATGCAGACCATCAATATTCTGAGTCACAACCGCTTTCAGTTTGCCAAGTTTTTCCAGTTTCGCCAGTGCTTTGTGTGCCTCATTCGGTTCTGCATCTGTGTATACCATGGTTGACTTATAGAAATCATAAAAAATCTCCGGCTTTCTCATAAAAAATGTATGGGAAAGAATCTGTTCCGGTGAACAGCCGTATTTGTGGACGGTATTGTAAATACCTGTTTCACTTCTGAAATCCGGAATACCGCTCTCCGTAGACACGCCGGCACCGCCAAAGAATACAATATTATCTGACACTTCAACCATTTCCTTTAACTTGAGAATATTCTCCTGTTCACTCATGCTATCCACACTCCTTTATTCATCACGCTTACCCCAACAGTTACTTCTGACGAAAACTCCTGACGCTGACCGGCGGCCATCTTTGCTCCATATCTCTGAGATTGATGCCCGCAGTGTCAAGAATCATCGGATCCTCGATCTTCTTAAAGCACACCAGTGCATTGTCCGGCTGTTCATTCAGCAGCCAGGCCCTTCCTTCAAGAAGCAGATAGTCATCATCCCCGCTCTCCGACCACGCTTTGTGAAACCACTGAGCGGCTGCTTCATTCCGGTTCATACCAACAAGCAGCTGTCCCTTTACCGCCATCAGATCCGCTGCCTCAGGCTCAATACGAAGGGCTTTCTCTATGGCCTTCATTCCCTGACGTACTCTTCCAAGCTGTTCATCAGCCATAGCTTCATAATAATAACCATCCGCCTCCCGTCCATTCAGAATGGCTGCATGACGGCCGCATACTTCCAGCCGCTTAATATCTCCAAGATCCGCACATTCTTCCCTCATCAGCGCCAGTGCCAGCCTTTCACACTCTCTTAAGCAGGCCGAATAGCCATTCCGTATAGTGCTCTGCAGAAAGATATCCACACAATCATACCTCAGCATGGCATTTCGTCCACTGCCGTCGTCCATCGCTTTCAAAAGCGGTTGATAACGGGCATCATCTTCCTCCACAACCTCATAATATCTTTCTCCGAAATGCGCCGTAAATGTTGTCGTTCTACTTTCATCCGTAAGCAGCCAGACATCCCTGACATCTGCCCGGATATTGCCTTCAAGGAACAATGACGGCCTCAGGATCCGCTTTCTGACTTCCGCTTTCCTGTACCATCCGGTCACACACCAGCTGCCGTCCCGCTCCTGCACAAAAAACACCGGAACATCCGTCAGACATTCGCTCTGTACAGTTCCCTCATAAAAATCTTCCAGGTTGATGCAGATCTCATCATTCTTCTCCCTGGACCGTGTCAGTCCATAACACACCCCATTATAATCAAAGAACTCATTCATCAAAAGGGTTGAATCATCTTCAATTCTCACAACCAGAATTGCCATCTCTCACCCTCCCTTCATATTGTTCAAAAAAGGCTGCCAAAAACGCCGTGGATTTCTATCCGCTGACGGCATTTTGCGGCAGCCATACTCAGCCAATCACCTAACTGCGACGGCTCTATTAGCATTTCTCAGGTTCCGGGTATGTCTCTCCGAACAGTTCTACTGTCATAGACTGGATCTTCTGATCTTCAACCGGTTTGTCCTGCCATCCTGTTCTTACAGAAGCAATCTTATCAACAGTATCAAGGCCTTCAATCACCTTGCCGAAAGCAGCATACTGTCCATCAAGATGCGGTGCATCAGCATGCATAATAAAGAACTGGGAACCTGCTGAATTCGGCATCATGGAACGAGCCATAGACAAAACACCTCTTGTATGCTTCAGGCTGTTCTTTACACCGTTCATATCAAACTCGCCCTTGATGCTGTAGCCCGGGCCGCCCATACCTGTACCCTTCGGGTCACCGCCCTGAATCATAAATCCCGGAATGACTCTGTGGAAAATCAGACCATCATAGAATCCCTTCTGAACAAGGGAAATAAAGTTATTCACTGTATTCGGAGCGATTTCAGGATACAATTCTGCCTTCATCACATCTCCGTTTGTCATTGTAATTGTTACAACTGGATTTGCCATTGTATATCTTCCTTTCATTGTCATTTTGCAGCATGTCATTGCTTTCACTTCCGCAAAATATCTTATTCTTCAATAGTTCCATTGTACAGAAAAAACCCCTTTCTGTAAAGGGGCTTTTCCTTTCCCGGTAACATTCATCCCGGGAATTTTTAAATAAGTTTTGTACTTTCAAGTTTCTCAATAAAGGCATTATTTAACTTGATGATCGGTTTTCTGAGAAGCAGACCAAGAAGCAGTGAAGGAACCAGATACAGCGCCATCTTGCCCATCTCAACCATATAATAGTTATCATAGAATCCTGCAATACATTCACGCATAGCGTTCATACTATGCACAAACGGAAGCATCGGATAAACAGCCTGGAAGAACTTCGGTGCACATTCGATTGGGAATGTACCGCCGCTTCCGGCTACCTGCATAACCATCAGTACAACTGCTACGGCTTTACCGATATCTCCGAAGGAAACCGTCAGTGCATAAATAATGTTTACATATACAAGACTCGAGAAACATCCCGTAACAACAAACAGGAACGGATGCTCGCATTGGATGCCAAGGAAATATAAATCTCCCAGACAAATCAATGCACTCTGCAGGATTCCGATGCAAATAAGCAAAATCATACGTCCCAGATACAGCTGATGTTCCATTGGATGGAACAGTTTCTCTTTGGTTGATTCAGATACATTTACCTTCAGCATAGCCGCCATAACAACCGCACCAACCCAGATAGCCAATGTTGAGTAGAAAGGTGCCATCGCTGAACCATAATTCTCAATCGGATAAATCTGATTCTCATGAAGCTTAACCGGCGACGCAATAAATGCCGCCATATCTTCAGGACTCTCCTGAAGCAGGTCTGTCAGTGCATCCAGGCTGCCTTCCTCCGTAATTCTCTTTGATACTGTGGACAGCTTATCAGATGCTTCATTCAATAACTTAACAGAGTCATCCAGTACATTCTGTACATCCGTCAGATCAGAGGACGCAGAATCTGTCACCTTTGAGATATCCTTCACACTGCTGTTAAGCTGTGTCAGAAGGCTTGACACCGAATCACCTGTATTGGTCAGGCTGTCTGCCAGATCATCCAGATTACTCTTAACATTCTTCTCATAGGTATTCTTGACAGCAGATACAGAACTTGTTGTCTGTGAAATAAGATCATCAATTTCTTTCTTCAATGTAGCAGCATCTGCAGTGGCATCCGTCACCTTAGATGCAGCATCTTCAATCTTATTCTTGATGGCTGTCTGACGATCAATGGCTGTATCAATCAGGTTGTTGATATCTTTGATGGCAGAATTCAATATTGTCAGATCCGGGAATTCATCGCCGATGGCTGTCAGCGAATTCTCAATCTCTGTATACTTGTCAATAATCCTCTGTACCCTGTCACTGACTGTATACAAAGCTTTTGCAGATGCTGCTGCATCATCTGTATAGGAATTCAGTGCTTTTCCCACGGCATCAGAAACAGCTGTATAAAATTCCGCATTCTGTGCCAGTGCATCACTGATTGTAGATGTGGTTCCGGACAAGGCGCTGTTCAGCGAATCAATACCGTCACCGGCTTTGTCAATCGCCGCAATACTGTTCTTTGTACCAGAACCGGACTGCTGCAGGAACTCCGTTGTTGTATCCAGCATCAGTGCACCGGCCTGTGTCATATCAGAAAAAGATTGTACGGTATCCGCAGCATTACCCAGATTCGTGGAAATCTGCGAAAGGGAAGATGCCAGATTATCGATAATAGATTCATCTCCCGCTTCCTTGGAAGCTGTATTCACCAGCTGCAGGGCTTCAAGAGCTGTCTTGGAAATTGTATCCAGGAAAGTCTCATTCACCTGCTGCTGAACCGCATTGGCGCCTTTCGTAGTGACAATCGGAGCAATCGCATTGGATTTCTCATTCTCATAGTAGGTAATCGTCGGATGAACAACATCCTTCGAGAAAATACTCATGAGATTTCGACTGAAATCTTCCGGAATAACCAATGCTGCAAAATACTTACCGGATTTGACACCGGAAGATGCATCATCCGCTTCTGTGAAGACCCAGTTAAAATTATCATTTTCTTTGAGGGTGTCCAAAATCTGATCGCCCAGATTCAGGTTCACATTGATCAGCTCACTGTCATAGCCTTCATCCAGACTGGCAACTGCAATCTTCAGATTGCCTGTATTGCCGTAAGGATCCCAGCTTGCAGCAATATTAAACCATGCATAAAGAGTCGGAATAACAGTAATACCCATGATAACGATCATGGCGATAACATTTGAACGAATTCTGGATACATCATTTTTGAAAATCCGAAAAATATTTTTCATTATTCTTCCTCCTTTCCACGGAATTTTTCAAGCATTTCATCAAAGGACATACCTGCAATCTTTTGCTGCTCTTCAAGCTTGTTATGTATAAATTCTACAACGATCAGCCATACAGAAATCGCAATGATGGATATGATCCAAAGTGTCAGGAAAACGATCTTGGATTCCAGACTGAACATCAATATCAGAAAGATCAGCGGAATGATGATAATAGCGGCAAATCCGGCTTTCACCATCTTACCGTAATTCTTTTCAAAGGCCTGAGCCTTCGCAGCCGTTTCTTCACGAAGATTCTCAATCGATAAAGAGGCTTTCAAAAGCATTGTCAACTGTTCATGTCTGCTCAGTTCCTCATCCGGCTCTTCACAGATCATGAATTCTGTCTCTGCCAGTTTCTTGTCAAACAATGCATTCAGTCCTCTGAGGGCCGGTCTGAGCCCAAGGCCGATCAGCAGTGAAAGCGGCACGTAGCACAACAACAGAATTAAAATATCCTTTATATAAGTATTGCCATATAATCCTGCAACACATTCACGCATGGCCCCGACACCATAGGCAAAAGGCAGGAACGGATGCACATTCTGGAAAAATACCGGTGCCATTTCTACAGGATAAGTACCTGAAGAACCCGGAATCTGCAAAATAACAAGAATAACGCACAATGCTTTACCAATATGCTTAAATGTCAGAGATAAGGCATAAATAATATTCACATATACAAAGGAGCAAACTACACCGAGAATAACCATTCTGACCGGCTCTACCACCTGTGCTCCCGGCAGGAAAATATCTCCCAGACACACGATAAAGCCCTGTACCATGCCGACAACAACAAACAGCAGCCAGCGTCCCATGTACATTTCCGACGGTTTATAATATTTCATAGATTCATCACGATCTACTTCCATTTTGAGAATCGCGATCAATACGATACCGCCAACCCAGATTGCCAGGTTTGTATAAAACGGAATCATAGAAGAACCGTAATTCGCTACTTCAAAATAAGTCTCTGTCTCAAGCTCAACCGGAGATTCCATAAATGATGCAATCGTATCCGCATCAATACCTTCCAGTGAAAGCAGCTTCTGATAAGCTTCGGAACTGATAATCGCATTGACATCGCTCTGAATATCATCCAGACGATCACTGACAGAAGCCAGTGCTGACTTTGTACCTGTTAAGGCCGATTTGACATCACTGAGACTTGTATCCAGCTGATTCAGAACAGCTTTGAGCTGTTCTGATGTTGAAGGCACGCCATTGAGCAGTCCTGTCAGCTCACCGGTCAGACTTGAGAATGTATCCAGTGTCTGATTCAGCTGCGGCAATACGTTCGTATCAAGCGCTGTTCTGAAAGAATGCAGTCCATCGATGCTGTCTGAAGTAACAGAAGCAATCTGCTTTCGTGTATCAGAAGTTGTCGTAATGGCATCTCCGATACCTTCATTCCCTTCTGTCAGGTTCACAACCAGTTCCTTGTTTCTGTCATTCTGGTCTCTTAATCTGGCAAGGTTCTCATTCAGACGGTCAATAATTCCGGTGGCAATCTCACCATCGACCTCGTCACCAATCTTGTCCGACAGATCCTGAAGATTATTGAGAATCTCCGCATTCAGATCAACAACTGTATTCACCGCATCCAGTGCATCACCGACTGTTGTATTAATCTTGCCTGCTTTTGTTTCAAGATCCGTAAGGCCCTCAGCTGCTGTACTATGTGCCTTGTTCAGCAGCTGTTCACCATCTGATAAAGATTTAGATAAAGCAGAGGAAAAATCTCCCGCCGCATCTCTTGTCTTCTTCATCACCTGGTCTGCGTCCTCAAGAGCTGATGATCCGGATTTTGCCGCTTTATTCAAAGAATTGGCTGCATGTCCCGCATTCTCTATAAGATCATGGGTATCAATTGAATGGGAACCAAAATTACTTAACAGATCTTCATATTCCTTGATATTGTCATTGGCTTTTTCCAACATCTCATTAATATCGGAGTTCACACGCCCCACAGAATCTGCCACATCCGATACAGCATCCTTCAAAATATCTGATACTGATTCCGCTGCGATAGATGAAAACGTACTATTAATCTGAGACTGAATCGCACTGGCACCGCTGCTTGTAATCTTCGGTGCAATAGCATTGGCCTTCTCGTTGATATAGTACTCTAATTCCGGTGTCTTCAGCTCTCCTGACAAAATACTGAGAAGGGAACTGCTGAAATCCTCAGGAATAACAATGGCTGCATAGTACTCACCTGATTTCACCCCTTCAATGGCCTGTTCTTCATCAACAAAGGTCCACCCAAGCTGATCATTCTCCTTCAAATTCGATATAATCTCATCACCGGCATTAATCTCCAGATCATTACTGGAAGCGTCCTTGTCATTGTTGGCTACTGCTACCTTGATACCGCTCGTGTTGGCGTAGGGATCAATATTGGCAGCGATATTAAACCAGGCATAAAGCGAAGGAATAATCGACACACCAATAATAACCAACAGTGCTGCAGGATTACGCAACAGCCGCCCCATGTCACGGCGGAAAATCCGAAATGCGTTTCTCATGTAAACTGCTCCTTTTTCATAAATATGTTCTATTAATAGATATCACGTTGATTTTCTCACAAAAAGTATTATATTAATGGACAATATAATTTACAACCATCAATCATATGCATATGTGTCTATTAATCGTCACTTTAGCTTAGCATGCCTAACTGTACTTTTTTAAAGAAAACCCTTTAAAAATTTAATGATTTTCCCATTTATTTTATCATAACTTATTGGCTTTGCCCACACAAAAAAAGAAAGGTTCTGCAATAAGCCGTTCCTTTCTTTTTTGGTGGAATTCTGGTGTATACCCGGTTGATGTTCGGACGTGTTCAAAACGTGTTCAATCATTGTCTTTCGAATCAATCGTAAAAACAAAATAGGAACCCTTGATTTCCAAGGATTCCCATCTTGTTCAGGTTTTTATAAATCATGCAGAAGATGGGAGTTGAACCCACACGAGTGTTACCTCACTAGAACCTGAATCTAGCGCGTCTGCCATTCCGCCACTTCTGCGTGCTCATTTATAATACCAGATGCTTTAGAAAAATGCAAGCCTTTTTTTGAAAAAATTTAAATTTTTTCAAAAATAAAGACTTTTGTGCCATACAATGCCTTCAGCCGCAGCCAAAGCAACTACTCTTTAAAGGTAAACAAACGCTGTCCCAGATAATTGAATCCAGTGAAAAGACACATTCCTGCCAACATGGCTGCATTCTCTTGTATCTTCTGTCCTGCGCCCGCCATCACGTACATCACCGCCGGTTTTGCAATACCGTAAGCCAGTATATAACATACCGCGATGTTGACAGCAAAGCGCATCACCTGCTTCCATGAACGTTCTTTATTCCGGAAGGTGAAGTATTTATTTAAAAAGAAACTGAGAATACTGGTCAGAATATAATTTGCTGCTGATGAGACCCAATAGCTGCAAGATGCCAGATTATAAAGTCCAAACATAATGGCTGTACCGACAATCGTATTGATACACCCCACAATAATAAATCGCAGCAGTTTTTTGTCAACTAATTGCATTAACTTTTCAATCATGCCCTATTTCGCCTGTGCTTCCTGTTCCAAACGTTCAGCTGCTTCTATCGGATGCAGTAGACCATCTTCCACCCAGATTCCATTCTCCAGATGAGTTTTATAGATACAGCAATTAGACAGCCCTGATCGCCAGAAATCCTTCAGTTCACAATGATCGATGCAGCTCATGATCCCCCTGAGGGCAGCACCATGGGATGCAGCAAGTACCGTGTGAACTTCTTTATTTTGTTTTGAAAGATCCGACAGCATGTCCAGGAACTTCTGGACACGTTCTTGAAGCATCTGAATACTCTCTGCTCTTTCCGGCGGAACATAAGCTTCCGGCGCATCAAATAAATCCCTGATCATCGAGTAAAGCTTTCCTTCATCCACGCCAAAGTCCATCTCCTGAATTCTTGCATCCGGATGCACTTCCTCAAAAGTTCTGCCTGATACAATTGCCGCTGTTTTTCTTGCCCGCACCAACGGACTTGAAAAAACCTCATCGAAGACAATACCCTGCTGCTTAAACCAGTCTGCAGCAAGTTCTGCCTGATGGATTCCCTTATCATTTAAAGGAATATCACTCATCCCCTGGATCAAACATCGCTTATTAAAATCCGTTTCCCCATGTCTTATAAAATAAACAACCATTTTCTATTTCCTCATTCTTTCCTATACCAATTGACTTTTTATCTGTCCCTTCCTGTCCATCATCCAAGTCAGTCATCGGATCCCCGGAGATTTCCGTTGATTATCCTAAACATCTACATAAACCATATATCCTTATTGGTGGATGATACACTGACAACCCCTACCTGCAAAAGAGACATCACATCTTCCTTGTCTGACACAAGTCCACCGGCAATAACCGGAATCTGTGATATCCGACAGACCTTTTTCACCACTTTCGGCATCAGTGCCGGCAATACTTCGATGACATCCGGTCTTGCCCCCTTCACATGCTTCTGAATATTCTCATATGCCATGGAATCGATGACAAACAACCGCAGCACCGATGTCAGTCCGATCTCCCCGGCATGCTTGATCAGCGCCGGTTTAGTGGAAATAATACCGTCGGCCTTCGTATATTTCTTAATAAAATCTACCGCTACATCTTTGGCTGACAGCCCATTGATCAGATCCAGATGAACCAGTGCCATCTTGCCTGTCTGTTTCACTGCATCTACGATATCTGCAATATTACAGATATCTCCATATAAAATAAAAACAACCCGAATATCACTTTTCAGGCATTCTTTTAAACCATATTCATCCTTAATTGCCGCGATGACCGGAGAATCCTCCAACGCGTCTTTGAACTCTCTGTTCATTTTCTATCCCTCATTCTGCCATCATTCCTGTTTGTGTCATCACGAAAAAGACTTTCTCAAGCTTAAGCAACTATTGCAGATGATGACACATTTCTTGCTAACGCTCATTATATAATGAAACAGTCTGCTTCGCAAGACACAAAAAGACCAAATCTGCAGCGTTATTTTTTTACCTCATCTATACACGCCGGTACTGTACAATCCAGCGTACCCTCTGTCACAGATACACAAGTAGCCGCAACAATGTCACCCGTTGCATTGGTTGCTGTATAGCTCTGGTCAATATAAGTTGCCTTTGCCTTTGTCATCTTTATCTGTGACTATGCCCCAGTTGGCAGCCAACTTTACCGATATACACTTTTTAACCTCTGTAAAGAAAATGCCCAAATAATTCCTAACGGCAGCCACACTATATGGTTAAGCACAAAAGGGAAAAACGACTCCGATGAACCAAAAGAACTGGTTAATTTCTTGAAATATGTTGAAAGCCCTGACAAAACAGAGAATTCTGAAGATGACGACAGCGAATACCAGGAACAATTGTTTAAAGAATTCCATCTTTAATCTGACTGAAAGCTCATCCTACAAATGAAGAAATTAATAAATTGTAAACAGTTATACTCAAACCAATATTAACAAGAGGAATCCTGTTTACAAAAGATAAAACAGCCGGTACATATTGATCCTAAAATCAATATATACCGGCTAATATTTTATGCGGCAGCATTCGCAATCTTCAAACATCCCACTCTGAATGTACCTATGTATATTTACCTCATGCTATTTTCATCCATTCAGTTTTTATTCAATCTATTATGCCGCCTCAACTGCACCTGCTGCCACAATATTGACGCCTGTACCTGCCACATTTTCAAGGACAACATCACCGATAGCCACCGGTGCCTGAATTGTCACACCTTTTAATGCTGCTACACATTCAAAAATCTTATCCTTCGGAATATCGGACTGTGTTTTGACATTGATCATCGGAGCAGCGCCGCCGCTGACTCTGACAGTTGTCGTGACGATACGTGTCGGATTAGTGACTTCTTTTCTGGCATAAATATCGCCCTTTTTGCAAGTGTTGCCTTTGACTTCTACAACTTCTTTACCATTCATTGTCACTGTGAGAGCGCATCCCAAAGGACAGCCGATACAGGTTAATTCTCTTGTTTCCATTCGTTATGCCTCCTCAATTTTGATTGTAATATGCTTCAAATCAGGGTAATCTGCCAGTTTGGATTTCTGCAGGATCACCTGCTCCATTTCTCCCGGTGCCATGACCGGACGTTTACGTTTGCTGATGAGTTCATCATCAAAATAAGTCGCAATGGCACAGTTCTTGTAAACATCTCCTACACGGAAACGAACTGTCAGGGTATCTTCCATTTCTGTCGGACGGATATATTTCGGCACTGTGTAACGCACACCATCTACCGGCAAAATTTCAACAGTTTTTGCATCGGCTGTCTTGCCCTCCTTAATATAAGCTGCTGCATTTTTTCCGGCTGTTCCGGCTTCCTGGGAAACATAATCCACCAGGTCATGCACATGCAGCACGTTGCCGCAGGCAAATACGCCGTCGATATTGGTTTCCAGACTGTCATTGACAATCGGTCCGGATGTAATCGGGCTTAAGTCAACACCGGCACTCTTGCTCAGCTCATTTTCTGGGATCAGACCACAGGACAGAAGCAGTGTATCACATTCATAGCGTTCTTCCGTGCCCGGAATCGGACGGCGGTCAGGGCCAACCTCTGCAATTGTAACTGCTTTTACACGGTCTTTGCCTTCAATATCAACAACTGTATGACTGAGTTTCAGCGGAATATCGAAATCATTCAGGCACTGAACAATATTTCTCTTTAATCCGCCGGAATAAGGCATCAGCTCTGCCACAACCTTCACTTTGGCACCTTCCAGTGTCATACGTCTTGCCATGATCAGGCCGATATCACCGGAACCAAGGATAACCACTTCACGGCCCGGCATATAGCCTTCCATGTTCACCAGACGCTGTGCGGTACCTGCGGAGTAAATACCTGCCGGACGATAACCCGGAATATTCAAAGCACCTCTTGAACGTTCACGACATCCCATGGCCAGAATCACGGCTTTGGCCTGAAGAAGAATCATGCCTTCCTCACGGTTCATGGCAGTGACAACTTTTTCATGGGAAATATCCATGACCATTGTATTTAATTTATATTCAATCTTTCTCTCTTTGACCTGTTCGATAAATCTTGCTGCATATTCAGGCCCTGTCAGTTCTTCTTTAAATGTATGAAGACCGAAACCGTTGTGGATACACTGGTTCAGAATACCGCCAAGCTGTTTGTCTCTTTCAAGAATCAGAATACTTTCAATACCATTGTCTCTTGCAGCAACAGCGGCTGCCAGACCAGCAGGGCCACCGCCAATAATAATCAAATCATATGCTTTCATCATGCGCCCTCCTATAATTCCTTGTTGGTACCGATAACGATATTGGAACCAACACCGTTCTTTGTAATGTCAAACATGCTCATTGGCACTTCACGCTCAAGAATTTCCATAGTTCTCGGTGAACAGAAGCCTGCCTGGCAGCGTCCCATACCGGCTCTTGTACGACGTTTCACACCATCCAGGGAACGTGCCCCCAGCGGACGGTGAATGGCATCCAGAATCTCACCCTCCGTGATCATCTCACAACGGCAGATAATATTGCCGTATGCAGGCTGTTTCTTAATCAGTTCATTTCTTTCTTCCAGTGTCAGTGTATCCGGATGAAGAATGCCTTTTCTGATCGGGTTGAACTTGTCGTTAACTTCAGGATTCAGCATCTCTTTCACCCTGTCTGCCACCATCACTGCAATAGCCGGTGCAGATGAAAGTCCCGGAGACTCAATACCTGCCACATTGATAAAACCTTTGGCATCTTCTGCTTCACCAATCACAAAATCATCACCGGCTTCATGGGCACGAAGACCTGCAAAAGATGTAATCACCTGACGAAGGGGTACATTCTTCACACTGAGAGAAGCGGTACGTCCGAGGGAATCCAGTCCGGCCTGGGTTGTATTAACCGCTTCTTTATCTTCCACATCTACGGCAGTCGGTCCAACCAGCAGATTGCCGTGAACCGTCGGGCTCACAAGAACACCTTTGCCCATCTTGGACGGCAGCTGAAAAATTGTATGAGATACATGCTTGCCTGCATCTTTGTCCAGCAGCATATATTCACCTTTTCTTGCTGTAATATGCAACTTATGTTCGCTGACCATATTATTCAGTGTATCTGCATAAACACCGGCTGCATTGATGACAACCTTCGCTGTTTTTGTCTCTTTTTTGCCGCTGTCAGTATGTGTCACTGCCAGCTCATAGCCTGACTCTACTTTCTTAATATCATCCACCTGTGTATTCAGGGAAAATTCGACACCGTTGCTGCATGCGTTTTCAGCATAACCCATGGTCATATGGAAAGGACATACAATGCCACCTGTCGGTGCAAACAATGCACATACAACATCATCACTGAGATTCGGTTCCATAGCGATCAGTGCCTCACGGTCAAGAATCTGAAGGTCCGGCACGCCATTGGCCTTGCCTCTCTCCATCAGTACTTCCAATCCTTTCGGATCCTGGTCTTTTGTGCATACAACCATAGAACCATTTCTCTTAAACGGAATATCCAACTCTTTTGCAATCTGATCCATCATGGCATTGCCTTTAACATTAACCTTTGCCTTTAATGTGCCGGGTACAGCATCAAAACCCGCATGAATAATGGCACTGTTGGCCTTGGATGTGCCGCAGCAAACATCCTCCTCACGTTCAATGACACAGACATTTAACTGATATCTTGATAACTCCCTTGCGATGGCGCTTCCTGTCACACCGGCACCGATAATCGCTACATCATACATAAATCCAATCTCCTTTCTATTTCTGCTTAACAGCCAAACGGGAAAATAAAAAGCAAGGGAAATAGAGCGATTGTCTCGCTCTACTTACCTTGCTCTAATCTCCCGGTAATCACTTTATTGATTTGCTGTCTTTATGTTACCACCCTCTGAGAAGAATTGCAACCTCTTTTACGGGAATATTATGTACAATTTTTTGTCACATCCATGCGTTTTTAGCGCATTTTTTCATCATAGGCCTCCAGTTCCATGATACCGTCCACGATCATCTGCTCTGTCACTGTGTATGAATAAACTCTTACATCAATACCCACCAGTGCCTTAGCTGTGACTTTTGCCAGATCTTCTGCTTTGGCATGGATATCTGCCAGTCTTGTTGGCAGACCAATGGAACGGCTGAATTTATACAGGGTATCCCTTTCTGCATACTGTTTGTCGATGGTCAGCATAACAAGGATACCATAGGAAACAACCTCACCGTGAAGATGACCGTTTTCTTCTGTGCTTGGCAGTCGGCCAAAGCCTTTTCGCCCCAGCGCATGATCGGTACGGCACACATGGAACTTAAAGCAATACCCATGGCATCACTGTGGGCCGGAATATCATTTCTGGAAGAAATCGCGCACTCATAATGCTTGGCCATTGTATCACCCATACCTGCCCACAGGTAAATATCCGGTGCCTCAGCAATAATCTGTGTATTAATAAAGATATGGTTCGGCGGAATTTTTGAAAAAGAATATTCTCTCAAACTGCCATCCGGATGATACACAATGCCAAGGCTTGTACAGGAAGCACAGGTTGAAGCAATTGTTGGGAATGTAAAAAACGGACGATTCGTTGAATGCGCCAGAACTTTACATGTATCAATGGCTTTACCGCCGCCGGCATGAGCCGAAAAAAGAACGGCGCCCACCGAAAATGCCAGCATAAACGGTGTCTTGATTTTTCCTCTGTCTTGTTCTCTCATTCTCATCTTCCTCCTGTCGTAACATGCGTATCCTAAATGCGTGTAGCCTAAAACAGAATTTTATCCTGCTGGGAATTCAGGGCGAAATGATGACTCCTGAAAATTCCATACAAAACATTTTATTGCGTAGGGCACAATTTGCTATGCAATAAAAAAAATCCTCCATCTCCTGGTCACTTGACCCAAAGAGACGAAAGATTACTTCCGCGGTACCACTCTTCAATTATCCCCCTGTTCTGAATACAGATGCATATTATGCAATCATAATCCCCAAAACAGCTCAGGAATCTCTCTGTGGATACAATCATATCCCCGCTGCTGTAACGGGAGCACCCGTCTGCGCCTATTCTGCATAGCTATAACATACTTCTCCACCGCTTCCTGCAGACAATCTCACGCTCTATACATTTTCATGCTTTTTTATGCCTTTTTGTTGCCTATATACTGTTTTTTTTCATCGAACATTTCCTTTTTTCCCCTTTTAATGTCAACATTTTCCTGTTAAAATAAATACATTAAATTAGTTTCATAGGGAGTGTTGTGAAATGAATATCAACTATCGATGTCTGCGTGAACTTGAAATCAAGGGATTGTTCGAAACCCCTGAACACCGAAGCCGATTTTCTGAATTGCTGAACTGTTACTGCAATTATCCTTTTTTCAACAAAGGCCTGTGTAAATGTATGTATCTGTCCAGCTGGGATATGGAACATTTCATTGTTATGTTGGATATTTTAAACGATATGACCATTGGCAAGAATCAGAATCTTCAATTAATGGAAGACAATGGCAAGGTTCTGGAAAATATGTCCGACGGCTATGATCGTTATATCTTCCAATTAGCCGGTGCCTTTCTGACCAGTCAGAATTTCCAGATGCCTTATGTCCCGATTGCCAAAGAAGGGCAGCATATCATTCAGCGTGCCTTAGAAGCAGCTGAGGTAATTGAAACAGTTTTTAATGCCGAATAAAAATATGGAGCAGTACACATATCTTATATCTCTTGATAATAAAATATGCATACTGCTCTTGTTTAAAATCCTAATTTTTCTAATAAAGCTGTACACCCTTCATAGACATCTCTATACGTCTCCTTAAAATCCCCTGTATACCATGGATCCGCAATAGACCTTCCCGGTCTATCCGTAAAGTCTAACAGAAGCTTTACTTTTCCTTCTTTATCAGGACCGGTAATTCGCAATGTATTTCTGATATTATTGCTGTCTGCACACAACAGATAATCATAATACTGATAATCCTGCTTTGTCACCTGTCGGGCACGCTTACCGCTGAAATTCGTATAGGTGGTTTCACCAATGCCGTGTCTTCTCAATTCTGCCTGAGCCGGCGGATAAATCGGGTTACCTTTGCCATTCCATATTTCTTCCGTACTGGTTGCTGCTGAAGCAATCTCAAACGCATCGGTTAAACCGCGTTTCTCCACCATGTCCTTTAAAACATATTCGGAAATCGGCGACCGACATATATTGCCGTGGCAAATAAATAGTACTTTAATCATCTTTTCATATCTCCATTTAAGTCTTGTATTTCTTCTCAAACGCTTGATATTTCAGGGTTTTCCGACTTTTGAGTTTTCCTTTCTTTTCAAGGTATCTTCTCAAATCTTCTCGTATTTTCTTATATTTTTCCCTGCAATCTTGGTAAATCCGTTGGTAAAGCAAGCGTCCTTACCAACGGGCTTTTTTAACTATTCGCTATCCGATATACTTCTTCCTTTGCATCATCAAAATTCACATGGGTGTAAGTGTTCAAGGTTACACTGATGTCTGCGTGACCCATGATATACTGCAAGGTTTTCGGATTCATACCGGATTTTGCCATATTAGAGCAAAAGGTGTGCCTGCATACATGAGGGGTAACTTTCGGCATCTGGATGCGATAAATTTTATTATATTTCTGAATAATATGCTCCAGATACTTTTCCCAGTGAAGGGCAACCATCGGCATATCGTTTTTATCCAGAAACAAAAATCCTGCATATCCTTCCACCATCGGTTCAACTTTTGGTGTCTTGCGGTTGGCAATGATTCTGCGAAAACACGCTGCGACAGCTTCCGTCATCGGCACATAGCGGATGCCTTTGTCAGTTTTTGGTTCTTCAATTACATACTGCATCTGTGCAGTACGCTGTAACTGATGGTCTACCTTGATACGCATTTCTCCAAACTCGATTTCTGAAACCGTCAGCCCACAGAACTCTGAGATACGAAGCCCTGTGTGAAAAAGAATATAGATTGCATCATAGTATCTGCTAAAATGTTTATCTTCCTGAATAAACTTTAGCAAATCTCTCTGCTGCTTTCGGGTAATCGCTTCTCTGGTAACAGAATCATTGACAATGACGGATGCAAGCTCAAATTCAAATGGGTTTTTACGAAGCAAATCATCGTCTACCGCCATCTGAAATGCTGGTCTGAGGACTCCCCGGATAGAATGAATGGAACTGTATCCCCGCCCATCAATTTGTTGGAGCTTAATCAACCATGCCTTTGCGTCTGACAAACGCACCTTATCAATTCGCAGATTCCCAAAACTCTCTTTTTTCAGCATATTGATGACCGTTTTATATCCGGCAACCGTATTGTGACGAACTCCTGTTTTCAATGAAACGTACTTTTCTACCAGTTCCAAAACAGTATAGTTGCCACCGTTGGTTACGATACGGTCAAACAAATCCGCTTCAATCTGTTTTTCTTTCTCACGCAGGGAAGGCTCCCGCTTCTTCCCTTTTGGCATTGGGTCATTCTTGTCCAAACGCCAACTGTATACATTTTTCTCTTTTCCGTCCTCATCAATATAGCGGAACCGATACCTCCCATCTTTACGCTGGTACTCGCCCTCTCGCAAAATCCGATTACGGTTATCTCGTCTTTTCTCACTCATCGTGAACTCTCCTTTCAAAAAAGAGAGCCAGACTTGCACTCTTATCATAGCACAAATCCAGCTCTCCGCATAGTTATATCATGTGAAATCGGTAAATCTGTCAGCTCTGTTTACACAGCAGTAGCCTGATCCAGATACCGTTCAAATTTCTCACGCTTAATGAGGGCACGATTGCCGTTCATCACATAAAAATCCTCATTGGGATGTGTGTCAATAAGCGTTCTCAGTTTTCCTTCGCCGATATGATAATATCTGGCTGCTTCCTCAATGGTAAGCGTATATCTACGCCACACCGGAATATCTGAGTAATTATTTCCTTCCATGTTCATCTTATTATTTGCCATAGGCAGTTATCCTCCATACATGAAAACAGCCAGACAGAGGGTGTCGGCAACGAAGTCCGGCAACGGGCTTCAAAAGACCTTGCAAACAATCTCAATCTGGCGATGGTTACTATTTATACTTTTCTTTTATTTTTCTGTTGTTTTGGTTGTTATAAAGGAGAAAAGCCCGGAAATAAGGGATTTCCCCTGGCAACCGGCTCGGCAACGGGATAGCAACAGGGGGTGCAACGGGCTGTCCTTTTCAGAAGGGAAGCTCCATCTGTTCTGTGACCTCCACAAAACCGTCCATCGTTTTTTCAGACGGATTGCCGGATTCCGTTGCCGGGTTTTCACGCTCCCAGCCCTTTTGTCTGCCGTATTCGGAAAACATTCTTGGGTTCGGGAAGTACCGCCATCCGGTAATGCACTGGTTCATTATCTCGTTGATTTCCCGGATTTCCCATTGCTTCGGCTCGTCAAAGGCATGGTTCAAGGCTTCCTTGTAAAGCTGCTTGGAGCAGACCATGCTCCCGGTGTACTTATCAAGGTATGCCTGTATCATCCCGGCTTTGGTGTCCTCTGGCATGAAATCCCGCTGGTGTTCCTTGAGATACCGCTGCACGGCGGGGCTGAACGCCAGCTTGAACCTGCCACTTTTATAAATCTCCATTGCTTCCGCCCACATCTGCCCGATATAGGCTCTGGAAGCGGCTTCGTCCTCCAGAATGTGAACCTCGGCTTGCTCCGGGTACACCATGACCGGGATAAAGCGGCGGTTACCGGAACGGTCAAGGGGCAGGAAGTCAAGGGCATTGGAAGTGCCGCCAAACACGCACTGACGGGGGCGGTCTGCCGG
>NZ_JAAXCM010000042.1 GCF_019734885.1 Pseudocoprococcus catus | reverse complement strand
AAGATAAGATCTCTCATTCGAAAGAAGTAAGACCCCTTGAAGACGACGAGGTAGATAGGGCAGGGGTGGAAGGGCAGCAATGTCCGGAGCTGACTGTTACTAATCGGTCGAGGGCTTGACCAAAATGGTTCTAAAGAATGTGTTTAGTTGATATGCAGTTTTGAAGGTGCAAACCTTTAATGGCCTAGTGGCTCAGTTGGTTAGAGCGCCGCCCTGTCACGGCGGAGGTCGTCGGTTCGAGTCCGATCTGGGTCGTTTATATGGAATCTTAGCTCAGCTGGGAGAGCATCTGCCTTACAAGCAGAGGGTCATAGGTTCGAGCCCTATAGGTTCCATAGATGCCGATGTGGCTCAATTGGCAGAGCAGCTGATTTGTAATCAGCAGGTTATCGGTTCGAGTCCGATCATCGGCTTTTCTCGATATAACAATTATATAGAGATATGGGCGGATTCCCGAGTGGCCAAAGGGGACAGACTGTAAATCTGCTGCGACACGCTTCGGTGGTTCGAATCCACCTCCGCCCAGTTGAAGTACTTGATAAATGAAAGAGTTTGTCAAGTACTTATGTGTCTAAGCAGACAATTAAATAATATCGCGGGGTAGAGCAATCCGGTAGCTCGTCGGGCTCATAACCCGAAGGTTGTTGGTTCAAATCCGGCCCCCGCAACTCAATAAGTAGAATAAGTTTAGAGTGCCCACTTCATGAGTCTTCGACTCGTTCAGTGATCGTTGATTTGCAAATGCAAATCAACTAAAAAGATGCTAAAGAGTTTTTTGTGAGCAAGCTCCCAACAGCTTTTCATCCTCTTTTCTGTCACTCTTGCGCTTACCTATTTATGCGCCCAGATAGCTCAGTCGGTAGAGCAGAGGACTGAAAATCCTCGTGTCACTGGTTCGATTCCGGTTCTGGGCATGATGGGATATTAGCTCAGTTGGTAGAGCACTAGACTTTTAATCTAGGTGTCCCGGGTTCGAACCCCGGATGTCTCATTGTGTAAGAAGACTCTGAATGTATTTCAGAGTCTTTTTTTTGATTTACGCGGATAATGAGGCTAAGCTCATGCTTGTATGAAACTTTGCCGAATATCATGATAACGAGTGAAACTCGCAAAGTGTGTTTCATCTCGTTTATACATAAAAATATTTTTAAAATTCGTGAAAAGTGACGATATTTATTCTTCAGAATATTTACTATGGTATTTTAGAAATAAGCGTGCTATAATAGTCCACGGAACGTTTGAAAAACAGAACGAATGTTCTTACTATATTTTGTGGTTAATTCGTTGTTTATACTTATGGACAACATGATATTGTTTGTTATAAATTGAGAGGAAGGTCATTATGATTGTTATCAAAAGGGATGGACAGGAAGTCAATTATAACCGCAGTAAGATTATAGTTGCGATTGGGAAAGCCAATGAGGAGGTTCCTGAAGAAGAGAGAGTCTCTGATGAGGAGATCGAAGAGATTGTCTCTTATGTGGAGACAAGAAAGAGAAAGAGAATTCTTGTTGAGGACATTCAGGATATCATTGAGCAGAAATTGATGGCCTTGGGAAAGTATGATCTGGCAAAACGATATATTGTTTATCGTTATACACGTGAATTAGTTCGTCGTGCGAATACAACGGATGATTCAATTCTCAGCTTGATCAAGAACAGCAATAAGGAAGTTATGGAGGAGAATTCTAATAAGAATGCGACTGCAGCTTCTACGCAGAGAGATTTGATCGCGGGTGAAGTTTCGAAGGACTTGACGAAGCGTCTTCTGCTCCCGGAGAAGATTGCGAAGGCCCATGAAGATGGTATTCTTCATTTCCATGATGCGGATTATTTTGTGCAGCCGATTTTTAACTGTTGTCTGATCAATATTCAGGACATGCTGGACAATGGCACAGTTATGAATGGCAAGTTAATTGAGAGTCCTAAGAGTTTTCAGGTAGCCTGTACAGTTATGACTCAGATTATTTCTGCTGTTGCCAGCAGCCAGTACGGTGGTCAGTCAGTTGATTTGAAGCATCTTGGCAAGTATCTGCGTAAGAGTCATGATAAGTATGAGAAGGCTTACAGAGCTCATTTTGGTGATGAATTTGATGATGAAACCATTGAGAAGCTGGTTCAGGATCGTTTGAAGGATGAGTTGAAATCCGGTGTACAGACCATTCAGTACCAGATCAATACATTGATGACAACCAACGGCCAGTCTCCTTTTGTAACACTTTTCCTGAATCTGGATGAGAAAAATGAATACATTGAAGAGAATGCCATGATTGTCGAGGAGATTCTCAGACAGCGTCTTGAAGGCATCAAGAATGAGAAAGGCGTCTATGTGACACCGGCTTTCCCGAAATTGATTTATGTTCTGGATGAGAACAATTGTTTAAAAGGCGGCAAATACGATTATATTACGAAGTTGGCAGTTAAATGTTCTGCAAAGCGTATGTATCCTGATTACATTTCAGCGAAGAAGATGCGTGAGAATTATGAAGGAAATGTTTTCAGCTGCATGGGATGTCGAAGTTTCCTGTCTCCTTGGAAGGATGAGAATGGTAATTACAAATTTGAGGGGCGTTTTAATCAGGGAGTTGTCAGTATTAATTTGCCTCAGATCGGTATTTTGGCTAAAGGCAATGAGGAAGTATTCTGGAAACTGATGGATGAACGTCTGGAATTGTGTTTTGAGGCACTTATGTGCCGCCATAATGCATTAAAAGGAACATTGTCGGATGTTAGTCCTATTCATTGGCAGTATGGCGCAATTGCCCGTCTGGACAAGGGAGAGAAGATTGATCCGCTTTTGTATGGCGGTTATTCAACGATGTCTCTTGGATATATCGGCCTTTATGAAGTGACGAAGCTGATGAAGGGTGTTAGTCATACAGACCCTGTGGGCGAGGAGTTTGCACTTCGTGTCATGAATCATATGAAGGAAGCTGCAGACAGATGGCGTGACGAAACGAATATCGGTTTCAGTCTCTATGGTACACCGGCAGAATCTCTTTGTTATCGTTTTGCGAGAATTGATCTTGAGAAGTTCGGTGAGATCAAAAATATTACGGATAAAGGATATTATACAAACTCTTATCATGTGGATGTCAGAGAGAAGATTGATGCATTCAGCAAATTCTCATTTGAGAGTCAGTTCCAGAAGATTTCCTCCGGCGGATCCATTTCTTATGTGGAGATTCCGAATATGAGACATAATCTGGAGGCATTGGAGGAAGTTGTCAAGTTTATCTATGACAATATCCAGTATGCAGAGTTTAATACCAAGTCTGATTACTGCCATGTCTGCGGTTATGATGGTGAGATCAAGATTAACGATGATCTCGAATGGGAATGCCCTCAGTGCGGCAATAAGGATCATTCCAAGATGAACGTTACAAGACGTACATGCGGGTATCTTGGTGAGAATTTCTGGAATGTTGGCAAGACAAAGGAAATTAATGCCAGAGTGATGCATTTATAATATTTTTAATAATATTGTAAATCTTAAATTATACTTTGAATATATAAATGATACCTTGAATATATTCTTAGCAGAATGAGAGCAACTTAAATCTTATTTTGAATATATTCTGAGATTACATTTAAAAAGTTTAAATTATAGTTTGAATATATTTTCAAAGTATATTTTGAAAAGTTAAATTATAGCTTGAATATATAATGTTACCTTGAAAAGGTATTCTTTATAAGCAGATATAGAGCTGCTTATAGAGGATGCCTTTTGTTTTTTACTATGAACTGTGCATTCAAAATTGAACGATAAGTTCAATACGCGAGCCGTAATATATGCTAAAATAAATATGAAGGGTATTGTTAGTCAGTATATAATGCAGAAAGGCACAAATATGGATGATATGGAAAAGTTACTGACAATTAAAGATGTTCAAGAACATTTGCAGCTCGGGAGAAACAGGGTATACCAGCTTATAAAAATTGACTCTTTTCCTAAAATTAAGATAGGGAACACTTATCGTATACCAAAACGGGAGTATCTTGAATGGATACAGAATAATATAGGCAAAACAGTTTTTCTTTAAAAATGTATTGGTAAAGGGAAAATTGAAAACAGAGATAAAAAGACGACTATTGCAGGTAAAACTGTGATAGCCGTCTTTTGGTTTATAAGCAGTGATTTATTTTAAAGGTAATCTTTATTGAATATAGGATTATATGTCTTGTATCGGGCTGTCGTAGTTAATAAATGGGATTTTGGGTGCTTCAAGAACAGGGATGATATACTTCATCTGTTCCAGCTGATAATATAATACATCCAATGCTCTGGAAGGCGGTTCAAATAACAATTTGGTGTACAAGCCATTATAATCTAATTGAAACCCAATACCCGCTTCTTCTGCCTGCTCAATGAAATTTCCGCTAAAAGGCTGGGCAAGTACATGTTGAATGTGCTCTTCAAACGGAATGTCTGAAGGATAATCCCTATAGTTGCTTAGCAAAGCCGCTCCATTGTCAAATATAGGGGCTGTGCGGCAACATCCAGTTTGATTATTGATAATAACTCCAAGGTTGTTAAAATGTCGATCAGGATTCAATAATAGAGCATCCAGAGATAGAACCTGTGAGAGATATTCTGAACAATCGTATTCGAGGGTATCATATAGGAATTCCTCTATGTAATTGATCCGTTCAGCACAGGTATCATAGGTTTGCATGATATTGTCCAGTGAAGTTTCGCCTTGAACTAGTTCATGCAGTCTTTGGAAGCTCAAAAACGATTCGTTGTCAAGAAGAAAATTTCTTGACACACATCCTGGAACATCATCAATTGTGCAAGTTGTATAAAAAACGTAATTGGTGATATTTGAGTGCATGAGAACCAGGGAAGCAAGATGTTCGGATTGGTCTTAGCATCCATAAATGTTCTTTTTGTACCAATAGCCGTTATCATAGCATTTTGGCTGAATGCCAACAGAACTTCCTTGAACTTTTGTTAATGTCTTTGAATCAGTATGAATTAATCCCATGTCAACCAACCTTTCATTCTATATTATGCTTAGTAAGCCACGGATCCGGGTACATAAACGATAGATGCTTTGGTTCCAATTCCAAGATAACTGTTGGTGTCAGATTTGTAAAGCTGCAGTTCTGTCATATCGTCTAAAAACTCAAAATCCCAGTCATCGTAAAGGCTTTCAGTATACATTTCTAAATCTTCTACAAACATAAAAAATTCTTCAAGTGATTCGGATTCAAGTTCATGACCATCTTTTTGTAAAATTTCTTTAATTTCATCATGTTGCGGAATAGCCGAAATGGTTGGAATATCGAATTCCTCGCAGTAACTGATTTCTTCCAGTAATGCTTTAAAAAGAACATATTTCATGATCAGCGGTAGAGGGTAGAAATTTTCACTCTTGAGCAAAGAACAAAAATCATTAATAACAGGCAGCATTTTCTTGTGTCTGTACCTTGCAGGAAAAAAGTGTTTCAAACCGTCAATGTCATAATCAGTCATGGGTTTGATGATATCATATAATCTTTTTGAGATGAATTTTGAAACCAATTCGTTAACGTGAGGATCTTGTGTTGTCAGATAATCGGATAATTGAATCATAGAAAACTCCTTTCATAGCCGGTTAAACAGTATATATAACATTGTATATTTAATATGGATTGTTTCGGTTGCATATCATGCAATCTTCCAATTTTTGAAAAAATTAAGCTTCTTCTGTTTTTGGTAATGTAAGGACAGAAAGGGGCGGTAGACATGAAGAGTTTTAGGGAAACATATGAGAGTTTAAAAAAGGGCCAGCGTGATGCAACAATTGCAGCAAAAGCAAATCTTCACAAATCGACACTGTCACGAATAAAGAATGAAGTGATCCCTCCGAAACGGGATTATCTGTGGTCATTAGCGATGGCCCTGGAACTGACAATGGATGAGACAGATGAATTGTTTTCATCCTGCGGATTGTGCATGGCGTCTCAGTATCACTTAACTGACCTAGAAAAAGAAAGAGAAGATATCATTAAGGAGTGCATATCTGCTGGAAAATACAGCGTTGTGGAGCTGGACATCCGTCTGTATGAAGCAGGGTATCAGCCATTGGGGAATAAAGGAACAAAATAGAAATTAGAATAAAATTCAAGTTGGGTTGCATGCTGTGCAACCCTTTTATGATACAGAGAAACTATAATACTCGTGTGGAATATATACGAGAAAGGGGAGATATTCTATGAATGAGGCGTTCATGCGTGATTATTTTGAACGAAACCAAGAAATGTTTTACATGCGATTCAGAAAAGATGAATCTAAGTGGACACTTGAAAAAGATCGTGCGCAGGCAGTTGATTCTTTCAGAGAAAAATACGTTCATGGCAATGTTATGGAAGCGGATTTTGAGGCAATGCTGAATGCCATATGGGACGATGACTACGAGGCTCATGTGCTCATGTTTTTGTATGGCGCAGATGAACGAGAAAAGATGTTGAGTTAGAGAAGGGGGAATAAGAATGGGATCATTTGTGTATATGATTGCAAGAGATGATGCGGACATTATTGAAGAGAAACGACTGGAATTTGAAGAAAGGCTGGAGAAGGTGTTTAATGCAGCAGGTATGATGGAACAGGAACATCTGACTTTATTTGGCAAAGGAATTCGTGCATTGAGGCCTGTTCGGATCGAGAACGGTTATACAACATTCTTCTATAATTATTTTGAAGATGATGTATGGGAAAACGCAGGATATTACAACAAAAACGGTGGCGTTTACTCAGAAAAGGTTGGCTGGCGGAACTTTGCGCGTGCTATAGAGGCGGCATATATGCTGCAGATGTTGTATATGCAGGAACCATCGTTTGTTGTTTATAATAACGAACTGGTACCGCCATGGCAATATCTGCAATGGTTCAAGAATCTATTTGGAACAACCTATCAGTTGCCGGAAAAGGATTTGATGAAGCTGATTGAGATGCTGCATGAGGAGGAAAGGTCTTATCCGGAAATTTATTACAGTTATAATGAATTGATATGCAGCGGATATTATCTGGAAAGTGTTATCGATGCTATTGCGGTTGTACATGGAACAGCCAGGGCTTTGGAACAGCTGAAAAATGCTTTAGATAAAGAGAACAGTAAGAAAGCGGGTGTAAACTATCCGGAATGCATTAAAAATACCGTAAGGAGTCTGGAAAAATTTAAGGGAAATAGCAGTCTGGATGATGATGGACAGGTCGATTATCTCATGAAAAAGATGAGAACCATGGTTGAAACCGGGACGGTAGGAGACCAGGAAGATCAAGGCATTATGGAGATATTGTTCTGGGTGAGATTAAGCGGCAGCTATGCGTTTGCGATTAAAAAGATCAGTGAGATGTATGGTAAGGATTTTTGGGAACTTTATGCACTGGTTGCCGGCATGAACAAGAGTCGGATATTTTCAGAAAATCTTTGGAGTGAAAAACAGAGTTTGCTGATCAGCGGTATTTCAACTGCCGAATTTGTTAATGAGAGTCCGGATGATATGCTCTATTATTGGACGCCGGAGGGTGATATAGAAATTTCTGATGATGTTGAAAAGTGGTTTTCGGGACTTAGAAAGCAGTTTGATGAATATGTGGCGGAGTGGCAGCAGATACCGAAGCTGATGCGATACATTGTAGATGATCTTTTATTTGCGGACCGTAATTATGTTAATATCCGGGCATTCTCAGGGTTTTTAGAGGAAACGATGGATAATATATCAGACGTCAGGTATCATATCCTGTGGCGTATTTTTCATGATATGATCCATGATCCGGATATGCTGAAAGAAGGCAGCGTTATTTTTGATAAAGAGTCATTAGCCAATGGGAAAAAGAAACTTAGATACGGATGGACAATGACATATTCGGATTTGAAACGAAACAAGGCAAGAATGACGATAAGAAGATATCTTTCACTAATTTCGAACAAAGAGCTTAGGAGGAGAGTTTTTGGATTTTGAGTATCCGGTTATTGATAAAAAGAAAATTGGCAGCACCTTAAAAAGATATATGCAGGAGAGGGGATTGACTGCCAGAGATGTACAGGAATATCTGGGGCTAGCCTGTGTGCAGACTGTTTACCGGTGGATGGCTGGAGTCAGCGTGCCGACGGTCGATAATCTGTATGCGTTGAGTCGATTGATGCATGTACCTATAGATGCATTGATTTTTGATATTAAAAATTTATAGAGGAAATGATTATATTATGGCACCTGACAGTTTTCGGGTGTCATTTTTATTTAAAAAATGGTTATTAAAAACCATTTACAAAGTTAAAGTAGGTGGTATAATGAAATTAAGAACTAATGATGGTTATTAAAAACCAAAAGGAGGATGCGAAATGCCTTTTGTAACAAAAGAAGTATATGAAAAATTAGAAAATCAGAAAAAAGCTGAAGAGATTAATTGGGAAATAGCTAATACTTGTCGTAGAATCGGAATACCTACACATGAAATTTTTCCATTAGTTCCGTATTTACTTTATAAAGCGAGCTCGCAAGCAGATCCGTCCAATGTTTCTATTCAGACAATTATGAGCGGAGTAATTGAAACAAATGAGGAAATTATGCTTTTAGTGCGAGAAGTTTTAAATAATAAATTATGGGAATGTCTGCTTCAGATGTTAAAAAAATATTCTACAGAAGAATTTGCACTAGCTGTCTTGAAACCTTTACCTGATCTTGAACCTAAACTTGAAGTAAGCACGCCAAGTTCTATTATAAAATTGTCTAATAAACTATTGGATGTAAAAGCAGGGGAAAATGTAGCTGATGTGTGTTGTGGAAGTGGAAGTTATATTGTATCTGCTGCTATGGAAGAACCAGAGGCTATATATCAGGGGTATGAGCTTAATGTTGTAAACAAGACAGCTGTAATGATTAGGGCAGAACTTTTAAATTCACATATAGATATTAGTTTATGTGATGTGTTTAGTGTGGCCGATGTCAAGAAAATGCCAAAATATGATAAAATTTTTGCAAATTATCCGTTTGGATTGAAACTTAGACATTTAGGGGCAGGGATGGAATATTTGAAGAAGCTTGTCGAACAGTATCCGGGAATTTCAAAAGTTACCTCTTCAGATTGGATATTCAATTCATTAATTTTCGACATGCTGAAGGACAATGGAAAAGCAGTTGCAATTATGACTAATGGAAGCACATGGAACAGCATTGATATTCCTATGAGAAAGTATTTTGTTGAAAATGGTTTAGTTGAATGTGTTATTGCCCTTCCAGAAAGAATGTTTTCTAGTACAATGATTCCGACAACATTGATTGTTATGAGTCATGGTAATCAAGGAGTACGAATGATTGATGCGACTAAACATTTTCAACAGGGACGTCGTCAAAATGAATTCAGTGATAAGGATATTGATTTAATTATTGATGCGCTTACCGTTGATCATGAATACAGTAAAGATATTTCTATTGAAGAACTTAGAAAGAATGAATACAATTTGAATCTTAGTCGTTACGCAGCAGGAGATTTGAGGTTTGAAAATGGTGTTCCGTTTGAAAGTGTTATTAAGCGCATTTCCAGGGGAGCCCCTTGCACAGCTAAGCAGTTAGATGAAATGGTTTCGGATTGCGTGACAAATATGCAGTATCTTATGCTGGCGAATATCAGAAATGGAGTGATTGATGATAAATTGCCATATCTCTCTTATATTGATCAGAAATATGAAAAGTATTGCCTAAAGAATAATTCCCTGATCCTTTCTAAAAATGGCTTACCGTATAAGGTTGCTGTTGCGTCTGTTCAGAAGAACCAGAAGATTTTGGCAAATGGTAATCTGTATATCATTGAACTGGATGAGAAAAAGGCAAATCCGTATTATATTAAGGCTTTCTTTGATAGTGAACAGGGATATACCGTTCTAAAAAGTATTACAGTGGGAGCTGTGTTACCAAACATTGGTGTTGATAAGTTAAAAAAAGTTGAAATTCCGCTGCCACCTATAGAGGAACAGAATCGAATTGCTGAAAAATATCGGGCAACAATGGATGAAATTGCAGTTATTAAGTTGCGTTTGGAGAAAGCGCTAAACAAGCTTCATCATATTTTTGATGAGGAGAGTGAATAAATACATGTTAAGTATAGAAGAACTTTTAGAATTGGAAGATAATATTAAAGCAGAGCTGGATGAATATTTAACGGCTGCGCTTTCAAAATTGAATCGTTCTGGACAGCTAGAGGAGTTCATTGAATTACTGGGGATGGAACATCTTCTTCAGAAAGAATCTGGATATGAAGTTTACAAAACGGGTAAGATTGTTGTCATTGGTCAGTCTGATGTGAAAGTTGAAGCACTTTTGTCAGTTGCTAAACAGCTTGGATTGGATAAAAATCGTTTTGAGTTGCATTTGGAGTATGAAGATGCAAAAACTTTTAATTTTCGAAAGATGCAATGGCAGCCAACATATAGCCTATTAATGGTAGGACCAATGCCGCACAGTGGTTCTGGAAAAGGTGATTATAGCAGTGTTATTTCGGCGATAGAAGCTGAAGAAGGATATCCTCCAGTTGTAAGGCTTGGTTCTAATGGATTAAAAATAACAAAGTCAGATTTTAGATCTAAATTGACAGAAATGATTGAAATGAAAAAAATAGCATAGAAGTCCGATAAAATGGACAGCTAGGCTGTTATAATGAGTAATAAGCAGAATACTTGTTAAAATCAGAGTAGTGTAGAAAATAGTATAATGTGTATTAATAAATAAAGGATCAATTGAAAAAGGAGAAGGATACGATGAGTAGTAACGATTTAATTACAAATGTTGGTAAGAATTCCAACGATACAGCAACTCTTATATGGTCTGTTGCGGATGATCTTGTAGGTGCATATAAACCACATGAATATGGTCTGGTTATTTTGCCAATGACAGTCATCAAGCGTTTTCATGATTGTTTGCTGCCGACACATCAGGCAGTTCTTGATACATACAAAAGAGTTGAAAAGCTGGCTGTAAAAGATGGCTTTTTGAGAAAAGCGGCTGGTAATTATAAATTTTATAATACGAGTCCATTTACATTCCAGACATTGATTGCCGATCCTGATAATATTGTAGAAAATTTCAAGGCCTATTTAAGTGGATTTTCTGATAATGTGCAGGACATTCTTGCACGTATGGAGTTTGATGCTCAGGTTAAGCACATGGAAGAGGCCGGTCTTCTGTATCAGGTAATTTCTGATTTCTGTACAGATAAGGGTGATTTTTCACCTGAGAAGATTAGTGCCGTCGATATGGGGTATGTTTTTGAGAACCTTGTTCGTAGATTTTCTGAGTCGTACAACGAAGAAGCAGGAGCTCATTTCACAAGTCGTGACATTATCTATCTGATGAGTGATCTTCTCGTGGCTGGAGATGAATCAGCTTTTAAAGGTGATGGAATATCCAAAACAGTCTATGATATGACCATGGGAACATCTCAGATGCTTACTTGTATGGAAGAAAGACTGAAACAGATGGATGCAGACGCGGACGTTACTGCATTTGGTCAGGAGTTCAATCCATTTACATTCGGTATTGCAAAGGCTGATATGCTTATCCGTGGTGGTGACCCTAACAATATGCAGTTTGGGGATACATTATCTGATGATAAATTCAGCGGGTATAAGTTTGACTATGTGATTTCAAATCCGCCCTTCGGTATTCCATGGAAGCGTGAGGAAAAGGAAGTAACAGCGGAATTCAAGAAAGGTGAAGCAGGAAGATTTGCACCAGGATTGCCGGCAAAAGGTGATGGACAGCTTCTGTTCATGCTGAATGGTCTTGCAAAATTAAAAGATGATGGTCAGATGGCGATTATTCAGAATGGTTCGTCTTTATTTAATGGCGATGCAGGTTCAGGACCGTCAGAGATTCGTAGATATTTGATTGAAAATGACTGGTTGGATGCAATTGTGCAGCTGCCAAATAATGCCTTTTATAATACAGGGATTGCAACATACATCTGGCTTGTCATGAAAAACAGACCAGAGGAGCATCTGGGAAAAGTACAGTTGATTGATGCATCCAAATGTTGCTCAGCAAGACGCAAGAATATCGGTTCAAAGAACGTAGATATTACAAAGGCTTGCCGGGATTTAATCGTTAAGGCATATGGCGCTTATGTAGATAAAAACTATGAAGGCGTTGATGAGAATGGTAGTTCAATTGTTGTAAAAAGCAAGGTTATGGATGCTGTTGATTTTGGTTATAACAAGATTGTAGTTGAGACACCTCAGACGGACGAAAATGGAAATATTATTATGAAGAAAAATAAGCCGGTAGCGGATACATCAAAGCGTGACACTGAGAATGTGCCATTGGCAGAAGATATTGATGCTTATTTTGAGCGTGAAGTCATTCCGTATAATCCACAGGCATGGATTGATAAGTCAAAAATAAAGGTCGGATATGAAATCCCGTTCACCAGAACATTTTATGAGTATCAGCAGATTGAACCATCAGAGAAAATAGCAGCGCGTATTGAAGAATATGAAAAGAGTTTGATGGCAAAATTGCATGATTTGTTCGGGGGTGAATGATTATGGCAATGATTAGACCTGAAACAGAAATGAAAGATAGTGGGGTTAAATATGTAGGGTTAATTCCAAGAACCTGGAAAATTGTTCAATTGAAATATTGTACGGATTGTTTAGATGGCAAGCGAGTTCCAATAGATGCTTCTTTGCGTAAATCAGGAATATACCCATATTGGGGTGCAGGCAGAATTATGGATTATGTAGATGATTACATTTTTGATGAAAAGCTTGTTTTATTGGGGGAAGATGGTGCTCCATTTTTTGATGATTTTCGTCCAGTAAGTCATTTGATAGATGGAAAAGTATGGGTTAATAATCATATTCATGTATTAAGAACGAAAGATAGTATTGTTGATTCTTATTTGGTTCATGCATTAAATTCTGTTGATTACCATGAGTATATTAATGGTAGTATTCTTAACAAATTGACGCAAAGTAATATGAATCGTATTAAAATACCGCTTCCATCAATTGCAGAACAGCAAGCTATTGCCGATTATTTGGACGAAACTTGTTCCAAAATTGATGAAATCATTGCAGAAGCAAAAGTAAGTATTGATGAATACAAGAAACTGAAAATTGGTCAAATAAATAAGTATACTGTTCATAAGATGAAAAGAACGAAGCTTAAATATATTACTGAAAAAATTGGTGATGGAATACATACTACACCAGAATATTCCGATGAAGGAACAATTCGTTTTATTAACGGTGGTTCTTTTGGTGAAGACAGTATTAAAATGATTGGTCCAATGCTTTCAAATGAAGAATATCAAAAGCAAAATAAAAGTTTATTGAATGAACATACTGTAATGATTGCTTTAAATGGTGCAAATTTTGGAAATACATCTTTGTATAATAATGAGACTATTTTATTAGGAAAAAGTGCAGGATATATTACATTAAAACCAACTGTATGCAGAGAATATGTTCGATATTGTCTTGAGAATAGCGTTACCAAAGAAGCTTTTGATTTAAGCTTAAATGGCACAACTATTCCAAATTTATCATTGAATACATTGAGAAATACAGAAATTTGTTTGCCTGACTATTCAATTCAAAAACAGTTAGCAAAAACAATTAAGAAGATGATTGTTAAAATGGATTCCCTCATTGCTGAAAAAGAATCTCTTATCAATGACCTTGAAGCATATAAGAAATCATTGATTTACGAAGTGGTAACAGGAAAAAGAAGGGTGGTATAAGCTATGGCTGAAAATGAAAAACAGTTTGAATCCAATATCGAAGCCTTTCTTATCTCACCTGATGGTGGATATGAAAAGGCAACAGATGCTGGATATACCTCATCTTCTGGTATGGCGTTGGATATTCATACATTGGTTGGGTTTGTGAAAGCAACCCAGCCGATTATGTGGCAACGTTTTGAAAAGCAGTGCAACTCTGACCCATACAAGAAGTTTTATAAATGTTTTGAAGATGCCGTACAGATGGATGGCTTGCTGTCTGTCATGCGACATGGACTTAAACATCGTGGAATGGATTTTAAGGTTTGCTATTTCAAGCCGGAATCCACGTTAAATGATGTTGCTGTAAAAAGATATGAGCAGAATGTGTGTCAGTGCATCAGACAATGGCACTACTCTGAGCAGAACAATAATTCGGTTGATATGATGCTTGCAATCAATGGTATTCCAGTGGTTGCGATTGAATTAAAGAATCAGCTGACCGGCCAGAATGTAGATAATGCGAAACTGCAGTGGCAGTATGATCGTGACCGAAGAGAGCCTGCATTCTGGTTAAATCACAGGATTTTAGCGTATTTTGCAATAGACCTTTATGAAGCATGGATGACAACAGAATTAAAAGGACCGGAGACATATTTCCTGCCATTTAACCAGGGATCCAACGGTGCCGGAAATGACGGTGGTGCAGGTAATCCACAGGCAGAAGATGATAATTATGTGACATCCTATATCTGGGAAAACGTATTACAGAAAGATAGCTTGCTGGATATTATCCAGAAGTTCATCAGCTTTGAGGTGAAGACCGAAAAGAAAGACGGAAAGAATGTGACGAAGAAACGTCTGATTTTCCCGAGATTTCATCAGCTGGATGTTGTATGTAAGCTGGTTGCTGATGTCCGTGAAAATGGTTCAGGAAGAAATTATCTGATACAGCATTCTGCCGGATCAGGAAAGTCAAATTCTATTGCATGGACAGCCTACAGACTGGCGTCACTGCATAATGCTGAGAATGAGCCGATCTTTACATCTGTAGTTATTGTAACAGACAGAAGAAACCTGGATGCACAGCTGCAGGAGACGATTACAGGCTTTGATCATACATTAGGAAGTGTCTGTGCCATTGACGAAAAAAAGTCATCCAAGGACTTAAGAGACGCATTGAACGCCGGAAAAAGAATCATTGTTACGACATTACAGAAATTCCCGGTCATCTATGAAGAAGTTGATGATACGACGAATAAACGGTTTGCAATCATTGTTGATGAAGCGCATTCTTCCCAGACCGGTTCCTCTGCAATGAAGTTAAAGGCTGCGCTTGCAGATGTGTCGGATGCTTTGAAAGAATACGCTGAGCTTGAAGGTAAAGCAGAAGAAGAGGTTCTGGATACGGATGACCGATTGATCCGTGAGATGATTTCTCATGGTAAACATAAAAACCTGTCATTCTTTGCATTTACTGCGACGCCAAAGAGCGCAACATTAGAGATGTTTGGTACTGAATGGAACGATGGATCCTATCATCCGTATCATATTTATTCCATGCGGCAGGCAATAGAAGAAGGGTTCATTCTGGATGTCCTTCAGAATTATACAAACTATCAAACCTGTTACCAGATTGCAAAGAATACAGAAGATAATCCGGATGTGCCTCAGTCAAAAGCTTTGAAGACCATCAAGGAGTATAAAGAACTACATCCATATAATATTCAGCAGAAATCAGCGATTATTGTTGAGACATTCAGGGATGTGACGAAGCAGAAAATCAAAGGCAAGGGCAAGATGATGGTTGTTACATCATCGCGACTTGCGGCAGTGCGTTATTATCATGAGATTAAGGGATATCTGGAATCAAATGGCTATAAGGATGTGGAGATTTTGGCTGCTTTTTCAGGTTCAATCAAGGATCCTGATGACCAGAGAGATATTGAATGGACGGAAAGTAAGCTGAATGGGGTAAATGAATCTCAGACAAAGCAGGTATTTCATGACGAAGGCAATATCCTTATTGTAGCTGAAAAGTATCAGACCGGATTTGATGAACCATTGCTTCATACAATGATCGTGGATAAGAAGCTGCGCGGCGTAAAAGCGGTACAGACATTAAGCCGGTTAAATCGTACTCATCCGGATAAGCAGGATACGTTTATCATTGATTTTGTGAATAGCAAGGAAGATATTTTGAAAGCGTTCCAGCCGTTCTATCAGGAAACATCTTTATCACAGGAAATCAATACAGATTTGATTTACAAAACCCAGAAGATGCTCCGAAATTTTAAGATTTACGATGACTCTGACATTGAAAAGGTCAATAAAATCTACTTTGATGAGGATAAACGCAAGACAAATAAAATCCAGGCTGCTATCACCAATGCCTTATTACCGGTTCAGCAGAGATATAATGCCTTGAATCAGGAACAGAGATATCAGTTCCGAAAGCTTTGCAGAACATTCGTAAAATGGTATGGCTATATCACACAAATTATACGTATGTTTGATAAGCAGATGCATAATGAATATATTTTCTGTTCATACCTGGCAAAAGTAGTTCCGGCGGATCCATCAGTGCCTTTTGAATTAGGAGACAGGGTCAAACTTGAGTATTACAACCTGGAAAAGACATACGAAGGTTCTATTAAGCTTGTGAAAGAAGAGAAGGGCGTTTATGAACCTGCAAAGTTAAAGAAACCTGTAAAACTGGAAGAAACCCTTAGCCCACTGGAACAGGTGATTGAGAAGATTAATGAGCAGTATATGGGAAATTTCACTGAAGGTGACAGGGTTGTTCTCACAACATTGCATCAGAAGCTGAAGAACAATAAAAAGTTAGTGAAAGCTGCTAAGACAGATGGTCGTCAAATTTTTGAAAAGAACATCTTCCCGCAATTATTTGATGATGCAGCTCAGGAAGCCTATATTGAAAGCACGGAAACATATACAAAACTGTTTGAAGATGCTGGAAAATACCGTGCGATTATGGGAGCACTTGCGCATGCAATGTTTGATGAATTGCAGCATACGACTTGATAAAAGTGAAAGTACAGCAATATGTTTAATAAAAGATAGTGTTTTTGCTGAATATACATGAGGATATAAGTATGAAAAGAGGAATAGTTGCAGTTATTTACAATCAAGGAAAATTATGAATTGTCAAAGAAAAAGACGGTGACTGTTGGTACTTCCCGCAGGGAAGCTTAAAACCTGGAGAAAGTGTGGAAAATGTCCTTAAGAGAACTGTTGGTAAAGTTTTAAACGTTGAAATAATGGTACGACAGTGGTTATTTACAGCAGAATATAAAGGAAATAAAGAAAAACACATTTCTAAATTTTTCCTTTGTGATGTTGTAGGGCAGGCAAAAGAAACTGAATATTGGGATTTAGCTGCAATTGATATACAGCAAATGGATGCCATAAAATGGAAATCGGAGTATAAAGATTTTGTTTCGAAGTTAAAATTAAATATTAAAGTGAATACATATGAATTAAAGGAATTGCCAACAGGTGACTTATATTCTTTCGTTTCAAATAAAACAAAGAGTATAGACTTAATGAACACTTTTGAAGGTTTGGGAAATTCAAAGAGAGTTTTTAAGAGAATTGTTTTAAGAAATGATCATAAGGTTGTAGTTGGAGATCACCTTTGTAAGTATCATTTAATTATTGAACGCTACTCTGATTGCAAGCATACAGTTGGGAATATTACTTTTACACAATTTAAAGCAGAGGATGGGAAGACTGTGTACCAATATTGTGATGAAGAGTATGTACGTGCGTGCAAAATTAGATCGGAATATTTAAAGGTGGGGGAATTCTATTTTTATGAGCCGTTTCGCTTAAGGGCACAAAATAAGACGGATTGCGAAGGGTATGGATGGATTTGGGATTGGAGAAATGGGATAGGAACTTCTTGTCCGGGAACGTATTATGGTGCAACTACTAACTATGCATTTGTGGGAATAAAAATAGTATGGGTTTATCCATTGAAAAAAAATTAAAGAAATATCTGTGAAGAACTCCATCGCTGTCGTTTGACAGCATGGAGTTTTTGAGTACAAAAAATTTATGCTGAAATTATTTTATGTATTGTTTTTGTGGTTGAAGGGGCGATAATTACTAATCCTAATAATCCAAGAGATACAAAAGCAAAGTTTCGTATATTTTGCCAATGTTCTTGACTCCTGCGGTTATAGCTTTTATTCATCGCGTCAATTTTCTCTTGTGTTGACATATCTGAGGTAGATTCAATCAGTTTCAATATTGAGTTGTATTTTACCTTAGAATCTTCTTCTACGTCTATTAGAGCGTCTAAGGGCTTATGCTGAATAAAATCAATACCTGTTTCGTGTAAGGAATCTGTAGTGGATAAATGTGACTGGTGGATGTTTGTGTTCATGGGAACCTCCTTTGAATTTTTATAAAATAAATTGTTCTAATATGTGTCTGCAGTTATTTATTGACAGTTTCAATTCTATATGATAAGTTTGAAAATGTAAATATCACAAGTTGTATATAAATGATGTAATTTAAACATTAAAATAGAGAAAATATATTATGAAAGATATACATAAGGGAAAAGCAAAAATTTGGTGTGATAGATTGAATCATCTAATGAAAGAACGCAGATATACGCAGGAAAGTTTTTTAAAAGAGTACAAGAGTAAGTATGGAGGTGGAACACAGGCTAATATTAGTCGTTGGCTCCGTGTGGGGAATAAGATAAATATAGGAAAAAAGGAACAAGATGAAAAAATCGAAAAAGAAATTGGGTTTCCGTCATATGAAAGTATGTTGAATATTGCAGATTTTTTCGGTGTTACAGTAGGTTATCTTACAGGGGAAACGGATTTTGAAAAATTTGATATGGAAAAAGCCTGCCAGACTATAGGAATAGATAAAGAGACTGGCAAAGCTATGCAATCTATTGTTTCTGGAAAAAGTGTTAGACCTTTTGGAAAATATCAATCAAAAGAGATTAGCGCTACCATGAAGTTTTTATTGAATGCAAAAAGTTTTCCTGAGTTTATAAAAGGACTCAGGGAATATGCTGATAATCTTTATCAGAAGAATTATGCAATTAGTTATATGGAAAGTGCAAAAAAACAAATTGATAAAGAGATAGTAGATTTGGCAGTTCAGTGTATGGATTATCAGTATGCATATGATGATATGTATGGTGGAATTGATGATTTTAAAGATAATAATATAGAGCCAAGCGAAAAATTGTTAAATGCTATTCAGATATTACAAGTTGCAAGGGACAAGGATTTTGAAAAACAACAATCCAAGGATTATATGGTAAAATTGTCGGAATATGAATTGCAAAAAACATATTTTGAACTAATAAAAGAAGTCGTTTCGGATGAACATTTGTCAGAAATAGCAATTCGTGATTAATGTGAAAATACTGGTTTTACATATTGCGTATAAATATAAAAATTGATATAATCGAAATATGGGTGCTGCCATATAATGGTAGGCGGTTAGTCGTTCAACAGAGGGTTGCAGAGTGTCGGTGGCACTCGTTTTGCAACGACCGAAGTAGAACGGAGAACTGTGACCCTCTGATTACATAGATACCCTAAAGGGAATCCGTAAGAGGGCTAAGCCAATGAGTATTGTTGACTTTATTTCAGTAGGGAGCTTCGGCTTAACCTGCTTTAGTATAGGATATACATTTGGTAAGGATAGTAATAAGACACAAAAATTGTTGTTTGATGAAGGCAATGCACAGCACAGCTTGTTATTCAGCTGGTAATTAATATACTGTATGATTGCCATTTCATTATTTTTTAGGAGTAGTATTTATAGTAGAGATTTTATTATTTTTCTGAGAACTATTATAAAGGATGATTAGGATATATCATTGAATGAGAGATTTGATTGTAAATAATGGAACCATAGTCGGACATTTACTTAGTAACAGTCTTGGTTATGTAAAAACAAAAATATTGGGTGACGTTAATCGAATTCTCAAGTATAATTATATATAATAGAAATTATGAAAGAGGATTATTAGGAGACAAGAAAACGAATGAAAGATGAATATATTCTATATTTAGATGAAAGTGAATTTAGAAGAACAAGAACCTTTGCAATAGCAGGAATAGCAATAAAAAAGGATAATGTTGAATTACTGGAAACAGGAATGGCAGAGATTAAAAAAATTATTTGGGATGAAACGTATATTAATCTACATAATCCAGTTCTTCACTGTACTGAGCTAGAAAAAGTATTTTCGAATAGAAATTCTAGTAATATTACAGGCATTAAGGAGGAATATCAAGAGTTCAAAAAATTATCACCAGAAGATATTGAAAGAAAATATCACCAAGTTTATGGTAAAATGGCACAGACTTTAAAAAAAACAAATGCAACAGTATTTAGTTGTATCATTAAAATGCAACAATTAAATGATTTGTTTTTTTTAGATGAAGCGCATAGTGGAACACATTTAATAGATGATAAGTATAATATAGCATTACAAAAAATTATTGAAAATTTTACGCATTATTTATCAGTGAATGATGGATATGGGGATGTTATATATGAGTCTCGGAATACTATCGGGGAAAATTCTTCAAAATCTCCGGATGTTAAGTTGATAAATGTATATCATAAAATACAAGCTAATAATAAAGGTATTGTGTATACAAATAGTACGGCGATTCAAAATAGAAACAGGACAATTGTTGCATATTCTAAAAATGAAAATATAGCAGGGTTACAATTTGCAGATTTTGTTGCTAATAATATTATTAAGCTAGAAGGTTGCACAAACAAAGGACAGATTACAGACTTTATGAAGCAAATTCATAGAATTTCATATAATGGAGGACATTCTATTTCGGAAAAAGATCAGCGTTCTTTTTGGGGTATGAGGGTATTACCTTCATATTTGAGAATGGAAAAATTAATTCAAGAGAACAAAACTTTGAAAAATGCATATGATAATCTTAAGAAAGAACGTAAAAGGCAGAAAAGAGTAATTGACTCGCAGAATAATAAGATTATTCAATTAGAAGAAGAAATGCAAATGCTCAAAGAAGAGAATAAAAAATTATTGAATTTGACAAAGGATATTGACAACAAGAAAAATAATTGATATCATATAAATGGTGAACTTATACTATACCAGTTGGTGTCTGCTTACAGTATGTGGTGGATGGGTTTCCGTTAGTATAATATCACTAAAGGAATAAGAGTGAAAACATGAACAAAACAGAGAGGATCTTAAGTGTATCCTCTCTATTTCTTTTTAGAAATATATGATAATGATAAGAAATTTATAATTATAATAGAAAGACTCTATGACTGTTTTATTTAGCATGGAGTCTTATTTTGTTTCATGATTTCAATAGTCGATAGATTTTGTACAGCTCTTTAGTCCGCTGATAATCATTATACTGTCGGAGTGCTGTTTTTACGATATCTCTCAACAAATATATTTCTGCATCAAGATTTAATTTTCTCACAGCCTGCATTTTTTCAAGATATTCCTGGGAAGATGGAAATAAATCGGAGTCTGCATTGTCCAGAATAGTTAATGGGTTAGGCTTTTTAGGTGGTTCTCGATGCAGATGAGGGGTGATGGTATTAAGAAGAATATCACAAAACAGTCCGTAGATGTGTGCCCGGGTGAATGGTGTATCTGCTACAAGAAAGCTAAGTATTTCTGCCGAGTCGTACATATCATATCCCGATGTATCCGCTCCTACGCAATAGTCCAGAAGCTCATTGACACTGACGATAGCATATGTCTCATCATCAGAGCTGTCTATGAGAATCTTATGACCAAATATAATGTATTGGATTCCATCATCCGACAGTGTTATCGGCATGTTCTGAAGCTGGTGAATGGCATCCTGCAGCTTAGAACGTTCCATGTCATGACACCGCCTGATTGTCATCGTCTCATCCAGCCGTGCATCATCAAGATAGGCCGGGTACATAGTCTGGTAATAACCAATCAGTTTCTGAATATTGATCTCATTGAGCCATTCTTTAACGGTTTTCAATTTCAATTCCTCCAATAAAAAAAGCCGCAGTGTATGCGGCAGTAGAATAAATGCCTATAGTGCAGCCATGGGGATCATCTCAGGTCAAGGGCCTTAACACCAAACCGCTGATCATGGATTTCAGCATACAGCGTATGCCTGCAGGAAAGTTTTCGGTTCAAAGTTGATGATTAAAGATTTCCTTGGTGAAACTTAACAGAATACATATGAAAAAACACGGTGACGGTTTATAGTATTCAAAATATTTGAATCCCGTCGGCAGCTTACTGCCGACAGAATTCAACATTCTGTATGTACATCTGATTCCATTATAGTGTATATAATGACAGCTATACCCCAACTGCAGGGAAGACACGTTTGAGATTTTCGCACTACAGGCAGTGATGTTAAAATTCAATGAATGTTGTTGCGTTGCTGACTTTGATCTGGGTATCTAATTCGGATAACAATTTGTCACGTTTTTCGTCCAGCTTTGCAGTCAACTTTTCAACAGACAGGGGATCAACTAGTTCTGTGGTATTCTCTTTGATATAGGCATCAACGACAGCCAGAGGTTTGTCCTCTTTGACTTTTGTATCTTTACCCAGGATACTTAAGCGCATCGAATCTGCTGTTTCCTTCAACTTTGCATTTTCCTTGTCACAGACGCATACACGGTTGCTATATTCCTGCATTAATTTATTTCGAAGTCTGTCTTCAAAATTGGCCTCGTTATCATAGGCACCCATGTTTCTCATCCTGCTACGGAGTGAAATAGCTGCCGCAACAGTATAAGTGCCATAGGAGGTAGTGATCCTGGTATTGGCATTAGAGTTGATGATTGCCGCATCAATGGTCTGAAAACGTGCGATGAGGTCCATGATCTGCTGATAGGCAGATGAAGCGGCTTGGTTGAATTCTTCCTTTTTGATCCGTTTATTGTAGACCAGCTCAACATTCGGCTTGATCGTATCAACAAAGCTGGCTTTGCATATTTTATCATTAATTTTCTTTACAAGCAGGTCACGTTCGTCGAGGGCCTGCGTAACGAGCATTTTTTCAGACATAATAATACCTCCTGTACTATTCGACATTGTTTACTGATGTCCATTGTACAGGAGGTTTTTGTGTTTGTCATTGAACCTGTGGTTCAATTAGAAGCGGAATTCAATTCCACAAAAAGTTATAAGCAGGTTTTAATTTCAAGCAAAAAAAAGAATCGTATTGATTAAAACTCAAAATCTTTAGTCATACTCTTGTTCTGTTGAAGGTTCATGAAATTTAATAATGGTAGCTAGTTGTTTACATAGCCATGAAACACATGCTTTTTTTATTAAATCTTTTTCTTCAATTGATTCTAAACCTGTCAGAATCTTTTTAATTGTATCGGCATCTTCTGAATAGCTTTTTCGAGTAGTATCTTCAGGATATAAGTCTCCAAGCCAATGGCGAAAGTCATCAATATCCCTAGGTGAAGCTTTGTGCAAAAGATTTAGCCATTGTTCTGGCGGGGCCTTCGAAAATACAGACATATCTTGGGCATACCGATTCTGATTAGGATTGCTATAATTTTCCAGTCGGTTAATCCAATTATCACTTTTTAGTATATCACCAACATTTTCTCTACTCACTATTTCGGAATGTTCTTTTATAGCATGATTAATATCCGTAATCACTTCAGTAACTTTTGCTTTAGTCGGTTTGTTTTCGATATACCACAAATTTGAATCAATCAATTTAACTTCATTCATCTTTGTAATATTAGTAAGCATTAATTGCTTAGTGCGATTCATATATTCATCATCAAATCCTAAATCAATCAAGCGTTGAATCGATGTGATAATTTTACCGTAGAATGCAATAGGGTATTTGTTTTCGTCTAGCCGTTGCAAAACTTTTTCAAGTTGATCTTCACACCAATCTTGTGGTTGTAAATAGTATTGTTGATATATGAGATAATATGGATCATCATCAGGAATTCGGGCTTGTAATTCCTTTTGAAGGTTTAAAACATTGTCTTCAAAAATCTTCTGATTGTAAGTTCCAGACTCAATATACTGTTTTATACTTTGAAATTTTGCCTCTTGTTCTTTTTTGAGTTGAGCATGCATAGTTCGAGACGGTTGGTCGTTGGATTTAAACTTTATGGCTTGATAAAAAGTTTCAGAGATTATATGCTCTTTTATTATGTCAAGATATTCAGGGTCAGTATTAATGTCCGATAGTTTTTCTAAAAGATAGCTTACTTTGGAAAGGAAAAACTGAAAGGTTCTAAGATTTTTATGATTGCGGTTTTGCATTTCTAATGAGAATGTTTCTTTTTTCTTTTCCAGCATATCTTTTATATAAGGGTCATATTTTGATGATTTTAGAATTTCGGAGATAATCAAGGAAATATTGGGCTCATATTTTAATGTGACACCAATAAGTTTCTCTCGAATTCTGCGATAGTTACTATTTGCTTCTTTGGTTGGAAACAGCAATTTTCGTCGTCTTTCCATTTCATCAAGCGAAATATGGGTTGAATTACTGCTTCTGACTGCCCAGGAACTACTTGTATTTGGTGTAGGCCAGATAATTCGGTCATCTAAAGTTAGCGAATATTGTAATTCTAAATATTGTATTTCAGCGATACCGGATAATTCTTTTTCATTGGCGATTAATATTACTTTCGTATTTTCATGTTCCACCAGTTCATTGAGAAATCCAAATACTTCATTGATGGGACAATCGCAACGTTCCAGGTCATCAAATACAAAGATAAATGATCCTAAATTCAGCCAATCTGAGGCAATTTCGTACAGAGGCATATTTGGAAGGAATTTCTTTAAAATAGCATTTCCAATTTTTTTTGAAGAAAGAAGAATGTTATTGGATACTTTTTGACCGGTTGTTCCGAAGTTATTTTTATCTTGTATTACTTGGCGAGCATCTTCTGCAAAGGACCAAGCAATATTTTCCTGAACATCTGATATTGCTTTACATCCATATAAAGAAATATACTGAACTTTTCGAGAAGTTTCTAAATCGGATTCCTGTTTCTCAATTATTTTTGTAAGGGTATTGTTTACAAAATAAGTTTTTCCACTCCCCCATTCTCCATCGATTAAAACAGCATAATTATAAGAATCATCATGGAGATATCTTAGGATTTCATCAATTATTTGCTGTTCAGTCATATTTTTTAAAACCTCCTCTACTTATCGGTATTCTTGGCAATAAGATATCAAAGATAATTAGATGCATAATATTTTTAAGTGTGATTGTTTAATCATAAGATACCACATATTCACATATGTCTTCAATTTTACATTTTAATATCTGGCACAGTTTATCTAGCGTGTTGGTAGTAAGACTCTGATTATGCTTCAGTTTTGTCATGGTACCATTTGAGATGCCATGTTTTCTTGTCAGAGTGTAATATGTCTCCGGCGAATCAGCCAGTGTTTTCCAAAATCGGTCGTATGTAATCATCAAATCACTCCATTCTCAAAAAAATTTCAAGATTGACACATCCATCAACAGATATGTCCGTAGATGGATATATACTAATAATATGAGTGAATTATTCTTTTTTAGTGTTGGTAGCCATCTTTAAATAAATCTGATCAGAGGCATTAAGTTCTTGAAATATGCTTTTTGAGCGTTTGCTAGGTACAAATGCACGACCGGTTTTTATGCAATAGATTTCTTCAGAGCATAGTCTGACAGATAGTTCAAGCAGTCTTTCCAAAAAGAGCAGATAACGTTCAGATGAATGAATAGGCAGATCATTAGGATGCAGCATGCGGTAGATGCTCTGACGAATGGAGTCAATATCACAACCATTGTTAGGATTTAATGTGCGCAGGTAATTGTTTATGGATCTTTCAAACATCTCGTCAATGGAGTCAGCCAAAAAAAGTTTTTTATTCTGTGTGTCTTCATAGTCGTTTAATTTTTTTCGCATTTTTAATGATAATTTTCTTTTATTGCATTCAATACGAGAAATAGTGGAGATGGATACGCCCAGTTCTTTTGCGGCGTCAATTTGTGTAAGCTTCCATTTATGGCGAAAGTTAATCATGAATTCAGAATCCGATAAAATAGCCATTATTTACGTCCTCCTAGTCATTATAGAATAGCATATATTGCTCTAAAATAGGCGTTTATAAGGCTTAAACATGAAAAAAATAGGCAATATTATAAAAAACATATAAAACGCCTATACAAAATAGTGGAAGTAAAGACGATTTTCAAAACTACTACATCTTTATATGGAAGATTTAAAAAGTAGGGAGGCGAATAGCATGCCAAGATTTGCAATCGTTCCGAAGGAAGCGGAGGACGAATTATTATATTCTTTTTTAATGCGTATAGCACGGGCAAATGGATTTAACAACACTAAGCTTTTTTTTGACTGCTATCACCTGAAAAAACCAGGTCAGAGTATTACTTATGAATATAGATGGGACATATATCGATTAATAGAGGCAATAAGCAAAAAAAATGAGGATGTTGTAAAGTTTTATCTTAAAACAGAAATGTTTTCCGGAATAGCACCATTTGCAACAAGAGAATTGACTTCACACAGAATAGGTGTGTTATGCAGCAGGCCGGAGATTAAAAAAATGCTGACAAAAACGCGTCCGGTGATTTCACACTTGAAGTGCTGTCCGATATGTCAGCAGGAAGATAAAGAAAAATATGGTTACTGGTATTATCATCGTGCACATCAGATGCCGGAAGTTACAACATGCTATAAGCATGGCTGTAAATTGAAAAAGTTTATTGGAAATAAGGGAAATGAATTTTCTGTTGCTGAAGAAGATTATGAAGATTGTAGAGCATATTCCTGTAGCGAAGAATATGCCAGATGGTGCAAGGAAGTACTGGATGTCGGTATCCAGTACAGTATTACTGAAATCAGGGAACTGATTAAGTATGAACTTAGATGTAAAAAGTATCTGCCGTATGGGCAAAAAAGATTGATAAAGGCATTAAAAAAGTACGATGACATGGTGACGGCTGATGAAGTCGAAAGATTTTTAAAAACTGATCTGTGTCAAAAGGGATACGCAAATATCAAAATGTATCTATTTATGCTGATGTTTGTTTTTTCGGGTGATGTGTCAGCAATGATAAAGGGGTTAAAGGCAGATTCAATCAAATATAAATTTGCAGCCGCAATATATGGCGAATACGAATTGGTGTCAGAGTGGAGGGAGGATATTGTTGAACTCAGATGCTGTACTTGTGGGACAAGGTTCATAACAACACCGGCAAGAATTCTCGCCGGGTGGGGATGTCCTGAATGTGACAGTAAGATAACACAAGCAGCTTTATTTAAACGGCTGTTTGATATTGCCGGGCAAGGTGAATATGAGCTTTTATCAGAATTTCATAGCATGAATGAACCGGTCAGAATCCGACACATACCTTGTGGAAAAATTTATTCAATCAAACCGAGAGCATTCCTCTTCGAGAAAAGCAGGTGTCAATGTAATTTGACGACATCATTTGAAGAAGCGCAAAGAGAGGTAGATAGTGCCAGTAATGGAACAATTGAATTACTGCAGTTTTCGGGAAAACAAAAAGATGCCTTGTTTATGGATCGTCGATATGGCCATAATTTTTGGTTTAATTATACAAAATTCATACAGCGCCCATATTGCAAAATCTGTGCTCAGAGAGTCAGAACAGAGAATATATTCAAACGTGAAATAAAAAACTTGACTGGGAACGAATACTCTCTGGCAGGAAAATATAAAGACAAAGATACAAAGGTAGGTATTCAACATAATGTATGTGGGAGAGGGCAGGATTATTACCCACGACATTTTTTGGATGGAGAGAGATGTTCGTATTGCCACCCATTTACAAAATTGGATGAGTTGATCAGGATAATCAAAGAAAAATCGAACGGACGTTATCAATATGGTGGCAAGAAAACTAAAAATCTATACAAGGTTATTGATACAGTGACTGGGGTAGAGAAAAACTTAACAGCAGCACGCATTATGCAGGAACTGAATCGTCCTACACCATCAAAGATACTGCCGTTAACTTTAGATGAAAAGAATATGAAGGTTGATCCACCAATAACATATCAGAGCAAAATTGAAAATTGGATCAAAGGTCATTACAAGGAAAACGAAGTTATTTGTATTGAGGATATTCAAGCTGCAAATAAGGATATCAGCAATGGTATTGTGAAACATACATTAGGCAATTTGGTTTCAAACAATGTCATTCAAAGGATAGAAAAGGGAGTCTATTGTTATGCCAATGCAGATATTAGTCCGGAACAGGTTGTACACAGCAGATATATTGAAAGGGATGGACATAGGATAGGCTATCTGTCTGACCTCAGTTTTGCCTATGCTCTGGGACTAAGGACAGAAAAACCTGAAAAGATCAATATTGTCAGCAATATAGAAAGTCAGCAGCATGGGCGCAACAGGACATATGCCGGATTGGAATTAAAGATACATGGCAGCAGGACAGAGATTACTGATGAAAATTATGCAGTGCTTGCGGTGATGTCTTTTGTTATTAACGAAAAACGGCTGAAGGCCTGTACTGTACAAAATAAGAAAGAACTCATCCTCAAATGGCTGGATGAGAGAAATGTTAAACAGGAAGATTTTGAAAGTTACTATCAGTATTATCCTAAATGGACATCGTCCATGATAGCGGAGTTGTACAGGGAGGAATTGTAATGCCAATGATTACAGAAGAAGGAAGACTGAGGAGAGGCCGGGGAACAGGAGAAGGAAAAGATTATAAGCCATGGCTCGAAAACAGAGAAGTCAACAGTATGGGAACAGCATCAGAAGTAATTGATTATAAAACAGGGCGGCAGGTGCATCTGTTGTCCCAGGGAGAGGTCTACTGGTATTATCTGCTGCGCTGGAGAGATGATGTAACAGATATCCGGGAGCAGTTTCCATTGGAGTTGGAGATGACAGTAGAAATTAGCAGGAAGCTTGGATTCAGACATCCATATAATGAAAAAACACGGATGACGACAGATATGCTGATCACAAAAACAGATGGTACATACGAGGCATACAGTGTCAAGACGGATAAATCTGTATTGGATAATGCCAGGAATATAGAAAAGCTTTATATAGAAAAACTTTACTGGGACAGTCTGCAGATTCCGTTTCATATCGTATATAAAAGTGATGTGAACTGGACGTTAGTAAAAAACATCATGGACGTGACAGCTTGTTATGATGACGGCTGTGTATATGATGCATACAGCGCCCTTAGACATAAGATCGCGCATAAAGAAATCATCGTAGATATGGAAAGCCGTCTGCTGGATTATAAAGCAATTATTGAGAATATGCGGAATGGAGGAATAAGATGGCTCAATTAATGGTTGGAGCAATTATTCATATACTGGAAGATGTGTATCGACTGATTTATGTGCAGCCGGATGCATGTGTTTTATGCCGGATGAATACAACAAAATTAATTTTGAATTATTTTGAAACAGCAGAATTAAGAAGAATGATTCGAAACCAGGAAGCAGTGCTTACATATGAGAGTGATAACAATATAGTTTCCTTTGATACTATGGATGAAAAAGATAGGGCACGTTTTATTCGAATTAAGAAAATGTTGAATGACGTGGCAGAGGCCTATGGGCCTACTTATATAGGATTAATGGGAAAAGGAACAAAAAAGCCGATAGAAAAAATTCTTACTGAATATCAAATGCCAAGGAATTCTTTTTGGATATACGTAAAAGCCTATATTCAATCAGGTTTTCAAGATAGTTCATTGGTTGATAAGCGTTCACAGAAGAAATCTACAGGCCCTAATAGACATGTAGTGAAAGCGGGGAGAAAAAGATTTGATGGACTTCAAAATGGCGTTGTATTGACACAGGAAGTTATTAATCAATTTGAAGAGTTCCTGCAGTTATATAAGAAAGGCAGAGAGCGCACCTATAAAAACGCATATGCAGGTTTGATTGAAAAATATTATACGGATTCGGATGGAAACAGGCTGCCGCAGTCCATGATTCCGACATACAATCAATTTTATTTTTATTGTAGTCAGCATATATCACAAAAGGAAAAGGACATTAAAAAGACCAGTGCACAGGAACAGAGAAATGCCAAGAGACTGTTGCTGGGGAGCGCACGAAAAGATGCAATTCGTCCGGGATGGATTGTGGAAGCGGATGCTGTAGAAGCAGATTTTTCTATTGTATCTGCTATGGATAAGGAGCAGAGTATAGGACGTCCGATTGTATATTTTTTGTTGGATGTACAGACGAGTGCTATTGTGGCAGTGTCAATTTCGTTGGAAAACAACAGCATGATTGGTCTTACAAATCTTTTCTTAAATCTGGGAGATGACAAAGCAGAGTATGCTGCAAAATATGGAATAGAATTCGATTCGGGTTTGTGGCCTTCAAATTTTTTACCAAATGAAATCAGGTGTGACCGGGGATCGGATTTTAAAAGTCATAAGTTTGGAGAGGTATGTAAGAGATTGGGAATTATACGTACATTAGAGCCGGGAGCAACAGGATCTTTGAAAAGTATTGTTGAACAGTCATTTCATCAATTTCAGAGTTCATTAAGACCAGAGATGATAAAAAAAGGGTTGATTACAGAGAGATACGATTCAAATCATCATCGGGAGGCAATGCTGGATATTTATTCATTTACTCAATTAGTTATTAATTATGTTCTTATGCATAATCAGCGTTACATGGAAGGTTATCCAATGGGTAAAGAAATGTATCAGAAAGATATTAAACCGGCTCCATGCACATTATGGAAGTATTTTTGTGAGATTAAAGGAAATCCCAGACCTATATCTCAGGCAACATATGCTCAATATTTATATGACTTATTGCCTGAAAAGCAGGCAAGCTTATCTCGGAAAGGTGTTATATTATCAGGTCTGCATTATATCAATCATGAATCTAAATTGCTGGAGAAAATGTTCAGGCTTGGTACTAAACGTGAAAAAATGAAAATCCGCTATGATCCGAGAGATGTTGGGACAATCTATTATATGGAAGACAATAAATTATATACACTGCATCTGAATGATGGTATTCCAAATAACGCAGAGTATACCGGTATGACATGGGCTGAATATAACGAGTATGATGCACACCGAAGGAAATTAAATCGTGAAGGTAAAGAACATAATTTGTCAGTGGACATGAATCTCAGTAAGACTTATAGGAACATTATTGCGGCGAATACCACAGAACATCTGGCAAATACGACGGGAATTCGTGATGCAAGATGTGAAGAAAAGAACCGCATTAACAATGAGAATCGGGTCGCACAACGGTTAGAAAAAGATGAGAAGCAGCTCTGTGAGGAACAAATGGAAAAAGTGTCACAAAATAATCCTGAGCATCAGGAAGAAGATAAAAATAAAGATCCATTTGCACCAAATTTAGATTTCAGGGCAGCAATGGATATGTTTGAAGAAGGAGATTTTTAATTATGAAGTACAATTACACAGAAATGAAGGAAAATGAACATTCTTATGATAATTTTGATTTACGGATGACAAATGAAGTTCCGGCAGTATATGTGAGGTCTAAGATGCCTGAAGATAATGGCAATCCATATATAGAAGCGTTACCGGAAGCACGTACAGAAGACGAAGTCTTCACAACATACAATAAGCAGCCGTTGTTTCCGAATGAAAAAGAAGTCCGAAATATGAGTGTCAATGAAAAATTAGAAATGGTGGCGCTGCTGAGAAAGGTTAGGTTTGTTTTACCGTTTCATGCTTTGCTTGAACAGGAATTTAATAATGTGTTAAGAGTATCATATCGTGATCGTATAGAGAAAGAGAGCGAGGACCCTATAAAGATTACAATGAATGACACTGAAGACAGTACTCATGTACGTTTGCAAGGAAATCATGGAGCTGCTTCTAATGCAGGAATAACGTTAATCGGCTATTCAGGATGTGGAAAATCTGCTTCTCTGGAGATACTGCTTTCAAATTATCCGCAGGTTATCATACATAAATCAGAATCCTTTCAGCGCTTCCCACAGATTGTGTATCTTGTTGTTGTATGCCCGGCGAATTCAAATTTTTCAGCATTATATATTAGTATTGGAGAAGAGATTGATAAGGCTTTAGGAAATCTTGAGCCGGTATATGAACAGATGGTAAAACGCGCCCGTACAGTGGGAGAAAAGGCAAATGTTATATGCAAACTGATTGAGATGTTTGCGATTGGCTGTATTATTTTTGATGAGATACAGCTGTTGGATTTTTCAGGGCAGAAAGAAAGTACATATGAAAGTCTGCTGACTGTTGTGAATAAGACAAAAGTAGCTATTATGGCAGTGGGAACAGAAGATGCTTATAGTAAAATGTTTCCGAATTTAAGAATGAGCAGACGAACAGGGGCGTTCATTGAAGCCAATGCCTATTGTGAAAACAAACAGTATTTTGCAACCATTGTTTCAAATCTGATGAAATTTCAGTGGATGGATGAAAGAATTGAGCCGAACAGAGAGATTATTCAGGCCCTGTATGATGTCTCTAAGGGAATTATTGCACAGCTGGTTAGTGTATATATGTATATGCAGATTCATTATTTACGTGCCAAAAAGAAACCGGTAATAAATGCAGATTATATTTATCGTATATCCAGACAGTATTTTCCTGGAATACAGCCATTTTTAGATGATATGAATAATCATAACTATGAGAAAAAACGGGAAGAAATTATGAAAAATGGTAATCTGGAATTAGAACGCCTGATTCAAAATGCACAGCAGGAAGCTAACAGAGAAAAAATATATCAGCAGATGAAGATTTCAGAAGAAAAGGGACTTCCGGCAATAAAAAATAATGCAATTCAAAATATTATGAATGCAATTAGTATTACCGGTGAAATCTATAATAAGACACGAGTTGAGCAGGCTGTAGATCATGCGATAGGGTTGAAAAGAAATGTAAACGCGGATGAGGTGATGATTACAAAGGATGCGTATCAATGGCTGAAGACTCATGCATCAGATAAACGGAGTGGCACAAAGAAAAAGGCAGTAATGGATGATGAACATATTCAAATCAGAGATGAATTGTTGAATAATTAATCAGGACATACGGAAGGATATTTGCTTTGATAATCGAGGCAAATGTCCTTTTTTTGATGGTATTTTTGTAATATAATAAAATCATATTAAGTTGTATGTAGTTACATATGAACGATAGAGTTGTTAACTAGTATCTGAAAATGTGGGAGGAAAACAAATGAGTGATTATTACCGTCCGATAAAAAGAGAAGGAACACATTTAGCCGATTCAAACGATACAGAAGGTGCATACAGAGGAAATTTATTAGATGATGAAACAAATAAACCGGTTGGAAATTCTGAGTGGATTAAGGTTGATGACAGTGAACTAGAGGAAAAATATGGTTATAAGCCTGAATTAGAAGAATCTGGTTGTGAGACAAGTATAATTGATGGATTGATGGAAGCAGCGATATATTTTGGTGTAACGGTGCTATTAACAGGTGTAGTGCTTCCAAAATCAAAAGAAATATGTGAAGAAAAAATAGGTCCATTTCTAAGTAGGAAGTGGAATTTGTTAAAACAGCATGTGAAGAAAAAACGTAATTCTAGTCGGCAAGAAGAGAATAAAGAATTAGCAAGTACAGAAGAAATAAGCAATGTAAAGATAGTGCGAATGATTGTAAATCACCTAAACAAAGCCTATAAGATATGGTTTGAGGATACTGAAAATGAAAAGAGTCAAAGTGATTTATTAAATGGGTATCTTATTGCTGTCATAATTGTATTGAAAATAAAAAGTAACATGCAAGGAATGTCGGATGAGGAAAAGCAATTACAAGCCTATATTTTATGGCAAAGATTAGCAAATTGCCTGATACGTTTAGATGTCATAAATGTAGCAAATCAAATATTAGAAAATAACCAGAAATTATTAAAAATAAATGATCTGGAATTAAAGCCCATTATTGCCTATAGACAAGAAGGGGAAGAGGTGGAAGTATTGCTTGATGCGAATAAGATAAGAGCACAGCTGTTAATGTAAAATAATAATTGCGGTATATATGCAAAAAGTAATTTTAGATTTTAGAACAAATACAGACTTGAGAAATTAATATATCTAAGATATAATTTTAGCTCATAATGGTCGAGTTAAAATATATCCAAAGAAGCATTTAAGCTGAATATTAAAAAATCGCAGGAAAAATAATATATTCATAATATTATTTCATATTTTAAATAGCAAAGCGGAAAAATAGACTGGATATATGCAGAATATAATTTAAGATTAACAAAAATAAAACAAAACCAAAAAAATTTTTTCGGCGAAATCGGTAAAAACGTACAAAACTATACTTTTAAACTGAAATTCGTGATTTTAGAAAAACAGACGAAAACGTACAAAATCATCGTTTGCGGTTGGGATGCAGTTAAATCTCAAAAATCATATAATGTTACCAAAAAAAGACAGCTTTCATCTGAAAGAAGAATTCAGAATGAAGGCTGTCTTTTTGTTTTTAAGAGATATTTGTTTTTAAAGGTAAATCTATCGAAGATATTATTCAAATGTCTGAATCAGCCGTCTACGCTTTGTATGGCAGCTGAATTGTGGGCAGATTAATAATTAATCAGTCCAGGAATGTATATGACCGATTTTTCTGTTCCAATGCCAAGTAATGTATTGAGATCAGAATGATAAAGTTTATACTCTGTGATCTCATCCAAGAATTTGAAATCCCAATCCCAAAAACAAAACTCTGGGTAATAGGCCATATCTTCGATAAATGCCATAGCATCGTCCAGACTTTCTCCCGGATCGATTGATTTTTGCATGGCGGATAGGATGAGAGTACGATCAGGATCAGGAATTTTCACCACAGTGCTTAGTTTGAATATCCGTAGATACTGCAGATAACTTGTTTACCGTACCAAGATTGATGGTGCGGTTATTTTTTAATTTAGTCATAGTACTGTTTGGGATTCCATGCTTTTTGACTAATGTGTAATAGGTTTCTGGTGAATTTTCCAGTGTCTTCCAAAATCTGTCGTATGAGATCATATTTTTTCCCCACTTCCAAAAATTTTTCTAATTGATGCGAAATAATCAAAGGGTATTGTTAGTCAGCATATAATGCAGAAAGGCACGAATATGGATGATATGGAAGAGGTGTAATTGAATTAGAAGAAATTTAATTTTCAATGAGAAAGAATTGTGGAAAAAGCTTCTCTGCTGCAAAAAGCGGAAGAGTTTTTGATATAAACAAGTTTTACATATTGCGTATAAAACTAAAAATTGATATAATCGAAATATGGGTGCTGCCATATAACGGTAGGCGGTTAGTCCTTCTACAGAGGGACTGTGACCCTCTGATTACATAGATACCCGAAGGGGAATCCGTAAGTAAGGAGGGCTAAGCCAATGAGTATTGTTGACTTTATTGCAGTAGTGAGCTTCGGCTTAACCTGCTTTAGTATAGGATATACATTTGGTAAGGATAGTAATAAGACACAAAAATAACCGCCCACGTTGAAGTGAACCCCTTTTGTTAGACAAAAATGTAAGTCTAATGAAAGGGGTTATTTCTATGTCTGGAAGAAAAATGTA
>NZ_JAAXCM010000017.1 GCF_019734885.1 Pseudocoprococcus catus | reverse complement strand
TAGTACAACTGCAACAACATCATATGCCTCTGCCATTTCATAACTCAGCTTATGTAAGAAATCTTTCCTCTGGTTTCGGATTTTTTCGTGACATAATGCAACACGTTTTTTCTGTCGGTAATAATTATTGCTTCCTTTCACGCAATGGGATAACTTTCTTTGTTCCCTTGCCAGCCGCTCCTCACTTTTTCTGAAGTATCCTTCATTTTCCTTCTGTATATCTTCAGAAAACACAGCCATTCCATGCATTGCATAATCAATTCCCAGTATCTTTGCGTCTTCATAATCAAATTCTTCTGCTTGGTTTTCACAGTCAGATTTTTCATATAATAGACTTGCATAATACTTTCCGGATGGTTCCATACTTATTGTTACAGATTTCAGGCAATATTTTTCTGGAATATCACGATGTTTTTTCATACGGATCCATTTCAACTTCGGTAGTTTTATCCGATGATCTTCTACCTGAATATTTCCATTGACCACATTTGTCGTATAGCTTTTTCGGCTCCTGTGTTTTGATTTGAATTTTGGAAAGCCAGTCTTTGGATTCCTGAAAAAATTCTTATATGCCTTTTCCAGATGCATCTGCACATTTGCAAGTGCCAGGGAATCCACTTCTTTCAAAAATGGATATGTTTTTTTATACATCGCCGGTGTATTTCGCAGCATTTTTTTCGTTGCTTCATATTCCCGTATCTTATCATTCAACATCTGATTATATAAAAAACGACAGCAGCCAAATGTTTTGGCGAACAGGACTTCCTGTTCTCTGTTTGGATATATACGAAAACGGTAAGCTATATTCATCTTTTTTTCTCTCCCTGCGTCTCGATATAACGACGGATAACATCAATCGGTGCACCACCCGCTGTCAACAGGCAGAAACTTTGACTCCAGAATGCTTCCTTCCAAAGTCTTTCCCTGATCTGTGGATATTCCTTTTTTAACAAACGACTGCTTGCACTTTTATACGCATTGATAAATTTACTGAGTTCTGATTTTGGCTGTGCCCGAAACATAACATGCACATGATCAACATCATGATTCCATTCTTCCAGTGTGATTCCATAATCAGGTGCAATACGTTCCCAGATCTCTTTTGCACGTTCCGAAATCGGATCATCTATTACTTTTCTTCGGTATTTTACAACCATGATCAGATGATAATACATCAAATATACTGAATGTACATTATGATCCATATTGTCCATATAATCAGTCCTTTCTATCCTTTCGACTGATTATAGTATACCACACTTCGCACCGCGGAACAAGTGTTCTATTTTCTTTTTTCTGTAATTCATCTCCCACCTGTAGAGGAAGGAGAATTCTTGCTAACTTTTGTTAAATACTATTTTGCCTGAAACAAAAGTGCTGCACCAATTGCAGTCATAAAAGCTGCTTCTTTCGGAATGATAAAGTTGATATCATATAGTTCTCCAACCTGTCCCAACATAATTCTGGCCTGATTCAGCGTAGCTGTGGAACCGCCGATGACTGCTCTTTTCAGATTTACATTGCGGCAGGCAAATACAGCCAGTGTTCCTGCTGTCTGGAAAATCATATTCATCAGCCCCAGTGCCACATCCTCATCTGTGGCTGTACTCTTCATCTTACCCAGATTGGAAGACGTGGCATAGTCCGGCAATGTCTCCATCTGGTCTCTGCTCAGTTCTGCAATGCCCCAGTCCACATTCTTCAGATTGCCCTGTTCTGCCATATCCGCAATCACTTCCACATCACGGATACCGAAAAGCCTTGAGGAAAGGCCCACCAGTGTACCGCCGCCCACAGCACTGCCGCCGATATGCCAAATCCCCTCAGGGCCTGCATAAACAAAAACAGTACCTGTGCCGATGCTGCCCACAACCGTTTCTTCAAGCCCGGTCAGATAGAGGCCGCCTGTTCCCAGCGCATCAAATTCCGTCACTTTCGTTGTTGGAAGGCCATAGACATCCCCTTCCACATAACTGGCCCCCATGCCGGTGAGCATCACTGCCTCCACATCTGCAATCTGCATTCTCTCCTCACAGAGTAATTTGCCGATGGCACCGTACATAGCTGTCACCGGGTCAGAGGCTGAAACCTTCAGCGAATTTAAAATTATTTTACTTTCATCCATGGCAACAATCTTTGTTGCAGAACTTCCTATATCTATACCTAATACAATCCCCATCTTTTATTATCTCCACTTATATACAATTTTCTGTCATAATACTATCCATTTTCCCTTACGGCCGGAGCCTTCACGCTTTACTTTTCTTGATGCCGCCCTATTATATATTCTGAGCACAAATATCCGCCAGACAACATTTATCACAATATGGCTTCGTTCTGGCTGTACATACTTCCCGGCCATGCTCTACCAGACGATGGCAGAAGTCGCTGCCCTCCTCCGGCGGCACCAGTTTCCACAAAGCCATCTCCACCTTTTTCGGATCTTTGATGCCGTCCACGATACCAATCCTGTTGACCAGACGGATACAATGTGTATCTGTCACGATGGCCGGTTTGCCGAAGACATCCCCCATGATCAGATTCGCACTCTTTCGTCCGACCCCGGGCAGTTTCAGCAGTGCATTGAAATCATCCGGTACCTTATCATGATACTGTTCGTGAAGTATCTTCATGCAGGCACTGATATCCCTGGCCTTGCTCTTTCCAAGTCCGCATGGACGGACAATTTCTTCTATATCTGCCACATCTGCAGCCGCCAAAGAGGCCACATCCGGATATTTCTTATATAATCCTTCTACAACCACATTCACTCTGGCATCGGTACACTGGGCTGCCAGACGTACACTGACCAGCAGCTTCCATGCCTGGTCATAATCTAACGTACACTCAGCCAATGGATAGGCACTTTTCAAACGCCGGATCACTTCCAGCGTTAATTCTTCTTTCGTCATTTCAAACCCTCCAAAATTTATTTCGAAAACGATGTACTAGTTTTATTCTTACTTATTTCCTGCCAGCCTGACAAATAACCCCTGCGGCAGTTCAAATATAAACACAATCCCCAGCACGATAGCCACCGCCACCTTCACTGCCGTATAGCCTGTCTCGGCCGCCAGCCGCAGCTGGTCTGTCACAATGTAGTAGGCTGTCCAATACACACCGGCGCCCGGTACCAGTGGAAATATCCCGGCGATCAGGAAAATGGTCACCGGACATTTCTTCCGCACTGCTGCCAGTCTGGACAAAAAAATCACCACCATTGTTGCCGCCAGAGAGGCCCCTGCCGTACTGAAATGTTCCAGTGCGATCAGGTAGACAAGCCATCCTGCTCCGCCGATGACACCGCAATAAGGATAGTACTTCGATGGTACACCAAACAAAACCGAAAATCCCACCGTGGCTATAACGGCCGCTATAATCTGTATCATCATAAGGCAGCACCTCCTGTCAGCGGATTCAACACTGCAATTCCCATACCGACACCAATAGCGATGCAGATAAAGACAAGCAGTGCATCAATCATCCGCACAGTACCCGAAATATAATCCCCATCTGCTGCATCCCGGATCGCAATGGTAAAAGCAACTCCCGGAACCAAAGGCATCATAGAACCAATGATCATAAGGTTCAGATGATCGCCAATCCCTGCCATATACAAAAGATTGCAGACCAGTGTCACAAAAGCGCCGCCGCCCACATTACCCACAATCTTTGACAAATGCGGGCCGCTGATATAAAGAATATAGACATAGATCAGAAATCCTGCAATGGCTGCCGCCAGACAATCCATCAGATTGCCACCGAAAAGGCAGCAGAAAGCCCCGCTTGCCACACCTGAAGCCAGAATCAGCACGCTTTTTCTCTTGTCCGGCATCCGACGAATCGTCTCCAATGCCTGATAAGCTTCTGAAACTGTATATTTTCCTTCCGCGATCTCTCTTGAAAGCTGATTCACCGCTGCCACTTTATCCAGATGAGAACCATTCACCGGTATGTGCCGTACCTTTGCAAACACGTGCCCATGCCCTTCACCAGCTGTTGCCAGTATATAATTCATCAAAATAAACTGACTGGCCGATTCAACACCGTAATGTCTGCAGATGCGATCCATGGTTTCTTCCACCCTGAAAATCTCTGCACCATTCTCCAGCAGCAGTTCGCCTGCCTGCATCGCCAGTTCCATCACTTCATCTTCGTCACAATCAATGGCTGTATCTATTGTTGATTCTATTCTCTTCTGACCGGATGTGCTCATGATGACGCCCTCCATTTACCTGCAATCTACATCTGCTCATGCTATTATAACATATAAAAACAGTGCACTAAAGTACAAAAAAGAATGCGCCGCACGCTCCTGTGCAACAAAAAAAGCAGCTCATAATGAACTGCTGGCATTTTGTTGATGAAATTATGAAAACTGGCGGTTCAGGAATACTTCAAAGCTGTCGGCCGCAGCTTCTTCGTCCGGTCCCTCAATATTAACGGTGATGACATCACCAACTGCAAGCTTTAATCCCATCCATTCCAGAATATCCTTGCCATTGACTGTCTTCTCATCCTTTGTCACTTTAACATCTGAAGCAAACTGTGATGCCTCTTTCATAATCAGTCCTGCTGAACGGACATGCAGAATGCCATCTTCAATCTTATTCACTGCTACCGAGAATTGTTTCATGCTCGTCTCTCTCCTTTGTATTGTTTAATCCTCAAATTCGTCTATATTTTAACAAAAAAACAAAATCCTTTCAATACAAGAATAGAACCAATTTTTGAAAGGATTTTATTTCATTTTGATAAATATGCACAATGTTACTTCCTATTTCAGTAAAACTGCCTTGACTTCCTTCAATCTTTGCTCAAATTGGGCATAAAAACTGACTTCTTCACCAAAACCGCGCATGTAAAATTCTTTGAGAACATAAATATTAATTTGCTTGATGGTGCCGTCACTGGCGTTTTCTTTCTTCAGTGATGCAGCTACATCCTTCAGAAAATAGTGCCAGTCATTGACAAACTTCTCATACTGATCTAATTCCGGTATATCCAGCCATTTTCTGACTTTGATCTTCTGACGGTCCGTTTTCACACATTCCTTTGTCTGAAGAATGTATTTGAAGCTTCTGTCCTCATACAGTCTTCCCAAAGGGAACAGACGGCAGAACCCCGGTCTGATTTTATGGATACCACATCTGTCCTCCCGGTTCAGGAAAATACAGTGTTCATCTTCACCTACCATCTTGAGATTCGGCAGGATCATTCCGTCCACAACATTTAACTCTACATGGTCCGCCAACAGCGCTTCAAACGGAATACGAAAATAAGTACATATCCTATGGACATCTAATGGATCCAATAGAATGGACTTTCCCATTCCGTGACAACAGACAGAACATCCTTCACATCCCTGGCAATCTGCCCTGACCATATCATTGGCTGTATAGAAACGGCCATCTGAAATCTCATTTAAATCTATATTTCTTTCCATACTCAATACCTCGTATCTGCTTAATGTTTAATAAACATTGTATCATATTTTTCGACTTTTTATTTGAAAAATCAATTATTTTTTCCATTGAATCCATGATATAATTCTTATAATTCTGAACTCAACAACCAATCGCAGCTGCAGGTTATATTGACGCTGCCTCTATTGCGGCAATTCCAATACCTGTATTTCACATAATCACACAACGCGTATATCAAAAAAGGAGGTTACTTATGGTCGAACAACTTTATCACACCCCGGATATTTACAGGATTTATGTCCCGCTCCCTGACAACCCATTGAAATATCTCAACTGTTATGTTCTTGTTTCCAACGGCGAAACATTGATCATTGACACCGGCTTTAACCGCCCGGAATGTAAGCAGGCACTTTTTGACGGACTTGATGAGCTGCAAGTGGATTTTGCCCATACAAAGCTTTTTCTCACCCATCTTCACGGAGATCACAGCGGCCTCACAGAAGAACTGACGGTCAGAGGCGTTCCTGTTTTCATGAATGCCATTGATTATAATTATCTCTGTCAGGAGCTTGCCTCCGGCGGATGGCAGGCCATGGAACAGATTTTTCTCAGCGAAGGCTTTTCAATAGAAGAAATTGAGAAACAGAAAAAGGGCAATCATGCCCGTCTTTATTCTCCGCAGCATCCATTCCCTGCAACAACTGTTCAGGACAATGATGTGCTCACCCTGGGAGATGCTTCTCTCCGATGTATCCATACACCGGGGCACACACCGGGGCATACCTGCCTTTATATAGAAGAAAAAGAAATTTTATTCTCCGGTGACCATATCCTTTTTGATATCACACCGAATATCTCTGTATGGCGAAATGTTCCTTTTTCTCTGGCTGATTATCTGGAAAGCCTGCAGAAAATAAAATGCCTGAAGGTTTCCCATACATTTCCGGGACACAGAGAGTTTCACGGAGATATTCAAGATCGCATCCATGCCCTGACCCTTCACCATCATGCGCGTTTAAAAGAAATCCTGGACGCCATTGACCAGCATCCCGACTGTACTGCCTACGAAACTGCCGGCCGGATCAGCTGGTCTGCCAGAGGCCGTGCATGGGAGGATTTTTCACCGAATCAGAAATGGTTTGCCATGGGTGAAACACTGGCGCACATCAAATGGCTCTCAGACAGAGGCGCCATAAGCAGCACCAGACCATTGTCTCTGAACATGCCAACTATTCAAAATACCCCGGCAAAAGAAACGGCAGAAAACCGTTATCGGGCTCTCTGCCATTCTTCTAATCTGTTCTTTTATTCACAGCGTTTTTCTGATGACGATTTTTGTGAACACGTTACGCATTATGCATGAACATGTTCTTTCATCACTTTATACAGCTGAATGATAACGGTCGGTATAAAGGCCAGCATCGCAATCATTCCAATCTGGTAACCGTTCAAAAGTGACACTGAGAAAAGCGTGCGCATCACAGGTACAAAGATAACCAGTGCCAACAGCAGCACACCGCCAAAGAAAGCACCGATGCTGTTAATATTGGATGTCAGACCGATTTTGAAAATCGAATGTCTGCTTCTGCAGTTGAATCCGTGGAACAGTCTTGCCAGAGTCAGCGTAGCAAATGCCATAGAACTAGCTGTGGCACTGTCTGTAGATAAACCGATATGGAAAGCGATCATGGTACAGACTGCAATCAGACCGCCCTGTACGAAAAGGGCTGTCATCAGCTCCTTTGTCAGTATTCCCTGTTTCGGATCCCGTGGCGGCTCTGAAAGCAGATCTTTTTCTGCCTTTTCCATACCAATGGCAATGGCCGGCAGGGAATCCGTCAGCAGATTGATAAACAGCAGATGCACCGGCTGAAATGGCACCGGAAGTGCCGCAAGGGATGTATACAATACCGCCATGATTCCGGCCATATTGCCTGATAACAGGAACTGAACCGCATTTTTAATATTGCGGTAGACATTTCGCCCATTGGCAACGGCTTTGATGATGGTGGCAAAATTATCATCTGTCAGGATCATGGATGCGGCATCCTTGGATACTTCAGTACCTGTAATACCCATCGCCACACCGATATCTGCCTTTTTCAGAGCCGGGGCATCATTGACACCATCACCGGTCATGGCTGTCACTGCACCTTTGCGCTGCCATGCATCCACGATACGGATTTTGTTCTCAGGTGAAACACGGGCATAAACCGATATTTTGCCGATCTTATCATCCAGTTCTTCTTCACTCATGGCATCCAGCTCCTGACCGGTTACAGCCATATCCCCTTCACTGAATATACCAATCTGCTCTGCAATGGCTGTGGCTGTGATCTTGTGATCACCGGTGATCATCACCGGACGGATGCCTGCCCTCTTTGCTTCGGCCACTGCTTCCTTTGACTCTTCTCTCGGCGGATCAATCATAGATACCAGACCTATGAAAATCAGATGATCCTCCTCATCCAATGTCAGCTGCTGGTCGGCTTGTGCCTCCTTATAGGCAAATGCCAGGACTCTCAGACCCTGTTCCGAAAAAGCCTGATTTTTATCTAATATCTCCTTTACATCCTGCTCAGTAATTGGACGGACTTCATCCCCGATACGGATTCTGTCCGTTCGCTTCAGCAGAATATCCAAGGCGCCCTTAACCAGAATGGTCGGCACACCATGCAGGCGATACTTTGTGCTCATGAGTTTTCTGTCTGAATCAAATGGTATCTCTTCCATACGAGGCATCATCTCTTTCAGAATATCCTCTTTGATGTCCGCTTTTCTTCCCATTTCCAGAAGTGCCACTTCCGTCGGATCACCGATACTCTGGCCTTCCACAATAGCAGAATCATTAGTCAGAATCGCATCGTAGAGCAGATACCGATGAGACTGCTGCTTCAGGTCCAGTGCATCAGCTCCCATTGTCTGATGATTAATATAAACCTGCTGAACCGTCATCTTATTCTGGGTCAGTGTTCCGGTTTTATCTGAACAGATAACTGATACACATCCAAGACTTTCCACCGCTTTCAGATCTTTGATAATGGCATGTTCTTTGGCCATCTTCTGTGTTCCCATGGCCTGTACGATGGTGACAATGGAACTCAAAGCCTCAGGAATGGCAGCCACCGCCAAAGCCACTGCAAACATCAATGCATTCAGCACCGGCATCCTTCTGTACAGACTTAAAGCAAACACAACTGCACTGATAATCATAATAACAATAGCCAGCTGGCTGCCAAATTTATCAAGACTCACCTGCAACGGTGTTTTCTTCTCCTTGGTGGCATTCATAAGTGCCGCGATCTTGCCGATCTCTGTCTCCATACCTGTAGCCGTCACCAGTACAACGGCACGGCCTCCAGTTACAAGACTTCCTGAATAGACCATGTTGATACGATCTCCCAGTGCCTGTTCTCCCTCAAGAACAACTGCTTTCTTTTCAACATTGGTAGATTCCCCAGTCAGCGAACTCTCATTCACCTGAAGAGAATAGCTCTCAAGGATTCTGCCGTCCGCTGTCACCAGATCCCCCGCCTCAAGAAGCAAAATATCACCTTTAACAATCTGAGCAGAAGGGATCTCACCTTTGACTCCTCCTCTGAGCACCTTGGCTGTTGGTGCCGATAAAGTTTTCAGACTTGCAAGCGATTTCTCCGCTTTTTCATGCTGCACCGTACCAAGAATCGCATTCATCGTAATAACCGCAAATATAACAATCGTACTTTCCACATTGCCTGAAACCATAGAAATAATGGCGGCAATAATAAGAATAATAACCAGAAGATCAGCAAACTGCTCCGCAAACACTCTCAGCGCACTTTTCTTCTTTGATTCCTGAAGAACATTCTCCCCATTCATTTTCAGCAGTTCTTCCGCCCGCTCACTGCTCAGGCCATTTTTGTCGGCATCCAGCATTTTCAGGACTTCTTCCTCATTCATCTGATACCATTCTTTCATCCTGCTTCCTCCTTTCAGACTTCCTGCTTTCAAACTTCCCTTATTTTTGATTTTCATACACTTAGATCCATATAAAAGAAAAAGACTTTCAATGTATGATAACAGAAGCTATCTGTCGTCATACATCAAAAGTCTCGTACCCGTCATGGTATATATTACCAGACTGCTCTGCAAATTTGCAAACAGCCGCGATTGTTGATAATATATTAAAACTACTCCCCTTTGATGACACAATGCCATCAATATTCAGTTGTAATTTATCTAAGTTTCTAACAGTTTAACGCATTTTGTATCTGCTGTCAACCCTTATTCTTCTTCCATATTGGCCAGTTTTGCAGCCTGGTCTGCTGCGATCAGACTGTCAATGATCTCATCCAGGTCACCATTCATAATATCGCCCAGTCTGTATAATGTCAGTTTGATACGATGCTCTGTACAGCGTCCCTGTGGGAAGTTGTATGTTCTGATCTTCTCGGATCTGTCACCTGTACCTACCTGATTCTTACGAAGAGCAGCTTCTTCTGCATGCTTCTTCTCGATCTCGATCTCGAGAAGCTTGGAACGCAGTAAGCGGAAAGCTTTCTCTTTGTTCTGCAGCTGTGACTTCTCTGTCTGGCTGTAGATAACGATACCAGTCGGATTATGGGTCAGACGTACCGCAGAGTCTGTTGTATTGACACACTGACCGCCGTTACCGGAGGCACGCATAACATCAATACGTACATCGTTCATATCAATCTCAACATCCACTTCCTCAGCTTCCGGCATGATGGCAACTGTTACAGTAGATGTATGGATACGGCCGCCGGACTCTGTTTCAGGCACTCGCTGTACACGATGCACACCGGATTCAAACTTCATACGTGAATAGACATGATCGCCGCTGACCATGAAAACACACTCCTTGAAACCGCCGATACCATTCTCACTGACATCCATCATCTCAATCTTCCAGCGCTTGGATTCGGCATATTTGGAATACATACGGAAAAGCTCAGCAGCAAAAAGGGCTGCCTCGTCACCGCCTGCGCCGGCTCTGATCTCCACGATAACGTTCTTCTCATCCATCGGATCCTTAGGGATCAGAAGGACCTTCAGCTCCTGCTCGATCTTTGTGATATTGGACTTTGCTTCTGAAAGCTCTTCCTTGAGCATTTCCTTCATCTCTTCATCATCTTCAGCTTCAAGCATCTCAAGACTGTCATCAATTGTCTGCTTTGTATTCTTATATTCTGTATACTTTTCTACAAGGGGCTGCAGATCACTCTGCTCTTTCATCAGCTTACGGAAATGCTTCTGATCATTGACAACGTCCGGATCATTTAACTCTTCCATGATCTGCTGATATCGGATTAAAATATCATCTAATCTATCAAACATTATTATTTACCTCCATCTTCTGCAGCTTTCACTGCATAAACAACTCTGTCCAGACCTGCCAGATCTTTCTTCACGTGTATATCTTTAAATCCTGCCTGATCAAGAAGCTGTGAAACAGCTCCTCCCTGATCATAACCGATTTCAAAAAGCAGTGAACCGCCGGGTACAAGATACCGTCCCGATTCCTCTGCCAGTTTTCTATAAAAAAGGAGTCCATCTTTACTGCCATCCAATGCCAGATGGGGTTCATGATCTCTGACCTCACGCATGAGATCTTCAATATCCTCTGTGGGAATATAAGGCGGATTAGAAACAATCATATCAAAAACGCCTTCAACGGATTCAAAGAGATTACTGTGCACAAGTCTCACCTGAGGCAATCCCAGATTCTCTCTGTTTCTCTCAGCCACCTTCAATGCACCTTCTGAAATATCCACACCGATTCCTTCTGCCACCGTTCCCAGCTTTGCAAGACTTAAAAGAATGCATCCCGAACCGGTACACATATCTAACAGTCTGCACTCCGGCTTCATCATGGCCAAAGCTGTCTCCACCAATACTTCTGTATCCTGTCTGGGGATCAATACGCTCTCATTGACAAAAAACGGCAGTCCCATGAATTCTGTGCTTCCCGTCAGATACTGCACCGGATAGCCTTCGCTTCTCCGACGGATCAGAGCCTGATAATCAGCACTTTGCTTCATCTGTACTTCATCAAAAGGATCATTTCTTCTTATGAGAAAATCCACACGGCTGATACCATAAATATGTTCCAGCAGATACCATGCATCCACGGATGCATTATCCACACTGTGTGCTGTCAGTTCATCGGTTCCCCATTTCAAAAGGGTATCATAACTCCACTGCATCATGGCTGGCTCACTCCTGCTTTCGATCCCGTCCCTGGCTGTCTCGAAGCATCAGCCGCTGCATTCTCGGCCTGGAACTGTCTCCAGTCATAAATCGCTTCAATAGAAGCAATAGCAACTTCCAGCATCTCCAGATCCGGTTCACGGGTGGTCAGCTTCTGCAGCATCAATCCCGGCTTGCTGACAATGTTTACCAGACAGGACTCGCTTCTGCCTGCCCACTGAATGACCTCATAGGAAACGCCTGCAATCACCGGAACAAGAATAACGCGGAGCACAATCTTCAGCGCCATGTTATCCACACGGATAAACATAAAACAGATGATACTGACCACCATAACAATCAGCAGAAAACTTGTTCCGCATCTCTTATGCAGTCTTGAATACTTCGCCGCATTCTCCGGCGTCAGTTCAGCGCCATGCTCAATACAGTTAATGGTCTTATGTTCCGCACCATGGTACATAAAAACTCTCTGTATATCTTTCATCTGTGAAATAGCTACAATATAAATAAAGAAAATCGCAATTCGGATCAGGCCTTCGATCACTGCCAGTGTCATTGGACTCTTGATCACCTTACCAAACAAAGATGAAATAAAAAACGGTGTCAGCATGAATAAAACAACAGCGATCACAACGGATAAAGCCACTGTCAATCCCATAAATACGGCATCGGACTTGCCATCCTTATCCTTATCCTTCTCTTTCTCTGTTTCCTCTTCATCCTCATAAAAGCTGGCTGAATAGGTCAGCGTGGACATACCCAGCACCAGTGAATCAATAAATGCCAGTACACCTCTGATAATAGGCACTTTCTTCATGTGCCACTTTGCATTGAGACCGATAAACTGATCCTTCTTGACTTCTATTGTCTGATCCGGCTTTCTGACTGCCACTGCATAGTCATTGCCGTTACGCATCATGACCCCTTCAATGACGGCCTGTCCGCCGATAGTCGCATATCGCATATACTCCTCCTACGGGCGGAATGAAACATTCCTTACGTGCTTCATCCGCTACCACGGAAAATAGGTATTTTCCGTATGAAAAAACAGGGCTGTCGCATCTGCTGATCTCTGCACCGATCTCCACGATATGGACAATCCGGATGGCAGAGGATCTGTCGAAATGATGCGGCAGCCCCGTCTATCGTCTAATTATGCCTGTTTGATGCCATACTTACGATTGAACTTATCAATACGTCCGCGAGCAGAAGCAGCTTTCTGCTGGCCTGTGTAGAATGAATGACACTTAGAACAGATTTCTACGTGGATTTCAGGTTTTGTGGAACCTGTTACGAATTCGTTACCACAGTTGCATGTTACCTTTGCCTGATAATACTTAGGATGGATTCCTTCTCTCATCTTATTCACCTCACTAATATTCTTTCCTGATTGCCAACCAGGAATAATCACTTGAGTTATCTCAAATCGGGCTTCTCTGCCCATATCTGTCATTATAAAACAGCTTTTTAATTCTATCACATTTTTTCACAGTATGCAAGTATATTTTTACATTTTGCAAATGATATTTTACAAAATAATTTGCAGCCAAAAGACATGTCTCTCGTTTTATCATTGATGCAGGCTTTCCAGCTTTACCACATTTTCGTATGCCGGATCATATTGACAAATTCCGCATTGTCCTTTGTATGAGTAAACATATCAAGGATCTGTTCCAGTGCTTCCTCCGACTTCATACTATTTAATGCCTTTCTCATGATATACATAGCTTCCAGTTCTTCTTTGTCCAGCAAAAGTTCTTCTCTTCTGGTTCCTGAACGAGGAATATTAATCGCCGGAAAGATACGTTTCTCGGAAAGCTTTCTATCCAGAACAAGTTCCATGTTGCCTGTTCCTTTGAATTCTTCAAAGACAACATCATCCATCTTGCTGCCTGTCTCCACAAGGGCTGTAGCAAGGACTGTAAGACTGCCGCCCTCACGCATATTTCTTGCAGCACCGAAGAATTTCTTCGGCATATGCAGTGCAGCCGGATCCAGACCGCCGGAAAGAGTACGGCCGCTTGGCGGCACTGTCAGGTTATAAGCCCTGGCCAGACGTGTAATACTGTCCAGCAGGATCACAACATTCTTCTTATGTTCAACTAAACGTTTCGCCCGCTCTAAAACCATCTCTGAAACACGTTTATGATGCTCCGGTGTCTCATCAAATGTAGAATAGATCACATCCACATTCCTGCCTTCAATATACTCTTTGATATCCGTCACTTCCTCCGGACGTTCATCAATAAGAAGAATGATCATCTGCATATCCGGATAATTCGTATTGATTGCCTTAGCTACCTGCTTTAAAAGGGTTGTCTTACCTGTCTTCGGCGGCGATACGATCATTCCTCGCTGTCCAAGACCGATGGGTGAAACCAGGTTCATAATACGCATGGAAACCGGTGCATTCGGTGTCTCAAGGTTAATCCTGTGATCCGGGAAAATCGGCGTCATATCTTCGAATTTGCCGCGCTTCTGTGCTTCATAAGGCGGCATGCCATTAACCGATCTTATATAAAGAAGTGCTGAAAACTTCTCTTTCTCTGTCTTTACCTTGATATTGCCGCAGACAATATCACCGGTCCTGAGATTGAATCTGCGGATCTGCGCCGGTGACACATACACATCATTCGTTCCCGGCATATAGTTTTCACATCGAATAAAGCCAAAGCCTTCCGGAATGACTTCCAGGATACCGTTGGCCATCATACCGCTGTCTAACTGGCCATAGCCCGGGATCTCCATTTCTTCCTCAGACTGGCCATTTCCTCCGTATTGGTAATTCTCAGCACGCTGATAATTCTCGCTTCTCTGATAATTATTCTCACCGCGCTGATAATTCTCGCTTCTCTGATAATTATTCTCACCGCGCTGATTATTTTCGCTTCTCTGGTAACTATTCTCGCCGCGCTGATTACTTTCGCTTCTCTGGCTGTAAGTATTCCTTCTGTTATTATAACCATTACCGCCATTGTTCGTCCCGGTGCTGTCCTGACGTCTGCGCTCATAATACTCCTGACGCTCACCTTTTTCTGAACGTTCCGCATATTCACTTCTCTCAGACTGATTCTGGCGTTCATTTCGTTCCTGCCGGTTATTGCGCTCCGGGCGTTCTGCTCTCGGTGTCCTGTTTCGAAAAACATATGGTTTTCTGCTTTCCGCATTGGTATTTTCCGGTTGAGACGTCACATTGTCCTGTTTTTCCTGTACTTCCTCTGACTTTTCTTCCTTATTCTCCAATAAACCAAGGGCTGCCATCTGTTCCTGCAATTCTGCTTTACGCATCACAGATGTATTCTTCACACCCTTCGCTTTTAAAATCTCCCGCATCTGGGCGACAGATAATTTTTTTTCCTGATCAGCCATAAAAGCCTCCTTATCTGCTGACAAATTCTTACTGTATCCGACACAGCCAAATTCTGCACTGTATGGATACAGCTGAACTCCAGTTTTTAACAAATATTCATATCTCTAAAAATATTAAAATTGGGTAATCAATCGTTGAATCTTCTATAATTTCTATATAACAAAATAAGAACAAAGCATCTTACGATACTTTTAATAATTAAGAAAGACTGAATAATTCTTTTTTACCATTATATATGAAATCAGCAAAAATAAAAAGCCCAAGTTTTCTTTTTTATTTTCTTTTCAGAATCATAAACAAAAATCCTCTTCCATTTAACTGCCGATGCAGACCGAAAATATGCACGAAAAACCATTTTATATTATTTACAATTTTTTACAATTTGAAAGTTTCTGGCTTGTTTCCTGCAATTTCATCTGCTTTATATCCACTTTATCACCAAAGAAGTTCTTTTATGAAGGAAAACTTTAACAAAATTCCTATTTTTTTACAGATTAAAGTGAAAAAAGATTGAATTATTACTTAATCTATATTATAATCATCAATGGAAAGAATGAATTCCACTGAACATACTTTGCTGCGGATTTTGTCCGTTGGCAGGTCAATATAAGGAGGATGAAACAGAATGTCTTACAGTGACGAAATTATCGAAAAAGTAAAAGCAAAAAATCCTAACGAACCTGAGTTTATCCAGGCAGTGACAGAAGTTATGAATTCTCTTCGTCTCGTTGTAGATAACGATCCAAAGTATCAGAACGAAGCATTACTTGAGAGAATCGTTGAACCAGAACGTATTATTATGTTCCGTGTACCATGGGTTGACGACGAAGGCAAAGTTCAGGTCAACAGAGGTTTCCGTGTACAGTTCAACAGTGCCATCGGACCTTACAAGGGCGGTCTCCGTTTCCATCCATCCGTTAACTTAAGCATTATCAAATTCCTTGGTTTTGAACAGATTTTCAAGAACTCCCTGACAGGCCTTCCTATCGGCGGCGGCAAGGGCGGTTCTGATTTCGATCCTAAAGGCAAATCTGACCGTGAAGTTATGGCTTTCTGCCAGAGCTTTATGACAGAGCTTTGCAAGCATATCGGAGCTGATACTGATGTTCCTGCCGGTGATATCGGTGTAGGCGGCCGTGAAATCGGTTATATGTATGGTCAGTACAAGAGAATCCGCAACGTATCCGAAGGTGTCTTAACAGGTAAAGGCCTCACATACGGCGGTTCCCTCGCTCGTACAGAAGCTACAGGTTACGGTCTTGTCTACCTTGTAGAAGAATTATTAAAATGCAAAGGCGACACAATCGAAGGCAAGACTGTTGCTGTATCAGGTGCCGGTAATGTTGCTATTTACGCTATTCAGAAGGCTCAGCAGCTGGGCGCTAAAGTTGTTACATGCTCTGACTCCACAGGCTGGGTATATGATCCGGAAGGTATCGATGTCGCTGCTCTGAAAGAGATCAAAGAAGTACAGCGTGCACGTCTGACAGAATACAAGAAATACAGACCACAGTCTGAATACCACGAAGGCCGCGGCGTATGGCAGATTCCTGTTGACATCGCTCTTCCTTGTGCTACTCAGAACGAGCTCTTCCTTGAAGATGCTAAACAGCTTGTAGCAAACGGCTGCAAGGTTGTTGCTGAAGGTGCCAACATGCCTACTACTCTTGATGCAACAGAATATCTTCAGGAACATATCTACTTCGTACCTGGCAAGGCTTCCAATGCCGGCGGTGTTGCTACATCCGCTCTTGAAATGTGCCAGAACAGCATGCGTTACAGCTGGACATTCGAAGAAGTTGACGCTAAACTCAAAGACATCATGGTCAACATCTTCCACAACATCGACAACGCTGCTAAAGAATACGGCGTAGAAAACAACTACGTTGCAGGTGCTAACATCGCAGGCTTCAAGAAAGTCGCTGATGCTATGCTTGCTCATGGTATTGTTTAAAAATTAAAGTTCGGGCCTAGACCATAGAGGGATTCCTGAGGAGTTATTCCGCACAGGCACACTCGCGTTGCCAACGCTAACAGCGGTACATAAGGCAGTAAAATACACTGCCTAAGTACCGGTAAGCGTTGAAGCACCTGTGCGGAATGACATCCTCAGGAATCCCTTTTGTAGTTTTTGACCGAACTTTTTCATAGTTATTAAACACGATATGCTATTATGCCGGCATACATCTCTTTGACGAAATCAACATCAATAACCATATACCCTTGAGTCAGGACTTCACTTTATCTTCGCTCTGTTCCTGTTTGCATACACACATCTGTTTGCATAAATCCGTCAGCTATGCTATCATAGATATAGTATTTTGAGTATGCTTCAACATACTTTTGTATCAAGCTATTGCGAAACATCCGTTATTCTCAGACACTTATTATGTTTCGTGCCATTTATACAAACCAGGAGGAATGCAGTTTTGTGGGCAGATAAACGCTACCACTCTCTTGATTATGAGATGAAGGCCCGGTACGGGCACAAGATTTATAAGATTGCCCTTGACGGCGGCTTTACCTGTCCCAACAGAGACGGACACATTGATACACGAGGCTGTATTTTCTGCAGTGCCGGCGGTTCCGGAGATTTTGCTGCATCCAGACGGCTCTCTATTACCGAACAGATTGAAGAAGGCAAACAGCTGCTTGCAGGGAAGCGGCTTTCCGGGAAGCTTGAGGTTGGCAGCAAGGAATCCCCGATGCCTTGTTATATCGCCTATTTTCAGGCATTTACAGGTACTTACGACCATATTGAACGTCTTCGGTCTCTTTATACAGAAGCCATCCGCCGCCCGGAAGTAGCTATTCTTTCCATTGCCACCCGTCCGGACTGTTTGTCGCCTGAGGTCCTTGATCTTTTATCTGAGCTGAATCAGATCAAGCCTGTATGGATCGAGCTTGGTCTTCAGACCATTCATCCTCATACAGCGGATTATATTCGGCGCGGTTATCCACTGTCAGTCTATGATACAGCCGTCTGTGAGCTTCATGAAAGAGGCATTGAGGTCATCACCCACGTTATTCTTGGCCTTCCCGGAGAAACTACTGACGACATGCAGGCTACCGCCGATTATATCGCTCATCAGCCTATACAGGGCGTCAAGTTTCAGCTGCTTCATGTTCTTAAAGGCACTGACCTTTATACCGACTATCTGGGACAGTCATTTCAAACACTCACACTGGATGAATACACCGATATCCTCATCCGCTGTATTGAGCTGATGCCGCCTGAGATGGTCATTCATCGCATTACCGGCGACGGACCGAAGAATATACTGGCCGCCCCCGACTGGAGCCGCAATAAGAAGCAAGTACTTAATCATATTCATCATTGTATGAAGATCCGCAATACATGGCAGGGGCGCTGTTATCTGCAATAGAAAGGAGTTTTTGTTTTATGAGTCAGGATACACTTATGCTTTACAAATTAATGGTGCTTTACATGCTGAATAAGGTTGATTTTCCATTGACAAATTCCCAAATTTCAGAATTTATCCTGGACAAGGGCTATACGAATTATTTCACCCTTCAGCAGGCACTTCATGACCTTTCGGATACTGAACTGATCCGCACGGAACATATTCACAACAACTCCTACTATTCTATGAACCAGTCCGGTGAAGAAACACTGGAATTCTTCGGCTACAAGATTCCAGCGGAGATCAAGACTGAGATCGACCAGTTTTTCAATGAGCACAAGTATCACCTGAGAAGCGAGAATGAAGTCACCGCTGATTATTATGAAGATAAGAAGGACTGCTATATTGTCCGCTGCGAAATTCACGATAAGAAGGAACTTCTCGTCGGCATCACATTAAACGTCACTGATGAAGATCAGGCGACAGCCATCTGTGATAATTGGCGCAACCGACATGGTGATGTCTATGACTACCTGATCCATACACTTATGATCCGACATTAATCATCCACTTTAAAAAGAATGTGCCAAAGCACATTCTCGCGCCGAGCGCGGTCGCTTGCGACAATCTACATCTTTGCGCGAGTGCGCATTACAGGCGCGTTAGTGCCTTTTTATGTAATAAGAGCGTGCCCCAGCTTTGCTGGGCACGCTCTTATTACATAAAAAAACTGCCTGGGCAATTTCATCATGTGATTGCCCGGGCAGTTTTCCCATCACTTTTTAGTTCCTAATTCATATTTCTATCCATCTTATAATGAACGATACAGATCTTCGTACTTTCTCGCTGAGTTGCCCCAGGAGAAATCTGCCGCCATGGCTCTGTCCACAATGCGGTTCCATGCTTCTCTGTCACCATAATAAACAGACTTGGCATACTCAATCACATTCAGCATCTCATGTGCATTATAATTAGCAAAACTGAATCCTGTACCGCTTCCTGTATACTCATTGTATGGCTCCACTGTTTCCTTCAGTCCGCCTGTCTCCCTGACAATCGGCAGTGTGCCGTAGCGGAGACTCATTAATTGACTCAGGCCGCATGGCTCAAAGAGCGACGGCATAAGAAATGCATCGCAGGCCGCATAAATTCTGTGTGAACGCGTATTGTCATAACAGATACTTGCAGAAACTCTGTCCTTGTACTTCCACTCAAAATATCTGAACATATTCTCATAGCGCTGATCACCGGTACCCAGAATGACAAACTGTACATCCTCTGAGCAGATCTGTTCCATGACGCAGTCGATCAGATCCATACCTTTCTGATCTGTCAGTCTGGAAACAAGGCCGATCATAAACTTTCCGCCGTCAACCCGCATTCCAAGCTCTTCCTGCAGTGCTGTCTTGTTGTATACCTTCTCTGTCCTAAAATCGTATGGTGAATAATTGTGCACAAGCAAATAATCTGTCTCAGGATTGTATTCATCATAGTCAATGCCATTCACTATACCGGAAAGATTATTTGATCTGGCCCGCATCAGGCCATCCAGCCCTTCACCATAAAACGGATACTTGATCTCATTGGCATATTCGCCGCTGACTGTTGTGATCCAGTCTGCATAGACAAGACCACCTTTCAGGTAATTACCTGCCTGATAAGCCTCCAGCTTATCAGATGTAAACAGATAACCCGGAAGCCCTGTTACCTGCATCATATCATCTATATTCCATACGCCCTGGAACTTCAGGTTATGGATAGTCATCACAGCTTTCATATTCTGATAAAAATCACTGTATGAAGAACTATCCCAAAATTCATTCTTCAAATAGACCGGCACCAGACCTGTCTGCCAGTCGTGACAATGAATAATATCCGGTCTGAAATCGATGACACAAAGCATTGTTAGGGCAGCCTTACTGAAATAAGCAAATTTCTCCAGATCCCACAGACCATCTTCGTAAATCTTATCTCCGGAGAAATAATATTCATTATCAATAAAGTAAAATGTTACACCATCCAGCACCATCTGAAAGACACCGACATAGATCATACGTCCTGCAAGATTGATATAAAAATTCGTCATATACTCCATCTGCTGATGAAAATATTCCGGTATCACACGATATTTCGGCAATACAACCCTCACATCAAACTCTTCTTTATTGAACGCCTTTGGCAGTGATCCGACTACATCAGCCAGCCCTCCTGTTTTGATAAAAGGTACCGCTTCCGATGCCGCAAAAAGGATTTTTTTCATAAGGCTCTGCTCCTCCTGTTATTGAAATTTTACTGTATAATTCAAATATTATCAGATATTTTTTGGTTATTTTTATTATACATCAAAAATTATAACAATAAAAGCAAAAAATCCGCAAAATACTATTTTCTGTTTTTATATTCCAATCGAATCTTATCCGCAATCAATGCAATAAATTCACTGTTTGTCGGCTTTCCCTTTCCGGTATGTATCGTATAACCGAAAAGCTCATCAATGGTATCCATCTTGCCCCGGCTCCATGCCACCTCAATGGCATGCCGAATAGCCCTCTCCACGCGGCTCGGCGTTGTTTTATTCATTTTGGCAATGGTCGGATACAGCACTTTCGTAATAGAATTAATCACCTCTTTATCTTCCACTGACATAATGATCGCATCCCGCAGATACTGATACCCTTTTATATGCGCCGGCACACCAATTTCGTGAATCACATTTGTCACATCTGCTTCCAGATTCTTCTCTCTGTATTCAGATACATATTCTACTGTTCTGCCTTTAATCTGGTGTACCGGCTGAAGCATCTGCTTTTCCGTGACCTGATGGATCCTTCGAAGAATCATGTCGTTTTCAAAAGGCTTCATAATATAGTACATAGCACCGAGACTGAATGCATTCTCCGTAATATTCTCCTGACCAATGGCCGATATAACAATAAATGCCGGTCTTTTCTTCAATGATGTATCCCTATTCACCTGCTGCATAACTTCAAGTCCATCAAGTTTCGGCATGATCAGATCCAAAAGGACAACATCCGGTTCCTGATTACGGATAATATCCAATGCCTTCACACCATCATCCCCCCTGCCTATGACCTCAATATTCTTGTCCGTCTTTAATATGGCATCAAGCAGGCCAATCATTCTTTCATTATCGTCAACGATTGCAACATTGATTTTCGTCATACAACAACCTCCCTCTTTCCTTGTTTTTCACCAAGTGTTTAAATGTATTATATTATCAAAAAAAGAATGTCTCAATTATTACCAATCGCAAAAAGGAACGATTTGTGACAGGATTTTGAAAAAAATTTTTTTAAATAACCATTTATCGTCATTTTGCATCGAAACACACGACAAATTGTCAAATATTTCATCGATTTTCCAAAACAATCTTTGCCGAATCTGATATTTTTCCGATTTTTCCTACTTATCTGTATATTTCTTGCTCATCTCTGCAAAACATGATACACTTTATAGTTGAACTATTAAGAACAATTACAGCAATTTTAGAAAAAGAGGTTTTTTATGCAAAAAAGGAATGCAGGCAGTGTAGACCTGACAAATGGATCAATCCCCGGCGGTATTTTGGCTTTTACCATTCCGCTGTTTCTCGGGCAGCTGCTTCAGCAATTTTATAATATGGTGGATGCCTGGGTTATCGGCAATTTTGCCGACAATAATGCCTTTGCTGCAGTTAGTTCCACCGGAACAATTGTTTTTCTGATTATCGGTTTTTTTGCAGGCATTGCCACCGGCGGCGGCGTCATCATCTCCCGCTACTTCGGTGCCCAGGATGGAGAAAATGTCTCCAAAGCTGTTCATACCAACTTTCTGATGGGTCTGATTGCCTCAATCATCGGTACGGCCGCAGGCCTTTTTCTTGCACCGCATCTTCTTGTGTGGATGGGTACACCGGATTCTGTAATGCCCCATGCTCTGAGTTATCTCCAGATTTATTTCGGCGGCGTGTCTACGGTTATCATGTACAATATCTGTATGTCCATCATGCGTGCCCTTGGAGACAGCATCCATCCCCTTTATTATCTGCTGTTCTCATCCATTGTGAATATTCTTCTGGATCTGCTTTTTGTGGCACATCCCGCCTTTCACTGGGGCGTTGCAGGTGCTGCTGTTGCAACCGTTATCTCTCAGGGGCTCAGCGTTATTCTCTGTCTGTTTCGTATGTGCAGATTGAAGGATTATACCCGTTTGGATTTCCGAAAAATCCGCTATCACGCATGGATGATGAAACAAGTGCTTCATCAGGGACTGCCCTCAGGCATTCAGAATGCAGTTATCACCGTCGGCAACCTGGTGATTCAGAAGAATATCAATTCCTTCGGCGCTTACGCTATGTCCGGAATGGGGGCCTACTCCAAGATTGAGGGATTCGTTTTCCTTCCGATCATGAGTATGGCCATGGCACTTCCGACCTTTGTCAGTCAGAACCTGGGGGCCAGGCAATACCATCGTGCCAAAAAAGGCGCCGTTTTCGGCATCTTATTTGGCATGATCACTGCTGAGGTTACCGGACTTCTGATCTACTTTTTTATTCCATATGCACTGAAGATTTTCGGCAGTACACAGGAAGCCATTGCCTACGGCACTATTCACGCCCATATTGTCAGTCTGTTCTTTTTCCTGTTGGCCTTTTCCCACTGCGCTGCCGGTGTCATGAGGGGCTGCGGCTATGCTGTTGTACCAATGGCGGGAATGCTGCTTTTCTGGTGCGGCCTGCGTATCGTCTACGTCACCACAGCACTCCGGTTCTTCCCGGTTTTTCAGATGATTTCCTGGGCCTATCCGCTGACATGGGGATGCAGTACCATCCTGTTTCTGATCTTCCTGTTCAAAGCCGACTGGCAGCATCATTTGGACTAAATGTGTATGCTATCATTGATTTGATTGATAGTTTGCACTGAACATTTTTCAAAGGCTGTTCGCACAATTGCGAATGGCCTTTTTTATTTACGCGAGCAACGAACCAAAGTCCGTGCTTGCACGAGACCTTGGTGACTGCCGCGATAACTTGAGAAACTCGCGGAGCGTGTTTCTCATAGTTTTCTGGAAATATATGTAAATTATTCCAGTTGTATAGGTGATTTTTCACTATATCACCACTTTAATTCCCTAAATTTTTCATACTTTTTTACGTTGACAAAATAAATTATCAAGGGCTATAATACTGCTAACGAAAAGTTAAAGGCGATGACGAAGAGAAGTAGCGCTGTTTATCGCTTCCAGTGAGTGGAGAGAGTGAGAACCCACAGAATGAATCAGCGTGAATAACACTTTAACAGCCGCAATCTGAACAGCATTTTGCCCAGTAGGTGCGCCGTCAGCTGGACGTCAGACAGCAGGAGGTTTTTGCCTCTGTTGAGAGACTGCATTGCAGTAATTCAGGTGGTACCGCGGATTTTATATTCGTCCTGAACGATCATCGTTCAGGGCGATTTTTTATTTACGCGAGCAACGAGCCAAAGTCCGTGCTTGCACGAGACCTTGGCGTTGCTAAGCGCCAGTGGCGCTTGTTTAGCAACGACCGAAACGGAGTGTAGAGGCCGCGATAACTTGAGAAACTCGCGGAGCGTGTTTCTCATAGTTTGCAGGGAATAGGCTGCAGGCGCAGGAATGTGCCAAGGCACTTGTTATATCTTTCGTCCTGGACATCTCAGCAGATATGATTGAATATCACAAAATGAAAGGGGACCAATTATGACAACACCAAACATTTACCGCAGCAGAATTTTAAACGAGATCAGCGAAAGCGACGTTGGCAAGACCATCCGTGTCGCAGGCTGGGTTGAAAATATCCGTGACCACGGCGGTGTATCTTTTATTGATTTGAGAGATATGTACGGTGTCCTCCAGGTTGTTTTAAGAGACACTTCTCTCCTGGACGGTATTACCAAAGAGAACTGCATCTCCATCGAAGGTGTCATTGACCACCGTGACGAGGAGACTTACAATCCGAAGATTCCTACAGGCACTATCGAACTTGAAGCTCACAGCATCGATATGCTGGGCAAGGTTTATCACCAGCTGCCTTTTGAGATTATGACTTCCAAGGAAATCCGTGAAGATGTCCGTCTGAAGTACCGTTATCTTGACTTAAGAAACCAGAAAGTCAAAGACAACATCATTTTCCGTTCACAGGTCATCAGCTTCCTTCGTCAGAAGATGACAGAGATGGGATTTCTTGAAATTCAGACACCGATCCTCTGCGCTTCTTCTCCTGAAGGTGCCAGAGATTATATCGTACCATCCAGAAAGTTCAAAGGTCGTTTTTACGCATTACCTCAGGCTCCGCAGCAGTACAAACAGCTACTGATGGTTTCCGGTTTTGATAAATACTTCCAGATCGCACCATGTTTCCGTGATGAGGATGCCCGTGCAGACCGTTCACCGGGCGAATTCTATCAGCTGGACTTTGAGATGAGCTTCGCTACTCAGGAAGAGGTTTTCCGTGTAGGTGAAGAAGTTCTGACAGCCACTTTTGAAAAATTTGCACCGGAGGGTGCTTCTGTCACAGCTGCCCCTTATCCTGTGATCAGCTACAAGGATGCTATGCTGCAGTTCGGCTCTGACAAGCCGGATCTCAGAAACCCGCTGCGTATCATGGATGTCACAGAATTCTTCCAGAGATGTACATTCAAACCTTTCCTGAAACGTACCGTCCGTGCCATCAGGGTTCATGCCGATATGTCCAAGGGTTTTCATGAGAAACTGCTGAAATTCGCCACTTCCATCGGTATGGGCGGCCTTGGTTACCTGGAAATCATGGAAGATAAGAGTTATAAAGGCCCCATTGACAAATTTATCCCTGATGACATGAAGCAGGAATTTGCTGAACTCACAGGTCTTGAAGTGGGCGATACGATTTTCTTTATTGCGGATAAAGAAGAACGTGCTAACCTTTTTGCCGGACAGCTCCGCAACGAACTGGGTGAACGTCTTGACCTGATCGAGAAGAATGCCTTCCGCTTCTGTTTTGTCAATGACTTTCCGATGTATGAATACAACAAGGACGAGAAGAAGATGGATTTCACACACAACCCATTCTCTATGCCTCAGGGCGGCCTTGAAGCACTGAACACCATGAACCCTGAAGATATCCTGGCTTATCAGTATGATATCGTCTGCAACGGCGTAGAGCTTTCCTCCGGTGCTGTCCGCAACCACGATTTGGATATCATGGTCAAAGCCTTTGAAATCGCAGGCTACAGTGAAGAAGACCTGAAGACAAAATTCGGTGCCCTCTACAACGCTTTCCAGTTTGGTGCCCCGCCACACGCCGGTATGGCCCCTGGTATCGACAGAATGATCATGCTGCTGAGAAATGAAGACAACATTCGCGAAGTGATTGCCTTTCCAATGAACGGCAACGCACAGGATCTCATGTGCGGCGCACCGGGTATTGTCACTGAGACACAGCTGAGAGAAGCACATATTAAAGTGCGCGATTAATCTATTTCATTGTATTTTCAGTAAATATATAAAGACCTCACAGGCAGGATTTGATATGCTCCCTTCTAGGTAGACAATTGAAATAATAAAACTGTTTATCTAGGAGGGAGTGTTTTTATTGGGAAGAAAAGTTAAGTATAGTTCCAAAGAAAAGATAAATGCTGTGAAAGAATATTTAGATGGAAAAGACAGCATAAATTCAATTGCCAAACGCTTAGATATTACATTTCAGGCTTTCAAGCAGTGGGTAAATAATTATGAAGCAATGGGGGCTGATGCTTTTATGACTTATCATAATAAGCATTACTCCAAAGCAGAGAAAGAACAGGCGGTTGCAGCATATTTAGCAGGTGAAGGTTCACATATGGACATCTGCAAAAAGTATAAAATTCATTCAACTACTCAACTCAGAAGATGGATTAAGAAGTATAATGGTCATGAGGAGCTTAAAGCTTCCGGAACAGGAGGATTGACCATCATGACTAAAGGAAGAAAAACATCTTTTGAAGAACGAATAGAAATCGTAGAATACTGCATTGCTCATGATCATAATTATACAGCTACTGCTGAAAAGAAACGAGCTGAAATGGAGGCGTCTTTCTTAAAAAAACTCGACGAAATAGAGAATAGGCAGGGCTAAGCCGATTAAGATACACACAGATTTACCTGGCAATAAAGGAAGAGCATGAGGAACAGGGATATCCGATAACAGAACTTTGCAAACTAGGTCAAGTGACTCGTGCAGCCTATTATAAATGGCTTAACAGAGAAATTCCGGTTAATGAATTAGAAAACCAACGAATTGCAGAAAAAATTGAAGAGATCCATAAGGAAAGTCCAGATAAAGGATACCGTAGAATACGTGATGACCTTGAACGGTACCATGATATATACGTAAATGATAAGCGTGTACTTCGTATATGCAGAAAGAAAGATATAAAATCAACGATAAAGTATGCCAATAATGGATGTACACGACAGGCAAAAAATCCTCAATACCTAGCAGAAAACATTTTACAAGTCGGGAATCTCTGATAAAAATGATTGAAGAATATATTGTGTATTACAATAATAAACGTTTACAAAGAAAACTTGGTGTAGTGACACCAATGGAAAATATACTAATTATTTAAAGGCAGCATAGGAGGTGCACATATGATCCTGGAAGATTTTTTTGCTAATCCGGATTCCGCAGAAAATCAAAATGAAATATCTGTTCAGCCAGATGTTGATGCGCAGACATCAGAGCAGGACAGAATACCCCGTAGCTTATCAGACACGCATGAGCGAAGATTCAGAGCAAATCTTGTACGATATTATGACGAAGAAACCGCAAAGATTATTATGGAGGCGAGAGCACAGATGCTTTACGCATGCCAATCGTCAAATTCTTCTCATCATCAAAGACAGGCTAGGCAGCTTTATATGGATCATAAGATTTATCAAAGCCCTGAGCTTTCGCGTATGCCTTAAGCTGCTTGATTATCCTGTTAGCATACTTGGGATTATTTTCAGTAACAAATGCTTCAATACCGGAAGAATCAAAGATGGTCATATCCGCTTTTGCAGAGTTGATCGCCTGACAGATAGGCTCGGTAACATCAACAAGGTTATCGAAAACAAGCTGGAGGTCATCTAAAAAATCCTGTTTGAATCGTGTGATTTTGGAAGCGTCTGGAACTTTAGTAAAACCCAGGTTTGTCATTTTCAAATTTTTCATGGCAATCTAAAAAAATATCTGCCAAAGAAAGCTGTTTATATGGTATAATAAGTATTAGAATAACTCCTTTCTTTGGTGATTAGTTTATAGTTTTTAGTCAACTCTATTATACCATATCCGGTGAGGAGTTATTTGTTTTTAGGTAACAAAAAATGCCGTATTTATGTGGCTTGTGGCGTTTCGCAAACGCCTAGCTGAAGCTACTTTGAGAGGAGGCGCCTATGAAACGCTTTTTGGCCGCGCTTTTGGCGGCATTGACTGTATTTACCCTTACAGGCTGCGGAAAAACAGAGAATCCCGCTGAACCGGTGACGCCGGGACAGGCAGAGGAACCCGCCACGCCCACGGAACCGGAGCTGACGCCGGAGGAAATCGCGGAACAGGAACGTCTGGCGGCGGAAAAGGCCCGTGAAGAACGGCTGCAGGGACTACTGGACTCCATGACCTTAGAGGAAAAGGTGGGACAGCTTTTCTTCGTCCGGTGCCCGGAGACCAACGCCGTGGAGGATATTTCCACCTACCATTTAGGCGGCTATCTGCTGTTCGGACGAGACTACAAGGACGGCGACAACTGGCTGACGCGGGAGCAGTTCATCCAGAAAATCGAGAGCTACCAGGATGCGACCGCTATCCCCCTGTTTATTGGAAGCGACGAGGAGGGCGGCACCGTCACCCGGGCCAGCCGAAACCCTAACCTCTTCTCTGAACCCTTCAAATCTCCTCAGAAGCTGAACTACATCGGCGGCATTGAAGAAATTCTCCGGGATACGGACACCCGAAGCCGGGAGCTGCGGGCGCTGGGCATCAATGTAAATTTCGCGCCGGTGTGCGACGTGTCCACCGACCCGAAGGATTTCATCTATGACCGGACGCTGGGGCAGGACGCGAACATGACAGCGGATTATGTGAGGCTGGTGGTGCCGGCCATGACAGAGGGCGGTACGCTGCCGGTACTGAAGCACTTCCCCGGCTACGGTAATAACGCAGACACCCACACCGGCATCGCCGTGGATCAGCGGCCGATGGAGACCTTTGAGACTGCCGACCTGCTGCCCTTCAAGGCGGGGATCGAGGCCTGGACTCCTTTTGTGCTGGTGAGCCACAACATCGTCAACTGCATGGACCCGGAGCTGCCGGCGTCCCTCTCCCCTGCCGTTCACAAAATTCTGCGGGAAGAATGCGGCTTTGACGGCATCGCCATCACCGACGATCTGGCGATGGACGCCGTGAAGGCCTACGCCAAGGACGGCGCTGTAGTTGTGCTGGCCTTGCAAGCGGGAAACGATATGGTTGTTACCACGGACTACCGGACCCAGATCCCCGCCGTCATTGCGGCGGTGCAGGAGGGCACATTGGATGAAAGCGTCATCGATGACGCCTGTCTCCGGGTACTGCGGTGCAAGGACACCTTTTTGAGGATTCCCGAAAACAATCCCTGATTGGATATTTCATGAAAACAGCCTGATTTGCTGCATTTTTTTGAAAATGTGCAACCAAAACGCCTCTTTTTTCGTCTTTCCTTGTGAACAGCTATTGGAAAGACCGGTCTATGGGAAAGGAGCATTTCTATGAAAAAGTCTCTGCGTTTTTGCGTTTTACTAACTTTCGCCGCCGCGCTGCTGACGGTCTCCGTCTTTGCGGACACTTTGATAAGAAGAAACCCACCTCTGCATAGAGGTGGGTTTCTTCTTATCATTTTTCAACTATCCAAATATGTTCTGGGCTAAATCGAAAGTATAATATGGTGATGGCAGAAACCGGCAGCGGGGATAGTAACTATCATGAATATATTGAAAATGTTTATGTGTTAAGTGAAACGCTGGATGGATATGAGGAAATATCTAGGACAGATGGCAAGCGAAGTAATTTTTTTGAATATTCGAATAAAGAAAATAATTATTATACTTTTTCTCAGATGGTTGGAGAAATAAATAACTGGATTAATAATAATGATTCTCAAAAAGAGTTATGCAAAATATTAGATGGTACAGGCTATTTTCAACAAAAAAAATCCAATTATCTAATTTTGGCATACGATGGATATGTTTTTAAACTATCAGGAGATATTTCAAAAAATGAAATGATTCAGCTTGCTAATTCATTAACCTTAGTAAATGAAGGAGATTTATATTGAAAAAGATTATTGCATTAATATTGGTTGTAGTATTGTCGTTTGGTGTATGTAGCATTTCTTTTGCATCAGGAATAGAAGATGATAATAATGATTATAGCTGGGAATTGTCGCAAATTGAAGGAGCACCTAAAATTGAACGTTGGAAATATACGTCTGATACTTCTCAAGGATGTTTAGTGGATGGCGGACAATATATTGGTAATGCGTCAGTTACAGGTAATAAAGGAGTTACAAAAATTATTATATTTATGTATCCACAAAAAAATCTGGTGATGGTTGGACAAATTTGACAACATTCAAAGATACACTCGCAGCATAGAAAAACTGCCACCAGATTCACATCTGATGGCAGAAATATTTTTTATTTTTTCTATTGTCTACTTGACGGGAAGCAGTTCAATTATATTCTACATATCCTATCTGTGAGGCCTTATAAAGTGAAAGCATTTTCCAAATCTTTTCAGTCTCTTTGCAAACTGATATCTCCGCTTTGAATAAGCGTTACCAAAAATTGGACTCTTCCCTCATCTCTGCTATCTTTCATCGTATCTTACAGTGCTTTACATCTGACAGGCGCCGCAATTTAATATTATTGAATTCGATTTCTGAGGTTTTCACCTTTAAGATAAGCTGCCAAATTTGCGGCTGCAATATCCACAATGTGCTCAAATGTCTCCGGCAGATGGAACTGTCCGGATATATGCGGTGTCATCATCAGGTTCGGCAGCTGCCACAATGGGCTGTCTGTCGGCAGCGGTTCCATTTCTGTCACATCAATTCCCGCAGAGGCAATCCATCCCTCAGAAAGTGCTTCATACAGGACTTCTGAAGCCACTGCGTCTCCTCTTCCGCTGTTTAAGAAGATGGCAGTGTCCTTCATGGCCATCAATCGTTCCTTTTTGTACATATGATGCGTTGCAGCTGTTGACGGCACAAATGAGGCGACCACATCCACCTTCGGCAGCCATTCATCCAGTTCATCCATGGTATGTAATTCATGAACACCTTCCGGGCACGGCCCCATGGAGCGTTTCAGACCAATGACATGGGCGCCAAGAGCACTGGCCAGTCTGGCAAAATGCAGACCGATATCTCCCAGTCCCACAACAAGCACTATGGCATCTGTGATGGATGTGACTGTACCAAAATCACTCCACTCGTTCTTTTTCTGGGCATCTCTGTATAAATTCAGCTTCTTCTGCAGCATCAGAAGCATGGCAAAGCTATGCTCTGCCACAGCCTTGCCGTAAACACCTGTGGCACTGTTAAAATCTCCGGCTTCACATAAGCATCTGCACCGGCAGAATTCAGCTGCAGCCACTGCAGACCTTCCGGTGCATGCAGTCTGTCCGGCTTCACATTGCCGATAATCACATCTGCTGCTTCAATCATTTCTTCTGTTGCCGTCTGCGGTGACGCATACACAAACCGGCAGCCTTTACCGGCACGCTCCAACTTCTCTTTATGTCTCTCCTCTGTGGGAATCACAACCAAAACCGTTTTTTCCATCATAACCTCCATAAAACCTCTGCGTAATCAATAAGTTTAGGCCTGGCGGCAAATATTGAAAAGACGAAATGCCTGCTCTGCTGTGTCTGTCAAGTTTTGTTTGGCATTTTCAGGTTTCATGGCTTCTTCCAGTGTTGAGATACCGCGAAGGATTGGGAAGAATGCATCGATGCCGTTTTTGTTGCACTCTGTGGCATCTTTTGTCACACTGCCGGCAAAGGCCAGTACAGGAATGTCAAATTTTTGGGCCAATCCGGCAACCCCCACAGGTGCTTTGCCCATGGCTGTCTGGAAATCCAGTCTGCCTTCGCCTGTTACAACAACATCTGCTCCTTTGACATAGGATTCCAGTTTTGTTTCTTCCAGAACGATTTTGATCCCGGACTCAAGAACTGCATTGGTAAATGTCAGAAACGCAAATCCCAGGCCGCCTGCTGCGCCTGTCCCCGGCTCATTAAGATCGGCTTTCGGAAATTTTTCCCTTGCAAGAGCTGCATAATAACGAAGCCATTTATCCATCTCCATAATCATGGATGGATTGGCACCCTTCTGCGGGCCGTAGACAGCACTGCATCCATTTTCACCACAAAGGGGATTCGTCACATCACAGGCGATTTTGAATTCACATTCCGCCAGCTCCGGCAGGACGTAAGTATCTGTAATTGTCTCTAATTCTTTGAGACCGATGGCACCAAAAGGCACCTGCTGGCCGTCTTTGTTAAGGAAACCATACCCCAATGCCTGCAGCATACCGATACCGCCATCGTTTGTGGCACTGCCGCCAATACCAACAATAAATCTGCGGCATCCTTTTTCAATGGCATCACGAATGACTTCACCTACACCGTAAGTTGTTGTATAAAGCGGATTCTTCTTGGTATCCGGTACAAGTGTAATACCCGCTGCACCTGACATCTCAATCACTGCGGTCTTTGTCTCAGCAATAATGCCGTACTCACATACAACCGGCTCACCCAAGGGGCCTGTCACTTTCACATACTGTAATGTCCCATTCATGCCGCATACAAGAGCCTCAACCGTACCCTCTCCGCCATCTGCCAACGGCCGGATGACCACCTCTGCCTTGGCATCTGCTTTTCTGATGCCCTCCGCAATGGCCTGCCCTGCCTCAATAGAACTTAAACTGCCTTTCAAAGAATCAATTGCAATCACTGCCTTCATTTGTTGATACCTCCATACGTTACGTACTTGCTGTACATTGACTGCATCCGTTAACCGAGATGCACTCTGTCGTTTTTATTTTCTTACTGAAAGTATATCCTTTTTTTTGCTCTGCATATATGTTAAATAGAACAATTTTCTTGTATACATCTGGCATAAATTGTTATTCATACTTTTTTATGATAAAATAGGTGTAAATAATCCATCGCAATGGCAGGTTCATAATATGAAAATCGCTATTATCAATGAAAATGCAAGAAATGGCTATGGTATACTTGTAGAATTATAAATCGGAGGTACGCTATGTTCAAAATCGACAGAACCCTTGCAGCACAGGTCGTCAACACCGTGAAGGACGTCTGCGGGCAGGATGTAAATTTTATTAACCAGTCTGGCATTATTTTTTCCAGTACGGATCCGGAAAGAATCGGCACCTTTCATGAAATCGGCCATCAGGCGGCTCTTACAGGCGAAACGATTGAGGTCCGTGCCGATGACAATTTTCATGGCACACGCATGGGCATCAACCTGCCTGTTTACTACAATCAGACCTTCATGGCCGTGATCGGCATTACCGGACAGCCGGATGAAGTCCGCAAATATGCCCATCTGGCGGAGCGCATCACGCATCTGCTGATCCGTGAACGGGAACTGAACACCATCAGCCGCAATCAGGCGGACAAGCGTCATTTTGCTATGGAAGCGCTGATCCACCAGACTTCTGCCAACATGGATTATCTTAATGCCTGCCTGAAAGAATGCGGCATCAATATTACCCAAAAATACCGAATCCTGCTGATTCGTGCAGCCGCTGAAAGTCCTTCCGACAATCTTTCTCTGCTGGAGCAGAAAATCCATCAGTTTTTTGAAATGCTTTCTATAAGACTGTATACCTTTTACTATCCGAATGAATATGTCGCTGTGGTTTTGCCGTCACAATTGGAACACAACGCTTATATTCTGGAACGCTTTGCAAAGGATCATCAGATATCCCTGAAAATGACTGTCGGCAAAATGACCTCTGTCTATCAATTGTGTGATTCCTATCAGACAGCTGTTACCGCCATGAAACATTTTTCAATTCAGACAGAAGGGTATATTTGCTTTGATGATCTCGGTCTTGAGCTCATTTTCTCCGGGCTGAATCCACTGGAAAAAGCCGAATTTCTCTCCAAGACCTTATCCACTCTGGATGAAAACGAACGTCATCTTCTCACTGCTTACTTTGAAAATGATATGTCCCTGTCCGGGACAAGCCGGCAGCTTTTTATACACAAAAATACACTGCAGTATAAACTGAATCATATTTTCAAGAAATCCGGGCTGAATCCGAGAGCCTTCAGGGATGCGGTAATGCTGTATCTTGGATTGAACCTGGCTAAATAGTCCGATTCACTTTTTTAGTATAACTTATCAATATAAAATCTCCTCCAAAATAGTATTGACAAAAACTGTTTATGCTTTATAATGTTAAACAGATATCTCAAAGGCAATGACTGAAATAAGTAAGCCATAGTGGAACATCCAGAGAGCTGCCGGTTGGTGGAAGGCAGAGGGGAAGCTATCGCTGAATACCTTCACAAGCTGCGCACCGAACGATTCCAAGTAGGCTGCGACGGAATGCAACCGTTAGTATGCACAAGTATTGACAGATACTTGATAAGTACAGTTATGCGAATAGCTGTTTAATTAAGGTGGTACCGCGAGTTATTCCTCGTCCTTATACAGGACGGGGATTTTTTTATTTCATACAATTTTGAAAGGAGAACTTCTCATGACTTTATATGATGAACTGGTAGCCAGAGGCCTGATTGCCCAGGTTACAGATGAAGAAGAAATCAAGGAACTGATCAACAACGGAAAGGCAACTTTCTACATCGGTTTTGACCCTACCGCTGACAGTCTTCATGTCGGCCATTTTATGGCTCTTTGCCTGATGAAGCGTCTGCAGATGGCAGGCAACCGTCCAATCGCCTTAATCGGCGGCGGTACAGCTATGATCGGTGACCCATCCGGCCGTACAGATATGCGCCAGATGATGACACCTGAAACCATCCAGCACAATGTTGACTGTTTCAAGAAACAGATGTCCCGTTTCATTGACTTTTCAGACGGCAAAGCACTGATGGTCAACAACGCTGACTGGCTGATGAACTTAAACTATATCGAGCTGCTTCGTGACGTCGGCGCCCACTTCTCTGTTAACCGTATGCTGACAGCTGAATGCTACAAGCAGCGTATGGAACGCGGATTAAGCTTTCTGGAATTCAACTACATGATCATGCAGAGCTATGATTTCTATGAGTTATTCCAGAGATACGGCTGTAATCTGCAGTTCGGCGGTGACGATCAGTGGTCCAACATGCTGGGCGGTACAGAACTGATTCGACGTAAGCTCGGCAAAAATGCATCTGCTATGACGATTACACTGCTTCTGAACTCAGAAGGCAAGAAGATGGGCAAGACTCAGTCCGGTGCTGTATGGCTTGACCCTAATAAGACATCTCCATTCGACTTCTATCAGTACTGGAGAAATGTGGGCGACGCAGATGTTCTGAAATGCCTGCGTATGCTGACTTTCCTGCCGCTTGAGCAGATTGACGAGATGGATAAATGGGAAGGCAGCCAGTTAAATCAGGCCAAGGAAATCCTCGCCTTTGAACTGACTAAGCTTGTTCACGGTGAAGAGGAAGCCACAAAGGCTCAGGAAAGTGCCCGTGCACTGTTCTCAGCAGGAAGCGCTGCTGATATGCCAACCACAACACTGACAGAAGCTGATTTAAGAGATGGAAGCATCGATATCCTCGGTATCCTTGTAGCTGCAGGCCTCTGCCCGACACGTTCTGAAGCAAGACGTAATGTTCAGCAGGGCGGTGTTACCGTCAATGGTGAAAAAGTTACTGATTTTAAAGCAGCTTACACACCGGAAGACATTATGAAAGAAGACTTTGTCGTACGACGCGGCAAGAAAAAATACAGCAAGATTGTGTTTGAATAAAACAGAGGGGACGGCGCTCTAAGTATTCTTTGGCGTGTCATCCCTGTATATCAAATGGAATTCAAAAAGAGACATTCATCCCAGGCACGTTCGCACTGCCAGCATTTGGCAGTGGTACATAAGATGCTAAAGAACAGCATCTAAGTACCAGCCAATGCTGAAGCACCTGGGATTGAATGTCTCTTTTTGAATTCCATATTTTATTTTCTGCTGACACGCCATTTGAAGATACCAATGCGCCGTCCCGTTATTTTTTTCAAAAACAATCTTGCCATCGGCACTGATTATGACCTCAAATCTTAACGTCATTCATTCTATTTAGTGTCCTCATTGAATTTGTCCAGGGCTTTCTGCAGTTTTTCTACGTTTCTGTCTGCAAAGCAGTATCCTTTCATGCCGCAGGCTGCGGCGCCGTCGATGTTGAGCTGAAGGTCATCGATGAAGTAGCTTTCTTCCGGTTTGAGGTTGAATTTTTCAAATAAACGCTCATAGATTTCTTTCTGCGGCTTTAGCAGTTTTTCTTCTGCTGAGAAGAGGATGCCATCGAAGCTGTCTACTTCCGGCAGCAGTTCCTGATAGCACATCGGCAGACGCAGGGAGGCATTGGAGCAGATATACAGTTTGAAACCACGCGCTTTCAGGTCCTGGATGACTGGAATCATTGCTTTGATGGGCTTCATATTATAGAGATGCCAATCCCGCATACACAGTCTTGCCGCTTCATGGAGCCGCTTCGGCAGACGGGCGCACATCTGGTCAAGGGCCTGTTCCTCCGGCATCACACCCATATCCAGATAAACCCATTCCGGTGACTGAAAAATTGCCGTAAATACGCGTTTCCTGTCCTTTTTATTCTTTATGTAATGTTTACATACCTTGCGGCCATCATAAGCCACAAGAACATTCCCCATATCAAAAACAATATTCTTTATCATATATTTTTCCTTTCAAGAGTCATGATTTCCATTTTCTGTTACTTTCACATCTTAGCATATATTGCCCTGCAAATCTATCATCTATTGTTTAAGGATAAAATATAGCTTGATTCATCAATAAAGTTATATATCACATTTATCGGTAGATCACTACATGATCTCCTTCCAGAATCTCTGTCTGACCATTTGGAATGATATTTTCATTGCCCCGCCGCACCAGTACGATCAGCGTTCCGTGAGGGAGCATCAACTCTGCAATGGTTTTATTGCACCAACGATGTTTTGGGCTAATCTCCTGCTCCTCAAGATGTTCCTGACCGCCGGACTCATAGGCCGGAACACTGAGAACAATGGTATCTCCCGCCAGTATCCTTGTATCACCGCCGGGAATCAGTGTCTCGCCATGGCGTTTGATCATCACAGCTAATGAGCCTGTTGGCATGCTGACATCTTTCACCAGACGGTTCTCCCAGTTATGTCCCTCCGGAATTTCCATCTGCATCATGGTAATTTCTGATGCTTCCTTATAATCGTTAAAAGTCATACGGACATCGCAGCTATCATCCACCATCTTCAGCTTTTCTGCTACAAATGGCAGAAAAGTCCCCTGTATGGCAACAGATAAAAGAGCCACCATAAATACTGTATGAAACAATGTATCTGATGATGACGAACTGGCCGCGATCACCATAATGGCGAACACGATGGAGGCCGCACCTCGAAGCCCTGCCCAGGAAATCATCAGGCACTGCCTGCTGCTGCATTTAAAAGGCTTCATAATCAGAAATACTGTAACCGGACGGATGATCACCGTCAGTACGATGGCAATCGCCAGGGATACAAAGAAAATCTGCGGCAGCTTGTGTGGAAAGGACAAAAGTCCCAGCAAGAAGAACAGAACAATCTGAGCCAGACCGGTCATGCCGTCAAAAAATGGGATCAGCGTTTCTTTGCCTCTGATATTGCTGTTTCCCAGCAAAATCCCCATGAGATAAACCGTCAGAAATGCATTGCCGCCGATGGCCTCAGATAAACCGAAGGCAATCATCACCAGGGCGGTCACAAGGATCATATCCATGCCTGCTGCCTGCATCGTTCCCTTCTTCAGTAAAAGAATGCCAAGGGAAGCAGCCGCTGCGCCGATAGCCAGGCCGAACACCACCTGGGCAAAAATCATATAGGGCAGGGAGCTGAGACTTCCGCCTGTTTTCATCATGATACCGATCATTGTCAAAAGATAAGCCACCGGGTCATTACTGCCGCTCTCCATCTCAAGAATAGACGCCGTACCATCCTTTAAATTCAGCTTTTTCGTTCGTAATACGGAGAAGACACTGGCTGCATCCGTTGATGATAACACAGCTCCCATCAGAAAGGCATCGACGAAATCAAACTTCAAAACCACCAAGCAGAATACCGCTGTCAGACCGGCTGTCACAACAACACCAATAGTAGAAAGACAGATGGCTTTGACGGCCACTGGTCTTGCTGCGCTCCATTTCATATTGAAACCGCCGTAAAACATGATAAAACATAGGGCGATAAGGCAGATATTCTGTGCCAATCCATAATCATCAAAGGCAATCCGAAGAATACCGTCACTGCCAAACAGCATCCCCACACCCATAAACAGAATCAACGCCGGCATGCCGACTTTTCCTGACAGCTTCTCGGCCATCAAACATAAAAATAAAACAATTGCAACTAAAATCAGGTTTTGAGCCATAGGCAGTTCCTCCTTCACAGACTTTCAAGGCCTGATGACCAACAACATCTTCAGGCCTGAATGATCAGCTACAAAATTATTCTACCATATTATGGATACCTTTGCCAGTTAGCAGAAGATTCCTTTGCCATAATAAATCCACTCTACTGATTTTTAAGACGATTTTACCCCTCTCTCCTTACAGATGAAATTTTTCTGTATCCATATCTGACGGCACCATCATCCTCTACCAACATCACTCGGTACATTGCTCAGATCTCCTTTTCCTGTTTTTTGATCTCATTGTCTATGATTTTCATAACGCAAAAAAGCGACTATCCGGTTTCGATATCGCCATTGATAGTCGCTACTTTGCATCTATATTCATCTGTTATACACGATTTTAAGTGACATGCTCCCACCACTTAAATCACAGATTTTGAAGTGGGGGCTTCTTGCTCAATGGCTCTACTGAGCCAAGTATCTACAAGCTATCCTCGCGTGCCCCGCGATTCATTTTTCCCCAG
>NZ_JAAXCM010000026.1 GCF_019734885.1 Pseudocoprococcus catus | reverse complement strand
AAGATAAGATCTCTCATTCGGAAGAAGTAAGACCCCTTGAAGACGACGAGGTAGATAGGGCAGGGGTGGAAGGGCAGCAATGTCCGGAGCTGACTGTTACTAATCGGTCGAGGGCTTGACCAAAATGGTTCTAAAAGGCAGAGTGTTTTATGATATGCAGTTTTGAAGGTGCATGGTTTTTATTTTATAATGCTTTATATCGGGGTGTGGCTCAGCTTGGCTAGAGCGCTTGATTTGGGATCAAGAGGTCGCAGGTTCGAATCCTGTCACCCCGATGACCATAAATAGATATAAACAATATAAGATGTATTGCTTATCAGGATTTTTTGTTTATTCTTGGGAATTTCAAAATTCATATACTAAAACAGTAAAAGGACCCTATAGGTCCTTTTATTTGTATGTATTTCCTGTTTTTAAATGCACATTAACTTTTAGATATGAATCACATACCCATACAGGCATTTTACTTCCAAAAACGTCAATGCTAAGATAAACAGGAAGGTCGATATATCGTTTTGAAAATAACTAATGTACTAGTCAATCGGCCGCTGATAGAAATGGCCTTCCAGTTCGTTGGTGGGCATACTGTTAATAAATGCCTGCGGATCTGCCTCGCGAACCGCACGGATGACTGAATTATTCTCATCGCGGGACACAACAGAGTAGACAATCTTACGCTCGCTGTGCTCATGGGCACCTTCACAGTCGATGATAGTGGCACCATGAACCGTGGTATCATAGATCAGCTGCGAGATGGCTTCTGCTTTGTTCGTAACAATAAAAAGAGTCTGTTTTTGATATTGTTTATAAAGAACATGCAGTACCTGTGTGGATGTATACTGGAAAATCATGGAATAAAGGGCTTTATCCCAGCCGAAAAGTAATCCGGCGATAGCGAGGATCACCACGTTGAAGCCGAGAATGATATTCCAGGCATCAATGCCCTTTCTGCGGGACAGGAAAATGGAGATAAAATCCGTTCCGCCGCTGGTGGCATCACATTTCAGACAGAGACTGATGGCAAAACCATTGATCAGACCACCGAAAATACTGATTAACAGGATGTCGGAGGTGATGGTGTAGGATGGCAGACAGTCTGTCAGAAAACCGGTGAGGAATATGACGAGACAGGAATAAAGGGTGAATTTTTTGCCGATAAAGCGAAAACCGATATAAACAGGAATGGCATTCAGAAGAACGTTGATAGCAGTATAAGGTATTGTTATATGAAGATAACGGTCAAAAATGCTCTGGATTAGCAATGTCAGGCCGTTTGCGCCGCCGGGAAACAGCCCGCCGGTGCGGACGAATGTCCGGATATTGATGGCTATAATGCAGGATGCAATACAGCAGATGATAATTCGTTTGATCTCTTTGGAAACATTCTTTTCCATGTAAGTGCCTCCCTCAAATCTTTTTATGCCCTTAGTATAGACGCAAGCTGTGAGATAGTCAATACAGGAAAGAAAAGTTGACATTCTTCAAGGTTATTATGTATAATGGGGCAGAGTGAGCAGAAGATGGGAGGAAATAATGTGAAATGGCAGGATGTTGTAATTAAGAAAGTTTTTTTCTGTATGTTTGATACGACTTTAGAGGTTGTTCCTTATTCAGGTTATGTACCCGGTGATGAGGATGAAATGTACAGATATCTCTGCCAGATGGTCGCAAAATATTATTATCATGAGACATCCAGAAAAGGTTTTATTCATGAAGAATCGGAACTTCAGCAGATTTTGCCGGAGACTGGTGATCAGTTTGAGGCCTTTGTGAATTGTATCTGTGATGAGATTCAGGATCTGATGCATGCGAACCCGGAGATTCAGATGGGGGCAGGTATGTTTGCATGGGTGACGCTGGAAGATCAGGATTATATTACATTTTTTAAGAGTAATTATCAATCCAGATTTTTGGTGGCACAGGATGAGAACAGTGCAGTGCACTGGACGCTGAATCATATGATCTTGCCGGGACCGTCTCCGAAAGTGAATGAATATTTCTATCTGAATTTGAATGATAATCAGGCGCAGGTATCGGATTTTGAGTGCTATATTGACGGATTGAAGCAGAACTATCTGGCGGATCAGGTATTGAAACTGGATTTTAAACCTTCTGAGGCAGTAACGGTGAAGGCGATTGATGATTCTGTTGTAGAAACCATCAAGCACTGTTATGAAGAACAGGCGCCGCAGAAGATTATGGAATATAAGACGATTGTGGCCGATCAGGTCAAAGAGAAGGGGCAGATCATTGTACCGGAACTTGAGGAGGCTGTTTTTAAGGATAATGAGCAGGCGGCGGTCCTTTATCAGGAAGTGGCTGAACAGCAGCAGATTCCAAAGATACCGGTTTATGTCAGCAAGAAGACAGAGCGTAAACTTGGCAAGAAGCAGAAACTGGTAACAGACAGCGGTATTGAGCTTCTGGTGCCTTTGGAATTGCTGAAGGATGAGAGTATATTGGAGTATCATCAGAATGATGACGGGAAGATGTCTATTTTGATCAAAGAAATCGGATTCATCGAGAACAAATAAGAACAGGAGGCAGAAAATGAGACTATTATTGCATATTTGCTGTGCACCTTGTTCGGTGATGTGTATCGAGGCGCTGAGAGCGGAAGGCATCGAGCCTACGGGATTCTGGTACAATCCGAACATTCATCCGGTGACAGAATACAAAGCCAGAAAGAATACATTGACGAAGTATGCCGCGGATATTCATTTGCGTCTGATTGTCAAGAATGAGTATGGGCTGCGCAATTTTATCGATCATGTGTATCCGCATTATGAAAGTCGCTGTGGTTATTGCTATTTGTGCCGTTTGGAAGAAACAGCCCGCTTTGCGGCGGAAAACGGCTATGACAGCTTTTCAACAACGCTGCTCATCAGTCCCTATCAGAACCATGAACTGATTATTAAGACAGCACAGGCAATGGCGAAAAAATATCATGTAACATTTTTGTACAGAGACTTTCGTCCATACTTTAAGGAAGGACAGGAAAAAGCCAGAGCCATGGGGCTGTATATGCAGAAATACTGCGGCTGTGTGTTCAGTGAGGAAGATCGCTTCCTGGACAGGAAGAAGGGTCTGGTGACCATCCAGAAATACAACAACAGAAAAGAGGAAGACACCGGACATAAAACCGGAGGCGGAAAAGACGACGGAGATCAAGACAGCAGGAAAGAGAAGGCGTTGTAGAAATGGAGGCCTGAGTATGCAAATAAAAATAAACGGTCAAACCATTTCACTGGCAGCTCCGGAACCTTTTCTTTCTATATTAAGAAGAGAGAAGATTTATTTTCCGTTATATTGCGGCGGAAGGGGCACCTGCGGAAAATGCAGAATCCGGATAACGGAGGGGAGTTTACCTATAACGACGGAAGACAGGCAGTTTTTCAGCGAGGATGAATTAAAGGCTGGATATCGTCTGGGATGCCGGGCTGTGATCACGGCATCATGCGCAATTACCTTTGAGAAAATACAGCGGGAAGATGCCTTTTATGTTCCGCCGGTTCAGCATGCCGAGTCGTTAGTGAGGGAACCAATTCAGCGGCAGAATACAGCGGAGGCGTATGGTGTAAAGTCAGATAAGGACAGCCGGTTGCCTGACAAAGAGTCATTGAGTATTGCTGTGGATATCGGTTCCACAACCCTTGTGATGGCACTGGTGTATACCGACAGCGGAAAGATTGTCGCAGAATACCGGGGACTGAATCATCAGAGAAGTTATGGTACAGATGTGATGGCAAGAATCAAAGCAGCTGTGGAGGATGGTCAGGAGCAGGCGATGCAGGCATTGATCCGGCAGGATCTGGCAGAAGGGATTGTCAGTCTTTTGAAGTCGTCGGATGCACCGATTGAACAGATTGTGATCGCAGGCAACACAACGATGCTGCATTTATTAAGAGGCTATGACTGCAGAGGGCTTTCGGCATGGCCTTTTCAACCGGTAAACCTGGATTTTGAAGAGTTATCCACAGCAGAGCTGCTGGGGGAAAGTCTTCTGGTGGAAAACTGTCTGCTAAAAGAGACAAAAGTGACGCTGATAGCAGGTATTTCGGCCTTTGTCGGGGCAGATATCACCGCCGGTTTGTGGGGCTGCGGCATAGCCGGGAATGAAAAGCCGCGTCTGTTTCTGGACCTTGGAACCAATGCAGAAATGGCAGTCGGCAATAAAGAGGGGCTGCTTGTCAGTTCAGCAGCGGCAGGACCGGCCTTTGAGGGCGGACAGTTATCTTGTGGTACTGGCAGTATTCCGGGGGCTGTGCGGGATGTGCGGATACAGTATGGCCTGGTTCGGTATGAAACCATCGGCAGAAAGTCGCCGGTGGGTATCTGCGGCAGTGGTCTTGTGTCAGCCATTTCGGAGATGAGAAAGAGCCGGATGATGGATAATACAGGAAGATTAAGTCTTCGTTATGCATCCAGAGGACTGGAGATTATTCCCGGGAAGATTGTCATTACCCAGGCGGATATCAGAGAGTATCAGAAAGCCAGAGCGGCTATCCGCGCCGGACTTGAGATACTGGTCGAGAATGCCGGGTACCGGATGGAAGAAATTGAAGCGCTGGAGCTGGCCGGTGGTTTTGGCAGTCAGCTGGATATTGCCAAAGCGGCCGGGGCAGGACTCATACCGGAGGAACTGGCGGAACGGGTGCATATTTTAGGCAATGCGGTTATTGCAGGTCTGTGCATGTATATCCAATGCCCGGATCAGGAAGGCATTCGGCGTATGATTCAGCATACAAGGGAAATTTTTTTGGCTAATCAACCGAAATTTACAAAAACTTTTTTAGAATTTTCATGTTTTTAACAAAAATATTTAGGGCATATGGTTGCAATTTTGTCGAAAAGTGAGTATAATAGAGCCCATAAGTAATAGGGAGACAAAATCATTATAGGAGGATATGGAATGTATCAAATTGTAAAAGCAGAAAAACTTGCAGATAAGATTTTTCTGATGGAAATTGAAGCACCGCGTGTGGCACGCGCATGCCAGCCTGGACAGTTCCTGATTGTCAAGATGGATGAGGTTGGCGAGAGAATCCCGTTGACCATCTGTGATTATAACAGAGAGAAAGGCACAGTCACAATTGTTTTCCAGACAGTTGGTGCATCCACAGAGAAGATGTCCTGGCTCCGCGAGGGTGATTTCTTCCAGGATGTAACAGGCCCTCTTGGCAAGGCATCCGAATGGATTGAGGACGACATTGAAGAACTGAAGCAGAAGAAGATTTTATTTGTAGCCGGCGGTGTGGGTACAGCACCTGTTTACCCTCAGGTTAAGTGGCTGCATGAGCATGGTGTGGCAGCAGATGTTATCGTTGGTGCCAAGAACAAAGAACTTCTGATTCTTGAGAAGGAAATGGAAGCTGTTGCCGGCAATTTATATGTGACAACGGATGATGGTTCTTACGGACGTCACGGTATGGTTACAGCAGTGATCGAAGAACTGGCTGCAAAGGGCACAAAGTATGATTTCTGTGTTGCCATCGGCCCGATGATCATGATGAAATTCGTATGTCTGCTGACAAAGAAGCTGGAGATTCCTACGATTGTCAGCATGAACCCGATCATGGTAGACGGTACAGGTATGTGTGGCGCCTGTCGTCTGATTGTGGATGGCAAGGTGAAGTTTGCCTGTGTAGACGGACCTGAATTTGACGGCCATCTTGTAGATTTTGATCAGGCTATGCAGCGTCAGCAGAGCTATAAGACCCAGGAAGGCAGAGCAATGCTGAAACTGCAGGAAGGAAGTACACACCATGGCGGATGTGGCAATTGCGGAGGTGACAGATAATGGCAGATAAGAAGAACAGAGTACCTGTACGTGAACAGGCACCGGAAGTACGTGCGAAGAATTTTGAAGAAGTATGTCTTGGCTACAACAAGGAAGATGCAATGGAAGAAGCTTCCAGATGTCTGAACTGTAAGAATGCAAGATGTATCACAGGATGTCCTGTCAATATCAATATCCCTGCATTTATCGCAGAAGTAAAGGAAGGCAATTTTGAGAAAGCATCTCAGGTGATTGGCGAATCCTCAGCGCTTCCTGCAGTATGCGGCCGTGTATGCCCTCAGGAATCCCAGTGTGAAGGCAAATGTATCCTTGGTATCAAGGGTGAGCCTGTCTCCATCGGTAAGCTTGAGCGTTTTACAGCAGATTGGGCAAGAGAGAACAATATTGCACCTGTTCCTGCCAAGGAGAAGAAAGGCAAGAAGGTTGCTGTTATCGGTTCCGGTCCTGCAGGGCTGACATGTGCCGGTGATTTGGCAAAGATGGGTTATGATGTGAAGATCTTTGAAGCCCTTCATGAAGCCGGCGGCGTACTGGTATATGGTATTCCTGAGTTCCGTCTGCCAAAGCAGACAGTTGTAGCTCATGAAGTAGACAACGTGAAGAAACTGGGCGTTGAGATTGAGACGAATGTGATCATCGGCAAATCCATTACCATTGATGAACTGATCAATGAAGAGGGTTATGATGCAGTCTTCATTGGTTCAGGTGCCGGCCTTCCGAAGTTCATGGGTATCCCTGGTGAGCAGGCGAACGGCGTTTTCTCTGCCAATGAGTTCCTGACACGAAACAACCTGATGAAAGCCTTCAGAGATGATTATGATACACCGATTCATCAGGGCAAGAAGGTTGCTGTTATCGGTGGCGGTAACGTTGCTATGGATGCAGCCAGAACAGCCCTTCGTCTCGGCGCAGAGACTTATATTGTCTACAGAAGAAGTGAGAAAGAGCTTCCTGCCCGTGTGGAAGAAGTGCATCATGCAAAGGAAGAGGGTATCCAGTTCCATCTGCTCCGCAATCCGAAGGAAATCCTTGTGGATGAGAATGGCTGGGTGAAGGGCCTTCGTGTCATCAAGATGGAACTTGGTGAACCGGATGAATCCGGCAGAAGAAGACCTGTAGAAGTGCCTGGTTCAGAATATGACCTGGATGTCGATACAGTAATCATGGCTCTTGGTACATCACCAAACCCTCTGATCTCTTCTACAACAAAGGGGCTGGATGTGAATAAATGGCAGTGTATCATCGCAGATGAGGACAATGGCGCAACAACCAAAGAGGGTGTTTATGCCGGCGGTGATGCTGTAACAGGTGCTGCAACGGTTATTCTGGCTATGGGTGCAGGTAAAGCAGCTGCGAAGGGGATTGATGAATACCTGAGCAATAAATAATCCATGGATCAGGACGAATTCCGGATTCTGTACTTATATCAATAATTTCTGAAATTTGGAAAAAAATGATTGACATTTTATATTTCAGGGGTATAATAGAGACATATTTGAGAACAACGGCGTTCCTTTTTAAGGGGCGCCGTTTTATTATTTTATAGAAACTTGTTTTCTGTGAAAATAATTAAATACTCTGCATAGAGGGTATTGAATAGCAAATTCCATTGGAATCAGGAGGTTGTGTCATGAAAAAATTAGAGATTATTATCAAACCGGAAAAACTGGAAAGTTTGAAGAATATTTTGAATGACTGCGAAGCAAGTGGTCTGATGATTACAAACATTATGGGTTATGGTAATCAGAAAGGCTACACACGTATGTACAGAGGAACAACATATAATGTCAACCTTCTGCCAAAGGTAAAGGTTGAAACCGTTGTTGCAGATGATGCATCAGAGAAGATTATTGAGAGAGTTGTCAAAGAAATCAGCACCGGTAATTACGGTGATGGTAAGATTTTTGTTTACAACATCGAAGATGTTGTTCGTATCCGTACCGGCGAGCGCGGTGCAGATGCTGTTTAATATCAGATTCAGACAATCTGATAACATTTTATTCGGCTTTAGCTTTGAGACATTTTGTATGTTTTGAGGTTATTGTAAATACATTCTATTTCCCTAATAAGGCCTTATCGTAAGATAAGGCCTTCCCCCGTTTTATGGGGTTTGATCAATGTGATATTTTTTCAGTTTGCGGTAAAGTACCGTACGGTCAATACCGAGAAGACGGGCGGCTTTGGCTTTATTGCCGTCTGTTTGGCGAAGCGTCTGACGGATCAGGTCTATTTCTGCATTGCAGCGCTGTTCCTGCAGGGAGGAAGCAGCAGAGAAAGCAGGTTTTGAAAGTGTATTTTCCCCGGACATTTTATGAATAAGAAAGTCACAGGATGAAAGATGAATGGTGCTATGGCCGTTCAAAAAGCAGAGACGTTCGATGACATGCTCCAGCTCGCGGACATTGCCGGGCCAGGTATATTGCTGCATCAGCGCCAGAACTTCCTGATCGATCCCCTGGGTGTAACTGCCGTTTTCACGGTTAAATTTCTGGATAAAGAAATTGCAGAGTTCAGGAATATCATCCAGACGATCCCGGAGCGGCGGTATGGCAAGTTCGATGGTATTAATACGGTAGTAAAGGTCGGCACGGAAACGGCCTTCCTGGATTAACTGGGTCAGGTTCTGGTTTGTACTGCAGATAAGGCGGACATCGACTTTGATAGGTGTGATACCACCGACACGTTCAATTTCTTTTTCCTGCAGAACCCGCAGAAGTTTGGACTGGAGCGGAAGGGGCATTTCTCCGATTTCATCCAGAAGCAAAGTACCTCCATCGGCCAGTTCAAACTTGCCGATTTTGCCGCCCTTTTTGGCGCCTGTGAATGCACCGCCCTCATAGCCGAAGAGCTCGGATTCCAGCAGATCTTTTGGAATAGCAGCGCAGTTGATCTTGACAAAGTTGCTGGCACTTCGGCTGCTGAGCTGGTGGAGTGCATTGGCGAAAACTTCTTTGCCGACGCCGGTTTCACCGGTGAGCAAAAGTGAAAGTCCGGAATTGGCAAAAATAGCAATGGTAGATTTGATATGACCGATAGCCTGCGAAGAACCGATAATATAATCCAGAGGATTGGTCTGTTTGCGCAGCTGCTCTATGGTCTGTTGATACAATTCGTTCTGCTGCTGCATCTTTTCAACTTCTGAATACAGATGATAAATCTCTCCCATCTCATTAAAAGTGGAAATGGCAACGCCACCGATAATCTCGCCATCTTCGATCAGGGGAATACGATTGCAGACAAATCGGATATCTCTGCTGGTTTTGTGATCATAAAGTGTCATTAATGCACCGATGTCAGCTTTGCCGGAAGCCATGACTTCAGGAAGCTTTGTGGTCGGAATAATGCTTTTGATGGGTTTGCCGATGACATCTTCCAATTTTATGTTCAGAATCTCAGTATAAGGTTTGTTCATATAGGCAATGCGGCAGCGTTCATCCACAATGATAAAATTGGAAAAAGCATTGAGTGCGGCTGTCCATAAAGGTGTAAAATTCATTTGATCATCTCCTGATTGATTGCTATGCGCTGTGAGGTGTTTCATTTTCTGATGGACAATGAAATAAGGTTTTAATTAAGTCTATGATACAGCAGGTGACACAAAAAAGCAACAAAAATGTGGCATAAAGCAACATATCTGTGCGCGGATATTAAAGTGTGCGGATAGAAAGGACGTAAAACCCTGTAAATCGGGCAAAAGTATTGGAGTTGCAGTTTGGCACAGGATTTGCTATTTATTATAGTATAGAAACAAAAAAACAAGAACTTTATGGTGTGAGAAAGGAAACGAGAACGATGAAAAAAGCAGTTATTGTTAGTGCATGCAGAACAGCTATTGGTGCATTTGGGGGTACATTAAAGGATGTTCCTGCAGCTGAACTTGGAGCAATTGTGGTCAAAGAAGCAGTCTCAAGAGCTGGTATTAAACCGGAGCAGGTGGATGAGGTTATTTTTGGTAATGTATTACAGGCAGGTCTCGGTCAGAATGTAGCTCGTCAGGTTACATTAAAGGCAGGGCTTCCGATTGAGACAACAGCTATGACCATCAACATCGTGTGTGGTTCCGGTTTAAAGAGTGTTGCCCTTGCAGCGAATCAGATTCTTGCAGGTGAATCTGAGATTGTTGTCTGTGGCGGTACTGAGAATATGAGTGCGGCACCGTATGCCATTCCAAGTGCACGCTGGGGTGCGAGAATGAACAATACAAAAATGATCGATGTGATGGTTAACGATGGCCTGTGGGATGCATTTAATCAGTATCATATGGGTATTACAGCTGAAAATGTTGCAGAAAAATATGGTATTACAAGAGAAATGCAGGACGAATTCGCCGTTGCTTCCCAGAGTAAGGCGGAGGCAGCCATCAAAGGCGGCAAATTCAAAGATGAAATTGTTCCTGTTGTGATTCATGGTAAAAAAGGTGACACTGTTTTTGATACAGATGAATATCCTAAATTCGGAACAACCATTGAGAAAGTTGCAAAATTAAAACCGGCATTCAAGAGAGACGGCGGCACAGTGACAGCAGCCAATGCATCCGGTATCAATGACAGTGCGGCAGCATTTGTTGTGATGAGCCAGGAAAAAGCAGAGGAACTTGGTCTGAAGCCGATGGCATCCATCGTGTCCTATGCAACAGGCGGTGTAGACCCTTCAATTATGGGGGTTGGTCCCGTTCCGGCAGTGACAAAGGCGATGGACAAAGCAAATCTGGTAATCGATGATATTAATCTGATAGAAGCCAATGAAGCTTTCGCAGCTCAGTCTCTGGCAGTTGCCAAAGAACTGAAATTTGATATGAACAAAGTCAATGTTAACGGCGGTGCTATTGCACTGGGACACCCGATCGGTGCATCAGGTGCCAGAATCCTTGTGACATTATTGTACGAAATGCAGAAGAGAGAAGAGGCAAAGAAAGGTCTTGCAACACTGTGTATCGGCGGTGGTCAGGGCCAGGCACTGATCGTAGAAAAAGCTTAAATCCTGTCTTTGTATATATCCACTTCAAAAATACCCCGGCAGTCTGTAAGAACAGACTGGCCGGGGTATTTGCTTTGTGTGGCGTCTGATCTGGCGGTTCAAATCAGGCTTTGAATTTAAAGACCGAGTTCTGCAATGACCTTTTCAGCTTCATCAAGAACAGAGGAGAAAACAGAAAGAGCACTGGCAACAGGGAATTTGGTAGTCATATCAACACCGGCTTTTTTTAGAACATTGATCGGATAGTCGGAGCCGCCGGCTTTTAAGAAATTGATATAATCTTCAACGGACGGCTGACCTTCAGTCAGAATACGGTGGCTGAGAGCGATGGCAGCAGAAAATCCTGTTGCATACTGGTAGACATAGAACGGCATATAGAAATGTGGGATTCTTGCCCATTCCAGTGAGATCTCAGGGTCATTGGTCATATCAGGACCGAAGTACAGAGCATTTAAATCACCATAGATCCTGCACAGGGACTGTGCATTTAAAGTTTCGCCTGCTGCTGTTTTTTCGTGGGTGATTTTTTCAAATTCCGCAAACATGGTCTGACGGAATAAAGTACCTTTGAACATATCCAGATAATGATTCAGAAGCCAGAGCTTTTCATGGGGATCACTGCATCTGCCAAGCAGGTCATTCATGAGCAGTGCTTCATTGCAGGTGGAGGCAATTTCGGCGACAAAAATACTGTAGCTGGCGTCCACATAATGATGGGTATGGTTTGCATACCATGAATGCAGAGAGTGACCCATTTCGTGTGCCAGAGTAAAGACATTGTCCAGCGTACCCTGATAATTCATCAGAACGAAAGGATGATGGGCATAATCGCCGCCGGAGTAAGCACCGGTTCGTTTGCCTTTGTTCTCATAGCGGTCGATCCAGCCACCGTGCATACCTTCATTCAGCAGCCGGATATAAGATTCGCCCAGGGGAGCCAGACCTCTGCTGACAATGGCCATTGCCTCATCAAAAGAAATATTGGCATGCTCACCTGAGACAAGAGGTGTGTAGACATCATACATATGAAGCTCTTTGACACCGAGCATTTTACGGCGAAGACGGACATAGCGGTACATTTCCGGCAAAGCATCATGAACGGCTTCGATCAGCTGCTCATAAACGGCTGTCGGAATATTGTTCTGCGACAGGTGGGCCTCCATGGAGGAAGTATAATGTCTTGCTTTTGTATAGAATAATTCTTTTTTCAGATTGGCGGCAAAAATGGCGGCTACGGTATTCTTATACTGGTTAAAGGAATGGTAATAAGACTGAAAGACCTTACGGCGCAGATCTCGGTCGGGGCTTTCAAGAAGGGGGACAAAACGACCGTGGGAAATACCGACTTCATGACCGTCTTTGTCAGTGACACTTTCAAATTGAATGTCCGCATTATTAAACATATAAAATATAGATTGCGGAGTGCTGTCCAGATCCATAGTCAGGGATAGCAGTGCTTCTTCTTCCCTGGAGAGGGTATGTGCTTTCATACGCAGTGTGTTCTCAAGATAGTGGGTGAATGGAACCAGATCCGGACAGGTACTTAATGCATCCGGTATAAAATTTTCAGGAAGAGAGAGCAGTTCAGGGTCTTCAAAGGCTGTCACTTCATAAAAGTGATTGCCGGTAAAATCTACCTGGCCCCGTAAATCCTGATAATGCGGATTAGAAGTATCTTCATCCGAACGATGTCCAGCATAGCAGTAAAGACTGTCCAGTTCAACAAGAACCTTTTCTTTTTCTGTCAGGTAATGACAAAGTGTCTCGGCAGAATCTCCGAGATGGTTTTTAAATTCGGACAATGCATTGATATGGGTGCGGCATGCGGAAAGTGCTGCCAGAAATGCATTATCATCTGCAAAAATATCTTCTATGTGCCATTTATCACTGGAAGGTACTTTTTCACGCAAAGGAAGTGTATGTGTTGTTTGTTCAGCCATAAATGAACCTCCTAAAAATGATTTCTTTCCCTAATTATAACTGTTTGAACTTTCAAAATCAATGGAGCCATTATAGCTGCCTGAGCAGGGAAAAGTTTATAAAATCTTCACTGAATCCTATGGTATTCTTTGTTATAATAGAATGTAGAAGAGCCATTTGAAGGGGAGAAAATGAAATGCGGAATGGAGATTTTTATGAGAAATGCAATGAGCAAAGATTTTTTCAGAGAAATTAAATATACACTCAACAGATATGTGTCTATCCTGCTTATTGTAGCACTGGGAGTTGCATTTCTGGCAGGTATACGGGCAACCTGTCCGGACATGAAGCTTTCGTTGGATTATTATCTGGATCAGAGTGATTTCATGGATTTGCGGGTGTTATCCACATTAGGACTAACAGATGATGATCTACAGGCTATTTCATCCATTGAAGGGGTGAAAGCCGTCGAAGGTGCTTACAGTTATGACGCGGAGGTAATCGGAGAGAATGCCAAATGGATACTGCGTTTTTTGTCGGAGCCGCAGAACGTGAACAAGATCAGCCTCGTGGAAGGACGGGATATTGAAAATCCTGATGAGTGTATTGTGGACCGTCTGATGATTGATAAAGACGGTTATCAGATCGGAGATCAGCTGACAGTAACAGCAGCAGGAAAGGATGAGAATGTTTCGGACACATTATCTGTGACGACATTTACAATTGTCGGGGCAGCTGCCAGCCCGAGTTATTTTACAAGTGCCAGAGACACAACTTCTATCGGAACCGGTCAGACGGATGCGTTTGTGTATCTGTCCCCTGAAGTCTTTAAGTCAGAGGCATACAGCGCAGCGTATCTTACAGTGGAAGGCGCAGCAGAGAAAACTGCTTATTCAGATGCCTATGATAATGTGGTGGATCAGGTGAAGGATAAGCTGGAAGCCATCAGTGAGGAGAGAGAAGCTGCCAGATATAATGGCATTATGGATGATGCCAATACGGAACTGGATGATGCCAGATCAAAGCTTGCCGATGCAAAAGCAGATGCGGAATCAGAACTTTCCGATGCCTGGGCAAAGCTTCAGGACGGGGAACAGCAGATCAGAGATGGGCAAAAAACACTGGATGACAACAAGGCAGCTTATGAAGAGCAGATTACTTCGGCGAAGGCAAAACTTCAGAATAGTGAGCAGCAGCTTCAGGAAGGTGAAGCACAGGTCAGCGCCAATGAGAAGAAGCTCAAAGATGGCAGACAGCAGCTGAGTGAGGCAAGGCAGCAGCTTGAGGAATCCGGCCGTACATTAGAAGCAAAGAAACAGCAGTATGAGGAAGGGCTGAAAGCTGCCGAAGATGGACAGAAGCAGCTGGATGAGGGCAGGGCACAGCTGGCAGCGGCCTCAGAGAGTCTGAAAAGTCAGGAAGAAGCATTAAACACGCAAAAGAATGCACTGCAGGAACAGTATGAAACACTTCTGGTGCAGAAAGAAGAACTGGATGAAGGCATCATTCAGCTGGAGAGACAAATTGGCGAGCTTTGTCAGCAGCGGGATGAGGCGGCCGCCGCGGAGGAACCGGATGAAGAACTCATCGCACAACTGGATGCGCAAATAGCAGAAGTGTCCGGACAAAAATCCCAGCTAGAATCCCGGCGGGATGAAATTCAGGCTGGATTGTCCCAGGCAGAAAGCGGACTGTCGGAGATAGAATCTGGGCTCACACAGATTGAGGCAGGAAAGGAAGAACTGAGTCAGCAGCAGGATAAGCTGGAGAGTCAGCAGACACAGCTGGATGAAACAAAAAAACAGCTGGATGACGCCGGAAAGCAGTTAGAGGCTGGAAGCAGTCAGCTAGAAGCAGGCAAACAGCAGCTGAATAACAAACAGCAGGAGCTGGAGAACGGACAGAATGCTTTAAATCAGGCAAAAAGGCAGCTGGAGAATGGCTGGTCGGAACTGGAAAGCGGCAGGAAGGAACTGCAGTCAAAGATGGCATCAGCACAATCCCAGTTTGAGGAAGCAGAGCAGAAGCTTACGGAAGCAAAGGCAGAGCTTGCGGATGCCAAAGAAAAATATGTCTCTGGCAAAGAAGAAGCCAAGGAGAAGATTGCAGATGCAGAGCAGGAAATTGCAGATGCAGAGGAACAACTGGGAGAGGTAGAGTATCCGGAATGGTATGTTCTTGACAGAAATGCCACGCAAAGTTACGTGGAATATGAACAGAATGCGGAACGTATCGGTGCCATCGGCAAAATATTTCCGTTGATATTCTTCCTTGTGGCGGCACTTGTGAGTCTGACAACTATGACGAGAATGGTAGAGTCACAGCGGACACAAATCGGTACTCTGAAGGCATTGGGGTACAGCGGTTGGTCTATTGCCAGCAAATATGTCTGGTATGCATTGTCAGCAAGTGTGATTGGCAGTGTGATCGGACTTATTTTCGGTCAGAAGTTTTTGCCATGGGTGATCATTACAGCCTATAGAGTTTTGTATCCGAATATTACGGTTATTTTGACACCACTGAATCTTTATTATTCTGTAACGGCCTCAGGTGCTGCAATTCTATGCGTGACCGGTGCGGCATTGGCATCCTGCTGCCGTGAACTGGCAGCTTCGCCTGCAGAACTGATGCGTCCGGAGGCACCTGCAGCCGGAAAGAAGATTTTGCTGGAGCATGTGGGACCTGTCTGGAAACATATGAAGTTTACGTCTAAGGTTGCCATGAGAAATCTTTTCAGGTATAAAAAGCGTTTCTTTATGACGATTTTTGGCATCGGCGGATGTACGGCCCTTGTAGTTTTTGCATTTGGGCTGACAGATTCTATCAGCGGTGTTGCCCACAGACAGTATGATGAACTGTTTCATTATGATATGACCCTTACTTTGGAGGATCATGTGACGGATCAGGAGATGGAGAAACTTTATGATTTTCTGGAGAATAATGATGGGTTGAAGGCAGAACAATATATCAGACTTCGTTCCATGAGTATGTCTGTTCAGGGAAGTACAACATCCTATACAGCCTATCTGACAGTGCCGGAGGATTCAGGGAAGTACGGCAGTTTTGTGGAACTGCAGGATCGCAAAACAGGAGTACCGTATTGTCTCAATGATACAGATGTGATCATTACAGAGAAGCTGGCAGAGCTTCTGGGGATCAAAGCCGGAGATACATTAAAGATTACAGACAAAGATATGGAGCGAGAGGTTACTGTCGGTGCAGTTGCCGAAAATTATCTGATGAGTTATGTGTATATGTCGCCGACGTTGTATCAGCAGACATTTGGGCAGACACCGGAGTGGAATAAGATTGAGGCCTTTATTCCGGGATTGAACAGTGATAATTCGGATGATTATTCAGCACAACTGCTGCAGTTGGAGGCTGTATCCGGAACATCAACGACGGATTATGTCCGAAGTAAGTTTGAGGAGGTGCTGGACAGTCTGGATATTGTGACACTGATCCTGTTGACAGCCGCCGGCATGCTGGCATTTATTGTCCTGTATAATCTGAACAATATTAATATTACAGAACGCAGAAGAGAGCTGGCAACCATTAAAGTCCTGGGGTTTTACGATCTGGAAGTTGCGGAATATGTCTACAGAGAGAATGTGATGTTGACAGCTATCGGAGCATTGTGTGGTGCGGTTCTTGGCAAGTATCTTCATGCCTTTATCATTACATCAGTGGAGACAGATGTGATTATGTTTATCCGTCGTGCGGACTTTTCAAGCTATGTTTATGCCGTGGTGATTACCTTCGGATTTTCGATTTTTGTCAACTGGCTGATGTATTTCAGATTAAGAAAAATTGATATGGTTGAATCGTTGAAATCCGTTGAATAACTGTCAATTTCAATAAAAAATACTTGATTTTTATGGATGAAATGGTATAATGTGATAGACAATTTAATAATGGGAGAAATATTACAGAAAAAAGAGGTTTAAACGATTATGAAAAAGAAATCTGTCACAAAGATTCTTTTAAGTGTAATGGTGCTTTTGGTATCTGTTGCATTCTGCGCATGCGGAAGCAATAAGAGTACAGAGTCTTCTGAAACTGGTAATAGTTCTTCAGAAAAGACAACTGAATCTGCAGCAGATGGCACACAGTCTGACGCAGCAAATTCAGATACTTCCTGTTTTACAGTAGGTCTGTCACAGGAAATCAGCAGTCTTGACCCGCACGAAGATACGGATGCAGGAACTCGCAGTGTCTTATTTAACGTTTTTGAAGGTTTGGTAAAACCTACTACAGATGGTGATGTCACTCCAGCGGTAGCAAGTGATTACACAATCTCTGATGATGCGAAGACTTATACTTTCACATTAAGAGATGGAATTACTTTCCAGGATGGCAACCCTGTAACTGTCGAAGATATTAAATATTCATTAGAGAGAAGTGCGGAAATGGACGGCGAGTCTTCCGCACTTTCTGTTATTTCAGATATCAAAATTGTGGATGACAAGACAATCGAGCTGACACTGTCAGAGGCAAACTCAGAATTTATCTACAACCTGACAGTTGCAATCCTCGAACAGGCCAACGATGCTGAGCAGGCAACAAACCCAATCGGTACAGGTCCTTTCAAAGTGAAGAAGTTCGCTGAAGGTCAGTACCTTGAACTTGAGAAGTATGATGGCTACTGGAATCAGGATCTTGATTGTGTAACATCTGCAAAGTTCAAATTTATCGCTGATGCACAGGCTGCATTCCTTGAACTGCAGGGTGGTACAATTGATATGTTATTGTATCTGACAAACGATCAGGTTCAAGCATTAAATTCTGACTACAATGTTGTTGAATCAACAATGATGCTGATTCACGGTCTTTTCCTGAATAACTCTTACAAACCACTTCAGGATGTGCGTGTCAGACAGGCACTGAACTATGCGATTGATCGAGATGCGATCAATGAATTCCTGTTCAATGGCAAGAGTAAGATCATCCAGACACATGGCTATCCGATGATCACAGCATGGTATAATGCAGATACAGAAGGCACTTATACATATGATGTAGAGAAGGCCAAAGAACTTCTTACAGAAGCAGGATATGGTGATGGTTTTGATCTTGAGATCACAGTTCCAAGTAACTACTCACAGCATATTCAGACTGCAGAAATTATTGCAGAACAGCTGGCAGCAGTTGGTGTGAATGTGACAATCAACCAGATTGAATGGAGTGCATGGTTATCAGATGTATACCAGGGCAGAGATTATCAGTCAACAGTCATCGGATTTGATATCAGTTCTCAGGCACCATCTACATGGTACAAGAGATACTATACAGAATCCAGCAATGACTTTACAAACTTCAGCAATACAGAATATGATGAATTGTACGGTCAGGCACTGGCTACAGTTGATAAGGATCAGAAGCATGAGATTTACAACAAGCTTCAGCAGATTTTGACAGACGAGGCAGCATCTGTATTTATTGAAGATCCGGCCAATCTGATTGCTCTTAATAAGAAGTATACAGGTTATCAGACATATGCGGTTTCCGCAATTGACCTTTCACTGATCAAGTTGGCTCAGTAAAACGAACAAAAAATACGAATTTAATAAAGCACATGGGTAACCATGGCGGAGGTCATAATGAAATATTTTATAAAAAAAATTATTACTCTCATTATAACATTGTTATTTATTTCACTTCTGACCTTTACCGCTTTTAGTGTCATACCGGGAGATGCCGCTATTTCCAAACTGGGAGTGGATGCATCTCCCGAAGCTATTGCCAGGGTCAGAGCAGAGTATGAGTTGGATCAGCCTGTGATGACACGTTATGTGCATTGGCTTGAGAAGGCACTACACGGCGATTTTGGTCAATCCTACAAATACGATACAATGACAGTGACGCAGCTTTTAAAGTCACGACTTCCGGTCACGATTCTGTTGGCTGTGATGTCCTTTGTCATTATCGTTGTTATCGCTCTTCCATTGGGAATGCTGTCTGCACGATTTGCCGGTAAGTGGCTGGATGTGCTGATTAATCAGCTGACACAGATTACAATGGCGATTCCGTCGTTCTTTCTTGGTATTATACTGACGTATGTTTTCGGTCTTGTCTTTAAAGTATTTCAGCCGGGTGGGTATGTCAGTATGGAAGAGGACATGAAAGGATGCATTGAATATCTGATCCTTCCTGCAGTTGCAGTAGCGCTTCCGAAGATTGCAATGGTTGTGAAATATCTTCGTAATTCCGTTTTGAGTGAGATGAAGAAAGATTACGTCAGAACCGCTTACAGCAAAGGTAATTCTGTGAATCAGGTTTTGTACGGTCATGTTCTTCGTAATGCGCTGATACCGGTCATTACGTTTGTTGCGATGGTTGTTGCAGAGATTCTCGCCGGAAGCCTTGTGATTGAACAGGTTTTCAGTATCCCGGGGATGGGGCGTCTGATGATTACATCGATCTCAACCCGTGATTATCCGGTTGTTCAGGCAGCTGTTTTATATATTACATCTATCGTTGTCATTATCAATTTCCTTGTGGATGTTTTATATCAGCTGGCAGACCCAAGAGTTCGGACAGCGTAGGAGTGTAAGAAATGAAGAAACGTAATTACAGCCTGATCATTGGTTTGATCCTGACAGGCATTATCCTCATTATAACGATTATCGGTCAGTTCTGGACACCGTATGCGGTTACCGGAATGGACAGTCTGGCCAAGAATCAGGCGCCAAGTCTGATTCATCTGATGGGAACAGATAATTTCGGAAGAGATGTTTTCAGCCGTGTCATGAACGGCTGCGGCACAACCTTTTTTGTGGCACTTTCCACTGTGGCGATCGGTTGCTTCTTCGGTGTTATCATCGGCTCTCTGACAGGATTTTATGGTGGTCTGCTTGATGAGATCGTTATGCGAATCAATGATGTTTTATTATCATTTCCAAGTGTGCTGCTTGTCTTGATTTTTATCAGTTTTATCGGAACAGGTAAATACAAGATTATCATTGCACTGGGTGTGATGTTTATTCCAAGCTTTGCACGAATAGTGCGAAGTGAAGTGATACGATACAAATCCCAGGAATTTGTCCGGAGTGCCCAGGTGATGGGTGCGGGCAATCTGAGAATTATATTTGTTCATATTCTGCCAAATACAGCGGTCAGCCTGCTGACAGCGGCAGCAATCGGCTTTAACAATGCCGTTTTAGCAGAGGCAAGTATGAGTTATCTCGGATTGGGGGTACAGCCACCGGATCCAAGTCTCGGACGTATGCTTTCGGAGGCGCAGGCGTATATATTTACTGCACCGTGGTATGCTATTTGGCCAGGTGTTGTCATCGTGCTTATTATTCTCGGCTTCAGTCAGATCAGTGAAGGGCTGAGGGCCATCAGCGATTAGGAGGAACCTATGGATAAGGAATTATTAAAAATTGAGAATTTGACCATTGGTTTTCCAACAAAGAGTGGCATACACACAGTTGTGGATCATGTCAATCTTGAGGTGGGAAAAGGAGAAATCGTAGGAATCGTCGGTGAATCCGGTTCCGGCAAATCCATGACATCCCTTGCGGTGATGGGATTACTGAGTGAAGAGGCTCAGGTGTCTGAGGGCTCCATCCGTCTGAACGGACAGGAGCTGCTTGGCATGAGCCGTGAGGAAAGACGAAAGATCCAGGGGAGAAATATGTCCATGATCTTTCAGGAGCCGATGACTTCATTAAATCCGGTTATGAAAATCGGTACCCAGGTGGGAGAAAGTCTGAAACTGCATACAGATTTAGATAAAGAAACCATTCGAAAACGTGTGATTGAGACCCTGGCAAGTGTTGGCCTGAGAAATCCGGAGACACTGATTGATCAGTATCCTCATGAGATTTCAGGAGGTATGCGTCAGCGAGTGATGATCGCCATGGCTATCATCAATCATCCGGATCTGATTATTGCGGATGAACCGACAACTGCCCTTGATGTAACTGTGCAGGCACAGATTTTGAATCTGCTGAAGAAGATTCACAGGGATACGGGAAGTTCAATTCTGTTTATTTCCCATGACTTGAATGTTATCAAGGAAGTCTGTCAGAAGGTTGTTGTCATGTACAAGGGCGTGATCGTAGAACGCGGTGATGCCAAGGAAGTACTGAAGCATCCAAAACATGAATATACCCGCAAACTGGTGGCGTCTATGCCGGATCAGGTCAAGAAGAGTCAAAATACAAAGAAGCTTCTTGAAGTGAGCAATCTGAACGTTTATTATAAGGAAAACAAAAAGCTGTTTTCAAGTAAAAATCAGCGCAAACATATTATCCACAATATGAGCTTTGATTTGTATGAAGGAGAAATCCTCGGCGTTGTAGGAGAGAGTGGATGCGGAAAATCTACACTGGCCAAGACGATTGTCGGTTTGAACAAGGAATTCGACGGCAAGATGGAGATGGATCATCTGAAACCGCAGATGGTTTTCCAGGATCCCTTCAGTTCCCTGAATCCGGCCAGAAAGATTGGCTGGATCATGGAGGAGCCTTTGAAATTAAAAGGTATAAAGGATAAGAAGCAGAGAAAAGAAATGGTTGACCAGATGCTGGTCGAAATTGGTCTGGATCCGTCCTTTGCCAATCGTTATGCGAGAGAGCTTTCAGGTGGACAGCGTCAGAGAATCAGTATTGGCCTTTCACTGATGCGAGGTGAGAAGCTGATTATTGCAGATGAACCTGTTTCTGCACTTGATGTGACGGTACAGTCCCAGATTCTGCGCTTGCTTTTGAAGCTGCATGATGAAAAGAATCTGACCTACATGTTTATTTCTCATGATTTGAATGTTGTCCATCATATGTGCCACAGAGTAATCGTTATGTATCTTGGAAGAATTGTGGAGATGGCAGATGTGGATGAGCTCTACGATCATCCGTGTCATCCGTATACGAGAATGCTGTTTGACAGTATCCTCACGGATGAGGAAAAAACAGCAACAGATTGTGTCACTGTTAATGAATTATTGCAGGATGCCAGTGAGAATGAGGGTGGATGTCCATTTTACCATCGCTGTCACTATGCCGGTGAGAAGTGCCTGAATGATGTGCCGGCGCTGACAGATATTGGTACACCTGGTCATCCGCATTATGTAAGATGTGAAAGGATAGAATATGGAGAGAAATATACGGCTGCTGATTGAGTATGATGGAGGCAGATATGATGGGTGGCAGCGCCTTGGAAAAGGGCACGGTGTAACGATTCAGGGAAAACTTGAGGATGTTCTCGGTAAAATGACGGGAGAGAAAATCGAACTGATCGGTGCGGGAAGAACAGATGCTGGTGTACATGCTTATGAGCAGGTAGCTAATTTTCATACGAACAGTCAGATGAAGTGTTGGGAGATGAAATACTATCTGAATCGTTATCTGCCGGGTGATATTGCTGTCAACCGGGTGGACGATGTGCCGGAGCGTTTCCATAGCCGTTACAATGCCAAAGCCAAAAAATATCTCTATCGTATTGCTGTCGGCGATGTACCGTGTGTTTTTGACAGAAAATATACTTGGTATTGTTTTGACAAACTGGATGTGACAGCTATGAAAAAGGCAGCAGCCCTTCTCGTAGGTGAGCATGATTTCAAAGCATTTTGTTCCAATAAGCGAACCAACAAATCAACCGTGCGTGAAATCTATGATATAGATATCTACGCAGACACAAGAGAACTGCAGATCACCGTTTATGGCAATGGCTTCTTATACAATATGGTAAGAATCATTGTAGGAACATTGATCGAGGTCGGCAAAGGTGAACGCCGACCGGAAGAAATGACAGCCATTCTTGAAAGCAGAGACAGAACAAAAGCCGGGGCAACCGCTGCGGCACAGGGACTGTTCCTTCAGGAAGTGGAATATTAGACGATCATTGTGAACTGTTAGTGGTTTATGAGAACCTATAAAAATACCGGCTTCACAGCAGGCACGTTTGCACTGCCTATCGCTGTCAGCGGTACATAAGATGCCAAAAAACGGCATCTAAGTACCGGACGCGATAGAAGCACCTGCTGTGAAGCCGGTATTTTTATTAGGTTCATCTAAGTGCTATTGATAGTTCACAATGATCTGCGTATAGAAAGAGAGAAGCGGAATGTTAGCCCATTTTATGAGGTAAGGATTCCTTATGATGCGGAGATTTTATCCGGAGGAAATATCTGCCGGGAGGCGTTCATGGCGAAACATCGAGAATTCTGGAAGAACAAAGATCCACAGTTAAGCATGTCAGGTGCTTCTGGTGCGGCCGGTACTTAGGTGTTGTTTTTTTAACACCTTATGTACCGCTGCCAGCACCAGGCAGTGCAAACGGGCCTGAATGCTTAACTGTGGATCTTTGTTCTCAAAAGCCAGGGATGTTTCGCTGCCGCCCCCTCCCGGCAGATGGTGGAATTTAGTATTTTGTAGATATTAATAAAAAAGTTTAAAAAATTTAAAAAAAGTACTTGACGTTTTTGCTTTCCTGTTATATAATTCTTTTTGTCAAGAGACATTGGGCTATCGCCAAATTGGCAAGGCACAGGATTCTGACTCCTGCATTTGAAGGTTCGAGTCCTTCTAGCCCAGCTACTAGGTCAGACATCTTGCTGAGGCAAGATGTCTGTTTTTTTTATGTAATAGGAAATTCCGAGGAATTCCCTATTACATAAAAAGGCACTAACGCGTCTGTGATGCGCACTCGCGCAAAGATGTAGATTGTCGCAAGCGACCGCGCTCGGCGCGAGAATGTGCTTTGGCACATTCTTTTTTAATCCTGCGACAGATGAAGAGAGGAGACGGAGAATGTATATACATGACAGAAGAGTCACTTACAGTGAGATTTCTATGAGAGGTTATGCAGATATCGCGCAGATTGCCGAATACTTTCAGGACTGCAGTGTGTTTCAGTCAGAAGTGCTTGGAATGGGACTTGAATATCTGACCGAACATCATCTGGCATGGCTTTTAGCTTCATGGCAGATTGATGTCGATACATATCCGGAGATGGGCAGTCAAATCAGGGTGAGTACATGGCCATACAAATTTGATGCTGCATTTGGGTATAGAAATTTTATGCTTCAGGATGAGAACGGAAAGCGTATAGCAGTTGCTAATTCGCAGTGGATTCTTGTGGATACAGAAAGTGGACGCGTGGTTCGGATTACGCCTGAGATTGCATCGCATTATCCTATGGAAAAAAAAGCAGATATGACCTGTGCACCGCGAAAGATTGCCTTCAAAGAGGAGAAAAAGGAGCAGAAACCAATCTGTGTTCCAAAAGCATTTATTGATACCAATCAGCATATGAACAATGCACAGTACATAAGAACGGCATTGGAGTATGTTCCGGAGACTTTCCATATTCGCCAGGTGCGTGTAGAATATAAGAAAGCAGCTGTGCTTCATGATCAGCTGCATCCGTTTGTTTATATGGATGAGCAGATAATAAAGATCCTTCTTGGCGACCAGGAGGCACATCCATATGCTGTTGTAGAATTTAAAAATCAGATATAAATAGGATATAGGGAGAAGAACATGATCGAATTAGGTAAAAAACAAATTTTAACCGTTAAACGTATCAAAACATTTGGTGTCTATCTTGGATGTGATGGAGAAGATCAGGCTGTATTGCTGCCGGCAAAATATGTGCCGGAGGGAAGCGGGATTGGTGATGAGATAGAGGTTTTTGTATATCGTGATTCCCAGGACAGACTGGTGGCAACAACATTGGAGCCGAAACTGAGACTGGGAGAAACCGCAGTACTTGAAGTGAAGGAAGTAGGCAAGATTGGTGCATTCCTTGACTGGGGACTTGAGAAGGATCTTTTCCTTCCTTTCAAAGAGCAGACATGGCGCCCGGAGAGCGGACAGAGTTGCCTGGTTGCATTATATATTGACAAGAGCCATCGACTTTGTGCAACGATGAAGGTTTATGAATATTTGAAAACAGACAGTGACTATCAGAAGAATGACTATGTCGAGGGCATTGTTTATCAGATCAATGAGCATTATGGTGCCTTTGTAGCAGTAGACGGCAAATATCATGGCATGATTCCGGCAAAAGGCGTTCATGGCGGCGTAAAAATCGGTGCCCGTGTGCATGCAAGGGTTGTCAAAGTCCGGGAAGATGGCAAGATGGAATTATCCATGTCAGAGACTGTCAGTGTTCAGATGGACAAAGACGGGGAGAAAATCCTCAGACTTCTGGATAGTTATGACGGCGTCCTTCCTTTTACGGAGAAAGCCAGCCCGGAAGTGATCGAGCGTGAGCTTGGCATCAGCAAGGCGGCCTTTAAACGTGCTGTGGGAAGGCTGCTGAAGCAACAGAAGATCATGATCCAGGGCGGAAAAATCCGACGGATAGGTTGACAAAAAAGCGTATCATTGGTATAATCTTTTTGTAACAATAATGTAATAACTTACAATTGTTTATTAACAACTTGTAATTGGCACTCAACAATTACAGTATATGAACAAAGTAAAGTATAGAAAAGAGGTATACCGATGGTGAATCATAGATATAAAAGAGCTGTGTTAGGTATTACCACAGCTCTTGTTATTTCTGCATGTACAGTGCCGGCCATGGCAGCACCGATTACAATTAATACAGATCAGAGCATATCAGTTGTCAGCACCGACAGTACCTATGCAGGCGGTTTGGATCTTGAAGCCAGAATTATTACAACGGTTGAACAGGATCAGCGCTCTCCATATGCGAAGAAGGGTATCGCTGTGACAGATGATTATCTGAAGATCCGTACAGAGCCGAATAAAGATGCAGATGTAGTTGGTAAGCTTTATACGGGTTCCGGATGTGAGATCCGGGATATCAGTGATGGATGGGCTCATATTATATCCGGTGACTGTGAAGGCTATGTAAAGGCAAAGTATCTTCTGACCGGAACAGATGCCGAAGCTTATGCTGAAGAGCATAATGTTTCAGAATTAGTGGCAAAGTCCCAGAATGAGCAGATGTATTTATATGAAGAACCTTCAGCGGATTCCAAGATCGTGACAACTGTATGGGATCAGGAACTGACTGTGCTTGGGGCATCTGATGATGGCCAGTGGGTACAGGTGAAGGTTGGTGACAATACAGGCTATATTCCTGCTGATTCTGTTATTCTGGATGTGAAGTATGAAGAAGCTGTTTCTGTCGAAGAGGAGCAGAAGAAGGGGGCAGAAGAGGCAGCCAAGGCTGAATCTGAAGCAGCAGAAGCCGAAACAACAGAAACAGAAGCTGAGACCGAAGAAACTGAGACAGAGACAAAGGAAACAGAAGCTTCGGAGACTGAAGCAGATCAGACACAGGATTCTGCATCATATACAGATGTGAATGAAACAGTATGGGCAACATATTCTGTATCCATCCGTTCCGCAGCATCTACAGATGCAGATAAGCTTGGCGTGCTGGTGGGAAGCTACAGTATTACACGTACAGGTGTTGGTGACAATGGCTGGAGCAAGGTAGATTACAATGGCCAGGCAGGTTATATCAAGAGCGAATATCTGACAGCAACCAAACCTGCTGATGCTTCTGATGATGCACAGCAGACTGTTGAAGAGAAGGAAGAAACTGTTTATGCAACAGCCGGTGTGAATATCCGTGCAAAAGCATCCGCAGATGCAGATGTGATCGGAACATTGATTGCAGGCTACAGCATTACACGTACATCTGACAGCAATGGCTGGAGCAAGGTCAACTATGACGGTCAGACAGGTTACATCAAGAGTGATTATCTGACAACGACAAAACCTCAGGCAGCTGAGAACAATAATACATCTTCTTCCTCATCCTCTTCAAAGAGTGATATTGAAGAAGTAAATGAGACTGTTTACGCAACAGCTGGTGTGAATATCCGTGCGAAAGCATCCGCAGATGCCGATAAGATCGGAACTCTTGTGGCGGGCGGCAGCATTACACGAACAGGCAAGACAAGCAGCGGCTGGAGCCGTGTAGATTACGATGGCCAGACAGGTTATATCAAGAGTGATTATCTGACAACAACAAAACCAACTGTTACAAGCAATACAACAGCATCATCTTCATCCTCCAGTTCTTCACTGGGACAGCAGATTGCAGATTTTGCAGTACAGTATGTAGGCTATCCATATGTTTACGGCGGCAACAGCCTGACAGAAGGTGTTGACTGTTCCGGTTTCACCCAGCAGGTTTATCTGCACTTCGGTTATTCTATTCCGAGACGTGCAAGTATTCAGGCAACAGTGGGAACATCCGTAGCCATCAGTGATCTTCAGCCTGGAGATCTGGTATTTTACGGTGACAGCGAAGGTGTAGGCCATGTTGTTATCTATATCGGCAATGGACAGGTTGTTCATGCAAGTACACCATCAAAGGGAATCATCATTTCCGATCTGTACTACAGAACACCAATGTGTGCAAAACGTATTATCTAATCAATATACAAAAGAAAACGGTGTATTTACAGAGAAATTTGTGAATACATCGTTTTCTTTTTTTGTTTCCGGTGGAGGGAATGTTTCATTATGAAAACAATCTGAAAATGGACAATTGTGAGAAGTGCACAATAAATATGCCAAAACATGTCGAAGTTGCCCGATAGATGATAGGCATAGGTGGAAAGTTATCACCAAGTTATCCACAGGTATAAATGCTGAAAATACGCCATTTTTAAGTTATACACAGAGTTATCCACTTTATCCACAGGTTTGTGGATGAAAAAATGGTGGATATCTTACTGAACAAGACAAATATATGTTTTGGCTAAAACGTAAAAACTGTCAAAATTGCAAAAAAAAACTCGAAAGTACTTGACTTTAATATTGACAAATAATAGTGAAAATCGCATAAAAAATTCTAAATAAAATACATATAATAACCAAAAAAGTGATTTATTTTTTGAAAATTTAATGAATTGACTTGAAAAAATCGGTATTTATGATATAATAATTTTATAGTTTTACAAGTTGTAAGACAGAAACACCCTGATTTGTAATCAGTGGAATATAGATGAAGGAGATGGTTATATGCGTTATATCATCAGCGGCCGCAATATCACAGTTACAGAAGGATTGAAAGAAGCCATATATGACAAACTTGGCAAGCTTGAGAAGTATTTTACTCCTGATACAGAAGTGATTGTTACATTAAGTGTTGAGAAGCAGCGTCAGAAGATTGAAGTGACCGTTCCAGTGAAAGGACATACCATTCGTGCAGAACAGTCCAGTGATAATATGTATGTATCCATTGATCTTGTGGAAGAGATCATTGTTCGTCAGTTGAGAAAGTACAAGACGAGAATTGCGAACCAGCAGAACAGCAGGAAGAATTTCCAGCCGGCTTATCTGGAAATGGAGACAGATGGTGATGAGGAAGTGAAAATCGTCAGAACGAAGAAGTTTGCCATCAAGCCGTTGGATCCGGAAGAAGCTTGTGTTGAGATGGAACTGCTCGGACATTCATTCTTTGTATTCCGCAATGCACAGACCGATGAAGTCAATGTTGTTTATAAGAGAAAAGGCAACACATATGGTCTGATCGAGCCGGAGAACTAGATTTTATTTTTGCTGCCAGACTCAAAATGGGTCTGGCAGTTTTTTTACGCTTTTTTTATTTGCAAATGCCGATATATAGTGTTAGAATAAATTCGTTATAGACACGTTTCGGGTGCGCCGTGACAGAGAGATAGGCGGAATATAAGCGGGCGCACAATTCAGTGATTTTAGGAGAGAACTATATGGGAATTTTCAGCAAGATTATGGGTACACACAGTGAACGAGAACTGAAAAGGGTATATCCAATCGTTGATAAAATTGAAGCCATGGGACCTGCCATGGAGAAGTTATCGGATGAAGAGCTGAGGGCAAAGACAGATGAGTTCAAGAAACGTCTGTCCGAGGGCGAGACACTGGATGATCTTCTGGTGGAAGCTTATGCGGTTGTCAGAGAAGCGGCAACCCGTGTTCTTGGCATGCGTCATTACAGAGTACAGCTGATCGGTGGTGTGATCCTGCATCAGGGACGTATTGCAGAGATGAAAACCGGTGAAGGTAAGACACTTGTGTCTACACTCCCGGCATACTTGAATGCACTTGAGGGCAAGGGGGTTCATATTGTTACAGTCAATGATTACCTGGCTAATCGAGATGCAGAATGGATGGGTGCTGTCCATCGTTTTCTTGGACTGAGTGTCGGTGTTATTTTGAACAGTATGAATTCTGATGAACGTCGCGCTGCCTATCAGTGTGATATCACTTACGCGACCAACAATGAACTTGGTTTTGATTATCTGCGTGATAATATGGCTGTCTATGAAAAGCAGCTTGTGCAGCGTGAGCTGAATTATGCGATTATTGATGAGGTGGACTCCGTATTGATCGATGAAGCCAGAACACCTCTGATTATTTCCGGTCAGAGCGGCAAGTCAACGGCACTTTACAGCACATGTGATTATCTGGCCAAACGTATGACAAAGGGCGAACGTAAGGGCGAGATTAACAAGATGACAGTCATGATGGGCGATGAAATTGAAGAGACCGGTGATTTCATTGTCAACGAGAAAGAGAAGCATGTTGTTCTGACAGAACAGGGTGTCAAGAAGGTAGAGGATTACTTCCATCTGAACAACCTTGCAGACGCCGAAAATCTTGAGATCCAGCATGTTATGACACTGGCGCTTCGTGCCAATTATCTGATGTTCCGTGATAAGAACTATGTGGTCAAAGACGGCGAGGTTCTGATTGTTGATGAATTTACAGGTCGTATTATGCCTGGCCGACGTTATTCTGACGGTCTGCATCAGGCAATTGAGGCAAAGGAAGGCGTGGAAGTGAAGCGTGAAAGCCGTACGCTGGCAACGATCACACTGCAGAACTTCTTTAATAAATACAACAAGACGGCAGGTATGACAGGTACTGCTCTGACAGAAGAGGAAGAGTTCCGTGAGATTTATGGTCTGGATGTTATCGAGATCCCTCCGAATAAGAAGGTTATTCGTGTGGATCATGATGATCTTGTATTCGGTACACACAGAGAGAAGATCAATGCCATCGTCGAAGAAATTATTGAGACACATAAGAAGGGACAGCCTGTACTGGTTGGTACAATTACCATCGAAGGCTCTGAAGAAATCAGCAATCGTCTGAGAAAAGAAGGCATTCCGCACACTGTTCTGAATGCGAAGTTCCATGAGAAGGAAGCTGAGATTGTTGCCCATGCCGGTGAAAGAGGTGCGGTAACCATCGCTACCAATATGGCTGGTCGTGGTACGGATATCAAGCTCGGTGACGGTGTGGCTGAACTGGGCGGTCTGAAGATTATTGGTACAGAGCGGCATGAATCAAGACGAATCGACAATCAGCTGCGAGGCCGTGCCGGACGACAGGGAGATCCGGGTGATACAAGATTTTTTATTTCTCTGGAAGATGATCTGATGCGTCTGTTTGGTTCAGATAAGATGATGAAGGTGTTTAATGCACTGTCTCATGAAGACGGGATGGCTATTGAACATAAGATGCTTTCCAATGCTGTTGAGAAGGCGCAGAAGAAGATTGAGTCCAACAACTTTGCCATTCGTAAGAATTTGCTGGAATACGACCAGGTGAATAACGAGCAGAGAGAACTGATCTATGAAGAGCGCCGCCGTGTATTAAAGGGCGAGAATATGCATGATGAGATCGTCCGTATGATCGGTGATGTTATCAAGGCAGAGGTCAACGATGTGATTGATGAAGGACAGGCACCGGAAGAGTGGAATCTTCTGCTTTTGAACCGTACATTACTGCCGATTGCACCGATTAAGCCATTATCCATGAACAAGGATGATTATAAGGGGTATACAATAGATCGTCTGGTTGATGAAGTAACAGAACAGGTCAAAGATCTGTATGCGAAGAAAGAACAGGAGATTACAGAGGAAACAGGTTCTGCGGAGACATTCCGTGAGGTAGAGCGTGTCTTCTTGCTGAAAGTCATTGACAATAAGTGGATGAGCCATATTGACGATATGGATCAGCTGAGACAGAGTATTTCTCTTCAGGCTTATGCACAGAAGGATCCTGTCGTTGAATATCGTTATGCAGGTATTCAGATGTTTGATGAAATGATCGCAGCGATTTCCAAGGATATTGTGATGATCATGCTGCACATCCGCAAGAAACCGGAAGTGGAGCGCAAACAGGAAGTGAAAGTGACAGGAACCAACAAGGACGATTCAGGTCCAAAGAAACCTGTTCAGAGAAAGAACAAGAAAGTTCAGCCGAACGATCCTTGCCCATGCGGCAAGTGTTATCCGGACGGACGTCCGATCAAGTATAAGAACTGCTGTGGCCGCAATCAGTAATGTGGCCGGTGGGAATTTAAATAAAAATCGTGCCTGCTTTGCAGACACGATTTTGCACCAGGGCCTGTAAAAGTGCCCTGACATATAGAAAGAGGTGATTTTGGTGGTCGAATTCGATCAGATTAAATTTGCTCTGAACGGCTATGCCGTACCATTAAAAGAAGTGGGGGATTCACTTTGACCTGGCTGGTAAGAAGTCAAGGATCGAAGAATTAGAGCGTATGATGGAGGAACCTGGTTTTTGGGACAATGCAGACAAAGCCAACAACTCCATGAAGGAATTAAAGAATTTAAAAGATACTGTTGAAGAATATCATCGCCTTGAGACAGCATGGGAAGATGTAGAAACTTTGCTGGAGATGGGCTATGAAGAGAATGATGCATCTCTGATTCCGGAAGTTCAGGAGGCCATGGTAGATTTTGAGAAACGTTTTGAACATCTCAGAATTAAGACACTGCTTTCAGAAGAATACGATGGAGACAATGCCATCGTCACACTGCATGCCGGAGCCGGCGGTACGGAGGCCTGTGACTGGGTCGGTATGTTGTTTCGTATGTATACAAGATGGGCTGAGAAGCATGGCTTCGCGACGACTGTTCTGGATTATCTGGATGGTGAAGAAGCCGGCATCAAGTCCGTAACTGTTGAAATTGCCGGTGAGAATGCCTATGGTTATATGAAGAGTGAGAAAGGCATTCATCGTCTGGTGCGTATTTCACCGTTTAATGCAGCAGGCAAGCGGCAGACATCTTTTGCATCCTGCGATGTCATGCCGGATATTGAAGAGGATCTGGATATTGAGATCAATGATGATGATCTTCGAATTGATACGTACCGTTCCAGCGGAGCCGGCGGTCAGCATATCAATAAGACATCCTCGGCGATTCGTATTACACATTTGCCGACAGGGATTGTTGTCCAGTGCCAGAACGAAAGGTCTCAGCATATGAACAAAGATAAAGCGATGCAGATGCTGAAAGCCAAACTGTATCTTCTCAAGCAGCAGGAGAATCAGGAGAAGCTTTCAGGTATTCGCGGTGAGGTCAAGGACAATGCCTGGGGAAGTCAGATCCGTTCATACGTCATGCAGCCTTACAAACTAGTCAAGGATCATCGTACAGGTGCCGAGAGCAGCAATGTGGATGCGGTGATGGATGGAGATATCGATCTTTTTATCAATGCTTACCTGAAGTGGAACAATCTTTTAAAAAATCAGCCGCAGGAGCAATAAAACAGTTGCAATGGGGGATAATTTGTGCTACTATCGTTCTAGTAAAAACAAGTGTATTTCCTATGCGAACAAAAGGTGGATTTTATGGATAAAAGTGGCAAATATTACATTGTAAAGGAACGGGCATTGCCTGAAGTTTTACTGAAGGTTGTGGAGGCAAAGCGTCTGATCGATTCCGAGAAGGCGATGACTGTACAGGAAGCAACAGATGCCACGGGTATCAGCAGAAGTTCTTTTTATAAGTACAAAGATGATATTATTCCTTTTCATGAGAATGTCCATGGACGGACCATCACACTGAGCATACAGTTAGATGATGAGCCTGGATTGTTGTCTGGAATATTGGGTAAGATTGCAGATTATCATGCCAATATACTGACGATTCATCAGGCAATCCCGATCAATGGTGTAGCATCATTGACATTGAGTATCGACATTTTGCCGACAACAGGAGATTTTTCTGCACTTGTGGAGAGACTGAATGCCATGAAAGGCATTCATGACATAAAAATACTCGGAAGAGAATAGACACAGCACAGGTCTGAGTGCAGGAGGAGATTATTGTGAATATAGCTGTTTTAGGATATGGTACAGTAGGTTCAGGCGTGGTAGAGGTTCTGACAACGAACCGCGAGACAATTACAAAGCGCGCAGGTGAATCAATTGATGTAAAATATGTCCTGGATCTTAGAGATTTCCCGGGAGATCCGATACAGGAGAAGATTGTGCATGATTATCAGCCGATTCTGAATGATCCGGATGTGAAAATTGTTGTAGAAGTGATGGGCGGTGTTGAACCGGCTTACACATTTGTCAAGAAAGCACTTCAGGCAGGTAAGAGTGTAGCAACTTCCAACAAGGAGCTGGTGGCTAAGCGTGGTGCAGAATTGCTGGCCATTGCCAATGAGAAGAATGTTAATTTCCTTTTTGAGGCCAGTGTCGGCGGCGGTATTCCGATCATTCGTCCATTGAATCAGTCCCTGACAGCAGATGAGATCGATGAGATCACAGGCATTCTGAATGGTACAACAAATTACATGCTGACAAAGATGGATACAGAGGGTGCGGATTATGATGCCGTTCTGAAAGAAGCACAGAACAAAGGCTATGCGGAACGTCATCCTGAGGCAGATGTGGAAGGTTATGATGCCTGCCGTAAGATTGCAATATTAACTTCTCTGGCCTGTGGCAAGCAGGTGGATTATGAAGATATCCATACAGAGGGAATTACACATATTACAGAGACAGATTTCAAATATGCCAAAGCGATGCATATGGGCATAAAGCTTCTGGGAACGAGCAGAAGAGAAGAAGGCGGTCTGTTTGCTCTTGTTGCACCAATGATGGTTGCAGAGGATCATCCGCTTTACAGTGTGAATGATGTGTTTAATGCTATCCTTGTGAAGGGCAACGCATTGGGTGATGTGATGTTCTACGGCAAGGGCGCCGGCAAACTTCCGACAGCCAGTGCAGTTGTTTCTGATGTGGTGGATGCAGTCAAGCATATGGGCACTCATATTATGACCATCTGGCAGCCACAGAAACTGAAGCTCTCTGATTATGAATGCTATCAGAGCAGATTCTTTGTTCGTGTGAAAAATGGCACAGAGGATCAGGTGAAAGATTTATTCGGTGATGTGGACATCTGCCATGCAGAAGGTGTTAAGGATGAGTATGGTTTTGTGACAGAACCAATGACAGTGAAGACTTTTGAAGAGAAGAAATCACAGCTGGATGGCTTCATTGCACGTATTTTCATGAATTAACAAATAATGTAACTGTTCAGAGCCAACCTCCAAAATGCTACGCATTTCGTCGGTGTGGCGTATCCGCCAAATAAAATTTCAAAAACAGTCTTAAAAATGTAAGCATTTTATACCTGTTTTTTGAAATTTTGCTTGGCTCTGAACAGTTACCAAATAATAAATAAAAGTGATCGGGGCTGCGGCAAGAATAATATTATTTTGCTGCAGCCCTGTTGCATCTCTTTTCAAATCAAATATAACAATCAATAAGGAGAGAAGTATGATAGATATTGAAGCAAAACTGAGCAGTGAACTTGGTGTTGAGAAATGGCAGGTGACGGCGGCTGTACAGTTGATAGATGAAGACAATACCATTCCATTTATTGCCCGTTATCGTAAAGAAAAGACAGGGGCACTCAATGATGAAATACTGAGAAAACTATATGAACGTCTGGTATATCTGAGAAATCTTGAAGACAAGAAACAGCAGGTGATCGCAACGATCCGGGATCAGGGAAAGATGACAGATGCTTTGCTGAAACAGATTGAAGAGGCCCAGACACAGGTAGTTGTGGATGATTTATATCGTCCATATCGTCCAAAGCGCCGGACCAGAGCCATGATCGCCAAAGAAAAAGGCCTGGAAAAACTGGCGGTAGCTGTAATGGCACAGAATCTCAAGCATTCCGTTGAAGAAGAAGCAGCAGTTTATGTATCCGAAGAAAAGGGCGTGGCCAATATCAAAGAAGCTGTGGAAGGTGCATCTGATATTCTGGCTGAGAATATTGCAGATACAGCAGCCTACCGCATGTGGATCCGTCAGCAGTTTGAAAAAGAAGGCTGCCTTGTGTCGGAGGCAAAGGATGATCAGACAAAATCTGTTTATGAGATGTATTATCATTTTTCGGAACCTGTGTCAAAAATTGTGGGACACAGAATTCTGGCTATCAACAGAGCAGAAAAAGAAAAGATTATCAACGTTACTATTGAAGCACCAGAGGCATCTCTGATCGGATGGCTGAAACGGCAGGTTGTCCATCAGAAAAATCCATATACAACACCGATGTTGGAAGCAGCAGCGGAGGACAGTTATCGCAGACTGATCGCGCCTGCTGTGGAGCGCGAAGTAAGAAATGCACTGACAGAAAAGGCTGAAGAGGGGGCTATGACTGTTTTCGGAAAGAATCTGCATCAGCTGTTGATGCAGCCTCCGATCAAAGGACAGACGGTTCTTGGATGGGATCCGGCATTTCGAACAGGCTGTAAACTGGCTGTTGTGGATCCAACGGGAAAGGTCTTGGACACAGTTGTGATCTATCCGACAGAACCGCAGAAAAAAATTGATCAGGCCAAAGAAGTTCTGAAAAAGCTGGTTAAGAAGTACGGGATTACTTTGATTTCCCTTGGAAATGGAACTGCTTCCAGAGAATCCGAGCAGGTGATTGTTGAGTTTCTGAAAGAAATATCTGAGAAGGTGGCCTATGTGATCGTTAATGAAGCAGGTGCCAGTGTTTATTCCGCCAGCAAACTGGCAACGGAAGAATTTCCGAATTTTGATGTCGGCCAGAGAAGTGCGGCATCCATTGCAAGACGATTGCAGGATCCATTGGCTGAACTGGTCAAGATTGATCCAAAAGCCATTGGTGTCGGACAGTATCAGCATGATATGAACCAGAAGAAACTGTCAGAAGTATTGTCTGGTACCGTTGAGGACTGCGTGAATAAAGTCGGCGTGGATTTAAACACGGCTTCTGCATCATTGCTTGAATATGTTTCCGGCATCAGCAAAACAGTAGCCAAAAATATCGTGGCTTACAGGGAAGCAAATGGTCGGTTTGACAACAGAAAGCAATTGCTGAAAGTGTCGAAGCTGGGACCGAAAGCTTATGAACAGTGTGCAGGTTTCCTGCGCATCAGCGACGGCAGTCAGCCTTTGGACAATACAGGCGTTCATCCGGAAGCGTATGATGCTGTTAAGAAACTGCTGTCAGAGCTGGGAATAGAACCTGAAAAACTTCGTGAAGGAAGCATTCCTGTCCGAATTGAAGATTATGCGAAGATGGCGGAAAAATTATCGATTGGTGAGATTACGCTGCATGATATTGTCCATGAACTGAGACGTCCGGGAAGGGATCCGCGAGAAGATATGCCGAAGCCGGTACTTCGCACGGATGTCCTTGAAATGAAAGACTTGAAACCGGGCATGATCTTAAAGGGCACAGTCAGAAATGTCATTGATTTTGGTGTGTTTGTGGATATCGGTGTTCACCAGGACGGATTGGTGCATATTTCACAGCTGACGAATAAAAAATTTGTCCGTCATCCAATGGAAATGGTCAGTGTCGGTGATGTGGTGGAAGTCAAAGTGATGTCTGTTGACCTGGCGAAGAAACGTATTCAGTTGACAATGATTCTTGATTAATATACTATTATAGATTAGATACAAGGAGGCAAAATGGACGAGATTAAATTTAAGATTACATTAAAAGTGAATGATCTTTACTATTTTATGATGCATCATTATTACAGCAAGCCTGCAGGTATCATAGGCCTGGTGCTCAGCCTTGGTTCACTTGTATTGCTGATTACCCGATGGAATGTGACAGATGCAACTGCCAAGATGCTTTATTTTATCATTGCAGTGCTGTTTACCGTTATTAATCCACTGATGCTGAGGACAAAGGCAAAGGCACAGATCCAGAGGAACAAATCTCTGGGCGGCGGTCTGGAATATATTTTGTCAGATGAGCACCTTTCAGTATGCCTTGGAGAAGAAAAGGCGGATATTGAATGGAACCAGATCATTAAAGTCAAAGATAACGGCCGGGAACTGGTGGTTTATATGACCGCAGCTCGTGCTTATATCTGGCCGAAGGACCAGCTGGGGGTGCAGTATGACGCTGTGACAGCTTTCTTAAAGAAACATATTGATGCAGGAAAAATAAAAGTGAAATAATTGCTCAGGACAATTAAAAATCGAGAGAGTCAGATTATGAAGATAGAAACATTTAGTGCGGAAGAAACATATAAAATAGGTGAGCAGATGGGCAGGGAGGCCAAGGCAGGAGATGTTATCTGCCTGATTGGCGATCTTGGCGTTGGCAAAACCGTGTTTACCCAGGGATTTGCAGCAGGACTCGGTATTGCAGAACCGGTCAGTAGTCCGACATTTACGATTGTTCAAACTTATGATGAGGGGAGAATCCCGTTTTATCACTTTGATGTTTATCGAATTGGTGATGTGGAAGAAATGGAAGAAATCGGATTTGATGAGTATATTTTCGGTGAAGGCGTCTGCCTGATCGAATGGGCCAATCTGATCGAAGAAATTCTTCCGCCCCATTACCGGACAGTGAAGATAGAAAAGGTACTTGAAAAAGGTTTTGATTATCGAATGATTACAATCGAGGCGGAAGGAGAATTGCTGTGAAGATATTAGTATTGGAGAGCTCCGGCATGGTGGCTTCAGTTGCAGTGGTAACCGAAGAAAAACTGGTGGGGGAATATACAACAAATTTTAAAAAGACCCATTCGCAGACATTATTGCCTATGATGGACACATTATTGAAGATGATCGGTATGCCGATTCGGGAGATGGATGCCATTGCGGTTTCCGGTGGCCCGGGTTCTTTTACCGGCTTAAGAATCGGCTCCGCAACAGCCAAGGGACTTGGCCTGGCATTAAATATTCCGATTATCAGCGTGCCTACGGTGGATGCCATCGCTTATAATCTGTTTGGAACAGATGCAGTGGTGTGCCCACTGATGGATGCCCGCAGAAATCAGACGTATACAGGATTATATGTTTTTGAGGATAATCAGATGAAGTGCATTTCAGGCCAGAAAGCGGTGATGCTCAGTGAGATAGTTGATGAGATCAATCAGCTGGGACGCAAGGTGATCTTTCTGGGAGACGGGGTGCCGGGATTTAAAGCTTATATAGAAGAACATATTCAGGTACCGCACAGCTATGCACCGATTCATCTGAGTCAGCAGAGAGCAGGTGCCCTTGGTGCACTGGCGCTTCAATATTATCATGAAGGCAGATATGAATCAGCAGCGGATCATCAGCCGGATTATCTCCGCCTTTCGCAGGCAGAAAGGGAACTGGCTGCCAAAAAAGGGCAGGAAAAGGTATGATCATAAGAAAAATGGAGCTCAGGGATCTGCCGCAGGTAGTGATGATTGAGGAAAGTCTTTTTAGTGATCCGTGGACGGAAAATGCTTTTCGGGATACGTTGGATCAAAAAGAGGCGGATTTTGTTGTTACTGTCAGTGAGCAGGAAGAGATTATTGGCTACTGTGGGGCTTACAGAGCACTGGATGAAGCGGAAATTGTCAATGTTGCCATCAGGAAAAAAGATCAGAATCAGGGAGTCGGAGCTGGAATGGTTCGGACACTGATTGAGGAAGAAAAGAAAAAGGGTGTTCACTTTTTTATTCTTGAAGTGCGGGAAAGCAATTTATCGGCACAGCACTGTTATGAGAAACTTGGATTTAAAAGCATCGGTATCCGCAAAAATTTTTATGATTGCCCGAGGGAAAATGCCCTGATCATGCAGATGGAAAGTATTGCCGGTGACGAATGAAACGTATTTTTGTATAATAGACCTTGTCGACAAAGATCATTATTGGGAAAACAGGGGAGGCTTCTATGAAAAAATACGATGAGATAATTAAAAAAGAAGTATTCGTATGTAATTGCTGCGGAGAGCAGATTGCAGCTGTTGACGAGAGTGACAGGGCGGCTTTTCTGGATGTGCGCAAGGCATGGGGATATTTTTCAAAGTGGGATGGCTGTATCCACCATTTTCATATATGTGAAAAATGCTATGAAAAAATGATACAGTCATGGCTTTATCCGCCAGATGTGGCAGAACAGACGGAATTGATGTAAAAATAGACATTGTGCCGGAGCCCTTGGCGGAGGGTGATAGATAGAAAGAGGAATGATATGCTGGATTTATGTTTGCTTGGAACAGGAGGAATGATGCCGCTGCCGTACCGGTGGCTGACATCGTTGATGCTGCGCTACAATGGCAGCAGTTTATTAATTGATTGCGGGGAAGGTACACAGATTGCTATTAGAGAAAAGGGATGGAGCTTCAGACCGATTGATATTATCTGCATTACCCATTTCCACGGAGACCATATCAGCGGCCTGCCGGGTATCCTGCTGGCTATGAGTAATTCTGACAGAACAGAACCGTTGACCATGATCGGGCCAAAAGGTCTGGAGCGTGTTGTAAAAGCACTGAGAGTGATCGCTCCGGAATTGCCATTTGAAATTAAGTTTATCGAGTTGACGGAGCCGCAGCAGCAGATCCGTCTTCGCGGATATGTGATAGATGCATTTAAAGTTAACCACCGCGTCACATGCTATGGATATAGTATATCTATTGAGCGTGCAGGTATGTTTGAGGTTGACAAGGCGAAACAAAATGACGTTCCGATGCGGTTCTGGAGCAGGCTGCAGAAGGGTGAGACAATAGAGTCGGACGGACGTGTGTACTTTCCGGAACTTGTTCTGGGGCCGGCAAGAAAAGGACTGAAAGTGACCTATACAACAGATACCAGACCGACGGACAGCATTGTCAGAAATGCCAAGGATTCGGATCTTTTTATCTGTGAAGGTATGTATGGTGAAAAAGGTGATGTCAATAATGCGGTCAAATATAAGCATATGACTTTTGAGGAAGCCGGAAGACTGGCAAAGCAGGCCGGCGTCAAAGAACTCTGGCTGACCCATTACAGTCCGGCATTGAACAGACCGGAGCAGTATATTGAAGATGTACGTCAGATTTTCCAGAATTCTTATCCGGGCAAGGATAAGAAGTCGCTGGAACTGAATTTTGAGGAGTCATAAAAATGGATAAAGATGTTTTAATTTTGGCCATTGAAAGTTCATGTGATGAAACTGCAGCTGCAGTTGTAAAAAATGGCCGTGATGTGTTGTCAAATATTATTTATTCCCAGATCGAGCTGCACAAATTATACGGTGGCGTTGTACCTGAAATTGCATCAAGAAAACATATCGAGAAAATCAATCCGGTTATTACCGCAGCTTTGGAAGAGGCAAAAGTGACACTGGATGATATTGATGCCATTGCTGTTACTTATGGACCGGGACTTGTGGGCGCTTTATTGGTAGGTGTGGCAGAAGCCAAGGCAATCAGTTATGCATCAGGTAAACCATTAGTGCCGGTTCACCATATCGAGGGACATATTTCTGCCAACTATATTGAAAACAAAGATCTCGAACCACCTTTTTTATGTATGGTGGTATCCGGGGGGCATACACATCTTGTCCTGGTCAAAGATTATGGGCAGTATGAAATTATTGGCAGGACTCATGATGATGCTGCGGGAGAAGCTTTTGACAAAGTAGCGAGAGCCATTGGTCTGGGATATCCTGGCGGACCGAAGGTGGATAAGCTGGCAAAAGAAGGCAACGGTGATGCGATTACATTCCCGAAAGCACATATTCAGGGAGCACCTTTGGATTTTAGTTTCAGCGGCGTCAAATCAGCTGTTCTGAATTATCTGAACGAGTGTCATATGAAGAATATAGAAGTCAACAGAGCGGACGTGGCAGCCTCTTTCCAGAAAGCGATTGTTGATGTTATTGTTGAACATACAATGAAGGCTGCAAAGGAATACAATATAAAGAAAGTTGCTCTTGCCGGAGGTGTTGCATCCAATAGCGCACTCCGCGGTGCAATGGAAGAGGCCTGCAGCAGACGCAATATCAAATTCTACCGACCATCTCCATTATTATGTACAGATAACGCAGCCATGATCGGTGCGGCAGGTTACTACGATTTTCTGAATGGCAAAAGAGCCGGGCTTGATTTAAACGCCGTACCAAATCTGAAGATTGGAGAGAAGGCATAATGACAGCGGATGGAAAAAGAACAGCAGCGGTTGTTCTTGCAGCAGGCAGCGGCAAAAGAATGGGAACTGCTGTGCATAAACAGTATCTTCTGATTAAAGACCGTCCGGTGATTTACTATACACTTCAGGCATTTGAAGATTCTGAGGTGGACGAGGTCATTCTTGTGACGGGAGCAGATGAAGTTGACTACTGCCGCAAAGAGATTGTGGAGGCTTATCGCTTCAAAAAGGTGCGTGATGTTGTAGCGGGCGGCAAGGAGCGCTATGATTCCGTCTATGAAGGTTTAAAGGCTTTGTCAGGGTGTGATTACGTCCTTATTCATGATGGAGCCAGACCGTTGATTTCAAGAACATTGATTAATGCCAATATTAACTGTGTGCAGGAAACAAAAGCCTGCATTACAGCTGTGCCTGCAAAAGATACAATTAAGGTGGCGGATGACAATGGTTATGTGGCTGATACACCGGATCGCTCCAGATTGTGGCAGATTCAGACGCCGCAAAGTTTTTCGTATGCCCTGGTATTGGAAGCTTACAGGAAGCGGGAAGAGGCCATGGATGGCACAATGACAGATGATGCTATGGTGGTTGAAAAATATACCAGTCATCCGATCAGGCTATTAAAGGGAGATTACCGCAATATCAAGATCACAACACCGGAAGATCTGGTGATTGCAGAGGCTTTTTTGGATAATTTGTAATTGTTGTAATTTTTTTGAAAAAAAGTAAAATTAGTTGTTGACATTTAGCTTTTGAGATGATAATATATCTATTGTCGCGTGAGACCTTCCATGAAAGGAACAACGCAATGGAGAAGTGTCCGAGTGGTTTAAGGAGCTGGTCTTGAAAACCAGTGACTCCGCAAGGGGCCGTGGGTTCGAATCCCACCTTCTCCGCTGTATCCGCTTGGATACTAATTAAATATCGCTTGTAAGTCAGCTTGTTTGGAGAAGTACCCAAGAGGCTGAAGGGGCTCCCCTGGAAAGGGAGTAGGTCGTTAATAGCGGCGCGAGGGTTCAAATCCCTCCTTCTCCGTTTGGTATTTTCCAAAGGAGAACTGGTTGACTGAGTGAGAACGAACATTGACAGTTTAATAATAAAACAATCCCGAAAATTCCTAAAAAGAATTTTTAAGAACACAAACCAAAGTAAAACGGGAAGAGATAACAGCTAGC
>NZ_JAAXCM010000028.1 GCF_019734885.1 Pseudocoprococcus catus | reverse complement strand
CAGGCTGGTCATTCGATTGGAATAATCCATCGATGAACTACCTGTATCATAGAACATTTTTGTGCCCTGTGCCGTATGTCCACAAAGTAGGAATTAGGGGTAAAAATCAGAAATTTCCACGATTGCGGAAAGTGTGATATAATCCAGATAAGCGGCAGCAATCAAACCACCGGAAAGGAGCGTGCGCCCATGAAAGGAGCAACAAGCATACAGGAACGCCTTTGGGAACTCCGCAAGGACAAAGGCTTAAATCTGGAAGAATTATCAAAGCTGACGGGCATTTCCAAATCAGCTCTTGGAAATTATGAAATAGAGGATTATAAAGAAATCAATCATGGCAACCTCATCACGCTGGCAGACTTCTATGGAGTTTCCGTTGATTATCTGCTGTGCCGGACAGAGAACCGGGAGCAGATCAACACGCCATTAACGGAACTGCATTTGAATGATGAGATGGTGGCACTTCTGAAAAGTGGGCGGATTAACAACCGTCTGCTCTGTGAGCTTGCCACTCATAAGGATTTTATCAAGTTTCTTGCAGACATTGAGATTTATGTGGACGGGATTGCCACCATGCAGATTCAGAACCTCAACGCCCTTGTCGATACCGTCCGGCATGAAATCATTGAACGGTATCGCCCCGGCGAAGATGACCCCCATTTGAAAGTGTTGCAAGCCGCCCATATCAGCGATGATGAATATTTCAGCCACATGGTTTTGGATGACCTCAACCTCATTATCCGGGATATTCGGGAAGCCCATAAAAAGGACAGTGAGAGTGCACCCCAGACCACTGTTGCCAATGAACTGAAAGAAAATCTGGAAGCGGTCGAAAATTTCAAGGGCAGCCGGGATGAAAAGCTGGTTGTCCTTTACTGTAAACAGCTCGGTATCAACTATAAAAATCTGTCAGACGAAGAATTTCGCTGGCTCATTCGTATTCTCAAAAAGTCAAAGAAAATGGGAACGCCTATCAGCCAGAGGAAAAAACGGTAAAGAAAAACCGCTGTTGCATGGTTTGTTGGCTTCCATGTAGCAGCGGTTTTTGCTGGGATTATTCAGTTGAATTTTTAGAACGACAAACTGGAATTTATTTTGGCAAATCATCTTCCGCTTTAAAATTCACATTACTGTCATCGATCGAGATTGTGATCGTGTAGTTATAGATTATACCATCTTCTGTTTCCAGCCTAAATGTTACCGCACCACCTCCGAGATACTGAAAATCAGGTTCGTCAGACATTCTTGCATATGTGCCATACTGTTGAAAGTATCCGTCTGCATCAAAGAACGCAACATTGCTTGTTTGCTCCTTATCGTTCCGGAAGAGTACTGCACCAACACGGTCACTAGCATGATCTGGAATTAAAACACAGTCTATGTATTCCCAATCTGTTTCTTGCACAAGAGAGAACATCGACACAATATCTTGTTCAGACCAGATTTTTCCTCCATTCAGATTACTGATATCTGTATTCTGAACCGGATTGCTGGCAGAATCTGATGTTTCTGGCATGGCGTCTTTGCTGCTGCAGGCGGACATTCCTAATACACAAACCGTCATGAAAATAAAAAGCAATGCTCTCTTCATATGAACACCTCCTCAAATCCCGATTGTTCTAATCTTTTTTACGCCCACCTTCTTGCCCTTCGGACAAGAAGTATCCCTCGCTCAAAGAGCTCGGTCAATTCCGATTTGTCATAATCATTCTATCATACCGTTATGAATAAATCATCTCTTGCAAAATAATTTCTTCTGCCCGGTTGTGAATGTTATTGCAACGCCGCACCCATTCCATTTCTTGGGTTCGTTTCAATTCCTCGGTCACGCCCTCGGCATCTTTCATCTGCTCCATGATGGTGTCTAACCGTTCCTGTGCCTGTTCGTTCAGGTCTGCAAGGTATGTCCACAATTCTCCGGTCAGTATCAATGTGTTCAATCTGGCTGGGTGGACTTCTCTTAAATATTCCCGGTGCATCCGTCCATACTTTCCGACGGGGCGGCGTTCTTCCGACAGTTTCAAGTCCGGGATGTAGTAATCTCCGACAAGGATATAATCAATTCCGTTTTCCGTTATTCTTGGTTTCAATTCGCTCATGTTTCTTACCTCCTGTGGAAGCAGGCTCGTCTGGTACTAACTCAATCACATCGGTAATCTCACAATTCAGCGTTTCACAGATACGGGCTAATGTGTCCATACTGATGTGCTTTCCCTCTTTGCTCATGTTGGCAATCATATTCGTTGTCATACCAGCGGCAAGCCTTAAATCTTCTTTCCTCATATCACGCTCTAACAGTGTGTGCCAGAGTGGTTTATAGCTGATGTGCATATTGTTTTCCTGCCTTTCTATCCATACCACCGGGGCGGCTGCCCCGGCAGGAACTTTTCTCTTATTATAGCACCAATCTTGTGAAATCACAATTTATTCTTGTATCCTGCCGCTGATACCGTCTGGATTGGTTTTCCTTTCTTTTTTGTTCCCTTTAATTAGCCATGAACTGTTTCATACCCTGGCTTTTGGAAGCAGGGTTGTCCTGGCCGTAACCTTCCAGAAGGTTGATAACGCCCCAGATACCAAGACCTGCGCCCAGGGCCACTACGAGAGTCTGCAAAACACCAACTGCACTGTTGAAAAATGCCATAAAATAATCCTCCTAAAAAATGTTTTTGATTTGGGTTTAAGTAGTTGCATCAATCTCGTACACATCGAAGGTATCCGTGGGCTTTACCACGGCACGCTGCTTCTTCATGTACCGTTCCATGTCAAAGACATTTTTAGGGTCGGCGTCGGCCGTGTATCTGTAATTCAGGTGCTGGGTGAGATCGTACTTGTCCGAAAGGAACGGACGCACGCCCCGCAGCATGAAGATACACTTGCCGCCGTCCATCACTGCCAATTCGTCCTGGGTCATCAACTCCTTTCCTAATTTCTGATAACTGAGGCCATGGGAAACCTGACTGCCCCGGTTTTCGGACTGGTTATAGAGATCAATGGTCTCTTTTCCCAGCAACTCCGAAATTTCCTTGAGCGTGGATTTCTCCTTGCCTCCCAAAAACAAGGTGCTGTCACAGTTACCGACGATGGTATCTGCCGCGTCCTTGTAGATGGTTTTTAACTGGCTCTGCGACTGCAAAATAATAGAAGCCGATATCTCACGGCTTCGGATGGTGGCGATCAGCTTATCAAAGTTCGGTATCTGGCCGATGTTGGCAAACTCGTCGAGAATGAGCCGCACATGGACGGGCAGCCGCCCGCCGTAGAAGTCATCCGCCTTGTCGCAGAGCAGATTGAAAAGCTGACTATACATGAGGGCGGCCACGAAATTGAAAGTGCTGTCCGTATCCGACAGGATCACAAACAGCGCTGTCTTTTGGTCGCCCAGGGTATCCAGTTCCAGTTCGTCATATTCCATCAGATCCCGCAGCTCCTTGATATCGAAGGGAGCAAGCCGAGCACCGCAGGAAATGAGAATGGATTTTAAGGTCTTGCCCGCCGCCATCTTGAATTTGTGGTACTGCTTGACGGCGAAGTGGTCCGGCTCCCGTTCCTCCAACTGAGAAAAAAGCAGGTCCACCGGGCTTTGATAGGTTTCGTCGTCCTCTCTGGCTTCACTGGCATTGATAAGGTCCAGAAGTGTGATGAAGTTCTTTTCTTCCTCCGTGGCCTCGTACCAGATGTAGCCGATCAGTGCGGAATAATAGAGGCGTTCCGCTTTGACCCAGAAATCTTCCGAAGATTTTTCGCCTTCTCCCTTCGTGTTCATAATCAGGGCGTTCACCAGCTTTAAGATATCCTTCTCTGACCGAATGTAGGCCAGAGGATTGTATTTCATGGATTTTCGGAAGTTTATCAGGTTGAGGCACTTGATACGGTATTTCTTCCGTTCCAGGAAAGTGCCGATCTCCGGCAGCAAGGTTCCTTTCGGATCAGTGCAGACATAGGACGAATGAGCTTGCAGCAGCGACGGCTTACAGAAGAACCGCGTCTTGCCGCTGCCGGAACCGCCGATCACCAGAATATTTTTATTTCTGGCATACTTCGGCTGCTTGGGGCGGCTCGCCATCGTGATCCGTTCCGTCTGCGTCATGGGGATGTTCTGGAAAAAGTCCTTGTCCATGTAGGGGGCGATATCCGCCGCCGTACCCCAGCGGGCAGAACCATACTCAATTCCGTGGCGGTACTTCTTAGCGTTTTTGCCTTTCAGGTAGACCGCCATGCGAAGGATCACAGCACCGGCTATGCCGATCAGAAGGTCCGTTGGCTGGAAACTGAGCCACGGGGAGGAAAGCGCTGCCGTGAAGCCGTCCCCGATAGAAAGCAGCTTGCCGGAGAGGTCAGCACCGGGCGCAAGCCGGAAAGCCTGTGCCAGCTTATCGAAGGGATACACGAACAGAAGATACGGAAGGTTCAGCAAAAACAGTTTTTTCATATTCATCTCTGCACGCTCCGATCTTTGACCTTTACTTTCTCCCGGTCAATGGTGCGGTGTTCCGTTTTCTCTGCCGCCTGTTCCTTCGCCTGGGTCAGCCGCTCCCGGATGGATGGCTTTTCCTCACGGCTCATTTTCCGGTTGGCAAACTCCTGAAACGCCGCTGTGATGGCATCCGCGTCCCGGCTTTTGAAAAAGACCAGGTAACGGGGCTGCTCTGCGGTGGTGTCTTTCTTCAAGGCAAAATCCACATGGTATTTCTTCGCCACACGGGAGAAAACCTTGATATTCTTGTCACTGATCTCGATATTGGCAAGACCGGCGTTCTGGCTGGCAAGCTGTTTAAGGCTCTGCCTGCCGCGGTAGATTTTGGGCTTCTGGCTTTTCTGGATTTCCTCCAAGAACTTTTTGACGGCCTTTTCAAAGACCTGTTCGCTTAACTTGGCTCCGTCAACAATGAGCGTTACGGCGCCCCGCGTTACTTCCTCCTGCATTTAGCCTCGCCCCCTTTGCCCGTCCCCGTACATATCGTGCTGCACCAGGGAAGAATAGTAGCTGTTGATGGTGGTCGGAGCGTTATACAGCGCCGCCAGAAGGTATTTCTTGATATTGCGGACATAGGTGGTGTTGCCCTTCATGCAGTCCATGACATACTGCACATGGGAACTGTCCAGCTTCATAAACCGGGACTTTACCACCTCCGCCGGATAATCGTCTCCGGCAATGCGGATGACTTTGCGGGCAGAACACACGGTATCCACGATCAGGTCAACGATTTCGTCAAGCTGCTCACGGTCGATGTGGCTGTCCTGCACCAGATAGCTGTACTCGATGTTATCCAAAATCACTTCACGATAACATTCTCTGGCTCCCATCCGATCCGTTCCCATCCTTGCCTCTGCGGGGGTAGGGGGATTTGATTGGATAGGATTTGATATCTCCGTACTTGATAAATCAGTCTTTGTTTGATTAGTATTTAATTGTGCGGGGTTTTCCGTACACGGTTCCGCCGTATCCGGGATACCCATATCCGGGTTTTCCGTATATGGCTTTGCCGTACCCGGTAAAGGCGTACCTGGACTTGACGGCGGTTCGCACTGAGGCATTTCGTAAATGACATACTCGGTATCCGTGATCTTGCCTTTTTCATCCCGAAGCTGGGTGCGCCGGATATACCCGTGGGTTTCCAACTCCTTCAATGCCGCACCGATGCTGTCCACACCTTCCCGGCAGATCGCTGCAAGACCTCTGGTGGTGTAATTCCACTCGTCAGGGAGCGACAACATCATGGACAGCAGCCCCTTGGATTTCAGGGTCAGCGTCCGATCTTTCAAGTGATGGTTCGACATGACCGTATAATCACGGGTCTTTTCAATACGAAAAACAGCCATCTTCGCACCTCCTTCCTGTGAAAATAAAAAGTGTTGATTTTGAGCGGTTTATCTGTCTGTACGCCTTCATAGCCTCCCGCATGGGAAAACATCCACGCCCTGTTCAGAACGCAAGCCACGGAGGAAGAAACAGAAGATTTTCCGCTGATTTTGATACATTTTTCAGGTGGCTACCTCTCACGGTCTTTATGGTCATAGTGGAGTTCGCCGGAAAGCACCTTCGCATGGTTACGGATTTTGATGTGCCCCTTTTCCTGATTTTCCAAAGCCTTGCTGTATCCGGCGTCAGTCAGGAACAGGCGCATTTTCTCACCCTTCCAGCCAACAGGCGAGTCATGGGTAAGAACATCAAAGACGATCATGTGTCTGGTCGCCGGGTCGAAACGCTCCAAAGCCATAATGTCATGGCCGGATAACTTCTGCGCCCCGGATTGCTGTCTGGCCTCTGCCAGCATTTCCCCGATGGTGCGGGTTTTCTCCGGCAGACGGTATTCGGCCTGCACCTTGCGGATCAAATCCATGCACTCCTGATCCGACAGGGGGCGGAGCTTGTCCAGAAGGCCTTCCGCCGTTTCTTTCGTTGCCGGGTTCGGCGCATAGCGCCATGTCATGTAAATCTCATTCAGGGCAGCGTTCTGATTGGTACTTTCAATCTGAAACACCATCCTCATTTCTGCTTCTGTCAGTTTCATTGCCAGCCTCCTTCAAAATGGGTATAAAAAAACGCCATAGGTTTTTTGAGCCTACGGCGTTTCTTGCGATATTCACAATTCCAAACTTTCCAGCCACTCGTCAAAAGATTTCTTGGAAACGCGGATCGCATTGCCTATGCGGACGATCCTGAACTCCTCCTGCTTGACGAGCTGATATGCGGTCGTGCGGCCGATGTTGAGCATGGCCGCAATCTGTTCCACGGTGTATGTGCGCGGTTCCGGCAGTGACTTTTTCTCTTTCTTGTTCATAGTAACCTCCATGTATTTGCCTTGTCATTTTGACTAAGGGAGTGAAGAATGGCAGTAGCAATCGGCTTTGGCGGGGTGTCCTCTTGCTAAGAATTTGCTAATAGGACCACCCAACGGACACATAAAACTGCGTCAGAATAGGTGTTTTGCACCATAAAGTTCGTTTACTACAAGTCATTCTGCGTAAGGGATGATATTGGAAGTTACATCCGAACCGTGTATCACATGGTAAGCCATACTCCTAAGCGAGGGGTCGGAGGTTCAAATCCTCTTGGCGACGGGCTTCAAAGCGTTCGAAAATGTTAGCTGGATTAGCTGACAACGAACGCTTTTGTTATTTTCTAATCACGTTCGTGACACAAAATTCCATTCAAAATGATCAATTTCCAGCTAACGCAATCCGATTTTTGTTAGCTGACAGCTAATCAAAATTACCGTTTGGCAAACATGGGTTTTAAGAAGTACAGCTAACATTTGGGTTCCGCTCTGTTGTCACCCCTTATTCGGGGATGTAAATCAGAGAAAAGGCGGGAAAAGAAACAATCTCTCTCTATAAAAGTTCCAGGCAGGCATTTTTTATTTCCTGAATCCTGGAGGAAAGGAGTCAAGATGGCAGTTTTTATAATCTTGAATATGCGAAACCAATAACTATAAAAGATAATTGCTGGCTGTTGTCTGAGTAATTCGACAGATTCAAGTTTGTTGAACTGAATCCGAAAAGCATTAGGGCGCAGAGGAGATAGAATCCTTTGCGTAAAAGACTAACGAACATATTTACTGAAACATCGGAACCATCTTCTTTTTGTTGTTTACCTATAATAACGATTGGAGTAGTCGATTATAAACACTGCAATCAAAAAAATCTGAAAATATATTTATCAACATTATATAAAAGTGTGTAGATGCACATAAAATGGGAATACATATTGAAATTCAGGTCGTTCTGTGATAGAATCTCATTACTAAAAAGTGTGCAGATGCACGGAAATGGGGAGTGTAACGATGGAGATTAAAAGAGACGCTTACCTACAGCAGCTGACCCTGCGAAAAGATAATGGAATGATAAAGGTGATTACTGGCATTCGTAGATGTGGCAAATCCTTTTTGCTGTTTACCATCTTTAAGAGATACTTACTGGAGAACGGCGTTGATGTTGATCATATTATTGAAATTGCATTGGATGGTATTGAGAACGAGGAATTAAGAGATCCCAAGGTATGCTTCAAGTACATCAAGGATGCCATGAAAGACGACGGGAAGTATTATCTCCTTTTGGATGAAGTGCAGTTCATGCCACGATTTGAGGAAGTGCTGAACAGCCTGCTCCGCATGAGCAATATTGATGTGTATGTCACCGGAAGTAATTCCAAGTTCCTGTCCAGCGACATTGTGACCGAATTCCGTGGCAGAGGTGATGAGATTAGAATCTACCCTCTCTCCTTTGCAGAGTTTTATTCTGTCTATGACGGCGATTATGATGATGCCTGGGATGACTACATGATCTACGGAGGATTGCCGCAGATCGTAAGTTTCCAGAGCGAACGACAGAAAGCGGACTATCTGAAGAACATCTTTACAAATGTCTATCTGAAGGATGTTATTGAAAGAAATAAAATTCAGAACGTGGATGAGATTGGGATTCTGGTTGATGTGCTTGCATCTGCAATCGGCGCACCGACCAACCCTTCAAAGATTGCCAATACCTTTGCCAGTGAGCGCCAGATGACTTATGCTAATAAAACCATCTCCAAGCATATCGACCATTTGACAGATGCCTTTTTGATTTCCAAGGCAAGCCGATACGATATTAAGGGCAGAAAGTATATCGGTGCAAATCTGAAATACTACTTTACTGATCTGGGACTGAGAAATGCACGTCTGAATTTCAGACAGCAGGAGCCTACTCATATCATGGAGAACATTGTTTATAACGAGCTGCTGATCCGTGGCTACAATGTTGATGTGGGTGTCGTGGATATCTTCTATAAGGATAAAGAGGGCAAACGTGTTCGCAAGCAGTTGGAGGTTGACTTTGTGGTGAATCAAGGAAACCAGAGATACTATATCCAGGTTGCATATGACATGACTTCGGAAGAAAAACAGACGCAGGAGTTCAATTCTCTGCGTAATATCCCGGACTCTTTCAAGAAGATCGTCATTGTAAATGGCAGCAAAAAGCCTTGGAGAAATGATGAAGGTTTTGTCATCATGGGAATGAAGTATTTCTTGCTGAATGCGAATAGTCTGGAATTTTAAAACGATTTGAGTTGTTGCTGTGGTGTTGCTCTATTTCAAAAAAGAGTGAAATGATATAAAAAAGGCCACGGCTGATTTCATGTTGGAACAGCCGTGGCTCAGTTTATTTTTTTATCCGTACAAACGAGACTGTTCCGTAGATTATGTAGAACAGACAGAGTACGATTCCGATAGTGAGAACATACGAGAATAAAGATGAACTTAAGAACGAGATAAACAAAAGTTTGCAGGGACGACAAGCGGTTCAGTATGATATTTAATTAAATATTGCAATGAAAAGATCATTTACCGTAAACAAGTAGTAGATGGTCTTTTTTATATCTTTTTGTGAACAAGTAGAGATTTATAGCTGGTAATATGTATTTTATCATAATCCGTGAAATAAAATGGATTAATTCTTCGATTTACATATTTTTTAAGGTGTTCCGGCATGGTATTATGGTACTTATAAAGAACTAATTATATCTGTTGGAGAGAGCGGTGAAAAGTTATGAAGCTATTATTTAAACAAAGGCTGTTTTCATGGTTTGACAGCTATGATATCTATGATGAAGCAGGCAACACTGCTTATGTAGTAAAAGGTCAGTTGTCCTGGGGACATAAACTTGTAATTTATGATGCCTATGGAAATGAAGTAGGAATGGTTGTTCAGAAAGTACTCTCTTTTCTTCCTAAATTCGAAATTTATAAAAACGGCAGTTATATCGGATGCCTGAGCAAAGAATTCTCATTTCTGACGCCACATTATAATATTGATTACAATGGATGGCATATTGATGGAACCATTATGGAATGGGACTATAGCATTCTTGATCGAAGCGGTTATTCAATTGCACGGGTTAGTAAAGAATTGTTTCATATGACTGATACATATGTTATTGATGTGCAGGATCCAGGAAATGCATTGGATGCGCTGATGTTTGTACTGGCAATCGATGCAGAAAAATGTTCCAGAAATTAAATAGTTGATCTTGTTACTGTAATTATTCGGAGGATGAAGCATGGGATTATTCAAAAAGAAAATCGTGAAAAAAACATATGACCGAGAACATATGAAACCAGTTATTCGTGCAAGCATTTGTACCGGAGAAGAAGTAGCAGGGGTCAAAGACATACGGACCGGAAAAATCGAAGAAATCATGCTGATCAGATCACCGGAAGACTTAGAAAGATTCAAAGAGATATATGAGATAACAGAGGAAATTGAAAAAGAATATTAGACATCTTCTGGGTCGTGGATGAACGCCAGGTATTTGTCTGTAAGCTTATAGGGAAAAAGGAGTTATTTTATAAAGGTGATGAAAATTACTTACATTAACCACAGTGGATTTTTAATTGAAACTAAAGATTGCTACTATATTTTTGACTATTATAAGGGTGAATTACCACTTCTTGACAAGAAAAAAGAAGTAATTGTTTTTTGCAGTCATTTTCATAAGGATCATTTTAATCCTGTGATTTTTGAGATCCTTGATGATATGAGCATGACATATCAGGCAATTTTGGCGAAAGATATACGCAAAAGAAAACATCTGTCAGATATGAAGATCACATATGTTTATCATGATCAGACTTATAATCTGGATAATGGCACTCAAGTCGATACATTGCTATCTAACGATAGTGGTGTAGCATTTATTGTCAAAACAAAGGAAGGCACCATTTATCATGCCGGTGACTTAAATGACTGGTATTGGGATGGTGAGCCAAAAGCTGATAACCAGAGACTTACTTCAGCATATCGTGCGGAGATCAGGAAAATCAAGGGCATGCATTTTGACGCTGCATTTGTTCCCTTAGATCCGAGACAGGGAGATCACTATGCCGATGGGATCCTGTATTTCCTTAAAAATGTAGATTGCAATGTCATTTTTTCAATGCATTACTGGAATGATGCCAATGTAATTAAGCGGTTTATTACGGAATATCCGCAATATAAATCACGTATTAAAAACACAGAATGTGCAAAAGGAGAAGAATTATGAATTTTAAGATGATTCACGAAAACTACAATGTATCAGACCTGGACCGATCTATTAAATTTTACAACGAGGCCCTTGATCTGCACGAAGTGAGAAGAAAGACTACCGATGATTTTATCATTGTGTATTTGAGCAATGATGTAAGTGATTTTGAGTTGGAACTTACCTGGCTTAAAGATCATCCACAGCCATATAATCTGGGTGAATGCGAATTCCACCTGGCATTCCAGGCAGAGGATTACGAGACAGCGCATAAGAAGCATGAAGAGATGGGATGCATTTGTTTCGAAAATGAAGCAATGGGAATCTATTTCATTGTAGATCCAGATGGATACTGGCTTGAGATACTGCCGTAAAGCTAGAGTATATTGGGAATTTTAAATGTTTAGATGTATGTGAAATACATATAGGCGATAATGTGATGATTGGTCCAAATGTTACATTGGCAACTCCTATGCATCCATTATTACCTGAAGAACGCAATATCAGGATGAGAGAAGATGGCAGTTTTTATAATCTTGAATATGCGAAACCAATAACTATAAAAGATAATTGCTGGCTGGCATCTAATGTGGTTGTTTGTGGTGGTGTCACCATAGGAGAAGGGTGTGTAATTGGTGCAAGGAGTGTTGTAACAAAAGATATTCCGCCGTATAGTTTGGCAGTTGGAAATCCATGCCGGGTCATTCGAAAAATAACTGAGAAAGATCATATGCCAGATGGAATTGAAAAGAATTGAAAAATTTGCAGAGATGGCAAGAGGTTCATTTTAGTAAAAAAAATAAAATAATCACAATTAATAACGCCGATGCAGGATTTTTATAATCCTATACCGGCGTTTGTTGTTTACGTGAGAATGTACTGCTCATCATCGCTGAGATAAAATTGCACTGGATTGGTGCGGTTTCTGTTTGCCATTGAGTCACGTCCTTCCTAAAAAATGGAAATTTAACCATACAGACGATAGGAAAGTGTGTGGGATTTCGCCTGTGTCATGACACAGGCAGTGCTTGCTATTCTTGATTAGTTAAAGGTTTTTAACTTTCCCGATTTTAAAATAATACCGATCAATAATATCCTGCAATGTAATGGATTTCATTTTTTCATCTATCATATTTTGAATTTCATGATAGAAGTCCCCAATAGCGAATTGAATGTTGATACCGATTCCACAATCCGGATTGGTATCTGTGTCCAGGTGAAGCAGCGGCTTATCGCCCTCTACGGCTCGGTAGATGTCATACATATTGATTTTATCTGCCGATTTTGCAAGAGCGGCATTCGCATGACCTTGTGTGTTGACAACAATGCCTGCATTTTTCAGGGTTGCCATAAGCTGTCTGACATAAGCCGGGTTTGTCTTGATACTTTCTGCAATTTTTGTGCTGGAGAGTTGTTCGTCATCTCCAAGAGCAATAAATATAAGAATATGAATGGTGTCACTAAGCTTTGTGGAATATTTCATTTGTCACCTCGAATTTTCTTCTTGCAATTTTTAAACTTACATGATAATATGTTTTTAACGCTTGATGTAAATTTAATTTTAACAAGTAAAAAAATAAAAGTCAAGCAAAATAAAAAGTGTGGAATCTGATATAAAAAAGCTTCTGCCAAGATGTAATGAGTGCGGGAGAATTATGGTTTCCTGGGTAAGGGATGATACATTTTTGGAGGGGAAAGACTGGAGGGAAGGTGTAAGGCGATATGAGGATTTCCTAAAAAAATATCTCATGAATGGAACAGATAAGAATGTTGTACTGCTGGAGCTGGGGGTTGGTGAGATGACACCCAGTATTATTAAACTTCCTTTTTGGGAAATGACATACAAAAATGAAAAGGTGTTTTATGCCTGTCTGAATCAGAAGAAATCCTCAGCTCCAGAGCATATAAAAGACAAAGGCATTTATATAGCAGGAGATTTGGCAGAAACCCTGCGGGATTTAAAAGAAAACATAGCGGGAAAGGAAATGTGATGAAGATGAATGTATATCAAGAGATAAGTCAAATCATCAAAGAAGCAGATGGTATTTTGATTGGAGCCAGTAATGGTTTGTCTATCGCAGAGGGATATAATATTTTTGCAGATGACGCATGGTTTCAGGAAAATATGGGAGATTTCAGAGAAAAATACGGACTGCGTTGTGTTTTACACGGATTTTCAGTGCCAATGAATGTAGAAGAAAAGTGGGCGTTTGTAAGCAGACTTGTTAAGGCAAAAGCTATGCAGGATGAGCCGAGTGAGATTATGAAAAACATCTATGCACTAGTAAAGGATAAAGAATATTTCGTAGTAACTTCCAATGCGGAGGATCATTTTGTGCCGGCAGGTTTTGAGGTAGACCGTGTTTTTGAAATGGAAGGGAAATTAACCCAGATGCGGTGCAAGAACAGATGTCATGACGAGGTCTATCCTAATCAAAAAGCAGTTCTCGCCATGACAGAAGAGGAGGTAAACGGAAGAGTACCCAAAGAGTTACTGCCGAAATGTCCAAAATGCGGTGGAGATATGGAAGTAAATTGGGGTGAGATGTCCTCGTTTACAGAAACGAAAAATTGGAAGGAAAAGGCTGCCCGCTATCAAGAATTTATTCAGAATTTACATGGAAAGAAGCTGGTAATTCTGGAATTTGGCATTGGTTGGAGAAATCAGATGATTAAAGCTCCTTTGATGCAGCTTGCAGCAGTAGAACCACAGGCAAGATATATCACATTTAACAAGGGCGAAATTTACATTCCGGAGGAAATCAAAGAAAAATCCATCGGTGTGGATGGTAATCTAACGGTAGCGTTAAAGAAAATTAGAAAGGAAATCTAAGGGAAATGACAAGAGAAGAAAAAGCAGTATATTACAAACATAATGGATTTAATTGCTGTCAGTCAGTTATCAAGGCAATGATCGATTTATCAGATTCTGATAAGGAAATACTGACGAATGCTGCATCCGGATTTGCGGTAGGTATGGGAGGTATGGAAGCAACTTGTGGTGCATTGATTGGAGCAACCATGATGGCGGGAATTGTAAAGCCGGGGAAGAAAAGTGCGATAACGGCACGGGAGATATTAAACAAATTTCAGGAATATTCAGGTGCAACCATATGTAAAGACCTAAAGGGAAAGGATACAGGTGTTGTACTCTGTGAATGTGATGATTGCATTCGCAATGCAATACGGGCTTTTGACGAGGTGTTGCCAATGGAATCAGAAAGGGAAGGATAGACTAAGTAAAGTGGTTAAAGATATTACAGTTGTGAGACAGGAGAATGAAAAAAATGAGCTGTTACGAAAATTTGGTAATGAAAACACAAATGAACTATTCAAGACACTATAGTACCTATGCATCCGGCGGTACTGCTGTAGTGTTGAGCAAACAAAAACCACTTCCTTATAAGGAACAGATTCAGGAATTTGTTCGCAGAGTGCAGGAGGCAGAGTGTATCATAGTAGGCGGAGCATCCGGTTTATCAGCGGCTGGAGGTGGTGACTTTTATTATGGTGATACCCCTTCTTTTCGTGAGCATTTTGGAAAATTTGCAGATAAGTACGGATTCAAAGGTGCTTTTAGCGGAATGATGCATCGGTTTTCTACAAGAAATGAACACTGGGGATATGTGGCAACCTTTTTAAATACTACACAAAATGCTCCTATCAGAGAGCCATATCTGGATTTGGATAAAATTTTGCAGGGAAAGGATTTTCATATCTTAACGACTAATCAGGATACACAGTTTGTAAAGATTTATCCGGAAGAAAAGGTCAGTGAGATTCAGGGAGATCATCGTTTCTTCCAGTGTTCCCAGTGCTGTCAGGATGAAACATGGGATGCCGTACAACCTGTGGCAGATATGATTGCGGCTATGGGAGAGGGGACAATGGTGCCGGATGAACTGATTCCTCGCTGCCCTCATTGTGGTGCGGAAATGTTTCCGTGGGTAAGAGGATATGGGAATTTTCTGCAAGGGAAAAAATACGAAGAAGAATATGAGAAAATCTCAAAATACATTCAAAAGAACAAAGATAGAAAAATTCTCTTGATAGAACTTGGAGTAGGGCGCATGACACCGATGTTTATACAGGAACCGTTTTGGGAACTGACAAACAGCTTGAAAGATGCATATTATATCTCCGTAAATTCAGAATATCAGTTTTTGCCGGAATTCATTGAAGATAAGGGGATTGCTATTTTGGGAGATATAGGAACAGTGTTAAAAGATTTGCAGAAAGCAAAAGAGGAAAGTGCATTTGTATAGGATACTTGTTCTTGATATTCCACTTGATGGAGAAACATTAGAATATTGATTGATACAAAACTGCACTCAGGGATATTGTGGGTGCAGTTTTGCATCAAAATTATTGATTACGATACAGTTTCTGATATGCAGTAGGTAATATCTGAAATATATCTCGGAAAGCCGATGTAAATTTACTTTGGCTTTTTTTTGGAGCAGTAGGAATGAAAATATAAAGAGAAAGAAGGGTAAGCTGTCTGTGTATCAGGCAGCTTATATATCAATGTCGATCTATTCACCGCTCTATATAACGAAACACTCAGAGGCTGTTTTACAGTGGGGGAAAATAAAAAATTTTTTTACATTAACGTGAAAAAATAAAATGCTATAATTAAAAGAATTGAGACAAAGTTAACTACAATCAGAGAAGAAAATGATGCACAGTTGGCTCTGACACCATATTATTATTATACTTCTTCTATTTACAAAGGAGAATGCACCAGCAGCCGGGTCGGTCTGATGATAGCGAAGAATTCAGACACCCCATTATATCTTGTAAAGATCAACGGTGAGCAGGTTTATGAACTCGTTAAAAAATATCTTACAGAGACTGATGAGAATTTTTATGTAACCACAAAATACGAGTTGCCGATTGCATCTGGTATGAAAATAATTGTCAAAAACGAAGAAAACGGATTCTCATTAAAGGATATAACAATAAATGATAAAAAAATAGACACAGAAAAAGAATATTCCATTCTTCTTACGGATACGACAAAATCTATTTTGAAAAAAATTAATCCAAAATGTGCTATTGAGCAAATAGGGGATACAACATTATCTAGTGCATGGATTGCGGCCATGTCAAATGGGCAGCAACCGTCAGCACCAGAAGACTATATAGAGGTTGAAAAATAAAGTGCAAATAGAACAAGAGATAATTAAGAGAAAAAAATAATAATGCCATTGTTTGCCATAATTTTCATTCTTTCAAGTTTTGTTTTTGTAAAGCTTCTGTTGAATAGGATGAATACATATATTTGCTGGATTATTCTACAGTATTTCCAGATTCAGTATTGCAAATCAAAAAGTTAAATTTGAAAAAAGAAACAATGAGCTTCAGGCAATGATTATAAGCGAAATGGAAGAAGCTAATAAAAATCTGAAAGAGGCTAAGAATATTGCTATTGAGGCTCTACAGACCGCTGAAAATGCAAATAAGGCAAAAACAGATTTTTTATCCAATATGTCGCATGATATTCGCACACCTATGAACGCAATCATTGGTATTATATCATTAATCAGACATAATGCCGGCGACAAAGAAAAAGTTATAGAGTATGCAGATAAAATAGCTATTTCTTCTCAGCATCTATGAAGAATGCCAGAGCAATTTCTTTTTACCAAAGAGAAGGGTTCATTATTCAATGTGAAGGTTTGGATGAAGCAATCTCCCCATCTTTATTCAATCTTAATGCGTCGTAAATGTCTCTTATACGTTCTTAAAATCTCCGGCTGTATAATTATAAAATTAATGTTGATAAGGAGTTGCCTTTATGCCAGGAGAGAACATTCGCCGAAAGCGCCGTCTTTCGTCTTTTCAAATTATCATATTGGGTTTTGCCGGAGTCATTCTGCTAGGTGCGCTATTGCTGATGCTGCCGATCTCCACAACAGCCGGGGGCGTAACGCCGTTTAACGAAACACTGTTTACCGCGACCTCTGCCGTATGTGTGACGGGGCTTGTGGTGCAGGATACAGGCAGTTATTGGTCAGCCTTTGGGCAAGCGGTCATTCTGACGCTGATTCAGATTGGAGGACTTGGCGTTGTGACCGTCGCAGCGTCGTTAGCGCTTTTGTCCGGGCGAAAAATATCGTTGATGCAGCGCAGCACCATGCAGGACGCAATTTCAGCACCTCAGGTCGGCGGAATCGTTCGTCTGACACGCTTCATCCTGCGAGGGACGTTTCTGATTGAGCTGCTGGGGGCGCTTGCCATGCTGCCGGTGTTCTGCCGGGACTATGGATGGCGGGGCATCTGGATGGCATTGTTTCATTCCATATCTGCTTTTTGCAACGCCGGGTTTGATATTCTTGGGACAGAGGACAATCTCTATCCATCCCTTACCGGCTATGCTGGCAGTCCAGTAATCAATATCACGATTATGCTGCTGATCGTGATTGGCGGCATTGGATTTCTGACGTGGAATGACATCTGCGAAAACAAGTGGCGGTTTCATCGCTACCGGATGCAGAGCAAGGTGATTCTCGTCACGACAGGTCTTTTAATTCTTCTGCCTGCTGTGTTTTTCTTCTTCTCAGACTTTTCTGCGCTTCCCGCCGGAAACCGGTTGCTGGCATCCTTTTTTCAGTCCGTCACGCCGAGAACAGCGGGCTTCAACACGGTAAATCTATCCGCGATGTCCAGCGCATCGCAGGGCGTGATGATCCTTTTGATGCTCATTGGCGGTTCTCCGGGTTCTACGGCGGGCGGTATGAAAACAACAACGCTGGCGGTTCTGCTTGCCAATGCTGTCGCGACTTTCCGTCAGCGCGATAGTGCCCAATTTTTTGGACGCAGAGTCGATTGCAGCGCTGTTAAAACTGCCGCGACCATTCTGATGATGTACCTTGTGCTGTTTTTTGGCGGCGCTGTTTTTATCAGCGCTTATGAAAACTTGTCGCTTTCCACATGCCTGTATGAAACAGCTTCGGCGGTTGGAACGGTGGGATTGACACTTGGCATTACATCGCAGCTGCATATTACGTCGCAAATGGTGCTGATCACGCTCATGTATCTGGGCAGAGTCGGCGGTCTTACACTTATTTATGCGGCATTTTCCGGAAAAAAAGCAACCGGTGCAAAGATGCCGAAGGAAAAAATTATGATTGGATAAGGAGTCTTTTCTCATGAAAAACATTCTATTAATTGGCGCAGGCCGTTTCGGACGGCATATCGCAGTACAGCTTTCTCAGCTGGGTCATCAGGTCATGGCGGTTGATACAAACGAGGAACGAATCAATGATGTGCTGCCTTACGTCACAAACGCGCAAATTGGTGATAGTACAAACGCGGAGTTTCTTCACTCTCTTGGCATTGGAAATTTTGATGTCTGCCTCGTGACCATTGGCGGCAGTTTTCAGAACTCGTTGGAAACGACGTCGCTGTTGAAGGAGCTAGGCGCGAAGTGCGTGGTGTCGCGTGCCGAACGGGATGTGCAGGCAAAGTTTCTGCTTCGCAACGGTGCTGACCATGTAGTCTACCCGGAAAAGCAAGTGGCAAAGTGGGTTGCAATCCGATACAGCTCCAATCATATCTTTGACTACATAGAAATTGACGACCAGCACGCCATTTTTGAAGTAGAAATTCCGGAAGGGTGGATCGGCAAAAGCGTTGGAGAGCTGGATATTCGCAGAAAGTATGGTATTAACATTCTCGGCATTAAGCGTTCGGGAAAAACAGAGGTTTCGATTACACCGGATACGGTGCTGTCTGGGGAAACAACGATTTTAGCGTTGGGCGAATATAAGACGCTGCAAAAGTGCTTCCGAATCTGAACGGACGGTGAGGGTATATGGAAGATGTCGTTTTGATCGTCGGAATATCTCTGATATTCCTGTTTGGCTGGTTTCTGATGAAACGTCTGGATCAATTTCTGGTGGAAAATCAGAAACGAATCGAGGAAGAAACCGTACCGCAGCAGAAGCCATGCGTGCGTCTGAACGGAGATATTTCTCCCGACGAGCTGGATGAAGCGCTTTCCCGGTTCCGCAGCAGTCATACCAATGTAAAAATCGCAATCTATGCCCCAGATGAATTTCCCTTCCCGGACAACGAATCTGACCTGACGCGGTAGAAACCGTCACATTTTGGTGCTATAATATTATTTTAAGAGGGGTGGTGAAAGTGTGCAGAACAAAGGAAGTGAAATGTCAAAAGAGCATATTCTGGTGTGCCTGTCCTCGTCTCCATCCAATGAACGCATTGTACGAATGGCAGAAAAAATGGCGCAGGCATTTTGCGGAAGCCTTACCGCACTCTATGTGCAGACACCCGGAGACGCTGATATGAACGCGGAAGATACCGTTCGATTGCAGGCGAATATGCGTCTGGCGCAGCAACTTGGTGCAGAAATCGTCACAACACACGGAGAAGATGTACCGACGCAGATTGCGGAATATGCGCGGCTCTCCGACGTGACCAAAATCGTAATCGGGCGAAGCGGTGTGAAGCGGCGGCATTTCTGGAGCGAACCGACGCTGACAGAACAGCTCATCGCACTGGCTCCGGAGGTAGACATTCACATTATTCCAGATGCGGAAGTCTACAAAAGCTATCGCAGGAACCGGCTGATCGCTATCCGCCTGGCGCTTCCGACCGCCTGGGAACTGCTTCTGACTGTCGGGATTCTGGCGGCTGCAACGATCATTGGATGGGTCTTTCTGCGGCTCGGCTTTGCAGATGCCAATATCATTATGGTTTACCTACTGGGTGTGCTTCTGACCTCCGCCTTTACCAGAGGGTATATCTGCGGTGTGCTGTCCGCTTTTTTGAGCGTCATCCTGTTCAATTATTTTCTGACGGAACCCAGACTATCCTTGGTTGCCTATGGCAGCAAATATCCCATAACCTTTGCAGTCATGTTTGCAGCGGCGCTTTTGACCGGCACACTTGCCGCAAAGCTTAAAGTCCATGCACAGCTATCCGCACGGGATGCTTATCGCACGAAGCTCCTTTTTGATATGAACAGGCAGCTTCAAAAGGCAGAAACGCCGGAGGAAGTCTATCGGATGACCGCAATGCAGATACAAAAGCTCATGCAGCGGGACGTTCTGATTTGCCCAGCGCAGGGTGGTGCTTTGTTGGATGAAATTATTTACCCGGTTGACGGGCATAGCCCATACAGCATCTCAGATGCGGATGGGGAGCAAAACGTGATTCAATGGGTCTGGCAAAACCGCAAGCGTGCCGGCGCAACGACGCATAACTTTCCAAAGGCAAAACGGCTGTATCTTGCCATTCGTACCGGGCAGCAGGTTTTCGGAGTTGTCGGGATTCTGATGGATAAGCAAACGCAGCCTGACGCATTTACATCCAGCGTTCTGTTCTCCATTCTCGGAGAGTGCGCTCTGGCGCTGGAAAGCTTACACAATGCCGCAGAAAAGGAAAAAGCTGCTGTTCTTGCAAAGAACGAACAGCTTCGTGCCAATCTTCTTCGTTCGATTTCTCATGACCTCAGAACCCCGTTGACCTCCATTTCCGGTAATGCAGATACGCTGCTGCACAGCTATAATGCGCTGGATGAGCAAACACGGAAACAGATTTTTACGGATATCTATGATGATGCGCAATGGCTGACTGGTCTGGTTGAGAATTTACTTTCTATTACGAAAATCTCGGGCGGCAGCGTAAAGCTGCGCCTTTCTGATCAGGTCGTGGATGACATCGTATCGGAAGCATTCCGGCATATCGACCGAAGATCAACAGAATATCACATCGAGGTAGATTGCGGAGACGTACCGTTGCTGGTGCGGGTGGACGCAGGACTCATCGTGCAGGTACTTATCAATCTGGTGAACAACGCAGTCAAATATACTCCGACTGGATCGAACATCCGGATTACGGCAATCCCGCGAGAAAATATGGCTGAGATATGCGTCAGCGATAACGGTCCCGGTATCTCAGATGAACTAAAAGAACGTGTTTTTGAAATGTTCTTTACCGGGAGTAATCCAATTGGCGACAGCCGCCGAAGTCTTGGGCTTGGACTTACTCTCTGTCAAACCATTATTCATGCACATAATGGCGAAATGACGCTGAAAGACAATTCGCCGCATGGATGCATCTTTTCCTTTACGGTACCACTTAGTGAGGTGAACTTAAATGAATAAGCCGCTTGTTCTTGTTGTAGAAGATGATACTCCGGTGCGCAATTTAATCACGACGACGCTGAAAACTCACGAATACAGATATCTCTCAGCTCAAAACGGCGCAAGCGCCGTGATGGAAGCGCTGTCTCATAATCCGGATATTGTGCTGCTCGATCTGGGACTCCCAGATATGGACGGTGTGGAGATCATCCGAAAAATCCGTTCGTGGTCGAATATGCCGATCATTGTGATCAGCGCCAGAACGGAGGATTCTGATAAAATCGGGGCGCTGGATGCCGGGGCAGACGATTACCTGACGAAACCCTTTTCTGTGGATGAGCTACTGGCGCGGTTACGGGTGACGCAGCGAAGATTAGCGTTGATGAAAGCGGATACGGCGCAGGAAACTCCGATTTTTACGAATGGTGCGCTGAAAATCGACTATGCGGCAGGCTGCGCATATATTGATGGTGAAGAACTGCACTTGACGCCCATCGAATACAAGCTGCTGTGCCTGCTCTCAAAAAATGTGGGTAAGGTTCTGACACACACCTACATTACGCAGCAGATTTGGGGCAGCAGTTGGGAAAATGATATTGCTTCTCTTCGAGTATTCATGGCAACCCTGCGCAAAAAGCTGGAAAACGGGAAAGATGGGCAGCAATACATACAAACGCACATCGGCATCGGTTATCGGATGCTTCGGGTTGAGTGAACAATTCCTGAGTTCAAAATTCAGTACTGAATGGAGCAGATTTCTTGATTTGGCACCACCTTTCATTTGTATGGTGTGGTCATTCCATTTTGCCGCAAATGAAAGGTGGTGCCGCCTTTTGGTCGCCCAGGGTATCCAGTTCCAGTTCGTCATACTCTATCAGGTCCCGAAGCTCGTTGATATCAAAGGAAGCGATCCGGGATTTGATAAGTTTCACCGTCTTCTCTGTTTTTTGCGATTTTTATTATCTTGAGAATTTATCACTGTAACGAATATGCATATCTTCCCAATCCATGAACAATACATAAAATACTTTTCCGTATTGTTGGTTCTCTACAATTCTTCCATGATCAAGCACAGAAAGGTAGGCTCCGTCAGCTTTTCGAAGATGGAAGTGAATATAGTCATTTTCATTACCATTGTCAATCTGTTCCCAGATACTTGATTCTATCTGTTGCTGTTCATCTTCCCGAATCAAGTTTCGAAAACTTTTCTTAGTAAGTTTGAATAGTTCATCTATATCTTTATATCCAGACATATGAAGAAATTCATCATTTGCATAAAATAGTTCATCATCTTCTTTGTCAGCTCTGTATATGATAAATGCACCTGGAAGATGTTCCGAGATATCCTTGAATGCGAATCCAAGCTGTTTGCGAACACCTGACTGAAGACCTTCTCTGTAGGCCATACATCCATTTTTTCCATGAAGCTTTATTTCATAAAGAGCTACATCTGCGAAGCGCATGAGCTGTGAACGGTCGGATGCAAATGTTGGATATTCTGCATATCCAAGAGAAATGTAAAATGCATGTTCCTTACCTTGATATGAGAATGTTTTGGAAAGTTTAGTGAATTGCTGTAGCTGTACATCTGCTTCTGCAAAGGTACAATTTGGTAAAAGAATGCAGAATTCATCACCACCGTTTCTTCCCAGTAACGCATCGGATGGGAAAAAAGCCTTCATGCTGTCTGCAAGAATCTTTAATGCCCTGTCTCCGTAACTATGACCATAGATATCATTGATAAACTTGAAATCATCAATATCAAGGAGTGCAGCTACAAAATGAGTTTGAGGATTTTTAGAAATCATTTTTTCTGCTAACTCATCAAATCCATAGCGGTTATAAACACCTGTAAGAGAATCTGTATGTGCCAGTATTTGATATTTGTTCCTATTTTCTTTTGTTACTAGCCATACTCTGGTAAGAATTGACAGAAGAAGGCTTATTGTAAGAAACAGTCCGATGATGATTATCAGTAGTGAGTTATTTCTCCATCCACTTTTAGGAGTTACTTCAAATTTCCAGTTTTCATCTCCTATTGTAAATGTATAAGAAACAGGATGATTTGTTTGACCATCTGATTGATAAACCACTTTATAAGTATCACTCCATGGAGAGTCTGTTTTTAAAATTTTATAGTCGTATCCAAAATTTGAAAGTGCATGAAGTGAGTCTGAAAAAATGTCCGGAACACGCAGGATAACGATAGTAAATCCCCAGAAATACTCTTGCTCGTTTTCATCTTTCAGGTAGACTGGATTGCGTACCGCAATTCCATAGCCACCCTGTTTCAATTCGAAAGGACCTTGCGTAATGATTGTATGGTTGTCTCTGGCGTAACAGGAAATCTTTCCGCGGTCTTTATCATGGATTAAATCAATCTTACCTGCCTCATTTCCATCAGCCGGATAAATATCTGTTACAACACCATTAGGAGCAAGCTGTATGCTTTCAATAGAATCAGACATGAGATTCCCGGCAATCGTTTCAAACTGATGGATCTCGCCGTTTTCGCTTATTAAAATCTGCTTCAAGGTATTCGTGATCTCAATTCCATTTGTAATTTCATTCTTTATGCGTTCGCCATAGGTGGCTGCGTTTAGTTGTGCTGTTATGTGTCTCTGCTCTTTTTCGTGGGTGTCTGTTTTATATACAATTAAACCAACAAGGCATATGCCCAGTAAAAAAATGATAAGAGGCACAAGTGTTTTCTTTTTCACTTGGTCCACCTCGTTTTATCCATGGGAGTTTTTATAATAAAGCATTATATCACAGAAGTTGAAAAGCAGAATAAGTTTTCTGAAAAAAAGACAATATGTTTTTTATGTTAAAGCGATAATGTTTTTATTTTTCCAGAGTCAGATGATGGTGGAAAGCGTAGCACTTCTGATTTCGACATCTTTGGAAATGGCCAAACACTGCTGCTATCTAAAAAGTCATCCAAATCCGGAATCTGATTTTCGGTGAGCAATGTCAGAAATATATCTGCAATTCCATATCCTGAAGGTTTCTGAGGGTTCGGATGATATAGAAAAAAATCCGGGATACTCGGGTGGCATCCGGGGGATTTTGGTGGGACATAATCAACTCTTCTTAATGTTAAGAACAAAATACGGCAAAAAGTGTTTTTAATAAAATTATCATAGCATTCATTCGGTCATTTATAACAGTCAGCCATCTGAACAATGTCATAAGGTGTCGGATCCTGAAGATTGTATTCGATTTTTTCAATTCGTGAAGCAGAAACACCGGTCATCATTTCACTGGCCTTTTCTCTTGTCAGTTCACATTCTTCACGGCAGATCTGGTAGATGTTTTTGTTTGCTCTTGTTGATTGTCTTCCCATTGTAAAATCCCTCTTTATGGTTTATACTCCAAAACGGAGAAATAAACAGTGTTATTTCTATATGTTCAAAGTTTATTTTTATTACTTTCTTTATTATAATAGAAGCATAGCATTACAGCAACGGCTAATTTATCTGTGCCGGTTATTTGAAATAAGTGAAAATTTCAAAATCGTTATTATGAGAGATAGAAGGGGAGAAGAATATGTTAACGTTGTTATTTATTATTTGTTTTTTTGCGGTTTTTGGAAAACTGTTGATGTTTGGTATTAAAGCTGCCTGGGGAATTTCAAAATTCCTGCTGACGATTGTCCTGCTTCCAGTTATTTTGATCGGATTGGTTGTGGGCGGTCTGATCTATCTGGCATTCCCGATTCTGATCGTTGTGGGAATTGTCGGATTGCTGTTGTAACGCAGTAATCATAAAATCATGCAGAGAAAAGCAGAAAGAGAGAAAGAAAATGGCAGAAGAGAAAGACAAGCAGAAGCTGGCTCGGCCGGTTTTATTGAGACCGCATCATGGTATGTGCCTTGCTTATTTTAAAGGTGAAGGTTACAGCGATGGTTTTTCGGCGCATATGAAAGAAGTATTGGATGAATTGCAGAAAGGGATGGATGTACAGCTGCATGTAGGGACAGATGAGATCTGTTCTGCCTGTCCGAATAATCGGGAGGGGCAGTGCACAGATCTGACTTTGGTCGAGAAATATGACAACGCTGTGCTGGAGGCCTGCGGTCTGGCAGATGGTGAGCAGTTAGCCTTCGATGATTTTACTGAAAAAGTGCAGAATCAACTTTTGGTGACAGGGAAGAGGAAAGAAATCTGCGGAGGCTGTAAATGGAATGGTATCTGTGAGAATGAAAAGAGTCGATGGGAGAAATAATGTATACAGCATAATAGACAAAACCAGGGTTACATTATTGATAATTATATGTTATAATGCGTAAAAGACAGACGAAATGACTGCCGGGAGAACGGTACTCTATTCGAATGTCACAGTAGCAAAAGAATGCAAGACAATTGAATAAAAGCATACTCTGATGGCAAGGGATATCCGAGCAGGAATAGTAAACTGGAAATTATCGGGAAGATAGTTTATCTTTTCGTATACATAATCAAAAGCTCCCTTACCGTCAGGTATGGGAGCTTTTGATATATGGAGGTTTATATGCTGAAGGTAGCAGTTTATGGTAAGGGCGGCATTGGCAAGTCAACGATTACTTCCAATCTGGCAGCAGCTTTTGCGGCCATGGGGAAGAAGGTTATTCAGATCGGATGTGATCCGAAGGCAGATTCAACGATCAATCTGCTTGGGGGTGAACCGCTTCGACCGGTGATGAATTTTATGAGAGAAGAAGATGAAGAGCCGGAGCGACTTGAGGATATTTCAAAGGAAGGGTTCGGCGGTGTGCTCTGTATTGAGACAGGCGGCCCGACACCGGGGCTCGGCTGTGCAGGAAGAGGCATTATTGCAACATTTCAGTTGTTGGAAGATTTGAAGTTATTTGAGACGTACAAGCCGGATGTGGTGTTGTACGATGTGCTGGGTGATGTTGTCTGCGGTGGATTTGCTGCACCGATTCGTGAGGGCTATGCGGAGAAGGTACTGATTGTTACATCTGGTGAGAAGATGGCTCTTTATGCAGCGAATAATATTTCAAGCGCTGTGAGAAATTTTGAAGACCGCAGCTATGCCCGTATTTTCGGAATTGTACTGAACCATCGCAATGTGGAGAATGAGACAGAGAAGGTGCAGGCCTTTGCAGAGAAGAGTCATATTCCGATTGTGGGAGAGATTCCGAGAAGTGATGAGATCATCCGCTATGAAGATCAGGGCAAAACCGTCATTGAAGGCGACAGAGATTCCGAGATCAGTCAGCGATTCTTTGATCTGGCCAATTTGCTTCTGGAAGACGAGGAGAAGAAAGCCCGGGGTGGCGAATAAATCCGGAGGAGGAAATTTGTTATGATGCAGGATGCATTTTTTTGTACAGTCGGTGAGCTGGCGGCAATGGGAAGAGAGAATATCCCGCCGCAGTTTATTTCCGGTGCACATTTAATATACAGTTCTCCAGCTACGCTGGCCTTTAACTCACCGGGGGCGGAAGGTTTTGGTGTCAAGCGTGCAGGGCTGGCAATCCCGGATTCTATTATGCTGATCGTGGCACCGGGATGCTGCGGGAGAAATACATCATTGATCAGTTCCATGAGAGAATATGATCAGCGATTCTTTTATCTGATGATGGATGAGACGGATATTGTTACGGGGCGTCATTTGAAGAAGATACCGAAAGCAGTGAAAGAGATCTGTGACAGCCTGGAGAAGAAGCCGTCAGTTGTGATGATCTGCATTACCTGTGTGGATGCGCTTTTGGGAACAGACATGGAGAGAGTCTGTCGAAAAGCCGAGGAGGCGGCAGGTCTTCCTGTGAGACCATGTTATATGTATGCGTTGACCCGTGAAGGCAGAAAACCGCCGATGGTACATGTTCGTCAGTCATTGTATTCTCTGCTTGAACCGCGTAAGAAAAGGGGAAATGTAGTGAATCTGCTGGGCTTTTTTTCACCCATTGTGGATGATTGTGAGCTATATGATCTGTTGCATCAGGCAGGCGTGAAGACCATTCATGAGATTTCTGCATGCAGGGATTATGAGGAATATCAGACCATGTCGGAAGCTAATTTCAATCTGGTGCTGCATCCGGAGGCGAGATTTGCGGCGGAAGATTTTCATGACAGGTTGAAGATTCCTTTTATCGAATTGACCCGATTGTATCAGATTGACAAGATCGGCAGCCAGTACAGAGCTTTCGGCAAGGTGCTGGGTGTGACTTTTGATGATCAGGCAGCGGCAGAAAGCGCACAGAAGGCAGTGGATGCCTTTAAGGCGCAGTATCCGGAGACTGCATTCGCGGTTGGGGAATGTATGAACGGCGATGCTTTCGAACTTTCCCTGGCATTAGTACGATACGGATTTAAGGTGCCTGAGATTTACGGCACCATCACCGCTGAGAACTTTATTTATATCAAGCAGCTGGCGGCTTTAAGCCCTGAGACGAGAGTGTATTCCAACATGGAACCGACCATGCTGTATTATGATGGTGAAAATTCAGGTGTGAATATGGCCATTGGCAAGGATGCGGCCTATTATCATCAGAATTGCCCGAATGTCATGTGGAATCAGGACAGGCAACCTTATGGCTATGCAGGGGTTCGCAGATTGTTTGAGGCTTTGACAGAAGCAGAGAATAGATGGGAGGAACAGCCATGAAGGGATTAAGAAAATATCTAACACCTTTTGCACCGGATCAGTCGGGGGCTGTCTCCGTTTTGTATGAACTGGGTGGTATTCTCGTGATCTGTGATGCGGGAGGCTGTGTCGGCAATGTCTGTGGATTTGATGAACCAAGATGGTTCTCAAGGAAAAGTGCTATTTTCAGTGCCGGGCTGAGAGATATGGATGCCATTCTCGGAAGGGATGACCGGTTGGTAGCAAAGCTCACATCGGCAGTTGAGAAACTGGATGTATCTTTTGCAGCGATCATCGGTACGCCGGTGCCGGCGGTGATCGGCACGGATTACAAGGCACTGGGCCGTATGACGGAGAAGAAGACAGGACTTCCGGTGCTGACCATTGATACGAATGGCATGGATTTATATGATAGAGGTCAGGAAAAGGCCTGGCTGGCACTTTTTAAGAAGTTTGCGGTGGATGAGATGCCTGTGGAAAAGGGCAGAGTCGGCATTATCGGTGCAACACCGCAGGATCTGAGTGATTTATCCGCAGGTGATAGATTACGGCAGATATTTGCAGCCGATGGTAAAAAGGCTGTTTGCTATGGCATGGGTGATGGCCTAGATGCGGTGAAGCAGGCAGCTTCCGCGGAATATAACCTGGTTGTTTCACCATCTGCCCTAGAAACGGCCAAATATCTTCAAAAACAGTTCGGAACACCGTATGTTGTCGGTTATCCTTTGGTGAAGACCATGCTGCCGGAAGCTGATTATACAGGCAAAAAGGTATTAATTGTGCATCAGCAGGTGATGGCGAATGCACTTCGTGAGGAATTAAAGATGCGTGGGGCATCAGAAGTGAAGGTCTGCAGCTGGTTTGATATGAAACCGGAACTTCGCGAAGAAGATGATGTTTATCTGAAGGAAGAAGATGATTTCACAGAACTGGCAGCGGACAGCAAGTGGGATGTGGTCATTGCGGATGACTGTATGAAATCGATGCTTCCGAAGTTTGATGGACAGTTCATCGGTATCCGGCATTTTGCTGTTTCAGGCAAATTAGGAGGCGCATGCTGATGAATCAGACAGAGACAAGAAAGATTCGTGTTTACGGCATTGTGCAGGGCGTTGGGTTTCGTCCGACAGTGAGTCGGCATGCGGTTAAAAATGACATTCACGGAAGCGTCTGCAACAAAGGGCCTTATGTGGAGATTTTTGCACAGGGGACGAAAGCACAGGTAGATGGCTTCCTTGAGGATTTGGAGAAACGACCGCCGAAGCGTGCGGCTATTTTGAAGATAAATGTTGAACATCTTGATAATAACCCTGAATTCGATGGGTTTGAGATTATAGAAAGTGAAAAGACAAAGGGAGAAATCTTTGTTTCACCGGATATTGCCATTTGTGATGAATGCAAAGAGGAGTTGTATGATCCGAACAACAGACGCTATCTGCATCCTTTTATCAATTGTACCTGCTGCGGGCCGAGGCTGACGATCCTGGATGCGCTGCCTTATGACAGAGAACGGACCAGCATGAAGGAATTTCCGATGTGTCCGGAATGTGCGGAGGAATACAACAATCCGGAGTCGAGACGATTCGATGCCCAGCCGGTGTGCTGCAATGACTGCGGGCCGGAGGTTTATCTGATCGGCCGTGACGAAAGAGGCCGTGAAGCGATCACCTATACGAGAAAAGTGATCGCCTCGGGCGGAATTGCGGCGATTAAGGGAATAGGTGGTTTTCATCTCTGCTGTGATGCCACCAATGAGACAGCGGTTGCGAGACTTCGTGAATTGAAGCGCCGGCCGATGAAACCATTTGCCATTATGGTGCGAAATATGTCGGCAGTTCGGAAGGAATGTCAGGTGACTGAGGTACAGGAGGAAGTCCTGGACGGCCATCAGAAGCCGATTTTGCTGTTGGAGCGGTTGGACAAAGCTGACAGTCAGATCTGTCCGTCTGTGGCGCCGGGCAATCCGAAAATCGGTGTGATGCTGCCGTATGCGCCGGTACAGCTGTTGATTTTTGATTATGATGATGGCATTCAGATGCCGGATTATCTGGTGATGACCAGCGGCAACACATCAGGAGCGCCGATTTGCAGAGATGACAATGATGCAATCGCTGAATTATCTCATCTGTGTGATTGCATGTTGTCTCACAATCGCAAGATCAGGATCCGTGCTGATGATTCGGTAATGGATTATTACAAGGATGAACCTTATATGATCCGGCGCTCCAGAGGTTATGCACCTCTGCCGGTGATGGTGTCGGCACCTTGGAAAGGGCAGGTTCTGGCCGTGGGCGGAGAACTGAAGAACAGCTTCTGCATCGGCGTGGACGGAAGATTCTATCTGTCGCCGTATGTGGGAGATTTGGAAGATCTGCGAACGGTGAATGCATTGAGAGAGACCATTGGACGTCTGGAGACGCTGCTTGAAGTGGAACCGCCGGTGGTGGTCAGTGATATGCATCCAAGATATAATTCAACCATGATCGCGGAAGAATCGGGATTGCCGGTGATCAAAGTGCAGCATCATTATGCGCATATTTTATCCTGCATGGCCGAGAATGACTGTCAGGAACCGGTTATCGGAGTTTCCTTTGACGGAACCGGTTATGGCATGGACGGCACCATCTGGGGCGGCGAAATCCTTCTGGCAGATTATAAGGCATTTCAGCGGTTTGGATGTATTACACCATTCCTTCAGATCGGCGGTGATGCATCCTCCAGGGAAGGATGGCGAATTGCCGTTTCAATGCTGTACGGACAGATGAAAGACCGTGCAGCAGCCATGACAATGATTGAGAAACTGAATCTGTGCAGTGCGCAGGATGCCAAAGTTCAGATGGCCATGGCTGACAGGAAGATCAATGCGGTGATGTCCACCAGTGTCGGAAGATTATTCGACGGTGTCAGTGCCATTTTGGGAATCCGGAAAGCTTCGACATTTGAAGGCGAGGCATCCATGGCATTGGAATTTGCAGCGGAAGCGTATGAGAAAAAACATCAAAACGCGGTTGATCTTCAGCATGCGATGGATGAGATGCGGAAGCAATTTCCGTTAGCCGCATGCATAGATAATAAGGAATCGGAATCCATAGAAATAAATAAGCCGGAACAGGTGAAGGCAGTCCTGAACACAGGTGCTTTGGTGAAAACCATTGCGGAAGCCAGACTTGCAGGCGCAGATACAGAAAAACTGGCCTATTTCTTCCATTGGATACTTGCAGAAGAAATAATAGCGGCCTGTCTAAAAGCCAGAAAAGAAAGCGGACGGGGTACAGCAGCATTAAGCGGCGGTGTCTTCCAAAATCAGCTGTTATTGAAAATGGTGGATGAAGGACTTCAGAAAGAGGGCTTTAAAGTATTGAGACATCGCCTGGTACCGCCAAACGACGGCGGCATTGCACTTGGTCAGGCAGTCTACGCTATGGGGTCTTTGAAAAGCTGATTGAATGAGAATTATAGATGAAAACAACGGACACCCGTCCGAAACGTTTTCATTTACAAAATCATCAATACAGCTTGAACAGAAGAAAATAGACGGCTGTTATCATAGATTTGTGATAAACGCAGAAAAATATTAAGCAGCATAGCTATGACAAAGCCCGGGCCAAGGACAATGCCGAATAGGAAAGAGAAAGTTTTCGGGTCATAAATTAAGAAACTAATAGAATAGATAGATTGAGATTCCTGTGAACCGGGTATTTGCGAAGCGATTTTCTTGGAGAAACATATAAAATTAACAGATTCACGGCAGGTGCTTCTGGCACGACCGGTACTTAGACGGTGTTTTTTACCGTCTTATGTACCGTTGTCAGTGACAGGCAGCGAGAGCGTGCCTGCAGTGATCTGATAATTTTATATGTTGTCTAAAAATATATTTGCAAATACCGGTCGATAGTGAAGCGAAAGGAGTTTTGAGTATGTGTGTAGGTTTATCAGCGAAAGTTGTTAAAATTAATGATGGTGTTGCAATTATTGATGCGGGCGGTGCTAAACGTGAGATTTCTTCCCAGCTGATTGAAGATCTGGAGCCGGGAGATTATGTCATGGTTCATGCCGGTGTGGCCATTGCCAAGATTACGGATGAGGATGACAGTGAAACAGATCAGGTGCTGGAGGATTTATTCTGATGAGTGAAGAGAAGAAGAAAACGGCGAGAGAGATAATAGAAGGCTATGACGGACCGCCTGTGAGGATTATGGAGGTGTGCGGTACCCATACTCATGAGATTTTCAGACTGGGTATCCGAAAGCTCCTGCCGAAACAGGTAGAATTGATTTCAGGACCGGGATGTCCGGTTTGTGTCACACAGGTGGGCTTCATTGATGAGGCCGTTTATCTGGCCTTGGAATGCGGTGTGACAATCTGTACATTTGGTGACCTGGTCCGTGTGCCTGGAACGGAGATGAGTCTTGCCGGTGCGAGAGAAAAGGGTGCAAAAGTACGAATTGTGTATTCCCCGGTGGATGCAGAGCAGTACGCTAAGGATCATCCGGAAGAGCAGGTTGTTTTTCTGGCTGTTGGTTTTGAGACAACGACACCGGCCAGCTGTCTGGCTGTAAGAAAGGCATCGGAGGATGGATTGACGAACTTCGCGCTGTTGGTGGCCAATAAGACGATGCCGGGTGCTTATGCAGCACTGAAAGGCAGTGCGGATGTTTTCCTTTATCCGGGACATGTCAATGCCATTACAGGTACGGAATTGTGTGAATCACTGGTGGATGAAGGCGTCAGCGGTGTTGTGGCAGGTTTTACAGCCAAAGAATTACTGACAGCATTGGCGGTGGCCCTGGTTAAATTCCAGGAGGGCAAACCGTTTTTTGTCAATGCTTATCCGAGAGTGGTGACACGGGAAGGCAGCCGAGAGGCACAGAAGCTGGTGGCAGATATGATGGAGAATTGTGATACAGAATGGCGCGGACTGGGCATTATTCCGAATTCAGGCCTGTGTCTGAAAAAAGAATGGGAAGCCTACGATGCGAGAAAGAAGTTCCATGTGCCTGAGATGAAAGGACGAAGCAATCCGGCCTGTCGATGCGGGGATGTTCTTCAGGGTAAATGCAAGCCGTCGGACTGCAAGGTATTTGGCAAAGGCTGTACGCCTCAGCATCCGATTGGTGCCTGTATGGTATCCAATGAAGGGGCCTGTTCCGCTTACTATCAGTACAGCTAAAATAAAAAATATTATAACTGTTCAGAGCCAACTTCCAAAATGCTACGCATTTCGTCGGTGTGGCGTATCCGCCAAATAAAATTTCAAAAACAGTCTTAAAAATGCAAGCATTTTATACCTGTTTTTTGAAATTTTGCTTGGCTCTGAACAGTTACAAAATTCTATGACATACATATGAGAATCATGCAAAAGGAGACATTTCTGATGAATAATAAAACAGTTACAATGGCTCACGGTGCCGGCGGCAAGCAGACATCTGAACTGATTGATGAAGTATTTAAAGCACATTTTTCAAATCCGGATCTGACAGCGGATGACGCTGCTGTTCTTCCGGCTCCAAAAGGAAAGATTGCCATGTCAACAGATGGTTTTATTGTATCGCCGGCCTTTTTCCCTGGCGGCAATATCGGCAAATTATCCATCTGTGGTACGGTGAATGATCTGGCATGTATGGGTGCAAAACCGTTATATCTTTCCTGTGCCTTTGTTATTGAAGAAGGTTTTCCGATGGAGAAACTGGAAGAGATCGCAGGTGCGATGGAGAAAACAGCCAAAGAGGCCGGTGTCCGCATTGTATCCGGTGATACGAAGGTTGCCGGAAAAGGTCAGGTGGACGGTGTCTTTATTACGACAACAGGTGTTGGAGAAATTCTTGATGGTGTCAGCACATCCGGCGACTATGCCAAACCGGGAGATGCTATTATTGTAACAGGTGATATCGGCCGACATGGATGTACGATACTGCTGGCAAGAGAAGATTTCGGCATCGATGCAGATGTAACCAGTGACTGTGCACCATTGTGGCCTACAGTCGAATCTGTATTAAATGCCACAAAAGATGTCCATGTGATCCGTGATGCCACAAGAGGCGGCGTTGGTACAGTTCTTTATGAAATCGCAGGACAGAGCAAGGTTGGCATTCGTTTGAATGCAGCGGATGTGCCGGTGGCACCGGAAGTCAAGGGTGTCTGCGGCATGCTTGGTCTTGAACCGCTTTATCTGGCATGTGAAGGCCGTCTGGTGATCATGGCGCCTAAGTCAGAAGCAGAAAAGATTGTCGAAGTACTGAGACAGTGTCCATATTCAAAGGATGCGGCCATTATTGGTGAAGTTACGGAGGAACAGCCGGGACATGTAGTGATGACAACAGAGATTGGTACACAGGCGCTGCTGCCTCAGCCGGGCGGTGAGCTGCTTCCGAGAATCTGCTAACAGTCACTGATCGGCGAGTGATTGAAAATTCGGACGGAGGGTCAGATTTTTGATCTGGTCATAGCCGACTAAATGGAGTCAATATGGAGAAAAAAATGGAAACGAGAGTGGCAGTCATTGCGATTATTATAGAAGATGGCAGTGCGGCACAGGAAGTGAATGAACTTTTACACGGTGCAGCCAAATATATTATCGGACGCATGGGAATCCCTTATCGTGACAAAGGGATCAGTATTATCAGCATTGCAATCGATGCGCCGCAGGATATCATCAGTACGTTGTCCGGCAAAATCGGCCGGCTGAAAGGCGTATCCGTCAAAACGGCGTATTCCAATGTTGTTTCAAAAGAGAATTAGAACCGTAGTTTATACAAAAGTTTTAAACAGCGCAATGAAAGCGGAGAAGATAGAATGATTAAGATTGCTGTATATGGAAAAGGCGGTATCGGCAAATCAACCACTGTTTCGAATGTGGCTGCCGCATTAGCGGAAAAAGGGCTGAAAGTTATGCAGATCGGCTGTGACCCGAAGGCGGATTCAACCATGCAGCTGAGACATGGTGAAGCCGTACCGACTGTACTGGAGCTGGTGAATCAGCGCAAAAATGATTTTGAATTAGAAGATATGGTTCGCATCGGATTCGGCGGCGTCGTCTGTGTGGAAGCAGGTGGCCCGACACCGGGGATGGGCTGTGCCGGACGCGGTATTATCACGGCACTGGAGAAGCTGAAGGAAAAGGGAGCCTATGAGGTTTATCAGCCGGATGTTGTGCTTTATGATGTTCTTGGGGATGTTGTCTGCGGCGGCTTTACCATGCCGATGCGAAAAGGCTATGCGGATAAAGTATTTATCGTTACTTCAGGGGAAAATATGTCTATCCATGCTGCGGCCAATATTGCCATGGCCATCGACAACTTCAAAAACAGAGGCTATGCATCTCTGGGAGGCTTGATCCTTAATCGCAGAAACGTTAAGCGTGAAGACGAAAAAGTGGCGGAACTGGCACATGATTTTAAGACATCTGTAGTGGGTACTTTATCCCGCAGTGAACAGGTACTTCTGGCGGAGGAGCAGCAGCAGATCCTTCTGGAGGCTTTTCCTGACAGTGAAATGGCAGATGAGTACAGGAAACTGGCGGAGCAGATACTGGCTGTGTGTGAAGAGAGAGAATAGAAGGAGGCCGTTTTATGTTGAAAAGACTGGGTGAAACAGTTGATCCAAAGGGAGCGGCGACTGCCATCAAAGATGCGGAATTTCCGGCGCCATTTGCATCGGAACTGGAATTTAATTCGCCGGTACATGGAACATGGAATATCGTTCACACCGGCATGCAGGTGCCGGGGGCCCATCAGATCTACGTCTGTGCCGATAACTGTATGCGTGGTGTTGTTTTAACAGCGGCAGAGATGAATGAGGCGGAACGTTTTTCCTTTGTTATCCTCAAGGAAGAGCATTTGCTGAACGGCAATCTGGAAGATATTACCATCGAAGGTGTGGCGGATGTGATCGAGAGATTGGAACAAAAGCCGAAAGCGGTTTTTCTGTTTACAGTTTGTCTGCATCATTTCCTGGGCAGCGATCTTGAGAGAATCTACGATGAACTGGGAAAACGATTTCCTGAAATCTGTTTTGTCAGATGTTTTATGGATCCGATCATGCGAAAGAGTGGTCTGACACCGGATCAAAAGCTGCGTTTGTCCATGTATGATCCTTTGAAGAAAGGAACAGTAACAGAAGAAGGGCAGCGAAGAATATCTATCCTAGGCAGCGATTTTGCACTGGACGAGACATCAGATCTCAAGAGATTGCTCAGATGTAATGATTATCGGATTAAAGAGTCCCCGGTTTGTGAGTCCTGGGAAGATTATCTTTCTCTGTCAGACTGCCGGATGATGCTGAACTGTTATCCGTCAGGAAAAGCCGGTACGGAATGGGCGGCAGAGAGACTGGGGCGGCCATTTATGTATATGCCTTCCTGTTTTGATTATGATGAGATCATCGGGCAGCTGGAAGCATTATCAGAGTCAATGGAGCTTCTGGGTGTTCTGGATTATGAAGGTGAAAAAGAGAGCTGTGAAGCAGCACTTCATGAGGCACTTCTGGAAGTTGGAGACTGGCCGATCGCCATAGACGGGACGTTTCATCCGAGACCTATGGGATTGGCAAGACTTTTGATTTCCCATGGCTTTTATGTAGAACGGATTTATCTGGATGCCATCAGCCCTGAGGAGGAAAATGATTTCAAATGGCTTCAGCAGCATGCGCCTGAGTTGATGTTGCTTGCAACTGTGCAGGTGAAAATGCGTGTCCTTCCGAGAAAAACGGAGCGGGAGATGCTGGCATTGGGGCAGAAAGCGGCCTGGTTTACAGGCAGCAGACATTTTGTCAACATGGTACAGGGTGCGGGCTTGTATGGCTTTGACGGAATCCGGCGTCTGGCACATCTGATGGTTGAGGCAGCCCGTGAAGAAAAAGAGACACCGGATCTTGTGATCCGCAAAGGATGGGGGTGCGAAAGTTGCATATGAGACAGGCATATCGAATAATACCGATTTATACAGCCGATGTATCCGGCGTCTGTTCAGCCCTTTATGAATTGGGCGGTATGACAGTGATGCACGATCCTTCGGGATGCAATTCGACGTATAATACCCATGATGAGATCAGATGGTATGATGAGGACAGTCTGATCTTTATCTCAGGTTTGACAGAAATCGATGCGATCATGGGAAATGATGAGAAGTTTATCCATGATATCGAAGAAGCGGCATCCGAATTGAAACCACGCTTTATTGCCCTGGCCAGTTCGCCGATCCCCTATATGAACGGCACGGATTTTCCGGCCATTGCAGAGGTAACAGAGCAGGATACGGGTATTCCGACCTTTGCAGTGCCTACAAACGGCATGCATGATTATGTGCATGGGGCAGGTATGGCTTTGGAAGCCATTGCAGAACATTTTGTAAATGAAGATAGGTGTGAGGGGTTCTATCCGGCTGATTGCAGGAATGACAAGGCTGAAGCAGGAATTGAAAATGAAAGGGATCATCGCCGGGTGAATCTGCTGGGGGTTACGCCGCTGGATTTCGGGCCTCTTGATCATGCAGAAACGATGAAGCATAGTCTGGAGCAATACGGCTGGCAGATCAACAGCATGTGGGCCATGGGAGATTCTTTGGACCAGCTGTCGAAATCTGCAGATGCAGCAGTGAATGTGGTTGTTTCATCTGTGGGGCTTCGGGCAGCCAAAGTATTGCAGAGAAAATTCGGTACACCTTATGTGGTTGGAGCACCGGTTGGCCGTTTCACGGAGAAATTGTCAGAAGCAATGGAAGCGGCCGTCAGCAGTGCAAAGGGCTTTGCAGCGTCAGAGATAGAAAAAAATGCGCAGACGAGACATTTGTCCGAAACAGAAGCAGCACAGGAGCCTGCGGACAATGTTGTTTATGCAGCCTGCAGAAAGGTGTCAGAGAATCTTCAAGATGCCAATAAGGCTGAGGAGAATACAAGACACCAGGCGGAGATTACGTTGATCGGTGAACCGGTGACAATGGGATCTCTGGCGGCAGCCATTGAACTTCAGTATGGCAGATCCGTTCGTGTATTGTGTCCGCTGGAAGAAACAGAAGGATTGCTGGCTCCAGGAGATGAAGCTGTCTGCGGTGAAGAGATGATGGAAGAAAAGCTGAAGGATGCAGGAATCATTGCGGCGGACCCGCTGTATCGGCCGATCTGCCCAAAGGATGCGCAGTTCTATGAATTGCCGCATATTGCTTTTTCGGGAAGAATCTATTTGAAGAAAATAAAGCAGATGCCGGGATTTGCCGACCTCATTTGAGTTTAAGGAGGACAAGAGATGGGACTGAATGAAACACCGTCAGGTGAACGTGTACATATAGGCTTTTTTGGACGAAGAAATGCGGGGAAATCCAGCCTGGTCAATACTGTGACAGGACAGGAACTGGCTGTTGTATCCGATACAAGGGGAACCACAACAGACCCTGTCAGCAAGGCAATGGAATTGCTTCCAATCGGACCGGTTGTCATCATAGATACTCCGGGTTTTGATGATGAAGGCGCACTTGGCGAATTGAGGATCCGAAAGACCAGGCAGATTTTGAATAAATCCGATGTGGCTGTGCTGGTGGCGGATTGTACAGAGGGGCTGAAAGACTGCGACAGAGAATTGATCGAGATTTTTCGACAGAAGGAGATTCCATGGCTGCTTGTCTGGAATAAATGCGATTTGAGGCCGGAACACCCGGAAGCCAAAGAAAATGAAATTTATGTCAGTGCCACAGAGAAGATAGAGATTGAAGCATTAAAAGAGAAGATTGCAGCCATCGGCAAGACAGAAGAAAACAAACTGATGCTGGTGGGTGATCTGATGCATCCGGGAGATATGGCTGTTCTTGTTATTCCAATAGACAAGGCGGCACCGAAGGGACGTCTGATCCTGCCTCAGCAGCAGGTTATCAGGGATATTCTGGAGGCGGAAGGCGCAGCTGTCTGTGTCAAGGAATATGAATTGAGGGAGACTTTGGAGAAATTCAAAGAACCGCCGGCCATTGTTATCACGGATAGTCAGGTTTTTGCAAAGGTATCTGCGGATGTACCGGAAACCATTCCGCTGACATCTTTTTCTATTTTGATGGCCAGACATAAGGGGCTTCTGGATACAGCTGTCCGAGGGATTGCCGCAGTGGAGAATCTGAAGGACGGAGATACGGTACTGATCGCAGAGGGCTGCACCCATCATCGTCAGTGTGATGATATCGGCAGTGTCAAGATTCCGAGATGGTTGAAGAATTATACAGGCAAAAAGCTGAATATTGAGCTGTGTTCCGGCAGAGAATTTCCGGAAGATCTGTCGAAATATGCACTGATTATTCATTGCGGAGGCTGTATGCTGAATGAGCGCGAGGTCCGCTATCGGATGAAATGTGCTGTTGATCAGGATGTGCCGATCACTAACTACGGCATCGCCATTGCCTATATGCAGGGCATCCTGAAAAGGTCTGTCAGTATGTTTCCATATCTGGCCGAGGAATTGCAGGAAAGTGAAAAATAAAATAGTATACTTGTATAAGAACTTTGATTTATGATTATGAAAAAAATGGAAAAAAATATACGGAACGAGTAGATATATATGATAGAAGATATGCGTAAGTCTTTAATGATCGTAAAAGTTGTAGGAGAGAGGTTAAAGAATAAGGAATACTGTCTAGATGAAGGGACTAGCCCTAAGATTTGCTGAGGAGAATAAATTAAACGAAAAAGTGGCATATTCTGTCAAAAAGCCTCCTGTGTTAAAATGAGAATAGTATCACAAACTAGTTTCAAAGCATAGGAGGCGGAGCTAATGGAACAATAAAAATTTATCCATACGTGATGGAAATGCCAGTACAAACATGTGGAAATGATAGTTGGGGAATATGTGTAGACCACGTATATTTAAGTGTGGCAATACCACTACTAAAGCTGAGTATATTAAAATTTATGATGTATTTAAAAGAAAAAATTGATATGATTATAAAACCAAACAAAACGGAAGTAAAAGGAATAATAATTGTAGGGATAATAACAGTTACCGCATTGTGGTTAATGATGATTCCAGGAGATAAAGTGGAGTCATCATATAAAATATTATTGGCTATTATAGACATTGCATTAGGCTTTGCTTTTTTGGTAAAAGCAATACATAGTGGTGGAACGGTTTCACTTAATGAGGAAGGATGTTGTATTTCCTGGTGTAAAAATATAATTAAAAGAGAATATACATGGGAGCAGCTGCAAACGAAACGTATTGTGTATATGAAAAAAGAGTATGAGCTATATGACAGAAAGTCAAGAAAAGGTGTGGTTTTTTCTCCGTCTATTATTAAGAAAAATTCGAGTTGGAATAATCCGTTTACAGAACATATCGGTTATTCTGGGGGGATTGGGCAAGGAGATCTCCTTATAGAAGAATTAATTCATTTTTTTAGACCATTAAATATAATATATATTTTTTTTGATGAGGAAGACAAAGAAAATGATGAAAAAGACATTTATTATTTAACGGTAAACGAAAAAAATTTTATGGAGAAGATGGCGGAATGGCATGTTGAATTGGAGGATAACAAACCAGAGGAGATTCCGCCTTGGAAGGAGAAAATCTAAAATGTTTTTATGCCCCGTTTCTTAGCGGGGTACATATTTACGGAGTTAAAAATAAACCTAAAATAAATTCAAGGCTGAAATCGAGAAGCCATTTGATAAACTGGGTCGTTTGTCATCTATTAAGAGAAATGGCAGCAAGTGCACAACAGCCTATACTTATGATGCATCCGGCATCCGAACATCTAAGATAGTGAACGACGTGAAAACGGAATACCTGACAGCAGGCGGCAGTATCCTGGCAAAGAAGAAGAACGGCGTATGGCAGCATTACCTGTATGACGGCAGCGGCCAGCTGATGGCCATCCGATATAAGGGCGCGGATTACTATTATATCCGGGATGGTCTGATGTGCATCACAGGACTGGTTGACGCCAATGGCGGGGCTGTAGTAAACTACAGGTATGACAGCTGGGGTAAACTGATCAGCATCACAGGCAGCATGGCAGATACACTTGGTAAGGATAATCCTTACAGATATAAGGGCTACTACTATGATGATGAGACAGGGATGTATTATCTGAAGAGTCGTTATTATCAGCCGGAGATTTGCAGGTTTATCAGTGCAGATGATGAAGATGTGTTGATAGATACTCATGCGAATCTGTCTAATAAAAATTTGTATTTATATTGTGATAATAATCCGATTATAAAGGTTGATGAAGAAGGTCAAATTGCTACATGGCTAGTCAGTGCAGCGCTTGGGGCAGCTGTTAATGTGGCAGCCTCCTTTATCATTGCACGGGCAATGGGACAAGAATTTGGTGTCAAGGATGTCGCAGTTGCAGCTGTGCTTGGTGCAGTAGGTGGTATATGTGGTGGTTATAGGGATTGGCGAAAATACATTGGAGCAGCCGCAAATGGTATTTATGTAGGGGCAGTAGCTTATCGGAGTGGTGCGAATTTGGGCGCATCATTAGTAAGCGGTGGTATAGCAGCACTTTTTTCAGCGTCAGGGATTGGAGATTTAGCTTCACTTCCTTTAGTTGATGAAGGGAAGATAGTGGCAGGGAATGTTCTTGCTACTGGTAGTATTGATTTAGTAGTTAATACAGGATACACAGGTATGTCTTCTGCGATAAGTACAGCTGCATCATCTAGCCATAAAAGTACTATTTTTTCAAGGAATAGAAATAGTAAAAAGAATAATTATATGAGAAATATGAGGCCAAGAAAAGTATTTGACAAGTGGATACGAAAAGGAGGACATATTTATCATGTTTGGAAATATTTATATCATGGAAAATTATATACTAGATGGGAAAAGTTACGATAAAATATAAAGATTGAGGTACATGTTGTGGATGAGAAAAAAGACAGCTTGGTTGTAAAACCATATAAAGATGATGTAGTTTCAAGTATAGCAATAGGGATTTTGTGTATACTAATGGGAATTATATTTCCTGATGACGGTATGTACATGTTTTGGTTTTCAATTGCACTTGTGATATTTCGTGCGTGCTCGGTGGCTAATGAAATATTGATATTGAGTAAGGATGGAGTGATTGTAAAAAGGGGGAAGAGAATAAAAAATTATGACTGGAATGATTTTAATACTAAACGTGTTAATCATTATAATGGATATCGCAATTATAAAAAGGCAGTTATTTTATCGAGATTTAAGTATATACAGGGACAAGGTATATCGCCGGGGATTTATCAATTTATTAATCCGTATTTGCTACTTGCGATACCCGTTGGAAAAAAGTCCATTAAACCTGAAGCGGATGGAAGTTTTGTTGGCCGGGTAGACGAAGCTGTCTTGGCAGAAAAATTAAGAGAATGGAATGTAGAAACATCAGGAGATGAATTGAAAACACCACCTTGGAGAGAGAATTTTTAATATAAATTAAAAGCAGGGATGACAAAAGAGACAATAGACTCTGTGACCAATGAAAGGTAAACGGTAGAACCTAAGTACCTTGAAAAATAGTATGGCTGCAGAAGCAGCCTGATATTTTTCAAGGTACTTAGGTTCTACCGTTTACAACATAGTCACAACAAATATTTAGGATATAAAATCATATCATATACGGCTTATACAGTTACTAAAAAGGTTTCTGAAAAAATCGAAAGGTGGGAAGCAAAACATAAGAGATTCAGGGGTGGCAAATTTATCTGATAAGGAAGTATCTAGAAGAGCAAGGGATAAGTCATTATCTCCGAAAGAAAGGCAACGTTATAAAAAGGGAGAAAAGGCTAGGGAGTTGCGCAATAAACAAAAAAGAAAAAGCCATTATTAATAAGGTGAAAATGAGATTTAAAAATATTAGAGAAAAGATAACGTTTATTGATAGTTTGGAAAATATGGATAATGAATCGGTAAAAAAAAATATAAGTATTCTTTCGATGCTTGCAAGTGACAAAAATATAGATGTCAGGTTAACATTAGCAAGACAATTGGTACTTTTTGATAGCGATGAAATAGAAGAAATTTTATATGGAATGCTGTTTGATCAAAATAGACT
>NZ_JAAXCM010000018.1 GCF_019734885.1 Pseudocoprococcus catus | reverse complement strand
CTGAGTCCTGTACAATACAGGATTCAATCCCTTGTAGCTTAGCTCTCAAATTTGTCTAACTTTTTGGGGTCAGATCATAAACTAAGCGGTTATTTTTGAAATTCACTTTATTGGACTAACCGTCTATCGGTAGCACTCTTTTTATATAATTATATTAGCATGCATTTCTGAAAATGTCAAAAAAATTATATTTACATTTTGTGTAATATAGGAGATTAGCTTTTTAGCAATCTATAGATTTTATATAGTTCTTTGATCCGCTGATACTCGGCGTGTAAGCACCAAATAATGATGCGGATTGCACCCTAATCTTTTTCCATCTACAATTAGAGTAAATTACTACAAGATGGAGCTTCCTGTATAATAAAAAGCTTAGACGTTGAAAATTGAAAATACCTCAGAGTACAATAAGACTACTGACTGGCAGGTTAGTAAAAATGCCTTTTATTTTTTACTATGAACTGTGCATTCAAAATTGAACGATAAGTTCAATACGCGAGCCGTAATATATGCTAAAATAAATATGAAGGGTATTGTTAGTCAGCATATAATGCAAAAAGGCACAAATATGGATGATATGGAAAAGTTACTGACAATTAAAGATGTTCAAGAACATTTGTAGCTCGGGAGAAACAGGGTATACCAGCTTATAAAAATTGACTCTTTTCCTAAAATTAAGATAGGGAACACTTATCGTATACCAAAACGGGAATATCTTGAATGGGTACAGAATAATATAGGCAAAACAGTTTTTCTTTAAAAATGTATTGGTAAAGGGAAACTTGAAAAAAGAGATAAAAGACGGCTATCGCAGGCAAAACTGTGATAGCCGTCTTTTGGCCTATAAGCAGTGATTCATTTTAAAGGTAATCTCTTTATCGAATATATGATTATATGTCTTGTATTGAGCTGTTGTAGCTAATCAATGGGATTTTGTGTGTTTCAAGAACAGGAATGATATACTTCATCTGTTCCAGCTGATAATATAATACATCCAATGCTCTGGAAGGCGGTTCAAATAACAATTTGGTGTACAAGCCATTATAATCTAATTGCAACCCAATACCCGCTATTTCCTTACATTTGAAATAAGGCTGCTGCAATCCCACTGGCTTTAGATGGTGGGTTAATGTAGCCAAAAGTTAGATATTATTGTATACTTATGGCATGTGATTTTCAGGGAAAAAATGACGGAGGTGTACGGGGATGCAGGTAATTGTTTGCGTGGATGACAATGGCGGCATGATGTTTAATAAACGGAGACAAAGCCGTGATAGGGTATTATGTGAGTATGTCATGAGGCTGAGTGAAGGCCATCAAGTGTATATGAGTGCTTATTCTGCCAAGTTATTTTCAGAAGATGACAGGATTGTTGTTTCGGAAAACTATCTTGAGGAAGCTTCAGGAGGAGATTTTTGCTTTGTTGAAAAGGAGCCTTTGAAGGCGTATGAAAATGAAATAAAAAAACTGATCATCTTTAAGTGGAACCGTGTATATCCGGCAGATCAGTATCTGGATATTGATCCGGAAAAGATGACAAAAGTACAGGAAGAGGAATTTGTGGGATTTTCCCACGAAAAAATTACAATGGAGGTTTATGAAAAATGAGTAAACATCATAAGATGAAACAGAGTGTCCGTTATTTTCTGACGATGATTTTGTGTCTGTGTATGTTGGCGGGATGCGGCTCGAGAGACACTGCTCAGACATTACAGACCGGGAATGCTGCGGCAGAATATCATACAGAGATTGTTGAGACTGATAAGAATGAGAGTACAGCAGAACAAACACAGGCGGATGATACGGAGAAACAGACAAGCACAGACAGTCCGTCAGACTTTGAGCCTGCAGATGTACCGGATTATTCCGGTGATCCTTATATAGCAGTCAATAACAATGAGCCTTATTTTACAGCAGACGATCTGACAACAGAGGCATTTGAGAATTATAGTGAACTGGATGCACTGGGACGCTGCGGTACAGCTTATGCCAATGTTTGTCTTGAGACAATGCCAACGGAAAAACGAGGCAGCATCAGTGAAGTGAAGCCGACAGGATGGCATTCTGTCAAATATGATAATGTGGATGGAAAATCTTTATATAACCGATGCCATTTGATTGGATATCAGCTGACGGCAGAGAATGCCAACAAACAGAATCTGATCACCGGCACACGTTATCTGAATGTAGATGGCATGCTGCCTTTTGAAAATATGGTTGCCGACTACGTCAAGGAAACAAATAACCATGTTCTTTACAGAGTAACGCCGATTTTTACAGGTGATAATCTGGTGGCAGATGGTGTTTTAATGGAAGGTTATTCTGTTGAGGATGAGGGTGACGGCATCTGCTTCTGTGTTTATGCATATAATGTCCAGCCGGGAATTACTATTGATTATGCAACCGGAGACAGCTGGCTTTCCGGGGAAGGCAGTTCAAACGGCAGCAATACAGGCAGCAGTCAGGTGACAAAGCATGAGGATGAGCATCAGGAAGATGCACATCATGATGCAGCTGTGCAGACAGAAGCTTATGAAGCAGAGACAACAGCACCGGCAAGTACGGGAACAGAGTACATATTGAATACCAATACAAAGAAGTTTCATTATCCTTCCTGTTCCAGTGTCAAGCAGATGAAGAACTCAAATAAACAGGAATTTACGGGCTCCAGAGATGACCTGATTGCACAGGGATATGACCCATGCAAGAAATGTAATCCGTAAATTTGCTTGCGGTTCATGATATTTTCCAATATAATGATAAGGATATGTGTCTGAACAGCAGACACGGAATTTTAACCGGGCCTTGCGTAAGTGAAGTCTGAATAAATATATTGATTGAACAGAGGGTTGATGAATTTGAATTACGCAGATATTAAATACTGCGATGTGGCCAATGGCAAGGGTGTACGTGTGTCACTTTTTGTCAGCGGATGTACGCATCACTGCAAAGGTTGCTTTAACGAGGAAACATGGAATTTCCATTATGGAAAACCTTTTACTGAGGAGACAGAGGAACAGGTTCTGAATTATCTGGACAAGGCTTATATTGCCGGTTTAAGTCTGCTTGGAGGAGAACCATTTGAGCATGTGAACCAGCAGGGAATTCTTCCGCTTTTAAGAAAAGTAAAAGCCCGATTCCCGGAGAAGAATATCTGGTGTTATACAGGTTATGATTTTGAAAAAGATATTCTCGGGAGAATGACTGAGCAGTGGGAAGAAACAAAAGAAATGCTGTCCTATATAGATATCCTTGTGGATGGAGAATTTAAAGAGGCGCTTAAGAGCCCGAGTCTGCAGTTTAAGGGCTCATCTAACCAGAGAATTATAGAAGTACCGTCTTCATTAAAGACAGGCCATATTGTTCTCTGGGAGCCAAAGGAATATGTCCATGTTGAAATAAAAGAAAATTAAAATCAGGAGGATGCAGCAATGAAGCAGCAGGTGAATATAAAGAAACTAGACGATAGAGCGGTGATCCCGACTTATGGAACTGCTTTTTCAGCCGGAGCGGATCTGTATGCCTGTATGGATGGTCCGGTGACAATTGCACCGGGAGAAACCTATCTGGTGCATACGGGTATCAGTGTGGCTGTTCCGGAGGGTTATGCCGGTCTGATCTATGCACGAAGCGGCCTTGCTACCAAAAAAGGCCTGGCCCCGGCCAATAAGGTCGGTGTGATAGATGCCGATTACAGAGGTGAGATTATGGTTGCTTTGCACAATCATTCTGCACAGCCTGCAGAAATTGATAACGGTGAACGTATTGCCCAGATGGTCATTACACCATTTCTGACAGCAGAATTTGTTGAAAGAGATGAGCTGGATGAAACAGAGCGCGGCACCGGCGGTTTCGGTTCTACAGGAACAAAATAACTGAACAGATATTCTTTCACAGTATATGCGGCCGCGAAAAAGCGTATGCTGATAAAGAAAGGGCGGGCATAAGTATTGAAAAAGTATTTTTACAATGGTATAATTAATGCTCGATAAGATTGAATGGATCCGCCGTCCGGCGGTAAGTGATGATGAGGTGACGAAGATGCTTGATATTAAATTAATCAGAGAGAATCCGGATAAGATTAAAGCCGGTTTGAAGGCAAAAGAGGTTGACTGCGATGAATTGATCGACCGTATTCTTGAATTAGACGAACAGAGAAGAACACTCCTTCAGCAGACAGAAGCACTGAAAGCTGAACAGAATAAAGTGAGCAAACAGATTCCTGCACTGAAGAAGGCAGGAGAAGATACAACTGCTATCTTCAAGGAAATGGGTGAGATCAAAGCTAAGATTTCCGAACTGGACGGACAGCTGAGAGAAGTTATGAATGAGTATCAGCAGGATCTGTATTGTCTGCCGAATATGCCGGATGATGATCTTTTACCGGGCGGCAAAGAGAACAACCAGCCTCTGCGTTACTTTGGTGAGCCTAAGAAATTTGACTTTGAACCAAAGAACCATGTGGATCTTTGTACCAATCTTGGTCTGATCGATTATGAGCGCGGTGTTAAACTGGCCGGTAATGGTTTCTGGATCTACAAAGGCATGGGTGCACGTCTTGAATGGGCATTACTGAATTACTTCATTGATACACATCTGGCTGATGGATATGAGATGATCATGCCTCCTTACATGCTTGAATATCAGTGTGGTCTGACAGCAGGTCAGTTCCCTAAGTTTGCAGATGAAGTTTATAAGATCGCCAATCCGACGGATGAAGGCAGAATTCATTATATGCTGCCTACAGCTGAAGCTGCTCTGGCATCTGTTTACAGAGATGAGATCCTGACAGAGGCTGATCTTCCTAAGAAGTTTTTCTCTTATACACCATGTTTCAGAAGAGAAGCAGGTTCTTACAGAGCGGATGAAAGAGGCATGGTCAGAGGACATCAGTTCAACAAGGTAGAGATGTTCCAGTATACACTGCCTGAGAAATCAGATGAAGCTTTTGAAGAACTTGTGACAAAAGCTGAGAATCTGGTTAAAGGACTTGGTTTCCATTTCAGAACTGTTAAACTGGCAGCAGGTGACTGTTCTGCATCTATGGCAAGAACATATGATATCGAGATTTCTATCCCATCTATGAATGGTTACAAAGAGGTATCTTCCGTATCCAATGCAAGAGATTATCAGGCAAGAAGAGGCAACATGCGTGTTAGAAGAGCTGACCGATCTATCCAGTTCATGCATACTCTGAACGGCTCAGGTCTGGCTACATCTCGTGTACTTCCTGCACTGGTTGAACAGAATCAGCTGAAAGACGGTTCTATCGTTGTACCTGAAGTGCTGAGAAAATATCTTGGCGGCATTGAAGTCATCACAAAATAAAGGTCATTTGCAGGTGATGATATGCATGATTATTTGAGAGCGGTAGGTTTTAGTAAGGTTCAACATAAAAGAGATTTGCAGCGGCTGCTTGATATGGTCATGGGAAGCCCTGACAGTGAGTTTGCGTCCAGCTGCGGCGGTGGTCTGCCGTATGCGGAGAAGTGCCGTGATTTTGTATCAAATGCCGGGATTACGGTACGCGGTGAAGTAGATGAACATGGCATGTTCAGTTATGAGTACTATTTTCCGCATTATACAGGTCATCAGATTTCTCTTACAGATGATATCAGTGTTGAGAAGATTTCTGAGAGAGAAGAGTATGACGGTCTTTGTGATGTGGTGAATTTGGGTGTATCTCTGATTTTCCATATGAATCATCTGATGGATTATGCGGATATGGATCCGAAGGAGCGCAAGATTTCATCAGTATCGGTGAGATTGTCGGCATTGTCTATTTCCGGAAAGGTCATTCTGCCTGTAATGAAGAACGATTCGGAGCGATTGAAGCGTCTTCGTGAGAGTGAATCCCGCAATGGCATGATTGCTGCTGCCAGACAGGGGGATCAGGATGCACTGGAGAACTTGACAATTGAGGATATTGATATGTATACCTCGATTTCAAAACGTGTCAAATCCGAGGATGTTCTCACAATTGTGGAGTCCTATTTTATGCCGTATGGTATTGCCTGTGACCAATATTCGGTGATGGGTGATATTTTGAGTGTAGAAGAAGTTTATAATCAATTAACAGGTGAGAAATTATATCAAATGCTGATTGAATGCAATGATATTCTGATTGATCTGTGCATGAATGCAGAAGATCTTTTGGGAGAACCGGCAGAAGGAAGAAGATTCCGCGGCAATATATGGTTGCAGGGGCATTTGGACTACGTATAACAGAGGGAAGATCATCTCGCAAGTTTGATGATTAACTATAAAATGCTGAAGGCTGTTGTTGACAGTTCTTCAGCATTTTTTATTTACGCGAGCAACGAGCCAAAGTCCGTACTTGCACGAGACCTTGGCGTTGCTAAGCGCCAGTGGCGCTTAGCAACGACCGAAACGGAGTGTAGAGGCTGCGATAACTTGAGAAACTCGCGGAGCGTGTTGCTCATAGTTAAAGTTAATTTTCAAGTGTCATAAATTCTTCTTCCTGACGTTTGGCAAGAAGTTGAAGCAGAGCCATTTCCTCTTCACTGTAAGGCACGTACTCGATTGGGACAGAATCAAAGTGGTTTTCATGGATGGAAGCGGATAATTCAGATACATGAGAGCGATCTTTGTGATTATGATACATATGTAACCCTCCTTAGTTCAAATATGTAATATAATAAAAGAAAATATGTATTATAGTTGATTATAATATCTAAATGAAAAATATACAATGGTCTTATTATAAAAAAGGACTGATTTGTAGATGAAATTTGATAATATAGGGGTAAAAGTACGTGCCTTGAGAAAAGAAAGGGGACTGACACAGGAAAAACTGGCGGAGATGGCTGAAATCAGCATCAATTATCTGAGTAAAATTGAGAATAACAGGATAAAAAATGTCGGTGTCCTGATTACATTTCGTTTGGCAAAGGCTTTGGGAGTTACATCCGGGTATCTGATGGGACAAGAAGATATGAATGAGCTGCTGGATGAAGAAATTCTTGGTCGATTAGCAGAATGTTCACCGGCAGATAAAAAGAAGATTCTGAAAATTATAGATATTATTAAGCAACAAGATGAAATAGAATAAGCTGTCATGCTGAAAATAGCATGGCAGCCTATTTTTGTTTAGTTCTGTCAAACAGATTTATCTAACTGACACATTGTGCGTCCGAACACAATTTTGAAGGTAATGATGGACGCGGTAATGGAGATGGAGTCTGATACAGGTTCTGCAAGAAAAACAGCAAATACTTTGTTGTCAAAGAAATGCGGCAGTATAAATATCAGCGGAATCAGTAAGATAATTTTTCTAAGGCAGGCAATAAAAAGGGAAGCTTTGGCTTTGCCAAGGGCCGTAAATGTCTGTTGAACGGACATCTGAATACTAAACATGCAGAAAACAGCCATATAAACACGCAGTGTCCATCCTGCAGTTGCAATAATTTCTTCAGAATTGCTGAATATACGGATAAATGTTGTAGGCGACAGCTGGACCATAAGCCAGAAAACAGTCAGTGCAGTCATGGAAATGGTCAGCATGCATTTGAAAGCCTTGCGGATTCTGTCGGCATTGCCGGCACCGTAATTATAACTGATGATGGGCTGTGCCCCCTGACCGATACCCTGTACGGGAATCCACACCATCTGCTGAATGGTACTGGAAATCGTCATACATCCGACAGCAATATCTCCGCCGTAATGCTGAAGAGAAGAGTTAAATGCAATATTCAGCAAAGCATCCGTGGCCTGCATGACAAAGGGACCAAGTCCGAGTCCGAGACAGGGAATAACGATTCTTTTGTCAAGCTGCATATCCGATTGTTTCAATCTTAAACGTGTTTTTGTGCCGGTGAGGAATTTCAGGATCCAGATGCAGGATAATCCTTGTGAAATAATTGTTGCCAGAGCGGCACCGCGGACGCCCATATGCAGTCCGTAGATAAAAATCGGATCCAGAATAATATTGGCACCGGCACCGATCAGGACAGATGTCATACTGAAGCGGGTAAATCCCTGAGTGGTAATAAAAAGATTCATACCCAGGGCCAGCATAACAAAAATTGATCCGGAAACATAGATTTGCATATAAGGCAAAGCATAGACAATGGTTTGTTCACTGCACCCGAAAAGCCAGAGAAGCTGTTCTCCGAAAAACCAGAAAAAAACAGTCAGAACAACGGCTTCAAGGATGAGAACAACAAAACAGTTATTCATGATCCGATTGGCTTCTGTATGTTTATTCTGTCCCATGTAGATGGCAGCTCTTGGGGCACCGCCTTGACCGATCAGTGCGGAAAATGCAGAAATGAGATAAATAATCGGGAAACAAAGACCGATACCGGTTAAAGCGGCGCTTCCGGTTCCGGGCATATGGCCGATGTAAATTCGGTCCACAATATTGTAGAGAAGATTCACAAATTGGGCGATGACTGTTGGTACCGCCAGTTTAAAAAGGAGCTTTCCCACCGGTGCAGTGGCAAGCTCATTGGAGACATTTGTCTGATTCAAATTCATCACAGTCCTTTATATCGTGTTACTTTTTGTTTTTGATTTAACCTGCAAGAATAAGTATAGCGGTTGGATCAGCAAAAGTAAAGAAACTTCATGAAATCAGATATTTCATTCTGCCTGAAGGTCTGCTATACTGAACATGTGATATCGTATTTTAACTTGAGACTTTCAGATGAGTCTTATTTTCAGGAGGTACTTATTATGGCAATCATAGATTTAGCAACAGAAAATTTTCAGGCAGAGATTACAAAATCCGACAAAACGGTACTGGTAGATTTCTGGGCTGTATGGTGCGGCCCGTGTCAGATGATGGCACCGATTCTTCATGAGCTTGAAGAGGAGGTACCGGATGTTCAGATCGGCAAAGTTAATGTGGATGAACAGATGGAGCTGGCCCGCCAGTTCCGTGTTGTCAGCATTCCGACACTGATCGTATTTAAGAATGGTCAGGAAGTGAAACGTATGGTAGGCGTGACATCCAAAGAAGAACTGAAGGATGCACTCAAATAAAAAGACAAGGGTTTTTGAAAAAATTCTTGACAGAAATTTCCATAGCAGTTATAGTAATAGTCAGAGAATAATTTAACCAATTAAACCGATGATGTGGAGATAACGTTTATTGTGCACGCACAGAGAGTCCGGGAGGATGAGAGCCGGGCCGAACGCAGATAGGCAAATGGACCACTGAGGGCATAGTGAAAGGCAGCAGAGCTGTTCAAGTATTCTATGACGCGGGGCAGGCGTTAATTGTCGGGAGTATGTTAGTACTTCTTTAACGAGCGCACAGGATCTTTCTATTCTGTGAAGCAGGGTGGCACCGCGATATAAGTGAATTCCAATCGTCCCTGGCAATGTATTTATTTACATTGCCGGGGATTTTTTATGCATAGGAATTATTGCACCGGAATGTATTTCAACAAGGAGGACAGGAAGAATGATCAATCTGACATTGGATGAGGCAAAGAAAATAGCAGCAGAAGGCGATTATAAAGTGATTCCCATCAGCTGTGAGATCTTTTCGGATGTAAAGACACCGATCGAGGTGCTTCGGATTCTGAAGAATATCAGCAGACACATTTATATGCTGGAATCAATAGAGGATAATGAAAAATGGGGACGTTATACATTTCTGGGCTATGATCCGAAGCTGGAACTGGCCTGCGTTAAGGGAAAGATGACGATTAAGAACGGAACGACCATCGAAATGGATATTAGTCATCCAGGCAAAATGATCAAGAAAATATTGGCGGATTATAGGAGTCCGAAGCTTGAACATCTTCCGCCTTTTACAGGAGGACTGGTCGGTTATTTTGCTTATGACTATATCTGTTATGCGGAGCCTTCCCTGAAGCTTCAGGCAAAGGATGAGGAGAATTTCAAAGATGTGGATCTGATGCTGTTTGACAAGGTCATTGCTTTTGACAATTATCGACAGAAAATTGTATGTATCGTCAATGCGAAAACTGAGGATATAGACAGAGAGTATAACAAAGCAGTTTTAGAACTGAAAAATATGACAGAGCTGATTCGCTCCGGAAAGCCGCAGCCATCGAAGCAGGGAAGACTCACAAGTGATTTCAGACCGCTGTTTGACAAAGAAGCTTACTGCGAGATGGTGAAAAAGGCAAAGCATTACATCAAAGAGGGGGACATTTTCCAGGTGGTACTTTCCAATCGCCTGGAGGCGGATTTTGCAGGTTCCCTGCTGGATGCCTACAGAGTTCTGAGAACAACTAATCCATCGCCGTATATGTTTTATTTTTCAAGTGATGATATTGAGATGGTGGGAGCTTCGCCGGAGACGCTGGTGAAACTGGAAGACGGTGTGCTGCATACATTTCCGCTGGCGGGAACGAGAAAGCGAGGCAAAACGGAGCAGGAAGATCTGGAACTTGAGAAAGAACTTCTGGCAGATGAGAAGGAGCGGGCAGAGCATAACATGCTGGTGGATCTTGGAAGAAATGATATCGGCAAGATCAGTGATTTCGGAACCGTAGAAGTGGAAAAATATATGTCTGTTGAGCGGTTTTCACATGTGATGCATATCGGCTCAACGGTTAAAGGGCAGATTAGATCGGACAAGACAGCACTGGATGCCGTTGATGCGGTTCTTCCGGCAGGAACATTGTCCGGGGCACCGAAGCTTCGGGCCTGTGAGATTATTGATGAGCTGGAAGATAATAAGCGTGGTATTTACGGTGGGGCCGTCGGTTATCTGGACTTCACAGGCAATCTGGATACCTGTATTGCGATTCGTCTGGCATTTCAGAAAAACGGCAAAGTATTTGTCAGATCCGGGGCCGGTATTGTGGCTGATTCTGTACCGGAAAATGAATTTCAGGAGTGTATCAATAAAGCTGCTGCAGTGATGGATGCGCTCAAAATAGCTCAGGGAGGTGACAGTTTATGATATTGCTGATTGATAATTATGATAGTTTTTCTTACAACCTGTATCAACTGGTGGGAAGCATTGACCCGAATATCCGGGTGGAAAGAAACGATGCGCTGGAAATTGAAGACATTCGGCAATTAAAGCCGAGCCACATTATCCTGTCACCGGGGCCGGGACGGCCGGAGGATGCCGGTATCTGTGAAGCAGTTGTCAGAGAATTGGCAGGAGAGATACCGATCCTCGGTGTATGTCTCGGGCATCAGGCTATCTGCGAAGCCCTGGGCGGTGAAGTCTCTTATGCAAAACAGCTGATGCACGGCAAGCAGTCCGTGTCGGATATTGACAGAGACTGCCGGATATTCCGGGGACTGCCGGAGCAGATTCCGGTGGCAAGGTATCACTCTCTTTCTGCTGTGGAAGAAAAACTGCCGGATTGTTTAAAAATCACAGCGAAGACAGAAGATGGTGAGATCATGGCAGTCAGACATAAAGAATATGCAGTTTACGGACTTCAGTTTCATCCTGAGTCCATTATGACACCGGACGGCATGACAATTTTGAAGAATTTTCTGGAGGTAAGATAAATGATCAGACAGGCGATTATTAAACTGTCAAATAAGCAGAATTTGACATATGATGAAGCATCACAGGTGATGAATGAGATGATGAGCGGGGAGACAACCCAGGTACAGATCGCTGCTTTTCTCACAGCACTGGCAATGAAGGGGGAGACCATTGAAGAAATCACAGGATGTGCAGCAGCTATGAGAGCAAAAGGTGTTCGTCTGCTGCATAATGTGGAAGCACTGGAGATTGTCGGCACTGGCGGTGACCAGTCCAATTCCTTCAATATTTCTACCACATCAGCCATTGTTATTGCAGCAGGCGGTGTGCCGGTGGCAAAGCACGGCAACAGGGCGGCTTCGTCAAAGAGCGGTGCGGCAGATTGTCTGGAAGCACTTGGTGTCAACATTATGATTACTCCGGGACAGAGTACAAAATTACTTGAAAGTATTGGTATCTGCTTTCTGTTTGCACAGAATTATCATGCGTCTATGAAGTATGTGGCACCGGTTCGTAAGGAACTTGGCATCCGAACTGTCTTTAATCTTCTGGGACCATTATCCAATCCTGCAGGTGCAACCATGGAGCTGATGGGTGTTTATGATGAATCTCTGGTGGAACCATTATCCAGAGTGATGACAAACCTTGGTGTAAAACGGGGCATGGTGGTTTACGGGCAGGACAAACTGGATGAAATATCTATGAGTGCACCGACAACGGTATGTGAGATTAACAACGGTCATTACAGAAGCTATGTGATCCAGCCGGAAGATTTTGGCTTGAAACGCTGCACGAAGGATGAACTGGTGGGTGGTACGGCTACAGAAAATGCAGAGATCACAAAAGGTATTTTAAGCGGCCGGATTCAGGGAGCCAAAAGAGATGCGGTCTGCATGAATGCAGGTGCAGCTCTTTATATCGGTGGCAAGGCGGACAGTATCGGCGAGGGCATCAAGCTGGCGCAGCAGCTGATCGATTCCGGTGCAGCAATGAAGAAATTAGAAGAATTTGTTGAATTTTCAAATAAGCGCTAAGGATGTCCTGTCAATGAAGGATTCAGAAAAAGAAGCAGTAAGACAGCAGGGAGCAAGGAAATATGGCAGCAACAATACTTGAAATAATTGCCGCTTATGCCAAAGAGCGGGCAGCAAAGGATAAAGAAAATGTGCCGGAAGCGGTGATGAAAGAGCGGGCACTGGCACTTCCGAAAGGCACATTCAGATTCAGTCAAGCACTGAAAAAGAAAGAAATGGCTTTTATATGTGAAGTAAAGAAGGCATCTCCATCCAAAGGGCTGATCGATCCGGTATTTGATTACAAAACAATCGCCGCCAATTATCAGGCAGCAGGTGCAGACTGTGTATCCTGTCTGACAGAACCAAAATGGTTTCTTGGATCAGACGCCATATTTGAAGAAGTCAGAAAAAATATTCAGCTGCCGATGATCCGAAAGGATTTTACGGTGGATGATTATCAGATTTATCAGGCAAAATGCATGGGAGCTGATGCAGTGCTGTTGATCTGTTCACTGATGGATGGAAAAAGGCTGTCACACTTTCTGACAATATGCAGTCTATTAGGGATGGATGCACTGGTGGAAACCCATGATGAAGAAGAGATAAAAATGGCAGTATCGGCGGGTGCAAAAGTGATCGGTGTGAATAACCGTAATTTAAAGGATTTCAGCGTGGATTTCAGCAATGCGGTCAAGCTTCGGCATCTGATACCGAAAGAGGCTGTTTATGTGGCAGAATCTGGTGTAAGTCAGATCAATGATGTGGCAGTACTCAGACAGGCAGGTGCGGACGCGGTGCTGATGGGGGAAGTGCTGATGAGAGCAAAGAATCAAAAAGAAATGCTGACTGCGATGAAAGCAGCTGCTGCGGAAATTTAAATGTTTAAAGCAAACAACAGCTGTGCAGATCGGATATAATAGTGAAGCTGATGCGAAATGGGAGTGAATAATGGCATTGATAAAAATATGCGGATTAAGCAGGGAAGAGGATATCACGGCTGTCAATGAGGCGAAACCAGATTACTGCGGTTTTATCATTAATTTTCCCAAAAGTCACCGTAATGTAACAGTGGAAAGAGTCAGACAATTGCGAACAGGACTCAGACCGGAGATTATTCCGGTGGGAGTGATCGTGGATCAGCCTGTCGAAAAAGCGGCAATGCTTTTGAATGAGGGCGTTGTAGATGTGATCCAGCTCCATGGGCAGGAAGATGAGACGTATATTCGGCAGCTCAGGAAACTGCTGAAATGCAGAGACAGATCAATATGGAAAGCTTTTAAAATACGCAGCAGAAAAGATCTCGAAAGTGCCATGGCAAGCAGTGTAGATGCAGTGGTGCTGGATAATGGTTACGGGACAGGCGAGACATTTGACTGGTCTATTATCGAAGATGCAGGAAAAATGATGGAGGGAAGAAAAGTTTTTCTCGCCGGCGGTATGACACCGGAAAATATAGAAGAGGCTATCCATCGATTGGATGTGTGTGGCATCGACATATCCAGCGGTGTTGAAACAGATAAGAAGAAAGACAGAAACAAGATTCTGACTGCTGTGCAGGCAGCCGGGAGAGCAGGAGGAAATAAGCAATGACAAAAGGAAGATTTGGCATTCACGGCGGACAGTATATTCCGGAAACATTGATGAATGCGGTTCTGGAACTGGAAAAAGCCTATGATTTTTATAAAAATGATCCTGAATTCAATCAGGAGCTGACAGCACTTTTAAATGATTATGCAGGCAGACCGTCACGTCTTTATTATGCAAAGCGTATGACTGAAAATCTGGGCGGCGCCAAAATTTATCTGAAAAGAGAAGATCTGAACCACACAGGTGCTCACAAGGTAAATAATGCACTGGGTCAGTGTCTGCTGGCAAAGAAAATGGGGAAAACCCGTGTCATTGCCGAGACTGGTGCCGGACAGCATGGTGTGGCAACAGCTACAGCAGCCGCATTGATGGGGCTAGAGTGTGAGATTTATATGGGCAAAGAGGATACGATCAGGCAGGCACTGAACGTTTATAAGATGCGGCTTCTCGGTGCAAAAGTCCATGAGGTAGAGAGTGGTACAGCGACATTAAAAGATGCTGTTTCAGAAACTTTCCGTGAATGGGTCAGCAGAATTGATGATACCCATTATGTATTGGGGTCGGTAATGGGACCACATCCGTTTCCGACGATTGTCAGAGATTTTCAGGCAGTTATCTCCAAAGAAATCAAAGAACAGATCCTTGAAGCTGAGGGAAAACTGCCGGATGCCGTTTTGGCCTGTGTGGGCGGCGGTTCCAATGCCATCGGTGCTTTTTACAATTTTATTGAGGATAAAGAGGTGAGACTGATCGGATGTGAAGCAGCAGGCCGGGGCGTGAATACTGCGGAGACAGCAGCTACCATTGCAACAGGCAGACTGGGGATCTTCCATGGCATGAAATCCTATTTTTGTCAAGATGAATTCGGTCAGATCGCACCGGTTTATTCCATTTCAGCAGGTTTGGATTATCCGGGAATCGGACCGGAGCATGCAATGCTTTATGACAGTGGGCGTGCGGAATATGTGGCGGTGACAGATGATGAAGCAGTGGAAGCTTTTGAATATATGAGCCGTACAGAGGGCATTATTCCGGCCATTGAATCTGCTCATGCCGTCAGTTATGCCATGAAATTGGCACCGACAATGTCAAAAGACCAGATTATTGTGATCAACATTTCAGGACGTGGTGACAAAGATTGTGCAGCTATTGCAAGATACAGAGGGGAGGATATCCATGAGTAAGATTAAAGAGGCATTTGCCGGAGGAAAAGCATTTATTCCGTTTATCACCTGCGGTGATCCGGATCTTGAAACAACAGAAAAAATTATTGAGGCCATGGCAGAGTCGGGTGCTGATTTAATCGAGCTTGGCATTCCGTTTTCTGACCCGACAGCAGAGGGACCTGTGATACAGAAAGGGAATCTTCGGGCTTTATCCGGCGGTGTGACCACAGACAAAGTATTTGATATGGTCCGTAGGGTGCGTCAAAAGGTAAAGATTCCGATGGTATTTATGACTTATGCCAATGTTGTATTTTCTTATGGTACAGAGCGATTTTTGACAAAAGCGGCGGAAGTCGGCATTGATGGCCTGATTCTTCCGGATGTACCATATGAAGAAAAGGCGGAATTTGCCCCGCAGTGCGAAGCAGCAGGACTTGATTTGATCTCTATGATCGCGCCGACATCCCATGATCGTATCAAAATGATCGCGGCAGAGGCAAAAGGATTCGTTTACTGTGTTTCATCCTTGGGAGTGACAGGTGTCAGAAGTGAGATTACCACAGATATTGGTGCAATGGTTCGATTGGTGAAAGAAGCCAATCCGGATGTTTCATGTGCTGTTGGTTTTGGCATTTCAACACCTGAACAGGCGGCAAAGATGGCAGCTGTATCTGATGGTGCCATCGTGGGCAGTGCCATTGTACGGCTTTGCGCAAAATACGGATGTGATGCGGTCAAACCGATTGCTGACTACGTTCACAGTATGAAAGAAGCTATTATGCAGTAGGGCATATTCGACAGTGGGTGACAAAAAATAATATTATGAATTGAAAATAAAGGGAATATGACAGAGAAAGTGTTAAAAGCTGTCATATTCCCTGTTTTATTTATAGTTGTGAAAGAAAATAAAAGAGGATAAAATTTAGCATATACAGATAACAAGATATAGTTCTTTAAGGAAATGAATGATAGGAAATGAGGAGAAACCAGGAATTTGTCATCTGTGAAGCCGCAGGGGAGTATATCATGATACCAACGGGAAATACCGCATTGCGGTTTCATCATTTAATTATTTTGAATAAGGCGGAGGCTTTTTTGTGGCAGCTGTTAAAGACGGATCAGACCGAGGAAAGCCTTCTTCGTAATGTCATGCGTACATATGAAGTGGATGAGGGGACGGCCAGAAAGGATATTGCAGACTTTATAGAACGGCTTAAGGATGGACCGATTATAGGTGAGGATGAGTATGTGCTGTATAGAAGAAAATAAAAAGAGAGACTTTGAACGATTGTATGAGCAGGAACAATGGGAAAAGCTAAAAATGCTGCTGACAGAAAATGCAGAGGAAGTTTCGTGTTTACTAACACCTGGTGAATTACGTCAGATGATGGAGACATCAGGCAGACCGCAGAATGAAGATGGGCCGATGTATTATTATCTGTGGGGACTGGCCCAGATTCGAAGTGATGACAGAGTTTGTTTCAGAGAAACCATGCGTATGATCAATACACGGTACCGTTTTATGCCGGCAGGAAAAGAAAAGCATGATTGGATAGAAGTCTATCTGAATTTACTGTATGAAAATCCGGAGTGCTCTATTCTGGACTGGGTAGATACGGCGGAAAAATATGTCAGTATTGTGGGAAGAATCAGGCTTTATTCTATGGCTGGCAATCGTCCGGGTATCTGTTTTGGTATAAAGGAGATGTCTGCCTTATTTTTGAAGGATAAATGGGGCGGCGGTTATTATACAGCCTGCTGGCGACGAATTTTCGGTGCAGTGGAAAGACGTCTGTTTAAGATGGCAGAGATTGAATACAGGCTTGAGACAAATGGTGAGGAAACTGTTGAAGGAGAGCTGAATGAGATTTTTATGTCAGTGGATCGGAAGAACGGCACAGCAGATGAATGGCTTGGATGTGCAGGTATTATTTTCAAGCTACAGAGAAACGGACGGCATCGTGGAGAGTATGAAGCCATTATGCACAGCGTTATGGAATTTTTGACTGCCAAAGGGTATAGTCTGGCTTTGAAAAATATACGGGCAGCCGTCAGGGTCATGCAGGGGGTAACCGGAGAAAAAGAATCCCTGATCAAATGGCTTGAGTATTTGAGAGTTGAAAGAAGTTTGCAGAATGAATGGGTGGACACAACAAATCTTTATATCAAATTTATGCAGGCCAGAGGTTATTTGAATGTTATGCAGTATGAGCGGGCCAGAATATGTTTTAAGAGTACGGCAGCTTACAGTGAATTGATCGGCCAAACGTGGCTGTGCGTCGGCAGCCTTTTTGGACAGGCGGCTGCGGTATGGGAGCAGGGCGAAACTCAGGAAGCCGTGAAGATGTCGGCACAGGCATTGACAATGGGAATTCAATATAAATATACAGGTATTTTTACGGAGTATGGACAGACGGGAGTACGATTGATCGAGGCTTATCGGAAAATGACAGGCTTGGATGACAATTTGTCTATGGCAGGGCGTAAAAAGAAGTATTATTATGGTAATGTAATGACGGCTTCTTATGAAGGTTATCACAGTATTTTGCTGAGAAAAGCCAGAAAAGAAATGCGTTATGGACAAAGTCAGGAGGAAAAAGATCAGGTAAGAACAGCTCTCACAATGACGGAGGTACTGATACTTCAGTATATTGCAAATGGATACTCTAATAAGGAGATCGGGGAAAAGATGAATATCCGTCTGACCACAGTCAAAACACATGTGTATAGCATTTACAGAAAGTTGGATGTATCGTCAAGAGTGATGGCCATCAACCGTGCAAAAGCCCTCAATATTTTGTGAATACTTGACTTTTAACATTATAAATAGTATGATATTTGAGAGGTGTTCGCCGAAAAAGCAGATGCACTGGTTTGTCCTCTTAGTTTAGCGGATAAAACAAGTGCCTCCTAAGAGAAAGCCGAGACATTCCCAAAAGGGGAAAAATCTGTAGATTGACAACTCGAAAAAGAGTTGATAATCTTATATATGGCCGAAGGAAAAAATCCCAGAAACCCAGTAAAATCAAGGGTTTGCGGCATGTGTCGTCATAGCTCAGCTGGATAGAGCACTCGCCTCCTAAGCGGCAGATTGTTCGATTCCTTCGAGCCTTGAAAATTGCATAAAACTTATAAATGTCTCAGTAGCTCAGCAGGATAGAGCACACGCCTCCTAAGCGGCAGATGGTTCGATTCCTTCGAGCCTTGAAAATTGCATAAAACTTATAAATGTCTCAGTAGCTCAGCTGGATAGAGCACACGCCTCCTAAGCGTGGGGTCGGAGGTTCAAATCCTCTCTGGGACGCCAGAAAGCACCGCTGCAAGCCTTTTTTCGGGGTTTGCAGCGTTTTTTGTTCCTCCTTCTCCCGGTAATTTCACTTCCGTTACCGGGAGATTCTTATACGCCGCATGATGTATATTTGCTAATTGGACTCGAACGCTTTTCAGAAATTTGCTAAGAAAATTCTGCGTTTTGCTAATTCGATTTTTCGGATCACTTTGCCGGGGCTTGCGCTGCTATCAGGGCTGCGAGCGCACTTGCCAGCTCCGGCGACTTCTGAAGCTGCTCCACAAGGCTTTCAAGGTCCAAGGTCGCAGGCTCCGATTTTGCCGGTTCCTCCGGCGGACGGACATTGCGAAGATCAGGCTTGGCATAGAAGGCTGTCTCGAATTTCTGAGCATTGACCTTTCTATCCTCGTCCAGAATGTGAGCATAGATACTGGTTATCATGTCGATCTCGGCATGGCCTGTATCGCCCTGGGTGGCTTTCAGATCGCCGTGGTTCAGTTTTAATTTGTAGGTTGTACTGGAATGACGGAGAGAATGAAAGACCACCTTCGGCAGTCCTGCGTCCTCACGGAGCTTTGCAAACTCTTTGAGGATGATCCGATCCTCGCAAGGCCGTCCATTGGGAAGTGCCACAACCAGATCGAAGTCCTGATACTCGTCGCCCAGGAAGCCTTTCAGCTCGTCCTGGGACTTCTTCCATTCCCGCAGGATGTAGGCCAGCGTTTTCGGCAGCCACACCTTACGGATGCTGGAATCGGTTTTCGGCTTTTTCAGAATAATTCTTGTGCTGGTGTTCGGCATGAGCGGAGTGAAGATGTAATAGATATCCTTCTCACCCAGCGTTTCAATCGCCCGTTTGGAAGCCCTCGTCAGCTCCTTGTCGATGTAGACATAGGCATTATCCGCCGCAATATCTTCATCGGAAATATGGACGTTCTCCCAGGTCAGTCCCAGGATTTCACCCATACGCAGAGAGCAGGCAAAGGAAAGGTTCATTGCTACATAGAGTTTGCTGTCCGTGCATTTGTCCAGGGCAAGACGGATCATATCCGCCGTCCAGATATCCCGTTTCGCATACTCCGTTTTAGGGAGGATCACATTGTCAAAGGGATTTCTTGCAATGATTTCCCAGCGTACCGCCTGCTTAAACGCACACCGCAGGAGCTTGATAATCTTTTCAATGGTCTTGTCGCTGACATAGGTGGTAACGGCCTTTCGGGTCTTGGTAGACACCGACTTGGTTTTCTGCAAGGTCTGGATATAACCGTCAACCGCACGGGGAGTAACCGCCTGTACCTCCATATCACCGATGATCGGATTGATATAGTTCGCAATCAGTGCCGTTTGGCTGTCATACATGGACACGCCCCATTTCTTTTCTCCGTAAAGAGATACGAAGTCATAAAGGAACTCGGTGATCGTCTGATTGCTTGGCGGTAGAAAAGTTCCCGTGTGCTGCTGATTTTCGATTTCCGCCTTGCGCTTCAAGGCCTCCTTGTGGGTATGCCAGGTTTCCCACTTCTGTTTGGTTTCTCCGTTTTCATCCACATAGTTGTAAACAACGGAATAGTTTTTCTTTCGCTTGATTATAGATGCCATATCGTTCTTCCTTTCTTGGATCACAGGTCGAGGGAGTCAAGCCACTCGTCAAATGACCGCTTGGAAATGCGTATGGCGTTACCAATTCGCACGATTTTGAAGTGCCCTTCTTTTACAAGGATATATGCGGAAGTTCTTCCGATGCCCAGAATTTGAGCAATATCGTCAACCGTATACGTCCTTCTTTCAGGGGTTTCTTTCTTCGTGCCGTTCCATGTTTGAGACATGAGAACCCCCTTTCAGTTATGAAAAGGAACAGCACGAATATGTGTGGGTAATATAACTTCCACCATCATTTTACCGTGCTGCTCCATGTTTGTCTGCTGCTAATTGAAAAGTTTACGATCTATCCATAAACTTTCAAAAAAGAAAAGTAGGCTTACGGACGGCTGCTGGCACAGCTCCACGGGAGTCTAACCCCGGCCCATGCTGATGGGTGCGGCGCACAATGCTTTGTGGGCGTTCAATGCGCGAGTATCTTTGACCCTGCCCGTGTGTCATCGCCTACAAGCTGCCACGCTTGCTTTGCGGCCCGTTATGAATCGCTCGCTCCCGCGGGAGGTCGTGGCGCACCGGCCGTATGGCTCGACACAGACAGGAATGTATCCGTTTGCCTTATACTGCGGCGTTGGCCTCCCAACGGGCTTTCTTTGTCAAGGTGCTGCCTCCGGTCACGAAAGAGAGAAACAGGGAAAGGGTAAGCTGTTTTCGCTTTCAGACCGGGCTTGTCAGCTCATGCTGACAATGGAATGAATGAGCTTGATCTCCAATCGGCGTTTCATGTACTCGTCCACCCGAACATGGGGCTGGCCGTCAGGATCGTAAAGCGTCCGGGTGCAGAGCTTATTGATATAGCCCTCATAATACCGGAGTACCTGATCCACAGCCTGAGAGTCCCCGTCACGGGCGGCGTCAATCACCGAAAGAGGAAGAAGCTCCTTGCCCTTGTAAGTGGGGTTCTTCATACCTTCAACCTCCCTTCGGCATGAGTGCGGCCAACTTGATCCGCAGCTCGGTCAATGATTTTGCCCTTCGCCGCTGAACGGCGCTGCGAGACATTCCAACAAGGCGGCCAACCTCCTGATCCGGCAGGTCCAGAACAAAATGCAGGATCAAAATACTCTGCTCCTGAACGGACAAACCGGCAAAGGCGTCAGCCACAAGCTCGTTTTCGATATGCAGGTCATACCCGTGGGACGAGAATGTAAATCTGTCACTGGGGTAATGATCTACAACGCAGAGCTTGTCCATCTCCATTTGCGGAAGGTCGCTGAATGACAGTTCCCTGTCACGGCGCCTCTGCATTTCCCGGAGGTAGTCGATTGCCTCATGGTACAGTACCAGCTTGCAGTAAGCATCGAACTGGCACCGCTCGCCATAGTCATTGCGGGGGATCATATCCATCTTTTCACCCCCTTTCCTGGGGGAATGAGGTGGGTTTCTCCCTTTCCGCTAACAAGGCGAACGCAAAGCCGCTCGCTACCCGCTAAAAGCCTCCTTTTTGAAAATTTCTTGAAAATTTTTTTCGAGGCGGGCTTGTCCTCAGAAAACAGCAAAAAGCGCCCAGCAAGTCGCAACGGACCTGCTGGGCGCAGAAATGTTTTATAAAGATGATTGCTTACATGGTATAGTTCATATCCAAAGCCGGACTGCTCCGATGGAGGGGCTACGCTTTTTTTAGCTGGTGCAGATCATGGATACTGCGAAATAAAAAGAAGGACACGGTAAATTAACCTCCAATCGGCTACCGTGTCCCTGCAAGTCGTCATTGGTTTGTGCAAGCGCAAAGAAACGGCGGCTCTGAAGTTCAAAGCCGCCGTTTCATATAGGCGTGTTGATAGGACTGCTGTACGGCGGCTTTTTTCTTTTGCCGTCGCCCGGCAGTTTAATAACAAACTATTCGTCTTTCTGAGAATTATAATACAATTCAAATGTTACACAAATGTCCGAGGTAACTTTGCGTTCGACAGAAAATCAGGCTGAATTGTTACAAAGCTCGGACATTTCAATCTATTTTTCAAAAATGATAGCGGGGCGTATCACGCTTTCCCCGCCATCGTTACTCAGTTCATCATACCGATATATTCTTCCAGGCAAAGGCCACTTTCATAAATTTCCTTGGCCGCTTCTTTCCCAACATATCGGTAATGCCACGGTTCATAATCCGTCTTGGTAATTTCTGTTTTATCCTCCGGGTATCGCAAAATAAAACCATATTTCCATGCGTTATCAGCCAACCACGCATATACCTGCTGTCCAGAAGAATTCGCACCGTCTGCATTGATGTCAACAGCCAAACCCGTTTGATGTTCACTATAACCGACCCCGGCAACCCATTTCTTTGCTTCTGATTTTGCCTCTGATTTTGAATAGCCCTGTGCGAGAAAGCTGTTCACTTTCTCGTCCATCAATTCTTGCTGCTTTTTTGCGGTACGATAACCAGAGGCAACGACTGGATATACTCCTTGGGTACGCATATCGTCAAACATCTGCTGTAAATCCGGATAAATGCGTGAATCCACGCTCTGACCGTTTGATAGCTCCGTAAGCTCTACCTTCCAGTCTTTCGGTATCTTATACTCCCCATTAACAAGGATCAGGTTCCAGCCATGCTCCATGCTGGCAACGCTTGCATTAAAGTGTAAAAAATCCTGTAAAACAGTCTGATTTGCCACAGCTAGGACTGCGCTAATCGTGAGGATAAGGACAAGTAGGGTAAGAACTATCCGTTTCCCATGGCGGCGGTTTTTTCTGGCTTTCTGCCGCATTGGATTATTCACCTGCCTTTAACCGCTCTGTGATACTTTGACGACTTATCAATCGGTATGCAATATATGGAATTGCCAAACCGAACAAAAGGAGCAGTATAGGCATTAACAGCATAGGCCAGAATTCCAGTTTGAAATTCAGAAACCAAATCTGCTTACAGATTGGCCGAATAATTTGAAAATCCCCAACCAAGGATAGCGGGACGGCAACAGCGGTTGCCAAAAGTACATAGGCGCAGCCTTCCCGGCGAAGCATCTTCAGCAATTGCCTTCCCGTCATCCCTACGCTTTGGAGCGTAGCAAATTCTCTGCGCCGAGTGAAAATGCTGGTCAACATTGTGTTAGCAAAGTTAAGCACACCGATAAGACCAATAATAAATGCCATTGTACCACCGATAGACACGACTATATTTTGAATATCCGTTACACCAGCCATGATTGTACTCTTGGATTTGTAAGTCATAGTGGGTTCCACACTGCTTGTGTACTCATTCAAAAAAGCATCAATTTCGGGGGCTTTGCCTTGTAAAACATCAAAACTGTAACTCATGACATAATGGTTGCCGGTAAAATCTTCATAAATTTCGCTTGGAAGATAGAAGCAAGAACCTACCCAATCATAGGTGTTTGCTTCATTTGCTACAACATGAGCCAGTACTGTGAAATCTCGCACGATTCCATTGCAGGATACTTGGACTTGATCTCCAACGGAATGATTGAGACTGCTTTCATCCAGCTCACCTCTGGTACTAACATAGGCACCCTCTAAAACATAATTGCCCGATGCAATTTTTTCCATGTCCAGTTCCCCATCTACCACTTGCACCCGCGAAAGCAGAACCGAATCAAGGCCGTAAAGGTATGTAGAAAAAGAACCATCCTCCTGTTGATTATATGCCTGCTTCGTTGTTTCACTTGTATAGCTCGCCTTGCATCCATATTCGCAACCACCATAGTCAAATCCATCCTGCTGCTTAACTGCTTGCATAAAGCTCTGACTCAATGCGCTTGCTTCATCTACCTGATAATAATCCAACAGACTGCTTTGACCAATGCAAAAATCAAAATTAAGCATATTTTGAATTGCATTTTCCGGGTCAACGCTATTAGAAAAATTAAAAACGGTATTGGTAAGAACGATACTCAAAGAAAGGCTGAGGATTACCAGAATTGTCCGCTTTTTATTTCGCCCCAGATTTTCCCATGCCATTCTTTTCTGCAAATTGCCAGAATGAATGCTTTTCTTTTTCTTACCATTCTTAATGGTATCGGAATCTGTATATCTGAGCGCCTCAACAGGAGAAACTTTCGCTGCCATTTTCACAGGTTTTCGGATACTGATCTTTACTGTAAGCAATGCAAATAGTGCCGCGGCTACAAAGATAAGTGGATTAGGGGATACAGTTGCATAAGCTGCGGAAAAACTCGTTTGCTCAATCAGCAGGGGTAAGAGTGCTTTACCGATAAAGAACCCCCCTCCCAATCCAATCGAAATACCGATCAAAGAAAGTATCCAAGCCTGCCTACTTAGGATAGAACGGATCTGTCGATCTGTCGTCCCGATGGTTTTCAGCAGTCCGTAAAAATGCAGATCGCGCAGGACAGAAATTTGAAAAATATTATAAATAATGAGGTATCCTGTAAGCAAAAATGCTGCCAAGAAACAGATCAATGCGAGAATTGTACCGGTTCCGGTTGACTTTTCTGACGACAAATACAGAGGGTTCACACCTGCATTGATATAGTTTGGGGCTTCCGTATCGGAAGAATAACCGCTGTCTGCGATTACCGTTGCTAAATCTCTCTCCACATTTTTTGTGTTTTCAAACTTTATAATGCCGGTGATTGTGCCAGTATCGTTATGATCCTGCGAGAAAGTATTCACCAACTCATCCTCATGTGCATCCATATAGGCGCGGGAGGTAACAATCGTCCCATATTGTACGCCGGGATAACTGTTCCACCAACCAGAGAGAATAAAATTTCGCGTTACTTTTTGACCGTGGATCGTCAACTCCAGAGATAGTTCTGCTCCGACTTTTTCCGGCACGCCAAGCAGTTCCAATGTTGTGGTATCTGCAATGACTTCATTTTCTGCTACGGGTTTATGTCCGACGGTTGGCTCAATAAACTGGTACTTCATGCCAACATCGTCATAATACCAGAAAAGTGTTTCTCTCTTTGAGAGTTGTCCGTTATCCACGCTATCGGCCAGCTTACGGCAGTATGCTATTTCCCGTATCAAAGAATGACTGCTAATCGTAGCATACTCGGAATCATTCATATCAATAATTCTGGCATGTCCATCTCCGCCGGACAAAATATAATTTGCCCGCTGTGTACTCGCTGTAATGCCTGCTCCAAGTGTAAACAGCCCTGTAAATAGAACAGTTGTTAGGATAATCGCCGTCACAACGAAGAGGTTACGCATTCTGTCGCGGAGAAAACTCCTGCTCGCAATCTTTTTCTCGATAAAACTGGTATCATTTTCAAAAGGCCATGTCATAACTTGCCACCTCCTTACTCCACGATCCTGCCGTCCTCAATGCGGACAATCCGATCTGCAAGACGGGCAATGTCGTTGTTGTGGGTAATCATCACAACAGTTTGCCTGAACTCCGCACTGGTACGCTTGATAAGCCCCAACACCTCGGCGCTGGTCTTGCTGTCAAGGTTACCGGTCGGCTCGTCGGCCAGCACGATAGCCGGTTTGGTAATCAGGGCGCGTGCAATCGCCACACGCTGCTGCTGTCCGCCGGAAAGATTGTTCGGCATATTTTTCAGTTTATCTTCCAGCCCCAGCAGGTGAACGATCTCGTATAGAAACTTTTTGTCTACCATGTCTCCATCCAGAGCGACCGGCAGAACAATGTTCTCATATACATTCAGAATAGGAACAAGGTTATAATTTTGGAAGATAAAACCGATGTTGCGGCGGCGGAAGATCGTAAGCTGTTCGTCGTTCTTCTTTGCCAGTTCTTCGCCCCGGACGATCACAGTTCCGCTGGTGGGGGTATCCAGCCCGCCCATCATGTTAAGCAGGGTGGACTTGCCACTTCCAGAGGTTCCCACAACGGCCACAAACTTGCCGTCCTCCACGGAGAAGTTCACGCCATCAAGGGCGCGGGTGATGTTCGGCTCTGTGCCGTAATACTTTTTCAGGTCGATAGTCTGTAAAATGTTCATATTCAAAACTCCTTTCAAGGCTTTCTGTTTGTTGATAAGGGTATTGTGAAACCCAAATGTCCGCGAAATGTTACAGCGGCCAAAAAATTTCATTGAAAATCGGGGTGAAATGTTACAACGCTCGGACATTTCAAAAAAATTTACGGCGGGCAGCCGGAAATGGCCGTCCACCGCGTTCTATTTTACAGGAAGCATGATAGAAAATTTTGAACCTTTCCCCGGCTCCGAAACCACTTTGATATAGCCGCCCTGCCGCGTTACGATCTCGCGGGCCAGATACAGACCAATGCCCACGCCTGGCTCATCGTGTACTTCTTCCTCCCGATAGAAGCGCCGGAAGATGGCGGCCTGATTGCTTTCGGAAATGCCCTTGCCGGTATCGGCTACTTTGATCTCCGCATACATTTCCCACAGCACCACCGATACCGTGATTCTCCCGCCTACCGGGGTGTACTTCACCGCATTGTCCAGCAGGTTAAAGAGGGCTTCGGATGTCCACTTGCTGTCATGGGAAAAGGTCAAATCCTCCGGGCAGTCCACAGCCACGGCGATTTCTTTTTTCTCTGCTGCATACACAATTCCGCTCATGGCCTGCGCCACGGTATCAAAGAGGCGGCCCGGTTTCTTATCCAACTGGATCACGCCCGTTTCCAGCCGGGAGGTTTTCACAAGGGCCTGAAAGAGAAAGTCCAGCTTATCCGTTTGGCTGCGGATTCCACGGATAAAGTCGGTACGCTCCGCCTCCGTCATAGGCTTTTCCAGCAGCGTGTCCGTCGCCATTTTCAGATTGCTTACCGGCGTTTTCACCTGATGGGAAATATCCGATACAAGGGTCTGTAACTCCTGCCGTTCCTCGTCCACCCGGCGGCGGTTCTCCTGCATGATCTGGTAAAGCCTTGCCAGCCGGTGTCCGATTCTGGCAAGCTGGGTTTCGCTGTCCGACCGGCGCTGGGGCACTTCATTTCCGGCGATCATGTGGTCTAAGGTCTGGCACAGGTCAGCGGTAAACTGCGACAGCCGCTTTCCAAACGCCTGCGTCAGTACAAAAATCCCCACAAGGGCGCACAGCAGCAACGCCCCGCCCGTCAGCAGAACCGCCGTCTGTTTCGTCACAAAAAACAGGGCTATGCTGATCCCGGACATGGAGAGGACAAGTCCGATTGCCACCCGGCCAAACAGCCGCTTTACCGATAGGTTTTGAAACTTCATTTTGCCTCGCCTCCCGTCCATTGATAGCCCATGCCGTAAACGGTCTTGATGTAGGGTGCGCCGCCGTCGGATTCAATCTTGCTACGAATCCGGCTGATGGAGGTTGTCAGGGTGTGTTCGTCCACAAACCTCTCGTCTATATCCCACAGCTTTTCCAAAAGCTGCCCACGGGTCAGCACTTGCCGGGGATTTTTGCGGAACAGGTTCAGCATTTTGTACTCCATCGGGGATAGGGTCAGGGGCTTGCCGTTTAGGGAAGCCGTCTGCTCCGAGAAGTCCAGAAACAGCCGCCCGTCGTCGTAAATGTCCTTGGCCGGTTTGTGGTGTTCCAGCATGGCGAACATGGCTTTGATTTTCCGCTGCAAGGCTCCGATCACAAAGGGCTTTGTGATGTAGTCCACCGCGCCCACCTCATAGCCCCGTATCTGGTCGCTCTCCTGATCGTTGGCGGTCAGGAAAATTACAATAGTGTCCGGGTGCTGGGGCTTTATTAGCCTGCACAGTTCAAAACCGTTGCCGTCCGGCAGGTTGACGTCCAGCAGAACTAAATCAAACTCCCGTTGGCGGATGGCATCGGCTGCGGTTCTGGCGTTTAGGGCAGAAGTCACGCCATAGCCATCTGCGGTCAGGTTATAAGCCAACATCTTATTCAAAAAACTGTCGTCCTCGACAATTAAAATCTGCTTCATATCCTCACATCCTTTGCTTTTTGCAGATAGTATAACAGGCAAATGTCCGCAAAATGTTACGGCGGACAGATTTTTCAAAAAAGGTTTTCTTCCTCATTATAGGATAGCCCACTTTACAATACAAGGCGGAAAATGTGAATTATAAAGTTTAATTCGGACGCATATAGCAGCATTCCGTGAGCAACCTATGAAATATAGAATGTAAGTGGGTGATGCAATATGGCAAAAATCGAAGATTGCCCTGGTTTTGAAACTTTCGGTGCAGACATTAAGGCAGCGCGGAAAGCAAAGCATCTCACACGAAAAGACTTGGCGGAAAAGGTAAACATCGAATCCCGGTATCTTGCCAATATCGAGAATGAAGGGACGATTCCCAGCCTGCCCGTCGTGATACAGCTTATCAAGATTTGCGGCCTGCCCGTGGAACACTACTTCAATCCAGAAGTCATGCGGGAGGAAAGCGAAGATCGGAAACGGGTCAGCCACAAGCTAAAACTTTGCCCGGAGCAGTATCTACCAATCGTGGAGGGTACCATTGACGGGGCCTTGAAAATTAAACAGCCAGAAGAAATGGAGGGTGAATAAAAACATCCTCTGTTTTCTTTTTTATGAGGACGCGCAAGCGCCCTCTTTTTTTGCACTTTTTTCTGTCCAGAGGTCTATTTTGCGGGTAGTTTTGAAGTTTGGGAACGTCTTGTTAGCGGAGAAACAGTAATGTAGCAAGCACAGCAAGCGAGTACCCGCTTGCGAATTTTGAGATTTTCAGGTCCCTTGCCCGAAAATTCAAAATGCTTGTTGGGATAGTCCCAAACCCTTATGAGGAACGGAGGCGGCGCATGGCAAACCGAAAGCGAAATATTCAAATAAAATTCTATGTCACGGAGGACGAAAAACGGCTCATAGACGAAAAAATGAGCCAGTTACCCACACGCAGATATGGCGCTTACCTCCGCAAGATGGCGATTGACGGATATATCATCTATACGGACACCGCAGATATCAAGGCATTTACCAAAGAGCTTTCCGCCATTGGTCGGAATATCAACCAGATTGCCAAGCGGATCAACGCCGGAGGTCCTGCGTATCAGGCCGACATGGACGAGATACGGGAAAGGCTGGATGAGATATGGCAGTTACAAAGACACATCCTATCAAGTCAACGCTGAAAGCCGCCATTGACTATATCTGTAACCCGGAAAAGACGGACGGAAAGCTGCTTGTTTCTTCCTATGGCTGTGCCGCCGAAACTGCGGATATCGAATTTTCCTGGACCCGCCGCCATGCCATCGACAAGGGAACGAACCTGGGCCGTCACCTGATTCAAGCCTTTCAGCCTGGGGAGGTTACGCCGGAACAGGCCCATGAGATCGGCATGGAGCTTGCAAAAGAAATCCTGGGCGGCAAGTATGAATTTGTACTTACTACCCATATAGACAAAGATCATGTTCATAACCACCTGATTTTCAATGCGGTCAGCTTTGCGGATCACAAGCACTATCATTCCAACAAGCGGAGTTATCACTATGTCCGCCGCACCTCCGACCGGCTTTGCAAGGAACACGGTCTGTCTGTCATCATCCCCGGACAGGACAAGGGCAAGAGCTATATTGAACATCAGGCTGCGCAGAACGGCACCAGCTATAAGGCAAAGCTGAAAGCGGCCATCGACCGGCTCCTGCCAGCCTGTTCCAACCTGGAAGAACTGCTTCGCCGCCTGCAGAGGGAAGGTTATGAGATCAAGCGCGGCAAGTATATCTCCGCCAAAGCACCGGATCAGGAACGGTTCACCCGTCTGAAAACCCTTGGCGTAGATTATACCGAAGAAGCCCTTGCCGCCCGGATCGCCGGACGCTCCAGACCATCGAAGCAGCCGAAGCAGCGTGACGGAAAGATCAGCCTGCTCATTGATATCCAGAACAACATCAAGGCGCAACAGAGCGCAGGCTTCACCCATTGGGCGAAGCTGGACAATCTGAAACAGGCTGCCAAAACGATGAACTTCTTGACGGAGCATGGCATCGGCAGCTATGAGGAATTGGAACGCAAATTGACCGCCGTGTCTGTGCGCAGGGATACCGCTCATACGGAGATCAAGCGGATAGAAGACCGTGCCGCAGAGCTTTCCCTTGTGATGAAGCACGCTATCACCTATCGCCAGTTGAAACCGATCTACGACCGTTACCGTAAATCCGGCGATAAGGAAAAGTTTCTGCGGGGGCATGAGAGCGAAATCATCCTTTTTGAAGCGGCCGCCAGAGAATTGAAACGGCTGGGGGCTGTGCCGCTGCCGATAACTGAAAGCATGAAAACGGAGCTTGCTAAGCTCAACGCAGAAAAGGAACGGCTCCTTGCTGAATACAAAGCCGCAAGAACCGAAGCCCAGGAATACGATACCGTCAAGCAGAATGTGGACGCGCTGCTGGCTGTTCCAAAGGAACAGGAACAACAGCGACGGCATGAACTGGAATAATTTTCTCTGAAAGACGCTGGGCGCAGCTCCTGGCATCCTGTATAATGGAACTGCGGAAGGAGATTTTACCGATGACAAGAAGCGAAGCAATCAAAGCATTTTTCTTCAAAAGCGTATTGCCCGTGACCATGGCACTGATCCTGTATTGTATCTTCAAATCCGCCTGCGTGAAGAACGGAGAGGTTGACTATGTATGGCTCTGGATACTCTGCGGGTTGCCGTTTGGACTCCATCGGATGTGCCTCTGGATCGTGCCGGGCGGCGGCTCCCTGGGTGGAGGGATCGCCCTGTTCGCGTTGAACTTCATTATCGGCGGCGTAATCGGTGGTTTCGTTCTGGTATGGCGGCTGATCGTGGCAGTGTGGTATGTGCCGCTGACGGTGTACCGGCTGATCGTTGGATGATTTTCTTGCGTCATGGAAATATGGAAAACTGCCGCTCGTGCCGATGGAAAAGCCATTCACAACCTGATGGAAAAAGACAAGCCTTTTCCACAGGTCTGCAAACAACTTTCCCACAGCCTCGCAATTCTGGCAGTTTACGCACATTCCCACAACGCCTACTACGGCGAAATTTGCTTCTCTTATAGAAATAGAAACCCTTTCATGTTAAAATTAAAATACATACTCTAAGGAGGTTGAGGCTCATGGACGAAAATAATTCCATCCAGCTTTTTGAAGATAGAAAAATACGCACCGCATGGGACGAAGAACAGGAAGAATGGTATTTCTCTGTTGTAGATGTTATCGCTGTCCTGACAGATAGTTCTAATCCAACAGACTATCTCAAAAAAATGCGTAAGCGTGATGAACAGCTTGCAAGCTACCTGGGGACAAATTGTCCCCAGGTAGCAATGATGGGCGCAACAGGCAAAAAGCGTAAAGTGCTGGCGGCAACGGCTGAACAGCTTTTACGCATTATTCAGTCCATCCCATCACCTAAGGCTGAACCGTTCAAACTCTGGCTTGCGCAGGTCGGCCGTGAACGCATCGAAGAAACGATTGACCCGGAACAGGCAATCGACCGTGCATTAGAGACCTATCAGAAAAAGGGATATGATACAGACTGGATTCATCAGCGGCTCCTTTCCATCCGTGTCCGTAACGAGCTTACCGCTGAATGGCAGGAGCGCGGTGTGCAGCAGGGCAAAGAGTATGCCATTCTCACCGATGAGATCACCAAAGCATGGTCCGGCATGACTACTCGGCAATATAAGAAGCTGAAAGGTCTGAAAAAAGAAAACCTCCGTGATAATATGAGTACGATGGAAATTGTGCTGAATATGTTGGCGGAGGCGACAACCACAGAGTTGTCAAAGGCGCACCAGCCGGAAGGCTTTTCTGAGAGTCAGAAGATCGCCCGTCGCGGCGGCAGCTATGCCGGTCAGGTTCGACAGGATATCGAAAAGGATACCGGGCGTCCAGTCATCACATCGCAGAACGCCGCACAGCTTAATGCCGTAGTCGTTGACATGATAGAAAGTGTAGCGGAAACGGAAAAGCCTGATAATGACGAAAATAAATAAAAAAAGCGGGAGTACAGCCGATCGGATGAAGCGAAAAGCTGTACTCCCGTTTTGCGTGACAGAAAGTGTTTGAAATCAAGCATTTTTTTCATGTGCCAGCAAGCAGACCGACACATGAGAAATCATAAAGGCTCCCTTTGAAAATACGGATACAGGAAATTATTCTGCGGTTTTTCTACCCCTATCTTCACAGATTTTAGACCGTTTGGAACTGTAATGCGGACAAGCGATCAGACACGCCCGGAAACTCTGCTTGCAGCTGTGAACACATTTTTTGCAGATATGGTTATACTGCCGTCTTCCGTTCTCGCCCAGGAAGAACGCCCATTCCAGCCGCCACTTCTTGCTTCGGCTCATAGGCAGTCATGCTCCGGCACATCACGGCCGGGCTTTTTGCCCTCCGGGGGCTTATGCTCGGCACATTCCCGTTTGGCGTCCTCTAACCGCTCACGGATGGAAGGCTTCTCCGGCTTCGTCTGCTCCGCGTGTTCCTGCGCCTTCTCCAGTTCCTCGCCGCGTCTGCCGTTGTTGATAACGCCGTCGATCATGCCGTAGTCATCCTCCAGCGTCATTTCTGCCGTGCGGAGAGGATTGTCCTTTTCCGGCTGCTCCGCTGCCACGGCAAAGGCCCGTGTGCCGTTTCCCATGATAAGGTACTTTCTATCATCGGAAATATGGTGGACACCGTAACCGGCTGCCTCCATCTGCTCCCGGCTCATAGCCGTCACCTGAAAGCTGCCCCTCGGTGTCTGCACACGTTCGCCAGTTTCAAAACGGTCTGGAAGAAAAGCGAGGTCTTGTTTCTCTGCCGGGACAGGGAGAACGACGATATTGCCATTGATCTGCATAAATCGTTCCGGCGTTTTGAACTGTTCCGTGTATTTCTGAATCAGTTCCGGGGACAGGGACGCAAAATCTTCCTCACCAAGTCCAACCACCAGGAAAGTCCCTGCTACGATATCATAAATTTCTCCATTTTCATCCCGCAGCCCACGGTTCAGATCAAGCCCGATGAGCTTTCCTTCATCATTGCAAACCAGCGCCACCGGGTCAGAATAGGGATAAGTTGCGCCAATGTCTCCGCCGACCTCCGCCTGCAGGGAATGAAGATCGGGGTCGATCTCCTTCACATAGGGTTCCTTCATAGGCTCCACTACAAGCACAGTCATCTTTTCCGAGGCAACCTTCTCCGCAGCGGCCAACATTTCATCCGCATGGGACTTCTCCGGGGCATCCAAAGCGGCTTTGACCTCCGCCGGATCAAAATCAAGAAATTCCTCATAGCCCGTGGCATCCTTGAATTTTTCGACCTCCGAAGGGAGATAGTCCTCCTGCGTTTGACCCAGCGCCGCCAGCTTTTCATCCAAAGCGGAAATACGCCCTGCCATCAGGCTTTCGTAAAGTTCTTCCTTTGCGGCGTGTGCCTCCGGGTGCTCCGCCGCATACTGCGGATCGTTCTGACGGAAAAACTCGTCCATGTCAAAGGCGATATCCATAGCCCACTCGGATTTTTCTTCTTCGGGAAGATCATCCTGGAAGGTCATCACCCGGTACTCGTCGGGGATGCTGCCACGCTCGCCGTCATAATACTCATGGAAGGTTTCTCTGGTATCCCACACATAGCCCTGATCGGTGAAAGTGCCGTTTTCCTCCAACGCCACATCCCGGCCATAGGCTTCATAGTCGATATAGTTCTGCAGGTGGGCGGGAACTTTTGAAACCTCCAGTTCTTCGAGGTAATAACGCCCCAGATCGTCATAATCCTCGATATTGGGGTAAATCTCATAACAATCCAGATTCTCGGTGAGGTTAATGATCTCCTGCAGGCTGCTGGTATAGTCACCGATCTCCATAGCGGCCTGGAACTTCGCATAGTCGCTCTGATCCATTTCATCCAGCTTGGAGGCCAGATAATTCAGCTCGTCCAGATTCTCATATTCACCCAGCTTACTGTAAAGACCGTCCACATAGCAGTCATAGTCCGTGATGAACCATTCCTCATAGGGCTGGCCGAAGTCATCCTTCTGGCCGATCCCGATACGCTTAAACACTTCCTTCAATTCCTCGGCGGTGGTGGGAAACTTCACCCACTCGCCCACAAGCTCGCCCTCATTGTACTTCCCAAGATTGGTGATAAAGGCGGCAAAGGGATAATCCTTGTCGTGATCGTAATATGGCATATCAGCACCTCCTTACAGTTCCGGCGCAGATTTTTCTTTATGGGGCTGCGCCTTGTTTTTCTCCGCACATTCCTTCTTGCCCTGTTCCAGCCGTTCTCGGATGGAGGGCTTTTTCTCCGGCTCCGCAGGGTGTTCATGGTTCCACTCGTCGCCGGAGAGAGAAATATATCCGTGTTCCGTAAAATGCCCCTGTTCCTCCTGCATGGCATACTTGCCAAAAGGAACAGGGTCGATTGCCTTCAGAAGTTCCGGTGGCAGCAGCATATCCATGTGCTGTGCCAGATACCGCCAGCCCAGATCGTTCAGATCGTGGATATTGGGCTCAAATACGAAATAGTCGATGTTGTCCGCAAACTCCTTGAACTGCTCCGGTGCTGTCAGCTTGAAGGGCGATGCCTGCACCGCCATTAGTAGCTCCCGGTCCTCCGGGGAGAGGGCAGCCACCGCCGCCCTCACTTCGGGTAAATGTTCCAAAGTCTTATTTTCTGCCATCAGCACCACCCTTTCTTTTTGGAAATTCCAGCTTGAAATTGATGTACTTGCCACCCGTATCGTCCAGAATCACCGCAGCGTCATAAGCAGCCTGTTTCTTTTCAGACCACATTCCCTTGACATTGGTACGTCCCTTTTTCAGAAGGTCCGTTGCCATCTTCTTTGTCAGCTCCTTCTTACGGCTCGTCCAGAAGCGGTCATTTTTCCAGAGAACGAAACCGCAGGACCGATCCGAACACGCAAAGTTCTTCTTGCCCTCATAAACCGGCTGGCCGCAGCGAGGGCAGGTACCGATTACTTCCTTCTCCGGGGCAAACAGCTTTTTGCCATCCTCGGAAATGCAGGAATAGGTGGACACGATCTCTTGAACCATCGTGCGGATACCATCCATGAAGGTATCCGGGTCAGCGCCGCCCTTTGCGATCTCCGTCAATTTCTGTTCCCATTCCGCTGTCAGCATGGGAGAGCTCAGCGGCTCCGGCAGGACCGTGACAAGGTTGATACCGGCTTTTGTGGGGATCAGGCTCTTGCCCTTGCGTTCCACAAATCCGGCTGCCACCAGCTTCTCGATGATTGCCGCCCTGGTCGCAGGCGTGCCAAGACCTTTTCGCTCCGCCTCATCGGGAATATCATCCTTGCCTGCGTTCTCCATAGCGGACAGGAGGGTATCTTCGGTATAAGGCTTCGGCGGCTGTGTGAAATGCTCGGTAACGGAAACCTCCGCGCCGTCAAAAACTTGTCCTTCGATGAAGTCCGGCAGCGCACCGCCGTCCCCGTCCGCAGGCTTTTCTTTCAGGGAGGCGCGGAAAATGCGGTCGATCTCCCGCCAGCCTTCGGAGAGGATGTGCTTACCCTTTGCAGTGAAGGAATGGCCACCGCAGTCGAAAATTGCCGTGACTGCCTCATACACATACGGCTCCGCCGATGCACACAGCAGCTTGCAGCAGACCAGGAGGAACAAATTGCGCTCGCCCAAGGGCAGAGCCTTGATATCCGCTTTTTCAATCTCCATCGTGGGGATAATGGCGTGGTGGTCGGATACATCCTTGTCGGAGATCATGGTCTCCACCAGCGGGAAGAAATTGCTGATCCCGTCAAAGGGCGGCATGTTCGCCGCCAGATGGATGACGCAGGAGGCTGTTTCCGCCATATCTGAGGTCAGATACCGGCTGTCCGTGCGGGGATAGGTCAGCAGTTTCTTTTCGTAGAGGCTCTGTGCGTAATCTAAGGTCTGCTTTGCCGTGTATCCGAACAGGCGGTTTGCCTCACGCTGCAAGGTGGTAAGGTCATAGAGCTTCGGAGGCTGTTCTTTTTTCTGCTCTTTCGTGACAGAGGTACAGGTGACGGCCGCACCCTTGCACATAGCCGCTGCCTGTTCCGCCGCTGCCGAATCGGTGAATTTCTCCGACACTGCCTCGGCTCCATCCAGCGTCAGGCGCAGCAAATGATATTTTTCCTTGTGAAACAGCGTGATCTTTGCGTCACGCTCCGCCAGCATTGCCAGCGTGGGGGTTTGCACACGGCCTACATTCAGGGTGCGGTGATAGAGGACGGAGAAAAGGCGCGTGGCATTGATCCCCACCAGCCAATCCGCTTTCTGGCGGCACAGGGCTGATTGATACAATGCTTCATAATCGGCGCCAGGGCGCAGATCAGAAAAGCCCTCCCGGATGGCGTTGTCCTCCATCGAGGAAATCCAAAGACGGAGGACCGGCTTGCGGCATCCAGCCATTTCATACACCAGTCGGAAAATCAGCTTCCCTTCGCGCCCGGCGTCACAGGCATTGACAACGGTATCCACGTCGGGGCGGTCCATCAGGGCGCGGAGATTTTCAAAAGTGTCCTCCTTGCCCGGCGCCAGCACATAGCGGAACGGCTCCGGCAGAATGGGAAGATCGTCATAGCGCCATTTCTTGAAACGCTCGTCATAGCCGCCAGCATCCATCGGAGATACCAGGTGTCCCACGCACCAGGATATGAGAAGGCCGTTGCCTTCATAAAAGCCATCGGCCCTGGATGAAGCACCCAGGGCCGACGCGATGGATTTTGCCACGCTCGGTTTTTCCGCAATAATCAGTTTACTCATTCTTTTCCTCCGTTTCCTCGTCCTCGGTTAGATATTCTTCTTCATCCTCCAGGTCGAAATCATCCAGATCAGCGGGAACTTTCTTGCCCTGCTTCGGTTTCAGCACCAGGAAATAGACCGCCGCACCACCTCCGGCTGCAAGGATCAGCAGCACCGTCAGGATCGCCCCGGTATTGCTTTTCTTTTCGGGTTCCGGATTCTCCGGTTCGGTGGGCTCCGCAGCTTTCTGTTCTGTGCCAATACATTCACTAAGGTTTTTTACGCAGACCGGGCAAGCGGTATTGACCGCTCCGGCCTGGCACTTCTCCGTACAGGTGCAGACAATAGGTGTTTCCGCCTTTTCTCCATCCTCCGTGAGCGCCATGAGATCGGCTTCATCCACCTGGTTCAGAAAATGCACGGTTTCCTCGCCCTCGTCGTCACGGTCGATAATGAGATAGAACACATTGCCGTCCTTCGTTTCTACTGTGATAAACTGTTTGCCACTGGCTGTCGGGCTGCCAATATCGTCGATCAGCGACAGGTTCCCATCCGGTGTCAAGGCGGCACCGCCATTCAAACCACCGCCCAGCATACCCAGCAGATTTTCCAGCGTTTCCGCATCCAGAGAGAAAGAACCTTCCCCAGAACCAGCCTCGCCGTCACTTACCGTCATGTAGCCGGAATAGACATAGCCGACTTTCTCCGGCAGGATGACCTTCAGCCAGTCTCCGTCCGTGCCGATCACCTTCACGGTCGTTCCGTTTGGAAGCTGGGTGAAGGCGGTATAATCCATTCCCGCGCCCGTGCGGACATTCAAATTGCCGCCGCCCGTGGTGACAGTACCGGTCTGCCCGGAGTCATTTTCACCGGAACTGAACTGGATACCGTTCTCGGTGACGGATACCGTGACCTGGCTGCCTGCCAGAGCGGAAAGCAGATCAGAAACATCCCCAGCCGTTTCCTGTTCAGCCACGGGCTCCGTGGTTTCCTCGCCGCCGCTGGCAAAGGCGGTGACAGAAAAAGCGGCAGTGCTGAGCACCACCGCCAAAAGAGCCGATACCATTTTTGTCATAAAGTTATGCTTCATCCTCATATCCCTCCGTTTCCTCATGCTCAGTGCTGGCCTCCTGCAGCATACCTTCCGGCAGGGAGATCATACCGCTGGCATAGGCCTTCAGGAAGGCGGTCAGCTCCTTGTTGTCCATTTTCACGGCTTTCACCATGCGGACAATTTCCAGATTTTCTTCCTCAGCAAGCTGCGCCTCCAGCGCACGAAGGCGTTTCTGCTGTTCCGCGATCTTTTCTTTGGTTTTCGCAATATCATTGCGGATCTTCTGTGTCGTTGCCATAAATCAAATTACCTCCATATCGTTTTTTAGTTGTAGGGCGGTCGCCCGAAAGCGTAAAAGTGGGATTGCCAGTAGCTTGTGTTGATATCCGCATACTGGATGGGATCGCCGCAGTGCAGCATTTTTCCACCGCCCACATAGATCCCTACATGGGAAACGCCCGGTGTATCGTAAGTGCCGACGAAAAAGATCAGGTCGCCGGGTCTTGCGTTGGCAGAGGATACCGGAGTGGAAATATTGTAAAGCCCCTGGGCTCCCAGCCTGCCCGTGTTGCAGACGCCGCTTTGCGTCAGCACCCAGGATACGAAGCCGGAGCAATCAAAAGAAGTGTTCGGATTGCTGCCGCCCCATACATAGGGATAGCCGATGTACTTCTCCGCCTCGGTAATGAGCGCCGCAAAGGTTTCATCTTCCAGTGCGGAAGGCGGGATATCATAGGTGGTGGGCGGTTTGGTGTACTTATCTACATAGCCGGAGCCAGGAAACAAATCTTCCCGGTTTCCCAGCGTTGCCATATAGACCGCATACAGGGAAAGCATTTCCTCGTCCATGATGTAGACCGGCACATGGGAAAGGTCGAAGTTTTCCAGCTTCACATTGCAAATATAGTAGTTGTACGGTACTTCCACGTCATAGTCGTTTCCTTCGCTGTCTGTCCGTGTCTCAGTCCGATAGCGCACCTCCACTTCCACGGTCTGCGTCAGAATGTACTGCTTTTCAAAGAGCATTTGCAGCTCCGTCTGAACCTCGTCGATGGTGAACACCCCTTCATGGAACGCCGTGAGAATGGAGATCAGCACATAAGGGTCATGCTCGATCTCATCCAGATCAAAACGGTATTCGTCATATCCGGGGTGCAGAGCCTCATAGTGGTCCAGCTCATATTGGAGTTCCTGCTCCAACTCGCAGTAGGCCGCCTCCGCAGCCAGCATATCCGCATCCTCGGAGAGATAAGAAGAAGTAAATACACCGCCCACGCCGGAGCCTGCCATCATGGAACAGGAAGATACCCCGCCAAACAGCAGAGCAACACAGGCGCCAATGCCGATCACCAACAGCACCGCCCGGCTATGGTGTTTGATGTAGAGGAATGTTTCCTTGAAGGCGTCCTTTGCTTTCTGCGCCGCACTTTTCGCCGTGGCCGCTGTGTTCTTTGCGGTTTTCTCTGCCTGTCGCAGCTCCTTTGCATAGTTCCGCTTGATCCGCTGTTTCTGCAGAAAGCGGGATACCGGGTTAGAAGCCGCCAATGCAGGATCATCATGCAGTGCCTTTTGGTAAAGGTAGTCGGCGTTTGCCTTAAAAGAAGCCTGCTCTGCCTTCGCCGCATCACGCCAGGGCTTTGTGCGGTGATGGTGGACGGCGGCACGGACTTTGCCTTTTCCGTAGGCAAGCCCACGCTCCGTCAGCACCTCGCCCTTGTGTCCAGCCTCAACACCCACATTTTCCTGCTCTACCTCATGCACCTTCGCATGGGCAGCGTGGACGATCTCATGGACCGGCCGGGAAAGCGGATTGTGCCGCAGGCGTCCATTGGGGCGTTTCTCCACTTCTTCAAAGTGAAGCTGCGTTTTGCCTTTTCCGGCTGTCTCGTCAAAAACACGCTCGGTACGGAGAACTTTCTTTGTGGGGATAGCGGCTTTTGCCGCGTCCAGCCTGTCCGCCGCACGGTCGGAACGGTCGATGTACTTTCCAAGTACGGGATCGGCACGTTCTTCCTCGGTAAATTGCAGGCGGGAGGACGGGCGCTGCCTTGCGGCAGAACCATCCCGCACCGCCTGGGTGTCAGCCTTTTCCGCCTTTCGTGCGCTTTTCTTCTCATGGTGTTCCGCCGCACGCAGGGCGAGGTCAGCCGCAGCATCAGCGGATTCTTCCGAAGAAGCGGACAGCTCCGTTTCCGGTTCCCGGCTGCTGATATGTTCCACCTCTCCCGTGGCAAGGTTTTCCGATACCGCACCGTCACGGGTCATTTTCTGCGTGATCTTATCGGTTGCTTTCAGTTCCCTCATAGGCAGTCACCTTCCTTTCCATAGGGGCAGAAGTCGCCGCAGGTGCCATTCTCGATCATGGCGATATAGCGAAAAATGGGATAGGCCTGGGGCGGGCAGACCGCATTTCCTAATGTTTTCAGCCGCAGCGCCCGGTCATCCATGCGCTCGGTCATGCGGGGGATTCCTTCCGGTTCGGCGGCCCAGAGGATACGTCCGTCCATCCTTTCGGGAAGCCCATGAGCCATTCCACCCAATCCGGGTTCAACGCCGCCGTTTCGGACACTGGCTGTTCCTGGGAGATGATCTGTGCCGACAGGTTCCCGTCCTTCTTCGCCGGATCGAAGGCCGATGGCTTCAAGGTCGAGCGGAAACCGTCCGACGCCACCGGGGTCAGATAGAATACCGCCGCCGACAGGCTGAGGCTCCAGATCGCCCCGTTTCGGTTCCTCTTGCGGAATATCCCATTGTCCGACAGGAACACATCCAGGCTTGCCGCGTCCCTGGCGGTGTTGTTGTCGGAGGCAAGGGGTGTGGGAAACATCAGCCGCGACGATAAAAGTTCGCTGGCGCTCATGCCATGCGCCGACACCGCAAGCCGGAAATACGAATGGGAGAACAGCGTATCCCGCTTTTGCCAGGTCAAAGATCGTTTTGTCGAGCCCCATATTGATGAAGCCAGCAACATTTTCCCCAAGCACCCAACGGGGCCGCAGCTCGGTAATAACGCGGCACATTTCCGGCCACAGGTAGCGTTCATCCGCAAAGCCCTTCCGTTTTCCGGCGGTGGAGAAGGGCTGACAGGGAAAGCCGCCTGAGATAACGGTAACTGTTTCAAGTCCTGTTTTTTCAAAAAACGCCTCCTTCGTAAAAGTAGTAATATCCCGGAACCTGGGAACATCCGGCCATCGTGCGGAGAGGACGGAGTGCGGAAAATCCGCCCACTCACACTGGCAGACGGTTTCAAACCCGGCAGCCTCCGCCGCCAGGTCCAGACCGCCAATGCCGGAAAACAGGCTCACATGGGTCAGTTTATTCATGGTTCTTCGGCGCACGGAACGGTTCGATCTCACTTTCCAGCTCCGCAAGGACCGCCTCCATATCCGCCGTAACTGCCTTGCTTCTGGCAATCAGCCGGTTCATCACATCAAAGAAGGTTTCGCCATCCTGTTTTTCTTCCGTATGCAAATAGCGGGGATCATTCATGTTCGTTTTCTCCTTTCCCGGTTTCACCAAGTTTTGTCGTCATAATGCTGTAAAGTTCGTTGTCCTTCGGGAAGTCATCCACAAAAGGCAGGATCACATTGCCGAAGAAGATCAGCCCCTCGCCGGGGCCTGCGTTGCTGATATGCGCCGCCTGCTGGTTGGAGATATTCAAGCGCTCGCAGAGGATTTTTCTGTCTCCGCTGGCCTGGTTCAGAAGGTACACAAAATCGCTGTTTTCAAAGATGTTCTCGATCTCCGGGGAGGAAAGCAGGTCCTTGATGTTCTGCGTAATTCCAGTGGGGATACCGCCCCATTTGCGAAAGCGTTTCCAAATCTCTACGCTCCAGGAACCAACCTCGCCGCGCAGCAGAAGGTGGAACTCGTCCACGAAATACCAGGTGGATTTACCCTGATCCCGGTTCTGGGAAACACGGTTCCATACCTGGTCCTGGATCACCAGCATACCCAGGCTTTTGAGCTGCTTTCCCAGCTCCTTGATATCGAAGCAGACAATGCGGTTGTTGATATCCACGTTGGTACGGTGGTTAAAAACATTCAGGCTGCCATGCACATACAGTTCCAGCGCTGCCGCGATCCGCTGTGCCTCCGGCTCCGGCTGCCGCTTGATCTCGTTATACAAATCTTCCAGCAGCGGCATATTCTCCGGGCGGGGGTCTGCGATATAGGGGCGGTACACGATCCGCACAGCACGGTCAATGACCGTCTTTTCCACCGGCTCCAGACCGTTCCGTCCGCCTGCCGCCAGTTCGCAGAACGACAAGATAAAGTCAGATTTCAACGCCAGCGGGTTATCATCCTCGCTGTAATTGAGGTTGATATCCATAGGGTTCACATACTGCGTGCTGGTTGGAGAGATTTTGATGACCTGACCTTCCAAACGGTTCACCAGCGGAAAATACTCCGCCTCTGGGTCGCAAATCAGGATATCGTCCTTTGTGTTCAGGAACACACCCACGATGGAGCGCTTTGCGGAAAAGCTCTTGCCGCTGCCGGGCGTACCTAAGATCATGCCATTGGGCGTTTTCAGCTTTTTACGGTCGGCAAGGATCATGTTGCCGGAAGTAGCATTGAGCCCGTAGTAGAGAGCTTCGCCGCCGTGGAAAATTTCCTGTGTGGTGAAGGGAACGAACACCGCCACCGCCGAAGTGGTAAGCCCGCGCTGTATCTTAATGCGGTTGACACCCAGGGGCAGAGCCGATACGAAACCGTCCTCCTGCTGAAAGTCCAGCCGCACCAGGGAGCAGTTATATTTCTGCGCCACGCTTGCCGCACGGAGAAGGTCATTCTCCAGCTTTTGCTTGCTGTCTGCAAAATTCACCACCAGAAAGGTCATCAAAAACATTCGCTCATTCCGGCTTTGCAGATCACGGAGGATGTTCTTTGCCTCGCCTGCGTAGGTGGCAAGGTCGGTGGGGATGATATCCATATCGAAACCTTCCCGCACCGCCTTTTTCTGTGCGTCGATCTTCATACTGTCAATGTCAGTGATCTTCCGCTTGACCGTCTTGATCGCCTCGTTCTGATCCATGCTGCGGATATGGAGGCTGACAAGCAGCCCGCTGTCTGTATCCAGCAGTTCGGTGAGCATACGGTCATCCATTTCCGGTGCGCTGATCTGCAGAAAGGACACGGCACAGAATTTATCCGCCATCGTGAACTTCCGTGCTTCACCGAAGCGGAAAGAAGAAGGTGCGACAAAATCCTGGACCGACAGGCCGGAAGGGGCAAGCCAGCTCCATTCAAAGGCAAACCGTTCCCCGTCCGGGTGCAGGATGCCGTGGAGCATTTCCAGCCACTCCTTGCCGCCAAGTTCCTTCGCCAGAGCACCCATGACCTTGAAATGGTTAAGGGCGTCCATGACGATCCTGGAAAACCGTGCCCGTGCGGTTTTGCTGTCCCGTGCCTCGATGGTGAGGGTCAGATACTTCGTTTTGATAAGACCGTTGTTGCCACGTTCAAGCTGCTTGCGGAGCATTTGCGTGTAAAGCTCACGGATATGGTCGAAGTGATCTCCCTGTGCCGCGATCTCGATACGCTTTACAAAATCCTCCCGGTTCATGCGGCGGCTCACAAGAGATAGCTGCATCCCGATAGAAGCGTCATGGGCGTTATACATATCGCAGAGGGCTTCAAAGATCGCCGTCTGGTCGTCAGGCTTTGCAAGCTGATAATTCACATCCTCGAACTCGATACACTTCGCCCAGGTGTGATCGTCCAGCTTGCACAGGCCGTCCGGGTACATCTGGCGGAACGGTAAGGTGTCCTGTGCGGAATGCACCTTGCCGTCGCCTCTGGCGGTTTCCAGGATACGGCTGATCTCACGCTTTTCTGCGGCGGTCAGTTTTACCGCGGCTTTTGCCGCCTGCCGTGCCTGCGGCTCTGGCTTTCGCTTTCTGAACAATGGCTTTCACCTCCTTTTCCGCCTGGGCCTGCCGCTCCAAGGCTGCGTAGAAATTGTTTGTCTGATAAGGCCGATCCTTCGTCCGCAGGAACATACAGCGGATGACCTGTCCGGCCACCACCTCCAGGGGTTGGCCGTGCCGCTCATACATGGCGAGCAGAAAGAACGGGAGCATGACGATAATCATGCAGAACGCGGCGGCGCTGTTGCTGGCCGTGCGTCTGAGCAAAAAGAAAAGCGGTACTCCGATGAGTGCCGCCGATCCGAAACATATAAGCTGCCGTTTGGTAAGCCCAAACAGCACTTTGGATTTTACTTTCGTCAAATCCTTTGGAATGGTTACATACGCCAATTTATCAAGCCTCCTTAATGCGCTCCGAACAGGCTCTTAGAGAGGCTGCCGGTCTTGAACAGGGCGAAGCACAGCAGGACCGTGTAGCCCATGCAGGCCCATATCGCGCCTGAGATATTTCCGTCCGTGGCGATACTCTGTACCAAAACAGAGTAGATTCCCACGCACACCATGATTAGAAATGCCTGGAACGCCAATGCAAACAGGGATTTCAAGTAGTTCTGTCCTGTATGGCTCCAATCCCGGTTCGTCATAGTGGCAAGCGGAATTGGTCCAACGGAAGTTGTCAAATACACCTCGATCATGCGGCCGTAGATGACAAGCATGATACAGATGGAAAGGGCGTTCATGGTAAGTCCCACGAAAAGAGACTGGAACCACAGCCCGAACAATTCTCCCGTGCCCAGGGCTTCAAGCTGCGCCTCCATATCCGTGATAACGCTGCTGATATCAATGGAGGTATTCCAGATGATGACGCCTGCGCTGCTGTTCACAACGCTTTGCCCTACATCGAAGATACCCATGACGATATTCCATGTGTTCGTCACAATGAGAACGGCACAGAATGTTTTGAAAATCCACTTGAAGAACATCCAGGTGTCTACATCGTGCAGATTGTTTTTCTCTGTCACAAGCTGGATCAGCTCATAACACATTACGAATGTCAGGATAACCCCGGCGATTGGAACGATCACCGTTTCAGAGAGGTTTCGGATCATAGAAAAGACGCCGCTGTTCCATGCCAGCGGCGTCTGTCCTACTTCACCGGCGATCTCGCCTACTTTGGTATTGACCGTATCGAACATGCCCGACAGGTTTCCCGTGATTCCCTCGATGAGCAGCCCTCGGAGCCATTCATCGAGTTTGTCGAGTATGCCGCCCATAAGCGATCACCGCCGGACGATCAACCGAACAGGCCGGAGAGCAGAGGTACAAGAGTGATGCCGATGAGGGCGACACCGCCGCCAGCCATCAACTGTTTTATCCCCAATTAGGTGTAAAACTCTGCTCGATGGCGGGCGGCGGCGTACAAAAAATCTATATGGTGTTTTTAAGAGAACCGTCCCGGCGGGACAGGTCAGGCAGTGACCTGTTCCACCTCCGGGATGGGTTTGAGATTAAAAT
>NZ_JAAXCM010000055.1 GCF_019734885.1 Pseudocoprococcus catus | reverse complement strand
GAATTTTTCTTCCAGACATAGAAATAACCCCTTTCATTAGACTTACATTTTTGTCTAACAAAAGGGGTTCACTTCAAAAATCATAAAGTGACGGCCCTTTCTAATGCCGGAATCTTTTTCCCTGAAATTCAGTGTGAGATACCCTTCGAGCATCTCACACTGATCAGCGGTCGTCAAATGACTATTCGTGCAAGCACGATAGTCACTTTCCTCCTCGCCATGACAAAAAGCACCCAGTTATTTGTTACTGAGTGCCTGCATTAGAATCGTATTTAATTGTTCAGATTTGGTCAGATTATGCCAAACCCTCCAGCGAAAAATCCGGTGTCTGAGAGTGCCAAATCACCCTCAAAAATATCCCCGAAATTGTTCTCTGGTTATCCTATTTTTTACCCACTAAAAATTGGGTGAAAACGGCTCTCGTTTGGTCAAATGGGGGCAAACTTTTGTCACCCGTTTAGGTATAAGAAAACCCCGGAAAACCTTGATTTTCCGGGAACATTCGCCTTGCTTCCCTCGAAAAACCTTCGGTTTTCCTCGGTCACGGGCTTCGCCCTATGACGTCAAATGAAAAAAAGCTCCGCCTCATGCAAGCATGGGCGAAGCTTTTCATATTTGACGTCGCATGGCTCATGGCCATCGCGTAGATTATCGCTTGCTGAACTGCGGAGCGCGACGAGCTGCTTTGAGACCGTACTGCGCGAGTTTTTGAGCTGTTTTTCCTTGATATTCCGGGCTTTTCCGGCTTTCTGCTTCCCAGTTATCCGGTGTGCGGACCATAAAAAACGGCCTTCTTTCATTCAGCGATAGCCTGATGAAACGCACCATTTACTACCCCAAACAACTCCTCTGGTTTATTATACTTCACTTTTGCATAGATGTCCATAGTTGTTTTGCTGTTTTCGTGTCCGGCAAGGTATTGTACTGTCTTTGGATCAACGCCCGCATAGAGAAGATTGGTGATGTAAGTGTGCCGCAGCTGATGAGGTGTCACATCAAAGTCCAGCGTATATTTGATTTGGGGTTGATTCTTCTGGGTCATACCCAGCGTTGGAGTAACCGTATATTTGATACTCTCCCCATTTACATACTTATAATAGTTCCGGGGCTTAGTGGAGCGGACAACGACATACTGCCACACTCTTTGGAACTGCGAGGCAGCCAGTGGCTCTCCTTTGCTGTCAGCGATCACATAATCTGATATGGAATTTTCTTTCGTTTCTCTCAGACAATCTACCAAACACTTCGGTATCGGAATATCCCTTTTTGCCGCTGGAGTCTTTAGCACCGTAGAAACCACGGGTCTGTTATGCTCTGTACGCCATGCCCGCCTCACTGATAGATAAGGTGTATCCTCGTCCAGAAATACACAATCCCATTGCAGTGCAAGAATTTCTTCCCGACGCAGACCGGAATACAAACCGAGCATAATAAACAAATATGGAGGAAGCCCCTTGACTGTATCCAGAAGCACGGCTACCTGCTGATCTGTCAATGCCTCCTTCTTTTTTGTCGGTTTTCCGCCTTTACCGGATATTCCCGCACAGGGATTGTGTTCAAGAATTTGGTTTCTCTCTGCCGCATAAAAAATGCACTTGAGCAGCATATTGACCTTATTGTATAAGCCTTCCGATTTCTTTGACAATGGAACAAGAGCCAGCCGAATATCGTCAGCAGTCACTTCTTCCATATACATCTCTCCCAAAGGTTTGATGATATAGTTTGTCATATCCCTCGTATAACCTCTGAGTGTAGACGCAGACACCTTTGCCGACTGCATCAGCAGCCACTTCTCTCCATACTCAGCTACTGTCGGGTGCTGCCGGTGAAAGATAATTTCTTCCACCTGCTTCCGGGCCTCTAACTGCTTCTCATACAATTCTTCACAAGTAGCGGCATACAAACTCAACTCTTTGCCATCTGCATCCGTAATCCTGGTTCTGTAATACTGGATTCCTTTCAATGTAATGGTCCCATACTTCGGGATCTGTGTTTTCTTTTTTGCCATCTTTGATCGTCCTTTCTTGATAATGTGTAGTCTCCGTATCTACACTCTCTTTTTATCAGAAAGCCTCGATTTAATCAAAGATACGGCTGATGTAAAACAAAGAGCGAGACATCCTTGCCTCGCTCCTGCTTTACTTCCTATTTTATTATTACTGTGCTGCGTCCCAGCTTGCAAACGCGCAACTCATTGATCTGACCAGCTCATCTGGTCTGTTGTACTTAACCTTTGCATAAATGTCCATGGTAATCTTGCTGCTTTCATGGCCTGCCAGGTATTGAACCGTTTTGGGATCTACCGATGCATGAATGAGATTGGTAATGTAAGTATGCCGCAGCTGATGGGGTGTTACTTCAAAGTCCAGACTGTAAACCACTTTTCCGTTATGAGCAGCCTTTTCTCCCAAGACAGGTGTGACAGTATGCTTTACTCTTTTTCCATCTTCATACCGATAATAGCTCCGCTCCTTGACCGTCCTCGTAACAATATACTGCCAAAGTCGCTTAAACTGCGTGTAGGACAGCGGTTCGCCGTCCCGGTTTGAAACCACATACTCCGAAGTCGATGTTTCCTTTGCTGCTTTCAAACACTCAGCCAAGCAAACAGGAAGAGGGATATTTCTCTCCGCAGCCTTGGTTTTCAATTCGTCTGAGATTACCGGTCTGTTGTGTTCTGTGTGCCATGCCCGCCTTACCGTCAGATATGGAGTATCCGTATCCAGATATACTGAATCCCATTGCAGAGCAAGAATTTCTTCCCGGCGCAGCCCTGCATATAAACCAATCATGACAAAGACATAAGGCGGCAAATCTCGGATAGCATCCAAAAGGCGTGCTGCCTGTTCATCTGTCAAAGCCTGACGATCCTCTTGTGGAACACCGCCACCTTTTGTCGTGAGATAAATCGTCGGGTTATGGTCAATGATCCTGCTTTCCATCGCTGCGCGAAAGATAGATTTGTAAAGGATTACCACAGATTTATAAACCGATGCAGATTTCTTGGAAACCGGAACAAGGGCAAGCTGAATATCATCCAGGCTAACCTCACCCATCCGTTTATCTCCCAATTCCGCTATAATATGCCGCCTGACCTTTGAGGTGTAATCCGTCAAAGTAGTAGCTCGTACATGAACCGACTGCATCAGCAGCCACTTTTCACAATACTCTGCAACTGTGGGCGTTTTCCGATGAAAAGTGGCATTCTCAATCTGTTCCAACGCAAGCGTTTCTTTGTTGTATAGTTCTTCAGGTGTTTTTGCGTAGATAGCTACGAGCTTACCATTCGTGTCTTTGATTCTGGTCCTATAATATAGGACACCTCTTTTCATAACTGTGCCATATTGAGGAAGCATTATTTTCCTATTTGCCAATTCCTCCACCTCCTAAGAATATACTCCAGCGCTGTATCTATGTTTTATCAGACCATTATGATTTCGACAAGGATACGGACCGGCTCACACTCCAGCTCTGCGAGGTTTACGATAAGTTGCGTTCTTTTCTGCTGGCTTTGCCCTGTGGGTGCATTTTGCGATATACTCCTGAAGGCCCGCTGAGGTAAAGTACACACAGCCATTCTGCACATATTGCACATAAGAAATAAGGCCATTGTTACGGGCCGCGTCCAGCGTTGCAATGCTGATACCCAAGATTTCTGCTGCTTCTTTTCGCGTAATAAGTTTTTCCATAAAGCATATTTCCTCCAATCCGTCAAATTTGTCATCGTGTTTGTTCAAAATCACATGAATACGCTGGCAGCCGAAACCACCAGCGCATGGTATCTGATTTTGAACAGAAAGCGGCAAACGCTTCCTATTTATATTTCTCAGCTTTCGTCACATTTGCCACGCCCCCTGACGATGGGAACACAACAGGTCTCCGCTGGCGCGGCTGTCATAACTCCGCAGCGTCGTTCGTAGCGTGCGCCGCAGGGTTCCCCCCAAGTCTTTGGCGGGCCGTGAGGAAGTATCTTTAAGCCCCCGCGCCCTCATCGCGCCGGATGTGCCACCATCCGGGTCACAGGGACGTTGATCGCTCCGAAACAGCTTGTCCATCACCTCCTGGCTGCTCCATCTTCGCGGCGTCCTGCACTCGCTCATGCGCGGGTTATGTACCTGTTCTGCCGTGTATTCAGTTGTCAAAGGTCAGCGAAAGAAAAGCTCCTTCTTGACAGCCATGACAAAAACAGGCGATTTGTCCTGTCTGTACTGCGATTTATTTGAAAAAAATATTTTGCCTTGTCCCTTCATAGAAGCTACGGACAGCGCAAGCTCCTTACAAGCACAATAAAATAGGTACTATCGTACTCAAAAACGCCTTTTATAAGGTTCTTCCTGCAAGGAAATGGGCACGATAAAATATAATTAAGGAGACGATAGTGCCTATGGAACTGATAAAAGAGCTGGGACGAAGGATACAAAAAGCGCGTAAGGAAAAAGGATTGACGCAGCAGGAACTCGCAGATCTGAGCCACGTTTCTCTAAAGCACGTTCAAGGCTGCGAAAGAGGGGTGAAGAATCCTTCTTTTGAGGTTCTGCGCGCTTTTTGCAAAGTCTTGAATTTATCTTTAGATTCCCTGATGAATCTCGATCTGCCTGAAGATGAGCAAGCCGCCAACGATATGCGGCAGCTTTACCTTTCGTGCCCTCCGGCTGCCAGAAAAGTGCTGTTAAACTCGACCCGCGCGTTGACTGATGAGCTAAAAGAGATGGTGCAGACGGCTGGGGTTGACCTAGATGAACATTTAGAGAATAAGTAAGCCGGTGGAGGAATAAAAACCCCCACCGGCTCTCTTTTTGCCGCTATGCGGCGGTCAGGTTATTGGGCCGTATCCAGCAACTGCGCCAGCTTCTTCAGTCCGCACCGGATGCTCTCCCACACGCGGCGGCGGTCAGCACCCTCGATCCGGGCGATCTCGGCCACCGTCATGCCCAGGTAAAACCGGGCGTAGATACGCCGGGCCTGGATGGCGGTCAGCTGCATCAGCGCGGCATACACTTCCTCCCGCAGCAGCTTCTGCTCCAGGACTTCCTCCGGGGTGAGTGACCGGTTGAGGGCATCGTTTTCAATGCCATCCTCCCGGTTCAGAGAGTAGTGAGCCTTGTGCCGGAACTTCCGGCGTTCATAGGCGGCATCGTCCTGCTCCTGGCCCCGGATCGCGGCCACGACTTCCTCGGCCACGTCTACAAAGACATCGGTTTTATACACATCGGGATACAGTTCCCGAAGATTGATCTTCTGCATTATGTACCTCCATTTCGATTCACGGGTTGACGGGTGAACCGAAATGAAGGCGGTGAGCGACACCTTTCGGGGAAATTCCCGAAAAAACGACAAACAAAAGCGCCAGCATCCGAAGAACGGCGGCTGGCGCTGCTAAAAGAGGACTTATGACGCTTATGGACCAGCCACGATAGTGCCTGTTCATAAGCAGATGGGGGCCGATTGACGGTCAGGCTTTTTTTGACAGGTAAATTCCTGCCGAATTATGTCGAAGCGGTCTTTGCTTCACGGCGGCTCCCTCCTAAAGCCGCCGTGTCAGCGTATGGGCGTCACTCCTTTGTCGAGGGCATAAGGAACGGCGGCCTTGATTTTGTCAAAGCCGCCGTAAGTGTGTTTAGGGCATGGCGATTGCCTGCTGAACGACAGCTTTTTTCTTTTGCCGTCGTCCGGCAGATGAATGAAAAATTATTGTATTTCGAGTGTCACAGTCAATACATTGGATTTAATTTCAGCAGAAACATTTCCGCCCAGTTTATCCGTCAGCAACTTTACAACCGCAAGTCCTACTCCTGTACCACCGTTGTGTCTGGATGCGTCCCCTGTATAAAATCGTTCAAAGAGGCGGGCGGGGTTTATTTCGGTTTTGCTATTGATCGGATTTTCAATCGTGAAAATAGCCCTATTTTCTCTTGCCTGCTTTAAGCTCATTTTTATATCGCCGGATGAATAACGTATCGCATTTGTCAGAAGATTTTGTAAAATCCTTTCCACCATGCTGTAATCAGAATTGAGATAGATAGAATGGGACGGCAAATCAATTTCAGGAGATAAATTTTTTGCTTCCAATGCAGGAGCATTCTCTGAGATAAGATTTATCAGCAAATTAGACAGGTTAAAATCTTCTCGCCGGGGTGTTATCTGCTCGGCATCCAAAATAGACAGGTCATAAAAAGTCTGTACCAATTCTTTCATTCTTTCTGCTTTGTGAAAAATGGTTTCTATTCGCTGTGCCTGCCTGTCTGTCAGAGTTTCTTTTCTTAATAGCTGTAAATGTCCGAGTATAACGGTCAATGGTGTCCGCAGGTCATGTGAAATATTTGCAATCGACTCCTTCAGATAGTTCTCGTGGCGTAGCGTACTGGCAATCAACTGCCTTTGATTATCGATATACTGGTTTAGTATTCCTGCCAGTTGTTCCAAATCTTTGTCAATTAAAGAGATGTCCAGCATTTTCTCGGATTTGCCATTTACCAATTCAGCTATCTGTTTTGATAGATTGCGGATTTGCCGTTTCGTTTGTAGATATTTGAATAGCAAGATAAGCAACAGCAAAAATACAATCAGTAGCAGTAGCTCTATTTTAGACACCTCCCTCTTTCCGTTTTCTAATTGAAATCTATTTTAATTCACATTTCCGAAAGCTGCACCATGATAAAATTAACAGCGCAACGACCCAAACAATTCCAATCAAAATCGGGAATGGCTGGAATATTGCTGGGCTGGTAACTGCTTCTCTTATTTGATAAGTCGGCAAAAAAGCTACTGGAAATTTTAGCATCATTCCATAGCCAAGATAAAGACTAAGTACAAAAGTCGTAACAGCGGTAACAGCAATCGCTTTCGCAGAACTACGCAGGGAAAAACATATCCAGATTGCAATAAAAAAGGTGGCGCTGTTCAAAAGCAAGGAATATAAAACTGCCTTCACAGCTTGATAAATAAAGCTCCCTCCGTCAAAAAATCCAAATCTGGAAAATTCTCTTATACACCCGGCAATGGGATAAACAAGAGCCATGACGTTAAATGCAATCAAATATGTAATTACCTTTGAAAAGAAGATTGCTTTTCTGGAATGGCCCGCAGTTATTTCAAGATCGACTGTCCGGCAGGAAAATTCCTGTCCTAAAATCAAAGCTAAAATACTGGACATCAGAATGAGCAGAAAGGTAGAATCATAGACCATCCCATTGAAAATATCTGCGAGGGAAGTAGCAGCCCCGCCGGTTGGCCCCATAACTTCCGGGACATAAGTTTCTGCGGTAAAAAAGCCAATTAGAAAGATGCCGACCACGCCACACCAATACAAGAAATTATGAGATAATTGATATCTTTCCATTTTTAATAGATTACTCATTTCGACACCTCCCTGTCACTTCAAATCAGAACGCCTAAATCCCCAATAAGCGCCAAAATATAAAATGAATATCCACAAAAAATCTGTGAGAACAAACTGCGCCATTGACGGAGTAAATTGTTGTAGTGCAATCAGCCGGAGCTGTCCCATTGGCAACATTCTTGAAATAGAGAGTGCCTGATCTCCATTCATCAAAAAAATCATCAAGAAAAAAAGAACCATCGGGACAGCTAAAGTTTTTCCTATATCGCGAAACAGAAAAGCAAAGAAAAATGGCAACAGGCACATTGCAAATAAAGAAACAACCACAAGCAAAACGGTATAGAGATTGCCGCTAATACTCACGAAATTTTCTTTGAAGCAAAGCCCGCCAATCAATCCATGTACCAGTAATGGTAAAGCTAAAATCGTCATACAGGCTATTTGATAGGCTGCCAGTTTTGCAAGTAATATCTGTCCTCGGTTATGGCCTGCATTGATATAGGATTGCAGTGTTCTTTGTCCAAAGTCATTTCCAACAAACAACGCGGAAAAGACGATTGCCAGAAAATAGAGAATAGGCACATTATATAACGATGCAAAAAATAAACTGGATGTTTCTCCAATACTGTCTAACAACAGCACACTGCTCAAAAAAAGATTAAACGCCACAATCCCCCAAAAGTACCGGCTATGAAACAATTTATAAAACTCAGCATTTAGGAGATTTAACATTTTCTGAACCTCCTATCTTGCTTAAAAAGTAATCTTCCAGTGTATCGCCGGATACAGAAAGCCCTGTAACGAGGATATGCTCATCCGACAAAACAGCCGCTACTTTTTCCAAATCATCAAGATAATCGTACAGGCGAATTGTCCCATCGGGCAGCAACTTGAAATTTTCTGTATGAAGTTTTTCTTCCAATACAAGCAGCGCCTTTTGCGGGTCGGTAGCCTTGATTGCAATATGCCGTTTACAGCGTTCATTCAATTCCTGATCGGAGATTTCTTCAATGATTTTCCCTTTGTCAATTAAAATAAATTCTGTTGCGGTTTGGTATAGTTCCTCTAAAATATGGCTGGACACCAAAATTGTCATGCCATATTCTTTGTTCAAGGATTTCAGCAAATTCCTGACTTCGACAATCCCGGCAGGGTCAAGTCCGTTGATCGGTTCATCGAGAATTAAAAATTCTGGCGTGTTCAAGAGAGCGATTGCAATTCCCAGCCGTTGCCTCATACCCAAAGAAAAATTGCGAACACTCTTTTTGCCAGTGTCCTTTAAGCCAACCATACTCAAAGTCTTTTCAATCACTGCTTTATCGGGGATGCCGCGTTGGATGCGTTGTATCTCCATATTTTGATAAGCTGTCATGGACGGAAAGAGTGCAGGCGTTTCGATCATGCAGCCGATCCGCTTTCTCTGCTCCTGCAAATCTTTTGCAGAACTCTTTCCCCATAAGGCCAAAGTGCCGCTGGTCGGGAATGCCAGACCTGTAACCAATCTCAGGAAAGTAGTTTTACCTGCTCCGTTCTGGCCAATAAAACCGTAGATTTTCCCTTTCTCAATTTGCAAGTCAATATGGTCTAAGGCAACAGTATGCCGATATTCTTTGGTCAAATCGTGTGCCTCTAAAATGATAGGACTCATATCATCAGCCTCCTTTTATGATTGATTGTAAGAGGCGATCATAAAGAATTTCTTAAATCCAAACAGAAAACTCTAAAGAATATCTAAAGCCAGGGGCTTAATCCCTGGCTTTATGCAAACGATATCCAATGCCCCAAACAGTATCTATAAAGTCCTTGTCCGGGCAAACGGCTTTCAATTTGTTTCGGAGATTGCTGATGTGAACATTTAATGTGTTATCCTCACTGATATACTCGGTATTCCAAACACTTTGAAACAAATTTGCTTTTGAGAATATTTTATCCGGGTATTTCATCAGCAACTCCAAAATTGCAAATTCTTTTGCCGTTAAAGTCAATTCGCTGCCCTGCAAAAAGGCGGTATTATCGTTCAAATCCAAAACCAAATCGCCATGACGTAAATGGGTAGGATTATCTTTTTGAAATTGAACTCGACGGAGATTACTTTCAATTCTGGCCAGAACTTCCTCCATATCAAACGGTTTTGTAATATAATCATCTGCACCGAGGCGCAGTAAATCTACTTTGTTTTGCGTTGTTCCTTTGGCAGAAATAACAATGATTGGAACCGTAGAACATTCTCTTACCGCTGTAAGTACGGTATCACCATTTCGATATGGAAGCATAATATCAAGCAAAATCAAGTCGATCTTATTTTCCCGCAGGCAATCCAATACATGAAGCCCGTCATATTGGCAAAAAACTTCATATCCATTTTCCTGCAAAAATTCAACTAATAACTTGCTGATTTCCAAATCATCCTCAACCAACAGAATTTTCATTTTCGTTTTTCACCTGCTTTTTATATCGTCTATCTGCGGGTTTGGCTATTTCCTTGGGGAGCAGCCAAACACCTGCCATTTTCACAGCGCCGGGGATACGCCCCTCAACGCAGTAATAGTTGACTTGACGGGACGAAACGCCCCATTTCTCACTTGCCTCTTTGAGTGTCATGTAGTCCATATTCGCACCTCCGACAACATTTTTCATTATATTTCATTTGCTCGAAGGACGCAAGACAGGAAATATGTCGGAAGTGTAAAAAACAAACAGAGGCCGCGAGTAGCAGCCTCCGCTTGCAAAAACTATTGATAAATCAGCTCTGTAAGAATAACTTCCTCCACCTGCGTTTTCAGCGTGTTCATCAGCCCCACCCAGCGCATAGGGTCACAGGCTTTCAGTTCCTCGGTGACGCCCGCTGCCTCCATCATGCGGAATAGCGAGAACGGTGGTTATTCCGAAATTATTCTGATTCGGGATAATACTGGCAAGCAATGCCTGTGTTAATACACACAGGCCCGCAGAGAAGAAAATCCCTTTGTGATTTTCCTCTCTGCTTGCTTGTTGAGGGCAGCGCCCCCAAGCCCCTTTGAACACAGAATTTCATTCTGTGGCTGCGCGTTCTGCGAACGCTTTTGACCAGGACCAGCTTACCGCTGGCCGTGGTCTTTTTCTTTTTCAACATCCTGTTCTACCTCCATTTTCAGCACTCGATCCACATTGGCCTTTGCCGTTAAAAGCTCGCGCATTTCCTCACGGGAACGCCGGTACTCGGCATAGGTCTTTTTCTTTTCTTCCAGCAATTTCGCGTACTCCGTCTGCAACTCTTTGACCTTGGGAAGTTTCTTGACTCCCATCTCATCAAAGGCATTCTTAGCAGCCTGGTGGAGCAGAATTTCTTCCTCATGTTCCCCCCGGAATTTCTTAGAGTAACCCGCCTTGCGGTATGCCACATAGACCTCACGGGTTTTAGCATAATTTACGATGTGAGTACGCAGAACAGCAATCTCTGCCATGCGCTTTTCAGCCGCTTTAATCTGCGCCGAAAGTTCATTGTGATGTGCCGTGGCAGCCGCAGCCTTTTCTTCCAAAACCGCATACTCCAGCAGGTTATTCTCTGACAGGTAATTCATGGTCTGCGCCATTTGCTTCAGATTGAAAACTTTAGCCCATCGCGTATAGCCAGCACCTTTTCCAGCCTGCAATTTTGCCTGAATGTCCACCAGCAGATTGATCTTTGGCGGCTCTGCCCGTGTGACTGTTTTCTTTCGCGGGGTATGTGCTTTCTTCCCTAAGAGAACTGCCCGCAAATCTTCCAATCCATATCCTTCGCCCAGACTGTCCATGCGGGCGGCTTTCTCCCAACCAGAGAGCTTCAGTCGATACGATTTTCCGCGCTTTGAGACTTCACAACCATACTCTTGCAACAGTTTCAGCAGTTCTTCAAAGTCAGCAGGACTTTGTGATAATGCGTTGTCAATCGCCACACGAAGCAACTCCCGGTGAGAGGGTTTTGCCTGATCTCCCAGCCATTTGTTATAGCTCTTTCCATGAGGGTTCGGATTCTCTACAATGGACAGTCCGTTTTCAATGCAGATGGTATCACTTAACCTGCGAACCGCCTTGGTACTGCCCCAAAAGTTTCGGAATTTTCGGTCATATTCTAAGCTGACCGATGACCAGATAATGTGATTATGAATGTGCGACTTGTCTATGTGAGTGCAGACCACAAAGGCATGATTGCCCTTGGTAAACCGCTTGGCAAATTCTACACCCAGACGGTTGGCTTCTTCCGGCGTGATTTCACCGGGTTTGAATGACTGGCGCACATGGTAAGCGATCACATCGTCCGCCCCGCGCACCCGCCCGGTGGCGGCGATATACTGCCGCTTCGCCAGAAGGAACTCTGCATCCGCAGTTCGGCTGTCACACGCATAGCCGGTAATGAGCTTGCCGTTATCTGTTTTCTGTGGATTTGCTACATAGTCGATGATGTCACTGATTGCCCGACTTTCTGTGCGACCCTTGCCAACATGAAGCGGCATGATTCTTGTAGTTGCCATAATAGAAGGCCCTCCTCTCATAAATATTTTTGTTTTCGCTGAACTCTTTGCTTCTATCGTTGCAATAACTTTCTCCGCTGGGTATAATAAAAAAGAACATTCTACAACCTCAAAGGAGGGATTTTATGATAGAACAGCTCATTGCCGAAGCAACGGAATGTGATTTCAAGGTTGCTCTCGAAATAAAAAAGCCAAAAAGCTGGTTAAAAAGTGTCAGTGCCTTTTCCAATGGAATTGGCGGCACTCTGTTTTTCGGAGTCTCCGATGACCGGGAGCCTATCGGCTTGTCCGATGTTCAAAAGGATGCTGAAGCGATCAGCCGCTTAATCAAAGAACGTATCACACCATTACCGCAATTTATCTTAAAGCCATTGCAGGAAGATGGTAAAAACCTGTTGGCTCTGGAGGTTTCTCCTGGCCGCAGCACCCCATACTATTACAAGGCAGACGGAGTAATGGAAGCATACATCCGTGTTGGAAATGAAAGCGTAATTGCACCGGATTACATTGTGAATGAACTGATCTTAAAGGGAACCAATCAGTCCTTTGATACCCTAACAACAGATGCGGTAAAAAAGGATTACAGCTTTACACTTCTGGAAGCAACCTATCTGGAACGGACTGGACTCCGCTTTGAGCCATCCGATTATGTCTCCTTCGGTTTGGCTGACAAAAATGGGTTCTTGACCAATGCCGGAAAGCTCATGACCGATCAGCACACAGTTTATAACTCCCGTATGTTCTGTACCCGGTGGAATGGCTTGGAAAAAGGCTCTATCTTTGATGATGCGCTGGACGATAAAGAATACGAAGGGAATCTGATTTATCTACTGAAAAGCGGCAGTGAATTTATTCGCAATAATTCCAAAGTCCGTTTTGTCAAAGAGGCACAGTATCGTGTAGACAAGCCGGATTATGCTGAACGAGCTGTGACAGAGGCTCTTGTCAATGCGCTTATCCATCGTGATTATATTGTGCTTGGCAGCGAAATCCATATTGATATGTTTGATGATCGGGTGGAAATCACATCTCCTGGCGGTATGTTTGGCGGCGGCTCAATTCAGGAATACGATATTTACAGTATCCGTTCCATGCGGCGAAACCCTGTGATTGCTGACCTGTTCCACCGCATGAAGTACATGGAACGCCGTGGAAGTGGCCTACGCAAAATCGTCAGTGAAACCGAAAAGCTACCTGGATATACAGCGGCATATAAGCCTGAATTTTCCTCAACAGCAACAGATTTCAGGGTCATCTTGAAAAATGTAAACTACAACTTAGAGGATGACACCCACCAAGTTATCCACCAAGTTACCCACCAAGATATTGAACTATCAACGGTGTCCAAACAGATTTTGGCTTTTTGCACAACACCAAAATCCAAGAAAGAGCTTGCAGTATTTTGCGGCTTCAAAGATTTAAGAAACTTCACTTTGAAGCATATCAATCCGCTTTTAGAATCCGGGCAATTAGAAATGACTATTCCCGATAAACCTAAAAGTCGCAATCAAAAATATATTACAGTTCGTTCCGAATAAACAGAGAAGCAGGGCAGTGGGTCTCATCTCCCATTGTCCTGCTTCTTTTCATTCCAAATTATATTCACATCATTTACCCATACACCCAATCCTGGATCGCAAATTTCAAACTCTGCACCTTGCTCAGCAGCCAGATCGCAGCCAGCGGCAGCCCCATCGGGCTAATCAAAAATGCCATAACCAGCAAAATCACACCATTCTGCGGGGAATAAGTAATCAGCACAGCCACGCCAAGCAGAGCAATTACCGTGCTTAGTAGACCAAGCACCAGACCGGATATGTAGATCAGCCCCGTGCAGAGCCAGACAAAAAGCGTCAACACCAAAATGACCGGTGCAGTTACGATCATCAGCAGACATTTCAAAATCTTCATTTCTGTTCCTCCTTCCAACGCTCCAGATACTGTTTGCATAGGGCATCCGCTTCTCTCTCATCATCTTCCGTCACTTCCCGTTTTCCTTTGGTCAGTTCAATCTCCAGATAAGTCCGGTAATCATCGGCTAAGAGGTTGAACAGTTCCTTGGGAGTATGGCACACCTCGCCAGAGCAATAGTGAAAATCTTGGTCAAATTCAACTCTTACACATCCATGGCGGCTGATATAAACTTCTATGTTCTCGTCTGCGGTTAGGTAATCCGCAAAAATCTCCAGCACCTTTTCAAAGGTCAGCATCTGTTTTCACTCCTTTGCTATGCTTCTTATTCTACTCATATTATCCGGTACGGACAGGCAAAAGACAAGGATACAGACAAAAAGAAAAAGCGGAGGAAGGTGCGGCGAAGAAACGCCGTTCCCCCCTCCGCAAATGGAGTATCTATCCCCGTTATGAAAGTTTGGAGAGTTGGGTAAGGATTTCCTTCACACCCTCCCACAGTTGTTCCTGCCGCTGGGATATATCCTCCAAGTCAGCATCATAAACCCGCCCTGTCTCATGCACTTTGCGGGTCAGCTGATTCAAGTTGTTGCTGCTTCGGCGCATCAGGGAAACCAACTCCTTCAGCTCCGGCAGATCCAGTTTGACCACATAACCATCCAGCGCCATTTTCCGCAGATAAGCGCTCAAATTCTCTGTCCCGTATTGCTGCATCTTTTGATGGATCAGTTCCAGTTCTTCTGCGGACACCCAAAACAAAACCGGCACATCCCGCTTGCGCTTTGCCATGGTTATCGCTCCGGCTCCCGTTTTTTCGGGGCAGCAGACTTATGGGCGGGCAGCTCCTGCTTGAGCTTATCCCATACTGAGGGACGGAACGGTTTCAGTTTTTCTCTCTGGGTACGGCTGCGCTGCTGTTCTTCACGCACCAGATCAATAAAACCATCCAGCACAGCAGGGTGGCTGTTTAAGGCATAACCACAACGGACAGTTTCGGGATTATCGTTGGGAATGGTCTTGGCCCATTCTTTGTTGCGTCGGGAGTAACGCCCATCCCAGTCCTGAAGCTGGACCGTGTTAGACAGAACCATGGACACACGCTCCATGCCATAGGTCTCGATCACACCCTTTGCCGCATCGTGGCTGAGATACATTCCGTCGAAGTGCTCCCGCACCGCCGCTTCAATAGACTCCTTGCATTGGCGATTTACATTGTTGGAAGCTCGGTACTGCTCCAGCTCCCCATGTTCTCTCGCATAGGCAGCTGAATGGGGATAGACCGGTGTTGTTCGCAGTTCCTCTTTGGCTCTGCACACATCGTCGGCACGGCTTTCAATGCTGTCCCGGATCACACCCATATAGCCGGTCTCCAGCTTTTCAAAATAGCGGTACACATCCGCCAATGGAGAGGGAGATTCCAAAAGTGCCTGAGCCTGGGTGTCGGTCAACTCCAGTTCCTCCATTGCCATCACGATGTCCTCGCGGATGGTGTACTCATAGGCATGGTTTAAGACTTCTTCCGGGGGCTGGCTTTTCAGCCAGTCTCGGAACTTGTCCTGTTCGGCAGCCATCTTTTCATAAAGAGCTGTATTCAGATCGTTAGTATTCATGTTACCGCACCTCCTCATGCTGTTTTGGTTTCTTGTCTGTACTGCGGGGTTGCACCGGGCGTTTTAGGTTATCCAGCACCGAAGGCCGTGTGCTTTTGGCAACAACAGACTCAGTGTGTGCCTGCCCCTTTCCGTCGATGTTGAGCAGGGTATCCAGCTCCACCAGACGGGCGTTTTTGCTTCTCAGTTCTTCTTCATAAAGGAATGGCTTTCCGACTTCCTCCTTTGCGGCAGCCTGCTGCTGATAGAGGTTATCCAGCTGGGCCTTTGCCGCCTCCAGACGCTGGGGCATCTGGGCGAGGGCATTGTCGATACGGGTAAGATTTCCGCGAGGGTCTGTACCAAGGGTTGCCCGGTGGGTCATCTGTCCTTTCAGCAGGAGCGTATACTCCTGTTTCCAAGCGGAAAATTCCACGGACATGGCATAACCCCGGTAGTTGCCGATCTGCACCGGATCGGAGGTTTTGACCTCCTTGCAGGCATCCAAAAGGGCTGCACCGGCGTTCTCCTTATCGGTCAGCAGGTCTCCACGAATCTCCATACCAGCAAAACCGTCCTCCGGGTGCGGGTGAGCTGTCAAAACCTCCAGATCGGATTCAAAGCCCTTGATAAAACCTTTGTGCTTTTCAATCTCCTCCGGGAAGTATTTGAGCAGCTGGTCCTCCAGACGATATTGCTTGCTCTGGTGGTCGGCTTTCATCAGCTTCAGGCGGGATACCTCCACATCCAAATCCATACGCTCCTTGATGCGGGGATCTCCAGCACACAGAGCCTTGATCTCGGCAAAACTGAGGGCTGTTTCATCCACATCATCGCAGGAACGCACCGGCGATTTAGAAGTCATGATCTGGCTGATGAATTTCTGCTTATTCTCCACCGTCTGCCAGAGGTATGCATCAAAGGTTCCTTCTGTCACATAGCGGTACACATGGACAAGAGGATTCTTGTTACCCTGACGCTCGATACGACCCTTGCGCTGGGCAAGGTCTCCCGGTCTCCACGGACAGTCCAGGTCATGAAGTGCCACCAGACGGTCCTGCACATTGGTGCCTGCGCCCATCTTGGCGGTGCTGCCTAAGAGGACACGAACCTGACCGGTACGGACTTTAGAGAACAGCTCCTTTTTCCGCACTTCGGTATTGGCTTCATGGATAAAAGCAATCTGGTCGGCAGGCATCCCCTGGGCAATAAGTTTCTGACGAATATCGTCATATACCGTAAAGGCCGGCTCCTGCAGAGGCACAGTGCCTTCCAATGCGTGAAGCAGTGGATTATCCAGCGTTTTCGCCGCCTTGCTTGCAGGAGCTTTTGCCTGCGGTGTAGAAATGTCGCAGAACACCAGCTGGGTCAGCTTGTCAGCTTTGCCGTCCCGCCAGATCTGCATGATGTTGTCCACGCACTGATTGACCTTTGTGCCAGGTTCATCCGGCAGCATCTGGTTGACGATTCTCTGGTCAAGCCCCAGCTTGCGGCCATCCGAGGTAATCTTGAGCATATTGTCCTGAGACGGGTCAACGGTTCCGCTGTGTACCAGCGATGCACGCTCCGAAAGAGCTTTGACCATTTCCTGCTGATGTTCGGTGGGCTGCGCCACAACATTGTGGTATTCCACCTCCGGGGTCGGCAGATTCAGTTGGTCGGCGGTCTTGATGTCCGCCACTTCTTTGAACAGGTTCATCAGCTCTGGGAGGTTGAAAAACTTGCTGAATCTTGTTCTTGCCCGGTAGCCAGTTCCCTCCGGTGCCAGCTCCAATGCTGTGACGGTCTCCCCAAATCGGGAAGCCCAGCAGTCGAAGTGGGTCATGTTCAGTTCTTGCAGGCGTTCATACTGAAGGTAACGCTGCATGGTGTAAAGCTCGGTCATGGAGTTGCTGACCGGTGTGCCGGTGGCAAAAATCACGCCACGGTTTCCGGTGATCTCATCCATATAGCGGCACTTGGCAAACATATCGGAGGATTTCTGCGCATCCGATGTGGAAAGACCAGCCACATTCCGCATTTTTGTGTATAGAAACAGGTTTTTATAGTTGTGGGCCTCGTCCACAAACAAACGGTCCACACCCAGCTGCTCAAAAGTTACCACATCGTCTTTTCGCCCCTCGGCTTGCAGCTTTTCCAGTCTGGCTTCCAGAGACTTTCTGGTACGCTCCAGCTGCTTGACGGTAAAACGCTCGCCGCCGCTGGCCTGTACCTCGGCAATCCCCTCGGTGATCTCGTCGATCTGCTCATAGAGAAGCCGTTCCTGACGCTCTCGGCTGATGGGGATTTTCTCAAACTGGCTGTGTCCCATGATGATGGCATCATAATCACCCGTCGCAATACGAGCGCAGAACTTCTTTCGGTTATGGGTCTCAAAGTCCTTTTTGGTGGTGACTAAGATATTGGCGGAAGGATAGAGGCGCAGAAACTCCGACGCCCACTGCTCGGTCAGGTGGTTGGGAACCACAAAAAGAGATTTCTGGCACAGTCCCAAGCGTTTGGCTTCCATCGCAGCGGCCACCATCTCAAAGGTTTTACCTGCGCCTACTTCATGTGCCAACAGGGTATTTCCTCCATACAGCACATGGGCGATGGCGCTTTTCTGGTGTTCCCGCAGGGTAATGGCCGGGTTCATGCCGCCAAAAGTGATATGGCTGCCATCATACTCGCGGGGACGGGTAGCGTTCATTTCTTCGTTGTACTGGCGCACCAAAGTCTGGCGGCGTTCCGGGTCTCTCCAGATCCAGTCCCTAAAGGCTTCCCGGATCGCCTGCTGTTTTTGGGCAGCCAGAGTGGTCTCCTTGGCGTTTAGTACGCGGCGCTCTTTTCCGTCTGCGTCCTCTATGGTGTCATAGATGCGGACATCCCGCAGGTTCAGGCTGTCCTCCAAAATCTTGTAGGCATTGGCACGACTGGTCCCATAGGTGGTATAAGCTGCCACATCGTTGTAGGATACAGAAGATTTCCCCTTGATCTGCCATTCAGCGGTAAAGGACGAATAGTTGACCTCGATACTGCGCTGGAGATAAAACGGGGTGTTGAAGGTCTCGTACATAAACTGCTGGATGTACTCTTTGTCGATCCAGGTAGCGCCCAGACGCACCTCAATCTCCGACGCATCCAGGTCTTTGGGCTGGGCGGCGGTAAGAGCTTCCACATTGACTGCATAAACCGGGTCCTGCTGTGCAGCCCGCTGCGCCTGACGCAGTTTGCGGCGTACATTGCCGGAAAGGTATTCATCAGCAGTCACATAATGGGGTGTGCCGTCTTTCTCCAACTGTCCCGGTACACGGAAGATCACGCCTTGCAGTTCTCCGGCCAGTGCTTCTTTTGTTTTTCCGGTAAGCCGACTCATATAGCTCATATCTACGCAGGCTTTTTCCGAGATGGACACCGCCAGTGCTTCGCTTGCCGTATCCACAGTAGCCACTGCCTGATGGGGCTTGATGGTTCGTTTGGTGAACATATCCGCCTTACGTTCCAGTTTCCCGTCCTCGTCGATGACTTCCAGCGCACAGAGCAGGTAATAGGAAGAATCATCTGCATAGGCCAGTCGGTTTGCACGGTCATTGATAAGGCCATATTTTGCAGAAAAGCTGTCATAGAGGCTGTTCAGTTCCGCCTGCTTCTCCCGAATGGTGCTGTCCGGAACCGCTGCATCCATCTGAAGGTCGATCAGTTCCTGCACACAATCACGCAGTCCCACAAGACCTTTCACGCGGGCTTCGGCGGTGGCGTTGAGGTCAGGGCGCACCATGCGGCTGTTTTCCCGATAGTACACCTACCCGTCTACAATGGCATAGGAATAGTTCTTCACATTTGGGTCGGCAGGAATGGAGGTGTCAATGGCTTCGCCTTCGCCCAGCTCCGGCAGCTCTGCCTCCTGATAAGTGCCATGAATGTACTTCACAGCATCATGCAGCTGGTCGGAAAGCTCCAGTCCCTCGATAGGGTTCACGGTGTAATCCATACCATGAGCAGTGCTTACCGGCTCCTGTCTGCCCAGCACCATTTCCGGGTGGTCGATAAAATACCGGTTGATGGCAAACCCATCCTCCGTTTGTCCGGTCTGCGTCCACTCTGGTGCAATGTCCAGCGGACGGTCCCGCTTTTGCAGGAAAATGATGTCCGAAACGACCTCTGCACCAGCGTTTTTCTTGAAAGCGTCATTGGGCAGACGGATGGCTCCCAGCAGCTCGGCACGTTGAGCAAGATACCGGCGCACGGTGGAATCCTTGGCGTCCATCGTATAGCGGCTGGTGACAAAGGCCACCACGCCGCCGGGACGCACCTGGTCCAGTGCTTTGGCAAAAAAGTAGTTGTGGATGCTGAAATTCAGCTTGTCATAGGCTTTATCTCGAACCTGATACTGGCCGAAAGGCACATTACCAATGGCAAGGTCATAGAAATCTCGCCTGTCGGTGGTCTCAAACCCGGCCACGGTGATGTCCGCCTTGGGGTAGAGCTGCTTTGCAATCCGTCCACTGATGGAATCCAGCTCCACGCCATACAGACGGCTGTTTCGCATTTCTTCTGGTAGCATACCGAAGAAATTGCCCACACCGCAGGACGGCTCCAGGATGTTGCCGGTCTCAAAACCCATGCGGTCCACCGCTTCATAGATGGCCCGGATTACCGTGGGACTGGTGTAGTGCGCGTTGAGGGTAGAGCTTCTGGCGGCGGCATATTCCTCCGGGGTCAGCAGTTCTTTTAGCTGGGCATACTCTAAAGCCCATACCGGTTTCTCCGGGTCAAACGCATCAGAGAGACCGCCCCAGCCCACATATCGAGAAAGAACCTCCTGCTGTTCGGGGCTTGCCTGCTGTCCGGCAGCTTCCAGCTCTTTCAGTAAACGAATCGCATTGACATTTGCCTGGAACTTGGCTTTCGGACCGCCTTCGCCCAAATGCTCATCAGTAATGCGGAAGTTTTTTGCATTGCGGCGCAGGTTAGCCTTGTATTCCTCATAGGAGGCTTCCTCGGCAGCTTTGGCATTGGGAAAGGTCTGCCACTGGCCATTGACCTGAATGGAAACCGGGTGTTCGTCCAGCACTTCCTCAAAGGTTTTCTCCGGCTCTGTCACAGGGGCTGGTGGCTCCGGCTCCTCGATATGCAGTCGTTCCACCACCACATCATAAGGCAGATTGTTCTTATCGCCCGGATAGACGGCCATGGTCTCGGAATGGAAGGTCGGGGATTCGGTAGCCGGTTGGGGCTGTTCCTGTCTCAAACCGTCCTGCTGACGGGCGTACAGTCCGCGCAGCAAAGGTGCAACCTCATCCCAGCGGAAATACAGCATAGCCAGACGCTTTTCCTCTGCATCCATGACTTCCAGTTCTATGCCCTGTGCCGTGGTACGGTAATCGGCAATATCGCCGGTCTCCAGATTCAGTGTCTCGATCTCACCGGAATAGGCTCTGCTCAACCAGTAGGCGATCTCGCTGTTACTCCTGCCGGATTGCAGCAGCGTGGAAATCTGCTTTTTATCCGCTTCATCCATCAGTCCATGAGCCAATACATCCCGTAAGTCCTGATCTGCCTTGTCCGGGGCAATAGGAAGAAACTCGGTATAGTAAGCATTGCGGCGGTCTGCCCGAAGCAGCTGCTCGAACTGTTCTTTGCGCTCTGCCCGGTAGATGGGATATACCATCCCGGTGGGCAGAAGCTGTACGGTGTCCTCCCGCAGCTCGGTGATCTGATAGGCGTCATCCTCGATATACACGGTATCGCCCACGGCATAGACCGGGGCAGCAGGGTCATAGGATGTTCTTTGCGGAGTTGGGCGGCGAACTGCATCATATTCCTCATCGGAAATAGCAACTTCGGAAGTCTGCTCTGTCTCAGCAGCTGCGATCTGCTCTGCATCCGACATCACCTGTTGGATAAACGGATCATTGTCCAGTTTTTCCGGGTCTGCCACCTGGCCGTTGACGATCCCTCTTTCTTCCAGAGCTTCCCGGATGGCGATTGGGTCGATGTCGTCAAAACGGTTCTGTTCTTCTTCGGTATAGAACCGGTCCTCCTGAATGAGCTGGGCAATCCGGCGCTGTACCTTCGGCCAGGGCAGCTGCGTTTCCTCCGGGCTGCCGGCACGGACAACGAACAGGCTGTTGCTGTTACTGCCGCCGTATTCCTGAGCCAGCCATGCGGCGGTATCTTTTTCTCTTGCATGGTCTTTCATATAGCGGACAACAGCGTGTTTACTCTCGATATTGCCGTTCCATGCACAAAGGGCAGTATCAATATCTTCCTGAGAAAGAGGGCGCAGAAGCTCATGGAGCTTTGGATAGGTCTCGTCGATCACTTCCCGGTGTAAACGCTGACGGAACTCCGGCACATCCGAATAGAGTCGGATCAGCTCCATATCCTTAGAACCAAGGACTGCACGGCGCACAGCGGCATTACCCTCGATGACAGCATTTTCACGGTCAGAATGACCGCAGGCATTGCGGTATGCGGCATCCTCGAAAATGGCGGCAGTTACCACAGGCTTATACTGCTCAAACTGCTCCCGAATGGTAGGCTTTGGCGTTTCTTCCTCTATCTCCGGCTGCTGGGCATGAATGGCATCTTCTTCTGCCAGATCCTTTTCGGCCTGGATCTTGTCATACTGCGCTTGCTCCTGTTCGGTAAGATAGCGGCCTTTCCGGACAAGAGAGGTAATGCGCTTGGCAACCTTTTCCCAGTTCAAGTGAACATCCGGGCAGTCCTGCTTTTTATAGTGCAGTCCTTTCCCATCGTGATCTTCGCCGCTGTGTGTTGCGCCGGACAGGGCATGAGAGCGTCCGCCAATACCATACTCATCTTTGAGGAATCTTACTTTCTCCTTATCCGTATGGTTTTCCATGAAGAACGCATAGATACGGCCTTTTCCTCCGGCAAAACTGCTGCCGCCGGTCATGGCGGCGTCGATCTCATCCTCGGTAATGAAGCGCTGGACAGTTGGCACTTGGGAAAGGTCTGAAGAAAAAGTCCTGCGGGGCAGGTCAAGGGCCTTCAGGTTCTCCCAGATTTCCTTTGGTCTGTGGTAGTAAAAGCGCAACAGGTCACGGTCCTGCTGATAGGCAGTCCAGAAGGCGGCGTATTCTTCCTTGAGTGTCTGGCGGAAAGCCGGGTCACTCAGCTGCTCCGTCAGGCGGCGGGTCTCCTCTGGGAACCCATTGCCTTTGATCTCTGACAGGCAGGACAAATATCCGGCTTCTCTGGCTTCCTCGCTGAAATCGTGGTACAGATACCAGAGCTTTTCTGCAAGGAGGGAGCGTTCATAGCCTGCCGTTTCTGCAAGCTCCACATTGGAGGCAAACTGGCCGCTCTCCAAAAGTTCCCCGATACGCTCTGCGGCGCTCTCCCAGGAAATGACCTGGGCAGACCTGTCATAACGGACAGACTTCCCGTAGGAAAGATGGATACCATCCTCGGCATACCATGCGCTCACGCTGCCAAGGCCGTTGCCGCCGTGGTACAGCGTTTTCAGTATCTCGGCAATCTCAGCGGTGGTTTTCTGCTTTTCAAATGCTGCAACCACACGCTCCCTCTGACGGTCTGTATTGCCTCCCAAACGCAGCACATGGTCAATATCATTTTGGGCAAAAGAAAAAGCAGAGGATGTATGCGCTACATTCTCTGCTTCATCTATGGATTGGATCTGTTCCGCTTCGGAGAGGAACAGGTTTAGGGTCAGCTGTTGATAAGCTCCGCCATCAGGATCTCCTCTGCCTGGGCTTTGCAGGTGTTCATCAGCCCCACCCACTTCATGGGATCGCTGGCTTTCAGTTCCTCGTTGGCTCCCGCTTCCTTCGCCAGCTGGGGCATCATCTGCTCCAGTCTGCTCTGGGCGGTCTCGTCGATCTCGATGAGGTGCGGGTACAGCTTCTCGCTCAGCAACATCTGGTTGTAGAGGATGGGACGGTGTTCTTTCAGGTAGGTTTTCCTCATCCTGCCGTACTTGCCCAGGGGTTTCTCCGGCTGCTGGCTCAGTTTCAGGTCGGGAATCAGATAGTCTCCGTTCTGGATATAGGTCATTGGATTGTTCATCTTGTTTGCTCCTTTCTTGGTTGGCTTCGCGCTCTGCATTTCGGACGGTAACGCCGATCTGCCGCAGCACCTGCTGGTTGATCTGGCTGACCGCTGTTCCCAGCGCCCCGATGGTGGACGGGGTGTTGAAATCAAAGATTGCCATGAAATCTTCGTGGTCGAAGTAGCGTTCCGGCTCCAGTCCGCAGCGGGACATCAAAGCGTAAGTGATGCTGACGGTGGCTGCTGCCTTGAACTGTACTCCGATGTTAAACTCATCATATTCCTCCAAAAAGGAACCGTCAACGATATAGAAGAAGTCCTGCTGATGCTCCGTCCAGTATTCCTCAGCCAGTTTTCCGGCTACCTCGGTGAGCTGTCCGGCAAGGTCATCACCTGAAACATCATAGGTGCGCTCAAACATGGCCTGCACGGAATCCAGATGGCGCTCCTCCAGCTGCCACAGCCAGGGAGTGCGGGAATGTTCACGGGTTCCGGTGTCGGAAATGTCAAAGACATAACGCAGGCGGGGTCTGTCCCCGGAATCGTCCACCAGAGCAATCCCTTTGGAGCCGCGCCTTACATACCGGCCCATCTTTTCATTCCACAAATCGTACTCCGCACAGGCGGTGGCGTCCGGTCGCTGGGCATAGATCATCAGCTGCTCGTGGAACGGGTACTTGTAAAGGCGGGAAGCAGTAGTGAGAAACCCTGCCCATTCCTGCCAGCTCCCCGTGAGCTGCGTTGTCACCTTCTCCGCCATCTGTGCATATAGTTCAGCTTTGGTTGGCATGGTGTTCTGTCCTCCTTTCAGTTTTGGGGTAAAAAGGCGGGGTGGCAGATCGCCACCCCATCCCTGCGGTTATGTTGTTTACTGGTCAAAATCCGGGTACAGCTCCAGTTCGGCAAACTCGGCATCACTCATGGCCTGGAGCTTGCCCAGTGCGCTGTCTGTCAACTCCCGCAGCTCGGTTTCCTCCGGGGCCAGCTCGCCGCGCATCTCACGCAGGCTGTCGATCAGTCCGGTGCGGCTGCCGGTATTGTAAATGCACATCAGGTTCATTTCCTCAAAAGTAAAGTTTCCCATATCAAATCTCCCTTTCCGCACTCTTTTTGGGCGCTGTCTTTTTGTGTTCTGCCTTGGGCTGGCTTTTCAGCTGCTCCATGACGGACTTTTTCTTTTCCCGTTCCTCCCGATGGGCAGCGGCAGCCAAATCCATGAGGGAAATGGACTGACCGCTGCGGGCCTGCTGTTCCAGCTCTGCCACCGTAGGCTCTTTTGCGCCATTGTTGATGATACCGTCGATCATGCCGTAATCGTCCTCCACGGCCATCTCCGCATTTTTCAGCGGATTTTCCGGCAGGAATCCGGGGATCTGGGTAAAACCAACACTGTCACAGTAATGACAGGATACCTTACCATCCTGCTTGATCGCAACGATGTCACTGACACTCATAGAAGGACTGTGAAAATCCGCCGGTTTTTGCAGATTAAACTGCTCATATAGTTTTTCCAGCTGCTCCGGTACCGTGCCAGACTCCCTCAGCGGAGCAGTGTAAATGAGATCATAATCGCTACGGTCTATGGAAATGTCATGGGACTTTAGCCAGTCCAGATTCATAAAGCGCACATTCTGCGGATCGTCACGGCTCACCTGATAGATGGCAAAGCAATCTCTGTTCTGAGCAAGAAATGCCTGTTCCCGTTCCTGCTGATGTTCCTGGCGCTCCATGACCTTTTCGTGGAACTGAGGGCTTTTCTCCCATTCCTCACGGTCCACACCGAAAATGCCGCCATGATCCATGATTTCCTGTGGGTCAAACACCATACTCTCCGTATTGTCCTCATGCAGCACATAGACGGTCAAACCGGCGGCATCCAGTTCCAGCGCCCGTTCTCTGGTAACAGGGAGCATCCCATCATAGGAGTATCCATATTCCTGCATATCCGGTGTAGAGACCTGCTCATCCGGCATGGGGTATTCATCCAGTGCCTGCTCCTGTGCTTCCGGCAGCTGGGAAGAAGCAGCCATCTGACTGGCCTCTGCCTGCATCTGCTGGTAGGCAGCTTCCTGCAAGGTCTCAATCATGGACAACGGTGCGTATTTTACCGAGTCTCTGCCCAAATCGTTGTCATCACAAATCTGGAGAACTGCCTTCATGCGGGAAATCTCCGGCATATCCAGCTGACCACCATCCAGCTCTTTCATGGACGCGGCATCGTAAAGGGTATAGTCCCAGCCGCTGTCACAGGACTGGATATGAAGATAGGTGGCATCGTCAATCAGAAACAAAGCCTCCTGCTGGTTGGCGTCCGCCCCCAGCACTTCCATTTCTGGCATTGCCGCAGCCAGTTCCTTTACCGCTTTTTGCACCAGAGGATTATCACGGTAATAGTCGATTGCCTGGATGGTGTCCAGGTCAATGGTATGGCCGGTCAAAATCGGAAAAGGTCCTTCATAATCGCTTCCGTCTTTCAGCTCAAAACCAATGCCCTTGATCCCGTTCATTCGTTCTGCCGGAATCTCCTGATAAATGCGGATTGCTTCCTCCAAAGACAGGTTATCGTGGTATTCTCCGAGGTTTGGAAATTCCATGCACTCTGCTACATAGTAGGTCAGATCGCCGTTCTGCTGTCTATCAGATACCTTAGCGGCATCTTCTGGCTGCTCTATCGGGGCGGGTTCCGGCTCTACCTTTGCATGAGGGTCGATTCCGCGCTCTTTGCAGATTTCCTTATAGTGGCGCTCAATGTCGGAGATCAAAGTGCCGGAGGTTTTGTTGATGGTCTCCAAACTGGCTCTCAGCTCTTTCAGCTCTTTGCCCTGGCTCCAGCTTGCAATATAGCCGAAGCTGTTTTCTCCGGTCTCGATGCCAAAATACTTGCAGACCGCATAGGAGATGCTTTCAGCCTCCACTTCCTCCGTGTGGCGGTTTTTGATTGCCCGTTTTTCTGCGGTTGGATCTTCCTCAACTGCAAGACGCCATTCAAACTGATTTTCGTCCACATAACGCCAATCCATATCAGAAGCAAACTGTTCGGCTTCTTTTTCTGTGGCAAAATCCAACTTGAAATCATGTTTGGTTCCACCTTCACTCTCCTGCACAACCTTCCATGACGGTAGCATTTCATATTTTTTAGGGTCATGGAGCTTGCTGTGGGCAATCTCGTGTACTGTGGCTGAAACCGTCTGAACCTCACTCATGCCCTGACGAATGGCAATTTTCTGATGATCAGCAGAAAAATAGCCGTCCGTATCAGCGGCCATTGCTTCAAAAGTAATCGGCACCGGTGCGCTGCGGCGCAGGGCCTCCATGAATGCCTCATAATTTGGCACATTGCCGGAAAGGGAGGAAGCAAGCTCCGGCAAAGGTTTCCCGTCGGTCTGACTCACATCAAAGACCTTGACAGGGCGAAACATGGGAATCTCGATTTCTTTTTCCTCTGTGACGATCTTTCCGTCTTTATCCAGAATCGGAGCCTTGGTATCTGGGTCCAGCTTCTGCTCCTCGATTTTCTTCTTATACGGTGTGGGAGCGATGATGGTAATGCCATGCTCGCCCTTTTTTACATGACGCTCAAACTGGTCTTTCCACTTATTGTATCCGGCTACCAATGTGGCGTCCGGCTTCTGCATATAGATGAGCATGGTGTTGTTTACCGAATAGCGGTGGAAGCGGGACATGACGGACAGATAGCGCATATACTTTTCACTCTCAAACAGTTCCTTGATGCCCTGCTCGATGCCATCTGTGATTTCCCTTAGCCGTTCTCGGTTGGTGGGTTTGTTCTCAGCCATGATTTTCAATCTCCTTTCCAAGTGTGTGATTTCTGCTGTGTGTTCTGCAATCCATGCCTTTTGTTCTTCTTCACTTTCATAAAGGAAAAGGTCCAGCAGGTATTCTACATAGGCTTTCTTCTGGATTGCTTCCACAAAACGGGGGTGCGGTTCTTCCTCCGGTGTCCTGGGAGAACGGTCGGCTTCCCATTTTTTCAGCAGATGGTAATAATCGGACAGTACGCGGTAACAGCGCTGTCGATCCTCCCGAAACTTCTGTGCCTCGGTTTTTTGCCGGACATATCTCCTGCGGGGCGGGGCCTGACTGTCATAGATCAGGCCAAAGTCCTGTGCCAGTTTCTCCGCCGCTTCTTTTGGGGAGAGGTCAAAGAGCTTTTCGGTAAAGTCGATCACATCCCCATCTTCACCGCAGCCAAAGCAGTGGAATCGCAGGTCTACCTTCATGCTGGGGTTCTTATCATCGTGAAAAGGACAGCAGGCCATGCCATTTCGCCTGACTTTTATCCCATAAAACTCTGCCGCTTCTCTGGTGCTGACCGACTGCTTGACCGCTTCAAATACATTCTCTGCCATGTGCCTTTAACTGCCGGACTTTCGCATAGGAGGCTGGTATCCGGCAGCTTTCGCACGCTCACTGGCAGCTTTGCGACGCTCGGCGCTGTATGGCTCCCTGACTGATACACACCGCTTGGGAACGGTAAAGTTATGGGCGTCCTTTCGGGTGATTTGGTCGGGGTGCTTTTTTGCCAGCAGTTCCAGCTTCTCCATCAGACGGGGATCGTGGGTGTAGACCTCAGCCATTGGTTCTGCCTGGTTATAGAGGAGAATGGTTTCCCGTTCCACTAAAGAGAGCTTCATCGGCTGCCTCCTTTCCGCTGGTCAAATTCCAGCTTGAAGTTGGCGTACTGTCCATCGTCCTCCAAAACCACAGTGGCATCGTAGGTCTTGCCGGTTTTCTCCGAATATAGGCCCGTTACGCGGACACGGCCATCTTTCAGCAGTGCAGACACCACAGCCTTGGTCGGCTGTTTTTTCTTGGCATCCCACCATTTGTTGTTTTTCCAGATTGCAAATTTGCAAGAATCATTCTGACAAAAGAAGCCTTTTTGCAGTTCTGCAACTTCACCGCCACAGCGAGGGCATTTACCCACCACCTCATGGGGCGGGGTGAACAGGTACTCGGTTCCCTTGATGACCTGATAAGTCCCCACCAGATCTTTCAGCATGGTGCTGATCCCATCCAGAAACTCCTCCGGGGCAAGCTGCCCGCGCTCGATCTCGCCCAGGCGGTACTCCCACTCGGCAGTCAGAAGCGGCGATTGCAGTTGTTCCGGCAGGACCGTGATAAGGGATACTGCATTGTGGGAAGGGAGAAGCTGCACCGTTTTCCTGCTCTTTTTTCGTTCCAGAAAACCGGCAGATACCAGCTTTTCCAAAATACCGGCACGGGTGGCCGGTGTCCCCAGACCTTTTCGCTCGGCTTCCTCCGGCATATTCTCTTTTCCGGCAGTCTCCATTGCGGACAACAAGGTATCCTCCGTAAAGTGCTGAGGTGGACTGCTTTTACCTTCTTTGACGATTGCCGCAGCAACCGAAAGGGTCTGTCCTTCGGTCAGCTCCGGCAGAGCTTTCTCTGCGCCCTCTTTTTTCGGCTCTGCATCCTTCATTTTGGCACGGTAAGCGTCCTCCAGTGCTTTCCATCCGGGGTGCTTCACCGTTTTTCCTTTGGCGGTAAACTCTCCACCGGCACACGCTGCAATCACAACAGTTTCCGAATAGATATGGGGCTGGGCTACGGCGCACAGCAGACGCAGGGCCACCAGCTCCAGCACCGCTTTTTCTCCCGCAGGAAGGGCAGAAAGGTCTGCATCCTTGAGATTTCTGGTAGGGATTACTGCGTGGTGGTCAGTTACTTTCTTATCGTTGATGACCGTCTGCGGATCACAGGCAATGGCGATTTCTTTGCAAAACGGCATGGCGTTGGCAACCAGGTTCACCAGCACCGGCAGGCTGTCTGCCATATCACTGGTCAGATAGCGGCTGTCAGTACGGGGATAGGTGCAGAGCTTCTTTTCATACAGGCTTTGCAGATAGTCCAGGGTCTGCTGGGCTGTAAATCCAAGCAGGCGGTTGGCATCTCTTTGCAGAGTAGTCAGGTCATAGAGGGCAGGCGGCTTTTCGGACTTTTCCTTGCACTCCACCTTTTTGATTGTGACAGCTACACCCTGACAGGCTTCTTTCAGCTGCTCTGCGCTTGCTCGGTCACTCATGCGCTCCCCGGATACGGTAAGACCGGGCAGCTCCAGCGCCACGGTATAAAAAGGAACCGGCTTAAAGGTGTCGATCTCAGCTTCTCGCTGGACAATGAGCGCCAGCGTTGGGGACATCACGCGCCCGATGTTAAGGGTGCGGTGGTACAGCACGGAAAAAAGCCTTGTGGCATTGATCCCCACCAGCCAGTCGGCCTTGGCACGGCAGAGGGCAGCATCCCGAAGTCCGTCATAATCCGCACCGGGGCGCAGGTTTGCAAAGCCTTCCCTTATGGCAGAGTCCTCCATCGAAGAAATCCAGAGCCTTTTCATAGGCTTCTGACAGTCTGCCAGCTCATAGACGCTGCGGAAGATCATCTCGCCCTCGCGTCCGGCATCACAGGCATTTACAACTTCCGTCACATCCGGGGCATTCATCAGCTTTTTGAGAATATCAAACTGCTTTTTCTTATCTTTTCCCTCCACCATCTGCCAATGTTCCGGCAGGATAGGCAGGTCATCATATCGCCACTTGGCATACTTGGGGTCATAGCTGTCTGCATCTGCAAGACCGGCCAGATGACCCACGCACCAGCTGACACGCCAGCCGTTACCCTCCAGATACCCGTCCTTACGGACGGTTGCGCCGATCACCGCCGCCAAACTCTGGGCAACTGATGGCTTTTCAGCAATTACAAGTTTCATAATCTTCATCCTCCCATTCTTCTCGCACAGGCGTGTGCAGCTTTTTCTCAATGCTGTTTTCCTCATCCAAAAGCAGGTTATATCCAAACCGATAATCATAGCGGTACAGTTTCCCCAGCAGGTCATTGATGATGATGCGGCAAGCCAAAATGACACGGGTTTTATCCACCTGCATCAGCTGGTAGCGTTGATAATTGCTGTAATATTCTTCGTGACGGCGGGTATTGCAGGCGGCATCTTCAAGTAAACTATCTACTGCATCCTGGCAACCATCTTCTTTTTCCCCTTCCATGCAGTTCAGAAGTTCCATCATCAAAGGAAAGCTCTGTTCATCCATAGGAGCTTCTGCAGCAAGAAAACCGATCAGAGCAGATAAGAGCAGACGAGTCGCCGTCTGTTCTTGTTCCGTCAAAACGGCCATTGTTTTCTCCGCATTTGGCAGGATCTTTTCTTCCACAAACTCTGCCGCATCACCGGAATAAAGCTGACGGATAGAATCTATGGACAATGAAACTGTCACGGTATCTAAGGAGAAATCAAAGGGGTCATCTTGCTTTGGCTTTCTCCGAAGTTTGTTTAACATGGTAGAAAGAATGTCGCCGCCAAAATACACGGCGATCACCAGCAGGTCAAAAACAGCAATCAGCTTGATAAATATAATCAGAACACTCATTTTTTTCGTTTCCTTTCTTTGAGCCAACGTTCCATCTCACGATGGCAGATACCTACGCAGGGACTTCCATAACTCCCGCAACCATAGCAGGGGTGGTTGTGGGATAAAGAATGAGGACGGGAAGTTTCCCTCCCGCCCTCCGGCCTGCGTGTCATCATGCGTTCATAGGGACTGTCTGTGAAACGGGTCATTTCACGCTGTCCTCGTCATCTTCTTCTGTGCTGCCCCCATCAGCGTCCGGTTCGTCCGACTCCTCATCCTCGGTTTCCCATTCCTCGGAATCTTCCTCGCCATAATCATAATCGTCCAGACTGTCATTGCCCTTGGTCTTAGGCTTATTCTTAATGAGCTTCAAGTAGGCAAATACGCCACCGCCTCCAAGCAGAGCCAGCAAAAGGACTATCGCAGCCGGGTTCAGTCCGGCAGGCTTCTCTTTTTCCGGTTCCGGTGTTTCTGCCGGAGGTTCCGGTGCTTTGCCCGTACATTTACTCTTATCAGTTGCGCAGACCGGGCAAGCCGTATTGACTGCCCCTGCTTCACATTTTGTCGTGCAGCTGCATACCGCAGCCGGCTTCTCTTTGACATTTTCATCTTCCATCAGTGCCATCAAATCCGCTTCATCCACCTGGTTCAGAAAATGAACAGCAGTCTTTTTATCCTCATTCGCCCTGTCGATCAAAATGTAAAAATAGTTGCCAGCCTTGGTGGTAACGGTAATGAGCTGCTTATTGCCTCCAAAATCATCCACCAGTGCCGCATTCCCCTCCGGTGTAAGTGCCGGTGCTGGTTCTGTTTCTTCCACAATCACATTGCTGTCATTTGTAGAATCCTCTGCCGGTGCCGCCGGTGCCTGTTCTGACCCCTGTGCGAAAGCAGGGATCGTAAATCCAAATGCCACAACCATTGTCAGGCAAAGGGCGGAAAGTGTTTTGCAAATTCTTTTATTCTTCATAAGCGGTAGCCTCCTGATTATTTGATTCCGGCAGTGTCGTATCTCTGCCATGGTTCATTCCACCGGAAAGCATAGCGTTCAGCTGTGCTGGAGTCATGCGTAACGCACGAACCATCTGAACGATTTCCAGATTCTCTGCCTCCGTTTTCTGTGCTTCCAAGGTCTTGAGCTTTTCCTGATATTCCGCAATCTTCTCACGGGTTTTCTCAATTTCCTGGTCGATACGTTCAATTTTGTTTTTTGCCATAACCGTTCACTCCTTTCCACAAAGTCTGTTACCAGTTCATCAGACCATAGCCTTTAATGCTTTGATAATTCAGGTCATAACTTTTGATCTTGCAGGCATCGCCGGAATTTCCCTCCACGGTATAAACGCGGCTGCCATCCGTACCGATCACGATACCCACATGGTCTGCTGTCCCATCCAAATCCCAATCAAAGAAAATTGCATCTCCGGGAGCCAGATTATTATAGCCTCTTGCACCCCATTGTCCATGAGACTGGAACCACGGAACGCCCTGCCACTCACAGCCTGCAAAGCGCGGCTCACTTTTTCCAGCCTGGTTATAACACCAGGATACAAAGCAGGCGCACCACTCCACGCGGCTGTCAAAACCATACCAGCTCCAATAAGGATAACCGCCCACATTGCCGACCTGACGCTTGGCCAGCTCCACCAACTGCGGATTTCCGGGACGGGTTCCATTTACAAACTGTACACCGGTCAAGTCCTCGGAATTGCTCATGTCAGGGGAACCACCGCCAAACAACAGCGGCTTATTGCCCATGGTCTGCCGGTAAACCTGATACATTTCCATCTGCTCCGGGGTCAGTAACTCCGACGCCACAGCGGAAATGGGCTTGCTGGTGAGTTTCACATTCAAAATGTAATACTCATAGGGGACTTCTTCTGAGGTGGTCTCGCCGGTCTCCGGGTCGGTGGAGGTCTCCGTGCGGTAGCGGATCTCCACTTCCTCAGTAAGCGTCAGCTGATACTGTGCTGCAAACACACGCGCCAGCTCTGCCTGAGCGCTCTGCTGGGTGTAACCTTGCAAGACGGCAGACAGAAATGCTGCCAGCTCATGAGGGTCATGTCCGATCATACCAAGGTCATAGCGATACTCGTCATACCCTGGGTGGCTGCTTTCAATGTTGTCGATTTCCTCCTGTAACTGGACTTCTCTGGCTGCATAATCTGCCTCCACTGCCAGCATTTCCGGGTCATCCGACGGATAAGTGGTGCCGGAGAGAACGGAACCGATACTCTGCGCCATCATGGAGCAGGAGGACATGGTATTCATCAGCATACAGGTAATGAGGAACAAAACCCCTGCCATCAGGAAACCCTTCTTGTGGCGCATGACGAACGCCCCTGCCTGCTGTGCCTTTTCTTTTACCGTCCTTGCGGCTTTTCCGGTTTTGGACGCAGCCTGGGCGGTATTTCCGGCAGTCTGACCGGCGTGTTTGGCGGCGGCATACTGCTTTTTAATGGTCTGCTTTTGCTGCCAGCGGGAAAGAGGGTTGCTGGCAAACTGGGGATTTTCCTGCAAAGATTTCTGGTACAGAACATTTACATTTGCCTTTTCCAGTTGACGCTCTGCCTGGGCTGCTTTGCGGTACGGCTTCAGCTTGTGGCTGCGATAGCCCTCCCGCACCAGATAAGCGCCGGTCTCCACCGCTTCCTCGGACTTGTGGGCGCTTTCCACGCCCACATTGTCCTGCTCTGTTTCCCGGATCTCTTTGTGGAGCTTGCCTGCGACCAGATGGACGGGAGCTTCCCTGACTCCTTGAGAAACTTTGGAAGGTGGCTTTTTCTTGTCCTCAAAGGTCAGCTTCGAGGTCTTTTTTCCGGTATCCGGGGCAATGACCGTCTGCCTGACCTTTTTCTTTGGGATATTGGCCTGCGCCTTATCTGCTCTGGCCGCAGCTTTCTCCGCTTTACGGATCGGCTTTTCCAGTGCAGGGTCAGACCGTTCCTCATCAGTAAAGCGCAGGCGCGGTTCCTTATTCAAACCATTCTCCCAGCATGAGGGAGGACATCATGTAGTGCAGCTCTGCATAAATGGCCATTCCCACAGGATCGTTGAACATACAGCCGGACAGGTAGGCATAAAACTGTGCCACCACATCGGACAGGATCTTCGCCTCTGTTCCTTCCAGAACCAGACCGCCCATACCTTCCTTGGCACGGATGGCACTCCAGACCTCTGCCAGACGGAGCAGCCCCACCTGACCGGTCTCATTCAGTTCGGCTGCCTGATCTGCCGCCGTGCGGCACTCACTTACCGCATCGGCCATGACTGTAAGCAGCTGGCTGCGCTGGGCATTTACCGCCCTGTCAAAAAACATCAGCGGATTTTTATTCAAAATGTTGAGATTCATAATCATTCATCCTCCTTTTTCAATTCTTGAGGTTTGGTGGTCATAATGCGGTAAAGCTCGGTGTTCTTCGGGAAGTGATCCACGAAAGGCAGGATTGTAGAGCCATAAAACAGCAGGCCCTCGCCCTCACCGGAGTGGGTCACATAAGATAATTGGTGTGTGGAAATCCCCAGTTGCTTCGCCAAAATCTGACGGTCTCCGCCTGCCTGGTTAAGCATATACACGAAGTCCGAGTTTTCAAAGATGTTCTCTACCTCGCGGCTGCTCAAAAGGTCTTTGACATTCTGGGTGATACCTGTCGGAATACCGCCCCATTTTCTGAATCGCTTCCAGATTTCCACCGTATAGGCGGCGGTCTGCTCCTCCTTCAAAAGCAGGTGCATCTCGTCGATGTAGTAACGGGTGGACTTGTGGGCGGCACGGTTGATGGTAACGCGGTTCCACACCTGATCCTGTACCACCAGCATACCGATTTTTTTAAGCTGCTTGCCCAGTTCCTTGATGTCGTAGCAGACAATCCGGTTATCAATGTCCACATTGCTCTGATGATTGAACACATTCAAAGAACCCGTTACATAGATTTCCAATGCCGTTGCAATGTACTGAGCTTCTTTTTCTTCCTGCTCCCGCAACAGGTTATAAAGGTCCTCCAAAATCGGCATATTCTCCGGCTTTGGGTCATTGAGATATTCGTTGTAAACCAACCGTACACAACGGTCAATAATGGTTTTCTGCACCGGCTGCAAGCCCTCCTTACCGCCCACGATCAGCTCACACAAACTGAGGATAAAGTCAGACTTGAGTGACAGCGGGCTTTCATCATCCGAATAGTCCAGATTCAGATCCATCGGATTGATATAGTTGGTTGAAGTAGGTGAGATCTTGATGACCTGCCCATGCAGACGCTCAACAAGAGGTGCGTACTCCGCTTCCGGGTCACAGATAATGACATCATCACTGGTAAGCAAAAAGCAGTTGGCAATTTCTCGTTTTGCGCTGAAGGACTTACCGGAACCCGGCGTACCCAGAATCAGGCCGTTGGGGTTTTTCAGCAGCTTTCTGTCCACCATAATGAGGTTGTTGGACAGAGCATTGATGCCGTAATACAGAGCTTCTTTCCCGTTCTGGAACAGTTCCTGCGTAGTAAAGGGCACAAAGATAGCTGTGGAACTGGTGGTCAGTCCTCGCTGAATCTCAATCTGATTGAGACCCAGAGGCAAACAGCTCATCAGCCCTTCTTCCTGCTGGAAGTCCAGCCTGGTCAGCTGACAGTTATACTTCTGGGCAATAGAGCCTGCCTGAAAGATGTTGTTGCCAAGCTGACGGGGATTGTCCGCTGTGTTCAGCACCAGAAAAGTCAAAAGGAACATTCTCTCGTTGCGGCTCTGCAAATCCTGCAAGAGTTTTTTCGCTTCACTGCCGTAGGTAGCAAGGTCAGATGGAATGATGTCCATGTCGTATCCGGCACGGACTGCTTTTTTCTGTTCCTCGATCTTGCTGCGGTCCAGGTCGGTAATCTTCCGCTTTACCGTTTTGATGGCTTTCACCTGATCCACCGACTGAATGTGCATACTCACAATGAGCGAACTTTCCATATCCAGAAAATCAGCCAGCAAACGGTCATTCAGTTCCGGTGCGAGAATCTGCAAAAAAGAAACAGTCCCGTATTTCTTACCCATACGGAACTGCTTGCCGGTGCGGAACTCAAAGGAGCTTGGTGCAATAAAATCCTTTGTGGACAGACCGGAAGGAGCCAGCCAGTCCCATTCAAACTGAAACGGGAGTTGTTCATCCATGTGGAATACCGCATGAAGCTGAAAAAGCCTTTCTTTACCGTCCAGCGTTCTGGCAGCTACACCAAGACGCTTGAAGTTATTAAGTATATCGGTCTCAATACGCTCCAGACGGGGCTTGGCGGCTTTGATGCTGTCCGCGTCGATACCAAAGGTCAGATATTTGGTCTTGATGAGACCGTTGTTACCTCTGGCCAGCTGATTTTGCAGCATTGTGGTGTATTCCTCACGGATACTGTCAAAGGCGTCCCTCTGGGGCGGGATGGAAATGGAGTTAGCAAAGGTCTCCTCCGATGCCGCAAGGTTCAAAAAAGACAGCTGGAAATGAATCGAGCTGTCAAAATAATTGAGGAAATCACACCAACCCTCAAAGATTGCCGTCTTATCTTCGTTTTGGGAGAGCTGATAGTTGATGTCCTGAAACTTGATGGTCTTTGTGTAGTGGCTGTCCGATACGCGGCAGATTCCGTCCGGCCACATCCGTTCATAAGGGATACTGTCCTGCGCAGATTTTCCTTTTTTGTCCGTGCGGTTAGCGCGGGCAATGGCCGCTTCGATCTGCTTCTTATCGGCGCGGGACAGTTTTTTCTTTGTCTTTACCGGCTGCACAGTTTTTTCCTCGGTTTTTCCGAACATCCGATGCAGCCATTTTTTTATTGCGGTGAACAATGTCATACACCTCCTTATCGAGCATTTCCTGCCGCTTTAATACGGCATAAAAGTTGTTGGTCTGGTAAGGTCGCTGCTTTGGACGGATCACAGCTACTTTGAGAATGTTGCCCACGATCTTTTCCAGGGGCTGTCCATGCTTTTCGTACATAGCCAGCATGAAGAAGGGCAGCATAACCAGCATCATACACATAGCCGCTACACTGTTTCCGGTAGGTTTTCTGAGCAAAAAGAAAAGCGGTACGCCAATAAGCGCTCCGCCCGTGAAGCAGATAAGCTGCCGCTTGGTCAGATTGAACATGACCTTTGTTTTGACTTTTGTTAAGTCCTTGGGTACGGGTACATAAGCCAATGTGGAAACCTCCTTCCGTTTTAGTGCGCCTGAAAGACTGATTTGGCGAGACTGCCGGTTTTGAACAGCGTAAAACATAGCAGTACGGTGTAGCCCACGCAGCTCCAGATTGCCATGATGATGTCATCTTCCATAGCGATGTTCTGCACCAGCACAGCATAAATTGCCACGCAGACGATAATGAGAAACGCCTGAAAGCCCAGTGCCAGCAGGGATCGGAGGTAATTCTGTCCCATACCGCCCCATTCTTTGCCCATCATTGCAGCCATTGGAACGGGAGCCACCGAAGTTACAAGGTAGATCTCGATCATACGGCCATAAATAACGATAAAGATACAGATATACAACGCCCACATGGTAATGCCAATAAAGAGGGATTGGAACCACAGTCCGAACAGCGGTCCCAAATCCATTTCCATCAGCCTCGGTTCCAGATCGGTCATAACTGAGGAAATGTCAATGGACGCATCCGAATTGATAATCCCTGCCGCCTGCGCCACCACGCTCTGCGCCATATCAAAGACGCCCATCACGATATTCCATGTGTTTGTGACAATGAGGATGGCGGCAGCTGATTTGAATACCCACTTGAAAATCATCCAGGTATCCACATCATGCAGGTTGTTCTTGTCTGCAATCATCTGGATCAGGTCTACAGTCATCACGATAGCCAGGATCACACCTGCAATCGGCACCATGATGGAGTTTGACAGATTCTCAATCATATTGAAAATACTGCCATTCCATCCCTGTGGGGTCTGTCCTACCTGTACGGATATATCCGCGACCTGTTGGTTTACACTGTCAAACATCCCCGAAAGGTTGCTCATAATACCGCCCACCAGCATTTCTTTCAGCCAATTTGTCAGGGCTTCAAGTAAGAAATCCATACGGTGTCAACCTCCTTTCCGCCGCCCCCGCAGAGCTGCGGGAGCGGCAAGGATTTCATGCAGGAACGCTTAGACAGAGAACAGCCCGGAGAGCAGAGGTACAAGAACCATACCAACAACGGCTACACCAGCGCCAGCCATGAGCTGCTTCATGCCCTGAGATTTGGCGCCAGGGTTGTCGTTGCCGTAACCTTCCAACAGGTTGATGACACCCCAGATACCAAGACCAGCGCCCAGAGCGATAACGAGAGTCTGAAGAACGGTAATTGCCTGTTCAAAAAATGCCATATAGTTTGTTAGCCGGAATCTGATTAAAAAATAGGTTTGTCATGTTTCATAGGCATACAAAAGCCGGAACAATCTGCCGCCCGGTTTCCGGGAGCATGATTCCGGCTGTCCTCCTTTTTCATTATTTTTCTTGCGATTGTCCGCTTTGTACGCCAATGGCCCATAGAGGGCAGGTGCGGCAAATAGATAAGATCACTCCCTTCTAAAGCGGAACAAATTAAGCGCCCTTTGTGTCTACTTCATATACATCGCAGACCTCATCAGGCTTGAGTTTTAGTCTGGCAGACAAAAATGCTTCAATATCAAAGGTATTTCGCTTGTCTGCATCAGCTGTGTATTTGAAATTAGGGTGTCTGGTAATGTCATACTTGTCTGAAAGAAACGGACGCACACCGCGCAACTGCAAGATGCACTTGCCGCCATCCATAACTGCCAGCTCGTCCTGGCTCATCAGCTCTTTTCCCAATTTCTGATAGTTGAGCGAGTGGGAAGTCTCCCGTCCCCGGCTCTCTCCGGTGTTGTAAGTGTCTATGGTCTCCTTTCCCAGAACAGCCGCCAGCTCTTTCAGCGTTGTTGGCTCTTTACCTCCCAGGAAGATGGAAGTATCCATGTTACCGATGATGGTATCGGCATTATCTTTGTAAATTGCCTTGAGCTGGCTCTGTGCCTGCAACACCAGACAGGCAGAGATTTCACGGCTTCGGATGGTGGCCACCAGCTTTTCCAGCTTCGGAATCTGCCCGATGTTGGCACACTCATCAATCAGACAGCGCACATGAACCGGAAGCCTGCCGCCATACACATCGTCGGCCTTTTCACAAAGCAGGTTGAATAACTGGGTGTAGCACATGGAAATGAGAAAGTTAAAACTGTCATCTGTATCACTCATAATGAGGAACAGAGCCGTTTTTCTGTCTCCCAGCGTATCCAGTTCCAACTCATCGTAGGATGTAACCTCGCGCAGCTCCGCAATATCAAATACAGCAAGACGCGCACCGCAGGAAATCAAAATCGACTTAGCGGTTTTTCCGGCTGCCAGCTTATATTTCTTATACTGGCGCACCGCAAAGTGATTTGGCTTCTCGGCTTCCAGTGCATCAAACATCAGGTCTACGGGGTTTTTGAACTCCTCGTCATCCTCCCGGACTTCCATGGCGTTGATGAACTCGATGAGGGTGGAGAAGTTTTGCTCCTCCACCGGAGCCTCATAATGGATATATCCGATAAGGGCACAGTACAGAAGCGTTTCTGCCTTGACCCAGAAATCGTCCCCGGCTTTTCCCTCGCCTTTGGTATTGGCGATCAGCGTTGTCACCAGCTTCAAAATATCCTTTTCGCTGTGAATATACGCAAATGGATTATAGTGCATGGATTTTTTGAAATTGATGGTGTTCAACACTTTGATACGATACGGTTCATAAATGACTTTGCCATTTTTATCTTTTACTGGCTTCCCGTCCTTCCCCAGCTTGGGCGCACCCCTTTGGAGCATTTTTCCGCACTCCACCAGAATTGTTCCCTTCGGGTCCGTCACAACATAGGAGCTGTGCATCTGCATCAGATTCGGTTTGAGCCAGAAGCGGGTCTTACCGGAACCGGAGCCGCCAATCACCAGTACATTTTTGTTTCTGGCAGTCTTTGGGTCCTTGGGGCGGCTGTTCATGGTCAGGCTCTCCGTTTTCGTCAGAATCACATTGTTCTGAAATACAGGATCAACGTAAGGTGCAATATCCTCACGGGTTCCCCAGCGGGCCGAACCATATTCCAAACCATGTCGATATTTCTTGGCGTTCTTGCTTTTAAGATACACCGCCAGCCTCAGACTGCCTCCACAGCACAGCCCTACCAACAAGTCCAATGGATGCAGGCTTGGCCAGAAACTTTCCAGCGCCCCAGGCAGAACCGCAATCAGCGAAAGAAACTTTTCCGAAGCATCCGCCCCTTGTGCCATTCGCCATGCCTCTCCAAAATTGGTAGCAAACAGTCCCATCAGGATATACGGCATATTCAGCAAAATGAGCTTTTTGATGTCCAATGTCTTTTTCATCGTTCCAGCTCCTTTCGCTTGGTGCGATCCACCACAGCATTTTTAACCATCTCTTTGAACTGGTTAAGTTTTGCCAGTACGGACGAGCGCTCTGTTTTCGTTGCCTTTTTGACTTTTTTGTTGGTGTACTCTGTAAAAGCTGCTGTCAGAGCATCTGCATCACGGCCTTTGAAAAAAATCAGGTACTTTGGCGGAGAACTGCTGCGGTCCTTTTTCACCGCATAATCCACACCATATTTCCGGGCGATTTTCTCAAACTCCTTGATAGAGGGGTCTGTGATCTCAATGTTGGATATTCCCTGATTCTGCCCGACAAGCTGCTTCACAGTCTGTTTTCCATGCGGAACAACCGGCGCATCACGGCTTCTCTGTTTTTCCAGCTTCTTTTCCTTTCGATGTGCCATGTACTTGCTTATGGCAGCCTTAAACATTCTGCCGGTAAACTTTGTTCCACTGACAACCAGCGTCAAAGTTCTGTTTTCCACTTCTTCCTGCATTTTCAACGCCTCCTTTCCACGAAGTTTGCAGGGAATCTCATTTTTGCTAAGGCGGAACCACCAGCCGCCGCAGAAGATAACGCTTCATACCGCCCTCCTTAGCGTAACTGGTCAGTACGGTCATAGTGCAGATTGCCCTGACGCACCTTTGCGTGGCTCAAAATCTTAATCTGCCCCTTTTCCTGACTATCCAGTGCTTTTTCATAACCGGTATCCGACAGGAACAGGCGGGTTCGTTCGCCTTTCCAGCCAACAGGGGAATCGTTCGTCAGCACATCAAAAATAATCATGTGCCGGGTGTCCTCGGCAAACCGTTGCAAATCCATGTATTCGTGGCCGTGGTAGTTCTGCGCCCCGGCCTTGAGGCGCATTTCCTCCATCAGCTGGCCCACAGTCTTACGCTCAGGCATGGCGCGCACCTCCTTTCCCACGCCCCTGGCCCTTCACGGTCAGGATGCCGTCCAGGGTGGTGGCGGTAATCCGCAGGCGCTCGGCGGTGGCAATGTCATTCTTCACGGTCTCGTCGATGCCGTGGCCGCAGACCACCAGCACATGGGAACGGCGCAGGTAGTCCCGCGCCATATCCAGACCGTCCTTGTGTTCCTGGGGAATGTCGTCCTTGAGGAAGGTGGGCAGGAACAGCACCGGGCAGATGGGCGAATACCCGGCGTCGTACACCTGACGGCAGTAGGCCGCAGCGTTCTCGGCGTTCTCATACTGGCTGTTGCTCCAGGGAGCCGTAATGTAAGCAAGGGGTCGTTTCATGGCAAAATCCTTTCTCCCGGTGTATCCGGGCAGCAGAAAAGCGGCTGTTTACCAGCCGCCTGCATACATATCGTGGTTGACTTGTGCAGTGTAGTGGTTGCTGATCGTGGTCGGCGCGTTGAACAGCACCGCAAGCAGATACTGCTTCATGTTGCGGACCTCGGTGGTGTTTTTCTGTAAGCTGTCCATGACAAACCGGATATGCTCGCTGTCCAGCTTCAAAAAACGGGAGCGCACCACCTCATGGGGGAAGTCACTGCCAGCGATCCGGGTGGTTTTCCGCTTGGCGCAGACAGTCTCCACCATCAGCTCCACAATCTCGTCCAGGTCCTCCCGGTAGGTGGTAAACTCCCGGCACAGGTGGTCATACTCGATGTTCTCCAGAATCAAATCCCGATAACTTTCCATCTCTGAGACAGACATCGCATCCCTTCCTTTCCGTTCCGGCAGCTGTGCTGCCGCTGGCTCCCGGAAGGGAATAGAATCGGTACTTGATCCATAAGTAATTGTTTTTTCTGTATTTGATTTCTCTATATTTAATTCTGCGGGCTTTTCCGTATCCGGTTTATCCAGATACGGGTTTTCCGTATCTGGTGAAGCCATATCCGGCTGGGGCGTATCCGGGTTCTTCGGCTGTGGCTGCTCATATATGACATACTCCGTATCACTGATGCGTCCCTGGCGGTCACGCAGTTTGTGCCGCACAATGTAACCGGCAGCCTCCAATTCCCGCAACGCAGCGCCTATGGCATCCACGCCCTCCTTACAAATCTTTGCAAGACCACGGGTGGTGTAATTCCAGTCCTCTGGCAAAGACAGCATCATGGAAAGCAGCCCCTTGGCTTTTAACGACAGATTTGCATTTCGTAAATGATGATTGCTCATCACGGTATAATCACGGGTCCGTTCAATGCGAAAAACGGCCATCGACCTCACTCCTTCCGAATTTTGGGTACAAAAAACCGCAATCCTCATTCCAAAGAATTGCGGTGTTCAACACTTTTCAAATTTTCTTGCATAGAACCAAAACAGCGGCTTTTGAAGACGCGCCTCTGTAAATGGCTCCTCCTGGGCGAAAGGAAGTGTTTGCATCACGCGGTCAATATCCGTTGTATCCATGTCATGCTGAGATTTGCAATCTTCCCGGATTGCTTCTTGAATTTCCTTTACCGTACACATAGTCATTCCTTTCCTTTCGTTGTATGGGTTTATGAGCGGCGGCGTTTTCCCGGTTTGAAATCGAGGATATGTCCCTCAATCACACGAGCGTAACGCTTGATCTTGATCTCCCGGCGCTGCTGGCTTTGCAGAGCGGCCTGATACCCGTCCTCGGTCAAAAACAGCCGCATTTCCTCTCCGGGACTGCCGTAAGCTGCGCTGGGACGCAGGACGGAAAACTCAATCATCCAGCGTGTGTCATCCCAAAACCTCTCTACGGCGAGAATGTTGTGTCCTTTCAGCTCACGGGCTGAAATATCCCTCATAGGCGGCTCCTTTCATCGTTCCTGGTCTCTCTGACGCTTTTTCTGCCATGCCTCCAGCAGCTTGATGATGGTTTCCTGCATCCGCTGGGGCGTATAGCTTTTAGGGAAATACTTCCGCAAGGTGTCAGAGGTAAATGTCACTCGGTCCAGATCGCTTTTCTTTTCCTCACCCATGATGACACGCATCATATCGAGGGTCAGATGCCCCTCCTGACTGTATTTCTTGAGCCGCTGGGCTTGAGAAAGAGAAGGGGTAGCCTGTTCGCTGTCCATTGCGTCCAACAGGTCTACCTGTTCCTCCTTTTTGAGAAAGGACAGCTCATAGGCAGGGTTCAGGGCAATCTTCTTTTCATCCACCATGTCCAGCAGTTCGGGAATCAACTCTGTCAGACGGATATAGCGCTGAATTTGATTTCTGCTTGAACCAGCCTGCTGAGCCAATATTTCATCGGCTCTCAACTTCGTCCCAACTTGGGACGAAGTTAAATCAACTCGCTCTCCCTGATGTTTCATGGCGTCCAGCTTCATCTTGTAGGCAAAGGCTCTTTCACTTGGGAGCAAGCTTTCTCGTTGCAAATTGCTGTCAACCATAATGATCGTGGCGGCATCATCATCCAAATCCCGAACAATGACTGGCATGGTCTCCTTGTCTGCCAGTTCACTGGCTCTGTGCCGCCTGTGTCCGGCTACCAGCTCATAACCACCCTCCGGGTCCGGTCGAGCAATCGCCGGAACCAGAACGCCATACTGCTTGATACTGTCAGCGGTCTCCATCATGGCTTCGTCATCCTTGACTTTGAATGGGTGGTTCTTAAAGGGATGCAATTCAGACAGCGGAATCTCCTGAATCTTTTCCAGCTTTGCATCCTGACGGCCTTCTTCGGTGGAGAACAGATCATCTACCGAGGCCAGCTCTATTTTTTTCGCGCTGCTTTTCAAGTTTCAACACCTCCTTCGTCAGATTTCGATACCCCTCTGCCACTTTGCCGCCAGGGTCATGGGCGAAAATACTTTTTCCCTCTGCGCTAATTTCCTTTGCCCGGACAGAGTGGGGGATCTCTGTGCTGAATACTTTGATCTTGCTGCCATAGGTCTCACGCAGGAGCGCGGAGATCTCTTTGGCAAAGTTGGTTCGGCTGTCCACCATCGTCAGCAGGATACCGTCTATCTGGAGCTTGGGGTTGATCTGCCGCTTTACCTTGTTTACCGTGGAGAGCAGCTGTTCCAGTCCTTTGGCGGGCAGATACTCTGCCTGAACGGGAATTATGATCCTGTTCGCAGCGGCCAGCGCATTGACTGTGAGCATACCCAGGGAGGGCTGGCAGTCGATGAGGATATGGGAGTATTGCCCCTTCAGCGTGTCCAGATATTGCCGCAAGATAGTCTCACGGCTCATGGCGTTTACCAGGGATACCTCCATACCGGATAACTGGATGTCCGCAGGCATCAGGTCAACGCCTTCTGCATGATGCAGAATACCTTCTCCGGGGCGTATAGGCTGATCCATCAGAATTTTGCCCATTGCATCGGACAATGTAAATGGCAACTTGTCCGGTTGCGGATTTCCCAGGCTGATTGTCAGGCTCCCTTGCGGGTCCCCGTCGATCAGCAGGACTTTCTTTCCGGCCTGCGCCAGCCCGATTCCCAAGTTGGCACAGGTCGTTGTCTTGCCAACGCCGCCTTTCTGGTTGGCAATGGCGATGATTTGCGTGTTCATTGACTTCACCTCATTTCTAATTATTGCTGTTGCTTCTGGAAATAGAAAAAGCCGCCACTTCAAAATTAACAGTGAAGTGACGGCTCTTTCTATCGCCGGAATACGAGTTCCTGAAATGAAAAAAGCACCCAGCATTTATACTGTGTGCTACATCAAATTCATATTCAATTATTCAAATTAGCTCAAACTATGCCAAACTGCCACAGCCAAAAAACGAGGGAAAGGAGGGCTGAAAAGCACCCCAAAAATCGGCTCTCGGTTAACCACTTTGGGAACCACTTCCCCCTCTTTTCGCCCTCTTTTTGGTCAGTTAACCACTTGCGGACCACTAAAAATTGGATAAAATCGGCTCTCGTTTTGCCAAATTTGGTCAAACCATATCAGCCCGTTTAGATATAGCAAAAGCCCGGAAAACCTTGATTTTCCGGGCTTTTTGAACCATTTTGATATAGTCTGAGCAGTCGATTATCGCTTGCTGAACTGCGGAGCGCGACGTGCAGCCTTGAGGCCGTACTTCTTACGTTCTTTCATACGTGGATCTCTTGTCAGATAACCAGCTTTCTTAAGAGTTGGTCTGAATTCAGCGTCTGCTTTCAGTAATGCACGAGCGATACCGTGTCTGATAGCACCAGCCTGGCCTGTGAAACCGCCGCCGTGAACATTAACTAATACATCGAATTTCTCTAATGTTTCTGTTGCAACAAGTGGCTGTCTAACAACAACTTTTAATGTTTCAAGACCGAAATATTCATCGATATCTCTCTTGTTGATTGTGATCTTACCTGTACCTGGTGTAAGGTATACTCTGGCAATACTCTTTTTTCTTCTACCTGTTCCGTAATATTTTACTGAAGCCATTATTCTCTCTCCTTCCGATGTAATCCATTAATTAATACTTGAGTTCAAGTACTTCTGGTTTCTGAGCTGCATGGTTGTGTTCAGGACCTGCATATACATGAAGCTTCTTGATCATAGCTCTTCCTAATGGTCCCTTTGGAAGCATACCCTTAACTGCTAATGTAATAACATCTTCAGGTTTCTTAGCCATTTTTTCTCTTAATGTAGCTTCTTTCATACCGCCTACATAATCAGAGTGGCTGTAGTAGATCTTCTGATCCATCTTCTTACCAGTTACTTTAATCTTGTCAGCATTGATTACGATTACATAATCACCTGTATCTACGTTTGGTGTAAATGTTGGTTTATTCTTACCTCTCAGGATTGCTGCTACCTGTGAAGTTAAACGTCCTAATGTCTGATCTGCAGCGTCAACTACATACCATTTTCTTTCAATTGTTGCCGGGCTGGCTACAAAGCTTTTCATAGTGAACCTCCTTATTCGTGTATCTAATCGTATAAGAAATACTAGCTCCCTGATGTAAATGTCCGAAAACATCAAAGCTCACTTTCATCTGTTGATCTCGTCAATCACAACAAACGTCCAACAATCAGATATTTTCTAAAAAATATATTGTTCAAATACCCCACCGGGGCTATTGGCGAAGTATTTTTAACCATACTGTCACAATTACTTATTATATTGCAAATATTTTTATCTGTCAATGTTTTTATTGCGTATTCTTAGCAATTTTTTATTTTTATTTTTCGCCCTCTCATATACCTAAATAGATACATCCTTTTGATTGAAAGGCAAAAAAAATACCAGAGTCCTCTTACTATTTTTTTATTAATTATAAAAATAGAAGAAACATCTCTGGAAAAAGTCGGGGTGACAGGATTCGAACCTGCGACCTCTTGATCCCAAATCAAGCGCTCTAGCCAAGCTGAGCCACACCCCGATATAAAGCATTATAAAATAAAAACCATGCACCTTCAAAACTGCATATCATAAAACACTCTGCCTTTTAGAACCATTTTGGTCAAGCCCTCGACCGATTAGTAACAGTCAGCTCCGGACATTGCTGCCCTTCCACCCCTGCCCTATCTACCTCGTCGTCTTCAAGGGGTCTTACTTCTTCCGAATGAGAGATCTTATCTT
>NZ_JAAXCM010000045.1 GCF_019734885.1 Pseudocoprococcus catus | reverse complement strand
AGTCTATTTTGATCAAACAGCATTCCATATAAAATTTCTTCTATTTCATCGCTATCAAAAAGTACCAATTGTCTTGCCAATGTTAACTTGACATCTATATTTTTGTCATTTGCAAGCATTGAAAGAATACTTATATATTTTTTTACCGATTCATTATCCATATTTTCCAAACTATCAATAAACGTTATCTTTTCTCTAACATTTTTAAATCTCATTTTTAAATTTCACCTTTTAATAATGACTTTTTCTTTTTTGTTTATTGCGTAACTCCCTAGCCTTTTCTTCTGTTTTATAACGCTGCCTTTCTTTCGGAGATAATGACTTATCCCTTGCTCTTCTAGATACTTCCTTATTAGATAAATTTACCAACCCTGAATCTCTTATGTTTTGCTTCCCATCTTTCGATTTTTTGATTTTTTCAGAAACCTTTTTAGTAACTGTATAAGCCCAGCCTCTTACTCCCTTAAATCTGTACAGGTTGTCCCTGCCATGCTATTCTAACATTATCCAACCTCTAACAGCCCCTACGGTCCATTTATAAATATAATTACAAGAATCAGATATCATACAGGAAAGCAAAAATCGCCATATATATGATATTTGCAACTATTAAGATTCCATATCCATACAGAAATACTTGTAATATTGTTAATTCATCATCTATCAGAACATATAACACAAAAATGAGAAACAATATGATATAAACAAATGATAGATAAAGTGAAAAATACATCCACTTCGGTATTTCTTTTTTATCCAGCTTAAATATCTTCCTCATCTTTCTGCTTGGCATGATATAATGAGCCGGATAAAATTTTATCCGAATACCTACTTTTTTTATTATCCGCCTAATGGATAATGAATTTGCATACCATCCCATAAAAGATAATATTGCAAACCAAAGAATAACTCGTGCCATTGCTTTTATCATTTCTACTCCTTATTGTCTCTACTATATCTACCCAATACATCTACTCTACGTCACCTATGTCTCTTTTATTTCATTTCAACATAGGTGACATTTTCTACTTTTTCATATGTCCAAAAAACATATCTTATTTGAACCAGCTTCTTACTTTATTCTTTGCTTTTGTCCATAGCTGAGCAATCACATTGGAAGTTCCCGTTCCAGCAGCAAATTTTATACTGCTAATCCAGGTTGTTCCTTTCAACACGGTATCTCTCCACATTTTTGCTTCCGCAATTCTTTTAGCTGCAAGACTAGCACTTCCTTTCGTGCTTATCAGTCTTGTAAATCGCGCTGTCGTCTTTGAAGCAGTCTTTATCGTGTTAGACAATGCTTTATACTGATTTGCTCCTGAACCGCCAATCCCTCCTGAAACTACACCAGCCGCCGCTGAAACTGCCAGTTCGTCCACTTTTAAAGCACTGCCATTCACCTTACAATCTGCAACATACGATACTGCTCCAACTGCTGCTCCAACTCCAATCTGCCCCGTCAAACCTAACGGGCTTGCTGCCACTGCGCCACTGACGAAACCGCCTACTGCTGCAACCCCCACAGATTTCCAATTGATTTCTCCATTGAACATATACTGTGTTATCGCAGAGCTGGCCGCACCAATTACCATGCCTATTCCGCCGCCTGCTGCCATTATTCCTAGAGTAATCCAGATTTGTCCGCCTGTATCCACTCGCATAACCGGATTGTTATCACAATAAGCATAAAGATTTTTATCATTTAAATCTCCCTGACAATCCAGTACCTCTATGGTATCCGCACTGATAAACCTGCAGATCTCCGGCTGATAATAACGGCTCTTCAGATAGTACATTCTCGTCTCATCATCATAGTAGTACCCCTTAAATCTGTACGGGTTGTCCTTACCAAGACTTGCTGCCAGACTACCTGTAATATTAAGCATCCTGCCCCAACTGTCATAAAAATAGTTTACTACAGCCGTGCCGTTGGCGTCAACCAGTCCCATGATCGTCATCAGGCCGTTACGTACATAATAGTAATCCGCGCCCTTATAACGGATAGCTGTCAGCTGACCGCTGCCGTCATACAGATAATGCTGCCATACGCCGTTCTTCTTCTCTGCCAGGATGCTGCCGCCTGCTGTCAGGTATTCCGTTTTCACGCCGTTCACTGTCTTAGATGTTCGGATGCCGGATGCATCATAAGTATAGGTTGCTTCCAGGCCATCTCCTGTTACCTTGGCAAGCATACTTCCCTTTGTCCAGCTGTAAGTATACTTTCCATCACTCAGCAGGTTACCGTTGGCATCATAGGTAAATTTTCGTGTTGTCCCCTCCACGGTCATAGCTGCCAGCTGGTCCTTCCATGCAGTGCCATAAGCAAATTTCTTTATGACGGTGCCTTCTCCTTCCGGACTGCCGCCTTCTGCTGCCGGATAACTGCGCACTTCTGTCAGGTTGCCGCCTGCATCATATTTATAGCCAAGCCATACCTTTTTATCAGGGTCGTATTCACGGATCAGCTGTCCCTGGGCATCATAGGCATAAGCCTTTCCTGTCTGGCTGCTGTTTTCTGTGACCTTTGTCACATTGCCCCATATATCATAGGTATAGTTTTCTGAATGGCTGCCATTTTTGACCGTTTTCACACGGCCTGTCTGTCCGCCGTCAGAAGCTGTTTCATAGGTATAGGTCGTTGTGTGCTTTCCGCCGTTCCTCTTGATCGTGGACAGACGGCCCAGTTCATCAAAAGCTTTCTCTACTTTCGCGCTACCGCAGGTAACAGAAGTCTCCCGGCTGTCCTTATCGTAGGCTCTTATGACATCCCTGCTGCCTCCTGGTAGGGTGTGGTGCTCCTTCACCAGGCAGTCATTGGCATCATAGGTATAGGTGTAGGCCGTGCCGTCATCAAAGACCGCTTCACACAGTCTGTCCGTCAGGTCATAGCCATAAGTACAGGATTTTCCGGGTACCTGTCCGTCCACAAAACGAGCCACCCTTCCAAGTTTGTCATAGATATACCTTCCGATGGTATAACTTGTGCCATTTTTTGCAGCTTTCACTTCTGTCACACGGTCAAGGTTATCATAGGTGTATGTGACTTCCCAGCCGTTGGCATAGGTGCTCTTTAACAGCTGACCGTTCCTGTCACCGTATGTATGGCTGACCGCTTCCGTCCCGGCGATCTTCACACTCTTTCTGTTGCCGAATCCGTCATAGGCAAAGGTATAGTCAAAGCCGTTATGGGTGATCTTGGTCAGACGGTCTTTCTCATAACCGTACTGCACCTGGATCTGTGTTTCCACACCGCCCACCTGGGCTTTGCCGCTGACTTTTGTCAGACGCCCGACACTGTCATAGCTGTACGCCGTCTGTCTGCCCCCGACGCTCACACTCTTTAAGAGCCCCTTGTTCGCATCCCAGTCATAGCTGCTCTTTGTCCCTTCCGGTGCTGTCTGGGTGGCCATGTACTGCCCTGCGGCTGTCCCTGTGGTGTAAGTGGCTTTGGATGTCATGGCTTTCTTCGCATCGGTTTCTGCAGAAGGGTTTACGGTACGTGCCGTCAGCGGGTTGCCATGGGTATCATACTCGAAGGTATAGCACATGTTGGCGTCTGATTTGGCCTTTGTGACGTTATGTCTGCTGTCATAGTCATACTTGAAGGCATTCCCCTTCGCATCGATGAGCTTTTTCATGTTGTTGCTGCTGTCATACTCGAAGCTGCTGGTTTTCTTCGCCTTGTCCGTGGCCCTGACGATGTTGCCCTCATCATCATAAACGAAGGTATTGCCATATCTCTCCTTGAAGAAGGACAAGCCTGTGAAGTACGCCCTGTTGGCGTTCCTGTTGTACAGGTACATCACCTGGATCTTCGTATACTTCTGCTTCGCCACTGCGGCGCCGTTTAAGTACTGCCAGCTGTCCGTGTCCGCACCGAATTCCAGGTACTGGTAGTTGTTCCCGTTCTTCCCTGCCGCCGCTGCTTCCCCGTCATAGAAGTTGATGCACAGGCCGAAATGGCGGTCCTTCCTGTCTTTGTCCGTATCCGGCACTGTCCTCGGCACGCTCTGCCCGCGCCCCCAGGCACTGGCCATGTAGCAGTCCCCCGCATTCCCGGAGATATCTAACTCATACACCAGGCGCTTGTTCTCCGACGGACCGCCCACCGCCATGAACACGTTCCTTCCAAGGCCGCTCTTTGCCGGCGGGTACATTCCTGAATCCACTGACAGCGTCACCACCCTGTCAAGGTCACCAGAATTCCCGGCCTTCACAAACCCGTCAAGCCCGTTTGAAAAGTCCACGTTGGTCAGCAGGTTGAAGCGGCTTGCCGCCTCCCCTTCTTCCAGCTGGAACCCGTCCAGCCACATGGTGCCCTTCATGTCCACGGCCCGCACCACGATCCTTGTCTTCACCGGTGTGCTGCCGGACGGGATCTTAAACACCAGCTGCATCCGCTTCCATCCACGGTTGCCCCTTATATTCTCAGTATAGCGGGCGATCTCCGTCTGGTCCTCCTTCTGTGCCTGCAGCCAGAAGGATGGTTTCTCCCCGAGCCCCGTCACCGCTGCCCTGCCGTACACCGAGAAAACATAGGTCCTTCCCGCCGGCAGCATCACCGTCTGCACCACCGTGCCGTAGGCGGAGGCATCGCTGCTGGTGAACCGGATACACTTTTTGTTGACAAAGACGATATCATCATCTGTTTCCTCATCCACCTTCACCGCACTGCTGCTGCCGTAGCCGTTCCAGCCCCTCAGTCCGTCAAAGGTCCCCTTCAGCCTCTGCACCGGGGTGAACTGCAGGTCCGAGGCCGCACTCAGCCGGCTCACCTTCCGGCTGGCAAACTCCCAGGCGGCACCATAGCCGTTGTCATCACGCACGCTCACCGTATGCCCGCTGTTGTCAAAGAGGTAATACTGGGAACGCCCCTTCTCATCTGTGAACTTCGTCCGGTTATAGCCGTAATCCAGTCCCAGGCGCATCCCCTCTTCGCCCCCGGCCTTCTCAAGCACCGCCGATACACGCCATGCCCCGTAGGCCTCCGGGCGCACCCAGTTCACATAAAGGTGGTAACCGTACGGATCCGTGATGCCCTTGAGCATATGGTTCCCGTCATAAGTATAGGTGCTCTGTGCCCCGTCTTCATCCGTGATCCCTGTCAGGTGCCCGCTGCTGTCATAGGCAAACCTCTTCTCCTGCCCTGACGGTGTCTTCACCGTCACCAGATGGCCGCTGCTGTCATAGACCAGGGCCACTGCACGGGATGTGGGGTCCGTGACCTTTGTCACCTTCCCTCCGGACCATGTGATGCGCTGTGTATTGTTATTGGCATCCGTGATCTTTGTCAGCAGCCCTGTCTTCTCTGCAAAGCACAGCTTTGTCCCGGACTTGTCCGTGATGGTATATCTCGCCTCACTGTCCCCCTCGGCAAAGGTGAGCTTCTGTCCGAGCCCCAGCTCGTCCTTCCATTCCCCCTTGTCATCCTTTGCAAAGTAATGGACGGTCCCGTCACCTTCCGTATGGGCATAGTACACGGTGTCCCCGATCTCACGGCGGGCGATGGTCTGGTGGCAGTCCAGCCTGAAGCCCCTGCCGTAGCCCAGGTCCTTCCCGCCCGCCTCACTGCTGTTGTACACATGGGACAGGCCCACCGGCAGGCGGCTGCCGCCCAGGCTGAAGGTCTCATGCTCCAGGATCAGGTTGCCTGTATAGTCATTGATATGGATGGTGCCTGCACGGCCCGCGGACTGGCTGTGGTAAGTCCAGAAGCCCTCCAGGCCCGAATAGTTCACATACTGGATCAGGATATGCGGGCGGAGGCTGGCAAAATCCTCATGGATGTCTGCTGATGCATACTCCGTATAATGCCCCGTCTCCGTATGGTCCTTCACCATCAGCCCATAGTTCTTCCCGTTCATGTACCAGTCCTTCACCAGGTTTGTGATGTCAAAGCCCTGTTGGTCTGCCTCATCTGTCTGGTAGACGGCATAGTCGATGACCTGTCCATCATACCCCGGTCTGTTGTCCCATGTCAGTGTCTTGTGGTCCCAGCTGCCTGTCACCTTGTGCACATCGATATATCTGGCGGCACTGCCGCTGCCGGCATATTTTGTCAGCCAGAACCATGCGGATGTGATCATCTGGTCCGCACGGTTGATATAGGGCAGCTCGAACTTCATGTAGCTTCTCAGGGTAGAGCCGTCCACACGGCCTGTCTTCAGCAAATGGCTGTTATAAAAGTTATCCCCGTGGTAATAGGAGGAGACATGGCAGTCCCTGATCTTGTCCCTGTCCACAGGGGTGGAGACCACCGGGTCGATCGTCACCGGATAGGCTCTGTCTTCCGCTCCAAGCCATTCGCCGTCTGCTTCCAGCCTTACATAAGCTTCCTTGTTCTTCTTCCCGCCGTCATCGGTGAGGGTCAGTGTCAGGCCACGACTTATACTGCCCGCCGCATCCTCCATATATGGTGCAGACAGTCTGTAGGCTTCCATGCCTTCAGCATCTTCAAATACAACATCTGCGCCATCCTGTCTGGCTCTCAGTTCTCCGGGGGCATATCGCCAGGTAAAAGACTTCACTGCTTCTGCATGCTTCAGCACCAGATCCTCCTTCAGCCTGTCCGGGCCGATGGTATATCGGATATCCACACCCTCAAAGGCTTCAGGGTAGAGAACGCGGCTCTCCAGGTTCAGCACCGCATACGCGGCTGTCGGGTCGGCATTCCCGGCATGAGCATTCATAGCATCATCTGCTGATTTCAGGATCTGCCGTTTCACGGAACGGGCATCCACGAAGCCCCATGTGAGCTTTGTATCCCCCTCGCCCAGGCGGACCATGTTTTTCTTCTTCACCTTGTTGGACAGGCGGACACGGAAGCTGCCTGCGATATTCGCCACATCGCCGCTGCCGGTATCCTCACCCGCACTTTCACCGTCAGCCGCCGGATCAAGGGCATGGACCTTCACACCTGTGCCTTCATCCCCACTGTCTGCTGCCTGCATGGCAGTGCTTTCTTCACTTTCAATCTCATCCTCATCGGAGGGCGGCTCGTCCTCCGCCGCCTCCAGGCGGTTGTCGATCTCCTCCCAGCGGCCGTCCTTCATGTAATGCACCGGTGTGCCGTAGATCGCCGCCGTAAAACTGTGGTCCGCATGTTCAAACACCTTCATGCAGGCCGTTCTCTTTGTCACATCTTCTCTCATCTCTGTACTGTTTATTAACTCTTGACTCATTGTTCATTCTCCTTGTCTTTTGTCTTTATTTATTACAGTTGATCGTGTCATGCAAAGCTCCGGATATTTGCGCTGCCATCACGGTATTCCCAGTTCATGCACCGGCTGTATTCCCGAATTTTCAGAAATTCACTCAGCATCCAGTGTTCTCTTATTCTAAGATACCCGTTTCAAGGTGGTTCTCTAATAAACAGAATTCATCTCTTTATTTTCTCTGTTTCCGTGATGTTGAGGTTATTATATTCCCCTTTTCTCGGAATGTCAATAGCTATTTTCTATTTTTTTAAGATTGCGTTGACGGAATGATTGAAAAATGGTATAATTATCTCAGAAAAACCAGACCCGCAAACATCTGAGTATCCAAGATGATTTTGCCGATTATCATCTTTATGCGGATAGTTATGTTTTGCAAGAATATTAACGGTTACAGAAGGAGATTTTTTCAATGAAAAGCACTGTTGGTGAAACCTTAAGGAAATGCAGAATTGCAGCCGGGAAGTCCGTACGGGAGATGTCAGAGTTATTAACCTCCAACGGCTTCAAAGCCTCTGAGAAGACAATTTACAGCTGGGAGAACGGCAACAGCCAGCCCAATCCTGATGCACTTTTAGTCATGTGTCAGGCTTACGGGGTAAAGGATGTCCTGGGTACCTTTGGCTATGCCCCTGAGAAACCGACCACCATCGCCGCCCATTTTGACGGAGATGAATTTACACCTGAACAGCTTGAGAAGATTAAGTCTTTCGCTGCTTTTATCAAGTTTGAAGACCAAAGGAAGTGATATATCTGAATACTTATGAACAATTATTGCAGGATGCAGATGACGCACATGTCACAGTTCATGAAGCAATTGATCTGAACGGCGACACAGCATCATCCAAGCGGCTGGATGGTCTTTACATAGATAACCATATCGCATTGGATTCACAGTTGAAGACCACCGCTGAGAAGACGGCCATTCTTGCAGAAGAAATAGGGCATCACTTTACCAGCGTCGGAGACATCACTGATTTGAAGGATGCAGGCAGCAGACAGCAGGAACTGGACGCCCGTCTGTGGGGATATAACCGCCTCATCGGACTTCGCGAAATTATCCGTGCTTTCGAGCATCACTGCCAGAATCGCTATGAGATGGCCGAATATCTGGATGTGCCTGAAGATTACCTGGAAGAAGCCCTGTCCTGTTATAGAAGTAAGTACGGTGTCTATACGCTTGTTGACAACTATACGATTTACTTTATTCCGAATATATCGGTTATGAAGCATTTTTAGAAAGATTTTAAACAATGAAAATTCACGAGATTACCCCCAAAGACTACACCGACCTGCACCGTCTCTACTGTCAGCTGGAGGATGACTGGACCTCGGACATCCAGGATATGATCCGCGTCCTTGAAGAAGTGAAGGATGACCCCCACTATCATCTGGTGGGCATTTTTGATGATGAAGACAAGCTGGCGGGCACCATTACCCTCAGCAAATGTCTTGATCTGACAGCCAAAGCCCGTTTTTATTATTCCCTGGAGAATCTGGTGATTGATGAGAATTACCGACATCAGGGATACGGGCAGGCGCTGATGCAGTATGTAGAAGACTATGTGCGCCGGCACAACGGACGCTATGTCAATCTGACATCTGCCGTCCATCGCACCGACGCACACGAATTTTATTATCGTATCGGTTTTCCGAGAAATTATACCATAGGTTTTAAGAAAAACGTGGTAGACGATTAATCATCGTTCCGCCACGTTTTGCGTTTATCATTTATATTGTAACAAGTATTTCGGCTGCTCTTTAGAAGCTTCGGCCGCCGCCTCCATGGGTACCTCCGCCGCTGCTCGTATGGATGCCGCCTCCACCTGAACCGCCATGGCCGCCTCCGCCGCCCCTCGGTTTCTCGATATGACGTCTTGTCACTGTCCGGTTCATGAAACGATCCTCTTTGGCGTCCAAATGAGAAGCGGAAGCATCGAAATAAGTCCGGCTGTTGGTTGTCACATGACCGCCGCGTCTGAATACCATGGCAAATGTTGCAACTGCACCGATAGCCATGGCGATCAGCAGACGGATCAGCACACCGAATGCATCCATACGGGCACTTTTGCTTGTTGACCGCCCCATATAATCACGGACACCTTTCAGGAAGGCTTCACAAGTACCTTTATAATCACCATCCGTGATGTGGTTATAGCAGTTATCCAGTACTTTGCTGATTCTGTAGTCATCATAATAATTCATGGCCCGGCCCTGGGTGGCCATATAAATCTGCCGGTTATCCATATCTATCAGAAACAGAATGCCCGGATACTCATCTCCTGACATAGACTGTCCGATTTTCTCCGCATAGGCATCGGCATAAGCCTGTGAACTCATTCCGCCGGCATCATTCGTTGTCACGATAGCAATGTCTGCACTATATTTCGAAGAATATTTCTCCAGTTGCGTCATCAGCGACGCTTCTTCATCCTCCGACAAAAGATTTGCCTCATCATAAATACCACTGGCCGCCTTTTTCGCATCAGCCCCTTTATCTCCATCTTGATTCGCTGCCAATGCAGTCTCTCCGGACGTTTCCGCTGCTTCTGCCTGAAAAGCTGTCATTCCTGATGCCATTCCCAGTCCCATGACCATCAACAGCACCATCAGAAAATGCAATACCTTTTTCATTACAACAGCCCTCCAATCACCATCAGTACAGCAAAGGCCGATGCCGATATGCCCGCAAACCAGCCTGCCACTTTGCCCCTGCTCACAGGCGGCTCACCGATAACCTTGCCTGTCTGGCCATTCATGGCAAATATATAGTCTTTGTCCCTGTAGCGATAGGAAATAAACCAGATCGGCAGATACACATAGTCGCTGCTGATATGGTCATAATCCATCTGTTGATGGTCAATATGTACACTTGTGTAACCGGAAATCGTTGAACGGGCCTGTTCTGCAGCATATCCGGCCACCTGCTGCTTCACCTGGGGCAATAAATCCTCTGAACGATAATCTCCCTGGTCCGCCTCAAATCCCGCCAGATACGGAATCTGGAAAGTTCTCAGTGTATCGAATCGGTAAGGCTCCAGCTTTGCCATCAGCGTATCGTCCATCTTCTCTGAAGCATCATGGGGCACTTTCGTATATTCAAGGCGCATTTTTCTCCTAACGTCAAAGAAATCTGTCTCCGTATATTCCGTCTCGCCCCGGACATAAACATGCACCCGTGTCGCCGTTCCCCGTACATCCACATTCGTATCTACATCATACAGCCAGTAAGGAATGTACAGTGGCTGAAGCCGCTGGATATTCTTTGCTGCCATAAATCCCTTAGGCGAGAAGCGTCCGTTATGACACCATTTTCTGAAGGCTGCCTCCGCTTTCTCCCTGTCCAGTTCAAAAGGCAGCACATAGGCCGGCCGCCACTCTCCGCTCAGACGATCCGCCATCACCAACGGTGCCCCACAGTATTCACAGTGCGTGGCGCAGGTTTTGGCTCCCGCTGATAAAAGACCGCCGCAATTCACACAATAGCGCGGTTTATCTGCCGGTTCTTCGACCGCATTCTTATAATTCTCCTCATCCGGTCGGATATCCTCACTGTGATCACAATGATCACAATGAAGCTTTCCAAGCTTGATATCATATGACATATCTGCCCCACAGTTCGGACAGCTGAAATTCACAATCATTAAAACTTCCCCTTATCATCCTATTTTCTCAGCAACTATAATTATCTTAATCATACCATTTTCTCTCTCCACCCGCAATCAATCCTGAAGCAAAAAAGAGACTTTCAACGGAAACAATTTTGTTCCATTGAAAGTCCTTTATTCGCACTTGAAGCTGCACGCTTTTTTATTTTTTGAGCAGTGCCGTCATATCTTCAACAAGTTTTTCGACGTCCCGCTTGTTGACCAGTTTTCTGGCCTCACCATTGATTTCTGCCAGATGGAAGCTGCTGTCATAGGCTGTAAATGATATGGTTGTCTCGGTATCATCTTCCCATTTGACAGTGACACTGATGGCCGCATCCCCGGTTGGTTTTGCCGCTGTATCAAGGATCTTCTCCGCAGACATACCGGAAAGATCACTGTAAACGGAAGATAAGTCTGTCAGGGCGATTTCCGTATCTCCCTCATACCACTTTTCTTCCTTCTCAGCCTCTGTTTCGGATTCCGCAACTTCTTCCTTCGCCAGATGCCAGCTGTCGCTGCCAATGGTGACATCAATGCTTTTTGCATTGCTCAGAGTACCGGACAAAATCTCATTGTCGATAAAATCTGAAGCTTTCTTTCCGATCAGTTCTTTGATTGTATCTGCACTGATAACATGTACTTCCTTTGAACCGTCCATAGCTGCATAGTAATCCCCATCGTCATTCTGACTGCCGATATGAAGGACTACCTGTTTCGCAACCTTCACCGTTTCTGCTTCCGTCTCGGTTTCGGTTTCCCCGGTATCTGCCGTTTCTGAAGTATTTTCTGCTGCACTTTCTGCCGATGCAGCCTTTGTATCATCTGTACTGTTTGCAGATTCGCTGTCATCAGAATCCCCGCTGCTGACAGTCTCTGTTGTGGTGTAATCCACCGTCACATCAGCAGTTGGCTGGTCCAGACCATATTTTGATAAATCCTTGCAGTTATACTCTACATGACTCTTGAAGGTAATGCCTGTGACGGCACTGATAAACTGCGATGCGGATGAAGAAGCACAATTCTCCTGCTCTTTGCCATTTTCCAGTACTGTCTGTCCGCCTTCACTGTCGTTCTTGATCTCCAGTGTATGGCCATTCGAATTCACACTGATATCTGTAATGCTGTCTGATGTGATGGTCGGAAAGCTTTCCATGTCAGCCAGCTGATAGATATCTGAATTAAATGAATCCGCAAAGTCAGAGGAAACCAGATAGACCGCATCGTCCCCACTGATCTTTAAGTAGGCTCCGCCTGCTGCATCATTCGTATCCCCTACAATAAATTCAGCTTCTTTGCCGTCACTGGCTGTATAACGAACAGTCAGTACCGGTGAATCCAGACCGTATTCTGATAACGCCTCCGGCTTTTCCAGTTTTCGTGTGGCCGAGACTGCTCCCAGCGTATTGGTCATGGTCGTCAGACTGTCCTGATTGACCGGGAATTTTTTATCCTCAGCATCATACCAGGTGCCGTCTTCCTTTATAAAGGACAGGCTTTTGCCATCCTTTTCATAAGAAATAGCCGTGATCTGGCCACTGTCCACACTGCTGATCACAAGGGAGTCATCAGAGTCATCAGACTCTGAATTGGCTTCCTTCTGATTCATTTTTACAACGAGTAAATAAAGAACAGCTGCCGCCGCCAGGCAGATCATAGCAATGATAAGCGCTTTTTTCCTGTTCTTCATGCTTTATTTCCTCCTCCTTCTGAACCATACCACACCGCCGCCGATCACAAGAGCCGCCGGAATCAGGATAACAACTGCACCCCAGAATCCTGCATCTGCAGCTGTCACTGTCAGGTAGGTTGTAGACAGGCTCTTGGCCGGTATGGAAATACTTTCTTCTTTATCGATCATCCAGCTCATGACGTTGCTGATGAGTTCATAATTGCCGCCTGATACAGCCTGGTTCATATTTTCATCCAAAAGCGCTGAAGATGAGAAGTAAACCAGTTTTGTCTCCACATCATTATATTCTTCAGCTACCGCAGCACCAACTGTGAACGGACCTTCCTCATCACCGGAAGCCTTTTCTGTTGTTGTCAGGTTCTTCAGATCTGCCTTTATATAAGACTTGCTGCTTGTCTGTAAAATCGGCTGTGCCGAAACAGTGCTTCGTACATCATCAGAAATATTGATATTCTGTGCATACGGCATCAGCACCAGATCCTTGGATGTCATGCTGCCCACCGCATCTGCACTCTGAATCCTCGGAATCAGATAAGATGGATAACCCGGATAATAATGCTGGCTGTTGCCTTCAAAAATCAGTCCCGCGCTTGTGGACAGGCCATAATTATTCAGAAGCTCTGCCATATTCGGCATATCCGTCTCTGTATAGTCTGTAAAGATCAGCACATGGCCGCCCTTTTCCATATAATCCAGTATACGGTCTTTTTCATCTGCCGTAATATCCTTCTGCGGACCATTGATCATCAGACAGTTCGCATCATCCGGAACTGCCTCACTTGTCACAAGGTTCAGTTCCTCAATATCAATATTCTCCTTTTCAATCTGGCTGGTCAAAGTATCTGAAAGGGATGACTCATCATGACCGGTCAGTGTATACAGCTTCGGCAGTGAATCCGATGTCACATAATCAATGGCACTGGTCAGCTGACCTTCCGCATCAAAACCTGTTGTCTGGCTGCTGTAAGTGGAATAATCAAATTCCGACTGATAAATATCACTGTAATTGATGACTTTATATTTGTCCCCACACACAACGATTAGGCTGTTGTCTGACAATGAACTGTCTGTATACTGTTTGGTAAATGAAGGATTCACCACCGGATCCTTTGTATGCACTTTGATATGACTGGACAGAGACTCATAACGTTCCAGCACTTTCTGGATCTGTTTATCCTCCTGTCCGCTCTGGGCAACCAGATAAACATCCACATCCGAATCCAATCCCTTGACGAACTCCTTCGTCTGATCAGTAATCGTATAAAGCTGATTATCTGTCAGGTCAAACTGGGTATATTTAACCGGGATCTGTCCCACAACCAGATTGACGACCACCACAATGGCCAGCATAACTGCTGTCATCAGCGCATCGCCGCCCCAGCGTTTTCTCTGGATGGCCTGAATCGTCAGGAAGATACAGAATCCGATGATGGATAGATAATAGACAATGCCTGTCACATCAAAAACGCCTGAGCCAAAGTTGGAGAAAAAGGATGTCATATTAAAGGCACCCAGTGCTTTTGCCACTGAACCTGCCATCCAGTCTGATTTTACAAAGAAAATGATAATATTGACTGCTTCCGCAGCAATACCTGCTGCCAGCGCAATCTTTAGATTGGCGGTCAGATTATAAACCAGCCATGCCGCAAAAAGGATGACAAGAATCCAGATAACAAAGGATGCCACCGCCGTTGATGGCAATGATTTTGTGATCGTACCCGTAATATAAAATACAAGCAGCACAAAGAAGGTCAGCAGCGCCGCAATGACCTGACTCTCTGTTACAGAAGAGATGAACAGACCAATGGCAATGCAGGCTGCCCCGTACAGGAAATAGCCGAGAATAGCGGTATAGGCCATCGACAGGGAAACCGTGCCAAACCGGCTGAGGATCAACGGATAAAAACAAGTCACCAGAAGTGCCAGTCCGAATACTGTCACCATGGCCAGATACTTGCCAACCACGATCTTCCACATGGAAACCGGTGCTGTCAAAAGCAGCTGATCTGTCTTTCTGCTTTTCTCTTCCGCCAGAATACGCATGGTCAAAACAGGTGTCATCAACAGGAATAAAACAATGACGCAGGACAATGTATAGCCAAAATATGGATAACCGGAAGCAAGGTTAATAACCGCATAGTAGATACCGATGACCACCAGCATAAAGGCCATGCAGATATAGCCCGTCATTGATGTAAAATACGAACGTAATTCTTTTTTATAAATCGCTGCCATGCTCTGCTGCCTCCTCTCCGTTATCTGTATTGCTGCCGTTTTCTGCAGTTGCTTCTGTTTCTGTCTTTTCGTCATCTGCAGCAGCAATATATTCTCCTGCTTTGGCTCGAATATCCTCTGCCGCTGCTGCATTCTGATCTGCTGCATCTGTTGTACTGTCCGCAGTCAGTTCCATGAAGACATCCTCCAGTGATTTCTTGATCTGGTTCATGGCATAGGTTGGGCACTGGACAGCCGCCAATCTGTAGAAGATCATATCCCGAATTTCTGTCTTCGGATCACTTTGAATCATCACATCCACACAATCCTTCTCATCAGATTCTCTGTATTCGATGTTCTCCACACCTTCCACTGAATCCAGTGCCCCTTTGATCGTCTCTTCATCACCCTTGACCGTCAGATGCAGGGTGACTTTATCTTCCATAAGCTTGCCGAGATTGTCCGTTGTATCACTGGCTACCAGTTTGCCGTGGGACAAAATCAGCACATCATCACAGACCGCACTGATCTCCGACAAAATATGGGAACTCAGAATGACGGTATGTTTTTTGCCAAGGCTTCTGATCAATCCGCGCATCTCGATGATCTGAGCCGGATCCAGGCCGACCGTCGGTTCATCCAGAATAATGACTTCCGGATAACCAAGCAGCGCCTGTGCCAGTCCGACACGTTGTTTATAACCTTTGGACAGGTTGTGGATCAGACGATCCTTCACGTCCTCAAGTCTGGCATCTGCAATCACCTTTTTAACTTCTTCTTTCCTTTTATTCTTTGCAATTCCCTTTAATTCAGCCGCAAAACGCAGATATTCAAGGGGTGTCATATCCGTATACAGCGGCGGGATCTCAGGCAGATAACCGATACACTTCTTGGCCTCCTCAGGATTTTCCAGCATATCATGTCCATTGATCATAATACTGCCCTCTGTTGGTCCGATATAACCGGTGATCATATTCATCGTCGTGGATTTGCCGGCGCCGTTAGGCCCAAGGAAACCATAGATATGGCCTTCTTCCACTGTAAAACTCAGATGATCCACAGCCACATGATCGCCATATTTCTTCACAAGATTTTTGACTTCTATCAAAGTCTCTCTCCTCCTTCTCACTATTTGAACAGACAATTACGAAACCCAGAAATTCCAATATGACGAATAAACTATTCAAAAATACTCGCTTTCAGAAAACCAGTTCGAAACTTAATGGGTTTCGTAATCATCTGTTTCATGCTATATAAAAGCATAGCTAACCTTTGTGATTTTTTAGTGGGAATTTTGTGACGAAAAAATGACCATTTTGTGAACAGTCATAAATGGTCATCTTCTCTGCCTGTATATTTAACTTTCATCTGCTGTCTGATGAACAGCTCCCAAGACAATTCGGTCGTAGGCACTGACATCCTGCTGCCACCGCTGATAACGGCTGTCCTTTCTATGATCCTCCAGCTGATAATCCTTTACCAGATAATTCCCCAGCCAGACACTAATCTTTTTTGCCCCGCTGTAATTCAGATGATTGCCGCCATCCCGGCTGTCTGTCATCCAGTCGAATCCTGTTTCTTTCATTCTGTCTTTCATATTAAAATCTATAAAAGAAATATTCCTGGACGAAGCATAGTCCGCCACTGCCCGATGCCTGGCCATATTCCATGAATTGGCTGACGGCATCTCCACAAACATCACCTGGATTCCCGCTTCCTGGCAGATTTCAACAAACTGATCCAGGCTCTTCATGGCAATGGCATCAATCTCTTCCTTCTCCTTTGTTTCAGCCATGTAATCGTCACCTTTATAGGCCACCCGGTCACCGGAATAGCGATAACCCTTGCCGGAATCATGCCATGGTTTCTGCTGTTTTCCCATAAGCTCTGATAAGGTCACACTTTTCCACCGGTCATGATATTCCAGCACCGGAAAAAGATAATTGACAGCTGTTTTGACAAGGGATGTCAGATGACCCTCCATATTTTCCTGGAAAAGGGTATCTGTCTCCAAAATGACAACTTTCGGCTTCTGACAGGTCAGTACCTCCTGCAGCAGCCGCACCGACTGATCAATGGTCTGATTGGGTTCTCCACAGGCAAAGCCCGCAATACCATGACTTTTCCACAATTCCATCGGGGAAAATCCACTGGCCAGATCGCTGTTGCCGATGGCTGCTATATCCAGGGAATTTTTTTCTTCTCCGTAAAACCCACGGGCTCTGTAATTGTGCATGCCGCCGCTGCCGGAATTAGATCTCGGCATCAGCGCTTTTGACATTCCTTCCAGCAGCAAAACCGCCAGCAGGACAAACGTGATAATTTTCAATGCCCTTTTTACAAATTGTTGTCTATTAGATATATGCATCTTCCCGTCTCCTCATTCCCGAAGTCATTATTTTCCGAAGTTTAGAAGTTGGCATACAAAGGATCCACCACGCCGTATCCGCTGCCATAAGCCCCCAGCAGCACAATGGCACAAAAAGCACCGGCATAAATCATCCACCGCCATATGATCGGCAAGGATGCGATCCGTTCCCGGATACAGATACCTTCCTCCCGGAGAATACCAACCACCAGCATAAGAAGTGCCCCTGCGGCCAGCACCGCCAGATCATGCACATCCATCCCCAGTTCCAGCCAATGTCCTGTTGTCTTCCTGAACATGGACACAAACATGCCCGCAAAAACAGGCAGGCTGTCTGCACGGAACAAAAGCATACCGATATTAACCAATATAAATGTTCTCAAGATCAAAAAGAACTGCCATGGGCGACTATCCTTTTGAATGCCTGTTTTCTTATAGAAGAGAAATATCATCGGTTTGAAAAGCAGACCAAACAGCGTCAGCACGTAATAATACATGCCATAGGCCACATATTTCCATGCTGCTCCATGCCAGATACCATTCGCCAACCAGACAAAAAACAGTGCAAAAGCAGTAGGCATCACTTGTCCCAGATGAGGACTCAGATGTTTCTTGGCCCATCTTCCCAACTTCATATTCGTCTTTGACAAAGTCACCGGATAAAAAATATAATCTTTGAACCATGCGCCTAATGTCATATGCCATCTCCGCCAGAATTCACCGATGGATCTTGAGAAAAACGGCTGATGAAAGTTCCGTGTGATCTCAATGCCAAACAGCGCCCCGCTGCCTCGGACGATATCCATGCACCCTGCAAAGTCTGCATAAATCTGCAGTGTATACACAAGCATCGCCAGTATCACAACACCGCCGCTGTAATCTGATGGGCTTCCGAAAACCGTACTGACAAGCAGGGCCGCTCTGTCCGCCAGCACCATTTTCTGAAAAAGGCCCCAGAGGATCAACTGCGCACCAAATGTAAATTGTCGGTAATCCGCCCGATGGCCTTCAAAGGCCTGCCCTGCCAGCTGTCCGTATCGGCTGATAGGTCCCTCCGTAATATTCGTAAATAAACTGAGAAAAAGTGCCAGTCTTCCGAAATGATGATCCGCCGCAGTCTGCCCGCGGTAGACATCGATGACATACCCCACCGCCGACAGCGTATAAAAAGAAATACCCAGAGGCATCACAAGCTTCAGCGCCGGCAGTTGGATTCCCAAATTCAGACTGTTCCCCAGGGCATTCACATTGGCACTGAAGAAATGATAATATTTTAAAAAGGCCAGAAGCCCCACATTGATCAGAACCATCGCAAGAACAATATGGCGCTTCCGGCGCATCATCGCTGCCTTTCTGGCTTTTCTCTCTTCCTTTTCCAGACTTTTCCGTACACTGTCAAAGGCTTTCTGCTCCCGCTCCATAGCAAGAGCCCCCAGATAAACCGACACCGTCGTGATCAGCAGGAAAACAATCAGCTTTCCGGAGGCCAGCCAGTAAAAGAAATAGCTGCCGCCCAGCAAAACCAGCCACCGCCTTTTCAGGGGCATCAGGTAATACAAAATCACCAGTGCACCCAGAAAAAACAGCAGATAAAAATAAGACGTATAACTCATCCCGTCGTCATCCTCCCGAACAGCTTAATCCTCCTGAAGCCGCATAATCAGCTTCTGCATCGCCTCCACAGACTCAAAATTCTCCGGCACCACATCCGTCGGCAAAATCTCCACATCAAACTCATCACAAATCTCCGTCACAATCGTCATCACATCCAGAGAATCAATCAGCTCATCCGACACCAGATGCTTCTCATTCACATAATCAATACCCGGTTTCACTTTATTTAAAATACTCAATAACTCATTCATTATCTTGTAACTCCTTCTATTTTTTATATATTATCGTAACTGTTCAGAGCTAACCTCCTTATCCACTCAACTTCCTATAGGCAGGCCATCGGATTCCTGCAATAGCTATCTTGTTTGCAAAACCCAATAAGCTTCTGATAAGTGTGTGTCTGATGGACATTTCATAAGCAGGTGCTTCCGGCATGGCCGGTCCTTGGACGCTGTCCTTTAGCGTCCTAGTACCGCTGCCAATGCCGGGCAGTGCAAATGTTCCTGCTTTGAAACGTCCATCAGACACGCACTTTCAAAGCCCCCAGGTTTTGCAAACCTCATAAACTAACCGATGGCCTGCCCCTCCATCAAATCTGCGTAATAGCTCTTCAAGTATTTCCTGTCAATTTTGCCATTGGCATTTTCCGGCATTCGCTTCACACGAATGCATTCCCCAGGCCGCATATACGCCGGCAGTTTGCTTTCCATCAGTTTTCGCATCTGGTTTTCATTTTTCGGGCCGCCTTCATAGAAAAGAATAATCCGGTCCCTGTCCTCATCGTAAATGCTGACGCAGCTTTTTACATCAGAAGCCGCACCGGCAGCTGCCTCCACTTCACCCAGTTCGATGCGATAACCCATATGTTTGATCTGAAAATCACGCCGTCCCAGATAAAGCAGCTCGCCCCGTTCATTATAGCGAACCAGATCACCGGTTTTGTATATTTTCTCCGGATACCAGGGATTTAACGGATTCTGTATAAAAGCCGCATCCGTTTTCTCAGGATCACCGTAATATCCGCTGGCCACAAAGGAACCTCTGACGCACAGTTCGCCGATTTCTCCCGGTGCCGCTTCCGTACCATCCTCACGAAGGAGGATCAGGTCACAGTTGTCACAGGCACGCCCAATAGGCAGTGTTTCACTATCCGCAAAATCCCGGTCCACAATATAATAAGCGCAAATATCTGTTACTTCTGTCGGCCCGTAGAGATTTGCATACAGCAGTTCCGGCATTTTCTTCCGCCAGTAATTCAGCTGTTTCACCGGCATGACTTCACCGGCAAAAAGAACTTTTTCCATATACTCAAGGGATACATAATCCAGCACTTTCCAGTTTGCCACGATGGACAATGCCGTCGGCACCCAATAAATAGTATTGATCTTCCGGCTGTTCATATATTCCAGAAGCCGCACCGGAAAGGCAAAAAGCCGTTTCGGCAGGATCTGAAGCTCTGCTCCTGCTGCCAGAGTTGTGTAAATATCCAGCACCGACATGCTGAAATAAAATGGGGTCTGACTTCCGAAAATGGTCTCTTCATTAATATCAAATGTGGTCTTCACCCATTCGGCATAAGCCATCACATTCCGATGCGTCACGGCAACACCTTTTGGCATACCTGTAGAACCGGATGTAAAAAGAGTATAAACCAAATCCGTATCCACTGATTTTCTCCGGATCTCCGCCAGTCCTTCTCTGTCCTCAGGCGTATGCATGGCATTCTCATAAAGAAGAACCTTCGGTCTATCCTTCCTGACTGCTTCCATGGCTTCCCTGACTGTCTCCTCATGATCTCTGTCTGTAATAACCGCCGCCGGTTTCAGTACACTGAAAATCTTACGAATTCTGTCCCAGGGCATTTTCGTATCAATTACTGTATAAAAATCACCGCCATAAACAGTACCAAGCATCGCTGCCAGACAGGCCGGTGTTTTCTCCATATAAACAGCCACCGGCCGATGGGTCATCCGATGCATCAGCAATAAACTGCCAATCCGTGCTGCCGCCTCCCGCAGCATCCGCCATGTCATCGATGTATCTGTATCGGCGCAGGCTGTTTTCTCAGGCCAGCGGCCGGCTGAACATTCAAGATATTCCAATATATTTTTCAAGCTATCGCCCCCTGTTCTCTTTGGTGTCCCTATCATAGCACAAAAAAATCCGAAAACAGGAAAAGTCGGGGTATTGTAAGAAAGATATACGGAGTGAAAGAAATCTGAAAGAAAATTTAGAGTTACTATATAATAAACTATGAGAAACACGCTCCGCGAGTTTCTCAAGTTATCGCGGCCTCTACACTCCGTTTCGGTCGTTGCTAAACAAGCGCCACTGGCGCTTAGCAACGCCAAGATCTCGTGCAAGCACGAACCTTTGCTCGTTGCTCGCGTAAATAAAAAGAGGATATCCTCAGACATCCTCTTTCATAGAATTTATTATTTATTTCTCCGCTTCCTCTATCACACAGGTATGTTCCCGCGTCGCTTTATCATAGTTGACGCCTACCAGCAGGATATTTCTGCCAGATAGCCTGAAGCGTATCTGAAGAATTCTTTAATGCCTTGGAAACCTCACCCCACTGGGATGCAGCAACGGCATTGATGTATTCGCCCCGCACTTCACTGTTTGGAATGAAAACTTCCTTGTATGAAAAATCATATCCCAAATAGCCAAGATGGATCAACAACGTCAAAACATCATCCTCACTGTAGAATGTCGTCATATCATTGGAAAATGTTCCTGTATTAACCGGAATTCTCTCTCCCGCCAACATACTCAAAACATCATCCTTCAGTCCTTCAAAGTTCATATCAATATAGAACCGAAGAGCTTCAAATGTCTCCGTCCGATTCCAGTAAGAATCGCAAATACCGGTTAAAATAGCCGTCACCACGGAGCGCGGACTGTAGATGGATCTGGCCTTCTCAAAATGATAACCGTCATACCATTCTTTCAGTTCAGACAAATTTCTTCCATATTGCTTACATAAAGCGGCAACTTCCTCTTCCGTAAAACCGACAAATTCTGCCAAGGGTCCCGGATTCGTCATAGAAAACTCATCAAACATATTAAGTGCTGAATGTGTGCCATATTTCTTAATCGGCAAGATTCCGGTCATGTAGGCAAGATGAATATACGCCTTGTCCTTCAGGAAATCCCTCAGAAAATCCAGATACTGTTCCTGCGCTTCATGGTTCTCGCGATATTCCCTGAAAATGCAGTCCCATTCATCAATAATAATCACAAACGGACATTTCGTCTGCTGGTAAACATCCTGCATTGCCCTGCTAAAATTTTCTTTATCAAAATAATTAATATCCGGATATTCAAAAAACAAATCCCATAAAACTGATTTTTTTACTAAACGCAGCATCTCATCCATGCTTGATGTCTGACTGAGGAATTCCTGCATATTCAGAAATATTGTATTATATTGATTTAATTTCTTCTCGCAGGCATCCGCTTTGGAAATCTTCAATCCCTGAAATAATTCCCGCGAATCACACCCCCGGCTGTAATAGGCCGCCAACATATTGGCCGCCATCGACTTGCCAAAGCGTCGAGGCCGGCTGACACACACATATTTCTGATTGCTGTACATGACCCTATTGGTATATTCAATTAACCCCGTTTTATCCACATAAATCTGAGAATTCAAAGCTTCTCCAAACTTCTCATTCCCAGGATTCAGATAACCACCCATGCACCGCACCTCCTTCTATTGCCTGTCAGCCCTGCCTGTATATTCATTATGTATTCGTGCTTATTTATGAAGTTTTTTGAAATTTTACTTGGCTCTGAACAGTTACATAATAATATTCACCGGATAAGCCGTTTATGCGGCATGACGCTCCTTCGTCATCTCAATGGCACTATCCATATTCCCGGATGCTGCCACTACAAAAACAGGCAAACTGTCCTGATAACTGCTGTTGATCTCACATTCCCAGTATTCCAGCCTTTCCCCGTCTTTCTCAATGCACGTCAGAAGCTCCGGTGGAATACGCCATCCATCTGATTCTTCTGTCATCATGGTAACGGCCGCTGACAGAAAATAGCGGATCACACTCTGTCCATGACCATTATCCTTGAAATCCGTATCCAGTCTCCTGAGATATTTCTGAAAAGCGGCTTCTTCAAAAATCGCCAGACTGCTACCGTACCATTTGGTCACAATGTAATGCTTGCTGCTATCTAACTGCAGATCTGTACATCCATCTGTCCTAAGTTCTACTGCTCCTCTCATGTAAATCCCTCCTAATTACCGCAGTTCCGCCAACAACTGCTTCTGTCACCCCGTTATCCGACAGTCCCTCTCCTCCATCAGACAACATGTCTCTTAAATGTCTTAATAGCGATTATGAACAACCTCTATCGCGGCGATAACATCCCGCATCTTCAGCTCTGTTCCATTATCCAGAACAGCTGTCCCTGTCAGATGTCCAAACACCTGATGCTGATCACTGACGATCACCTTCATATCAATCTTCGCATTTCTATCCAGAATCGGCTCAAAAATCCCCTCAAAGCGACCATCACTGGATGAAATCGTCCAGGGATCCATATAATTGAAATTGCCTTCATCATCCTGTCCGATCATAAAGACAACCTCCTGAAGCTTATGGGCACGGCCGTCATAGAAAATTACATTCTCTGAGGCACTGCTCCGGTCACTGAATCCATAGCCAAGATTAAATCCAAAAGGTACGCCATTCAGCCTTGTGCTGCAGGTTCCCCAACGCCAGATGTTGTCATAAGTCCATACACCGCGTCCCCAGTCAAGGACAGCCATATCTTTTCTCCCATCAAAAATATAATCGCGCCCGTCAAAGTTCACTTTGCCCTTGACCGGCATACAATTCACCTTCTGATTGTAATAAAAAGCCTTCGGCTTCTCCTTCCACGGCGTAGCAATACAGATGCTGTCCATCTCCGGCTGCTTCATCAGAAGATCCGCCTTCAATGTCTTACCATCCTGAAAATCACGGAAAACACACTGAATTCTTCTTCTATGCGGCTTCACCGTATAACGAAGATGAATCCGACCATTTCTGAAATCCGCATTGCCATCATCCGATGTCCTCCCCAGTCCCAATCGTCCCATAGGCATTGCCGTCAATATGGTCTCAGTATGTTCCTTTCGTTCCACAAGATCAATCAAAGAAACACTAATTAATCCCGCATATCCCAGATCCGACAGGGTAAATGCAACGGCATAATGTTCATTGCCCGCAAGATAATAATCCCATTCCTTAATGCGAAAAGAAGGGGCTGCAATATTCTCGCGATTATACTGCCAGACCGGTCGTCTTGCCCAACCGGGTGTCACAACATATCCCTGCTTATCCAACAACTTCTGAACATCCGTTACCTCATGCTGCATAAAGATCCCTCCTGTCTTCTCTTATTTTGAACGTATATTATCAGTATAACAAATTTTTTGAAAAAAAATAGTCTTTTATACATATTTCATAAATTTCGGTGCAAACTAATGCTGTCACCCGTCAATATGTTAGCTTTTCCGTTCACAGTATCAAGTGAAAAATATTTCTCACGATTACATGTTGAACGGACTCAGTTTTTTCGCAATTGAAAGGAGATTATCAAAATGGAAGTAAACAATTCAATTAAATGTGGCGTTCATGATTGTAAACATCATGCAGGTAATGTGGAATACTGTACCTTAAACTGTGTCAGCATCGGCGCCTGCGAATGTTCCCCTAAGACAAAAGAGGGCACCGACTGCGAATCTTTTGCAGCCCGCTAAACTAAAAAAAGGGATGCACCAATAACCCCAAAGCGTGCGGCCCATGTATATCAAACTATGAGAAACACGCTCCGCGAGTTTCTCAAGTTATCGCGGCCTCTACACTCCGTTTCGGTCGTTGCTAAACAAGCGCCACTGGCGCTTAGCAACGCCAAAGTCTCGTGCAAGCACGAACCCTGGCTCGTTGCTCGCGTAAATAAGGCGTCGCTTTAACGATTAAAAAATCGTAAAGCGGACGCCCCTTTTGTTCAATCATCCCTTATAATCATTAGTATATCTCTTACCAGCTACTACTGTTACAACTATAATTTATCACAGTACTTTCATTATAGCATCTCATTCCTTTATCTTGAACCGGTTAAAACTCTTTTCAAACTTTTCAAGCCACTTTCTCGGCATAATCAAGGCATATCCACCCCTGCCCTGATTTCAGTTTTCCCCATTGGCTTTTCTCTCCGGCTGCATTGACAATTCCCGTTGCTTCTTCTGTAATGGTAAATACCCCCTTGCCTGTAAATCCCACAGCCTTTGAATGAATCGTGGGTGCCTGCCGGATGTTCAGATCGTCAACAGAAACTCTGACCAGATATGCTGTCTTTTTATTTAATGTCATACTATCTGTCGAAGTATTTTGATTTGTCTGATGACTGTTATTATTTCGGTTATTCTGACTGCTCTGCCCGCTTTGATTTGCTGGCTGGCTTTTATTCCCAATACCAAAATACTCTGCTATTGCAGCTGCCTTGGCCTCCGCTATAGCCTTTAAATTCTCCTGTTTCGACAGGAAAAGACATTCCTTGGGATTATCATGAAAACCATGCTCAACTATATAATCATAACGAACCGGGCCATTTTTCGCCTGTCCCTGTGAAGCTGCTCCAGATACTGCCCCACGGATAACCCCATACCAGTCTGCGCCGTTGCTCTGGGTCTTTGTCACGACTCCCCTGTTATAAGTAATGCCTGTGGATGGCTTCATGACTTTGACAATGGCATCGATCATTTTCTCTGCCAGTTTTTCTGATCCCGGAAGATGTGCCGAACGAACCACCGTCACACCGCAGACTTTTCCATTGAATGCATCCGTATGGTTGCTCTCAAACAAAACATTGGCATATCCGTTCCCCTTTTTCACTGCCATCTGTCCGCGTTCATAAAGCCCCGGGTCCTGATTCCGTTCTCTTGTCAGGATAACATCAATCCCTCTCTTTTCCAGGGCTGTCTTTTCATAAAGACTCAAATCATAAACAGCCTTGCTTTCATAATAACCTTTCACGGCTCCGGCATTATAGGTATTCCCCGTATGTCCCGGGTCAATGACGACTAACAGCTTTTTATTTTCTGACATTTTCTCCACCTCCTGCCTTCATTTTATTCAGCACACTATTATTAGTATTCGCTTCATTGGTGTTCGCCTCGCCTGCTTCATATATCTTATCACTTATACCATTGTCCATTGGCAGCTCTGATGTCATATTGGCAAGAAAATCTCTCATCCAGCTTTCGACCTTCTTCGGCACCGGCAGGCCGCACAGAACCATGTTTTTCAATACGGATAAACATTCACAGGCTGTAAACAGCAGACAGAAGAATTCGCACATCCCCAGTTTCTGAACACCCAGATCATGCACATATTCCTCAGGTATAAAAGCCAGAAGATTCACATGAATCAGTAAATCCGCCAGCATCAAAATCCCTACACTGACAACCATGGCCACCTTTCTGATAGCTCCATCGATACCCACAGAACTGTTGAACTGTCGAAACTTGATGGCCCGAAGAACCCCCAGCAGTGTATCCGCGCAGATAGCCAGCATCAGGATTTCTATAAAAATGTTATTTGAAAACTGTAACATTAAATCTCTCATCTTTCGTTAATCTCCTTTCCTCTTAATTTTTCATTTGTATATTTTCAGTTTATTTTTCTTGTGGTAAGGGGATGCCCCGCAAGAATGCGGGGCATTGAGAATAAAATGGAATGGTTATAATATTTCTTCCCATGGTTTAACTTTTTTCAAGTTAACATCATCAAATGTTACTCCCCATTGAGCAATTTTTCCTCTGAATATACTTTCGTTAATTCCGCCTTCATAACTATTCTTTCCATCATTTATTTTTCCGCTATCTAAATATACATAAAAAGTACTCCAATCTCTCCAATGTAAAATATTTATAAAATAGCTCATTGGATCTTTCTTTCGAAATCTTTTTATTTCATACGGAGAAATCACTGCGCATTTGCGGCAATTTGTATAACATGATTTTATATTATTCTCTATCCTTCTTGTTTTTAATTCACTCCAGCGATATTCCTTACTGCGGTTTCGCCATTTGACGGTACAGCCTTCTTTATCCATCTCTATCACTCTGCCAAAGCTAAACCATTCTCGAATCAATATTACTTCTCCTACAACAATCCCTATTATAGTATACGTTAACCATGCTTTTTCATTTGCAAAAAAACCATACGCTATACATATAATAGACATGATTATAAGAAACCAAAAACCCACTTGATAGATTTGCATATAATATTTTTCAGGTATAATTATAATTTTATCCTCATCCACGTTTTAATGTATCCTTTCTATTCTCCATTCTTTTCGTCCTCGATAATAATACACTCTCTTTCTATATACTTTTTTCCCTTTCCTTATAATCTGATTAGAAATTAAAGTACGTTTAAAACTATTTTTTACCGATTTTGACGCTTTAGTTTTTGAAGGGCCTGAATTAAAAATTCTACTTGTAATAGCACCTACAAACTCTCTTCCCGCATTTTCCACTACATCAATTACATTATTAGCAACTTTATCATAATTTGTCTTATGTGGCAAATTAAGTCTTTCACTAATATTCAATGAAGAAGCCGTCCATGCTATCGCTGCATTAAATGCAATACTCTTTGGTTCTTCACCATCATATATGCCTTTACCAGTTGTATAAATTACATAGAATGCTCTAGATATATTTTTAATCGGAATCAAATTGATAATAAATCCTGCTACAAAATCACTCAGATAATCTTTTGTTCTATATTCCTGACCTGTTGCAGATGTTGCTGCCCACGTCAAAAATGTACCTACAGCCGCACCTATCAGTGCTGGAATTACTATGTTCCAAAACTGACCATTCTCATCTTCCCTATAAACAGGGTTATTATCACAATAATTATACAAATTTGTATCAACTAATGCCATCGGAGACTGTGTCAATACATCATAACTATCCGCACTGATAAACCTGCAGATCTCCGGCTGATAATAGCGGCTCTTCAGATAGTACATCCCCGTCTCTTCATCATAGTAGTACCCCTTAAATCTGTACGGGTTATCCTTTCCAAGTGTCCCTGCCATGCTGCCTGTGATGCCGGTCAGTATACCCCAACTGTCATATCTATAGTTTACTACAGCCACACCATTGGCGTCAACCAGTCCTGTGATGCTCATTAAGCCGTCACGGATATAATAGTAATCCGCGCCCTTATAACGGATAGCCATCAGCTGACCGCTGCCGTCATACAGGTAATGCTGCCATACGCCGTTCTTCTTCTCCGACAGGACACTGCCGCCCGCTGTCAGGTATTCTGTTGTGATACCGTTTACTTTCTTGGATGTCCGGATACCCGATGCATCATAGGTATACACTGCCTCCAGGCCATCACCTGTCACTTTCTCAAGCAGGCTTCCCTTTGTCCAGCTGTAGGTATACTTTCCGTCACTGAGCAGGTTGCCGTTGACATCATAGGTGAAGTTCCTTGTCTTCCCCTCCATGGTAACCGATGCCAGCTGGTCTTTCCATGTGCTGTCATAGGCAAAAGTTTTAAGGACAGTCCCTGTTCCTTCCGGTCCGCCCTCTGCCCCTGCCGGGTAACTGCGCACTTCCGTCAGGTTGCCGCCGGCATCGTACTGATAGCCGAGATACAGCTTCTTATCCGGGTCATATTCACGGGTCAGCTGTCCCTGGGCATCATAGGTATAAGTATGGCTGTCTGCACTGCCGTTTTCTGTGGCTTTAGACACATTGCCCCAGGCATCATAAGCATACTCCCATGTGCCGCTGCCGTTTTTCACGGTTTTTACACGCCCTGTCTGTCCGCCATCCGCTGTTGTCTCATAAGTATACGTTGTCGTATGTTTCCCGCCGTTCCTCTTGATGGATGAAAGTCTGCCCAGCTTGTCAAAGGTCTTTTCAACCTTGGCACTGCCGCAGATAACAGTTGTTTCACGGCTGTCCGCATCATAGGCTCTTGTCACGGTTCTAACGCCATCCGGTGTGGTCTGGACTTCCTTAATCAGGCAGTCATTGGCATCATAAGTGTATCGGTAGGCTGTACCGTCATCAAAGACTGCTTCACACAGCCTGTCTGTCAAGTCATAGCCGTAAGTGCAGGATTTTCCGGATACCTGTCCGTCGATGAAACGTGCCACCCTTCCCAGTTTGTCATAGATATACCTTCCGATGGTATAACTTGTGCCATCTTTTGATGCTTTCACTTCTGTCACACGGTCAAGGTTATCATAGGTATAGGTAACTTCCCAGCCATTGGCATAGGTGCTCTTTAAGAGGTTGCCGTTCTTTGCCTCATAATCATGGCTGACTGCCGCCTTTCCGGCAATGGATACGTTTTTTCTGTTACCGAATCCGCGTAAAAATATATTTTCAGTTTATCTTTTTCGTGGTGAAAGGGTGCCCCGCAGGAATTACGAGGCATCGGAAATAAAATAATTAAAACTTGACCTTTGGCATCCTTACACTCTCCGGCAGCCAGCTTTTCACCAGTGCATACGTCTCTTCTGTACATTCACATCCTACCGTTCCGGAAAATATAAAATCACTCAGACATTTCTTCTTTTTCTTAAAAGACATGACAAAATCTACACCGGCCTCATTTTTTCTCGTTGTTCCAAATTCCACTTCGTAGTACTCATCCCAGTTGAAATGAACTGTCCATATTTTAAAATTAATATAAGTGATTGTAACCCCCGTTTCATCTATAACATATGATACTGAAAATCTCAAATAAATATACAACACAGCCAAATACATAAACCCGATTCCTATAACAGTCTCACAAATTCCTGTTCCTTCCCTGCATAACAGAATGCCAAAAAAAACACAAACTATAAATAACCCAATAAAAGACCAACAAAATCCCTTATTTGAATATTGCTCCGGCAAACCGCCTCTTATTTCTTTCACGACTTTCTTCCCCCTGGCATGACCAAATCTTTTTGAGGCAGCAGCCAATTCTGCTGCCTCTTAATTATACCATCTCCTTTTACGCTTTGAAAAGATATACCAGTACATTAAACCGTATATTTCCATCTCTCTACACTGATTGAACCATCCGAATAATACTTCGTACATATCTCCCAACAGAAGCGACCCGAACCTGTATATTTCCGTTCCACACTGACTAACCATCTTCCCGAATATCCACTCTTTGAAGATGATGAGGAGGATGTTCTGGATGTATTATTTTTTCTGCTGCTGTTTGCTTTTGCAATGGACATATCATATATTCCACCTACGGCTGCTCCTAATATAGTGTTTCCATTTGACTCCAATACAGGAATCGGTGGTGCAAAAGCCAATCCTGTTACAGCTGTCTTTAGCATATCATTTAATGCCGCATTTACTCTTTCCTTAGCCGAACCATCTACGGAAAATAATGCAGCACCCCCAGAAACTGCAATGTTTCCCAACCACGTATACTGAAAAATCTGTGCACCCGTCCATCCTCGAATTATCCCTAATCCAGGTATTATTCCTGATACAGCTCCTGATGCCAAACCAGTAAGGCCTGCAACCAGCGCTTCCTTCTTTGTCACTTTTCTTCCCTCTATCTCAGCAACTGCACCTGCTGTCATAAGTCCTGACACACAGCCAATAACTCCGCCAAATATCATTCCTGCCCAGAAATTACCGCTTTCATCCACTCTTCCGACCGGATTGCCATCACAGTAGTTATACAGGTTCTTGTCATTCAGTGTTGTTTTGCTCATGCCCAGCACTGACAGGCTATCCGCACTCATCATTCTACCCAATTCCGGATTATAATAACGGCTTTCCAGATAATACAGTCCTGTTTCTGTGTCATAATAGTAACCGCGGTATCTGAATGGGTTATCCACACCAAGTGTTGACGCCATGGAGCCGCCTGTCTTCAGAAGATTCCCCCATGTATCATAGCTGTAATCCACAACCCACTGGCCGGATGCATCACACAAGCCAATGATGTCCTGCTGGCCGTTTTTGATATAATAGTAGACACTCTTTTTATAATAAATGGCTTCTATTTCACCGCCGGAATTGTAAATATAAGACTGATAACCTGAAGCATTTTTCTCTCCAAGGATCTGACTGCCATCAGTAAAATAAGTGGCTGCAACTACACCATTTACTTTCTTCTCCATACGGACACCTTCCGCATTGACCGCATAATGAATCTGAGTGCCATCTTCCTTTATCACATCCGTCAGGATACCATTGCCGCACCAACTGTATTTCTGGCCTTTGTATGCTGTCATATTACCTGCTGTGTCATAAGCAACAGCTTGTCCATCCACTGCTGTCATCTGGTCTTTCCATCCGTCTGCGTAAGCATATACCATTGTCTGTTCAAGCTGACCTTCCGGTTTTTCCTGTGTACTAAGGGCATAAACCTTCTTCTGAGTCACATTGCCGCCTGCATCTCTGGTATAAATAATTGTTTTGTTTAAACGTACATTGTCCTCCCTGATCAGACGCTGCAGCGCATCATAATGATAAGTTGTTACACCAACCTCGTCCTGTATAGTTCTGATATTTCCATTATTATCATAGGTATACTGAATCTTTTTGCCATTATTCTCAACAGCTTCCATTCTGTTGACCGGCTGTCCCGCCGCATTAACAGCATATCTGTAAGTCGTTTTAAACGCACCGCTGCTTCTGTCTGAGATATACCTGCGGCCATAAGCATCATAGGTTCTTGACACAACCGCACTGCCCGCCTGCAGTTTTGTCTCCCTGTCATCCTTATCAAATGTATACACGGTTGTCTGCTTATTACCATCACACAATGTTGTCACACTGTCTACATTACCATTCGCATCATAATGATACAATCGTTCTTCGCCGGTATTCGAAACAGCTTTTCCCATACGGCCAAGCAAATCATATTCATATGTCCAGATACAGGATTTGTCGCCTTTCAGTTCCCTTCTGCATATCTGTCCATGCTTGTCATAAATGAGTCTGCATGTATATATCACACTGCCGTCCTTTAATGCTTCCATTTTCTGAAGACGGTCCAGGGTATCATACTCATATCGGATTGAAAATCCATTTGCATAAGATGTACTGCGCAGCAGTCCGTTTTTACTGTCATATGTATGGCTCACAGCCTGTGTACCCGCAATCTTCACCGCTGTCTCTTTGCCGAATCCATCATACAAAAGCTCATATACAAAACCGTTATGCTCAATCTGCGTCATTCGGTCATTCTTATAGGTATATGCCACAGAAATCTTCTGTTCTTTATCGTTGATATCCGCAGAAGATGTCACTTTTGTCACCCTGTTGCATGCATCATAGGTATAATCTGTCCAGTTTCCTTCACCATCTGTTACAGACGTCATCCATCCCTTTGCCGTATCCCAGCCATAAGATGTACTGTTTCCATCTTCATCACAAAGTTTGGATATGTAACTGCCATCTTTTGTATACTCCGCAGTCGCTGTAATGGCTTTTGCTGCGTTGGATGGATCTACAACTTTTGCTGAAGATATTCCGCCCTGACTGTTATATACAAATGCATATTTCATATTCATTGCAGACTTTGCGCCTGTCAGCCTGTGTTTATCATCGTGCGTATACTCAAAATGATTGCCCTTAATATCAATCAGTTTTGCAATGTTTCCGGCGGCATCATACTCAAAGCTGCTGTTTTTCTTCGCTTGGTCTGTCACCTTCACCACGTTGCCTTTGTCATCATAGGCAAAGCTTGTACCGTATTCTTCTTTATAAAGGCCAAGGCCCGTAAAGTAGGCATTGTTGCTGTTGTTGCCATAACAGAAGCCGATATCCACCCGCACATAATCATGTTTCGCCACAAAAGCGGTGTTCATGAACTGCCACTCACTGCAGTCTGCCCCGAATTCCGCATAGTGGATGTCATTCCTGTCATTGGCATCGCTGGATATGAAGTTGATATGGAGGCCGAAATGGCGGTTCTTCCTGCTGTTTAAGCTGTTGCCCGCATGGGGATCGCTTTCAAAGAACTTCTCTTTCAGGCTCACGCTGTCGGCATAGCCCCAGCCGCAGGCCATGAAGCAGTCGCCCTTTTTGCCGGAGATGGCCAGCGGCTGATAGCAGCGCTTGTTGTTCTTCTCATCCCCTGTGATTTTTAAAACGCTGTCCCCTGTCGGGCCGTTGCCGCCCGGTACTTTTTCCTGCTGTCCCATCCGGATCTCTGCAGGAACATCTGTAGATGAAACCGTCACAAGATCAGACAGCACATAACCGGTGTAGGCTTTGCCTCCTTTGGTCAGTTTCACACCGTACCACAGGTCTCCGTTCTTTAAACCGGCATGGCTGACGATATTTACCTTGTCACTGCTGCCGATCTGGACAGCCACAGAACAGGAGGTATTCGGTTCTGTTCGGACATTCAGCGTACCAGACGGTGCCGCATGGGAAGTAGATGGACGCATGACCGCCACATAATCTGCAGATGCATAGCCATCATACTGTGTGCCGTTCTTTGTAAAGGCCAGGCGATACCACTTCGTGCCGCTGCTGTCCTTTGCCGCACCTTTGATGCCCACGGCTGTGCCTGCCGCCATCATGGTCTTTGCGCTGTAGCCGGTGCCTGCACCTGCACGCAGGTTCAGGTTGTCTGCCGCAACCACACCCCTGACTGTCACAACCGCCCCTGAAATGGACAGGTTCAGATAGGTGCCTTTCATATAGCCGTCATAGATCTTATTGCTAATCTTTGCACGGATGGCATACCAGATGGCGCCGTCACTGTCATAATCCGCCCCATGAATTGTCGCACTGGTGCCCTTCGGTGCCATGACAAGGGCCTGATATGCCGTACCTGCCGCCGCACGGATGTTGACTTTATCCTCATTGACAGTGCCTTTTAAGACGGTCGGCACCTGTGCCGCCGCACCGGTCTTTAACACGCCGTCACCGCCAGCGAACTGTAATGCTGTATGGTCCGTCATGCCATTCTGGAAGCAGTTGTTGGATACCAGGTTCAGGCGTCCCGCTGCCTCCCCTTCTTCCATCTGGAGGCCGTCAAACCATGCAGTTCCCTTGAAATTGCGGGTCCTGGCAAGGATCCTTAAGGAGGATGTGCCATTGCCTGTCCCGTTATCCGGTGCCGTAAAGGACACTGACAGGCGCTTAAAGCCCTCCGTACCCGCCGTGATGCCGGCTGAATCCGCCACGACCGCCAGATTCTTCGCTGTATCCTCTATCTGCAGCCAGATACGCCCTTTTGCCGCCAGTTCACTGACACTGGCTCTGACATAAGCAGAAAAAACATATTTCTTCCCCGCCTTTACCGTCAGGTTCTGGAACGCTGCACCGTCTCCGGAAGCTGCTGTGCTGCGGATGCGGATACACTTTGTGCCGATATAAGCTTCACCTGCCGCACTGTCTTCCACCACAACGTGATCCGCATTGCTGTAACGTGTCCAGCCTGCCATACCGCCCGTGACGCCCCTCAGATACTGCGGGGATACATAGCGCAGGTCTGTGGCTGCGGACAGTTTGTTCTTGTTCTTTGCCGTATCCAGATACTGCCATGCGGCACCGTAACCGGCATCATTGCGCACACTGACGGTACGCCCTGCATTGTCAAAGAGATAGACTTCTTTTCTTCCTTTGCTGTCTGTAAAGCTTGTCCGGTTGTGTCCGTAAGCCAGTGTCAGGCTCTGTCCCTCTGTGCTGCCGGCATATTCCGTGACTTTGCTGACCCTGTAAGGGGCCCGGCTGCCATAGCTGTACTGTACTTTATAGCCGTAAGGGTCTGCCGCTGTCAGCATCATGCCCTTGCCCGCTGCCGTGTCGTAAGTAAAGCGGCTCACGGCACCGTCCGGGTCTGTGATGGATGTCAGGAAACCGTTGGTATAACCAAATGCTGTCACCCTGCCTGCTGCATCCGTCAGTTTGGACAGATGGCCGTCACTGCCATAGGCCAGATTGACTTCACGGCCGGAGCCGTCTGTCAGCTTCACGATCTTCGATGCGTTGTGTAAGATCGACAGCGTGTTGCCGGAAGCATCTTCCTCCTTTACAAGCAGCCCGTTTAAAAAGTGCTGTTTGCCGCCGTCCTTATCCGTCACGGTATATCTGTTGGATGAATCCAGTGTCAGGATACGGGTCTGATCCAGCTCATCCTTCCACTTGCTGTCTGTTGTATCCTTGGCAAAATATCTTCTCGTACCGTCACCGTCAGTCTGGCAGTAATAGTCTGTACTTCCGATCTTCTTCGCCATCATGGTCTGGTGGTAGTTCAGACGGAAGCCTTTGCCGTAACCGATATCCGCCCCCTGTTCACTGCTGTTGAACACATGGCTCAGGCTGATAGGCGCACGGCTGCCGGAAAGGGCATAAGTCGGATGCACCAGGATCTGGCTGCCGTTATAATCATTCACATAGCCTGTACCGGCCCTGCCGATATCATGCTGGTGATACGTCCAGAAATCCTCCAGGCCCTCGCAGCTTACGTACTGGATCATGATCTGGGGACGTGTGGCCGCATTATCATCCAGATTGTCATCAGATGAAATGTATTCGTTATACGTACCTTCTTCCTCCCCATGCTCTTTCATCATCAGGCCGTAGTTCTTCCCATCCGCATACCAGTCTTTTACCACACCTGTGATATCAAAGACCAGTCTTGTCAGTCCAGAACCTGAAAAAGCGATATAATCGGCCACTTTCGGGTCGTAAGACGGTTTGTTGTCCCATGTGACAGTCTTACTGTTCCAGTCCTTTGTCACACGGTGGATATCAATGCGGCGCTGGTCTGAACCGCCCGGGCGTCTGATGGCCACATACCAGGCGGATGTCACCATCTCAGAAGCTTTGTTGAGCTGCGGAAGGGTGAACTTCAGGTAGCTTCTGAGGACGGAACCGTCCACCCTGCCTGTTTTCAGGATATGGCTGTTGTAAAAATTGTCTGTATTGTAGAAAGAAGAGACATGGCAGTCCTGGATCTTATCCCTGGCCACATCGGTGGTCACCACCGGGTCGATGACCACCGGATATGCTCTTTCTTCTGCCGCAAGCCATCCCGCATCCGCTTCCAGTCTCACGTAAGCCTCCTTGTTCTTCTCACCGCCGTCATCCGTCAGGGTCAGTGTCAGGCCGTGGCTCACTTCCCCTGCGGCATTCGTCATATACGGTGCAGACAATCTGTAGGCTTTTGTTCCCTTTGTATCCTCAAAGACGATATCCGCACCTTCCTGTCTGGCCTTTAACCCACCCGGGGCATAGCGCCATGTGAAAGCATGCACGGCGTCTGCCTGCTTTAAGACCAGATCCTCTTTCAGGCTTTCCGGGCCGATGGTGTAACGGATATCTACACCATGGAAGGCTTCCGGATAAAGGATGCGGCTCTTTAAATGTCTGACGGCATAGGCCGCTGTGGGGTCCTTTTCACTGTCCGCCGTATGCTCTAACGCACCGGCACTATCCGGCTGCTGCTCCTCCGTTTCCTTTAAAATCTGGCGTTTCACGGAATTGGCATCCACAAAACCCCATGTGAGCTTTCTGCTGCCCTCTCCCAGTGAAACCATCTGCTTTTTCTTCACCTTGTTGGACAGACGGACTCTGAAGGCCCCTGAGATATTTTCCATATCATCCGCATCAGCCGGCACTTTATCAGCTGCCGCTTCCAGGCGGTTGTCGATCTCTTCCCAGCGGCCGTCCTTCATGTAGTGGACCGGTGTGCCGTAAATGGCCGCTGTAAAACGGTGGTCTGCATGTTCAAACACCTTCATGCAGGCCGTTCTTTTTGAAATAACTTCTTTCATCTCTGTAGTATTCATTAATTCTTTACTCATTGTTCTTTCTCCTTTTTCTTTTGTTCTGTCATATATAAAGTTTCGTGCAAAGATCCGGATATTTGCCATGTCATCATCACGGCAGCCCCATCCCGGAATTCCAACTGTATTCTCGAATTTTCAGAAACAGGTTTTCCGCATTGAGTTCTGCTTTTCTCAGACATTCTTTCTTGCATGCATTCTTACATTTGAAGAATATCTTATCTATTTTTCTTAGTTTCCGTGATGTCGAGGTTGTTATATTCCCATTTTCAGAGATTATCAATAGATATTTTCTAATTTTTTCAGATTTTTATTCTCTGTATTTTCTCAAAATCCAAGAAATCAAAAAAAAGAGACATCCTTTGATATTTTCTCTGTATCTTATACAAAGTCATATCAAAAGATGTCTCTTATATGAAACAACAACTTTTAGCGTGTTTTATCCTTGCCAATATTTTCAATTGTCTTTTTCACTTCTTTATAAGAATCCCCCAACCGCTGTCCCCGCTTAGAAATCTGTTTATGATCATAAGCAAACAGTACCGCCTTACCCGCCATTTTTTGCTTAAAAGAAGCCATGCATACGCCTCCGGAATTCAAATTTCCTATTACTATCTTATGCAGCAAGCTGAAATATCGTTTTCGAAACATTATCTTCTTCTAAACATTATCCAGCACCTAGCGCTTCAAATTCAAAGCGTGCAGTCAAAAACTTCATGAAACAGGATTTGTGAAACACTCAATTCTCGGGTAAACATATAGAAATTCCCCTCTTCACAGCAGGTGCTCCTAACACGTCCGGTACTTAGATGCCGTCCTTTGGCATCTTATGTACCGCTGACAGTGTTAGGCAGTGCGAACGTGCCTGCTGTGAAGAGGGGAATTTTATATGTTTTCGAAAAATCCTGAATGTTTCACAAATCCGTCTAAGGTCTGTTTTCTGCGCTCTATCCTTTTTTTTGCGGATCTCTGTGTGCCACCAGACGACAAATTGGATTGCCCTTGGCTGTAAAGCGCTCCTCATATTCAGTCATAACGTTGCCTTCCGCATATTCACTGTGATGCAGGTCAAACGTATAGTTGTCCAGCTGCCAGCCGGCCACTTCCACCTGCTCCAGTGAAAAGTCGAATAACGGACGATTGTCTGTCTTGAAGATCACACGTCCCTCCGGGCAGAGAATCCGATCATATCGTGCCCAGTATTCCTTGGAAGTTAAACGACGTTTAGCATGGCGATCCTTCGGCCATGGATCTGAGAAATTCAAATAAATCCTGTCTACTTCATTCTCATCAAAAACATCCGCAATCTCTTCCGCATCCATGCGAAGGAAGAAAATATTGTCGCCCTCATATGTATGGTATTTCTCCAAAGCACGCACAAGCACGCTTGAATACTTCTCAATACCGATATAATTAATATCCGGGTTCTGCTGTGCCAGCGTCATGATAAACTGACCTTTACCCATGCCGACTTCAATGTGGATCGGATGGTCATTGCCAAAAAGTTCATGCCAGCGGCCCTTCTGTGCCCGCTGCTCCTCAGGATCATGCAGAACGCATTCATCTGCTGCAATTGTCTCTCTTGAACCTCTTACATTTCTAAGTCTCATAAAAAACCTGCCTATTCGTTGGAATCTCTCTGTACAGCCAGTGCGCCTGTACGTGCCATCTCAATAATGCCAAATGGCTGCATCAGCTTGATAAAACGATCAATCTTGGATGTCTTGGCGGTCAGTTCAATGACCATGGACTTCGGTGAAAGATCTGCGATATGAGCACCTGTAATATTGCAGATCTCCATAATGTCTGATCTTGTCACATTCGTATAAGTCACCTTCAGCATCAAAAGTTCTCTTGTTACACACTTATTCTCTGCAAAACGGCGAACCTTGATTACATCGATCTTCTTGTTCAGCTGTTTCTCAATCTGCTCCATGATACGCTCATCCCCGGTTGAGATGATGGTCATACTGGATATATCTCTGTCATCCGTCTCACCTACAGCAAGACTGTCGATGTTAAAACCTCTTCTGGCAAATAATCCGGCGGTCTTGCTCAATGCACCGGCTTTATTCTCTACTAATACCGAAAATATTCCTTTCATCCGCCTGTTACTCCTTTACCAAATCAAAACTGTAAACCTCACAAACCATCATGGCTGCATGGTCGCATGCAAGGAATTCATCAATTCTCTGTTCCATCTCGTCATTATGTTCAAGATGGAAATAATCCAATCCGTAAGCCTCTGCGATTTTCTCAAAATCAGGACTGCCGTCCAATGAAACGCCGCTGTAACGGTCATGATAGGTATGATGCTGATATTCACGTACCAGACCAAGATAGCCATTCCTCATAATAACAAACTTGATCGGCAGGTCCCACTGACGCATGGTAGCCAGTTCCATCAGAGACATCTGGAAGGAACCATCACCACAGACAGCGACAATCTGTGTATCCGGCAATGCCGCGCGGACACCGATAGCTGCAGGAATGGAATAACCCATTGTACCGAATCCGCCTGTTGTCAGGAAACGGCCGTGCTTCATCACATAATTATCTGCAGACCAGAGCTGATTCTGACCAACATCCGCTACATAAATGGCATCATCATTCATCTTGCCGCTCAGTGTCTGAACAAAACGGCATGGATTCACAAAATCCGGATTAAAATGACGTCTGTCCACATAAGCTGCTTTCTTCTCTGCCAGTTCTTCATTCCATGCTGTGTAATCTCCCGGAATCTCATACTGAAGCAGATTCTCAAAGATCACATGCACATCGCCTACCAGCGGAACCGTTGTTCCGAGATTCTTGCCGATCTCAGCCGGATCCACATCGATATGGACAATAGTTGTATTCCTTCTCTCAAGCTTGTAAGGCTTCACAACGGCTCGGTCTGCCACTCTGGCCCCCACAAGTACAAGGACATCGCACTCATGAACTGCATAGTTAGCATGAGGCTTACCATTGGTTCCCAGCATGCCCATATATAAAGGATCTTCATTCGGCATAACACCGATACCCATCATAGTAGAAACAACCGGAATGTGAAATTTATTCGCAAACTCGCGGACAACCTGCTCACCATTGCCGAGAATTGTTCCGCCGCCCACACAGATCAGCGGTTTACCGGCACGGGACAATACATCCACAACCTTGCGGATCTGAAGATTATTGCCCTTCACTGTCGGCTTATAACCACGGATACTGACTTCATTCACCGGCACATATTCTATCTGCTTCTGCTGAACATCCAGCGGTACATCAATCAGAACCGGGCCCCGGCGTCCTGTAGATGCAATATGGAATGCCTCCTTGAAAATACGGGGGATCTCTCTGGCATCTCTCACCAGATAGCTGTATTTGACAAAAGGTTCCGCCGAACCTGTAATATCTGCCTCCTGAAAAACATCCTTGCCAAGGAGTTCACTTGAAACCTGTCCTGTGATCGCAATCAGCGGAATGCTGTCCGCATAAGCCGTTGCCAATGCTGTGATCAAATTCGTCGCCCCCGGTCCCGAAGTTGCCACACAGACTGCCGGTTTCCTCGTCACACGGGCATATCCGCTGGCCATATGTCCGCCGTTCTGTTCATGGCGAACCAAAATATTCCTGATACCTGAATCATATAAACTGTCGTAAAACGGACAGATCGCAACGCCAGGATAGCCGAACACAGCCTTGATGCCCTCGGCTTCCAGACATTTAACCATTACCTGTGCTCCAGTTAACATAGCACTACCTCCATACACTCTGTTTTCTGTAACTGTTCAGTCCCTTCACAGTTACCTTTCTCTTACATATCATATCCTCCATCTGATATCACGCAGTCTGCTCTCCTGCACTGTACTCTCCCCTGAGGATACACGACTCCTGTTGAATGTAATACATTTTATCACATTCACGCAGGAGTGTAAATAAACGCGGCCCCGTTAAATATTTATCTCATTCATAGAAATTTTTAATTGATCCGATCTGAATTAATCTTCTTTTTTGATAACCATTTCACGCTGCATATCCATATATTCCAGAAGACTTCTTGAAATTTCCTGCCCATTATCGCCGTAAATCGTTGCTTCCACAACACGGATACGCTTGCCGTTCTTCACAACACGGCTCTCACAGGTCAGTTTCTTCACGCCCATTGTCGGTCTGAGAAAATACATATTTCCGGAAAGCGTCGGTCCTTCAAATCCGCAGGAGGCTGCTGCAAAACCAGCCACCGTATCCGCCAGCGTGTACAGGCATCCGCCATGAACAGTTCCCAGTGGATTCATATGCTGATCAGTGACTTCCAGTTCACCTTTACAATATCCTTCATCTAACTCCACAATTCTGATACCTATCAATTCGATAAACTTATCATTACGTCCGATTTCACCCATCAGTTTCTCGCGCATTTCTTTACTTAACATCCTGTCCTTCATCCTTTCTTCCGCACTTTTATCCGATTCTGCTTATTCTCCGTCAATTGTCTGATTATTTCTTAATCCCAAACGGCTCGTATGGAATAAAGTTTAACACATGTCGCATATTTATTCAATAATCAGCTTTTCATCTTTCACCTAGATTAAAGCCATGCGAAACCTGGCAAAAGATACAATTTGACTTTTTGGCTGAAATCTTATACTATAATTGCGGACTATACTGTATTTAGGAGATTTTTTACATGAAAAAATTAATTTGTACTTTATTTATAATGCTCCTTTTTTTCTCCAGCTGCATACTTTCACCCCTGACAGCCTATGCCGACGAAACAAATGCAGCCTCTTCAGAAGAAAAAACGGACGCATCTGAAACAGAGACCGAAGCTCCGTCAGGTCCCGTTATCCTGCCGACAGACAAGGTCTCAACGGAAGATATCATTTTATACTCCAGTGCAGCCTGCGTTATGGACGTTGATACCGGCGAAATTCTTTATTACAAAAACATGGATGACCGGCATTATCCTGCCAGCATCACGAAAGTAATGACCGGTCTTCTACTTATTGAGAACGCTGATCTTGACGACACCATCACATTCTCCCAGGATTGTTGGAACGGTCTGAATTATTATAATGACATGAATATCGGCATACTCAACGGCGAAGAGCTTACTGTCAACGATGCCCTTCATGCGATTCTCATGTCTTCAGCCAATGAAGTCTGCAACGGAGCTGCCAAGTATCTCAGCGGTTCTGTCAGTGCTTTCTGCGATCTGATGAATGAACGGGCCAAACAGCTTGGCTGCACCAACACACATTTCGTCAACCCAAACGGACTCCACGACCCGGAGCATTATACCAGTGCCCATGATATGGCACTTATTGCAAAGGAGGCGATTCAGAATCCCACATTTCGCGAAATCACCGGATGTAAGGAATACACTGTCAAATCTACCAATCTCCGACCGGAAGGCTTTACACTCTATCACAAGCATCAGATGCTGATGGATACCAAATACCATTATGATGCCTGCATCGGCGGCAAAACAGGCTATACATCGGAAGCCAAAAATACCCTTGTTACTTATGCCGAAAAGAATGATCACACCCTTGTAAGCGTCGTTATGGAGAATTCTGACGGTCATATCTATCCCGATACCATCAGTGCCATGGACTACTGCTTCGACAACTACGACCGTTTGGTAACCAAAATGGCCGCTGCAGAAACAACTGCCGAAACTGAATCCTCCACCTTCAGCCACCCCGGAGAAACAGAGAATCTGCCTGCATTTGCAGAACTTACTGAAACAGAAAGTGACTCTGAAATGCTTCCGGCAGCTGACGATTATTCCAACGGATCCCCGCTGTCGATATATCTTCACAAAATGGTCAATTTCGCACTGGAGCATATATTTATAGCCCTGTTATGCGTCATCTGCACCGTTATTTTGCTGTCACTCTTCATGATCTGGCTGTATCATGTCTTAAAACGCAGAAAACATCGTCGAAATTATGAACGTCTTCGTGATGAACGCATTAAAAAATATAACAAAAATCATTAATATCATTGTCGAATATAGCTGAACTTTGATAAATTACTTGATTTAAAATGTAACCGTGTTATAATGGGATTGATAAATGTAGTGAATAGTCTACCTCTTCACTATGATGATACGTTATACACGAGGTGAATATATGAACTGGGTCGCTCCGATTAAAGATGACGAAACACTCCAAAAATTTAGAGACGCATTAAGATCTGTTGACGATAAATATTACATTTTATTTGAGATCGGAATCGGAACAGGGTTGCAGCTTCAGGATATCTTGCAATTTAGAGTAAAAGATGTACGTGACAAGGACAAACTGATCGCTGTAATCGGAACACGACAAATTGAACAGTCTTTTCCTTTGAAAGAAGAGCTTCAGGCTGTAATTTCCGACTTTATTGATGGCAGAGATGATGACGAATACCTGATTACCGGATATGCCAGCACGCATAAACCGCTGTCCCGTGAACAGGCTTATCGCATTTTCAAGCAGACCGGCAACAGAATCGGTCTGAAATCTATCGGCACACAGACTATGCGCAAGACTTTTGCGTGGCGCTATTACAAGGAAACCGGTGATATTCAGTATATTCAGAATTTACTGAATCACGCATCCCCAAATATTACTTTCCGTTATATCGGCGAGAAGCCGAATATCCGGGTTATCTATGACAAGATTACAGATGACGGCAATCAGAAAGCCATGGAATATCTGCTGACAGACAAGAAAGGTGTGGAGGATATCGATGCCATTATCCATGAATTAAAGCAGATCCGCCGGAAGCTGACCGGCAAACGCCAGTCGCTTCCGTACTATGGTCGTGTGGACACACTGCTTGAACAGATGCACGATACACTCAGAGATTTTAATCAGACACACTGATCTTTATCGAATCGAAAAGGCTGTCAATGCCACTGAACATATTCAGTGACATTGACAGCCTTTCTGTCTGCGTTCACGTCTTTTTTGAAGAACATCTGCTTTCATCTGCCTCAGCTGATCCGCTTTTTCATCATCTATCAGCCGCAGTGTTTTAACGACATATATACGCTGTTCATCATCCTTCTTGATACGGATCTTGCCCCGTATGTACCCATGCTCCGGGCAATCTGCCAGACAATAATATGCTTTTGCCTTTGCAGAAAACCAGTGCATCCTCTTTCTGGCCGCCCGTCCGCATTTATAGCATCTTGTGGAACGGACTTCTTTATCTGCCATAGCCTCTTCCCGGGTATCAAAAACCCTGGAAATGTATTTATAATAAGAATCATATCTGAGATGAATCTCTTCTTTCTTTGTCTGAGGATTCTGATAATAATCAATCGAATAGAGCTTCTTCGCTGCTTCATGGTCAACCCTTCGAAAAATCTCCGCTGTATAGGCTGCATCATTTACCGCACGATGAAAATCCTCTGACTTCGGCAGATCAAAATAATCCACCGCCGTTTCTAAAGATGCTGCAGCCGTATCATGCGCACAGAGTTCTCTGAACAATTTCTGAACATTGTAGTACTTTACAGGGCCTTTGAGAAGATCCAGCAGACCATAGTACTTCATATTCCTCTGTAATTCCACAAGATCCATATTGCCCCATGTGCAAAAGGTGTAATCCTTTCCACACCAGAGCATAAAATCCACCAGTACATACGTAAACGGATCACTGACATTCAGCTCTTCCTGGGTAATGCCTGTCAGCTCTTTTGTAATATAATGCAATTTCTTGTATACTTTTGGCCGGATCGTCCGGCTGAACCGATCAACTTCCTTCCGTTTTTCATTAAGCTTCACTGCTCCGATCTCAATGATTTCAAAGGGAATCTTACGGTTCTCAGACCCCTTTCCATAAGAGGTCTGATTCCACTCAAAATCTACAACTATATAATTCATGCCGTTCACTCCATCATGTCACTTTATTTATTGAGGTCTATAACCTCTCCATCCACAACCTGCTGCATCAGTGCTTTTGCCTCATCAACGGTTGTCTGATCCGGTATCATAACATACGCATTGGCACTCATAGAATACGGCTGCCTTGTATCGCCGGTACCATCCACACTATAGCTGACAATATTCCAGCTGCCGCCATCCTCCAGCTGTTGGCGTACCAGCTCTGCCATTCTGTCATAGGAGAAATTCGTGTCAAAACAATCTTCGATACCATTCAGAACTTCTGTATAATGACTCAGCATTTCCGATGACATCGCCTGCTGAATCACCGCACTGATCACCTGCATCTGATGCCGGCCTCTTGCACGGTCACCCTCCTGAAAAGCATAACGTTCACGGGAATATGCCAATGCTGCCGCACCATTCATATGATTCATACCCTTTGTAAAGGAATACTCCTGATCCGTACTCGCTGTAAATGCAGCATCTGAATCAATATCTATACCGCCCAGTGCATCAATAATCTTGATAAAACCTGCAAAATTGACTCTGAAATACTTGTCCAGTGAAATATCATAGAGCATTCCAAGGGTATCCATAGACACATCAATACCATAAATACCTGCATGGGTCAGTTTATCCGGTACACCATTGGAAATTGACAGCGGGACAAAATAATCTCTCGGTGTTGACACAAGCAGCATCTGTTTTGTATCTGTATTGATCGTTGCAATGATATTCACATCACTTCGCGTGTTGATGATCTCACTGCCCCTTGTATCGATACCACTGATATACAGACATATGATATTCTTTGCATCCTGCTTCTGTGAAACATTCGTATCCTTCGTCTGCTCCTCAATGACCGTATTGACATCCAGAATATCCAGCTCCCGGATCTTATTCTCAATATCCGTATAGCCTTCCATTTCCGACAAGATCGGAAGATAAGCATGATTCAGGATAATTACGCCACAGCTGCCATCCATCAGACTGTCCACAAGCTTTGTCACACCATCCGCGGACTGCTGCTTAACAGGCTGTCCAAGCAACGTTTGAATCTGCTTCACAGCTTCCTGCGTGTTCTTCTTATCCAGACTGCTCAATGTACCAAATGTATAATCTTTCGCATCTTCAATTGTCTGCGCTGCATCATTTTTCAAAACATAAATACCAATCTGTGATGTCTTCGTATTCACCCCTGATATCTTGGTCAGGGTATTATACGTATGCAATACAAACAGGTTCCCTACAACCAGCAAAACAATGAATAAAATTCCCAACACAATACCTATGACAAAGCGCACCTTCTTCCGAAAATCACCTGTCAGAAGACATATAAGCAAAACACAAGTCAAAATTGCGATTCCCACCGCAAAAATCAGATAAACAGGCACCAGCTTTGTCACCACCAGCAAGCCGATAAATTCCACGGCAATGAGTAATAATACAATCGTAATAATTAATCCCGGAATATGCGCCTTTCTTCCTGTTGGTCTTCCCCGCAAAATATTTCCCTCCATAATCATTCAAGACTTGCTTATCAAATTCATTCTATTATCTTAGCACACTGACTACTGATTCGCAAGAGATGTCCCACTGTGATATAACTTTTCATAGACACCTTTCTTGGCCAGAAGTTCCTCATGAGTTCCCTGCTCTACAATATCCCCGTGATCAACCACAAGGATCAAATCTGCATTTCTCACAGTGGACAAACGATGTGCAATAACAAAAGAAGTTCGGCCATCCATCACTCTGTGCATGGCTTCCTGCAGCATTTTTTCAAGACGGGTATCCACGGAAGAGGTCGCTTCATCCAGAATAATAATCCGCGGATCCTTTAAGATCGCCCTCGCAATGGTCAAAAGCTGCTTTTCCCCCTGGGAAATATTCGTACTTTCTTCATTGACTTCAAAATTGTAGCCGCCTGTCAGTGTTTTGATAAAATGGTGTACATTCGCCATCTTGGCTGCCGAAATGACCTCATCCCTTCTGGCACCCAGCCTTCCGTAATGGATATTGTCATAAATGCTTCCTTTAAACAGCCATGTATCCTGAAGAACCAGTGAAAACAGCTGTCTTAATTCTTCCCTGTCCATATCCCGGATATCAATACCGTCTATCCTGATGGCTCCGCCCTTCACATCATAAAAACGCAGCAGGAGATTCATCAATGTCGTCTTGCCGGCACCTGTCGGTCCTACAATAGCCACCATCTGTCCGGTCTTCGCCTCAAAATTCACATCCCGCATCAGTGTTTCATCATCATATCCGAAGACAACATGGTCAAATGTCACTTCTCCCCGTATCTCTTCCGGTTGAATTGAAACAGTTCCTTCCTGAGCTTCTTCTTCCTCATCCAGCAGTGTAAAGATTCTTCCCATGGCTGCAAATGCTGACTGTACTTGTGAAGACAGCTGGGAAATCTGTGAAAGCGGATCATTGATCTGCCAGATATAACGGATAAATGCCTGCAGATTGCCAAGGAGCAATGTGCCGTTCATAACAAACAGGCAGCCCGTTACTGCTACAGAACCGATGATCAGGTATGTGATCAGTGAAATACACGGTGAGATCAGAGATGATGCAAACTGTGCTTTGAAAGAAGCATTTCTCATTCTCCCATTGACATCGTGAAATTTATCTACCGCCGTCTGCTGTCTGTTATACAAAATAATTTCATTGAAGCCTCCGTACATCTCTGTGATAGTACCGTTGAGTTCCCCCAATGTCTGCTGCTGTGTATCAAACAATTTCTGTGAACGTGTTACAAAAAACCGCGTCACAATCAATGACAAAGGAATGATCAGCAGGGCAATACATGCCAGCACTATATTGATATAGAACATCATGCCAATAACAAAGATAAATGTCAGGATCGCCGCCAGTACTCTCTGCAGTGTCTCCTGCAGCGCATTGCTCAGGGTATCTACATCATTGGTGACACAACTGAGCACGTCGCCAAAGGCATGATCATCAAAATACCGCACCGGCAGGCGCTGGATCTTCTTCTGCAAAGTGTTTCTGATATCACACATTGCCTGCTGCAGTACCTTCGTCAGGAAGACTGCCGTGATCAGCTGTGAGACTGTTTTGATAATATAAATCACCACCAGAGTTCCCATAATGCCGAAAATAACATCAAAATGAACATGCGCACCCTCCACACCCTTCAGGATTGCTTCACCGTCACTGAAAAGCTGTGTTGTCATCTGCCCCTCCACCAATGGCATCACCGCAAAGGTAATATTGGCCACAACAACCATCAGAAGGCCAAGGATCAGACCGCCCTTATACGGGCTCAAAAATGTCATCAGATATTTCAGACAGTAACCAATCTGATGAATACCTTTTCGTTTATTTTCAGTTTGATTAACGGACATTCTGCAGTTCCTCCTCACTCAGCTGGGATGCTGCAATTTCATAATATAACGGACATTCTTTTAATAATTCCTTATGACGTCCCACGGCCGCCAGCCGTCCTTCATCCAGCACAAGAATCTGATCCGCATCCATGATCGTAGATACACGCTGTGCCACAATGATGACCACAGCATTTTTCACTTCACTCTTTAATGCCTGACGGAGCAACGCATCCGTCTTCATATCCAGTGCCGAAAAAGAATCGTCATAGATATAAATATCCGGCTTTCTCACAAGTGCTCTGGTAATGGACAGACGCTGTTTCTGCCCGCCGGACAGGTTGCCCGCTCCCTCAACAATTTTTTCTTGAAAACCATTTGGTTTATCCATGATAAAATCCATGGCCTGGGCAATTTCCGCTGCGTGCCGCACTTCTTCATCTGTCGCATCTTCCCGTCCGAAACGAATATTTTCTTCAATAGTTCCGCTGAACAGATTGGCTTTTTGTGCAACAAAACCGATATGTTCCCGCAGTTCATGACTATTCATCTGCCTGACATCCACACCATTGATCAGCACACGACCGCCGGTCACATCATAAAATCTCGGGATCAGCTGTATCAACGTACTCTTGCCAGATCCGGTACTGCCGATGATCGCCAGCGTTTCCCCTGCTTTTGCCGTAAACGAAATATCTTTCAGGACAGCTTCTTCACCGTCCGGATAGCAGAAATCCACGTGATCAAACACAACTTCTTCTATATGCTCTCCGATATCAGAAACCGTCTTTTCCTCAGAAATCTCATCCTGAATATCCGGTGTCATATTCATCACCACTTCGATACGTTTGGCAGAAATATTGGCACGGGGATACATCATAAATACGAGGCAGAACAGCATAACAGAAAACATGGCATGAAAAAGATATTCCATAAACGCCATCAGCTGTCCCACCTGCAGCGTACTCTGATTGATCATCTGGCTTGCAATAAAATAGATGGAAATTGCCGCAATATTCATTAACAGAAAAAATAACGGCTCCGTAGAACTCATCAGTGTAAATAACTTCCTGGACTGATTGGTGAATTCCTGGTTCTGTTCACCAAAACGCTCCGTTTCACGGGCATCATTGTTAAAAGAACGGATGACCCTGATACCGGTGAGATTCTCCCTGAAAATACGGTTCAGCCCGTCCAGTGCGGTCTGCTGACGTTCACTGATGGGCCCTGAAATTTTTGCCACAAGCACAACGCCAAGAATAATAAAAGGTACCGTCGCTGCAATAACCAGAGATAAACGTACGGATGACATAATGATCAATGTAAAGCTGATAACGATCATCACCGGCGTCAGCATGGCTGTTCTCAGAATAATGTTCATGAAGTTCATGATCTGCAGTGCATCATTGCTTGTCCTTGTAATCAGCGAAGACACTCCCAGCTGATTCATCTCCCGATGAGAAAAGCTCTGAACCTTCTCAAACAGATCATTTCTTATATCACAAGTCACCGCCGTGGATATTCTGGCACCGCAATAACCAAGCACTACAGTACCGAGAATACCTACAATTGAGATAACGGCGATCAATCCGCCCATTTTCATGAGATATTCTCTGTCCCCGCTGGCCACACCGCCATCCACCATCTTGGAAATAATTGTCGGAATGCCCAACTCTGTCAGAGCAAATCCGAAAACCGAAATAAAGTTTAAAAAAACAAGCCCCTTATAGCGCTTGAGATAAGATAACATTAATCGCATATCATTCCCCCATTATTTTCTACAACCCTTACCACTAGTATGCATGGTATTGTTTCTCCCGTCAACCAAAGATTTAATAAAAATATTATCTTTAGTTCTTCATATTTTTAATTATTAAACAGATTTATAAGAGATTGGGCATGGTATATTTTTGCAAAGAATGCTATAATTTAAAATTATCAGAAACATACATTATAAGGAGGCCGAATATTATGAATGAAGTCAAAACCCCAAAAAAGAACTGGTTTTACTATTATACAATCGTTCTGCTTATCCTCATCCTTCTTAATACATTGATCGTGCCAATGATCCAACAGCACAGTGTCAAGGAAGTTGACTATGGCACTTTTATCAGCATGACAGAGAAGAAGGAGATCGGTAAGGTTGAGATTGAAAGCAACCAGATTGTTTTCACCAACAAGGATGGATCCCAGATTTACAAGACAGGTCTGATGGATGATCCGAACCGTACAGAACGACTCTACGAATCCGGTGCAGAATTCTCCAGTGAGATCATTGAACAGATGTCACCGCTGGTAAGTTTCCTGCTCACATGGATTCTTCCATTGGTTATTTTCTTTGCCCTGGGCCAGTATATGTCCAAGAAGCTCATGAACAAGATGGGCGGCGGCAAGGACTCCATGATGTTTGGTATGGGCAAGAGCAATGCCAAGATCTATGTAAAGTCTACCGAAGGCATCAAATTCTCCGATGTTGCCGGTGAAGATGAAGCAAAGGAGAATCTGACTGAAATCGTTGATTATCTCCACAACCCGAACAAATACAAAGAGATCGGTGCTTCCATGCCGAAGGGTATTCTCCTTGTAGGCCCTCCCGGAACAGGTAAGACAATGCTTGCCAAGGCTGTTGCCGGCGAATCCAATGTACCATTTTTCTCCATGTCCGGTTCAGAATTTGTTGAAATGTTCGTCGGCATGGGTGCTTCCAAGGTCCGCGACCTTTTCAAACAGGCCAAAGAGAAAGCGCCTTGTATCGTTTTCATCGATGAAATTGATGCCATCGGCAAGAAACGTGATGGCCAGATCGGCGGCAACGACGAACGTGAACAGACTCTGAATCAGCTGTTGACCGAGATGGATGGTTTTGAAGGGAATACCGGTGTTATTATTCTGGCTGCTACTAACAGACCTGAATCCCTGGACCCTGCCCTGACCCGTCCGGGACGTTTTGACAGACGTGTACCTGTCGAACTGCCGGATTTAAAGGGCCGTGAAGAGATTCTGAAGGTTCATGCCAAGAAAATCCGTCTTTCAGATGATATTGATTTCAACAAGATTGCCCGCATGGCTTCCGGTGCTTCCGGTGCCGAGCTTGCGAACATTGTCAATGAAGCCGCACTTCGTGCCGTCCGTGACAACAGACGTTTTGCAACTCAGGCGGACCTTGAAGAAAGTATTGAAACTGTCATTGCCGGATATCAGAAGAAGAATGCTATTCTCACGAATAAGGAGAAGCTGATTGTTTCCTATCATGAGATCGGACATGCGCTCGTTGCTGCCAAGCAGACCGATTCCGCACCTGTTCAAAAGATCACTATTATCCCAAGAACTTCCGGTGCCCTTGGTTACACTATGCAGGTGGATGAAGGCAATCATTATCTGATGAGCAAAGAAGAAATCGAAAACAAGATTGCCACTTTCACAGGCGGCCGTGCCGCTGAGGAAGTCATCTTCGGCTCCGTTACCACCGGTGCTTCCAATGATATCGAGCAGGCAACCCGCCTTGCCCGTGCCATGATCACCCGCTACGGTATGAACGAGGATTTCGATATGGTTGCTCTTGAGACTGTCACAAACCAGTATCTCGGCGGTGATGCTTCTCTTGCATGTTCTGCTGAGACTCAGTCTGAGATCGACCACAAAGTCGTTGAACTTGTAAAACAGCAGCATCAGAAAGCCATTCAGATTCTCATTGAAAATCGTGCGAAACTGGATGAACTGGCTCACTTCCTCTATGAACGCGAAACCATCACCGGCGAAGAATTCATGAACATCCTCAACGCCTAAAAAGATGGGGCTGTCTATTTCCCGACAGCCCCATCTTTTTTATAATCTCCAGATATGGACTTTATCCCCGGCTTTTAACGGGCCGGTGCCGGACGGCATGTCAACGAGACAGTTGGTTCCTATTCCCTGCCGCATCTGGGCGTTATGCTGTCCTTTGGTGATATGCACTGCATGGCCGTCGTCATAGGCTTTTAATACTCTTCGGCTGCCAATGTTTCCGGGATAATCATGAGCCAGAACTGCTTCTTTTCTTACCATCACCGGATGACTGCTGCCTGTCATTTTTCGGATCAGCGGCTGCATCAACAACTCAAATACCGCAGATGCAGAGAATGGATTCCCTGATAATGAAATAATCGTTTTTCCATTATAAAGGGATGCCATGGTCGGCATTCCCGGCTTCAGATCAATACCATGAAAAAGAAGGTCTGCTCCCAGTTTTACTATAACTTCCGGGAGCAGATCTTTGACACCAACGGACACTCCGCCTGTTGTCAGGATCACATCCGCCTGTGCCGCACTTCGCCTAACTGCCGAAACAATCGCTTCTGTATCATCCCCGACAAAACACCCTTCTGTGATATCACACCCCAGCTGCATGAGTCTTCCCGTCAGATAGGCCAGATTGGAATTATAGATTTTCCCGGGAAGCAGCGGCTGACCAGGCATCATCAGTTCTTCACCTGTTGTAATGATTGCTGCCCGTATTTTTCTTCTGGCTGTCACTTTTTCAATGCCGCCGGAAGCCATAGACGCCATCATATAAGCGTCTATTTTTTCACCCTTCCGTCCAAGGCAGTCTCCTCTGTGAAAATCTTCTCCCACCGGACAGCAATTGATATGTTTTTCCAATGATAAATAAATCTTCACTTCACCTTCGCCATAATCCGTATCTTCCTGTTTAACAACACAATCCGCCCCTTCCGGTATCATCGCTCCGGTCATGATCCGGATAGCTTCTCCTTCTTGTACCTTTTTGTCTGTCACCTCTCCAGCACAGACTCGGTCAATCACCTTCAGACAGACCGGATGACAGCGGTCTGCCGTCTTCAGATCACTGCTCCGTACGGCATAGCCATCCATGGCAGACCGTTCAAAAGGCGGCTGGCTGACAGCGGCATAGACATCCTCTGCCAGAATCCTGTCAATGCTCTCAAGCAACCCGACTTTCTCCGGCATCACGGGATAGACATGTGCCAGCAATCGCTCCTGTGCTTCCTCCAATGTTATTATTTGTATTGTATGCATTCTGATTCCTATTCCTTCTGTTCCAGACATTTCTTTAATTCTTTTCGTTCACCTGTAATGGTTTGATACACTTTTCTCTGAATAACTGAACGGATGATGTCATCAGCTCCAGACTCTCCAGCAGACTATCCGCGATCAGCGGCATAAAGGCATTAAGTTCAAATTCTCCATGAGCCTCCGGTTAGAAAATCATCTGAAATAATCTCTCAGCCATTTTGACTTTCCATTATTTGTAAATATAAGAGAATTCGTTCTATTTCTCGCAAAATTTACCATTATTATAACATTTTTGACTCTAAATATGAAAGAAAAAACTTTCTCTGGCCGGTCATTGCTGCCAATGGTTCCAACATCATCTCTTGAAAAAAGCGTGAGGCAAGAAAATCCGCACGCAATAAATAAAATAATAACGAAAAAAACGGTTACCCGATTCATCATATGACAAAAAAGATAACCGTCTTATTTTATTTATAATTGATTTTTCTTTAATTCTACAAATCGTGAAAGCTTCACACCTTTGCTCACCTCAACACCATAACTTTGACCTATCCCCGATATTCTGGCTATCTCCTGGATATTATAATGATTTGCCAATATTTCTTCACCATGCTCAATGCCAAATAAATGTACCGACATTGCGATTTCATTTCTTTTTGCATTATTATATGCTTCTCTTAATGCCATTCCTAATTCATATTCTGCCATAATGCATCCTCCTTTTACTGGTACAGGAACAAAATATTCTCTGAGGTCCAAAAATTGGCATCATACTCAAATTCTATACTTTTTGCATCTTCCGGAACAGAAAATGCAATTATCCCATTACATTTTCTTCCTGCCAATGCCCTTTCAGGAAGCACTTCAAACTAAAATGTATTAGCAAATAGATATCAATTTTTTTCCTTTTAATTTATAGCTCTAATTGTCCAAACAATTTTGTCTTAATATCCACACAAAGCAACATCAACTG
>NZ_JAAXCM010000041.1 GCF_019734885.1 Pseudocoprococcus catus | reverse complement strand
TACATTTTTCTTCCAGACATAGAAATAACCCCTTTCATTAGACTTACATTTTTGTCTAACAAAAGGGGTTCACTTCAATTATCGGCGGATATTTTTACAATACAGAAGACGGCAAAGAAACCCTGTTGGATGTCAATACCATCACAGGCGGTACATTTGGACGACGAAATTCTCAGAATAACATTCAGTATCCGCTAATCATTTCCGGTGATGTCCTCTCCGGTACATTTATGGGAGAACCGATTGTTGAGATTATTAACGGCGGTACCATACAGAGCGGTACTTATCACGGTGAAGTCGTTCTTTATCAGGGCGAAATTGTAAAAGGCGATTTCCGCAATACCGTTATTGCCCAGTACAATGAAGATATCTATAATGGCAGTTCTCTCGGAGAAAGTCTGATTTCAGGCGGTGTCTTCCGCAGCAATGTCATTAACCGGGGCGTCATTTCCAATGGTGTTTTCCTGAATACAGTGGAAAATGATCTGGCTTCAGATACAGATTACGACGGTGATGCCATCTCTGATGGTCTCGGCGGTGAAATCACAGGAGGCGTCTTCAGTGACAAAAACAACCTGACAGGCAGCAAATCACTTGATCTGACTTTCCAAAAACTCACATTAGATGATGCCAAAATTGTTGGAACAGACCTAACAACAGCCGATGTTATCTCCGGAACATCTCCTGTCAGAATCAATGCCATCACCCATCCAAAGTATGTTTTCTACCAATGGGTATGTGAAACCGACAAAGTAGACACCATTCTTTATCCTCCAATGGATGATATCACATCCCTGACCATGCCGGATCATGATCTCACACTCCGTGCTGACAGGAGAACAGAACAGCAAGCGGATTATAAGATTGCCTTATCCAGATCAGCTTATGGCTTTGGTGTTGTCCCTGAAGGTATGCCAATCGAACCTATCACCGGATATTTGAAAAACGTCGGTCTTAAAGATATTACTGATTGGGAAATTAAAAGTGCTACAATAGCCACTGTTTATACCATCGAACTGGAAAATGACAACGCTGAAAATATCCTGTTGAGAGATCATACTTACAAATTTACAATTACCCCTAAACAAAATCTTACAAAGGATATTTACAACGAACATTTACACTTCTACGCCTATGATGCCGAACACAATACCGTCCTTGATCAGGATTTTTATATTGATCTGCATATACCGGAATATAAACTGACCAGCGACACATCTGTATTAAACTTCGGCAGCCATGATGAAGGTTATACCCAGCCTGCTGCTAAGACATTTACCATTACCAGCACTGGAAATGCAGGCATTTACAACTGGAAACTGACCAGCGATGCAGCATCTTCTGCCTATATCATTTCACCGGACAGCGGAGACTATCTTGAACCTTGGATGGGAGCTGAGACAATTACAGTACAGCCGAAAGAGGGGCTTCCTGCCGGAACATACAATGAAACCTTAACCATCCAGGGGGATGAAAGCAACATTGTCTCCATTCAGGTTAAATTTGAAGTGAAATCATCTATCTCCTGTGAAGGTCAAAAGGAAATCAGCCTTTCCGAGGGCAACCACCAGATGACCATCGGCGGTACAGATGTCGGCACCTATACATTTGCCAAATCATCCAGCGATAAGTGGAGCATCCAGAATGCCGACGGCAAATATATCGGCTTTAAGAATAATGCATTAACACTGAATGATGAACCATTCTACTGGACTTTCAAGAATCACATGTTCTACACAACCGTTACAGAAAAACAGTCCTCCGGCTGGGGATGGGGTTGGTGGAACCGCGAACAGACAACAACCGTCAACTGGTTCCTGATCGCCGGTTCAAACGGTTTAACCGTCTCAAAATCTGAATCCGCAGCCAAAGCAGCATTCTACGACACCGTTGCATCCAAAGAACACAGCTTCGGCAAATGGAGCTCTGATGGCAGCGGCACACATGCCAGAACTTGTGAAGTATGCGGTTTCACAGAAAACGGAAACTGCAGCTATGATCCGGATACACACAAATGCACGATCTGTGGTGCTGCAGACCCTGCACACGCATCTGTTCACGTCGAAGTCAACGTTACCAAGATAACCGGCAGCAACGGCGGCGAATGGTGGTTCTGGTCAAAGCCTTCAACAACAACGACATGGACAGCTTCCATCACAGCAACTGGTGAAGGCGTTGATATCAGCAAAGTGGAATATTCTACAGACCAGACAAATTACAAAACAGGTACAAGTTTCACCAGCAAGAGTGAGATTAAAACCCTCTATATCCGTGTTACAGATTCCAATGGCAATATCACCAACTGGATCTATGAAAACGGTACAACCAGACAATTATAGTCACTATCAATCCCCCTGATACTGACTGTAACCCAAAACCTGATGCTTATACCTCTGCCCTTTACCGCCTTAGTATAAATATGAGTGCATCAGGCAGTATAAAAGGACCGGAAGTCTCTCACACTTCCGGTCCTTTGCATTGAAAGTTCCGTTTTCTTTTCTAATCCAGATTATCCGGTCCGAACCCTTCCGGCAGCAATTCCTTCAGAGAATAAATCTTATACTTTCCATCGGCTGCTGCCAGAATAATCTGAAATGTCTCCGGATCACAGAATTCCATCATCACCTGCCGGCAGACACCGCAGGGTGGCGTATAACCACTCAGTACACCGTTCATCCCGCCCACAATACAGATTGCACGAAAATCATGAACCCCTTCGCTGACAGCCTTGAAGAAAGCCGTTCTCTCCGCACAGTTTGTCGGCGTAAAGGCCGCATTCTCTATATTACATCCGGTATAAATTGTTCCGTCTGCAGCCAAGAGTGCTGCTCCCACCTTAAAATGAGAATACGGTGTATAGGAAAATCGAAGCTGTTTTACAGCGGTCTCAATCAGTGTCTGAATCAGCGTTTCCGACAATTTTTCATTATGTCCAATAGGATTTATCCACTGCTCACCCATCCTTTTGCCTCCTTTATCCACAGAATTTCAACCTTTTCCAACACTATTCCTAATAGGTGCCGAAGCTCCTATGCCTGTATCTCTACTCTGGCCTATCTGCAAATCCTGCCCATACCAACGCCTCCGAAGAGCTATCTGTTGTCCTCCCGAATCAGATTCCTGATAGCCTCCACAGCCACATGAATGGCCCCATCTGTGTCATGAACCACCGGATTCTCAAGGCCCAGCTTCGCCCGTTCCTGATTGGCCATGACAAGGAAACAGGAGCCCACACGTACCCCCAGATGGCCGCCTACAATGAACAATGCCGCCGATTCCATCTCCGATGCCAGACAGCCCATCCGCTTCCAGGCTTCCCATTTATTCTGCAGCTCATAGCTCACCGGCATCAATTCCGGCGCATGCTGTCCGTAAAAGGCATCCTTGCACTGGACAACCCCGGTATGATACGGCATCCTCAAAGCTTTCGCTGCGGAAACAAGGGCTGTTGTCACACCAAAATCAGGCACTGCCGGATACTCAATAGGCGCATATTCTTTGCTGGTACCCTCCATACGAACCGCACCCGTGGCAATGACGATATCTCCGCTTTTCACATCCGGCTGCATACCGCCGCAGGTTCCGATTCTGACAAATGTGTCCGCACCGCACCGATACAATTCTTCCATGGCGATTGAAGCCGATGGCCCGCCGATACCTGTGGATGTCACGCTGACTTTTACGCCGTCCAAAGCACCTGTATAAGTCGTAAATTCTCTGTTATCCGCAATCAGCACCGGATTCTCAAGATACCCGGCGATCTTCACACACCGCTTCGGGTCTCCCGGCAGAATCACATACCGGCCCACTTCCCCTTTGGCCACCTGAATATGATACTGTCTGCTCGCATCTTCTGAATAATTAATCATATAGACACCCCCATTATTTTAACTTTACAAGACATCGCATGATACTGCTCCTTCCCCTAATATGCCATATCCTTATCATAACATGAAAAAGAGGCTGCAACAACAGCCTCTTTTTCCCTTACTGAGCCTTGACTTTTGTCCAAAGCTCAGCAAATAATTTCTTAATATCCGTATCCTGATAACGGAAAATTTCATCTTTTTCGTAGCCGACACGCGGTACATATGCCTCGATACCTTCGTAATCCTCTTCCTGTGCCTGCTCATAAGCAGCCACAACCGGTGAACTGTAACCGACATATTGGGTATTTCTGTAAGCTACGTCATCTCTCAGCATAAAATCCATAAATTCGTAAGCCAGTTCTGTATTCTCACAATCCCTGGTCATAACCATGGCATCATACCAGAGGTTCGTTCCCTCTTCCGGCATCAAAAAGCCCAGATCTTCATTTTCCGACATAATATAGGCACCATCACCGGAATAAACAACTGCCAGTGCTTTGTTACCGGAAATCATGTTGTCAATGACATCATCGCCGGCATAAACTGGTTTCATGGTATCTCTCTGCTGAATCAGCCATTCATAAGCCGCCTGAATCTCGTTTTCATCGTGGGTATTCATGGAATATCCCAGGGCTTTCAGGGCGATCATAAAGGAATCTCGCTCAGAGTCATACATATACAGATTACCTGCATATTTCGTATCCATCAGCAGATTCCAGCCTTCACTGAGATCCGCTGGATCCACAACTGTTGTATCATAGAGAATACCCACATTACCCCAGAAATAAGGAACAGAGTAAACATTGCCCGGATCATATTCTTTGTTCATAACATCCGGATTCAATCCCTCTGCATTGGTCAGACGATCCCAATCGATCGGCTGCAGATAATCTTCCCTGATCAGACGCTCGATCATATAATCCGAAGGAATCAGAATATCATAGGCATCTCCGGCCTGAAGCTTTGTATACATCATCTCATTTGACTCAAATGTTTCATAAATAACCGTGCAATTGTACTCATCCTGGAACTCTGTCAGAAGATCCGGATCGATATATTCGCCGGCATTATAAACCCTCAGCACTCTTGCCTCTTTGTTATTGCTCTTGTTGGCCACACAGGTCACAAGACTGAGTACTAATGCAAAAACAGCTACACCTGCCACCAATTTCTTCATGTTCTGATTATTCTTCTTGTTGTCACCGCCGCCCAGTCTCGGAAGCAGATTAGCCAGAAGCAGAATCACAACAATCACCACAATAACAATGGTTGACAGCGCATTAATCGTCGGATTGATACGTTTTGTCATGTTATAAACGACAATTGAAATGTTCTTGACGCCGTTTCCTGATACAAAATAGGAAATAACGAAATCATCAAAAGACATAGTAAAAGCCAGCAGCGCACCGGCAAATATGCCCGGTCGGATCATCGGAAGAATAACTTTCGTCAGTGCCTGATACGGTGTGGCACCAAGGTCCATGGCCGCATTGGCCAGATTCGGGTCCAGGCTTCTCACCTTCGGATACACACTGGTAATGACATACGGCGTACAGAAGGCAATGTGTGCCAGAAGCATAGTCATATATCCCTTCTGGAATCCCAGAGATGAGAACAGCAGCATCCATCCAATGGCTGTAACGATATCCGGATTCAGAATCGGAATATCATTCATACTGAGCACCATATCTTTGATAATCTTCCGTGACTTTGACAAACCAATAGCTGTCATTGTTCCGAGAACTGTTGACGCAATGGTTGCCAGTATAGCAATCGTCACAGAAACATAAACTGCTGACATAATCTCGCTGTTTTCCAAGAGCGCTTTATACCAGCGCAGGGAAAATCCTGTGAATTTCGACAATGATTTCGATGAATTAAATGAAAATACCATCGTCACCAGAATCGGCAGATAGAAAAAAGCAAAACATATCGCAATATAAAATTTTGAAAATAAACTGTTTTTCTTTCGCATGGCCGCCTCCTAATTGTCCTGTACATCCATCTTCTTCATGAGACGCATGGCCACAAGAATCAGAACCGCCAGAATCAGTGAAATGGCACTGCCAAAATTCCAGTCTCCAACAGATACAAACTGAGATTCGATCAGATTACCAATGAGGACAAACTGCCCGCCGCCCAGGAGCTTCGGAATAACGAAAGAAGAAATCGCCATCAGGAAAACCATCACAATACCGTTGATCACACCGGGCATGGACAGTTTCAGAACAACCTTCTGAAATGTCTGGAACGGATTGGCGCCCAGATCCATGGCTGCCTCAATGAGAGAATTGTCCATTTTTCTCAGTGAAGTATGAATCGGAATGATCATAAACGGCATAAAGTTGCAGACCATACCCACAACAACAGAAAAATTCGTATACATCATGGTTACCGGATCAATACCCAGCATACCGAGAAGACCATTGATAATACCGTTGTCTGACAAAAGGTTCATCCACGCATAGGTTCTCAGAAGCATATTAATCCAGGTCGGAATGGTTACCGCCATAATCAGCATATCCTGCATCTCCTCCGGACATTTTGCAATAAGGTAAGCCATCGGATAGCCAAGAATCAAACAGACTCCGGTTGTCAGGACACCCATCTCAATGGACTTGATAAATACTTTGATATAAGTTGATTCATTGATTTTCGCAAAATTCATCAACGTAAAATTCAGTGTTTTCACCGGATTACCGCTTGTAGTAAATGCATAGATTGCAATGAGTACCAGCGGAATCAGTACAAACAGCACCAACCAGGCAAAATACGGCCCTGTTAATTTTCTAAAATGCTTCATCTAGTAACTCCCCATCTGCCACATAACATGAATGTCTTCCGGCGTAAATGTCAGTCCCACTTCCAGTCCGACAGCAAAATAATCCGTTGTGTCAATTCTGTAATCGCGGTATTTAGTAGTAACAATTATCTCATAATGCACACCCTTGAAGGTAACAGACTTGACGATGCCCTTCAGACTGGCCTTATCCGGCTGCACAATATCAATATCCTCAGGACGGATCACCACATCCACCGGCTCATTCTCAGGGAAGCCTTTATCCACACAGACAAACTCAAAATCATCAAAAGCTACCAGGAAATCCTTGATCATAACACCTTCGATAATATTCGACTCACCGATGAAGCCTGCCACAAAGCGGTTCTCCGGTTCATTGTAAATGTCAATCGGTGTCCCGATCTGCTGAATGGTTCCCTCATTCATAACAACAACCGTATCAGACATAGAAAGGGCTTCTTCCTGGTCATGGGTAACAAACACGAAAGTAATACCCACTTCCTTCTGAATCTTCTTTAACTCAATCTGCATCTCTTTACGAAGTCTCGCATCCAATGCTCCCAACGGCTCATCCAGCAAAAGCACCTTCGGCTCATTCACCAGTGCTCTGGCAATAGCCACACGCTGCTGCTGGCCCCCGGACAACAACGTCACATCCTTAGAACCATAATTTGCCAGACCAACCATAGCCAGCATACGCTCTACCTTTGTCTTGATCACAGCTTTGTCCATCTTCTTGATATTCAAACCAAAAGCCACATTGTCAAACACATTCATATGCGGAAATAATGCATACTTCTGGAAAACGGTATTAATCTCACGTTTATAGGCCGGAATTTTTGAAATATCCATGCCATCAAACAGCACTTCACCGCTGCTGGCCTCCTCAAAACCGGCAATAATACGCAGTGTTGTTGTTTTGCCGCAGCCGCTCGGCCCCAGCAGTGTCAGAAACTCATTCTGATGAATGTCCAGATTGATGCCCTTCAAAACCTGTTGGTCATCAAAATTCTTCGTCAGATTCTTAAGCTCAATAATCTTCTCCATGGTCTTCTCCCTTGCCAATTTAGATTCAGGACTTATTCGCCAGTCCTGATACAGAATCCGGTTCCGAATTCATGCACGTTCATTACATTAAAATGAAGGTGGATTGGAAACCCATATCACCTTCGCCTCGGATTCTCCTGCGTTCTTCAGATAATGTTCTCTATCTCCCTTCAGATAGAAAGTCTGCCCCTTTTTCAACATATATTGTGCCTTGCCGTAATGCAGCTCCACCTTTCCCTGAAGGACATAACCGAACTCCTCCGCCTCATAAGGGCCGTATGTCTCCGATTCGCATCCCGGATGCAGCTTAATCAGAATCGGCTCCATGCTGTTCTTCTGGGCATTCGGCACAATATAGGAAATGTCATAGGCCTCCTGCTCATTGATAAAATAATCATTGGCCGTAAATACCACACGCTCATCTCTGTCATCGGAAAAAAATTCGCCCAGTGAAGTACCGAGGGCCTCAAGTATATCCTCCAGCGTTGCAATAGACGGAGACGTCAGATTCCTCTCAACCTGAGAAAGAAACCCCTTCGTCAGCTCACTGCGGTTCGCCAGCTCCTCAAGGGTCAGCTGATTCTTAATCCTGAGCAGCTTAATCTTTGCACCTATATCCACGCTGATTCCTCCTTAACTTTTAGTTCGATATTACTAAACAAATCTATTATAGATTAATTCCTGTCGTTGTCAAGTATTTTTAAACAAAAAGTTTAGTAAAATAAAACTGACATCTTGCAGACATATTTTCTATAATTGAATCTCTGCACAATGTCAGCTTTTTCTTATTGTTCTTCCAACTGTTCATGATTTGGCATCCGCTGTTTCTCAATCATTTTCTGCAATTCTTCCTGATCAATTCCCAACACAAGCAACGTCTGAAGTTTTTCACTATCAATCAATTTCTTTTACCTTATACATTGCAAAAATTATGCCTGTTTTTATATGCAGAAAACCCCAGAGGCTGACACCTCTGGGGTTTTCTTTTTTCTCTTGGAACTTTTAATATCTTTCTTCGAAGACATTATATCATATGTGCTTTACACAATGCGCTTCTCCATTGCGCTGTTATTCGCCCTTTTCCTGTCTGTGCTTTGCTCTCATCAATGCCATTCTCTCTTTCGCTGACATTTTCTTAAGTGCTGCTTTTCTTGCCTCTTCCTCTGCAAAGGCTGCATCATCAAGGACACGCTGTTCGAAAACTCTTCCTTCAATAGCCACAGATTTCACAATGGCATCCGACAGGGCATCCAGTTCGGACGCATTGGAACGGTTTGCCGATGAGTTGATGGTCATTCTGGCATTCAGGATCTTGCAGTCCTTCAGATTCTCATCAATATACTGCTCCATTAATGAACCGGATTTAATCGCCCATGAACCGTTTTCGATGATGCCGAAGACACGTTTTGACAGATTCAGTACCTTCAGATGGTGCAGGAAGTCTTCCATCACCGGATAAATATTCAGGTTATAAGTTACCGATGCCAGTACAATATGGCTGTATTTGAAGGCTTCTGCCACCAGATAGGATACATGAGTCTTTGACACATCGTATACTCTCACATTGGTAACGCCTTTTTCACACAGCTGTGCTGCCAGTGCCTGGGCTGCGGATTCCGTGTTGCCGTACATAGATGCATAGACGATCATAACACCGTTTTCTTCCGGAATGTAACGGCTCCATTTATCATGCTTGTCCAGATAATATCCGAGATTGGTACGCCATACCGGGCCATGAAGAGGACAGAACATCTTAATCGGTGCAGTTTTAGCCTTTGCTAACAGCTGCTGCACAAATGGTCCGTATTTTCCAACAATATTGGTGAAATATCTTCTGGCATTGTCAATCCAATCTCTGTCGAAGTTCACTTCATCATCAAACAGACGGCCATCCAGTGAGCCAAAGGAACCGAATGCATCTGCTGAGAATAAAACGCCGTTGGTTGTATCAAATGTTACCATGGCTTCCGGCCAGTGAACCATCTGTGCCATCAGGAACGTAACGGTATGTTTACCAAAGCATCTTGTATCTCCCTCTTTAACTGTATCTTCACGGCCATCCACGTCAAAACCAAACTGGCGCATGAACATAAATGCTTTCTCATTGCTGATAACTTTACACTCTGGATAACGGATCAGCACTTCTTCAAGAGAAGCAGCATGGTCCGGTTCCATGTGGTTAACAACAAGATAATCCAGCTTTCTGCCGTCCAGAACCGCTGCAATATTCTCAAGAAATACGCGACATCCTGACCAATCTACAGTATCAAAAAGCACTGTTTTTTCATCCAGCAAAAGATAGGCATTATAGGAAACACCCTCCGGAATCGGATGAATATTCTCAAATAACTCAATTCGCTTATCATTAACGCCAACCCAATATAAATCTTCTGTTACTTTTCTTACTCCGTTCATTCTGCGCCCTCCTATCCTCTTGTTACCGCACTGATCATTTCACTCTTTGATACACCGCATTCCGGACAGATCCAGTCTTCCGGCAGTGCCTCAAATGGCGTTCCCGGTTCAATTCCTGCATCCGGATCACCCTTTTCCGGATCATATTCATAACCGCATCCCATACATACATAGCGGCCATCTGCCGTTGCTGTTGTCTTCGAGTATAATGGCATTTCACGTTTAACCGGTTTGGCATTCGGATCCGGTTTCGGCAGATCACTGTTCAGTTTTTCCGTCAGCAATGGCAGAATTGTTCGAATATCACCGACAATACCATAATCTGCGTGTTTAAAAATCGGTGCCTTTTCATTTCTATTGATAGCTACAACTGTATGTGCCTTTTCAATACCTTTCAGATGCTGCTGTGCACCGGAGATCGCACAGGCAATATAAAGTGTACCTGTAAATTTCTCGCCGCTCATACCTACAAATCTTTCTCTCGGAAGGACTTTCAGACGTTCAAAAGCCGGTCTTGAACATCCAAGTGCTGCCCCCGCTGCCTGAGCCAGATTCTCCATCAGGTACATGTCACTCTTAACCGCAATACCCATACCAACAGAAACAACACGTTCAGCCTCATCAATCGGTGTCATCGGATCCGCCGTTAATGAAAAATCAAATCCATCATCAATCAACAATTCCACCAGTTTGTCCACATTCGCTGCATCACTGCCTTCATTAATCATCTCGCGCAGTCTTTTTTTAGGATCCCATGCTCTTGTTGGTTCGTTCACAAAATTCATACTCATATAATGGCACCTCCGTTAAATTATATCTTTTATTTAAAAACAGTAATTATTATTGATTTAATATAATTATATATATAATAGCAAAAGAAGTCTGTAACAGCTGTTACAAACTTCCATATTTTACAAAATTTTTTCCAGCTTTTCTTTATCCAAAATACGTATCTGATTCCGTCTGGTCTCTATGATGCCTGCCTTCTGCATCTGCATAAGAGTCCTCGACAGGGATGGTCTGGCTACGCACAGATAATCCGCCTGTTCCTCTCGGTTCGTCTTCAGCTCCACCATCCCCTTCTTATCCGTCTCCTGCAAAAGCCAGGCAGCAATCCGCTCCTGTACACTGGAAAAACCAAGTACATTCAGCTTTCTTACAGCCATCCATTCTTTGGTTGACATGCTCTCATACAGATTCTGGATCAGCTGCTTATGGTGATCGCAGGCTTTGTCACAAAAACTATACAGATACTGCCACGGCACTTCCAGTACTTCCACCGGTTCGCATGCTACTGCCTCATACCAGTAGGCCCTGCCTTTTGTTGCCAGATGACTGCTGTAATGCTCTCCAAGCAGTGCTCCGGAAGCAACATGATACAACGCATTCACCTTGCCGGATGGCATATAACAGATAACTGATACCGTTCCCTTTAATACGGCATAAAAATAATCTGCTTTGTCTCCCTGGCAAAATATCGTTTCATTCTTTTTATATGTATGCATCTTTGCACCGGAACAGACAAGAATCTGTCCGATACTCTCTTCTGTAACATTTTTAAACAAGCTATTTTGTGCCAGACTCGGAGCTAAGAACTGTTCATCCTCTTCTTCCGGCGCGGACCTATAATTGCATTTTGTCATATTGTATTCCCCACTTACACTTTTGACTTGATATGTTTTTATCTGTTATCTTTATTTTAACAGTCCCAAAGGCCAATAGCCAGCTTTATTTCAATTCCACACACCAGTATCCAAAATCACCGCTCCTCTGTTTTTCATGACTCACCGGTTTAAATTTTCTAAAGCCAAACATAGATGCCATATATTGTTCCCTATGCTGCCAGATACCCGGTACTCCCATCAGATAAATATCTTCATGCTCTGCCATATCATCAATCCCATCCTTATCTTTCCTTCGTTCTACTTTTGCCAAAATTAAATGCCTGTAACAATAATAACCATGAAGCAGAAAACTATTGCTGCCATAAACCCAACAGGACATCGGCATACGTCCGATATCCTGAAGTTCCATCCGGACACAGTCCTCTACACTGTCATCCTCAAAAGGATACATCTGTGGAAGCTGCGACATCAACAGTTCATAGACGTTCATCGGACATTCCTTCCCCTTTTCATGAATAGATTCTGTTTCTTCAATTTCTGCATCTGAAGCCAACGCCATAGAGCTTTCTTCAATTTCTGTATTTCTTTTATCCATATTTCTCAATTCCGCTGCATTTTCCAAATTAGATTCTAAAGCCAACTCTTCTTCCGGAATCAGCGGATTCTCATCCGCATGCTGTACGGGCTCCCTCTGCAATATCTCCCGCAAATTAAAGCCATCTGCAGACTGTTCATCCTGCTGCTCAGCATTTTCCTTCATATCGGCCCCATCATCTTTTTCATCCACTGCAGCGTCAGCATTTGCATTTCCAAACCTCACTAATTTTTCCGAAAGTTGCTCTCTGTTAACAAATTTATCTGTTTCTAATGGCTCATCATCCCACCGTGTGCCATAAACATTGCCATTCTCCCCTAATAAAACCATTCCCGCAACACGACTTAAATCATATGCCGTCCCCATCAAATGCGCACTGTCCATAATAATCTCCATTTCTCCTGTCTGCTGACGGATCTGAACTTCTCCGACTGCAATACCTATGTAACCGCCGGATTCCCGAATCAGCATATACACCCGATAAACATCATTCTCACTATTATAGATTCCCGACATATGAATCAATATACGGCACTGGTCATCCCTGTTTTCAACCCGCACAAACCCACTGTTAATTGTTTTTCTTCCATCTTCATATAAATACATATAAGAAATAAAACGCCGATACTCCGCCACAGAAATCCCCTCCTAGGCCATCGATATAATTCTTTTCACAATCATTTTTTCACCACAGCGCTTATTCATATATATATGCCTGCACATCAAAAAATATGCAAAAAAATTATCATCAACTACAACAGAAAAATGCAGAGTTAATGATAACTTTTTTTATCTTACTTTATAAACCTTTATTCTCCAAGTTCTACCATTCGACGAATGCATCTTCCGGCACCCTCAATAACATTCTCCGGCAGCCGGATTTCTTCTCCACCCCGGCCTTTAAGACAGTTATAAATATCCATCAATGTTGTGATTTTCATATTCATGCATGTCAGCGGAACAGCCAACGGATAGAAGGCCTTGTCCGGACAGTCAAACTGCAGATGTTCTACAATACTGTTTTCCGTTCCGATAATAAATTCTCTGCAGTCAGATTTTCTGGCATAATTCATAATACCTGTTGTGGAGCCGACATAATCGGCCTGTTCAACCACTTCCTGACGGCATTCCGGATGCACCAGAAGCAGTGCATTCGGATGGGCCTTGCGCGCTTTCTCCACATCTTTGGTGCTGACAACAATATGTCTTGGACATCCGCCGTTATAAAAGGCAAATGTTTTCTCCGGCATCTGCTCTGCCACATAACGGCCCAGATTCGGATCCGGGATAAAAAGAATCTTGTCATTGTCCAGACGGCTGCAGATCTGTACTGCAGAAGAAGATGTGACGCAAACATCACACTCTGTTTTTAATTCAGATGTTGTATTGATATAAGCCACAACTGCATAATCCGGATACTTTGCCTTTAATTCACGAAGTCCTTCCAGATCCAGTTGTTCTGCCATTGGACATCCCGCCAAAGGATTCGCTAACCATACCTTTTTGTCTGGACTAAGAACTTTACAAGTCTCTGCCATAAACCGCACGCCGCACATAATCACGCCTTTGCAATTACTCTTTGATGCCTGCACACTTAAACCATAAGAATCCCCCATATAATCGGCAACTTCCAGTATTTCCTGACCCTGGTAAGCATGAGCCAGAATACAAACATCCTGTTCCTTTTTCATACGCATAATTTCCTGCTGAATTTCTGCAATTGTCATCTTTTTTATGCCCCTTTCACTGTTACCAAATCTGTTATAATATATATCATTGATTATCAGTCCACCGCAGCTACCCGACTTTATCCTTATGTTCCCATGGCTGAAGCGGTGCCAGAAAACCAGCCTTTTTCAGCTCCTCACCAATTAAATCCAAACGTTTCTCACTGGCCGCCTCTACCAGATGATAATGATAGCCTGAAGTAGCTGTACTCAGTACAGTTGACTGACTGTCATTTAATGCTGCAATAAACTCTGCAACATCCTGTCTTGAACGAATATCCATCTCTGCACTCACACGCCCGTAAACTCGATGACTGATACTGACATTGCACACTTTGCCGCCGCAATCCACAATCAGATTCAATTCTTTTACCGCATCACTTTGTGTATGGCGTACTTTAAATTCTCTCACACAGCGAGGTTCCTGTTCCATAACATAGCCTTTTGTTGTTGAAATAATTCCCGGTGTATACGCCCGAATCACCGCCATATCCTGAACAATCACCTGCCGGCTCACCCCATATTTTTCTGCCAGCTTTCTGGCCACAACAGGCTCTTCCGCATTCTGAAGGAGCTTCAAAATCGCATTTCTTCTCTCCGAAGCTTTCATTTTTTCAGCTCCTCTCACACTGCATGCAAATTCTTCATAGAAATGTCCAAAATTGGTGCTGAATGAGTTAATGCGCCGCTTGATACAAAATCTACGCCAATTTCACGAATACGTGCAATATTTTCCTTTGTAATATTACCTGAACACTCTGTCTGAGCTCTGCCATCAATCAGAGCAACCGCCTGCTTCATCACTTCCGGGGTCATATTGTCCAGCATGATAATATCCGCACCGGCCTCCACCGCCTCTGCCACCTGTTCCAGTGTCTCAGTCTCGATCTCAATCTTTCGGACAAACGGCGCATACGCCTTTGCCATCTGAATCGCCTTTGTAATGCTGCCTGCTGCTCCGATATGGTTATCTTTCAAAAGAACACCGTCGGACAGATTGTATCTGTGATTACATCCGCCGCCGACACGAACCGCATATTTTTCAAAAACACGACAATTCGGTGTGGTTTTGCGTGTGTCGAGCAATGTCACGCCGCTGCCCTCCAAAAGCTTGACCACGCTCCTTGTATAAGTTGCAATGCCGCTCATTCGCTGCAGATAATTCAGTGCAACTCTTTCCCCTGACAGAAGGACTCGAATGTCCCCTGTCACCTTTGCCATCAGATCACCTTTTTTAACCTCATCGCCGTCCTGACAGAACATCTCAATCTCCATACTTTCATCCAGAAGCTTAAAAACTCTGGCATATACATCCATCCCTGCAATCACGCCGTCTTCCTTGGCAATCAGATCTACCGTTCCCTTTACATTTGTTGGCATCACCGCATTGGTTGACACATCCTCGCTTGTAATATCTTCCTCCAACGCCATGCGAATCAATTTGTCTGCCTGAAGCTGCATTGTAATACTATTCATTTTCTCTCATCCTTCCTATTCCTTCTAATACAATCTGATGATACCTCTCAAGCAGTGCCTCTTTATCCTCATATCGCTTCAAATCCGTCTCTGCCTGACACGGATCCGGTGCCTGACCAAACAGCATATCATAGGCTGCCCTTCTGGCAAACACAAGCGATTCCAACAGAGAATTGCTGGCCAGACGATTCTTGCCGTGTACACCATTGCAGCTTGTCTCACCACAGGCATAAAGGCCTTTCATAGACGTCCGGCTGGACAAATCGACTTTAATACCACCCATAAAATAATGCTGGGCCGGTACAACTGGAATCGGCTCTTTGATTGGGTCAAATCCTTCTTCCATGCAATGCTGATAAATATTCGGGAAATGCTCTCTTATGGTCTTTTCCCCAATCGGACGCATATCCTCCCAGACAAATTCCGTACCGTCTTTCTCCATCTGTGCAAAAATCGCCTGGCTGACAACATCTCTTGGCTGAAGTTCATTTGTAAAACGCTGTCCGTTTTTGTCATATAATAATGCGCCTTCACCGCGCACCGATTCAGAAATCAGAAATCTTCTTCCCCTACTTCTGGAAAAGAGTGTCGTCGGATGGATCTGTATGTAATCCAGATGTTCCACCTCAACTTGATGTTCCATGGCAATACCAAGGCCATCCCCGGCAATATGCGGATAATTGGTGGAATTCTGGTACAAACCGCCGATACCACCGCAGGCCAGTACCACATACTGTGAACGGATCGGATAAACATGATTCTCCTCATCCATGGCTACTACACCGCCGCAGATATTATCCTTCTCAATCAGATCCACCATGGTCATATGCTCACGGATTTCAATATTCTCTTTTGTCAAAACCTGTTTCAGCAGTGTACTTGTAATCTCCTTGCCCGTGATATCCTTATGAAACAAAATTCTCGGTCTCGAATGGGCACCCTCTCTTGTGAAATCAAGTTCTCCATCCGCTGTTCTGGCAAAATCCACCTTTCTGGAAACCAGATCCCTGATAATGTCGTTGGAACTGCGGATCATCAAATCCACGGCACGTTCATTATTCTCATAATGTCCAGCACGCATTGTATCTTCAAAATAGTCTTTATAATCATCTTCCCCACGGAGCATACAAATACCGCCCTGTGCCAGAAAAGAATCTGACAGATCGGCTTCCTGCTTTGTCAGCATCAATATTTTCTTCCGCTCCGACAACATCAAAGCGCAGTACAATCCGGCTGCACCGGTTCCCACGATAATGACGTCATAATATTCATTCATTTTATTTATACCTCTTTCCCGCTAAGGTTTTACTGCTTTCGTCATTATACAACCTGACATATCAGCTGTCAAGACAGATGATATGTCAATGCTTATATATCTAACATATTATCTGAATTTCTGACATAAAAAGCACAAAAAAAGAATTCAGACAACCAAGATCTGAATCCTTTTTTTGTGCTTTTTATGTCATTTATACGCGTTAAGCCTGCTGTGAGTCTCTCTTTTATTTCAGTTTCTAACTTACCGCACAGTCTCCTTTTAAGCGTTCAGCAAAATGTCCGTCAATCGTGCAAACTGCTCCAACGTCAGTGCCTCACCCCTCACAGATGGTGAAAATCCTGCTGCTGCAATAGCTGCTGCAATCTGGTCCTTTGTAAAGTTCAATTCCGAAGAATTGTTCAGGCCATTCTGAAGTGTCTTGCGGCGCTGGTTAAAAGACGCTCTGATAATTTTAAACAGCATCTTCTCATCCTTCACCTGTACCGGCGGTTCTTCATAACGAGTCAAACGAATGACCGCTGAATCTACATTCGGGCGCGGCATAAAGCAGTTACATGGCACATTAGCCACAATATACGGCTCCGCATAGTACTGCACCGCCAGAGACAGCGCCCCATAATCCTTGGAACCCGGACCGGATTTCATGCGGGCTGCTACTTCCTTCTGCACCATAACCGTCACATTGGCCAACGGTACATGCTGCTCAAATAATGCCATAATAATCGGTGTTGTAATATAATACGGCAGATTGGCCACAACCTTGATCGGTCTGCCGCCATTCTCCTCCTGCACCAGTTTTTCAAGATCAAGAGACAGAACATCTGCATGAATCACTTTTACATTGTCATAATCTGACAAAGTTTCCTGAAGAATAGGGAGAAGATTTCTGTCAATCTCTACCGCAACAACTTTGCCTGCCGCCTCTGCCAGATACTGTGTCATCGTTCCGATACCCGGACCGATCTCCAGAACCATATCATCCTTTGTCACACCGGCCCCGGCAATGATCTTGTCCAGAACATGTCCGTCAATCAGGAAATTCTGTCCGAACTTCTTCTGAAAACAGAATTCGTATTTCTTTATTACCTCAATCGTTCTCTGCGGATTGGATAGTTTTTCCATAAATATAAAAATACCTTTCTAAATAAACTCTTTACCTTTTGTACCTGATTCTGTTAAGAAACTTCATTTTCTTTTCAGAAAGCGGTCACATATTCGCCACATTTCTTTTCTATAATAAAGCCATAAAAAAACAAAAGCAAGTGCTAATAACACATTATATAGATTTTTTCTTTTCTTTTTCATAATCGGATGAGGCCGCATGCAATGACTTTTGAATAAAGCGGCCGCATCCAATCCTCCCCTTTTTATTTGAATAAACGAATTTGCAAAATGGTCAGAACAAATAGTCTGACCATTTTTATTTACGCGAGCAACGAGCCAAAGTCAGTGCTTGCACGAGACCTTGGCGTTGCTAAGCGCCAGTGGCGCTTGTTTAGCAACGACCGAAACGGAGTGTAGAGGCCGCGATAACTTGAGAAACTCGCGGAGCGTGTTTCTCATAGTTTGCAAAGTAATAACTCTAACCCAATATGACCGTCATATTGCAGACGCTTCTTCCAGATAGTCGGTTCAAATAAACTATAGCATCATTATAATGGACGAAACACTTTTTGTAATCATTTACAGAGACATCCGATACATTTTTACAGCATTTTCCCAGGTTATATCCTCAACTTCTTTCGTTGTGATTCCCTTGATCTCCGCAATAGCCATCACCACATAGGGAAGATTCTGTGAAGAATTGCGTTTGCCGCGGTTTGGCACCGGTGTAAGGTAAGGAGAATCTGTCTCCAGTACCAGTCTGTCCATAGGGGCATAGTCCACGACTTCCTTCAGCACTCTGGCGTTCTTATAAGTCAGCACCCCGCCGATGCCAAGATACATCCCCATATTCAGATATTCTCTGGCCATTTCCACCGAATAAGAAAAGCAATGGACAACACCGCCGATTTCTGATAACTTCTCTTCTTTGGCAATATCCAGTGTATCCTTTGCTGCATCTCTTGAATGGATAACAATCGGAAGTTTTTTCTCCCTGGCAAGGTTCATCTGGCGTCTGAACCAATATTGCTGATTTGCCCTGGCCTTTGGATCCTTTTCCCAATAATAATCAAGTCCAATTTCTCCGATTGCCACAACCTTCTCATGCTCTGCCTGCTCACCGAGCCATTGAAAAGTCTGTTCATTTAACTGGCCGGCATCACTTGGATGTACGCCTGCTGCCGCATAAACAAAAGGATATTGGTCCGCAAGAGCAATACTTGACGCTGTAGATGCAAGATCAGCGCCGATATTCACAATTCGCCCGATTCCTGCTTCCTGCATGCCATCCAGCAGACTTTCTCTGTCTTCATTAAACATCTTGTCATCATAATGTGCATGTGTCTCAAAAATCATTCTTTATCTCTCCACTCTAATCAATTTTAGGCAGATCCCATCGGTAAGTAGCCGCCAGAATACGAATAATGACCACCACTACTGCTCCCAGAATCATACTGGCCGATTTGTGATAAGGCATCAGCCAGATACAGACACCGGCACCGATCAGTGATGCACAGGCATAAATCTGCTTTACCAGAATAAATGGGATCTGCTGCGCCATCATATCACGAATCATACCGCCGCCGACACCGGTGATAACACCGACAAATAACAACAGAAACCTGTGGTGGACAAATCCGATCTCATAAGCTGTTTCCACACCAATGACCGTGAAGGCTCCCAGACCAATGGCATCCAGAAGAATCATTATTTTCTCATAATAAAACAATGCCTTGCTGTCAAGCATTTGTTTTTTGATATAAAAAACAATAAAAAGTATCACCGCTGTCAGAACCGAATACTCTACATAAATCGGGTTCTTGAAGGTATTCGGCGGGTGAATGCCCAGCACCAGATCCCTGATAATTCCGCCTCCGACAGCGGTCATGACAGCCATCACAATAACCCCCAAAACATCCATTTTTTTGCGGATGCCGACCATAGCACCGGATGAGGCAAAAGCCACCGTTCCGATGATTTCTATGATAAATACAAGCATTTCCGTATTCACAAATTATTCCCTCGCTTTACACCCAAACCTTTACTGAACACTCCCAAGGAGCGTATAACAGATAGAAAATATCTCTCCTCTGTTTATAAAAAGCCCCAGAAACAACCCGATATTCTTCCGTGTCATCCCTGAGGCTCTCTTATTTACTTTTTAAGCTTCAGCCGTCAAACTCTAAAATCAACCGCCAGCCTAATGCCTGATTCAATTTCCGCTTATTAGCAGATCTCAGCACCTGCAGGCATCTTCTTCTCCGGAACCATCAGAGACAGATTGCCATCTGCATCTTCTGCACAGAGAATCATACCTTCAGACTTCACACCCGCAAGAGTCGCCGGTTTCAGGTTGGTCACAACCATGACTTTCTTGCCTACCATTTCTTCCGGTGAATAATGCTTTCTGATGCCGGAAACAATCTGGCGCACCTGATTGCCGATCTTCACCTGCGAGCAAAGCAGCTTCTTGGATTTCTTCACCGCTTCGCAGGCAATGATCTCACCTACCTGGAACTGCAGCTTCTCAAAGTCATCAAATGTAATCTCTGCCTTCGGCTCAATATCGATGCCTTCTTCTGTCTCAGCTTCCTCCGCAGGTTCTGCTGCCGGCTGTGCCTGTGCATTGGCTGCCTTGTCCGCTTCAACCTTCTCCATCAGCTCTTTGATGTCCACACGAGCAAAAAGAATCTCAGGCTTTTCAACGACTTTGCCGCCTGTTTCGAGAAGTCCGAACTGGTCAAGCTTCAAATAATCTCTTTCCTGTGTACCCAGCATATCCAGAATCTTGGCAGATGTATCCGGAAGATAAGCTGCCAGTGCAACGGCTGCCATACGGATACCCTCCATCAGATTGTAGAGAACGGTTGCCAGTCTGTCCTGCTTTGTCTCATCCTTCGCCAGTTTCCATGGTTCTGTCTCATCGATATATTTATTGCATCTTCTGAGCAGTGTAAATACTTCAGTAATCGCGTCTGCCACTCTGAGTTTCTCCATCTTGGCATCCACTTTCTCATGCATAGCCAGTGCAACTGCCTTCAGATCATCATCAACAGGCTCATTCACACCCGGATTGGAAATCACACCGCCGAAATACTTGTTGTTCATGGAAATGGTACGGTTCACCAGATTGCCCAGAATATTCGCCAGATCTGAATTCATACGTTCAACCATCAGTTCCCATGTGATAGAACCATCATTATCAAACGGCATCTCATGCAGAACAAAGTAACGAACTGCATCTACACCAAAATAATTCACCAGATCATCCGCATAAATCACATTGCCCTTTGACTTACTCATCTTGCCGTCACCAACCAGCAGCCATGGATGACCAAATACCTGCTTTGGCAGCGGCAGATCCAGTGCCATCAGCATGATCGGCCAGTAAATCGTATGGAAACGGATAATATCCTTACCGATCAGATGCAGGTCGGCCGGCCAGTACTTCTTGTAGAGTTCATCACTATTGCCGTCCACATCATAGCCAAGGCCTGTAATGTAGTTGCTGAGAGCATCGATCCATACGTAAACAACATGTTTATCATCAAAATCAACCGGAATACCCCATTTGAAAGAAGTTCTGGATACACACAGATCCTGCAGACCCGGCAGAAGGAAGTTGTTCATCATCTCATTCTTACGGGATTCAGGCTGAATAAATTCAGGATGTGTATTGATATAATCAATCAGTCTGTCTGCATATTTGCTCAATTTGAAGAAATAAGCTTCTTCCTTGGCATCAATGACTTCACGGCCGCAGTCCGGACACTTGCCGTCCACCAGCTGGCTTTCTGTAAAGAAAGATTCACATGGTGTACAGTATTTGCCTTCATAATAGCCTTTATAAATATCGCCCTGATCATGCAGTTTCTTGAAAATCTTCTGAACCTGCTTCTCATGATATTCATCTGTTGTACGGATAAACTTGTCATAAGATGTATTCATCAGATCCCAGATTTCTTTGATCTGACCGGATACATTATCTACAAACTGTTTCGGTGTAATACCGGCTTCACTGGCTTTAATCTCAATCTTCTGACCATGCTCATCTGTACCTGTCTGGAAACGGACATCATAGCCCTGCATTCTCTTAAAACGTGCAATACTGTCAGCTAAAACAATTTCATAAGTATTGCCGATATGTGGCTTGCCTGATGTATAGGCAATCGCCGTTGTAATATAATATGGTTTTTTTGCCATTTTTTCTCTCCTCCTGATCTATCCAACGCACCGAGGCGCAAATATTCATTCTAGTTACTAATTATAGTATAACCAAAACATGAATACAACTGCAAAATAACATAAAAATAGAAGAAGACTGCCATACTACTCCTATGCTATAATGTGCATAAACAATCCATACTGTCAATCAGCACACACCTTCGCTCTGAATAATAATACCCGCAAAGAGAGGAGTCCCTTTATTATGAAAAAAACATTTCGACAAATGACTGCCAGCCTGATCATTTCATCTATACTTTTATGCGGCTGTTCATCCAACAGTCTGCTGACATCAGCTGCCGCTCAGGACCTTTATGATCATCGTTACAGTGTTGGTTCCTCAAGCATAGAGGCCAATACTGAATTCGATGACTTTACACGGGAAATTTTCACCCAATCCATCAGTACGGATGCATTGACGCTGCATTTTGAACTCCAGGATCCATCCGCCTATGATATTGACCTTGATAACATAAATCTTGGCCGTATTGACCTGCAGAATCCGATTTCAACCTTTGTATCCGATATCAGCACCTCCGCCCTCCAAAGTGAACTGCACGATTTTGATTATGACAGCCTGGATAAAAAGCAGCAGCAAACCTATGATATTCTTGATGAATTTCTTGACACAGACCAGATGTATGACACCAGGGAACTCTTTTATTATCCCGAGTATTTAAGCAGCACTTCCGGTATCCAGAGCCTGCTGCCTGTGATGATGTCAGAGTACGCTTTTTACAGCCGTGCTGATATTGATGACTATTTGACACTGCTGAAAGATTTTCCTGACTATTTCAACAATATTCTTGATTATGAAAAAGCCAAAGCCAATGTGGGCCTGTTTATGTCTGATGAATCTGTAAAAGAGGTTGTCGATGCCTGTCAGACATTTATAGAAGATCCGAACAACAACATGCTCATAGAAGTCTTTCCTGATAAACTCGAAGCCATCTCTGATCTGTCAGACGCTGAAAAATCATCCTATATCGATCAGAATAATCATTCTGTAAAGAATTATGTCATTCCTGCTTATCATTCCCTCATTGATGGCTTAAACGCTTTGAAAGGCAACGGAACCAATGACAACGGTCTGTACTATTTTGACCATGGCAAAGAATACTATGAATATCTGATCAAAACTAAGACCGGTTCCTCCAAGTCCCCTGATGAATTGATCGAATGGCTGGATGATACCCTCAAAAGCAGTATGCTGCAAATGGTTGTTCTTATCTCTTCTGATGAAAAACTGTCTGATCAATTGGATGAAAACATGGATATTGCTATCAGCGATCCGAAGGACATCCTTTCTGCCCTTCAAAAAGATCTGAAAGACAATTTTCCCGATGCTGTCACAGATCAATATACCCTTAAATACGTACCTGAATCACTGGAAGACAGCATGAATCCTGCTTTCTATATGATTCCGCCGGTAGACGTCACTGACAGCAATGTCATTTACCTGAACAACAGTCAGATTACAGACAATCTGACTCTTTTCACAACGCTGGCCCACGAAGGCTATCCGGGACATCTCTATCAGCAGTCTGCCTTTTCAGCCACCAAGCCAGATCCATTGCGTCAGACTATGAATTTTCTCGGTTACGTTGAAGGATGGGCCACCTATGCGGAGAATATGTCTTACGAATGGACCGGACTTGACAGCTCCCTCATTCGCTGCCTGCAGCTGAATCAGGATATCACCCTGGCCCTCTACGGACGCATTGACCTTGGTATCCACTACGAGGGCTGGACTGAAGAAAATACGGCCGAATTTCTGGCTGATTATGGCTTTGATGATGACGAAACCGTTCATTCCGTTTTTCGGGCTATCGTAGCCGATCCCGCGTCCTACCTGCCGTACTGTATCGGCTACATGGAATTTAAAGAACTGCGGGAGGATACCGAAGAAACCATGGGAGATGATTTCGACTTAACACAATTTCATCAATGTATCCTAAATGTCGGTCCATGTTCCTTTGACATATTAGAGAAATATATACAAAAAGATTATATTGATGCTTGATTCTCCTGTTCAACTTGACATTCCCTCTTTAATCAACTAAACTATTGATTAGTGGTATGCGCTGCACAACTATGTGCAAGTGATCAACTTGAATTATCATTTCAGGAGGAGTATAGATATGTCAACAAAAGCTTATTATCCACTCAACGAAATCGGTGCCGGAAAAGTTGGTTTTTCCAAGACACGTTCTATCATCGAAGCTGCCTTCTACGGCAATAATGTTGTCAAAGTCAACACCTTAAAAGAAGCTTACAATCTGGCTAAGAATTCACCTGGTACAATCGTAACAGATATGCCTGTTTACAGAGGTGAAGAATTTGGTCTTGACAGCGATGCAAGAGTCCTTCTTTTCAACGATGGTGCCATTACAGGCCGTTATGCTACTGCCCGCCGTATTGCAGGTGAACCTGGGGTTGACTGTGATGCACTGGACAAAATTGTCATGGATGCGGTTTACACAGCAAGATTCAAGAAATTATATCATGCAACCGTTTATGCAGGTCTTGATCCTGAATTCATGGTTAAATGCCATCTTCTGATTCCGGAAGGCGAGGAGAATATTCTTTACAACTGGATGCTGAACTTCCAGTATATGTCCGATGATTATGTAAAGATGTATAAGGCTTCCAAACCTGTGGGTGACGGCAAAGAAGCAGATATCTATATCTTCTCTGATCCGCAGTGGATCCCGAATGAAGCACCTGGCGTCAGCCTTGACTGCTTAAGCGACCCTGCTAAAAAGACACTCTGCTACTTCAATACAGAAACCAACTGCGCATGCATCCTTGGTATGAGATACTTTGGTGAACATAAGAAAGGTACACTGACAATGGTATGGGCAATCGCCAACCGCAACGGCTATGCTTCCTGCCATGGCGGCCAGAAAGAATATCTCCTTCCTGATGGTTCCAAATATGTTGCATCCGTTTACGGTCTGTCAGGCTCAGGTAAATCCACTCTGACACATGCAAAACACGGCGGCAAATACGAAATTAAAGTTCTGCATGACGATGCCTTCATTATCAACACTGATACATGTTCATCCATCGCCATTGAACCAACCTACTTTGATAAGACAGCCGATTATCCTACAGGATGCGCAGACAACAAATTCCTTCTGACAGCTCAGAACTGCTCCGCTACAATGGATGAGGACGGCAAGATTCAGCTTGTCACAGAAGATATCCGTAACGGCAACGGCCGTGCCATCAAGTCCAAGCTCTGGTCTCCGAACCGTGTGGACAAGATTAACGCCCCTGTTAATGCGATCTTCTGGATTATGAAAGACCCTACAATTCCACCGGTTGTTAAGCTGAAAGGTGCATCCCTTGCTTCTGTTATGGGTGCAACACTTGCCACAAAGAGATCTTCAGCTGAAAGACTTGCTCCTGGTGTAGATCCTAACAAACTGGTTGTTGTTCCTTATGCCAACCCATTCAGAACATATCCGTTGGCCAATGATTATGCGAAGTTCAAGAAACTGGTAGAAGAAAAGAACGTAGACTGCTATATCGTCAATACAGGCGATTTCATGGGCAAAAAAGTCCAAAAAGAAGATACGCTTGGTATTCTTGAAGCCATCGTTGAAAAACGTGCAGATTTCCATCAGTGGGGTCCATTCTCCGATATCGAGATCATGGATTGGGAAGGCTTCGTTCCTGACATGCAGGACAAGAATTACACTGATCAGCTGAAAGCCCGTATGAATGACCGTGTCAATGAGATCAAGGCTTTCGCAACTGAAAAAGAAGGTTATGATAAACTTCCTGATGATGCACTTGCTGCTATCCAGAAAGTTGTCGATGAATTGAAATAATTGTTAACGCTGGTTAACTGAATTTTTAATAATCATTCCTGCAGGAGGAGATGTGCTGTCATCTCCTCCTGTTTATTTATTTTTGTTGCCCTCCCCTGACACAAATGCTATAATGAGCCTTAGAAAGAATGCGCGTTAATAAACAGAAAGGGCTTTTTTATGGACAATTATGATCAACTAAATGAAATTCTTGTTTATCTTTTTGATTACGCACTGGATATTGAACGGAATTTTCTTATCAGAGACACTTTCAAAGACATCTCCGTCAATGACATGCATGTCATCAATGCCATTGGCCTGAGTAATGAAGTCAACATGTCTTCTCTCGCCAGGAAGGTGGGGGTCACTGTCGGTACACTGACCATTGCCATCAATGGCCTGGTCCGCAAAGAATATGTACTCCGAACCCGCAGTGAGACAGACCGTCGTGTTGTTCTCGTATCACTCACCCAAAAAGGTGAGGCTGCATTCAGACATCACGCAGATTTTCACACAAGAATTGTGGATGCCATTCATTCTTCTCTGACGGAAGAAGAATGTAAAGTTCTGATCAAAGGCCTCTCCTCATTTGAAAATAACCTGAAGAATATCTGAGTCTTTTATGAACAGAGTCTGAATCCTAAAGACGCGAAACCAGACCGCACAAGCTGAAAGGTGGTAATAAATATGAAAGAAGAAACAACCCGATTATCTGCATCTCTGGAAGATTATTTAAAAGAAATATACCTTTTGAACCTTGAAGGTCAGGAAGTTCGAGTTACGGATATTGCACGCTCTCTGGGCATCTCCAAGCCAAGTGTCAACAGAGCCATGAACACATTAAAAGAGCTTCAGCTGCTTGAACATGAACATTACGGCAAAATTATTCTGACGGAATCCGGATCTGATATGGCCAAGAATATTCTTGATACCAACAAGATCATCTATCGTTTTCTCACTGAAATTCTTGATGTGGATGAACAGACAGCCATCGCCGAAGCCGATCTGATGGAACATGATATCAGCAAAGGTACCCGTAAGAAATTAAAGAAATTTATAAAAAAATCGGCAGACAAAAAATCTGCCGACAAAAAACCAAAATAGTTCAGATCATAAACACCGCATAAAAGATGGGCACTATCGCCCATTTTTTATTTTACCAGTTTAGAAATGGCCTTAAAACATGGATTGGTAGAATCCAGTGTCAGTTCAAACAAAACAGCCTCCGCTGTTGTCACCAGAATACCTTCCTGAATCGCCCTCTCAATGGCAATCTTCTTATCCTCTTCACGTCTTGAAGCCACTGCATCCACGACCATCACCGGCTGAAAACCTGCTGCTTTCAGATCCATACATGACTGCAGCACGCAAATATGGGCTTCTGTTCCCATAACAAGCATATTCTTCTTGCCCATAGCTTCGAGTTTATCCAGAATGGCTTTATTCCTGCAGCAGCTGAATGAAGCTTTCTCGCAATATTCTGTTGTGCCTGCTGCCTCATAAAGTGACGGCAGTGTATTGCCAAGTCCCTTTGTATACTGCTGCACGATCACAGTCGGAACGGATAAAACCTGAAGTCCTTTCAAAAGCATAGCTGCCTTCTCTTCACATGCCTTCGTTTCGTGCATGGCACTCATCAGCTTCTCCTGCATATCGATCACAACAGCCCCTGTTTCTTCCGGTAAAATTCTCATTGTAAACCCTCCATTATTGTTCTATCTAGTCCGACACATTTATCCCCCGTTTCGGACATGCTCTCCCATTCATTCTACCATTTATCCCTTCATCTGACAATATAAAACAGACGTCTGCCATGTATAATTTCGTAAAACTGTCGTCCAACAACAATTTTCCGCCGTCACAAATATGGAAAAATTCAACAAATTTTATTGACATCTTCTTTTGTAAATGATATATTAAGACGCAGATAAATATGTATGTCGAAGAAGACAATCAAAACACTTGTTTTGGTTGTCTTTTTTATTTTTCGCAGGCTGCCTTACCGTTTGCCTGCCCGAAATAAGGAGGTTTTTTTGATGAAAAGTACAGGAGTTGTCAGAAAGCTGGATGATCTCGGAAGAATTACGCTCCCTATTGAGCTCCGACGCAACTTGAATATCGGTGAACACGATCCCCTTGAAATCTTTGTGGATGATGACCGCATCATTTTGAGAAAATACGAAGCAAGTGATATCTTCACAGGCAATATGGATGAACTGATCGACTTTCACGACAAAAAAGTTTCTAAGCAATCCATCATGGAAATGGCCCGCCTTGCAGGTCTTCATGTCATTGAAAACGCATAAAAGATGGGAGATATCTCCCATCTTTTGTCTATTCATCAGGCTTTACCCGGCTTATTCTTCATGATCGATCAGATACTGATAAATATCCCTCTTCGTCACACCTCTGTCCGTTGCCACGTGCTTCATCGCTTCTTTTTTTGGGAGGCCTCGGCTCATATACAGCGCCATATGATCTTCAATGGACATACTCTCCCAGGACTGCTGCTGTTCCTCATCCAGTTTCCTCTGTGAGACTCCTTCCAATACCAGAACAATTTCCCCTTTCGGATCATTAGCCTGATAATAAGCATATGCTTCCCCCAGAGTCGCTCTGAACACCGTTTCATGGCGTTTTGTGATCTCACGGCATACAGAAACCTTTCTCTCCTCTCCTGCCGCCTCTATGAGCAGAAGAAGGGTCTTTAAGAGCCTGTGCGGTGCTTCATAAAAAACTGTCGTCCTTGTCTCTTTCTTCAGACGTTCAAGAACAACCTGCCTTTCCTTTTTATCTGTCGGCAGAAACCCTTCAAAACAAAATCTTCGGGTGGATAACCCTGACAGCGTCAGCGCTGTAATGCACGCAGCCGGTCCCGGAAGGGAAGTCACTTCAATCCCTGCCTCATAGCAAAAACGTACCAGCTCTTCTCCCGGATCCGAAATCCCCGGTGTTCCGGCATCTGTAATCAACGCAATGTTCACGCCTTCTAACATTCGATTAACCAGATACTTTGCTTTATCTATTTTGTTAAACTCATGATAACTTGTCATCGGTACATGAATATCAAAATGATTCAGTAATTTGATGCTGTTGCGGGTATCTTCTGCAGCAATCAGATCTACTGATTTCAATGTCTCAAGGACACGGTAAGTAATGTCATCCAAATTGCCGATAGGTGTTGCACATAAATATAATTTTCCTGCCATTGACGCCGTTTCCTTTCTAATAACCATAGATATCATAAATTTCTGAAGTATATATTCCCGGTTTCTCATACACGATCAGCGGTTTCTCGATCTTGATCATCGACTTTGCCCCGCGTATGCCTTCGATCAGTACCATATTCGGTTCACGATCTGCCATTGGATACACTAGCTTCATCCGCTTTGGTTCAAGCTTATACTTTGTCATCGTCTGAAAAATCTCAACCAGTCTGAAAGGGCGATGCACCATATAAAATCGTCCCCCAGGCTTCAGCACTCTGGCACCTTCACGCACCACATCATCCAGTGTACACATTACCTCATGACGTGCAATGGCCTTTGGCAGATCAGGGTTCTTCAGACCATGAGTATCTGTCATATACGGCGGATTCGTCGTAACAACCTCAAAAGAAGCAGCTCCAAATATCTGAGATGCTTCTTTGATATCCCCTGTTACGATATTGATCTTCTCCTGCAGGCCGTTGCAGGCCACACTTCGTGCCGCCATATCAGCGCTTTCTGACTGTATCTCAAGGCCCGTAAAATGTTCACCTTCTGTCTTGGCTTCCATCAGAATCGGAATAATTCCTGTTCCTGTTCCAAGATCCAGCACCTTTTCACCACGTTTTGCCCGTGCAAAACCTGACAGCAGCACCGCGTCCATTCCAAAACAGAATTTTGCCGGATTTTGGATAATGCGGTAACCATTTCTTTGAAGCTCATCAAATCTTTCCCCAGGTAATAAATATTCCATTATAATGATGACTTTCCTTCCTTGCGATCCATTGCCTCAAGAGCTTTCAGTTCTGCATCATTCACATTGCCTTTGTCTCTGCGGCGTTTTGGCCGAAACTTCAGCTGACTCACTTTGTATTCACGGATTTCTTTCTCATCGTTCTCAAGGTTTACAATGACCTTTACAAGCTGTCTGAGGACACTGACACTCTGCACCTCGCCTTTAAATCCATCATCTGTTGTCACACGATCACCGATATTCGGAAGTTTACTGTTCAGCCATTCATACGTCTCTTCCTCATTCTTCAGACAACACATCAGTCGTCCGCATACACCGCTGATCTTTGTCGGATTCAGCGACAGATTCTGCTCCTTTGCCATCTTAATAGATACCGGTGCAAATTCAGACAGGAAAGTATGACAGCAGAGACTTCTGCCGCAAATACCAATACCGCCCATAATCTTTGTCTCATCACGGACACCGATCTGACGCAGTTCAATACGTGTTTTAAAAACAGATGCCAGATCTTTGACCAGCTCACGGAAATCAATACGCCCGTCTGCCGTAAAATAAAAAAGGACCTTATTGTTGTCAAATGTGTATTCCGCATCGATCAGTTTCATCTGTAATTTATGTTTTGCAATCTTTTCAAGACAGATCTTAAATGCGTCTTTTTCTTTTTCTTTGTTCTTTTGTTCTATCTCATCATCTTCCGGCGTTGCAAGACGAATGACTGCCTTCAACGGCTGGATCACATTGCTGTTATCCACTTCACGCGGTGCGATGAGGACATGGCCATATTCAATACCTCTCGCAGTTTCTACAATCACATTCTGCCCCACTTCTATATCCATATCCAGCGGATCAAAATAATAGATTTTTCCTGCGTTTCGGAATCTCACGCCAATTACCTTTACCATTTTAATTCTCCTTTATTGTTAATAGCAGCATCTCCATCGTAATATCAAAATTGACATTGGCATTCAGACGTATCTTTGCCTTCTCCAATGCCTCCATTATATTGTTCAATCCTTCATAAGAAGACGTGATTGCTTTCTTCTGAAGATATTTATGTTCATCCTGATACACAAGCTGATTGATATCTTCTGTTGCCTTCAGAATCAGAACATCACGATACCAGACCATCATCAGATCAATAAGATCTCTGATATCCATCTTATACGCTGTCATATCATGAATGGCCGCAACAATCTCATAAACTTCCATATCGTCTACACGCTTTAAAAGTCTCAGAAGGAAATCCTGCATTTCCCTGAAATGTTCTGAAGTTGCCATCATGATCGCCTTACCCACATTCCCCTGGGCATAAGCAGCACATACTCTGGCCTGATAATCCGGAAGCTGATACTTCTGCATCAGATACTGCTGGATCATTTTCGTATCCACACTTCTCAGATTCATGATAATGCATCTTGAACGAACTGTCTGAAGCAGCACATCCAATGTATTCGTCAGGAACAGGATAACCGCATATTCCGGCGGCTCCTCAATGGTCTTCAGAAGTGCATTCTGCGCCTGCACGGTCATCTTCTCAGCTTCATCTATAATATAAACTTTATATTTGCTGCTGTAAGGTTTGATCACAATATCGTTGTTGATCTGTTCACGGACATCATCTACACCAATACTGTTGGCCTTCTCATGCGTAACCCACTTTACATCCGGGTGATTGCCGCTGTCAAACTGATGGCATGCCCGGCACATATTACATGAATCGCCATATCCCGCCTCACAAACCAGCGCCTTGGCGAATGCCTTCGCCAGCATGCTCTTACCTGATCCATTTTCCCCATTCAAAATATAAGCATGAGATACCTGATGATTCTTAAGTGCACTCTTAAAATGTTCAATAATCTGTTCATGTCCAATAATATCGCCGAAACCTGTCATACATATCACCTCTATCTACAGTATAACATATATTCACTATTTTTTGTACAATTGATGCTTTTTTACTCTGTGAATTTTTGTGAAATCCAACTTTCAAAACGCCTTTATGGTGCGGACAATTTCCAAACAACATTTATCAAGATCCAGATTCTCATACCTTCTGTCGATTCCAGCTTCCGCCAGTTTCTCCTCCGAAAAATCCTGTCTGTCAGCCAGGTAACGACGACACAGTTCCGCGTAATCCGGTTCATCCTGCATTCGCTCTCTGGACAATGCACGCTCCAGACGCAGACCATCCTCTACCTCAACATAAAGCGGCACTACCTGATCTTCTCCAAAATATTTTTTCAGTTGAACATACACTTCCAAAGTGCCAATCAATATAGAACTGCCTTCAGACAGATTGATCTGACCGTCATCTGCCGTAAAATAATGCCATTTTCCCTGAATTGTATCATAACTCCGGCTCTCAATAACTTTACCTTCCCGGCGCATCGCCTCATAAGCAGCATTATCAACAAAATAATAGCCTACACCATTTTCTTCCCCTTTACGCATAGGTCTGGTAGTGTATGGCACAATTTCCTTTAATTCCAATGCTTTATTTTCTTTTAAATATCTGAATATGGCATCTTTTCCGGATGCGCTTTTCCCCATCAGACAAAACAATTTTCCCATATCTATTTTTCACTTTCCTTATTCCTGCAAACAACCCTCACCGTTTGGTCTTTTTGTACACCGCTGACATGCAGCCCGTTCTCCAGCCATCTGAGAATTACCGATATTACCCGCTCTGTAATAACCTCTCCCGGTGTTACCAGCGGAATTCCCGGAGGATACAGATAAATATAATCCGCTGCCACCCTGCCATCCGCTGCCTTCAACAGGCAATTTTCCCGACAGCTCTGCTCCGCATCATAGACGGATATCCTTTGTTCCACAGCCGGCAATTCATTTAAATCATACACACCTTCATTTCTTGCCCTTTCAGATGTTTCCTCAGTTTCTTTAAGGCCACAGGCTTTTTGCCGCTGCTCAATCTCCTCATCAATTTCTATCAACGCCTGCAGCAGCCGTTGATAGCCATCCCGCGAATCTCCCACAGCCGTCATTGCCAGAACATAATCCGCAGAAACCATTTCCATTTGCAAATGGTATCTATTCAGCAATTTTTCGTGCAGTGCCTTACCAGTCATTCCTGTATCTCGTACAGATAAAACAAGTTTCGAACGATCATAGTCTTTTGAGTATTTTGAATCAAAATCCGAACACTCCGGCATTTTAATCCAGCGACAGTTCCCGTGAATTGCATTTCTCAGCTTCTCTAATTCCACAGTATAATCCGTATACAAAATCTTTCCTTTTTCCGACAGCATATGCAGACAGCTGTCAATACTTCCCATCAATATATAGGATGGACTGCTGGTCTGATAGATTGTCAGCATTCGGCGTATCCTTTCATGATCAATCAGTGTGCCGTTCAAATGAATAAGCGCAGTCTGCGTCATAGCCGGAAGTGTTTTATGTGTACTCTGTATCACAACATCAGCCCCCAAGGTAACCGCACTTTCAGGAAAATAGTCCGAAAAATTAAAATGTGCACCATGTGCTTCATCTACAATAACCGGCACATGATGTTTATGCGCAATCTCACAAATAGATTGAATATCCGATACGACCCCATCATAAGTCGGGGAAGTAATCACAATTGCCTGGATATTCGGATGAGTTATCCACATTTTTTCAACATCTTGTGGATAAATCCCTTCATTTACTCCATATTTTGTATTAATTGGTGGATAAACATAATATGGTTTCAAATGATGAAGCTCAATAGCATGATAAACTGCTTTATGGCAATTTCTGGCCGCCAGAATCTCTCCGCCATCACTGCATATTCCCGCAATCGACGCCAGGAGCCCCGCTGTACTGCCATTAATAATAAACACAGTTTCTTCCGAATGGTATAAATCTGCTGCAAAAGTCTGAGCATCTTTCAAAATACCTTCCGGTTCATGCAGATTATCAAAGCCATCTATTTCTGTAATATCCATCTCATAAAGATGCTCAGTTTCGCTCGGCCCCAACCGTCTTTTATGCCCAGGCATATGAAACGGATAAATATCCGACTGTCCATATATTTTTAGCATCTCAAATAATGTTTTACTTTTTGGTTGATCTGTATTATTTTTCATGTTTTACGTCACAAAGGGGGCTGCCGCGTCATAAGGCCGACAACCCCCGAATCTTTCATTAATGCTCCAGATATAATTTACATAAATCTGCTGTTTCAACAGGTTTCTCCATATGCGGCATTCCTTTTGTCGCTTCAATCCGGACAGTCTCAATGGCAGGATTAAAATGAGTATATCCTGCAATCGTCTCATCCATTCCTTCCGCTTCTCCGCCTCCAATAATATACATACTGTGATCAATCTGCTTCAAAGCGTATACCACATTAATCCTTGTATAATATCCAATCTGACTGGCGCAAGCAAAACGAGCCGCAAATCCGCCCAGATGTGCTGCTTCATAGAACATATCCGCCATCCCCGGTGCAATCTTAGTATGGTCAAAATAATATTTATTCTCAAAATCCGATTTAATCTTCCATTTTGAGTTCACCAAAACATAGTACAATGTACCAATAAGCGGCAGCTGCATCACATAGCTGAGGCACTTCTGCCACGTCTTCGGTCTTTTCACCATATGATCCAATGACTCAGGATTAATAAAGATAAAACGTCCATATAATGATGGCTCACTATGGCAGGCCATCACAGCAATGGAAGACGAATCGCCGCTGGTAATGATATCTGTCTTAGCTTTAATGATATGTTTGACAAAATCATTCACCGCCTGCACATATAAATAATTCGTATAAATCATCTTCTCTTTTCCCGAACGTCCGCAGCCCGGAAGATCAATTGTATAAACCGTATGACTCTCCGCCAATTCATCCAGGATGGCATGCCATTCACAATCAGCCCCCGACGATGTCAAGCTATGAATCAGCAAAACAGGCTTTCCTTCACCCTTCTTAGAATAATATATATTACCAAACCGCCAGCTATAATAAGACTTTTCCTTGGAAGTCAACAGTTCTTTGACTGTAGACAAAAAGAAAACCAGACGATTGATGCCATAAACTGTACCTGCCGCCACAGCCGTTATTCCAATTCCTTTAAGAAGCTTTTTTCTATTCTCTTTCACATTATCCGCTCCTTTCTGTCAAGTACTATTATTATATGTCATGTTCCCGATATTTACAAGACTCTATCCTCTCCCTGCCACATTTCCCATCTATTCACCTCCGATTCATCTCCTGCACTTTGTTAAGACCAGATGAACGTTGCACTTCTGCTTATTATACTCCAGAAAAAGTATGGATATTTTCTTAAATCTATTGTAAAATAAGAACACATATGATAAAAACTATAGAGAACATTTTCTTTAGAAAAGCATCGTCAAAGCTTTGTTTTTCCTTGAAAATCAATATTTTTCTCATTTGTTGTATCATGCTAACTTTTAGTAAGCACAGGCTATCTTTTGATATAGAAAGGTGTAATTTAATGAAGAATCAAATTGTCAATTTACTATCCCAGAACATCGATGTACTGAGCAGTGAAGAAATCTCACAGCTTATTGAAACTCCACCTAAACCGGAAATGGGCGATTTTGCTTTTCCTTGTTTTCGTCTCGCAAAATCTTACCACAAAGCCCCTCCTATGATCGCCCAGGATTTAAAAGACGCCATTGGCGATCAGGCATTTTTGAGTGAAATCAAAGTCATTGGCGGTTATTTGAATTTTTATGTTGATAAGGCTCAGTATGCCCATCAGATCATTGATAAGTATAACAGTACGGATAATTACGGTCACTCTGAACAGGGTGAAGGCAAAACAATCTGTATCGACTACTCTTCCCCTAATGTAGCCAAGAACTTCCATGTTGGTCATCTGAGAACAACTATTATTGGCAACTCTCTTTATAAAATATTCACCAAACTCGGATACAAAGTCGTTCGTATCAATCATCTCGGCGACTGGGGTACTCAGTTTGGCAAATTAATTGTTGCTTATAAGAAATGGGGAAGTCGCGAAGCAGTAGAAGAAAAGGGTATTCAGGAGTTAATGGATATCTATGTCAAATTCCACGAAGAAGCAGAGAAAGATGACTCCCTGAATGATGAAGCGCGTGCATGGTTCCTTAAAATGGAACAGGGAGATGAAGAAGCGCTTGAAATCTGGCAGTGGTTCCGTGACATTAGTTTAAAAGAATTTATGCGCGTTTATGATATTTTAGGCATGGAATTCGATTCATTTGCCGGCGAAAGCTTTTATCGTGACAAAACAGCCAATGTTGTTAAACGTCTGACTGATGATGGTTTATTAAAAGAAAGCCAGGGTGCTATGATCGTTCCTTTGGACGAATACGATATGCCTCCTTGTATTGTTGCAAAGAAAGATGGCAGTTCTATTTATGCCACACGTGACCTTGCTGCAATTCTGTATCGTAAGGAAACCTATAACTTCGAGCGCTGTCTTTATGTCACAGGTCTTGAGCAGAAACTTCACTTTGCTCAGGTCTTTAAAGTTATCGAATTAATGGGTAATGATTACGCCAAAAATCTTATTCACATTCCATACGGTCTTGTGAGCCTTAAGAGCGGCAAAATCTCATCTCGTAAAGGTAATGTTATCTTTGCCGAAGATTTATTACGCGAATCTATTAATAAAACCACAAGCATTATCGATGAGAAAAACCCTGATATTCCTGACAAAGAAGAAGTTGCAAAGCAAGTAGGTATTGGTGCTATTATTTTCAACGATCTTTATAATCAACGTATCAAAGATGTCATTTTTGACTGGGAGAAATTATTAAACTTTGACGGAGAAACCGGTCCTTATGTTCAGTATACTTACGCACGTGCTTCAAGCGTATTGAGAAAGATTGGCGAAGTACCTGATACCATTGATTATAATCTCTTAACAGATGAGGCTTCTATCGGTCTGCTGAAGGAGATTGAGCGCTATCCTCAAATTATTAAAGATGCAGCAGATCGCTATGAACCTTCAGTTATTGCTCGTTACAGTATCGATCTTGCACATGCATTTAACAAATTCTACCATGAATGCCAGATTAATGTTGAGGACGAAACGACAAAATACACACGTACAAATGTTGTAAAAATAGTACGTTATATAATTAAGGATGCTTTATCCCTTCTTGGTATTCAGTGTCCTGAACAGATGTAAATTTATTGTTCTTAGCAACTCATATCACTATCTTTAAAGCCAATGTTTCACGTGAAACATTGGCTTTGTTTTTATACTATTTTCATCAGATGTTTCACGTAAAACATTTTTATTCCATATTATGCCTTTTTCACAAATGTTTCACGTGAAACATCTATAATATAGGTAGATTATTTATGTGATAAATGGTATAATTTAATGAGTGTCAATAAAAGATATCGTTTAAACACCCCAATATGAATACTATAAGGAGGATTTATGAGCAGAATTATTGCTGTCGCCAACCAAAAAGGTGGCGTCGGAAAAACGACTACAGCTATTAATCTTTCTGCATGTCTGGCAGAAAAGAATAAAAAAGTATTAACTTTAGACATGGATCCTCAGGGAAACACCACAAGTGGATTAGGTGTCGACAAAAATCAGGCTGAAAACACCGTATATGAATTAATCTTAGATGAATCTGAGCTTTCAGATTGCATCTATTCAAGTGTGATGGAAAATCTATCTGTTATTCCATCCAATATTAATTTATCTGGTGCTGAAATTGAATTAATTGGATTTGAGAATAAAGAATACCTTCTGAAATCCAAGCTTGATATGATCAAAGACAATTATGATTATATTATCATTGACTGCCCACCATCATTGAATTTACTCACAATCAATGCTATGACTGCAGCCGACTCTGTAATTGTTCCTATCCAATGTGAATATTATGCCCTGGAAGGATTATCACAGTTAATACATACCATTGATCTTATTAAGGAACGCTTAAATCCAAAACTTGAGATTGAAGGCGTCGTCTTTACCATGTATGATGCACGTACAAATCTTTCACTTCAAGTTGTTGAGAATGTAAAAGAAAACCTGGATAAGAATATTTACAAAACAATTATTCCAAGAAATGTACGTCTGGCTGAAGCACCAAGTTATGGTATGCCAATTAATATGTACGATTCCCGCTCTGCAGGTGCAGAAGCCTACAGATATCTTGCCGAAGAAGTAATTGAGAAAGAGGATGAGAACGAATGGCTGTAAAAAAGAAAAAAGGACTCGGGCGTGGATTAGACGCCCTTATTGCGCCATCTGTACCACAAGCAAATCATTCTACAGCACCTGCTATATCAAATGATACATCAACTCTTCCGACACCTTCATCTGAAAAGGCAGCAACCAGTACAGAAACATCTACTCAACCAAATGTTGTTGAGAAAATTGTTGAGGTTCCGGTAGAAAAAATCGTTGAAAAAGTTGTTGAAGTTCCTGTCGAAAAAGTTGTTGAGAAAGTTGTAGAAGTTCCCGTTGAAAAAATTGTAGAAAAAGTTATTGAAAAAGAATCAGAGACAATGGTAAAAATTGATGAAATTGAACCTAATAGAAGCCAGCCCCGTCAAAACTTTGATGAGGATGCATTGCAGGAGTTAGCCGACTCCATCAAGCTTCACGGCATTATACAGCCACTGATTGTCCAGAAAAATGATGAATTCTACAAAATCATTGCAGGAGAGCGTCGCTGGAGAGCAGCCAGACTGGCTGGTTTAACAGAAGTACCTGTCATCATCAAAGACTATACACCAATGGAAAGCATGGAAATTGCTTTGATTGAAAATCTTCAGCGGGAAGATCTGAACCCAATCGAAGAAGCCATCGCTTTTCAGAAATTAATCGATGAATATGGTTTAAAGCAAGAAGAAGCGGCTGAAAAAGTTTCCAAAAGTCGTACAGCCGTCACCAATTCTCTTCGTCTCCTTAAATTGGAGGACAGAGTTAAGCAGATGATCATTGACGAAATGATTTCAAGCGGCCATGGCCGCGCTTTACTGGCTATTGCCGATCCGGAATTACAATATACACTGGCCATGAAAATCTTTGATAACAAATTAAGCGTTCGTGAGACTGAAAAACTGATCAAAAACATGCTCTCAGAGAAAAAAGAACGCAAAACCGCAGGCATTGATCCGCAAATGGTTATCATCTATCACCAGTTGGAAGATCGGATTAAATCTATTATCGGATCAAAAGTCCAGATTAATGCCAAAAGCAGCAAAAAAGGCAAGATTGAAATCGAATACTACTCAGAAGAAGATCTTGAAAGAATTGTTTCTCTATTAGAAACAATCAAATAATACACTGAAAAATAACCAGGAGGTAAAAATGGAAAGTAAAATCTTTGCCAAATTAAATTTCGACCCAGGCATATTAGTCATACTTTCGCTTATTTTGGCGATAGCTGCAATTATACTTGTTATTATGTTATTTTTAAAACAGTCACGACTTGAAGCCAATTATAAAATCTTTATGAAAGGCAAAAATGCTAAAACGCTGGAGGAAGCTTTTAAATCAAAATTCGAAGATATTGAGCTTGTACGTGAGCAAACAGATTTACTTCATAAGCGTATGATGTATGTTGAAAAAAGTCTTAATAAATCCTATCAAAAATGCGGTATTGTTAAATATGATGCATTCAAGGAATTAGGCGGTCAGCTGAGCTTTGCTTATGCCCTGCTCAACGACAGTAATACTGGCTTCGTTATTAACTGTATTCATAGTCGTGAGGGTTCCTATACATATATCAAAGATATTGTTCGCGGAGAATGTGAACTACCATTAAGTGATGAAGAGGCTGAAGCAGTCAAAACTGCCATTACATCCACTTCCCCTCAACCAACAACAACAACCGTCACCGGCGGAAAGAAAATACGTAAAGTAAAGAAAACAAAGGAAAGTACTGAAGAAACCTCTTCAAAAAGTACTTCCAAAGCTAAGAAAACCTCAGTCAGCGAAACTAAATAACTATGAGAAACACGCTTCGCGAGTTTCTCATAGTTATCGCGGCCTCTACACTCCGTTTCGGTCGTTGCTCGCGTAAATACAAAAAAAGGATGTGGATTGAAAATTATAAATTTTCAATCCACATCCTTTTCATTCATTGATAACCCTGACGCTCCTCCTAAAGGATTTCTGTAAAAGAAATTCCAGAATCAAACTGTTCCTATTTTATTCTTCCACATACTTCCATCTCAAATTTAATGACAGCACTTATGAGTGTTAAAATAAGCTTTCAAATCAAGTATCATACGTTGATTTTTAATCTCAAATCCATATTTTTTGAAATATTCCGGCATATGAGCAACATCATCGCTTACAAGATAATGCGCACCACTTTGATACGCTTTATCAAACATCATATGCATAATAAAATCACCATATCCTTTTTTTCTGTATTCAGGGAGTACCGATAATCCATCGAATTTAAACATACCGTCAAAGTCAAAAATCAGTCGTGCTGCACCTACAGGCACCTCATTCTCATTATATAGCAGCAAATAGATGGCCATGTCCTCGATATTATCATTTTCTCGCCACTGTTCTGCATTCATATCATCGTTATTAGTTTTTCCAAAAACATGATGATAAATTTTTCTGCATTCACTCAAATCATCATTCATTGTATTAAGGTAGACGCCTCTGATCATATCCAATCACTCCTTCATCTATAGCGGTTCTTTTGATGGTGTACCTGCTTTTCTCGGATATTTATTTCCTGTCATCTTGATCTTCTTTATTGGTACCAATGTTCTTGCAAAATCTGTCCCAGGCAAAACGAAACTGCAGACCTTCCCTGCTTCACCACCCAGGATTTTTATTGCTTTAGAAGACTCTTTTAACTCATTATCCACATTTCCGGATTTATAAGAAACAAACTGTCCCCCAACCTTTACAAAAGGCAGACAATACTCCGTTAATGTAGACAAATTTGCAACTGCTCGAGAAGCACATAGATCATATTGTTCACGATATTCTTTTCTATGTCCAAAATCCTCTGCCCGACCATGGCAAGTCTCAACATTTTGCAATCCCAGAGTCTCAATCACTTCGTTTAGAAAATTAATACGCTTATTTAAAGAATCCAACAATGTAATTTTCAAATGCGGAAAAGCAATTTTCAATGGAATTCCCGGAAAACCGGCTCCTGTTCCCACATCAATAATACTGTTTACACGTGTCATATCAACAGCATTAACAATTGATAAGCTGTCAATATAATGCTTATCAATAAATTCATCAAACTCAGTAATTCCTGTCAGATTCATAACTTTATTTTTCTCTACAACCATGTTGTAGTATGTTACATATTGACTTTGCTGTTCTTTACTCAGATCAATATGTAACGTGTTGATTTTGCTTTCGAAAGTGTTGATTAATTCCATATTTATCCTCATCTACTATTTGTTTTCCGAAGCCGATGACTCCTGTTCATGCTGCTTTTGGTTATTCTGAGACAGATAAATCAACAAAACTGATATATCTGCAGGTGTAACACCTGATATACGGGATGCCTGTCCGATAGAAACCGGCTTAATTTTATCTAATTTCTGCTGTGCTTCTATTCTAAGACCATGAATTTCTGAATAGCAGATATCATCCGGCAATACCTTATTCTCTAATTTCTTAAATTTCTCGACCTGACTCAGCTGCCGTTTAATGTAACCATCGTATTTAATACTTATTTCAACCTGATTTGTTACCTCATCCGGAAGGTTTTGTCTTTCTTCATCAATGTCCGCTAACATTTTATAGGTTAATTCAGGTCTTCGGATCAATTCCGCCAGTGTTGCAGCAGTTTTTAACGGTGTACTGCCGCATGCTTCCAATAATTTCTGGGTTTTCGGACCTGCACCAATATTAACATGGCTTACACGTTCAATCTCACGATAAATCAACACTTCTTTTTGAAGCAAGTGTTGATATCGCACATCATCAATCAATCCAATATCATGGCCGATGGCCGTTAATCTCTGATCAGCATTATCCTGTCTGAGAAGCAGCCTGTATTCAGCCCTGGAAGTCATCATTCTATATGGTTCATGTGTCTCCTTTGTCACCAGATCATCAATCAAAACGCCAATATAGGCATCTGAACGTTTCAGAATCACCTGATCACGACCAAGAACCTTCATTGCGGCATTAATTCCGGCCATTAATCCCTGTGCGGCTGCTTCTTCATATCCTGAACTGCCGTTAAACTGACCGCCGCTAAAAAGTCCATTAATCTTTTTAAATTCAAGTGTTGGTTTCAGCTGAATAGCCGGGATACAATCATACTCGATTGCATAAGCATTACGTACAATTCTGGCATTCTCCAGCCCAGGAACAGTATGATACATACGATACTGAACATCTTCAGGAAGCGAACTCGACATACCTCCCACATACATTTCATTTGTATGAAGACCTTCCGGTTCAAGAAATACCTGATGCCTATTCTTGTCTGCAAATTTAACAATCTTGTCTTCGATAGACGGACAATATCTTGGGCCTGTACCTTCAATAATTCCCGCATAAATCGGTGAACGATCCAGGTTATCTCTGATAATCTGATGTGTTTCCTCATTCGTGTAAGTCAGCCAGCAGGATACCTGCTCCTTCTGCACAGATGCCGGATCTGTTGTAAAAGAAAACGGCACAACTGCTTTATCTCCGAACTGCTCCACCATCTTACTGAAATCAATCGTCCTCTTATCCATTCTCGCCGGTGTTCCGGTCTTAAAACGCACCAGTTCAATGCCTTCTCTTCTGAGGGCATCAGACAGATCATTGGCTGCTTTTAATCCATTCGGCCCTGTATAGGTAATTGTCTCACCGCACAGACATCTTGCTTTCAAGTAAGTTCCTGTGGCAAGAACAGCTGCCTTGCAGGGATAAATACCGCCTGTATATGTTTTAACACCTGTTATGCTTCCTTCTTCAACGATAATATCGACAATCTCAGCCTGCTTAATGGTCAGATTCTCTGTATTTTCAAGGGTCTGCCGCATTTCACGACTATAATCCGCCTTATCTGCCTGGGCGCGCAATGAGTGTACAGCCGGGCCTTTTGAGCTGTTTAACATCTTAGACTGAATAAAAGTCTTGTCAATATTCTTGCCCATTTCACCGCCCAACGCATCAATTTCTCTGACCAGATGCCCTTTGGAACTGCCTCCGATATTCGGGTTACACGGCATCATTGCGATGCTTTCTACACTAATTGTAAAAATAATTGTCTTAAGTCCAAGCCTGGCACAGGCAAGAGCTGCCTCACATCCGGCATGTCCTGCACCAATGACTGCTACATCATATGCTTCATATTTGTATTCCACTGTTTTACTCCTGTTATTTTTACCGTAACGTTTCGCCTCACTTGCCTCAAAATTCTCCGGCTTATGGGAAAACATTGCTTTGAATTTTTTATTTGCCCATGCAGAAATCACTGAAAATAGTATCTACAAGGTCATCTTCCACAGCCTCACCAATAATATGTCCTAATTGTTCATAGGCATCCATCAAATCAATAGAGAAGAAATCTTCCGGCATCCCATCATTGATGCTGTTCATCACCATCTTCAGACTCTCGAGAGCTGCTGCAATGGCTGCCTTGTGTCTCACATTGGTAATGCAGAGTTCATCATTATAATGAATATCCCCTGCAAAAAACATGTCCTTTAATGTATTTTCAAAAGCATCCAGACCTGTTTCTTCTCTGGCTGAAATCTCGATAATCGGTGCCTGAAGATGCTGTTCAATATCTGAACATGAAACAACCGGCTTCAGATCGGATTTGTTCATCAATACAATAACCTTTTTATCACGGATCATACGGATAATATTCTCATCGTTCTGATCCATTTCTGTAGAGCTGTCTACAACATAAATAATCAAATCTGCTTCTTCCGCAAAACCAATAGCCTTTTTGACACCAATTTTTTCTACCACATCTTCCGTCTGACGTATACCTGCTGTATCAATAATATTAAGCGGTATGCCATGAATACTGACATTCTCTTCCAGTGTATCTCTTGTTGTTCCGGCAATTTCTGTGACAATGGCACGGTTTTCGCCCAACAGCACATTCATCAGAGAAGATTTCCCTGCATTTGGTTTTCCAAGGATAACTGTCTTGATACCTTCCTTGATAATTCTACCATTGTCCGCCGAATCAAGCATTTTCTGAAGTTCATCCATATACCCACGGACCTGAACCGCCAATTCATCGCCAAAACCTTCTGCCTGAATATGCTCGGGATCATCCAGCGCCGCCTCAATAAAAGCAATATTGCCTATGATTCCTTTACGCAGCTTCTCGATTTTTTGCTTAACGCTTCCTCTTAACTGACTCAGAGAGCTTTCCAGAGCCATATCACTTTTGGCATTAATGACATCAATAACAGCCTCAGCCTGTGACAGATCAATTCGTCCATTCAAAAATGCCCGCTTAGTGAATTCTCCCGGTTCTGCCAGTCTTGCTCCATATTTGAGGACCGTTTCCAACAGACGCTGCATAACAACAACGCCTCCATGACAATCAATCTCAACCACATCTTCTCTTGTATAGCTGTTTGGTCCTCTCATAATGAGAACCAACACTTCATCTATCATACAATCTCCATCATAGATATAACCATAATGGATCGTATGTGTTAAAACTTCACTCAGCTTCTTTCTTCCGCCCGGACTTCTGTATATCCGATCCGCAATCGCCACTGCATCATCGCCGCTGAGTCTTATTTTTCCGATACCCGCATTTGTCATGCCTGTGGATATCGCCGCAATTGTATCACTCTGCATTTCCTACCTCCTGAAAACAAGATGAAAAAAGCTGCCGCACCAAATAGGATACATGCCATTTTGATGCGACAGCTGTTATATGCCAGATTTATACATTCAAGAACGCCTCCGGCGTGCTGTCTGCATCAGACATTATCATTACTATCGTTATTCTCATTATTATCCGCAATTTTGTCGATTTCTTCTTCGCGGCTATAAGAACGTTCTTTTCTATAGCCTCTTTCGCGGTTATAATTATTTTCACGATTATAGCGATTTTCACGGTTATAACCGCTTCTTGAATTTCTCTCACGATAATCCTTCTTCAGGGTGATAACAACCTTACGATATGGTTCTTCCCCTTCGCTGTGTGTCTCCACATAACGGTCATTCTGAAGTGCAGAATGGATTACGCGGCGTTCATAAGGATTCATAGGTTCAAGAGATACAGGACGTCTTGTTCTCTTTACTTTATAAGCCAGATTCTTCGCAAGATTCTCAAGCGTTGCTTTTCTTCTTTCACGATAATTCTCTGTATCAACTTTGATACGAATATAAGAATCACTTTCTTTGTTCACAACCAGACTGATGATATACTGCAGAGAATCCAGAGTCTGTCCTCTTTTGCCAATAAGCAGGCCCATATCTTCACCATCAAAAACGATATTCATCGTTCTGTTTTCTTCATCATAGTCTACTGTACTGTTCACACTTACATTCATTGCTTTGAACAGCCTTGCCAGAAAATCCTTCGTATGATCCACAAGGTTAAACTTCTTACGTGCTTTGATCACAGCTGGTTTACTTCCGATCAGTCCGAGAAAACCTGCGCTTCCTTCAGTGATGACTTCATATTCAAGCTTATCGCTTGGCACTTCAAGCTTAATGGCAGCTTCTGAAATCGCATCTTCCACTGTCTTTGCACTTACTTCAATATATTCCATGCGTGTAATCCCCCAAATTAATCGTCATGTCGATTCAGCATATGTGCATATCCGGAAATAGACTTTTTATCAGCCTCTGCACTGTTCTTGTCAACCTTCTTGCTGCCTTTGCTGCTTGAAGAACCTGAACTGCTCTTTACTGCTGTCTTTGAATCGGTATCCCCCTTATTGGTATTGGCAATCTGGGAAATTGAACGACGATCGATATTCTTTGTCTTCATGGCCGCATATTCTTCAAGCTTAGCATTCTGCTCACCGCGTTTTTCAGCTTTCTTTGCAGCCTTTTCTTTATTTGCTTCTATAATTTCATCTACACTCTTATTATTGAAGAATTTATCAATAAACAGATAAATGATTGTTCTGAATACAGCACTTGCAATCCAGTAAAGGCCCATACCGGAAGGAAGTGTGATACAGAAAAATACTGACATCAGCGGCATCATCATGTTCATCGTATTCATGGTGCTGCCCATTGTTGAATCCAGATCCGGTTTCGGCTGATTTCTCTGGGACACTTTCAGGTTCGCCCACTGTGAAACACCTGCAAGGATCGGAATAAGAACACCTGGGAAAATACCACTGATACCCTTGCTGAAAATAACAGGCGCATCTGCGATATTCAGACCACCAGGAAGACTATTCATTCTGATAATCTCTGTAGAATACTGAGAAATTGCATTCACAACATCAGCATTGCCTGAAAATGCATCACTGATTATGCTCCATCCTGTACTTTTAACAACGTAAAGTGCATCAATTACTTTGTCGATATCTGTAATATCAAAGTTTGTAACTCTCAGACTCATTTCCTGAATCAGAGTTGTCATAATATCACCGGCACCTGATGCACTCATGATTGGCTGGGCAATATGTTCATAAATTTCACGTACCGGTTCAACATAAGCCGGAACATTATAGATAACACGATACAATGCGAACAGGATAGGCAGCTGGATCAGCATTGGCAGACATCCGCCTGTGGGACTCGCACCATACTTATCATAAATAGCCTGTGTCTCAGCCTGCATCATACGCATAGACTTTTCATCTTTACGGTTCTGATACTTCTTCTGAACCTTCTGAAGTTCAGGGTTCATCAAAGAAGACATCTTCGAAAACTTCTGCTGCTTGACTGTTAACGGAATCATCAGCACATTGATAACCAACGTAAACAAAATAATCGTCAGACCTACATTATTAATACCGAAAATCTGAAGGAATCGGTAAATGTAGTTCATAATAAAACCGAGGATAATTGCAAAAGGCTTTAAAATGCCCCCGGTCTGTGTCAAAACTAAAATACTCAACGTATTGCCCTCCTTGGTCTATGGAACAGGATCGTAACCACCCTTCGCAAACGGATGACACCTTAAAATCCTTCTGGCTGTCAGATAACTCCCTTTAACAGCACCATACTTCGTAATAGCTTCAATTGCATACTGCGAGCAGGTCGGAATATAAATACAGCATCCCCTTTTCATCGGCGATATATACTTTCTGTAAAATCTGATCATTGCTATTAAAACTCTACTCATTTTGCCCATTACTGCTCTTTTCCAAAACTCTGTGAATACCAGCCACATGTATCAACGCCTTCTCCAGTGTATGATAATCGATGCTCTTTGCATTGACACGAACAATAAAAATGATATCCAGTCCCTTTTTAAAATAATGTTCATTTAAACGATAAATTTCTCTGATCAAACGTGTCAGATGATGTCTGACAACACTATTACCAACCTTTTTACTGACAGATATGCCAATTCTGTTCTTCTCTGTTCCATTCTTCATCACGTACATGACCAGATACTTATTCGCACGTGACTTTCCATTACTATATACAGTTTTAAAATCCCTGTTTTTCTTTAATGATTCTGAAAATTCCATTCTATTCTTCCATTTCTCTCCAAAAAATATGTCATGGTTATCATCGAATCATCCCGAATAAGAAAGAAAAAGGCCACAAATCTGCGGCCTAAGCTGACATCTATGATACCATATCAAACGGTACAATTATGCTGATAAAACTTTTCTTCCTTTAGCTCTTCTAGCTGCTAAAACTTTTCTGCCGTTAGCAGTGCTCATTCTCTTTCTGAAGCCGTGTACTTTAGATCTCTGTCTTGTCTTTGGCTGGAATGTCATCTTCATAGGTATACACCTCCTTTATTTTTCCTGCGTAGTCTATATTTTTACAGACTAACGTTATTGTATTATCTAATCTATTCTATTATATTAGTTTGCCACCATTCCGTCAAGTAAAACAATTATTTTTTTTATGATTTTTTACAGCGTTTTCCACGACCTATCGACATATAGGTAACATGTAGATTTATCCACAATTTACTAACTACTGGTTGTGGAAAAATTTTGTTTTTCACAACCTTATCCACAAAAAGTGGATAACTTGTGGATAACTTGTGGATTAATACAGGATAACTACCAGATTTTCAGTGTTTATGCACCTTTAAAGGATGTGAATAATTTGAATAACTTATACACAGATTATTTTTTTCCACATTTTTCGACTATTCTTATGTAAACCTCTGGGGCATTTTTTCATTTTATACACACTGGTGGATAAAAGTTATCCACAATTTCCACACAAGATTTCGTCAAAAGCATTGTAAAAAAATTTAAAATGTTATAAAATATTTAGTAAGTAAACTATAATTAGGGGGATTATCGTGATTAATAAAATTCGAGAAAACTGGGATCAAATACTGGATATTATGAGAATTGAGCATGACATTTCTCCCGTTGCTTTTAACACATGGATTAAACCTTTAACTGTCTATTCTGTCGAAGGTCATACGATTACCATTCTCGTCAACAACGAACTGGAGCAAATGTGCAGCTATATAAAGAAAAAGTTCGAACAGCCTCTGAAAGTCACTATTTCAGAGTATTTTAATGACGTTTATGATATTCATATCACGACCAGTGAAGAACTTGGCAAAATTGAGGCCAACCAGACTGTAGAGCCGGAGAAAAAACCTGCTGCGTCGATCATTACTAACAAAACGCTGAATCCTAATTACACATTTGACACTTTCGTCGTTGGTAAAAACAATGAACTTGCCCATGCAACAGCTCTGGCTGTCGCCTCAGATCCCGGAGATTACGGCAATCCATTGTTCATCTATGGTGGTGTAGGACTTGGAAAAACACATTTAATGCATTCCATTGCACATTACATTCTTTCCTACAACCCTGATTACAAAATTATTTACACAACAACAGAAACCTTCTCCAATGAACTGATTTCAGCCATCAAGAACAAAACTCAGGAAGCATTTAAAAACAAGTACCGGAATATTGATATGCTTCTGATTGATGATATCCAGTTCATTGCCGGCAAAGACAGTACAATGGAAGAATTTTTCCATACATTTAATACCTTATATGAAAATAAGAAACAGATCGTTATTTCATCCGATAAACCACCAAAGGATATCGTCGGTGTTGAAGACCGTCTGATCTCACGATTCAAAGTCGGACTGACTGTTGATGTTCAGCCGCCGGACTATGAAACACGTGTTGCTATCCTTGTAAAAAGAGCAGAACTTGAACATATTAATATAGAAGTAGATGCTCTCCATTATGTTGCTGATCATATCAGCTCCAATATACGAGAACTTGAAGGTGCACTTCGCCAAATTTATAACTTCTCTCGTTTGAAACATGCTGATAAAATTGATACTGATCTGGCACGGGAAGCTTTAAAGGATATTATTGCGCCGGATGAAGCAAGGCCGATCACTCCGGAAGTTATTATTGAGACTGTAACTGAACATTATAATTATAAGGTAACAAAAGATGATATTCTTGGTAAAAACCGCAGCCGTGATATCTCATATCCTCGTCAGATTTGTATGTATCTTTGCGAAAAATACACCGGTCTTTCGCTGGCAGCCATTGGTGCTGCTCTGGGCAATAAAGATCATACAACCGTTCTTCATGGTATCAAAAAGATTAAGACAGATCTCGAGAAAGATGAGCAGCTGCGCAGTACTATCGATATTATCACCAAGAAATTAAACCCTCCAAAGTAGCATAAACTCTGGATAAAACGAGTTTTCCACCGAATTTCCACAGGAGTTATCCACAATTTGTTGATGGGTTATTCGCGCTGTGAATAACCTGTGGATAGTACAGTGGACAGCCGGTGGATACTCATTTTTTACCTTTCCCGCGAAGCGGGACGCGATTTTAAAAATTGTGGAAAAACACCATGTTATCCTGATTTTTTCCAATAGTTATACACAGTCATTTCATTAAAAAAGCCAGCATTTATCAAGGGTTCCGCGCTTATCCACATTATAAACGCCCCCTACAACTACTACAACATTATCATTTATATATTTATGTATATGCACTCCTCTTTTTTTTATGACTACAACTTTTGTGGATAACACCACCTTTATATAGAATATACGAAAGGATGTATCAACATATGAAAATCATTTGTAATAAATCAGCATTGCTGACAGGTGTGAATACGGTATTAAAAGCAGTACCTGCAAGAACAACAATGCCTATTCTTGAATGCATACTGATCGATACAACTTCTGGGGTCATCAAATTAACAGCCAATGATATGGATCTTGGTATTGAAACAACCATTGATGGCGATGTGCTTGACAAAGGATGTATTGCTTTGGAGGCAAAATTGTTTTCTGAGATTATCAGAAAACTCCCTGACAGTGAAGTTACCATCGAAACAGACAGCAATAATAAAGCACTGATTAAATGTGAAAAAGCAAAATTCAACATTGCCGGTAAAGATGGTGAAGATTTTGTGGCTTTACCTGAAATCGAAAAAAATCATTTTATTACACTTTCCCAGTTTTCATTAAAAGAGATCATCAGACAGACGATTTTTTCAATTGCTGATAACGAAAGTAATCGAATGATGTCCGGTGAACTTTTGCAGATTGATCAGGATCAACTGCGTCTCGTATCTCTGGACGGACAGAGAATCTCTATCCGTAAAATTACACTTAAAGAATCTTATGATCCGATCAAAGCAGTTATTCCTGGAAAAACATTGAATGAGATCAGTAAGATTTTATTCGGTGATATGGAAGATGATGTCCGTATTTATTTTACCGACAGACACGTGCTGTTTGAATTTGATCAGACAGTGGTTGTATCACGCCTTCTGGAAGGGGAATACTTCCAGATTGACAAGATGATTTCCAGTGATTACAATACCAAAATAACCATTAACAAAAAAGAGCTGCAGGGATGTATTGAACGTGCGTCTCTTTTGATTCGTGAAAGTGAAAGAAAACCGATTATTATCAATGTAACAGATGGTTCCATGGAGATGAAGATACAGTCGGCCATGGGTTCCATGAATGAAGATATTGATATCAGCAAAGAAGGACGGGATATCATGATTGGATTTAATCCGAAATTTATCCTGGATGCACTGCGTGTTATTGATGATGAGGAGATTACCATGTATCTGGTGAATCCAAAGGCACCTTTTATCATCAAAAATGATGAACAGTCTTATATCTACCTTGTTTTGCCGATCAGTTTCAACATGTAATTGTTCAGAGTCAAGCATCATCTCATAAAGCTGACATAAAATGTGTTGCATTTTGTCAGTTGCTTGACTCAAAATATACAGGAATAAATAAGGAGTAGAATGATGCAGACATTTGGATTAAAGGATGAACATATTAAACTTGGACAGCTTTTGAAAGCAACCGGTCTGGTAGGATCCGGCGTGGATGCCAAGATTGTTGTTCAGGAAGGACTTGTGAAAGTCAACGGTAAAGTTTGTTATATGCGCGGCAAAAAAATCGTGTCGGGTGATATTGTTGAATTTGAAAATGAAAAGATAGAAGTTGTATAGAGTATGTATGTAGAATCGCTGGCATTGGAGAATTACAGAAATTATGCACATCTTTCAGTTAATTTAAGTCCGGGCATTAATATTTTTTTCGGAGATAATGCTCAGGGAAAGACGAATGTGCTGGAAGCACTTTATATGTGTGCAACAACAAAGTCCCACAGGGGCAGTCGGGATCGTGAAATTATTCGGTTTGGTGAAGAAGAAGCTCATATTCGGATGCTGCTTTCCAAGGAGCATGTACGGCATAAGATCGACATGCACCTGAAGAAGAATAAATCAAAAGGGATTGCCATTGATGGCATTCCTATCAGAAAATCCGGGGAATTGTTTGGTCTTGTGCATATGATCTGTTTTTCACCGGAAGATCTGGCCATGATTAAAAATGGCCCGGGGGAGAGACGACGCTTTCTCGATCTCGAATTGTGTCAGCTGGATAAAGTTTATCTACATAATATTTCCAATTACAACAAAATTGTGAACCAGAGAAATAATCTTCTCAAGCAGATAGGTTTTGATTCTGCATTAAAGGATACACTTGATATATGGGATATGCAGATGGTGAATTATGGCAGAAAAGTCATTGAGACAAGAAAACTGTTTATTGCGCAGTTGAATGAATGGCTGGAGCAGATTCACGGAAGGCTCACCGGCAACAGAGAAAAGCTTCAGCTTGTTTATCAGCCGAGTACAGAGCCGGAGGATTTCGAGCGTGCACTGTTATCCAGAAGAGAGCAGGATATCCGGATGAAAATGTCAGGAACAGGACCGCACAGAGATGATTTTCTGTTTATGGTCGGAAATGTGGATATTCGCAAATTTGGTTCACAGGGGCAGCAGAGGACAGCAGCATTGTCCCTGAAACTGGCTGAGATTGAACTGGTGCGTCAGAGTATCGGGGGTGAACCGGTATTATTGCTGGATGATGTTTTGTCGGAACTTGACAGTTCCAGACAGAATTATCTGCTGGACTGCATTAAAGATATTCAGACCGTGATCACGTGTACGGGTCTGGATGAATTTGTCAATCACAGATTTAACATAGACCGCATCTTTAAAGTGACGGATGGAACAGTTGATTTTGTCAATGAGGTAGTAGGATAAAGCAGGAGGTTTGAGATATGAGTGAAGGATACGGCGCAAGTCAGATTCAGATATTGGAAGGGCTTGAAGCAGTTAGAAAGAGACCGGGTATGTATATTGGCAGTACCTCAGCGAAGGGACTTCATCATCTGGTATATGAGATTGTTGACAATTCCGTCGATGAGGCCCTTGCCGGTTACTGTGATCATATTGAGGTGACCATTAATAAAGACAATTCCATTACAGTTGTCGACAACGGACGTGGTATACCGGTCGGTATACAAGCAAAAGCCCATAAACCAGCGGTAGAAGTTGTATTTACCATTCTTCATGCCGGCGGTAAATTCGGCGGCGGCGGATATAAGGTATCCGGCGGACTTCATGGTGTCGGTGCATCGGTTGTTAATGCCCTGTCCGAATGGCTTGAAGTCAATGTTTATGTAGATGGTTATGAATATTATCAGCGTTATGAACGCGGTAAAGTCATGTGTGAACTGCAGAAGATCGGTCCGACAGAGAAGAGAGGAACAACGGTCCATTTCCTGCCGGATAAAGAAATATTTGAAGAAACAGTTTTTGATTATAAAGTACTGAAACAGCGTCTGAGAGAAATTGCTTTTCTGACAAAGGGACTTCGTATCTCTCTGACAGATGTCCGTGAGGAAGAGCCGATTTTGTCCTCTTTCCACTATGAAGGCGGTATCCGCGAGTATGTGGCTTATCTGAACAAGGCCAATACACCGCTGTATGATGAGATTATTTACTGTGAAGGTGAAAAAGACGGCGTACTTGTGGAAGTTGCACTTCAGCATAATGACGGCTACAATGAAAATGTTTACAGTTTCGTCAATAATATTACGACGCCTGAAGGCGGTACCCATCTGGTGGGTATGCGAAGTGCACTGACCAAGACATTTAATGATTATGCCAGAAAGAATAAGCTTCTGAAAGACAACGAACAGAGTCTGACAGGTGAAGATATCCGTGAAGGCCTTACGGCCATTGTCAGCATCAAGATCGGGGAGCCTCAGTTTGAAGGTCAGACAAAGCAGAAACTGGGCAACTCCGAAGCAAGAGGAGCCGTTGAGAGTATTGTCAGCGACAAGCTTAGTGTATTTCTTGAGCAGAATCCGGCCATCGGCAAGCTGATTGTGGAGAAATCTGTCATGGCACAGAGAGCCAGAGATGCAGCAAGAAAAGCCAGAGATTTGACAAGAAGAAAAGGTGCCTTAGACAGTATGAGTCTTCCGGGCAAACTGGCAGACTGTTCAGATAAAGATCCTGCGAAATGTGAGATTTACATTGTCGAGGGTGATTCCGCCGGCGGTTCCGCAAAGACAGCACGTTCAAGAGCCACACAGGCCATCCTGCCTCTGAGAGGTAAGATTTTGAATGTTGAAAAAGCACGTCTGGATAAGATTCTTGTCAACAATGAGATTAAAGCCATGATCACGGCTTTTGGTACAGGTATCCATGAAGATTTTGATATCACCAAGCTGCGTTATCATAAGATTATCATCATGACGGATGCCGATGTGGATGGTGCACATATCAGTACACTGCTTCTGACATTCCTTTATCGCTTTATGCCGGATCTGATCCGTGAAGGTTATGTTTATCTTGCAAAGCCGCCGCTTTATAAGATTGAGCGAAACAAAAAGGAATGGTATGCTTACAGTGATGATGAATTGAATGCGATCCTGACAGAGATCGGACGTGATCAGAATAACAAGATCCAGCGTTACAAAGGTTTGGGTGAGATGGATGCGGAACAGCTTTGGGAGACAACCATGGACCCTGAAAGACGTATTCTGATGCGTGTTTCCATGGATGACGCTGAAAAAGTCAGCATCGATGAGACCTTCAGCGTCTTGATGGGTGACAAAGTTGAGCCGAGACGTGAATTTATAGAGAAGAATGCAAAATATGTCAGAAATCTGGATATATAGTAAAGGTTCTGCGTTAAGAATTATGGAGGAAGAGAATGGACGATAAGATTTTCGATAAGATTCATGAGGTCGATCTGAAGGAAAGAATGGAAACCTTCTATATCGACTATGCCATGAGCGTTATTGCATCCCGTGCTCTGCCGGATGTCCGAGACGGTTTGAAACCGGTACAGAGACGAATACTTTACGCAATGATAGAGCTGAATAATGGTCCTGACAAGCCGCATCGTAAATGTGCGCGTATCGTCGGTGATGCAATGGGTAAATACCATCCGCATGGTGATTCATCTATCTACGGTGCACTGGTCAATATGGCTCAGGACTGGTCAACAAGATATCCGCTGGTAGATGGCCACGGCAACTTTGGCTCCATGGATGGCGACGGCGCCGCAGCCATGCGATACACTGAGGCACGTCTCAGCAAAATTTCCATGGAAATGATGGCAGATATCAACAAGGACACTGTTGATTTTCAGCCGAACTTTGATGAGACAGAGAAAGAGCCGGTTGTACTGCCGTCCAGATATCCAAATCTGCTGGTGAATGGTACAACAGGTATCGCTGTTGGTATGGCGACGAATATTCCGCCGCACAATTTGCGTGAAACCATTGACGGTGTCATCAAGATCATTGATAATCGTGTGGAAGAAAATCGTGAGACAACCATCGAAGAACTGATGGAGATAATCAAGGGACCGGACTTCCCGACAGGTGCCATGATCCTTGGCAAAAACGGTATCAATCAGGCTTACCGTACCGGTCGCGGCAAATTAAAAGTAAGAGCAGTGACGGATATCGAGACAATGCCGAATGGTCGTCATCGTATTGTAGCCACAGAGCTGCCTTATATGGTCAACAAGGCAAAACTCATTGAAAAAATTGCCGAGCTGGTAAAAGATAAACGGATTGAAGGGATTTCTGATCTTCGAGATGAATCTAGCCGTGAAGGCCTTCGTGTCGTGATTGAACTGAAAAAGGATGCTAATCCGAATGTTGTACTGAACCAGCTGTATAAACATACCCAGCTGCAGGATACGTATGGTGTGATCATGTTGGCGCTTGTCAATAATCAGCCGATGATCCTGAATCTGAAACAGATGCTTGAACTGTATCTGAAGCATCAGGAAGAAGTTGTGACACGAAGAACACGTTTTGAATTAAATAAAGCGGAAGAACGTGCACATATTTTACAGGGCTTATTAATTGCTCTTGACCATATTGATGAGGTTATCAGCATTATCCGTTCATCGAAAAATGTTGCAGAGGCCAAAACACGGCTGATGGAAACATTTGGTCTGACTGAGGTTCAGGCTCAGGCCATCGTTGATATGCGTCTGAGAGCTTTGACAGGTCTGGAAAGAGAAAAGATTGAGAATGACTACAATGAACTGATGAAGAGAATTGGCGAATTAAAAGCAATTCTTGCGGATGAAAAATTGCTTCTCGGCGTGATCCGCGAAGAAATTAAGCTTATCCGTGATAAATATGGTGATGACAGAAAAACATCCCTGGGCGTGGATGATGACGAAATTACCGTTGAAGATCTGATCAAACGCGAAAATACAGTCATTGCCATGACTCAGCTGGGGTATATTAAACGTATGACCATGGATAACTTCAGAAGTCAGAACCGCGGTGGCCGAGGCATTAAAGGTATGACGAAGCTGGATGAAGACTGCATTACAGAGTTGATGATGGCAAACACCCATGATTATATTCTGTTCTTCACTAATAAAGGCCGTGTATTCAGACTGAAAGGCTATGAGATTCCGGAGGCATCCCGTATTGCCAGAGGTACAGCACTGATCAATCTGCTGCAGCTTGAGCCGGGTGAAAAGGTAACAGCAACCATTCCGCTTGAAAAATATGAGAATGACAAATATCTTTTCATGGCTACAAAGAACGGTATGGTCAAGAAGACGTCTATCATGGAATACATCAATGTCCGTAAGACAGGCCTTCTGGCTATCGGTCTGCGTGAAGATGATGAACTGATCGAAGTTAAGGTAACAGATAAGTCTGATTTGATTTATCTTGTTTCCCAGAAGGGTATGAGTATCTGCTTCAAGCAGGATAATGTTCGTGCAACAGGCCGTACTTCTATGGGTGTCATCGGCATGGATCTGGATGCGGATGATCTGATTGTCGGCATGCAGGTCAGCAGCCAGGGCGAAGCAGTGCTTATCGTATCCGAAAAAGGTCTCGGAAAGCGAACCATGCTGGAAGAATTTAATGTTCAGAATCGCGGCGGCAAGGGACTTAAATGCTATAAGATCACAGATAAGACAGGTCTTGTTGTGGGCGTAAAGTGTGTCAACGCAGAGGATGAGCTGATGATCATTACAACCGGCGGTATTATTATCCGTATGCCGGTAGAAGGCATCTCTATTTTGAAGCGTATCACTTCAGGGGTTAAACTGATCCAGCTGGATGAAGGCTCTGTAGTTGCAAGTATTGCAAAGATCCGTGAAGATATGAAAGACGATGAGGAGACTTCAGTCGAACAGGCAGAAGGTGCTGAGGAGATAGCTGATGTTTCAGAAAATGATTCAGTGGATAATTCTGAGGAAAATGAAAAAGAATAGTGTATAAAGCTTTTGAATTGGGGATAAGTTCCCAAAGAAAAAGCAGAAATGTGGAAAAGGGCCGCAGCATCAGGAAAATGCTGCGGCCCTTTGTTTCGATGTCAGTGAAAGAAAAGAATACTCGGTCATTTGGAATAGTGGCTGACTAGTGTGTGTGGGCGTCGATATATTCAGTTCTTGTCTTGGAGTAAATAATCTTCTGACTGCTGTAAAGGCCATAGTATCCGGACAGCATATAGCTGACAGCAATGGTAATCAGATAATAAGGCATCCCTTCAAAGCCAAACAGTTCAAAGGAAATCAGCAGGGAGGTAATCGGGCTGTTGGTCACACCGCAGAACACACCGATCATACCGCAGCCGGCGCAGAGAGCAGCAGGAAGACCGAGGATTGGACCGATGACACAGCCCAGAGTGGCACCGATAAAGAACGAAGGAACGATTTCACCGCCTTTAAATCCGGCACCCAGGGTAGCTGCTGTAAAAATAATCTTCATCATAAACGCCCATGGCGGAACAGAACCTTCAAAGCAACGGGCGATCATCGGCATGCCGGCACCATTGTAATCATTGGTATGTAAAAGCAGTGTCAGAAGAACAACAATTAAACCACCGACAAAAACGCGAAGATACGGGTTGGCAATGTATTTCTTGTATGTATGCTCGGACAGATGCAGGGCAATGCAGAAGACAACACTGATGACGGCAAAAGCAGCTGCAGCAAGAATTGTCTGAGCAACGGTAAGGGCTGTCAGAGCCGGGAGATCCGTAATCGGAAAAACTTCCGGCATAGCGCCAAAATGTCTGGCCAGCATGGAAGCTGTCAGAGATGAAATAACACATGGTACCAAGGCAGAATAATGCATAATGCCGATGCTGATGACTTCCATGGAAAATACTGCGGCAGCCATCGGGGTACCGAATACAGCTGAGAAACAGGCACTCATGCCGCACATAATCATCAGTTTCTTATCTTTTTCATCAAAATGAAAGGTCTGAGCCAGAAAATCACCGAGACTTCCGCCAATCTGCAGGGCAGCACCTTCACGACCGGCTGAACCGCCGAACAGATGGGTGATCAGCGTCGATACAAAGATCAGTGGTGCTACTTTGACAGAAATATGGTTGTCCGACTGGATGGAGGACAGAACCAGATTGGTTCCTGTATTGTTGTACTGACCGCTTACCCTGTAGAGAAAAATAATCAGCAGACCGGCAAAGGGCAGCAGGTAAATGAGTATGGGGTGAGCGGTTCGGTAGCCGGTCACAAAACTCATGGCATAATAAAAAAGTGTTCCGACGGCTCCTACGAGAAGGCCTGTAAAGATGGCTGTAATCAGCCAGCGGATCAGTAAGATGACATTTTTTACAGATGGGGTAAAAAATGTTTTTAAATGTTCCATGTGGTCTTTAAAATTCATCGTTTTATCTCCTGTTAAAGATTTAGTAAAGATAAATTTATTATAGTGATTGTTGCACTGAAATGCAAGGGAATAAGGGGTTTTGAGCTTATTGACATCAAAAAAACGTCATTATATAATAAATTTATCTGCTTAAAAAGTTACGGAGGAAGCTATGAGAGAAATCAGTTGTAATGCGATTATCAGCAGTATCAAAGAAATGTGTATTCAGGCCACCCATTATTTGTCAGATGACATGAAGTCTGCACTTTATAAAGGTGTGGAGAAGGAAGAATCTCCGCTCGGACGTCAGATTCTGGAGCAGTTGTGTGAAAATCTTAAAATTGCAGGGGAAGATATGATCCCAATTTGTCAGGATACAGGCATGGCCGTTGTTTTTGTGGAAATTGGACAGGAAGTTCATATTGTTGACGGCGGTCTTGAGGATGCTATCAATGAAGGTGTCAGACAGGGATATATTGAAGGTTATCTGAGAAAATCCGTTGTCCGTGATCCGGTTGAAAGAATTAATACGAATGATAATACACCGGCTATTATTCATTATTCTATTGTTCAGGGTGATACATTTAAGATCACACTGGCTCCGAAAGGATTCGGCAGCGAGAATATGAGCCGGGTGGTGATGCTGAAGCCTGCAGATGGTATAGAAGGTGTGAAGAAAGTTATTTTAGAGACAGTTGATCTGGCAGGACCGAATGCCTGTCCGCCTATGGTGATCGGTGTTGGTGTCGGCGGCGATTTTGAAAAATGTGCCATCATGGCCAAGCATGCACTGACAAGGGCAGCAGGCGAACACTCTGATATACCTTATGTACGTGCGTTGGAAGAAGAGATGCTGGATAAGGTAAATCAGTTGGGAATCGGACCAGGTGGTCTCGGTGGAACAGTGACGGCATTTGCGGTTAATATAGAGACATATCCAACACATATTGCAGGATTGCCGGTAGCAGTCAATATATGTTGTCATGTGAATCGACATGTGACAAAAGAATTATAGGAGGCGGCGATGATGGACAGACATATAAAGGCACCATTTAATGAAGATGAAGTGAAAACGCTGAAAGCCGGAGATTATGTGTATATATCAGGTACTATTTATACTGCCAGGGATGCAGCTCATAAGAGAATGTATGAAGCACTTCAGAATGGCCAGGAAGTACCGATGTCATTGAAGGATAATGTTGTTTATTACATGGGACCGTCACCAGCCAGAGAAGGCCGTCCGATTGGTTCAGCCGGACCGACAACCAGCAGCAGAATGGATAAGTATGCACCGCTTCTCATGGATCAGGGACTGAAAGGGATGATCGGAAAAGGAAAACGTTCTGCAGAAGTACGAGAAGCAATTGTAAGAAATGGTGCTGTTTACTTTGCAGCTGTGGGGGGTGCAGGTGCACTTTTGTCTAAAGCAGTTAAAAAAGCAAAGGTGATTGCCTACGATGACCTCGGAACAGAGGCAATCAGAAAGTTGGAAGTGGAGAATCTTCCTGCAATCGTGGTCATTGACAGTGAAGGCAGTTACCTGTATGAGGATGTAGCAAAAAAATATCGAAAAATTTAAAAAAGATGTTGACAAAAGGTTTTAGTACCTGTATAATAACAAATGCTCACTGCAGTGACGGTGAGTGACTGGAGAAATACTCAAGAGGCCGAAGAGGCGCCCCTGCTAAGGGTGTAGGTCGGGCAACCGGCGCGAGGGTTCAAATCCCTCTTTCTCCGTTGGATGTACTTCAGAAAGCTTCAAAAACTTTTAAAAATAAATTAAAAAAGTTCTTGACAAAGTTTGAAAGAAATGATATCCTATAACGGTCGGTGCGAAACACTGACTTAGAGAAAAGAACATTGATAACTAAATAATAGAACAATCCCGAAAATTCCTAAAAAGAATTTTTAAGAACACAAACCAAAGTAAAACGGGAAGAGATAACAGCTAGCTG
>NZ_JAAXCM010000033.1 GCF_019734885.1 Pseudocoprococcus catus | reverse complement strand
TATCAAAAGTAAAAAAGCAGGAATCATAATTTATAATAATTACGATTTCTGCTTTTTGCTAAAGTTAATGACATTGCGTATTTACAGGGGTTTTTCTTTGCTTAAAATGCGAAAAACTGAAATGGTATACAGCAGAAAGTATATATTTTATGAATACAATTACAAATTATGTCATATTTTGTCGATAAACCATGCTATAATAATGCTATCGAATCTGATGATTTTTCTAAGAGAAATGAGGGAAGAACATGAAGAAAAAATGGACTGCATTATTATTAGCCTGCGCTATGGTTGTTCCTTACGGGGCAATGCCTGTCTATGCGGAAGCTTTGAATGGGGCGGAAGCGGGTGAGACAGAATCTTATGAGTCACAAACCTATGGAATTGAGTCTTATGGGACAGAAAACGATACTGAACAGCCAATCCAGGATGAGTATGGAGGTGATGTCCAGACGGAGCAGGATGCATCGGATGAATATGGTGTTCAGGTAGAGCAGGCGAAGAAAGGTGGCAATATTAACTGGAATTATCCAGATAATGTGATACCAACGGATAAGACAGTTGCTTCCGAGGGCTGTCTCCTTGTAGGTGTTCAGGGGTCTTATCTTGCGGATGCCAAGAATGCGCTTAACCTGATTAATCAATATCGAAAGGAAGCTTGCGATAAAGGTTATCCGGATCCAAGAGACAGCAGCCGCAAATTGACATCATCGGATTATGTGCCAATCAAATGGTCTTCGGATTTGGAATATATTGCAAGAATCCGTGCTGCTGAAGCCTCTATTTTAATTGACCATACAAGGCCAAATGGTGAGATTTGCTTTGATCTGGTTTCGCCAAATGGCATTGACAGTTATGGTGAAGTGTTGGCATGGAATAGTTCGGATTCTATGTTGACGGGTATTGAACAATGGTATGGAGAAAAACAGGATTGGTTAGATCAAAATGACAATACGGTGACAGGTCATTATACCCAGATGATTGATCCGGATCATCTTTATGTCGGCATTGCAACATTTTTGAATGATGATGGCGTTTATCCGAATGCGACTTCCGGTGAATTTGCATACGAGGACGATTTGGATGAAGAGACTGCGCCTGCAATCAAAGACTGTACGCAGATTATAGAAGTTCAGAAAGACGATGTATCTGCATCCATCAGCGGATTAAGCACCAAAGTTAAAGTAGGTTACAAGGGAAAGGCTGTGTTTGGGATATCTGATAATGGCTGTGGCCTGCAGTATCTTTCGGATGTCACAGGCGGCGCTGTAGAATGGTCTTCAAACAATGAAAAAATTTTGAAAGTTGACCACAAGGGAAATGTGACAGCTGTCGGAACCGGCAAGGCATCCATTACAGCCAAAACAGACTGTGGTTTAAAGGCGTCTTATACAGTGACAGTCAGTGAAAATACAACAAAACTCAGTATCAGTGATGTGAGTGTCAAGTGTGCATCAGACGGTCTTAATGTTACCTGGAAATCCTCAGGTAAGCCAGATGGTTTTTATGTTTACCGGAGTATTTATCAGAATGGTAAATGGGAAAGCTGGAAGCGTATCAAGGATGTTACAAATGAAAATACATTAAAGTGGAAAGACAAAAATGTTGACAGCAGTACTTTGTATCGCTATACCGTCAGATCTTATAATACTTCCGGAAAAAGTGATTACACAGACAAAAATGTCGTTCAGGCTTATTTTGTATCAAAACCAACGGTTAAGCTGGCGAATGGTTCAAAAGGTGTGAATGTCAGCTGGTCAAAGTCGAAGAATGCCTCCGGTTATTATATTTACCGTAAGGAGAAGAAATCAGACAGCTGGAAGAAAGTAAAAACTGCTGATCGTAAGACAACAAAGTGGACGGACACAGATTCAAAGGCTGGCAAACAGTATTATTATACAGTTGTTGCCTACCGCAGCAAGTCAAGAAGTGCATTTGAGACGGATAAAGCGCTTTACCGTCTGGCTCAGCCGGACTTCACATTGTCGAACACATCTAAAGGTGTTGCTGTGAAAACGAAAGCGAATAAGAGTATTGATGGATACCGGATTTATAAGAAAGACAGCGATGGCAAGTGGCAGAGAGTGGCCACGGTAAAAGCGAATAAAGCCGTTACCTGGACGGATACCAGCGTGAAGAAGAACAAAAAGTATACATACACGGTGCGTGCCTATAAGAAAAACGATGCAAGTTCTTATCATTCTGGAAAATCTATCACCTATAAAACAAGTAAATAAAATAGCATAAGTTTATGGCGAGGTCCTTTGAAAGTTAATTTCAGAGGGCCTTCTTCTTGTTTTAAATGCGACATAAGAAAAATGATGTTCCTATCATTCAGGAAAATCTGTAACCTATAAAGGCGGAAAATAATCCGGGAAGGTATTGCGGCATCAGAAAATTGCGTTTTATGAAACAATTATGTAATATTTGATACTCAATATTGTAATAATTGACAGGAGGTGGTATAATAAGAAATGTTATACAGCGGATAGATTGTTTTCTGTTGCGAAATGGAGAACCTCTGTTCGAGATTTGAAAGTTAAAAAGGAGGTCTATGTTGATGAAACATAGCAAAAGGTTGATGAAATGTGTGATGGCGGGAGCCTTATGCGTTGCCATGACCATGCCGGTGTTGGCGGATACGAAAGCAGATGTTACGAATCAGATTAATACACTTGAGAGTCAGGCGTCGGATCTTGAATCTGAACTTTCCAGTATGAAAGCCAATAAGACAAGCCTGGAATCTTACATAGCAGAATTGGATACAAAGATTAAATCGACATTGAGTGATCTGAATACAGTTTCTGATGAGATTGAGCAGACGAATGAAGAGATTACCGTTGCCAAGAAGAATCTCAAGAAAGCTGAAGCGGATCAAAAGACACAGTATGATGCGTTGAAAGCACGTATCAAGGCGATTTATGAATCTGATGAGGATGCTTCATTTTTTAGAGTCCTTCTTCAGGATGCAGATCTAAAAAGTGTACTGAATTCGCAGGAGTATAAGTCTCGTATCAACATGTATGATTATGATTTGTATACAAATCTTGAGGAGACAACACAGAAAATTCTTGATTACGAACAGGAATTGGGAGAGAAACAGGCCAATCTGGAAAAGAACAAGGATACTTATCAGCAGCAGATGGACGAGCTGAATGTGATTCTTGATGAGAGACAGAGTGAACTGAGTTCTCTGGATGAAAGTATGCAGGCTGCTTATTCTGATATTTCAGATATCCAGTCACAGATTGATGCTCAGAATAACAAAATGTCTGCTATTTTAGCGGATGAGAAGAAGACTGCGGAAGAAAGAGCAGCAAAAGAAGCTGCAGTGAAGAAGGCTAGCCAGAGCACAACGACAAAGAAGGAGTCTTCCGGCAGCAGTTCAGCGAAGAAAGAGACAGAAGCAGAGACAGAGACAAAAGCGCCTGAGACAGAAGCACCTGAAACGGAAGCACCTGAGACGGAAGCACCTAAAGATAATTCGTCAAATTCATCATCATCGTGGGATGGAACAGTTCTTTCACCAAGTCATGGTGTCGTGTATGGACCGACAGGTAAAGAAACTTACTATAATCTTGACATGAGCGGTGTTGTCAGCATTATGCGCAATATGGGATTTTCATCTGAAGATTATCCTTATTGGGTGAGGGAAGATGGATGTAAGATGCTTGGGCCATATATTATGTGTGCAGCTAATCTGGATCGATTCCCTAGAGGAACCACAGTGGAGAGCTCTCTAGGAACTTGTCTGGTATGTGATACCGGTGGTTTTGCAGCATCCAATCCAACACAGCTTGACATTGCTACTAACTGGTAGTTAATATATATAACAGATGGAAGATTATCCATCTGTTATATGTTTTTTGGGGTATAGACTGTATTGGTTATTGAAAGAGGGGTGTTTTATGAATATCTGTGAATTTGGAGACAGCAGGCATCCTCATATCCTGTACATTCCAGGATTATTTATGTCCGGTGCCTGTCTGCAGAGTATTGCATCTAGGATGCAGCAGTATCATTTTGTCTGCGTGACATTGGATGGATATGATAGCTCCGGGGCAGAATTTCCGGGATTGGAACAGGAATGTACAAGGATTGCAAGATGGCTGAGGGAGAAGAATTTTATTTCATTCGAGCTGGTAATGGGAATGTCGCTGGGGACGATTTTTGCCATGGAGCTTGCAAAGTGTGAAGAACTGACGATCCGAAAGATATTTCTTGATGGTGCAGTGAATTTCTATACATCAGGTGCTGCTTTTTTTGAAAGAATGGCCATGCGTCATATTTTCAGCGGCTATATCAGAAAAGCTTCTGACAGGGAGAAGATGATCGCCAATCTTGAGAAGAATTTTATTGGAAATTGGCCGGAAGAAATGCAGCGATGCATGTCCGGACTTTCAGAGAATTCTATGAAGGCAATGATAGAGGTATTGGTAAATTATAGGATCGGTCCGGGAGTTGAACAGCCGCTATACTGTCTGTATGGCAGCCGGGAGACAAATAGGCAGGTGAATGCACATCTGATCAGGAGATACTACCCGAATGCAGAGGTCCATATCGTCAAAGGCTATAATCATCTTGTTTATGCCAATCAGCAGCCGGATGCATATGCCGGCCTGATCCAGGCGTTTTTGACCGCATAAAAATGTATACAGTGGAGAATATAATGAATAAAAAAGATTTAAATCAAATGGAAAATACGACATCCGCACAAGTATATTATCAATGGCTTGAAAAGAGTATTTCAGCTAGTAAAGGCTGCTATGAAATGACGGTCATTGAAGGCGAATTAAGCGGTATGAAGATTTTGTGGGAAGGTGAGATGCCTGTCTGCGTATATATGACAGATGAAAAGACAGAGACAAAGAAAAAAGCAGCTGCAATCATAACATCTGTGATGGAACAGAGCGAATGGACAGACAGGCGGCTGCCGTCAGTGCTTGAGTTTGATTTTGGTAAAGTATTTGCAGAAAAAGTCGGCGGCGGACAACAGGTGATTATCTGCGGTGCAGGACATGTTTCGATTGCTCTGCTGCGTATGGCGAGAATGGTGGGCTTTCATGTGACAGTTATTGATGATCGCCCGGCTTTCTGCAACAAGGCCAGAGAGGCAGGGGCAGATGAAGTTATCTGTGAACCTTTTTCTCAGGCACTGGAAGCCATTGATGACAGAAATGAGCCGTATTTTGTGATCGTGACAAGGGGACATCAGTATGATGTGGATTGCATGCATGCCATCCTTGGAAAACGTCACAGCTATATCGGCATGATGGGCAGCAGAGTCAGAGTGAAAAATCTGAAAGTAGGTCTTCTGGAAGAAGGGTACGATCAGATGCTGCTTGATAGTGTTCATATGCCCATAGGTCTGAAGATCGGAGCCGCTACTCCGGAGGAGATTGCGGTGTCTATTATCGCAGAGATGATCCAGTGCAGAAGAAGCTGTACAGAGGATTATTGTTATTCTTCAGATATGCAGAAGATGCTGGCGCATCCTGCAGAAGATATCAAAAGGGCATTGGCAACCATTATCGTCAAGAAAGGTTGCGGACCGAGGGAGGCAGGTACGAAAATGGTTGTGCTGGAAGACGGACGAATCATCGGCACCATCGGCGGCGGCTGCGCAGAGGCGGAAGCAATTACGAAAGCGCGTTATTGTATGCGGGAAGGAGTAAGTGCCCTTGAACATGTGGATATGACAGGAAGAGAAGCGGCAGAAAACGGACTGGTCTGCGGCGGTATCATGGATATATGGATCCAGCCACTGAACTGATTTTTCTAATAGATGGGAGAAAACTTTTAACGACAGGTTAATTTCTTTCATCTTTTGTAGATTACGATTGATTGAAGGAGTAACAGTCGTATTTACAGGCTGCAAAAAGTGTTGAAAGTTAGAAAAATATATTTTTTCAAAAAAATTTAAAAAAAGGCTTGCATTTTCCTGAAAAGTAGTGTATGATAGCAGAGTAGCAAATGGCTCGTTGGTCAAGCGGTTAAGACGCCGCCCTCTCACGGCGGAAACAGGGGTTCGATTCCCCTACGGGCTATTTTTTTAATGCCAAAATCCAAATGGATGAAAGCAAGTCTGCTTAGGCATCATATATGCCGGTGTGGCGGAATTGGCAGACGCACATGACTCAAAATCATGCGGAGCAATCCATGTCGGTTCGAGTCCGACCACCGGTACTAGAATTTATAGAAACGCTGTTTTACAGCGTTTTTTTCGTTATATGGATTTATTGAATATTGATATAAGGTAATGTAATACGCATGATTCTTGCCATCAAAAGGAGGTAATCATGTGAACAAGATTACAATGAAATTCCAGACAAATTTTGAATTTGATAAAATATATGAGGGGTTCATGCAAAAATGAATATTATTTTGATATTAACTTGTTTTGCTACATTTTATAACATAAAAATTACATCCTATAATAAAGATTATCTTTCGGTGCAGCAGACAGAGAATTTAAAAGGGATATTTATTTTATTGGTGCTGTTCCATCATTTGAATATTTTTGCCGGTGTCGGAGATATATATAACTTTTTTTCAAATGCCGGGTTTATAGCGGTTGGCGGATTTTTATTTATTTCAGGATACGGTCTTATGTACCAATTTGAACATAAAGGCAGAGCGTATGTTAAGTCTTTTCCAAAAAGAAGACTTTTTGTTGTGCTTATGCCGGCAGTAGTGATGAGCGTCATCTATTTTTTGATAAAATGGAAAATGTACGGCTATTCTTTAAGTGCGATGAAAGATGATTTTTTTAGAGGATCATCTGTTATCTCAAATGGCTGGTATGTAACTGCAATTATATATTTTTATATGATGTTTTATATATCGTCGATGATTGCATTGATTCTTAAGAAGTCAGAAGCTGTAATAATATTGAATGCTGCAGTAGCGATCTTTTATATCGTTGTATGTCTGAAGCTGAACTATGAAGGACATTGGTTTCCTGCGGCTTTTGCTTTTTGTTATGGGATATTGTGGGCCTTTTTCAAAAACAAAATTGATAATAATTTAGAAAAAGGAATATTTGCAGTGCTCGCAGGACTTATTATTTTCTATTATATTTTGACGATGGGATTGCAGTTTGGATATGGATGGGATGAGTTCAAATGTCTGATGTATTTAACAATGATTGTTTTGGTTGGAATGAAGGTTAAATTGCAAAGTAAAATAATGGAATGGTTAGGCTCAATTTCGTATGAAGTATATCTTGTTCATGGATTGTTTTTTATTTTGCTCCGTAATAATTACATCTATATTGCTGATGAATTTGCTTTTATGCTGACTCTATTTATATTATCTTTTATTTCAGCCGTTATTCTGCATAAAATATTTGTCTGTATAGAAAAAACTGTTTTTAAGGGAAATTAGGCGTTTGGTTTGTATAAATTAAATATTTTTTTGTAACTGTTCAGAGCCAAGCAAAATTTCAAAAAACAGGTATAAAATGCTTGCATTTTTAAGACTGTTTTTAAAATTTTGCTTGGCTCTGAACAGTTGCATTTTTTTATTTATCTGCAGAGGATTGCTTTGCAGATATGACAGCAAATTTAATTTATTTTCTGGCACATTCTGCGTCATCACCTTTTAATATTTTGACACCATGGATAATGGCATCTATGGCATATTCCAGGTTTTCCCGTACGGCTTTCGGGCTTCCGGGCAAATTGACGATCAGCGTATTTTCGCGGATGCCGGCGATACCCCGGGAGAGCATGGCCTTAGGTGTGTACTGCAGGCTGTTGGCGATCATGGCAAATGTCAGATTATCAGCTCTGCGTTCGACGATATCTGCGGTGGCTTCCGGGGTGACATCTCTTTTGGAAAATCCGGTACCGCCTGTGGTGAGAATAAGATCGATCCCCTGGTGACAATAATTTAACATCTGATCGGACAGCATCTGGCGGTCATCAGGGAGAATGACTTTGCCTGTCACTTCCAGTTCGTGGGCGGTTACGATTTCTTCAATAACTGAACCACTTTTATCTTCGCGTTCGCCGGCATATCCTTTGTCGCTGGCGGTAATAATAGCAACTTTGTACATAATTTATCCTCCTATCTGTGACATTCCGCGATGTTCCGGCGACAAGCTGTCAAGGTCATGGTGCTTTGGCTTATCGTGGAGTGCCAGAGAAATCTGATGCATGATTTCTTCATCGGAATGATGGCTTCTGAGTAATGGCTTCAGATTAACACCTTTTTCGTAAAAAAGGCAGGTCTTTAACTGGCCATCAGCCGTCAGCCGGATTCGGTTGCATTGCTCACAGAACATGTGGCTCATGGCACTGATGAAACCGATATGTCCCCTGAAACCGTCAATATGGCTGTAATGGGCCGGGCCATTGCCGAAAGTGCCTTCTGCAGGCAGTAAAGATCCGTAAGCAGTTTCAAGGATCCGGCGGATATCGGATTCGGGAACCGACTGATAATCCTTTCCGAGACCGATGGGCATCAATTCGATAAACCGGACATGGAAGGGATAATTTTTGGCAAAAGCGGCAATCCCAGGAATGTCTTCGGTGTTTGATCCCTGCACGGGAACACAGTTGATTTTGATGTTGGGAATGCCTATGGCAGCGGCTGCATCAATGGCTTTCAGAACATCTGACAAGGCATCGGTGCCGGTGATCTGTCGGAAAATCTCGGGATCCAGAGTGTCCAGACTGAAATTGATACCGTCAATACCGATGGCTTTCAATTCTTTCAGATGCTGCAGTGCCAGAATACCATTGGTGGTAATTGTTACACTGTCAACCCCCGGGATATCTTTGATAGCCCGGATCAGATGACAGACATTTCTGCGGACGAAAGGTTCTCCACCGGTAATTTTTACCTTGCGGACGCCGAGCTCTGCAAAAATCCGACAGAGATGAATGGTTTCTTCGTATGAAAGAATTTCATGCATCGGAAGACAGGTAATACCCTCGGGAGGCATACAATAACGGCATCGGAGATTACATCTGTCTGTCACCGAGATCCGGATATAATCAATTGTTCTGCAAAATCCATCTAACATAAAATCCTCCCAAAAATCCACAGCAGACGGTTGTCTGCCGGGAATTTCTGCGCAAAATAGCGCAATACTTATCGATGTCGGTATTTCCCGACTGCGTAATATAACTATATATCGAAACCGGAGAAACGTCAAGAAAATCACAGGTGACAAACAGTGAAAAATGATTTATAATAAATGCAAGTGAGAGATGAGAGAAGCACTTCTTTTGAAGAATACGTGAGAATGCATGTATCAAAAGAAGTGCTTTTTAAAAGGAGGATGCAAAGTGAAATGTCATGACGTACAGCGAATGATTCAGGGCTTTATAGAGAAGAGATTGACAGATGAACAGCTAGAGGCTTTTTTGGAGCATATTGCATCCTGTCGTGACTGTTATGATGAGCTGGAAGTCTATTATATGATTACAACCGGTCTGCTGCAGCTGGATGAAGAACATTCCGAGACATTGGATTTTAAAAAGAATCTGAGCGATTTTATTGAATCCGAGCAGCATGGTTTATATATGCGCAGACGTGCAGAACATAATCGTAGGGTTTTGCGTCGTGCAGTGGCAGCTACCCTGATCATTATAATCGTTTTTTCGGTACATGTGTTTATTTCCAGTGAGAACAAAATTCAGTCTATTGATGATTTTCGGAATGAGGCGGCACTGTCATTGTATACGTTCTGGTTCGGTAAAGATGAAGCCACCGGGAAGATTCGTGATGAAGATGTATTGCCGTCACCATATCAATGCAGACTGAATTTTGAATGGCAGCATCCGGTAATCCTGCCGGCAGGATTAGAAGTTGATCAACGGGCTTTGCCGGAGGAAAACAAGATAGAAAAGGATTGGTTTTTAAATGAGTAAAGTAATATTGATAGACGGCCACAGCATTTTGAACAGAGCTTATTACGGAATTCCACTTTTATCCAATGCGGAGGGATTGCATACCAATGCGGTATATGGTTTCCTAAATATTATGTTTAAGATTCTTGATGAAGAGAAAGCGGAGTATCTTGCAGTGGCATTTGATGTCCATGCACCGACTTTTCGGCATGAGATGTTTGAGGCATATAAAGGTACGCGTAAACCGATGCCGGAAGAGCTGCGCGAACAGGTGCCCCTGATCAAGGAGGTACTCCATGCTATGCAGATTCCGACGCTGGAACATGCAGGATACGAGGCGGATGATATTCTTGGCACGCTTGGTAAGCGATATGAAGCGGCAGGCTATGATGTTTCGATCATTTCCGGTGACAGGGATCTTCTGCAGCTGGCTACAGATAAGGTCAAGATCCGTATTCCGAAGACAAAGATGGCAGGAACAGAGATTGAAGATTATTATGCGGCGGATGTTTTTGAAAAGTATCAGGTGACACCGACGGAATTTATTGATATGAAGGCATTGATGGGCGATACATCTGACAATATTCCGGGGGTTCCGGGTATTGGAGAGAAGACAGCTTCCAAGATCATCAGTACATGGCACAGCATTGAGACGGCCCATGAGCATGTGTCTGAGCTGAAGCCGAAGAAAGCCTCAGAGAACCTGGCAGCATATTATGAACAGGCACAGTTCAGCAAAGTACTGGCAACAATTAAGACGGATTGTGTGCTTGATTTTAAATTGGAAGATGCGGCAATCGGCCAGATGATGAATGAAGATTCTTACAGTATTATGAAACGTCTGGAATTGAAGAATATCCTCAAGCGTTTTGACGGTGTGGCAGAGGCGGCGGCTGTTTCCTATCAGACAGCAGAAGTCCTTTCGGATTTTGCTGAGGCCGTACAATGGCTGGAAGGAATCAGTGAGACAACGAAACTGGGTGTTTGTTATATTTCAGAGGGTGAACTGGAGGGCCTGGCTGCCTGCAAAGAAGACAGGAAACCGGTATTTATTCCTGCTTCAGGGGTGATGACCAGGGAAGTGCTTAGGGATATGACAGTATCGGCTGTCCGCAGGTCAGAAAGCTGTTGCATGATCGATGTAAAACCTCAGCTTTACAGTCTGGATCTGATGGAAGAAGATCCGGTTTTTGACGCGGCGATCGCAGCGTATCTGTTGAATCCGTTGAAGGACAGTTATACGTATGACGGCATTGCGCAGGATTTTCTTGGAATGACAGTGCCATCCAGAGCAGATTGGCTGAAGAAGCAGTCTCTGGCGGAAGCGTATGAGAAGGATGCTGAGAATTTCGGCCATTATGCGGCATATGCGTCAATGATCCCGGTGATGGCTTATGAGACATTGTCACAGCGTCTGAAAGAAACAGAGATGACAAAACTTTTCGAGACAATTGAGATGCCCCTGGTTTTTGCTCTGTATGATATGGAGAAAGCCGGTATCTGTGTGGAGAAAGATGCCCTGGAAGAATACGGCAGCCAGCTGACAGAAAGAATTGCAGAGCTTGAGAAGAATATTTATGAGCTGGCAGGAGAAAACTTTAATATTAACTCGCCGAAACAGCTGGGTGTGATCCTTTTTGAAAAATTGGGATTGCCTTTTGCCAAGAAGACAAAGACCGGCTACTCTACATCCGCAGATATCCTTGAAAAACTGCGTTCGTATGATCCGATCATTGGTCAGATTCTGGAGTATCGTCAGCTGACAAAGCTGAAATCCACCTATGCGGACGGATTGGCGGGGTATATCAGACCGGATGATCACCGGATACACGGCAAGTTTAATCAGACCATTACGGCAACCGGACGTATCAGCAGCACCGAACCGAACCTGCAGAATATTCCTGTGAGAATGGAACTTGGGCGTCTGATCCGAAAAGTCTTTGTGCCGAAGGAAGGCTGTATTTTTGTGAATGCCGATTATTCCCAGATTGAATTGCGTGTTCTGGCACATATGGCAGGGGATGAACACCTGATACAGGCATACAAAGAAGCGCAGGATATCCATCGGATGACGGCTTCTCAGGTATTCCACACACCCTTTGATGAAGTTACGCCGGCTCAGAGAAGCAACGCCAAGGCGGTTAATTTCGGCATTGTCTACGGCATCAGCTCTTTTGGACTGAGCCAGGATTTGAGTATAACCAGGAAAGAAGCTGAAAATTATATCCAGCAGTATTTTGAGACTTATCCGGGAATTAAGGCTTTTCTTGAACGTTCGGTGGCGGATGCCAGGGAGAAAGGCTATGCAGTGACAATGTTTGGCAGACGCCGTCCGGTTCCGGAACTTCTTTCCAGCAATTTTATGCAGCGCTCATTTGGTGAGCGTATCGCCATGAATTCTCCGATCCAGGGAACTGCTGCGGATATTATCAAAATTGCTATGGTCAGAGTGGACAGGCGGCTGAAGAGACAGCAGATGAAATCACAGTTGATCCTTCAGATCCACGATGAGCTGCTCATTGAAGCCACACTGGATGAGGTGGATGAAGTGAAGCATATCCTGAAAGAGGAAATGGAACATGCAGCCCGGCTTGCAGTTCCACTTGAAGTGGATATGCATACGGGTCATAACTGGTATGAATTAAAATAAAGGGGAAGAGACAGATGAAGGTATATGGTATTACCGGCGGTGCCGGAACAGGCAAATCCGAAGTGATCCGGATGCTGCAGGATGATTTCCGGGGCTATGTGATCATGGCAGATGAGGTTGCCAGAGAATTGACGCAGAAAGGGCATGTCAGCTATCGTCTGATCGTTGATTATTTCGGCAGGGATATTCTGATGGAAGACGGAGAGATTGACAGAAGGAAATTGGCGGATCATGTCTTTAACAATGAGGAAGCCCTGGAGAAATTAAACAGCATGACCCATCCTTATGTCAAAGAAGAGATTAAAAGGCAGATCGCTGAAGCAGAAGCCTCCGGCAATTACCGTTTTGCGGCGGTGGAGGCAGCACTTCTTCTTGAATGCGGCTATGAGAATATCTGCGATGAATTTTGGTATGTTTATACAAAACCGGAGATCCGAAGACAGCGTATGAAAGAAAACCGCAATTACTCCGATGAAAAAGTGGATGCAGTGATGCGAAATCAGCAGCCGGATGAAGTCTTTTTCGATAAATGCGCATTTGTGATCGAGAATAATACAACGCTGGATGCGGTTCGTGAACAGTTAAAGAAGAAATTGGTTTAGATATCTGAAATTTGTTGTATACAAAAGTTGCCTGAAGGCAGCCTTTTGTATACTTTGATGAATTAGTGTGCTAATACAAAATAAATGTTGCGTTTAAAATGTCGATGGATTATAATCTAATGTAAAAGTCCCGGACGCTGGACATCCGGGCACGGAATTCGGCTCTGTTTTCAGAGATTTTTATCCGAAGTTCTGTTTTATTATACGATGAGAGGATGAGATGCATGCAATTTTCAACAATTGCCAGCGGCAGCAGCGGCAACTGTCTGTATGCAGCAAATGATGATACACATATTTTGATCGATGCGGGTATCAGTAAGAAACGAATTGAGCTGGGACTGAAGAGTTTCGGCACAGAGGGTTCGGATATTGATGCACTTCTTGTGACCCATGAGCATCTGGATCATATTCAGGGAATTGGTGTCTGGTCAAGAAAATACCATGTGCCGATTTACGGAACAAGAGGAACGCTGGAAGAAATATGGAGAACAAAGTCTCTTGGTAAATTAGACGAGTCACTTTTTCATGTGATTCGTCCTGGAGAGAGTTTTAAGATTAACAATCTAGACATCCATCCTTTTTCTATTCCCCATGATGCAAGGGATCCTGTCAGCTATCAGATTGAATCGGCAGACTCAAGAATCGGGACAGTGACAGATCTTGGGTACTTTGATGATTCCATTGTCAATGAACTTCAGGACTGCGATCTGCTCTATGTGGAAGCCAACTATGATCTGCATATGCTCCAGGCAGGGCCGTATCCCTATCAGTTAAAGCGCAGAATTGCAGGCAATTATGGTCATCTTTGCAATGAGATGTCCGGTCAGCTGATCGGCAGACTTTTGAATGAGAGATTGCAGAAAGTGATCCTGGGCCATTTGAGCAAAGAGAATAATTTCCCTGAGCTTGCGCTTAAAGCCGTTCAGAATGAGCTGGAAAGAGATTTTTCAGTAACAAAAGAAACGCTGCCGGTCAGCGTTGCCCCAAGAGATGAGGCAATGGCCATTATCACATTATAAAACGGAGGTATTGAATCATGAACAGGACAATCATTACAGTTATTGGTAAGGACAGAGTAGGTATTATTGCAGCCGTATGTACATATCTTGCAGAACACAAAATCAATATTCTTGATATTGATCAGTCTATTATCCAGGGTTATTTCCATATGATGATGATCGTAGATGTCAATGGTGCGGATAAAGAATTTGCTTCCCTTGTCAAAGATCTGGAGAAAATCGGGGAAGACCTCGGTGTACAAATCAAGATGCAGCACGAAGAGATTTTTGATATCATGCATAGAATTTAATAAAGGCGGGTAAGATAAATGATCAATGTATTTGAAGTTCAGGAAACGAACAAGATGATTGAGGAATCCAATCTGGATGTCCGTACGATTACAATGGGTATCAGTCTCCTTGACTGCTGTGATAATGATGTGGATGTTGTTTGTGACAAAATATATCGCAAGATTACTGAGAAGGCAGAAAATCTTGTAAAGGTCGGAGAACAAATCGAATTGGATTACGGCATTCCGATTGTCAATAAGCGAATTTCTGTTACACCTATTGCGTTGGTAGGCGGCAGCTGCTGCAAAACACCGGAAGATTATGTGAAGATCGCGAAGTCACTGGACAAGGCTGCCCATACGGTGGGCATCAATTTCCTCGGCGGTTATTCAGCACTTGTATCCAAAGGCATGACGCCGGCAGACAAACTGCTGATCGAATCCATTCCTCAGGCTCTGGCTGAGACAGAGCTTGTCTGCAGTTCTGTGAATGTGGGATCAACAAAGACAGGCATTGATATGGATGCGGTGAAGATGCTTGGTGAGACTGTCAAGAAAACAGCAGAGCTGACAAAGGACGATGATTCCCTTGGATGTGCGAAGCTTGTTATTTTCTGCAATGCCCCGGATGATAATCCATTTATGGCAGGTGCTTTTCATGGCGTTACAGAAGGGGATGTTGTCATCAATGTAGGTGTCAGCGGACCCGGGGTTGTTAAACGTGCCATTGAAGAAGTGAGAGGGCAGGACTTCGGCGTTCTTTGTGAGACCATCAAGAAGACAGCTTTCAAGGTAACACGTGTCGGTCAGCTGGTTGCTCAGGAAGCATCCAGACGCCTGAATGTACCATTCGGTATTATTGACCTTTCTCTTGCTCCGACACCGGCCGTGGGCGACAGTGTTGCTGAGATCCTTCAGGAAATGGGGCTTGAACGTGTAGGTGCACCGGGAACAACAGCAGCACTGGCTCTGTTAAACGATCAGGTAAAGAAGGGTGGTATCATGGCTTCTTCTTATGTGGGCGGTCTTTCAGGTGCATTTATTCCTGTATCAGAAGATCAGGGAATGATCGATTCTGTACTGGAAGGTGCATTGACAATGGAGAAACTGGAAGCCATGACATGTGTATGTTCTGTTGGCCTGGATATGATTGCTATTCCGGGTGATACAAAGGCGACGACCATTTCCGGTATGATCGCCGACGAGATGGCCATCGGTATGATCAATCAGAAGACAACAGCTGTCCGTCTCATTCCTGTACATGGCATGAAAGTCGGCGATACAGCTGAGTTTGGCGGATTACTTGGTTATGCGCCGATCATGAAAGTCAATGAATTTGATTGTTCGGATTTCATCAATCGAGGCGGCAGAATACCTGCGCCAATTCACAGTTTTAAAAATTAATTTTATTTTGGGAGATAGAAATGGGAGTTTTAGAAGGTTTAAAACCTGAACGTGTTTTTTATTATTTTGAGGAGATCTGCAAGATTCCACATGGCTCTTACAATGTGAAAGCTATCAGTGATTACTGTGTTTCTGTGGCACAGTCTTTGAATCTTGAGGTCCGTCAGGATGAGGAATACAATGTGGTTATCAGAAAACCTGCTTCTGAAGGTTATGGTGAGGCGCCGGTTCTGATGATCCAGGGACATCTGGATATGGTTTGCGTCAAAGATGCAGGTGTGGATTTTGATTTTGAAAAGGACGGCCTGAATCTGGTTGTTGAAGACGGATATGTTCATGCAGAGGGAACAACCCTTGGCGGTGATGACGGCATTGCGGTTGCCATGGGACTGGCTATTCTTGAGGACAATGCAATTGCACATCCGGAACTGGAAGTTGTGTTTACAACAGAAGAGGAAGTTGGAATGGAAGGTGCCATTGCACTGGATACAACGGATCTGAAGGCAAAGTATCTTCTGAATCTTGATTCGGAGGACGAAGGCCATTTTCTGGCTGGCTGTGCAGGCGGCGTGAAAGCCACAGCTGTTTTGCCGATGAGCTGTGCGTCTGCTGAGGGAACGGCAATGACACTGCGTGTACACGGTCTTGTGGGCGGCCATTCAGGTTCAGAGATTGACAAGGGGCGTGCCAATGCCAATATTTTACTTGGCAGACTGTTGTTTGAACTGCATGAAGCACTGCCGTTTTGTATTATTTCCGTGGATGGCGGAGACAAGGACAATGCGATTCCTGTAGATAGTAAGGCTGAGATTGTGGTATCCGATGAAGACATCGATGAGATCCAGTCTCTGGCAGCTGCTTTTCAGGAGAAAGTACGCAGTGAGTTCCATGTGTGTGATCCGGTGATCGCCATCGATGCGGATGTACGTGCGGAAGGAGGCTATGAAGTCTTCTCTATGGCATTGACTGAGAAGGTAATTTTCATGCTGATGCAGGTGCCAAACGGCATCCAGACCATGAGTGCGGATCTTCCGGGACTTGTTGAAAGTTCATTGAATCTTGGTATTTTGAAGACAACAGAGGAAGGCATTGTCATGACATGGGCCATCAGGAGTTCAGTAAAATCCCTGAAAACATTGATGATGGATAAACTCAGATATATGACAGAATTTTTGGGTGGGGAGATGACTTTCCGGGGGGATTATCCGGAATGGCCATTTAATCCGAATTCAAAAATCTGTGCGCTGTGCAAGAAGATTTATGAGGAACAGACAGGCAATGAAGCATCTATCGAGATGATCCATGCCGGACTGGAATGCGGTCTGCTCTCTGAGAAGATGCCGTGGCTTGATATGGTCAGCATGGGACCTGAGATGTATGATATCCATACATCAAGAGAACGCCTTGGAATTGCTTCCGTTGAAAGAACCTATGAGCTTGTTCTTACGGTTCTTAAAGAATTTAAAAATTACTGTAATTAGAGGTATGGACGGCAATGATACATGCGATTATATTCGATATGGATGGTGTGCTCATTGACAGCCAGCCGATGCATTATCTGGGAGACCAGCAGACGCTGGCTGCCCATAGTGTTGAGGTGCCGGTAGAAGAGATGACAGACTATGCAGGGACAACCAATCAGCTGCGGTTCGAATTGTTTAAAGAGCGTTATCATCTGGATGCAGATGTGGCTGATATGATCAGAGAACGTGAAGCAACAATGATTCGTCTTGTCAGAAAAAGTGATGCTGTACCAACAGAAGGTTCTGTTGCATTGTTGGAGAGTATCAAAGCTGACGGGTTAAAAACGGCGGTGGCGTCTTCTTCTTCCTACCCTTTTATCTATGCGGTTTTGGAGAAGCTGGGAATCCTTTCGTATTTTGATCTGATCTTTTCAGGTGAAGATGTAAAAAACGGCAAGCCGGCACCGGATGTTTTCCTTGAAACATGTGAGAAATTGCAGGAAACACCGGAAACATGTGTTGTCATTGAAGATTCTGCCAATGGTGTACTGGCTGCGGTAAGAGCCGGCATGGCTTGTCTTGGTTATCAGAACCCTACATCCGGCGAGCAGGATTTGTCAAAGGCCAATGCAGTGATTGATGATTTCAGAACCATTGATGCAGATTTTCTGATCCGGCTCGGAAAATGTTGATCAGAACAGTGTTTATGTTTTAAATAAATATGGATTTAAGCAGCAGCTGCTCATAAATAAAGCTCCGCCTGAGTATAATAAGCAAAAAGGCGGAGCTTTTTGTATGGATGATTATTATGAAATGGAAGCAGAGCAGAGGAACAACAGTCGTCGGCTGAAACAGATGGGAAGGAAAAAGGCCGGGAAGGATATGCCTTTTCCTAATGAGAGAAGGAGTACTTTCTCAGGCAGGATGATCATCGTAGTGCTGATCTTATCAGTAACCATGTTCTTAAAACAGATGCAGTTGCTGGATAACAGCAGGGTGTATCATGCGGCAATGTCGGAGATGGAAAAACAACTGACTGTAGAGGCACTTCGAAAAGCGGTTGTGGAAGAAGGTGTCTATCCGGTGATGAACTGGATACAGGAACAATAAAATTGTACAAATTAGCTATAATTAGCACGCTAAATTTATTGAATATAGATAGTTGACAAAATATGTAGCGAGATATATAATTAGTATACAAACTATTAGTAAGCGATATCAATCATTATTTTGATTATATATTTTTTCTCCCTTTAAACAAAAAACAGTCATAGAGATTATGGCTGTTTTTTGTTTTATTTTTCTTTAAAATGTGATATGATTAACTAATGCATAAACCAGACAAGGAGAATGTATTATGACAAACAAATCTGTCAGAATTGTTGTTGCGACGCATAAAGCCTATCAGATGCCAACAGATTCTATGTATCTTCCGCTTCATGTAGGAGCGAAAGGAAAGACAGATCTGGGATATAGAAGAGATGACACCGGTGAAGAGCATATTTCAGAGAAGAATCCTGGATTTTGTGAACTGACAGGATTATATTGGGCGTGGAAGAATCTGAAAGAAGATTATATCGGATTGGTTCATTATCGGAGATATTTCTGCCTGAAGAAGGGCCGAAGGGATGACTGGGTGAATCATGTTCTCACATATTCTGAGTTGGAACCTATGCTGCACCAATACAGAGTTTTTGTACCGGAGAAGCGGCATTATTATATAGAAACCTTATATTCGCATTATGCACATACACATTATGCCTGTCAGTTGGACTGTACAAGAGAGATTATAGCGGAGAAGTATCCGGATTATCTGAAGAGTTATGATTGTGTGATGAAACGTACATGGGGACATATGTTCAATATGTTTATCATGCGGCGGGAGGATATGGAAGCTTATTGCACCTGGGTGTTTGATGTTTTATTTGAACTTGAGAAACGGATGCCGTCATCAGAAAATCTGTCGGATTTTCAGAAACGCCTGTATGGCAGAATCAGCGAGATCATTTTTAATGTCTGGCTGCAGCATGAAATAGATGGCGGGCGAATGAAGAAGAGTGAAATCAAAGAGTTACCATGTCTGCATTTAGAGAAAATCAACTGGTTCAAAAAAGGCGGCGCTTTTTTGTGTGCCAAGATTTTCAAGAAGAAGTATGAAAGGGGATTTTGATACTCAATGGATGCCATGCTGATTTCGGTAGTCATACCGGCCTATCACTCAAAAAAGACAATTAAAAAGACGATATCCAGCATCTGCCGTGAATTGGGCAGCGACATTTTATATGAAGTTATTGTCGTGGAAAACGGGCCTGAAGACGGGACACGGCAAGTGATTGAAGCACTGGCAGGGCACATGCCATATATACGGCTGTATCATTCGGTACAGGGTGTTTCCAATGCCAGGAATGAGGGCATGATGCATGCTTCCGGGAAGTGGTTGATGTTTGTGGATGCAGATGATGAGCTTCATCCCGGTTCTGGGAAGCGGCTCATTGAGGTGATGCAGACCAGTGAAGCGGATGTGTGTCTTTTCGGACATCAGAGTGGAGAAAAACGGCGGCCGGTCTGCAGCGAATCAGAATTCTATACCGGCAGTGAAATTGAAGCGGTCAGAATACGGATGCTGGAAGCACCCACACGGTATATGCAGGTCTGGGCGAAACTTTTTCGAAGACAGCAGGTAGTGGCGGCCGGTGTGTTGTTTGAGCCGGAGCTTAGCATGGCAGAGGACAGTGATTTTACTTTCCAGTATACAGCTTTTTGCCGGTCTGCTGCATTTTATCCGGACATCGTTTATGATTATCATATCAATCCGGTATCGGTGATGCATGCTTTTGATGCACAGAAGGTTGAGGCTTATATCCGTGCCATGACGGTGATGACGGAGCGGATGTCAGGTGAATCCGAAGCGATACAGTGTGCCTGTGATCAGTATATACTGGCGCATTTTCATATTGCCATGGTGAATGGTGTATTTTGCACAGGAAATGATGTTTTCTGTGGTGAGAAGGTCCGAAGAATCAGAGATACAGCCGGACATCCGGTTTTTAAAAAGGCGATTCGAAGGGTATCTCTGAAATCAGGCGGATGGATTTCACGTGTGACAGGCCTGCTGCTGAAAGGACATTTATATGGACTGCTGGGCGTTGTGTATACACTGAGAGTCTGGCAGAAGAGAAAAAGATAAAGGTGAACACAGATGATAAAAGTGCTTGTATTTGGTATGACAGAGACCCCGGGGGGTGTAGAAAGTGTCATTATGAACTATTACAGACATATAGACCGGACAAGGATACAGTTCGATTTCCTGTGCAATTCCTATGAAAAAGTAGCATATGAAGCGGAATTGCTGGCTCTTGGGGGTCATACATTCCATTTCCCGGCACGCAGTAAAAATTATCCGAGATATCGCCTTGAACTGAAATGTTTTTTCAGGGAACATGCTGCGGAATATGCGGTAATCTGGGTGAATATCTGCAGTCTGGCCAATATAGATTATCTGAAACTGGCAGCACAGTACGGGATTCCGAAGCGTATTATCCACAGTCACAGTTCAGCCAACATGGATGGCAGACTGCGAGGTTTGCTGCATCAGCACAATAAAAAGCAAATCGGCAGATTTGCCACGGATTTCTGGGCCTGCTCAGCAGAAGCTGCCGGGTGGTTTTATCCTTCTGAGATATGTTCACAGGCAGTGATTCTGCATAATGCCATTGATGTTCAATGCATGGCTTATGATGAGAATGGAAGAGAGAATATCCGGCGGCAGCTTGGCTGGCAGAATCAATTTGTCATCGGCAATGTAGGCAGACTGCATTTTGAGAAAAATCAGCGTTTTGCCCTTGAGGTGATGGCAGCGCTGGTCAGGAAGGATCGCTCTGTGCGTCTTGTGCTTGTCGGCCAGGGAGAGGATGAAAGTGAACTCCGGGAACAGATTTTCCGGAAGGGGCTTCAGGAGTATGTGTATATGGCCGGTGTCCAGTCCAATATCCGAGATTGGCTCAGCAGTTTTGACCTCTTTTTATTTCCATCTGTATTTGAAGGACTTCCGGTGGCTGCCATGGAAGCTCAGGCGAATGGCGTGCCGGTATTGGCATCTGAGGATGTTATTCCGGATGAAGTCAGAATGAATAAGAATATAAAGATGCTCAGCCTTCAACAGCCGCCGGAAATATGGGCAGAGGCGGTATGTGAGATGAAGGAGTGGTTTGTCAGAGAAAATCCGGAGGATATCTGGGAGCATTTTATTCAAAGCGGATATGAGATAGAACATGTAAAAGATGAATTTGAGCAGCGAATTTTAGGAGAAAAGGCGTGAAATTATATCAGATCGTAGAAATTGCAGGCAATGATAATCATGCAGGAACAAAGGCAACATCAGATATTGCGTGGATTGCAGAGAATATAGGCTTCAAGCCTGTCAGTATCCGTATGCGTTCTACTGCGCTGTCAAAAGCAGCCAAACTCCAGCGGCAGGTAGGTTATCTGAAGGATTGGCATCAGGCATGCAGGACGATTGAAAAAGATTCTGTTGTTCTTTTGCAGCATCCGTTTCATTACCCGCAGCTGACACGGGAAGGTGCTTTAAGAAAACTCAAAGAGCAGCGGCATGTGCGTTATATTTGTCTTGTACATGATGTTGAGAAATTGCGCGGATTTCGGTATAATGCCTATTATGAACATGAATTTCTGACAATGCTTGATCTGGCAGATGTACTGATCGTTCATAATGACCGTATGGCTGATTATTTTATAAAACAGGGTGTTGACGGCAGCAGGATAATAAAGCTGGGAATTTTCGATTACCTGCAGAAGGATGATGGAGGGCGAATGCCTGTTTTTGCCAGGGAAATTATAGTTGCGGGTAATCTGGAGACTGTGAAATGCGGTTATATCGGACAGCTGGGACGGCTTGCGCCGCTGAAGGTGCGGTTATACGGCCCTAACTATGACGAGAAGATGGGTGCTTATGACAATATCTGCTATGGCGGTAATCTGCCTTCAGATGAAGTACCTTCAAAGCTTGACAGGGGCTTTGGCCTTGTATGGGATGGTAGCAGCATTGAAGGTTGTCTGGGGGATGCAGGTCAGTACCTGAGATATAATAATCCCCATAAATTGTCCCTGTATCTGTCATCGGGGCTGCCTGTTGTCATCTGGAACGGGGCGGCAGAGGCTGATTTCGTAAGGGGCAACGGATTGGGACTTACGGCGGCATCTCTGCCGGAACTGATTGACAGGATGGCCAGACTGACAGAGGAGGAATATCTTGAATATGTCAGAAATATCAGCTCTGTCAGAGAACAGCTGATTCACGGCTGCTATGGCAGGACGGCCCTTCAAAAAGCACTTGAACTTGTGAGGAGATAAAAATGCTGTATCTGTTGTGTGTGATAACATTAGCTTTTGTAGTTTTTAATTTAAAATGGACAAAAATGGACTGGATGACCCCACCGGTTATTTTCAGTGCGGCATTCCTTTGCTATGCAGCGGTCTGCGTTGTTGAGAAAAATGCCTATGCAATTGAAATGATACCGGCTACTGTGGGTGTTATCACAGCAGGACTTGCTGTATTTTCTCTTGTGTCATGGATTACCGAAAAGCTAAATCGTAAGACAACGGCAGTGAGAATGCCGCAGTTTATTGAGTTTAACAATATCTATGTTATGCTTCTGATAATTGCACAGATTTTATCAATTATATTTTTTATTAAGTATCTTGGCAATTTGTCAGATGCTTACAGTGCCATTTCAGGAGAGAGTTATGCAGGGCTAGGGGCAAAGATTAAGCTGTATGATACAATGACAAAGTTCTGGACAGATACATATGCCCAGTTGGCAGTGCCGATTCCTTTTGTTTATCGTGTCACAAATCCGTTGTGCTGTGCGGCGGAGTATCTTCTTTTGTATATTGCTGTATACAATTTTACGGTGAATAAAAAAATCAATCCGCTGCATGTATGTTCTGTTTTTTTGATGGTTGTGAGAATCGTCATGAATGGCAGCAGATCACCAATTCTTCGAATTGTTACTTTTGTGGTTTGTCTTTTGTATATTTTCTATATGCGGCAGGGCAGACAGTACCGTCTGAATGGCAAACTTCTTGGTATCATGGCGGCATCAGCGGGGACACTGTGTCTTCTGATGCTGGCACTGCTTTTTGCCATGGGTCGGGGGACAGATGGTTTCAATATTTTTGGTTATATTTTTAATTATGTCGGGGCACCGGTTGTCAATCTGGATACATTTCTGCGTAACAATGATATTACGCTTTTTCGTGGCGTGTCGGAAGTTCCGGTTTTTGCTCCCCATATTCTTCGGGGCCTTTATGCTTATATTGCCAAAGTCTGCGGTACGAATCTTTTCTCTATTGCAGAAATTAATTTCTTCTCCTTCAGCAGAAATGGCATAGAGATTGGCAATGTATATACGATGTTCTATAAGATTATCTTTGATTTCGGCTATTTTGGTGTTGTATGCTGGACAGGAATGATGGCACTTTATTATTCAGTGACGTATGTGAAAGTGCGTACAAACATCAGCCGTCATCCTATTGATTTCAGATTGTTTATTTATGCCTATCTGTTCAATGATCTGGTGATGTCAGCTTTTTCAAACCGTTTTTATGAGACAATTTTTGATGCACCTTTTATCAAGCTGGTGCCGGTTGCTTTCGTACTGGATAAATTTATCGTGGAGTACCGTGTACCTGAGAAGATGATGCAATGGATTGGCGGCAAAATGAGAGAGAAGAAATAACAATGATGAAAGATAAAATGACATCTTCGTTAAAATTAAATTTCATAATGAATGCCATACTGACTATGTCATCCTTTATTTTTCCGTTGATTACATTTCCGTATGTATCGAGGATTCTTATGCCGGAAGGCACCGGTACGGTTTCTTTTGCCACATCGGTGGTGACGTATTTTGCATTGTTTGCCCAGCTGGGTATTCCAACTTACGGTATCAGAGCTTGTGCGAAGGTGCGTGATGACAGAGAGGCATTGACACAGACGGCACAGGAGATTTTTTTGATTAACTGTGTCATGAGTATTCTGACATATGCTGTATTTTTTGCCGTACTTTTCAGGGTGCCGAAGATGCAGGCCGAAAAGCCCTTGTTTCTGGTCATCAGTCTGACCATTTTCTTTAATATGATCGGCATGGACTGGCTGTACAAGGGGCTGGAACGGTATACGTATATCACGGTGACCTCTATTATCTTCAAATTTATCGCTTTGCTGGCGATGTTTGCCCTGATCCATGAAAAGAGTGATTATGTCATTTACGGCGGAATTTCTATTTTTGCGGCATCGGCATCAAATGTCTGCAATCTGATGAATGTGCATAAATATATCAATCTGAAGCCGATGGGGCATTACCAGTTTGGACGGCATATGCAGCCAATTATGGTGTTTTTTGCCATGTCCTGCGCTACAACGATCTATACGAATCTTGATACAGTGATGCTTGGTTTTATGAAAAGCAATACGGATGTGGGTTATTATAATGCGGCGGTGAAGATTAAGAACGTACTTCTGGCGGTGGTGACATCTCTTGGAACAGTCCTGCTGCCCAGAGCTTCCTATTATGTGGAGCATCATGAAATGGAGAAATTCCATGAAATTACCCGGAAAGCGATCCGCTTTGTGTTTCTAATCGCTGTGCCCCTGATGGTGTATTTTATGCTTTTTGCATCCGAAAGTGTTTTGTTTTTGTCAGGAGAAGCTTACATACCGGCAATACTGCCCATGCAGATCATTATGCCGACCCTTGTGCTGATCGGGCTGACGAATATTATGGGTATCCAGATGCTGGTGCCCCTTGGGCAGGAAAAGAAGGTACTTTATTCAGAAATAGCCGGGGCTGCAGTAGATCTTATTCTGAATGCTATTCTGATTCCGCGGGTGGCTTCTGTGGGAGCGGCCATCGGAACACTGGCAGCGGAAGCGGTTGTATGGCTGGTGCAATTCGCAGCATTGAAGAAGATGGTGCGTCCGGCTTACAAAGAAGTCAGCTACGGAAAGATTACCGTCGGTGTGCTGATAGGAGTTATTGCATCTCTGTGGGTAAAAAATCTCCATATAGGCAGTTTCCTGACATTGCTTTTGTCGGCAGTTTTATTCTTTGGCGCTTACGGTGGTCTGCTGACGCTTCTGAGAGAACCTTTAGTGTGGGAAATTGAGCAGCAGATGCTCGGGAAAATATTTCATTCATCATAGACAGACTGAGAGAGAAAAGGAGTTATCCTATGAATGCCAATAATATTTATGAGATGATCGAGTATGCGGTACAGGCTTTTCATGGCAGACCGGCTATTTCTTACAAAGAAAATAAAGTACTTATTACCAAAAAATACGAAGAGGTTTATGCAGACATCCAGAAAACGGCAGTCTGGCTGGAAGAACATCACTGGACAGGAAAGAAGGCAGCCCTTGTGGGGGCCATGGATTATGAGTGGGCCATTGCCTATCTGACACTCCTCTACACAGGTTCTGTAATCATGACCATGAATTATACACAGGAGGTATCTGATCTTGAGGAAGAACTTCGGCTGCTGGATCCGGATGTGCTGCTGTATGGCAAAATCGATGATGCACAGCAGGAATGGGCGAAACAGCTGACATCTGTGGAAACGGCGTCCATGTATGAGGCAAAAAGGACACCGGCACCTGATATTGCCGGAAAATATGAATTGGACCCGGAACTGCCTGCATGCGTGCTTTTTACAACAGGTTCTACAGGAAAGAAAAAGGGTGTGATGCTGGCCCAGAAGAATATGATGGCCCTTTGTGCCAGTGCTGAATTTGCCTATGATGGTGTGCGATTTGACAAGGGTATGGCGCCGGTACCCAATTATCATTTGATGAAGCTTGGATCTATCATTTCCATGTTCAGTAACGGTATTGAACAGTATATTACCAGCAACACAAAGCGGACATTGAAAGATATCCATGAGCAGAAACCTGCTTTTATCCAGGCTGTGCCTCTGGTTCTGGAGGCTCTGCGCAATATTCTGGAAAATGATACTTCAGAGGGAACAATAGCAGAGAAGTTTCAGAAATTCAACGGTCATCTGCATACAGTTTCTGTGGGCGGAAGTTTTTCAGATCCAAAAACCATAGACTTTTTTGAAGATCTTGGGGTGCATATTATCAGTGGATATGGCATGACAGAAGCCGTTGTCATTACCAATGAGAGAGCCGGACGGAAGAAAAAAGGCTCTGTAGGTGAGGTAACACCGGGCGTGCATATAAGAATCGTGGATGGTGAAGTGCAGGTCAGCGGCCAGAGCGTTATGCTGGGATATTACAAAGATCAGGCTGCAATCGATGAAGTTTTTGAAGACGGCTGGCTAAAAACAGGGGATCTCGGTTATGTGGATGATGAAGGTTATCTGTATTTGACGGGCAGAAAGAAGAATCTGATTATTCTGGCCAATGGGGAAAATGTTTCCCCGGAGGAGTTGGAAGGACAGCTGAGAAAGTGTCCGATGATCAGTGAAGCTCTGGTAAGGGAGAAAGACGGACATCTTCACGCAGAGGTTCAGTCAGTGGAGAATGCTGTGACTGCGGATATTGATGATTATATCCGGGATATGAACAGAAAGAATGTTTTGTGCAAACGAATTGTCTCATGGGAGCTTCGGGAGACACCCTTTGAGAAGATTAATGCCATGAAGATAAGAAGAAATTAGAATAAAATGTGCATGATGCAGCATTTGCAGCAGGAGGTAAAGAGGATGACAAGAGATCAGGTAAAAGATATTGTATTTCGTACATTTACGGATGTTATCGCGGATGATGAAATAGAGATTACGGAGGACAGCGGTATTATGGATGATCTGGATATGGATTCCATAGAGATGCAGGAGGTTTTCAGTGATCTGGAAGAGGAATTTGAGGTGGGAATTCTGGATTCCATGCTGAAACGAATGATCACCATCGGAGATGTGATTGATGTGATGACGGAACTTCAGGGGAAGGCAGATTGATGCAGAGAAATTATCCGGGAATGTTTAACCTGACCAAGGGTCTTATGATGATTGCCATTATGATGATGCACGCAATTACAGATGGACTATTTGGGTATGGTCTGAATGTTCAGAGCGCAAAATTATATCCGCTGCAGGTGATGGGATACGGTTCCATGGCCATGTTTTTTATGCTGTGCGGCTATACCGTCAAAAAGAAATCATGGAAAGCCTGTCTGAGAGCCCAGAAGGCGATTATCCGGCCTTACTGTATTGTTGCGGTGTCTGTTCTGGTTATCAGTCTTTTTGGTGTCTGTCTGGCACAGGGCAGTGCTTCGGATTATTTGGGAACCGTAAGATATAACTTCTTTCCATATCTTCTTGGACTCAGTGCCGGTATATTTATGGGTATACCATCCCATGGCATCGGGGCAATCTGGTTTTTTGTTGTATTTGTACTGGATACCCTCATTCTGAATGCGGTGCTACGACTTGAGAAGACATGGATGCAGATTGGGCTGCTTGTTGTGATGGCAGTGGCTGGTATTCATATCGGGACGGATATTTTGATGCCCTTTTATCTTCCTCAGGTACTGGTGGGCGCCGGTTATATGTATGCCGGCATATGGTGCAAAAAGCTGGATATTTTTAACCGAAAGATACATCCGGTGATATGGATTTTGCTGACAGCGGGCTGGCTTTATATGTCCTGGAAAGGCAATATCAATATGGCAGATAACTACTGGAAATGCGGACTGGCCGATTGGATAATGAGCTTTGGCGCCGGTCTTTGCCTACTGGTGGGACTGCAGCAATTGAACCGGTTTGAGGGACAGATGTCTGAAAAAATCCGGTGGATCGGAAAACATGCCATGTGGATCTGCTGCATCCATTCAGTTTCCCAGATCGCTATTCCATGGAATCAGATATTAAGTCGGATTTCACCGGTGCCGGTTGTGGGAATGCTGGTGGAATTTGCCCTTCATTTCGGACTGGCGGTAAGTATCTGTATTCTGATTGAAAAAATTAAACGCAGCCAGAAGAAGCGCCGCAGGATAAGCAGACAAGGTCAGACTGTTTAATTTACGCGAACAACGAGCCAAAGTCTGTGCTGGCACAAGACCTTGGCGACTGTCGCGAAAACTATGAAAAACTCGCAGAGCGTGTTTTTCATAGTTTTCTCAATAAAGAATTGTATATTTGATAAATCGTGCTATAATGATTTTATGGCATAAAACAACAGAATAAGAAACAGCTGGTGCCGTGTAAAAACGGAGAATAGGGAAACAGGTGCAAATCCTGTGCGATCTCGTCACTGTGAGCAGGAGTTCATTACTAATATGTCACTGAGTCATCGGGAAGACAGTGTTGGACGTTTGGACTGTGAGCCAGGAGACCTGCCAGACTGTGGTACGGGGAATATCAGGTTCCAGGTCACGAGGATTGGCTGTACTGAATGAGTTTAGAACATATAACAGGCAATCCGGCGAATTATCGCTGGATTTTTGTTTTTTCTCCCTCTTTATTTCTTATTCCTGGAAGTGTGCCTGTCTATATTTTATATTTCAGGAGGAAGAACAACATGAAGAAGATGACAACATTTGTGTGTGTTGCTGCTATTACAGCATCTCTTTTAGCAGGATGCGGCGGCAAACAGACCGAGACAACAGCTGCAGCAGAGAGCACAGCAGCATCCACAGAGGCAGCAGTATCTACCGAGACGGCAGCAGAATCTGCAGAAGGTACAGATGCGGATAAGGAAGCAGCAGATAAGGTTGCAGCACTGATCGATGCCATTTATGTACAAGAAAGAAATGACAGCACAGATGAACAGTGCAAGGAAGCAAAAGCCGCATGGGATGCTCTGACAGATGCTCAGAAGGCCATGGTTGAAGGCGAGAATGCAGATCCGGATTATTTCGGAAGAGATACAGGGGATGCTTCCAAGGATGATCCCCGCAACCAGGATGATATTGGCGAGAATGAACTGCTGGTAGTCAGCTTCGGTACATCTTTTAATGACAGCCGTGTGAAAGATATCAAAGGTATTGAAGATGCCCTTCAGGAAGCAAATCCTGACTGGTCTGTAAGAAGAGCTTTCACAGCGCAGATCATTATCAATCATGTAGAAGCAAGAGACGGCGAATGCATCGACAATATGGATCAGGCTCTGGAGCGTGCAGTTGCTAACGGCGTGAAGAACCTTGTTATTCAGCCGACACATCTGATGCATGGTGCTGAATATGATGAATTAACAGAGGCTGTTCAGAAGTATGAAGACAAATTTGAATCCGTCAAGATATCTGAGCCATTACTTGGTGAAGTCGGTGACGATGCAACTGTTGTGAATGATGATAAGAAAGCTGTAGCAGAAGCTATTACATCAGAAGCAGTTAAGACCGCAGGGTATGATTCATTGGATGCAGCCAAAGAAGACGGTACAGCATTCGTATTCATGGGTCATGGTACATCCCATACAGCTAAGATTTCTTACAGCCAGATGCAGTCACAGATGAAAGACCTCGGTTATGAGAATGTCTTTATCGGTACTGTTGAAGGTGAACCGGAAGATACAGCATGCGAAGCAGTGATCGAAGCAGTTAAGACCGCAGGTTACAAGAAAGTTGTTCTTCGTCCGCTGATGGTTGTTGCCGGTGATCATGCTAATAACGATATGGCCGGTGATGATGATGATTCCTGGAAGAGCCAGTTCACAGCTTCCGGCAATTTTGACAGTGTTGACTGCCAGATCGCAGGTCTTGGTGAAATCCCTGCAATCCAGGAAATCTACAAAGCACATACAGCCGCAGTTATTGAATAATTACAAGTAAAGGAATGGATACAAAATGAAGAAGAAAGTCATTGTATGTTTGTGTACGGCGCTGCTTAGCTGTTCAGTGATGTTTGGCTGCGGCAGTAAGTCGGATGCCAATACTCAGACAGAGAGCCAGACAACAGTACAGACAGAAACACAGATTCAAACAGAAAGCCAGACAGCTGCTCAGACAGAAGGCGCAGAGAGCACTTCCGCGGAGATACTGGCAGATGGTATATATTCTGCAGATTTTAATACAGACAGCAGCATGTTTCATGTGAATGAGACATGTGATGGAAAGGGCACATTAACTGTCAAAGACGGCAAGATGACCATTCATATTACCCTTACATCCAAGAACATTGTAAACCTTTATCCGGGTCTTGCAGAGGATGCACAGAAAGACGGTGCAGAACTTTTGCAGCCTGTCACAGATACAGTGACTTATAAAGATGGGACATCAGAAGAAGTTAATGGTTTTGATGTACCGGTACCGGCCATTGATGAAGAATTTGATCTTGCCCTGATCGGCACGAAGGGTGTATGGTATGATCATAAGGTCAGCGTATCTAATCCTGTTGCTGTTGAAGAGTAATCGAGCTTGATCAAACCTTGACAAGTACATAATCAGACTGATTCATTCAGAAGACAGGGCTGCTGTGGAATGTAGATGAGCGTTTTGCAGCAGCCTTTTTCTATAACATGGAATAGATAATTGAATTTGACAGGCCGGAAAGGAGCATATAAAAATGGAAGTTTCAGAACTCAATTTGGCAGACGGTGAATATACAGTGGAAGTGACTATGGAAGGCGGCAGCGGAAGGGCCTCCGTTCAGTCACCCACAGAATTATCGGTGGAGAACGGACAGGCGGAAGCGAAAATTGTCTGGAGTAGTTCCCATTATGACTATATGAAGGTTGGAGAAGAAAAGTATCTCCCGGTGAATACAGAAGGAAACTCCACGTTTGAAATACCGGTGGAAATATTTGACGAACCGATGTCTGTTATTGGTGATACAACAGCCATGAGTGTGCCTCATGAAATAGAATATACGCTGACATTTGCATCGGATTCTGTTTCACCTGCCCAGTCAGGGCATGGCATGGGTACAGCGGGCATCGGTATTGCAGCAGCCGTTGTTATTGCATGTGCGGCGGCATTTTGGGGCATACGCAAAAACAAAAAGAAGATAGGATAAGACGAAAAGATGAAAAAGAAAAGCATACTGTTTGTGATAGGTATACTGGTGTGTCTGCTGGCAGCCTGCGGGAAAACGGCAGATACCAATGAGAAAGAACATGACACGGCTATCAGCCAGAAACTGACATTTGATCACAGTGAGGAGCTGACTTATGCACAGAAGTTTTCAATAGATGATTATGAGGGGGATTACCACTTGGTGACAGTGACTGACGGAAGCCGTTATCTGCTTGTCCCGGAAGGTAAAGAGGTACCAGATGATCTGGCCTCAGACATTGTCGTGATTCAGGAACCAGTTCAGAATATTTATCTGGCAGCATCTGCGGCAATGGATATGTTCGTCTCTCTGGACGCACTGGATTCGATCAGGTTCAGCAGTCTGAAAGCAGATGGCTGGTATATTGATCAGGCAAAAGAGGCAATGGAGAACGGGGATATTCTGTATGCCGGAAAATATTCCACACCGGATTATGAGCAGATCGTTCAGGGAAATTGCGGGCTGGCAATTGAGAATACTATGATTCTCCATACACCGGAGGTGAAGGAACAGCTTGAAAAATTCGGTATCCATGTGTTGGTAGATTATTCCAGCTATGAACCGGAACCTCTCGGAAGAACAGAGTGGGTCAAGTTATACGGACTTTTGACAGGTCATGAAAAAGAAGCGGAGGATGCTTTTAACAAAGAGCAGGCAGCCATGGAAGAGGTACAAAACAGTGCTGCAGCTTCCGGGGACAAAGAAACAAAGACAGTTGCCTTTTTCTATATCACGAGCAACGGGCAGGCCAATGTCCGTAAAAGTGCGGATTATCTTCCGAAGATGATCGAAATGGCCGGCGGTCAGTATATATTTAAAGATTTAGGAGATGAGGAAGAGGCAACATCAACCCTGTCCATGCAGATGGAAGAATTTTATGCAGGGGCCAAGGATGCAGATTATATCATTTATAACAGTACCATTGAAGGAGAACTGGATTCTGTCGATGACCTGCTGGCAAAAAGTCCGCTGTTTGAAAAGTTCAGGGCCGTGCAGGAGGGACATGTGTACTGTACATCAAAGAATCTTTATCAGTCCACAATGGAACTGGGTACCATCACATCCGACATTCATCGGATGCTTGTAGGTGATGATGAGGATCTGACCTATTTATACCAATTGAAATGAGATGAGGACCAACATGAAGAACAAAAGATTTGGGGCGGCATTTATGATCCTTGGGGGTCTCCTTATGATCAGCCTGATTCTGAATATCTGTATCGGGTCAGTGAATGTGCCATTGAAGGATATTCCGGGTATTTTCTTAAAGACCGGTGCGAATGAAACTTACCGGGATATTGTGTTAAATATCCGTTTTCCGAGAGCACTGGCAGCAGCTATACTTGGCGGTGGTCTTGCTCTGTCAGGGTATCTTCTGCAGACATTTTTCCATAATCCTATTGCAGGACCTTTTACCCTCGGCATTTCATCAGGGGCTAAACTGGTGGTTGCCCTTGTAATGGTGGCATCCCTCGGCAATGCCTTAAAGCTCAGCTCATGGGTGATGATTATTGCTGCATTTGCAGGGGCCATGGTCTGTATGGGATTTGTGATTCTTATGTCCGGTGTGATCGATCAGATGGCCATGCTCATTGTCAGCGGTGTTATGATCGGTTATATCTGTTCGGCAGTGACAGATTTCATCGTTACTTTTGCAGATGATGCGGATATCGTGAATCTCCACAACTGGTCCAAGGGAAGTTTTTCCGGTATGACCTGGGAGAATGTCAAAGTGATGGCGGTAGTAACCGGTATTGCGGCAATCGGTGTTTTCATGATGTCAAAACCTGTCAGCGCCTATGAGATGGGGGAATCCTATGCCCGGAATATGGGACTGAATGTCAGAGTATTCCGTATTTTGCTTGTACTGCTCTCCAGCATTCTGGCAGCCTGTGTAACGGCATTTGCCGGTCCGGTATCCTTTGTGGGCATTGCAGTCCCTCATCTGGTGAAAAAGCTTCTCGGGACATCCAGGCCGATCCTCCTCATACCTGCCTGTTTTCTTGGGGGGTCGGTATTCTGCCTGGTGTGTGACTTATTGGCAAGAACATTGTTTGCGCCGACGGAATTGTCTATCAGTACTGTGACGGCAGTATTCGGGGCACCGGCGGTTATCTATATCATGATCCACCGAAGAAAAGAAAAGGCGGTGTAGCTATGGATCGGGATTATTTTTATACAGAGTCCATGACAGTGGGCTATCAGGGTGTCCCATTGATCAAAGATATTGCCATTGGATTGAAAAAGGGGGAAATCCTGACATTGATTGGTCCGAATGGTGCCGGTAAGACCACGATTCTTAAGAGTCTGATCCGACAGTTAAAACCCATAAAGGGAGTCGCTGTTCTAGACGGTGTAAAGACGGAGACTATGAATGGCCGGACTTTTGCCCGGAAGCTTTCAGTTGTGTTGACGGAGCGGATACATCCTGAGATGATGTCCTGCCGGGATGTAGTAGCAACAGGGAGATATCCTTATACCGGCAAATTTGGCATTTTGTCGAAGGAAGACGAGGCGATTGTTGATGCATCAATTCGGCTGGTGCATATAGAAGCATTGTCAGAAAGAGATTTTACCAAAATCAGCGATGGTCAGAGACAGCGTGTCATGCTTGCCCGTGCACTCTGTCAGCAGCCGGATGTACTTGTGCTGGATGAACCGACCTCTTTTTTGGATGTGCGGTATAAACTGGAATTTCTGTCCGTTCTTCAGGAAATGGCAAGAAAGGAGAAGCTGACAGTTATGATGTCGCTGCATGAACTGGATTTGGCAGAACGTATTTCAGATAAGATTGTCTGTGTCAGAGGCGATCATGTGGATCGTTTTGGTACACCTGAGGAAATTTTTACGGGCAGTTATATATCAGAGCTTTATGGTATGACTGTGGGCAGTTATGATGCGGGAACAGGAGAGGTGGAACTGCAGCCTGTTCACGGAGAGCCAAGGGTATTTGTTATTGCCGGCAATGGCACAGGCAAGGCTGTTTTTCGAAGATTGCAGAGGAAAGGCATTCCTTTTGCGGCAGGTATTCTATGGGAGAATGATTTGGATTATCCTTCGGCAAAAGCACTGGCAGAGGCGGTTGTCAGTGTGGCACCTTTTGGAAAAGTGAGTGAGGCACATCTGATGCAGGCAAAAAAGTGGATAGATGCGTGTGATCATGTCATAGCTGCATTGGATTTATCCACTGCCGGTGAGACGGCGATGTGCTTTGAAACACTCTGTGATTATGCAAAAGCACAGGGAAAAATATAAATTTATCCGGATTGCCTCAAGGCAGCGGCATTCTTATATTGACTTTTTTCGAAAAACACTTTATATTGAAAGACAGTGAAAAAAAAGCAAAGGATGTTAAAGAATGAAAAAGCTGGCTTTAAGCGATGATATTTTATTAAAAATAGAAAAACCGGCCCGTTATCTGGGCAATGAGGTAAATCATGTGGTGAAGGATCCAAAAGGGAAGATCCGCTTTGCCATGTGTTTTCCGGATGTGTATGAAATCGGTATGTCTCATCTCGGTATTCAGATATTGTATGATTTATTGAATGCCCGTGAGGATGTGTACTGTGAGCGTGTGTATTCGCCTTGGATGGATCTGGATGCAGTGATGCGCGAGAAGAAGATTCCTCTTTTTGCGCTGGAGTCCCAGGATCCGATTAAGGATTTTGACTTTCTCGGGATTACGATTCAGTATGAAATGTGTTATACCAATATTTTGCAGGTACTGGATCTTGGCGGCATTCCGATGCTGGCATCAGAGCGCGGCGAGAATGATCCCATTGTCATTGGCGGCGGTCCATGTGCCTATAATCCGGAACCTTTGGCAGACTTTTTTGATATTTTTTATATCGGAGAGGGCGAGACGGTGTATGATCAGCTGATGGATGCCTATAAAGCTAATAAGGCAGCAGGCGGTAGCAGGGAAGATTTTTTGGGGATGGCTGCGGCGATTCCGGGGCTTTATGTGCCTGCCTTTTATGATGTGGCTTACAATGAAGACGGTACCATCGCTTCCTTTGGACCGAACAGAGATTGTGCACCGGCTGTGATTGAGAAACAGGTTGTTACGGATCTGAGCAGTGTCCGTTATCCGGAGAAGCCTTTAGTTCCTTTTATTAAGGTGACGCAGGACAGAGTTGTTCTGGAGATCCAGAGAGGCTGTATCAGAGGATGTCGTTTCTGTCAGGCGGGTATGGTTTACCGTCCGAACAGAGAGAGGAAACTGGATTATCTGAAGGAACATGCAGATAAGATGCTCAATTCCACTGGACATGATGAGATTTCTCTTAGTTCTTTAAGTTCCAGTGATTATTCCGAACTGGAAGAACTGACGGATTATCTGATCCGGACATGTGAGAACCGAAAGGTGAATATTTCTTTGCCGTCTTTGCGTATTGATGCCTTTTCGCTGGATGTTATGTCCAAGGTACAGGATGTACGTAAGAGCAGCCTGACTTTTGCACCGGAAGCCGGAAGTCAGAGGATGAGGGATGTTATCAATAAAGGTTTGACAGAGGAAGTGATCTTAAAGGGCGCAGCAGACGCTTTTGCCGGCGGATGGAACAGAGTCAAGCTTTATTTTATGCTTGGCCTTCCGACAGAGACCGAGGAAGATATTGCGGGCATTGCAGATCTGGCCAATAAGGTTGCCAAGACGTTCTATGAGATTCCGAAGGGCGAACGCCCGGGTAATGGCCGTGTGGATGTGGTAGCAAGTACTTCTTTCTTCGTACCGAAGCCATTCACACCGTTCCAGTGGGTTCGTCAGTGCACGGATGAGGAATTTGTGGCGAAACAGAAGTTCTTAAGTGCCAAGATGAAGGAACAGATTAACCATAAGAGTATGCGGTATAACTGGCATGAATTTGAACTGACGAAGCTGGAAGGTATTTTTGCCAGAGGTGACAGACGTCTTGGCAAGGTACTTGTGGCTGCTTACAAGAACGGCTGTATCTTTGATTCCTGGTCTGAGTTTTTTAATTATGAAGGCTGGATGAAGGCTTTTGAGGAATGTCATGTGGATTATGCGTTTTACGTGCATCGTGAACGTTCGCTGGATGAGATCCTGCCATGGGATTTCATCAATGCCGGTGTGACAAAGGAATTTTTGATCAGAGAATACAAACGGGCACATGAAGAAGTTGTGACGCCGAACTGTCGTCAGGGATGTTCAGGCTGCGGCTGCCGTGCTTATGAAGGAGGTGTCTGCTATGAAGCTTAGAATGCGTTTTGGCAAAGAAGGAATTGTGAAGTTTATCGGACATCTGGATATTATGCGCTATTTCCAGAAGGCATTCAGAAGAGCCAATGTAGATATCACCTATTCCCAGGGATATCATCCTCACCCATGTCTTTCTTTTGCCTCACCCCTTGGTGTGGGGCTTGAGAGCCGGGGAGAATATCTTGATATGGAAGTGAACAGCTTTGATGATTTGGAAGCCATGAAGGATGCTGTGAATGCCCAGATGGTGGAGGGAATTGTTGTTTACAGTATCAGGCATCTACCGGATCAGGCGAAGAATGCCATGTCTATTATCGCAGCAGCGGATTATGAAGTGGGATTTCGTGAAGATATGGTGCCTTGTGATGGGGAGCAGCTGAGAGCGGCCGTTGAAAGCTTTATGTCCCGTCCGGAGATACGTGTGATCAAGAAGACGAAGAAGAGCGAGCGCGAGATTGATATCCGGCCGTTGATCTATCAGATGGTTGTGCAGGAGAACGGGAAGATCTTTATGCAGGTGGCAGCAGGCAGTGCGACGAATCTGAAACCAGAGCTGGTCATGCAGACGCTTTGCCGTCTGGAATCTCTTGAAGAGAATGATTATGCGTGGCTTGTGACCCGCTGTGATATGTATGCGGACAAAGGCAATGAGCAGACAGGCAGACAACTGGTTTCTCTGGAGGATTTTGCAGAATAAATGAAGAGACAAATCGTTATTACGGGCTGGCAGTCAAAGGTACTGACAGCCCTTTATGAAGAAGATATACTTTGCGAGCTGAATCTTGAGCCGCAGAAAAGCCGTGTAAGAGTCGGCGATATTTATATAGGGAAAGTAAAACACATTGTACAGAATATTCAGGCAGCCTTTGTGGAGATTACACCGGGGGTGATGGGATACTATCCCCTGAAGGAGAATGCTGTACATTTTTTTGTTAATCCGAAGAAAAATGATAAGATTGTTGCCGGGGATGAGATTGTGGTTCAGGTAGATAAAGAAAATCTCAAGACAAAGGCATGGTTTTTGACAGGACGGTTAAGCTTTCCGGGAAGATATACCGTATTGACAAAAGGAAAAGCAGGTATTCAGGTGTCTTCCAAGATTAAAGATAAAGAGGAGAGAAGCCGTTTGACGGAAATTATCTCTGACAGACCAATGGAGGGAGCAGCCTGGATGATCCGGACAGAAGCACGGGGACAGTCATCAGAAGTGATCAGAGAAGAAATGGACAGATTATTAGTTGACTATAATAGAATTATGTCAACCGCAAGGAACAGAACCTGTTTTACGAAGCTTATGTCCGGGGCTTCACCTTATGCACAGCTGATCACAAAGTTTGCTCACGGCAGTGACTGCCGGGTGACGACGGATCTTTCGGAAATCTATGAAGAGTTAAAAGAGAATTTTGAACGGTGGGGGCTGTCATCGGAGATTCTCAGATATTATAAAGATGATGCCTATCCGCTCATTAAGTTAAAAGGCATTGAATCTCAGATAGATAGGGCACTGCAGAAGCGTGTCTGGCTGAAATCAGGGGCCTATCTTGTGATTGAGCCCACGGAAGCACTAACCGTTATTGATGTCAATACGGGCAAGGCCATCGGTAAACAGAAGATGGAAGAAAATTTTTTCAAAATTAATATAGAAGCTGCCAGAGAGGTGTGCCGTCAGCTACGTCTTCGAAATATCTCGGGCATTGTGATTGTAGATTTTATTAATATGAAGGAACCGGAGCATTTAAAAGCTCTGATGGATATCTTAAGGGAGGAAGCGGCAAGAGACAGTATACAGACAACGGTTGTGGATCGTACATCCCTGCATCTGATGGAGATGACCCGAAAAAAAGTTCACAGGTCTTTAGCAGAACAGGTTCGCCTGTGATCGTAAGATTTTCGTAAAGAATTGCACAAATTGTAAGGAAATTGCATCTGTTTTTGGACAGTTTTTCTGATATAATAAATATAAATCATGAATTCAATCAATATCAGATTAATTTTTATTTTGAATTAGGAAATGGAGGCGCATTTATGAAAAGAATGAAGAAATTGACTAGTATCGGTCTTGTTCTTGCGATGACTGTGGGCCTGCTGGCGGGCTGCTCAGGAGGAAGTAATGGCAGCGGAGGCAGTGCTGATGCGTCAGGCGGCAAGGGCCGTTATGTAGAAGAAAACTGGGGAAATCCTTTTTCTTCCGGTGACGATGATTCCAGTTATGTGCAGTCTATTGCCCAGTTGTCAGACGGAACTCTTCGGGCAGTCATCAGTGACAGCTCAGACAAAGGATTTTCAATTAAGGATTCCACTGATGGCGGTAAGACATGGACGGACAGCAGCATGGATCTTTCAGCGTTGGATCAGCTGAAAATTTCATCCAACACAGATGATGACGGAAATGGTACTTACGGCTATCTTGGCAACATCTCTATTGATGCGGATGGAGATATTGCTTTTGTCTATACTTCAACCACATCCAGTACCAAGGATAATGTAAGCATCAGTGATTCGACAGAAAGCTATTATCTGCTTACAAAGGACGGTAAGCTGTCGGAGATTAAGGCAGAGATCCCGGGCATTAAGAAGACACAGCATTATGAATATGATATGTCAGAAGATACTGCATATGGCTCGGCAGCTGTGTCAGATGAAGCAGTCGCTGAATCAGAGACAGAGGATGATGGTGTTGTGATCAATGATGGTGAGAATTCAGACAACAATGATGATGATTCTTACAACGGTATTCAGACATTCAAGTTAAAGGATGCAGATAATCTCTATGTTGCAGATTACAATGGTGCTGTTCATCATATCACAACAGCTGATGGCAAGATTGCTTCATCTTATGATGATTTTGACTGGGTCAACGGTATGTACCTGTGTGGTGATAAATTACTGCTTGATGATTATCAGAAGGTGATCGAGTATGATACAGCCACAGACAAGAAGGTAGCAGAACACGAAGAATTGGCCAATATTATTCAGACGAAGAACAATGTTATGATTGCAGATTATCTCAAGGATGGCAATACAATCTATTATGCATGTACAGAAGGTATTTTTACATACAATCTGGACAATGATACTTCTGAACAGATTGTAGACGGCAATATGTCTTCACTTGTTTCACCAAATGGCAATGTTGGATTTATGGTGCCGAAGGCAGATGGTCAGATCCTTCTTAAATTCAATGATTATACAGGCGATACTTCTGAAACTTCTATTTTGAATTATGCGTATGACAAGAATGCGGCGAAGCGCCCGGACAAAGAATTGACGATCTATACATTAAGAGATGATTATACAATTCGTACATTAGCTGCTACTTACCAGAAAGCACATCCGGATGTTTATGTCAATGTTGAAAGCGGTGTCAGCGGCGGTGATGCCGTGACAACATCTGATGCGATCCGTACGCTGAATACAGAGGTGATGGCCGGTGAAGGACCGGATATTCTGTTCATGGATGGTCTTCCGGTTAATTCCTATATTGAGAAAGGCCTTCTTGCAGATGTCAGCGATGTGATGAATCCGCTGATTTCTGACGGAAAACTTTTTAAAAACATTGCAGAGACCTACAAATCAGATGACGGCAAAATCTATGCAACACCACTGACATTTACAGTACCGATTGTTATCGGTTATAAGGATGATCTGGATAAGCTGAACAGCCTTTCTGATTTTGCCGCACTGGCTCAGGATTTCGAAAAAGATCACAAGAAAGGTGAAAACTTTGTAGACAGCTACAGTTTACTTTCTCTCATCGGCGATATGATGTCTGTGAATTCAGCCAGCTGGTTTAAGGAAGATGGTTCACTTGACGCGGACAGCCTGAAATCTTATCTGAAAGATATTAAATCTATTTATGATGCGGCTTATGGTACATTGTCTGATGATGATAAATCCAGTTTGGATGAGACAAAACAGTATTATATAGGAGAGGATGCAGATCTTGATGCAAGTTATTTTGGATTTGATCCGACATCTGATGCAGTCAGCATTATCTCCGGCTCAAGAAAACTGGCTTATGGCAATATGGCAGGTTCCTATGGCCTTGAGCAGCTTGGTTCCGTTATGAGGAAAGACGCTGATCTGACTTATAAAGCATTACCTGGTGAACTTAAGAACGTTTATGTCCCTTCTGAGAAGATGGCGATCAATGCAAAATCCAAGAATATGGATACAGCCAAAGAATTCTTTGAATTTGCTCTGAGTACAGATGGTCAGAAGATCATCGACAATTACAGCGGTTTCAGAGTCAACAAAAACAGCTTTGATGACTCACTGGTTGACCCGGATGCAGGAAGTGAAGGCTATGATCCAAGTGCATCCAAGGGAGCATGGGGATTTTCAGATGAGAATGGCAAGGAATATACGATTGATATGTACTGGCCGACAGATGACCAGATCAAACAGCTGAAGGATCTGATCGATACACTGGATACACCGGCTTACGGCGATAATACAATTTTGACAACGATTGTCACTGATTGTATCGGATCTATTCTCGGTGATGACTCCATTGACGATGATGTTGCACAGGTTGTCAAGGATATCAATATTTACTTATCTGAATAAATATGAAAGAGGTATGAAAGCTTATGAAGATTCGCCTGAATAAAAAAAGACTTACGGATATTGCTTTCATTATACCGAGCTTAGCAGGGGTCAGCATTTTTGTGCTGATCCCCTTTATAGATGTATTGAGACGTTCCTTTACCAATGTAGCGGGAACACAGTTTGTTTTTTTATCCAATTACATCACAATTTTCCAGAATTCTGCTTTTAGACTGGCTTTTTTTAATACCATCAAGTTTATGGTTATCTGTATTCCAATCTTGATGGCATCTTCACTTTTGATTGCAGTATTTTTAAATGCAGGCATTAGAGGGGCCAATTTCCTGAAATCAGCTTATCTTGTGCCTATGGCGATCCCTGTTGCTTCTGTTGTTCTGATCTGGCGTTTGCTGTTTCACCAGAACGGCTATTTCAGCGGTTTACTGCACATGTTTGGTATGCAGTCTCAGGATTGGATGGATACAGGCTTTGCTTTCTGGATTCTTGTATTCAGTTATGTCTGGAAAAATCTCGGTTATAATATCGTATTATGGATGGCAGGGTTGACGGCAATTCCTGATACATTATATGAAGCGGCCAGAGCGGATGGTGCCAATAACATTCAGTGCTTCAGATATATTACTATGCCGAATCTTATGTCTACAATGTATACGATTACGGTTCTGGCATTCCTGAATTCCTTTAAGGTATTCAGAGAGGCTTATCTGGTGGCGGGGGATTACCCTCATGAGAGTATGTATCTTCTGCAGCATTTGTTTAATAACTGGTTCAGGGAATTGTCACTGGACAAAATGTCAGCTGCTGCTGTTGTGATTGCCCTGCTCATTTTAGTGCTGATTCTCGGACTGCAGCGTTCATGGGACCGGGAAGATTAGGAGGCAGGAGAGATGAAACACAAAATTTTAAAAAAATTGCTGCTCCTGTTTTTGCTGCTGCTTGCAGTAGGCATCTGTTTCCCTGTTGTATTCCTGATTGTCGGATCACTGATGGGACCGGATGAACTCAATCATTATCTCGGTGCAGTTCTTGGAAAAACAGATGGTTTTGCCTCATGGGCATTGCTTCCAACCTATCCGACGTTTAAAGCTTATGTACAGCTTCTTCTGGATTCGCCTGAGTTTTTTGTTATGTTCTGGAATTCAGTGAAGATGACCGGTATTATTTTGATCGGACAGGTATTAACAGGTGTTCCGGCAGCCTGGGGATTTGCCAGACTGGATATTCCGGGAAAGAAGGTTCTGTTTAATTTATACATTATATTGATGCTGATGCCTTTTCAGGTGACGATGCTGTCAAATTATCTGACACTCAATGCCATGCATCTGATGGATACCCAGTGGACGGTGATTTTGCCGGCGGCATTTTCTACATTTCCGGTTTTTATCATGTATCATTTCTTCAGGAGCATTCCGAAGGGAATTATTGAATCGGCGGAGCTGGATGGTGCCAACAAGTTTCAGGTGTTTTTGCATATCGGTGTGCCCCTTGGATCATCCGGTATTGTTTCAGCCCTTGTTTTAAGTTTTCTGGATGCGTGGAATCTCATTGAGCAGCCGTTGACATTCCTGAAAAATAAAACTTTATGGCCTTTATCACTGTATTTGCCGAATATCAGTATGGACAATGCAGGACTGGCATTTGTGGCATCCGTCATTACACTGATTCCGTCACTGCTTGTTTTTATGGCAGGACAGAATTATCTGGAACAGGGCATTGCAGCTTCTGCTGTCAAAGAATAACATATGGGAGAGGAACCGAACAATGAAATTAAAGCAACTGATGGATTTTGAAATGGATAAGGACAAGAAAAGTTCTCTTCAGGTGAAAGCAATCAAAGCACTGGCGGGATTTCTTATCCTGATGTTTTTACTGACGATTTTGTCCAGAGCTGCCGATTCACTGACAATTGCCAAGGTGACAGCATCTGCAGCAACAGGCGGTGTTATCAGCCACAATATTGAGACCGACGGCAATATTACACCGAATAAGGATATTGCGATTTCAACAAGTGCGGATATTAAGATCGCTTCTGTTGAAGCAACAGAGGGCAAAACGGTGAAAAAGGGTGACGTCCTGATCCAGCTGGATCTGGATGACCTGAAGACAAAACTTTTGAAAGCCCAGAAGGATCTGGCGGTGGCCCAGGCGACAGCATCTGATAAGAAAGCAAATAAAGCCATTGAGGCTGACAACAAGGCAAGGAGTCTGGAACGCTCATACGAGGATTATAATCAGACAATTTCTGATGCAGATGATGCGGTGTCAAAAGCGAAAGACAATATGAGTGAAGCCTGGAAAGCTTATAATGATTATAAGAAGAACAATAACAACAATTCTGATGATACAGACACAACCGTGAGTGATTCTCTTCAGAAGACAGTTGAAGAAAAACAGGAAGCTTATGATAAGGCTGTTGATGAACTGGATGGCGTAGAGAAGCATATTGAGGCGGAGGTTCAAGACGAAATCAAAAGCGAAAAGGAAAAAGGGGTGAAACTTTCACTGGCTGATGAGCAGAAAATCCGCGAGAGAGTTAATGCGTATCAGGAGAATGTCTCACTGTTAAAGAATGCCAATGATAAGGTTGACAAGGCAAAGGATGCCCTTTCTGAGGCGGAGAATGCTTTATCTGCTTACAATGAACAGCAGAATAATAATAGTAGTGCCAGCTATGATGAACAGCTGAAAGCATTATACGATGATTATAAGTCAAAAGAAGAAGCTTATGATGAAGCAATCAAGCAGAGAAAGTCAACGATCCAGTCTGCGGATCGTTCACTTGAGGATGCCAATACACCGGAAAGCGTGGATACTGCCAGTGCCCTGACGGAGAATGATGATCTTCAGGAGAAACAGCTGGCAGTGGACAAGCTTCAGAAAGTCATGGATGCAGGCGGCAAGGTGACGGCTCCGTCGGACGGACTTGTGACAAAGGTGAATGTAACAACAGGCGAGGCAACGACAGAGGATACAGCCATTCGTATTTCCGACCAGAGTGCCGGTTATAAGTTTACAGCAACCCTTGATAAATCAGATGCCAAATTCCTGGCCAAAGATGATAAAGTGACACTGGATCTCGGCAATGGGACAAGTGTTGAAGGTCTGAAGATTCAAAGTATTGATGTTTCCCAGGAAGATAAGAATTCTTATGAACTGACAGTTTCTATTCCTGCAAAGGTAAAGAAAATCGGTACGATCGCAACTTTAAAGGTTGAAAAAGCAAGTAAGAAATATGATACCTGTGTGCCTTTGACTGCACTCCACAGTGATGGAGACAAGTATTATGTCTACGTCATTAATGAAAAGGATACGATTCTCGGTACGGAGACAGCGGTTGACAAAGTCCAGGTGGAAATCCTTGACAAAAATAACGAACAGGCAGCTATTGATGGTACCTTCAGCTGGGATCAGAAGTTTGTCCTGACATCCAGCAAAACACTGCGTGACGGAGACCGTGTACGTCTTCTGGAGGAACAATAATGCGGCGGGCAGCAAAGCATGCGGGCAAATATATTCTCGTGCTGGTTATGCTCGTATGCTTTGGTCATATTCTTGCTATAGGGACGGAACTTGGCAGTTATGGTACATCGGTTGTGTATTATCTCAAGGACACGTATTCTCTGGATACTGTTCAGAATATGCGCAAAAACGATGAGGCCCTTGAAAATTATCTTCCGTTTACAGCAACAGGCAGTCTGGATCAGCAGACATTCACTAATAATGATCTGGGCAAGTCACTGACGTGTACACTGACTTATATCTACGGCAGTTCTGAAAACCTGTGTACCTCTACCGGAGAATTGATGGAGGATGACTTGAATGGCTGTGTGCTCAGCACGGAAGCCGCATGGAAACTCTTCGGTGAAAGCAGCATTACAGGCGGCATACTGACTTATAATGAAAAGAATTATTATGTCAGAGGTGTCTATGAAGATACTAACGCCGTTGTTATCCTGCCGGCGGAGACTGTATTTGCCAAAAAGCCTGCTTCCAATGCCGGTCAGGCCGTCCCTTCAGGCAGCGGAGGTGATGCAGATTATGATGCAGGGACATCTTCCGGCAGTACAGGAGATGGCGATGCTTCCGGGATTGAGGCGGCTTTTGGTAGAATTGTTATTAAACCGGGATCCGAATTAAACGGCAGCTCAGAGAGGACGGAATATCTTCAGGCATTTGAAAATAGATGGGGATTGACAGAGAACAAAACAGATTGTCTGGTCTATCAGCGTCTGGCGGCGTTTTTTATGTTTCTCCTTCCGGCATTGATCCTGATAACGGTGATCTTTCGCGGTGTCGAATATCTGCTGCGCAACAGATATCGTCCATTCTGGCTGATCGCGGGCATAATTGGGCTGGCTGTAATGCTTACCGCTTTTTTTGTGATCTGCCAGGCCAAGCCATCGATTCCTGCAGATATGATTCCGAATACCTGGTCTGATTTTGACTTTTGGGGTGAAAAAATCACAACCTTCAAAAACAGTATTCAACATATTCTTTTTATTGACAAGAGTGAAGTGGAACTGGGATACTACCGTTCGCTGACATCCATGGTAGGTTATGCCACTGCGGCGGTGATCATGTTTTTTGCTGTAGGAAGATTTTTTAAACCGGAGAAGGCAGAAGGTTTATATGGCATGATGCTTGCCGTATGCGTGACGGAATTGATCGCTGTGTATCTGCTTCACAGATCCGGTGTCATGATAGAGGGAAAGAGAATGATGCTGTATCTCTGGCCTTACTTTGTCATTGGTCAGTTTATATTCCGAAAAAAAGACGCAAAAGTTGATGAAAAAACTGTTGACAGAGTTTGAAAAACATGGTAGTATACAGAAGATGCCGCACAGTGAGGTCTAAATTTGCAGAATTGCTTTGCAGATACCGTAACTGGCGAGTAATGTGAATAGGAGGTGCCCTATAAATGTACGCAATTATTGCAACAGGTGGAAAACAGTATAAAGTAGCAGAAGGCGATGTCATCAGAGTTGAGAAACTTGGTGTTGAAGCTGGTGCTGAAGTTGTTTTTGATCAGGTTCTCGTTGTAAGTGGTGACGAAGTTAAAGTTGGTGATCCAACAGTAGCAGGTGCTACAGTAACAGCTACAGCTGTTGGCGATGGCAAGGCTAAGAAGGTTATCGTTTACAAATATAAGAGAAAAACTGGCTATCATAAGAAGAACGGTCATAGACAGGCTTATACAAAGGTTAAGATTGAAAAGATTAACGCTTAATTTTGAGGTCATGTGATGATCAGTGTGACAGTCTATAAAGACAGGAATAATCACTATACAGGTTTCAGATGCGATGGACATGCGGAATATGCAGAGCCCGGTGAGGACATTGTCTGCAGTGCAGTTTCAGTACTTACATTGAATACATGTAATGCTATTGAGGCACTGACAGAAGATGCATTCAGTGTTGGTGCAGATCAGGAATCAGGTTTGATTGATTTTGATTTTGAGGATGTTCCGGGACATGATGCTTCATTGCTCATTGATGCACTGGTACTTGGTATGCAGTCACTTTCGGAACAGTACAGTGAGTTTATACATTTTGAAATCGAGGAGGTGTAACTCATGTTAACAATGAACCTTCAGTTTTTCGCTCATAAAAAGGGTGTTGGTTCTACTAAGAATGGTAGAGATTCCGAATCCAAGAGATTAGGAGCGAAGAGAGCAGACGGACAGTTTGTAAAAGCTGGCAATATCCTTTACAGACAGCGTGGTACTAAGATTCACCCAGGTGTGAATGTTGGTAGAGGCGGCGATGATACTTTATTTGCACTGGTTGACGGTGTTGTAAGGTTTGAAAGAAAAGGTAGAGATAAGAAACAGGTTTCTATCTACCCAGTCGTAGTAAACGAATAATAGATTAAACGGCTTCAGATTTTGATATTTGAAGTCGTTTTTTTGAATCAGTAGATAATTAAAAGACAGAGGCAGCGCGGCATGTGGCTGCTCTGGCAGGAAGGAGTGTTTTTATGTTTGCTGATCAGGTTAAAATATATATACGCTCCGGCAAGGGCGGAGACGGTCACGTTGGTTTCAGACGTGAACTCTTCGTTCCTGCAGGAGGACCAAACGGCGGCGACGGCGGTAAGGGCGGAGACGTTATTTTTGTTGTAGACGAAGGTTTAAATACATTATCAGATTTCCGTCATATGAAGAAATATTGTGCACCAAACGGCGAAGACGGCGGTAAAAACCGCTGCCACGGTGCAGACGGTGAAGATCTGATCATTAAAGTACCGGAAGGAACGGTTATCAGAGATGCTGAATCAGGACGTGTTATTGCGGATATGTCTCATGGCAACAAGCGGGTGACTGTTTTAAAAGGCGGCCGCGGCGGTAAGGGCAATCAGCATTATGCAACAGCAACAATGCAGGCACCGAAATACGCTCAGCCGGGTCAGAGAGCCATGGAGCTTGTTGTTACCCTGGAATTAAAGGTGATTGCGGACGTAGGCCTTGTAGGCTTTCCGAATGTCGGCAAGTCAACCTTCCTTTCACGTGTAACCAATGCACGCCCGAAGATTGCTAATTACCATTTCACCACATTGAATCCGAATCTGGGTGTTGTGGATCTTCCGGATGGCAGAGGATTTGTGATCGCGGATATTCCGGGTATCATTGAAGGTGCATCAGATGGTGTGGGACTTGGTTTTGAGTTCCTGCGTCATATTGAGCGTACGAAGGTGATGATTCACATTGTGGATGCGGCCAGCGTTGAGGGACGTGATCCGATTGATGATATTTACAAGATCAATGCGGAGCTGGAAGCCTATAATCCTGAGATCGCGAAGCGTCCGCAGGTGATTGCTGCCAACAAGATCGATACCCTTTATGAGGGCGAGAACGACGATGCCATTACATTGTTAAGAGAAGAATTTGAGCCGAAGGGGATCAAGGTTTTCCCTATTTCCGCAGTCAGCGGCAAAGGAGTCAGAGAACTGCTCTTTTATGTGCGTGAGATGCTGGATCAGATTGGGGATGAGCCGGTTGTATTTGAACCGGAATATGTTCCTATGAATACAGATGTTGAGGAACCGTATACAGTCAGCGTTGAAGACGGTGTCTATGTTGTAGAGGGACCGCGTATTGAGAAAATGCTTGGTTATACGAATCTTGAATCTGAAAAAGGTTTTGATTTCTTCCAGAAATTCCTGAAAGAAAACGGTATTCTTGATGAACTTGAAAAGGCAGGCATACAGGAGGGCGATACGGTCCGTATGTATGGTCTGGAATTTGATTATTATAAATAAGAGGGTTAATACAGATGATTAAAAACAGTAAGCAGAGAGCATATCTCAAAGGTCTTGCCATGAATATGACACCAATCATCCAGATTGGTAAATCCAGCGTAACACCTGAGTTAACACAGGCTGTAGCGGAAGCCCTTGAAGCGAGAGAACTGATCAAGATTTCTGTTCTTCAGAATTGTCTTGATGATCCTCGCCAGATGGCAGAAATGCTGGCTGAACGTACACGTGCGGAGGTGGTTCAGGTCATTGGCAAAAAAATCGTTCTTTATAAAGAAGGCAAGGATAACAAAAAGAAGATTGTTCTTCCTGAAAAATAATATACGTCGGAGGAGATGCTTGCGATGAGCCGACGAAAACGTATCGGAATCATGGGAGGTACCTTTGATCCTGTGCATATGGTGCATCTGACGCTGGCTGAGAATGCCTATCACAGCTTTGGACTGGATGAAGTGATGATGCTGCCAAATGGTGATCCGCCGCACAAAACAGACAAAATCATCACGCCGGCGGTTCATAGAATGGCCATGCTTCAGCGGGCGGTGGAAGGAATTCCATATTTCTCTATATCTGATATGGAAATCAGGCGTGAGGGTTACAGTTATTCTTCAGTGACCCTGGAGGAGCTGAAAAACGCACATCCTGATACGGACTACTATTTCATTATGGGGGCAGATTCACTCTTTCAGATCGAGACATGGCATGAACCGGCTGTGCTCATGTCGGATTGTGTGATCTTAGCAGCGATGCGGAATCATACACCGGATGATATTTTCAAAAAGCAGATGGCTTATCTGGAAGTTAAATATCATGCGGATATCCGTTTTCTGAATATTCCGGATCTTGCACTGTCATCCAGCGAAATCAGGCGTCGTGTCAGGGAACATCAGTCCATACGTTTTTTGGTTCCGGAAGGTGTGCGTGAGTATATAGAGGAACATCAGCTGTACAATCAATAAAAGATGATAGTCGGACCTTTTGCGGATCTTTCGGCAGATTTTGAATGAAAGGGCAGGCTCAAGAGGTGATTGATGATGGAAATACAGGAAATTGAAGAGATGTTGCAGCAGAAACAGAATCCGCATCGATACAGACATACCATCGGTGTGCGCTATACATCCATTTGTCTGGCCATGCGTTATGGCGAAGATCTGACAAAGGCGTCCTACGCAGGCTTGCTGCATGATTGTGCTAAGCATATGTCCGGTGAGAAGCTGTTGGAGAAGTGCCGCAGTCACCATCTGCCTGTTTCAGATGTGGAGGCTAAAAATCCGTTCCTGCTTCACGGGAGAGTTGGGGCATGGCTGGCCAGGCACAGATACGGTGTCGAAGATCCGGAGATCCTCAGCGCCATTGAGTGGCATACTACAGGTAAGCCGGATATGACGCTTTTGGAGAAAATCGTCTTTACAGCGGATTATATTGAGCCGGGACGGGATCAGGCACCGAATCTTGCATGGCTTCGTCAATTGGCATTTACAGACATTGACCAGGCAGTCTGCGAAATTCTGAAGCAGACATTGGATTATCTGCGTGATCAAGGCGGGGAGATCGATCCTGCCACAGAAGTTACTTATAGTTATTACTTACAGAAATGTGCAGAGAATACGGAAGGATGAATTTGTATCCGGATTTATGATGTGCATACAGATAATAAATGGAGGTAAGCATGAATCAGTCTAAAGAAATGACCAAACTTGCAATTGCTGCACTGGAAGACAAGAAAGCCAATGATGTTCGTGTCATTGACATTGCCGGTGTATCTGTTATTGCAGACTATTTTGTGATCGCAAGCGGTTCCAACACCAATCAGGTACAGGCCATGGCTGACAGCGTTCGTGAGGCCCTTGGAAGAGCCGGTCATGAACCACGTCAGGTGGAAGGCTACGGCAGTGCCAACTGGATCCTGATGGATTACAATGATATCATCGTACACATCTTCTCTGACGAGTCCAGAACATTCTATGATCTGGAAAGAATCTGGAGAGATGGCAAGGAAGTTTCAGTAGGTGAATTTGAGACAGAAGAATAAGTGGTTATAAAAGAATGTGCTTGGTCACATTCTTTTTTTGTAGTGCCATATGTATTGCAATCCTACACATCACAGGCGATTTATAAATGGATTTCCGGCAAATCTTTGCCAAGTCTTGATAATTTCATTATACTTAGTCGATTACTACATACAAGTATCGAAGATATCCTCGTCATTGACGGGGATATTATTCGTTAAACAGATGGAGATACGATCATCAAAGAAAATGTCAGGGTGATTACCAGTGAAATGGATGCTGATGAACTGCCTGTCGAAGTGACTGAGGACAAGCTGGTATTTGAGAAAAATCCGAAATATAAAAAAGGAGATGTCATTGTCTCGGGAATGATCGAGAAAGCAGAAGCTGGGTTCATACGGAGAGTGATAGATGCAGAGAAAGAAAATAACCAGTTTGTGTTTTATACAGAACCGGCATTATTGACAGATGTGTTTGAAAAAGCTCATATTGTTAAATACATGCAATTGACAGAAAATGGGCTTGAAGAAGTCAGCGTTCAACAAGTAGATGGGCTTGAAGTAGGAAGTCAGCAGCAGGGGTCATTTCGAAATATGTCTATGGAAGCAGATACCTCCACATATCAAATGCCGGAGGTTGAAGTAAAGCCAAGCAGTGACTATATGTTTGGCGCAGAAGTAGAAATAAAAGATGAGGGGGTTACATTATCAGGAGAAGCAGGGATTAATGCATGGATTCAGATAGATATGAATATTGATCATGGGGATGTACAGTGCAGCATGGCGGTGAAAAGTGCAGGGGCGGTTGATGTTTTAATAGATTATTCTGACGGTTTGATAGGCTCAGGTGGTTCTATAGACGAAACATTAGACGCCAGGAATTGAATTTAAAGCAATTGAGGTATCCGCGAATGCATCAGCAGGAGTGAGTGCACATTTAATTGTGAAATTATACGGGTGTTCAGGAATCGATGTGTCAGTCGGCGTTGATGGCGAAGTGGTTGGAACGGTCAAAGTGTCAACTAAGACAAGTGGTATTCGGGATATCGGAGCATTGAATATGGAGATTGGCCCTGAGATAACAGGAACGTTGGCGGTAGATATACCTGTTATTGCACCTGGTTTAATTGAGCAACCGTTATTTACGGTAAATCTTCCGAAGTTCTGGGAATATCATTGGCCAGAAGAAGAGAAAATTTATATCACAAGATGGGGTGAAGCGCATCAGACAAAATATCCAACCTTTCAGTTTGAAGTGCCGGATGGATGGAAAGTGGTGACGGAAGAACTTGACAGTGCACCGGATGTGATCAGAGAACATGTGGAATTACAGAATGATGAGGGGCTGACAGTTGAATATTGGGATTTTCCAAATTTACTTGGCGGACATGGGCGTGCAGCATCAAAAGCAGAGCTAACGAAGGCAGCAGATTCAGATTTCGAACCGGGATATCCGGAAGGTACAGATGAAGATTATTCGTATCTTGGAAAGTTTATGGTTGCCAAAGTCCATGATATTGCAACAATGATGGGGACTATAGAAGATGATTGGTCACCATGTGACTATACATCGTATGCGGTTCTTCCTAAAAATTTTGAAAAAGAAAAAGTATATGTAGGACGATCAGGTCAGCTGGAGACATTTTCGTTTCAATATCTGACGTATCATGTTTTCATGGCACATGCACCGGAGGGACAATTTACAGAGGAACAGGAGGCGGAAGTTATAGCAATGCTAAAGAGTTTTAAGGTAACAAATTCGGCATATTAATTATGAACACAACAAAAAACTGCTGTTTCAATTTCTATATTGATTCAGCAGTTTTTTTGTCCCACTTTTTGTCCATACGTGGATGAAAATATCCTGTAGAATAAGAGCATAGAAGATAAGACAATATCAATTAGAGAAAAGGGGATGAAGCAACAGAATGGAGAATAGGAAAAAAGATGATGAAAAATTTTTGGCCAGGGATTTTTATCAATATCTGGTTTCGGAAGGAGACATTCTGCATGAGGCCAATAAAGAAGTTGATCAGGCAATCCAGAAACTCATTGACATTGCAGCCAGTGTGAAGGACAGCAAAGAGTTAAAGGAAATAGTTGATCAGCGAGACCAGGTATTTGGCGCAATTGCAAAATTGCAGGAAGAAAGTTTTTGTCTTGGTTTCCGATATGGGGGTTCGATGGTGACGTTGAATAATTTGGAATTTGGTATACGCGGAGATGGCTTCAAAAAATGTAAGTTCTTACACGACATAAAATGTATAATAAAAGATAGAAAAGAAGAGGAGGACAAGCGATGAGATATTATCATTTTAGCTTGGGTATCAGCGCACAGGCAATTAGAGAAAATGAAGAGCTGGGTCGTCATTGGAATTCATATGAGGAAACCTTAGAAGTCATCAATGAATATATGACGAAAAATCTTAGAAATCATCTTTCTTTTCTGGCATACAGAGAAGAAGAAAAAAGTATTCCGGCTGTTTTTGCGTATGATGAGAAAAAGCTGTCTTATCAGGAGGCCTATCAGTTCATCTTGGATGACAACGAGTTCGATTTCAGACAATATTCAAAAATCTGGGAACGGTTGTTGCTGACAAATGGTATCGAACGGGCGCAATTTGCAGCCAAAACCCCAGCGACAGAGACAATTTTATTTATGGAATATATCAAAGAATTTTAAATTCAGCATATTGGAAAATTGCAGAAGGGAAGAAAATCATATGGAAAAGGAACAGATCTTAGGATTATACAAAAAGAGCGCATTTTATGAAAAATACAAAGGAACTTATGTGTCAGATAAAATTTTAAAAGAAGTATTTGGTGAAAATATTCGTGTACATTGCGCGGATGGATTAAAAACATACGCGCAGGTGCATCAGTTTAATGTGGATGTTATGAAAGATCTGCTGCATCTGTTTATGTTAGATAGTGGTTTCAATGATGAAGCATGGATCTGGCGCATGATCTACGCATTTTATCTGGATCCGGATGGATACTGGAACGAATCGATAGCCGATGTGCCGTGCTCTGCAGATGGTTTATTGTCAATCCGACGAATCTATAAAAAATACGGATTTTCAGAAAAGATGATTGATACGTATGAACATTACAGAAAGCGCTCTATCTTTTTCTTTCCACAGGAGATGAATGGCATTAACATGTCCCGGGCATCTGTATTTGGAGACCGAATCGACCATACACTATTGGATTTAAAAAGACAATTTGAAAAGAAACCGTGCAAGCTGGCAGATGCCTATGCATTACCAAAAACCAGCCAGTGGCTGTTTGCGATTGGAACATTTGAACATCTGGTAGATTTATATGGTATTCGAGGTATTTTCGTCAATGAGGATAATGAAGTCTATGATTTGGAAAAAGGAGACGGCAGCATATTGACAGAATATGACGAGGATTATACCTGGGATTGGAATGATGCATACTATGAAAATGTGAAAAAGAAAATGGATCAAATAGAGGGCAGAGATGTATAACTATCTATTTCATGTCCATACCTGGCGGTGTGGGCATGCGAGCGATGAACAGGATGAAGCCTATATCAGGAAAGCGGTGGCAATGGGTGCAAAATATATTATTTTTACGGACCATGCCCCATTTCTTGGGAATCCCTTTACGAATCGCATGCCCTATGAACAGTTGGATAGCTATCTTGCGTCACTGAAGTATTTAAAAGAAAAATATCGTCATAAAATTACAGTTAAAACGGGGCTGGAAATAGAATATCTGCCGTCCTTCAGAGATTATTACGAGGAATTGCGGGCGAATAAAGAAATCGATATGCTGATGCTTGGCCAGCATCATTATGAAGAATCCAGAGGTCAGTACTTTTTTCATGATTCTGAAATGGCCTATTTCGGACTGGGCAATGCGACGCTTAAGGGAATGAATACAGGACTCTTTGACGTAGTGGCGCATCCGGATCGAATATTTAAGGCACACACCCACTGGTGTGAGGCATTTGACAGGATTTCAGAGCTGATGATTAAGATTGCCATGAATCGCAATATTTACTTAGAAAAGAATGCCAGATCAATGTGCAGATTGCAGTCCAAGGAGTACAGGCCAGAGTTTTGGAAACTGGTGCCGGCGGATGCGAAAATCATCTATGGATGCGATGCGCACAGCACGGCAGAATTGAGGATGGGAGAAGAAATAAGATGTTTGAATTAGTGCCTTCACAGTGGATGAGAGAGAGCTTTAAAAAAATGAGCTACAAGTAGGATTACCAGTTAAAGATGTAAGAGATGGTGAGTATTATATTCTTGGAGAAGGAGAAGAAGACTGGAATTGTTACTGGCAGTGCATAGAAGAAAACCAATGGTATGTAGATTTCTCGGACGATCAGGTTATTTGCAGCAGGCTTACCGAATCTGGCATCTGGTCGCATGAACATATCAATCCGTTGTATCTGGACGTTGAATTTCCGCCATATATAGAAGACAATCCCAAAAGACAGGCACTGAGATATGCAATGGAAGCGATGGGAGATTATCTTAGTCATAAAAGTATGGGAAAAATATTTTGTCCGGAACTGGTATTGAAATATGCACGGGAATATGCCGATGTATGTCGGAGAAAAAGCTTGTCAGAAAAGAGACTGGAAGAAGCAAAAAAACCAGAGGATATTATGGATTAAAAATATTTGGGAAGGAGAAGAAAATGCATTATGTAATCGGAGATATTCACAATGAAGCGAAGAAACTTCAAAGTATTTTAAATCAGATAAAGATAAAACCGAAAGATTCGTTGATAGTTCTGGGCGACATTTTTGATCGCGGTGGTACAGAAGCGGATCCGGTAGAAGTGTATTTTATGTTATCTGGTATTCAGGGAGAGCTGACATGGATACGAGGTAATCATGACCAGTGGCTGGCAGATTATGTACAGAAATATTACGCACAATCTGAACGCAAACGCCGAAAGATGGCGCCTTATGCGTATAATACTTTTGAAATGATGCGAAAGAGACTGACACAAGCGGATATGCTTCATATAGCAGAACAGATCCAACAGTTGCCGCTTCAAAAAGAAATGATAATTGATGGCAAATCCTATCTATTTGCCCATGCAATGACTTCCCATCCGGCAGTGATTCATAAAAGGGGATATTACTTGATGGGTAACAGTTCGCTTGATTACTATTTTCTTTATGGCATTGATGGTTACATTTCATTTGTGGGACATACGCCTGCCAGTAGTGTCGTCTGGGCGGAACACAAATTAGTCTCTTTAGATGAAATGTCGTGTTCGATATGGAAAAATGATAAGTCGAATGTGTATCTTATGGATTGTGGGAGTGGATTCGAAAGCGGACGATTGGCTTGCATGTGTATCGAAACTGGAGAGCGGTTTTATTCGGATGAGGAATGATGATGACTTTTGAACTTCTAGAGAAAATTATTCAGGACAATCATATTCGTAAAGATGTAGTGCTTCTAAATGATAGTGAAAATGATTTGTGCACAACGGATATGGATTGTGTTCAATACTGTGTTGCTAGAAATGAAATTTGTTTTAAACAAAGTGGTGATCTATCAAAACCAGATCATGCACAACAGGATGATTGGATAATTCTTTGGCATGGTCAAGAGAATGAAAATAGCTAAAGGGTGTAAAGAAAATGGATTATATAAGGTCTAAAGATTACCAAAAGTTTATAGAAGAAAATGGTGTGATCGTGTCGGATTGGGACAAAGCGACATTGATCTATCATGCACCAGGTATGTCACACACGGAGAAAATTTTTGCATTATTAGAACTAAAAAAGCGGACAGAAGATCCGAACTTGCAGAGGCAGATTACAGAACGACTGGACAGAAATCACAGATTTTATGAGGCATATAAGCAATGTAATGGTAATGCTTATTACAAATTGTCAGTACTTTATGAAGGAAGATACAGTACTGAAGGTATCTATCTCAGTTTTGATGCAGCATATTTAGACGGCAAAAAAGAAGGGGATCCATTTAGGATTGAGAAAGCATTATTGGCATGTAAAAAACAGGCAAGAGATACGGATGGTGTATTTGGAGCTGTTGAATTTGACGAACAGGGATATCTTCATAAAAATTTGTGGTTATATGAGAAAAATAAAGGACTGGATTTTGAGCAAAATGAAACAGGAGTGAAGAATCGATTTGAAGATCGGTATGTGGATTTGCCGTTATTGTACCGACAGGGAGATATTGTACATATCGTGGGCACAGACTTGCTTGGAATTGTGGATGGCCCGAAGGATGATGCAGAGGAAGAAAAATATTGCGATTTGGCTCGAAAAGGCGACTATTCAGATTTCCAGGTTGCAGTCAATCTTATGTTTAACGGGAATAAGTATTTGTCCGTTTTTTCGCATGAGCATGTCTGCCCTACAGAGCTGGAATATGCGACACTTGATGAAGGTGATCCACGAAAAGGATTCCTGGAATACATCAAACAGGTGTTGTATGAACGTGAATCGAATACACTTTTCTCAGGTACAGGAAGAAAGCCGGAACGAATCCGGGAGATTCTTACAAAATTAGAGATAGTATGGAAGCAATATCCGGATATGAGGCTTGGACAGCTCCTGTTGAATGTGTGTGGAAATTGTGATTTCTTTTCTATGGAGGATGAAGAACTGCTGAAACGATTGCAGTACAACCAATTTCCGATTGAGGAATCAGATTAGTCGAAATTTTTACAGTGGTATTAGGAGTATGGGAAATGGCTGATGATTTTACAGAGCGTTTAGCCCGAAAAAGGGAAAGATTGACTATCTTAGAAGCAATAAGGTGGGCGCAAAATAATTATGATTTAATACTATCTGTGATTAATGAATCGCAAGATGTTTGGATGGCAAAGAAATCGCTGCAGAATCTGTTTGGATTTCAGGAATGCCAGGCACAGGCAATTGTAGATATGCGAGTACGCATTTTTTCAAAGATGGAAAAAGACAAAATCAGTGTAGAAATGGATGAGCTGCAAGCTGAGATAGATTTATATGACAAGGATAAAGATTAATTTTTAATACATGCAAGGGGTGAATAAAATGTCCAGAGTAGAATTGATTAACATATTTGAAGATACCTTATCTATGTGCCATACGAATCAGAGATTGATGAATAGTATCAATTATTCCAGGCAACATAACCGGGTGGTTACGGATGAAAATGCAGCGCAGTATTTGAAACCACTGCCACATGACACTGGGAAAAAGGCGGAGGTGATTGTATCTAAAAAAAGAAGTTTTGAAGCGGCATCCGCTTATAAAGGCAAACGTGTCTGTGTACTCAACTTTGCTTCGGCAACGAATCCTGGTGGCGGTGTGAAAAAAGGTTCCAGTGCGCAGGAAGAATGTCTGTGCCGAACAAGTACGTTATATGAATGTCTGTCAGTCAATGCCATTACGCATGCCTTTCACAAAAAGCATAAATGGGCATTAAAAGCGGGAGAGATAGATGCTTTATACAACGATGACTGTATCCTTACCAGAGGTGTCACTGTATTTAAGCAGGATACGGCTATGCCTGTCGCATTGCCGGAAAATGAGTGGTTTGATGTGGATGTGATCAGTTGTGCAGCACCAAATTTGAGATTACTGTCACAGCGTGATCGGGATTGGGAAAAGAAAGTGACAGATCAGATGCTGTATGAAAATTATCAGAAGCGGATTCATCGCATTCTGGATATGGCCAGATGGCTGGGATCAGAGGTTGTGATTTTGGGGGCTTTTGGTTGTGGCGCCTTTGCCAATCCTCCGAAATTGGTGGCCAAAGCCATGCATGCAGCCATTGAAGCGCATATCTATGATTTTGAAACCATAGAATTGGCCATCTACTGTTCACCAAGAGATACGTCCAATTATGAAGCTTTTGCCAAAGAATTGAATCGATAAAATGGAACATCCCCTGGCACGGTTTGGTGTCAGGGGGTGATTTGGCTGCGCTGGCGTTCATTGTATTGGCGCTTCTTATTGATATAGTGAACTTTGGCGCGTGGGTAGTATTTATTGCAATGCTGGAAGTAGGTTTTGTGTTCGGCATCGCGACCTTTGGCACATTCACCGTGGCTGATGTAATATTTGCAAGGGGTTTCTCTGTATTTGCTCATCGTTATCCCATACCTTTCATGTTTATAAAGTTGTCATCTATAGTGCAACGGATTTGTATTACTTATATTGAAGTATAACAGGTTCAGAAGAAAAATCATTCAACTTGTGGTTGAATGGGAAGAAGTGAAAATGAAAGAAAATAGCAAAGCATTAACAAAAATGTCAAAATAATAATAAATATGATGAAAATTAATTTACGATAACTGAAAGATATGAGATAATTAAGAAGATAAGATGCAGAATTGAAATAATTGAGTATTTGGATGGGACAAGATGAAATGTAGAGAGTGTAAACTAATGCAACGGATGGAAAACACAGAAGATCAAGAAAAGGTCGTCTGTACTTTTCCACCATTTCCACGTAAATCGCTAGCGATTGATATTGACGATGAATGCCATTTCCATCAAAAACTTTCAGTAGAATTGAAGGATTTCCATTATGTCATGGATGGGGATTTGCCAGATGATTTTGAAGTATGTTTAATTGTTGAAAGGACAGGACATTTGTCGGCAGGATGTTGGGATACTGGTACTTTGGCAACAAAGGACGGAGCACCTGGTGAATTTAGACAAAGTCGTGGTGGGACCATAGACTTAGAGTATGTATGGGCATGGTTGCCGATTGAGGAATATGAAGTGGAGATGGTGGAGGATGGAAGGTAACTATTCTAAAACTGAGAATTATATAATAAAGATTCCAGAAAAATGTTTTGAAGGAACAGATGAAGCAGATAGATGTTGTTATACATGGAAAAATTTATATATACCATACTATTTAAATAAAAATATATGGAAAAAGTTTGGTAAAATAACTTTAGTTCGTGTAGGAAAAGGATTTGGTTTCTGGTTTGGTAAGGATGACGATTGCTGCAAAATATCGGGTGATATAGTTTTTAATTTTGGAAAAGGAAAGAAAATACCAAAATACGAGTATTATGAAAAACTAATAATTCAAGATTTTTCTGATAATGGAAAGCAAAAAAATTATTATTTAAATCAGTTAGAAAAATGTTGGGAGGCAAATTATTCATTGAATAATTGCTCGTTAATGCCGTGTACAGCGGGAATGAATAATTTTAAAGGAGGTCTAGATTTAGATCGTTTTGATAAATATATTTATTATATGAATCAATTTTTTAATAACAGAAATTTAGATCAGGATATATTTTCTAGGGCACAGGCTAAACAATCGAAATCAGGAAGCGCAGAAGAAAATAAAAATAAATTAAAGATAACGTTATTCAATTTTTTGAATCTATTTAATGATGTATATGAATATTGCAAATATATGTATTTGATAGATAGTATAGGCTATGTGGATAAATTGATAGAAAGTGGAGAAAGAGAGATTAAATCAGGAAAAGACGTTGTTCGTTATATGGAACTTGCGGAAAGCTATTGGAAAATGAAGGGAGAAAGGATGAAAAATATCTTCAAGATTAATACAGAAAGTTTGGTATAGTCTTGTATTGTTGTCTGCGGAAACTGATGCAGGCGATGTATAACATCGATATTAAAACATCATGCCTGATATTTATATGATCTTTTTTGAATGAAGATTGTTTTATTCTTTTTTGTTTACCACATTTTTTTCACGCTAGATGCACACAAATCCATTAATTTGTAATAAGCTTAACTAAGTGACATTGTATTTGAACTGGTCACGCTTTTTTCTGCCAGTCGGAACTGTCGAAGTCAAAGATGAAAAGACAGATCAAATGCGGTATATAGATGCCTCGGATGTGTACGGTTTGGATTATGATAAGAGCTATGCTTTTTTCAGAAGTCCGCATTTGTCAAGAAATGAGCAGTGCCTGCTAAAGCCAATGGTAAGAACGGATGCTGCGATTTATCAGAAAGCAGATCATCCTAAAAATGCGAGTTATAAAAATTATACCTATTATTTAAATGATATTTACACAAAATATTTTGGCCATCTGACAGGTATTGTGATGGTTTCACGTTCATCAGTGGCGCCTTTGTGCTTAGGCGGTGCGGATTTTGATGGCGATCTGGTGAATCTTATTTTTGATCAGGATGTAGCGGAAGCGGTGAAGACCGGTGTCTATGAGAGAGAAATAATCAGTGAAGAAGGCCGAATCGTCAATGAGCTGATTACCGACAGAAAAAACGTGTTGCATTATGTCACGAAAAAATCTGAAACCAGAGGAAAGATTTCTTACATAAGCTGAGTTATGAAATGGCAGAGGCATATGATGTTGTTGCAGTAGAAGAT
>NZ_JAAXCM010000050.1 GCF_019734885.1 Pseudocoprococcus catus | reverse complement strand
GGCAAAGGCGGCATCACAGTGAGCTGGAACAAGGTATCCACAGCGACAGGCTACCGTGTTTACAGAAAGGAAGCCGGGGGAAGCTGGAAGGGACTTGGCAACGTGACATCCAATGCGACAACTATTTATACAGACCAGAATGTAACAGCGGGCAAGAGTTATACATATACCGTCCGTGCATATAAGGAATATGAGGGCAAGAGTCATCAGGGTGATTACGACAAGACCGGAAAAACAGCGACAGTGACAAGTCTTCATGGAACCGTAAAACTGCTGGGAGCAACAGCAGAAGCAGGAAGAAAGATCACAGTGACATGGGAGAAGGCAGGAGACTGCGACGGATATGTTGTTTACAGAAAATCCGGAAGTGGAAACTGGTCCAGATTAATCAAGGTCACAGACAAGAATGCCAACAGCTATACCGATGGCAGCGGTACAGCGGGAACAACTTACACATATACTGTCAGAGCGTATAAGACTATCAATGGCAAAGAAGCGATGGGAGGTTTTGACAGCAAGGGTGTTAGTGCAGAGTGTAAAAATTAAATTGTTTTATCAATAATTTAAAAGATGGAAACAAAGAGTAACAGTTAATTAATTCCAGAGCTGTCACAATGAATTATAGCAGTTCTAAGGGCAGTTCTGGAAATTTTTAAGGAAAGTGATTAAGCTTATGAAGAAATGCAGAAAAGGGATAGCCCTGATATTAGTGGCTGCAATGATGATGAGTCAGACTGTATATGGGCAGGAAATAAGCCAGACAACATCAGAAACAGCGGAGACAATAGAAGAGAGTCAATTAGTTTCAGAAATAGAAACAGATGTTGAAGAAACAGCAAAAGAAATAGCAGAAACAGTGGAAAGTGAGGAAGATGAAACTATATCTGAGAGCCAGTCGGAAGCTGATATATGGGAAACAGAAACCGAGGATTCAAAACTGGAAGAGTTGGTTGAAGGAGATTTCCTTTATACTGTTTCCAGTAATGAAGCGAAGATTACAGGATATACAGGCGAAGATTCTAGGGTTGAAATTCCGTCGGTGATAGGTTCATATCCGGTGACAGAGATAGGTAATTATGCATTTGAGGGATGTCAGTCGTTACAAGAATTAGTTATACCAGATAGTGTCACAAAACTTGGATATTGCATTATCAAAGATACGGGAATCAGCAGTATTACGATACCAAAGAGTATATCTTATACTAACGAAACAAGAAGTAATGGACCTTTGGCAGGAGCAGGAAGGCTGACAGAAGTTATTTTTGAAGAAGGGATGACAACAGTACCATCATATATTCTCGAAAGTTTCGATTATACGAGTAATATAGAAAAAGTTCAGATACCAGACACGGTTACAACTATAGGCAGCTATGCTTTTTATCAGTGTGAAAAGTTAAAAGAAATAGATTTACCGGAAAATCTCAAAACAATAGGATTGGGAGCGTTTTCTGGATGTGCAGAGATAAAAGAGATAACAATACCGTCATCTGTACGGACAATAGAAAATAGTGTGTTTGCAAAGTGTACTAGACTGGAAAAGGTTGATTTTGCATATGAAACGGAAGATGTGACCGTTGCAGAGCGGGATGCATTAACTTTAGGAGATAGTGCATTTTATGGATGCAGCTATCTGAGTCAAATTCCATTGAGCGAAAATGTAACAGAGATAGGAAATAATGCATTTGAGAAATGTGTGTCACTAAAAGAGTTAGTCATACCGGAAAGTGTTACAAAGCTTGGATACTGTATTATCCAAGATACAGGGATCAGTAGTATTACGATACCAAAGAATGTATCATATACTAACGAAACAAGAAGTAATGGCCCATTGGCAGGAGCAGGAAGTTTGACGGAAGTTGTTTTTGAAGAAGGGATGACAAAAATACCGGCATACATTCTTGAAAGTACCGATTATACAAGTAATGTAGAGAAGGTTCAGATACCAGACACGGTTACAACAATAGGTAGCGATGCCTTTCGTCAGTGTAAAAAGTTAAAAGAAATAGATTTACCGGAAAATCTCAAAACAATAGGACTGAGGGCGTTTGTCGGATGTACAGGTATAAAAGAGGTAACAATACCGTCATCTGTGCGGACGATAAATGATAGTGCATTTTCAAGTTGTACAGGTCTGGAAAAGGTTGACTTTGCATATGAAACAGAAGATGCGTCAGTTGCAGTGAGAGATGCCTTAACTTTGGGGGATAGTGCATTTTATGGCTGCAGCTATCTGAGTCAGATTCGATTAAGTGAAAATGTAACAGAGATAGGAAATGATGTATTTAGAAAATGTGAATCGTTAAAAGAGTTGATAATACCGGGAAGTGTAACAAGGTTAGGATACTGCATTATTGAAGATACAGGAATTAGCAGTATTACGATACCAAAGAGTATATCTTATGCTAATGCACCAAGAATTAATGGGCCATTGGCAGGAGCAAGTAGTCTGAAAGAAGTAATTTTTGAAGAGGGTATGACATGGCTGCCATCCTATATCCTTGCAAGTGACGATTATACAAGCAATGTAGAGAAAGTTCTGATACCTGGAACTGTAACAAGTATAGGGGGTAGTGCATTTTACAATTGCCAAAAAATGACAATCTACGGTATCCCTGGCTCATTCGCTGAGACCTATGCAAATGACAACAACATTCCTTTTGCAGATATCAGCACTTACCAGGAAGGTCTTTATAAAACTGCCGACTATACGGTCAAAGTAGTAGATGATGCAACTGGTCATTCTGTTTCTGGTGTACAGATTACAATTAGTGATACTGAATCAAAGAGCTATTACACAGATGACAAGGGAATTGCCCATGTAACAGTGTATGGCACAGCGACACAGACAGTAGCCATAAGTAAAGAGGGATATGAGCCTGCAAGTTACAGCGGATGGCCTTGGAAATCTACTGGCGTAAATGTTATTAATATTAAGAGAAAACAGACCATGGAAGAGCAGATCATCTCTATGACGCCTCAGATTTCCATGTCAGGAGATAAACTGAAAGGGCCTGAAATCACGATTCTGGGCAATACGTTTAATCTGTTTGAAACGGATGTATCTTTTAAGCTGCCTATTTTTGACAATATGGTTGTTAAGCAGGATCCATCCAATAAAACAGTTAAAGTACTGCTTGGTTTTGATGGAAAATACAGTGCAAAGCTTGAAGCGGCAGATGCAGATGATACATATTGGAGTGATTCTTATCAGCAGGTTAAGAGTCTGGTAAAGGGCTGCGGCGGAAAAGTCGATACAACCAAGCTGTGGAATCAGTTTAGTTCACTTCGTGGTCAGCTAAAAGAAATCAATGGCACAGCGGCTATTAATGTTGGTGGAAGTGCAACGGGATTCATTGAATTCAGCTATGCGAATGGCGGTTTGGAAATCATAGATAGTGGTCTTGTAGCCATGCTGCAGGCAGGAACAACTGTTAAGGCACCGTTATTCTGGTGTGTTTATGAGGAATTTGGTCTCAGCGGCAAAGTATCCGGTCAGTTAAACTTTAAGTCATCGGCTGAAAAGAAATTTATCATGGATGGCAATATGGGACTTGCATTAGTACCATCTCTTGCACTGGGTGTTGGTTCATCCGCTGTTTTTGATATTAAAGGCGGTGTTGAAGGTACGATATCAGGAAAAATGGTATTCCCTGCACAGAAAATGAAGGATGCATTGTCTGTCACAATGAGCGGTAAATTATTTATGAAGACAAGCAGCCCGGTATCTGTTTTATGTTATTCTAAGGACTGGGATCTGGGAACAGTAGAGCTTTATCCGGAATTTGGTGCCTATCTGGAGGCTTCAGATTGGAAATTAGCTGTGGATGACAGAGTGGTACCTGGCGAAGGAGAAGCCTATGAATATGCGAATCCGCAGGTGGCTGTTTTAAGTGATGGACGAAAAGTGAAAGTCTATATTGATGATGATGGTACAAAGACAACTGGTAATCATACCACATTGATGTATCAGATTTATGAGAATGGCGCATGGACAGATGCAAAAGCAGTGTGCGAAACGGGAAGAGCAGATTCAAGTCCGGTATTGTATGCTTATGGTGATAAAGCATTTGTTGCATGGCTGAATATCAATAAGAAAATTGATACAAGTACATCAGCTGAGTATGTTTATGCAAATACAGATTTGTATTTTGCTGAGTTTAATGGCAGTGCTTTTGAAACACCGGAATTAGTACCGGATGCAGGTAATCAGAAGCTGGAATTTAATTATGCTGAGAGTGCAGATGTAAACAGCCAGATTGTTGCATGGGTAGAAAACAGTAAAAATGATCCGTTTATGCAGGAAGGAACGAATACTATCTATGTGAAAGTACGTACCGGAAATACATGGGGCGAAAAGAAGAAGCTTCTGGCAACAAAGGACACCATTTTAAATCTGGAAGTGCTTTCAAATAATGGACAAGTAACGGTTTACTATTCTGATGGTTCAAATAATTACAGTGTAGTAGGAGGCACAGTTTCTGATTTAGGTGAAGGAAGCAACACGAAGATTTTTGATGGCCAGCTTTATTATATTGAAAATGGTACGCTTCATGGTGGTTCAGGCAAAGAAAGTACAGATTACGGCATTGCCTGCGGTTCAGACTATCAGGTTATGGATGGAACAGTATACTGGACGGTTTCATCCGGATACACCAGTGAATTGTATATGCAGAAGATCGGAGCATCAGCAGCAGTTCAATTAACATATGATAAAGCTTATGTTAGCAGCTTTACAGTTTCGAAGGACAGCTCAGGGAATGTATTGATTGAATATGTATCAACAGCTGTTAATCCGGATAACGCTTCATCACCATATGGTAAGAGTACGATGAAGACAATAGCAGATACATGTGTATATGATCTGATTTGTGACAGTATTTCCTATGATGCAGCAGCAATTAAGCCGGGAGAGGAAGCTTCATTTAATGTTCATATTGCAAATAATTCTACGGCAGCAGTACAGAATATCAAACTGCGTGTTAAAGGAAAGAATAATGCAGTAATTGTAAATGACACGGTTATTGATAATCTGGAGTCCGGAGAAAGTAAGGATGTTACATTTAAGTATGTTCTTCCGGATAGGCTTGAAGGACTGACATTGAAGGCAGAAGTATTTGCAAGCGGTGTAGAAGAAGCTGACGAAGACAACAATATCAGTTCAGTGACTTTTGGTGAGACGGATATTCAGATTCAGTCTGCTGACAGCAAGAAGATTGTTGTTGCTAATCATGGTTATATGTCAGCGGAAAATGTGAAAGTGAGTGTTTACGAAGAGGGCAGCAATGAGGCAATCGTGGAGTATGCCATTGGAAATCTGGGTACCGGAAAGACAATGACTCAGACGATTGAAATTCCTGACCAATATCTTAAGTTTGAGAATTATGAGGATACGAAGATATTTAAGATTCAGGTGACAACGAGCACAGAAGAAACATTACTTGCTGATAATGAGTATTTGCTACAGATTGAGCCGCCGCATGTTACAGGAATCAAACTTGATCAGGCAAAGATGACGCTGTCAAAAGGAAAGAAAGGAAAATTGACAGCTGAATTATCGAGCAGTGAAGGTGCAGATACTTCTGTATTATGGAATTCTTCAGATAAAGCAATTGTTGAAGTCGATGACAAGGGAAATATAACAGCTATTTCAGAAGGTACAGCAGTTGTTACTGTTATGACGGTAGATGGAAATTACAATGCAGAATGTGAAGTGACAGTAACAGAAAAACAGGATACTTTGGATAAGGTTGAACTTGTAAAAGCTGTGGATAACGGAAAAGCTCAAATTGAAGTATCATGGAAAGCTGTGGAAGATGCAGAAGGTTATCGTATTTACAGAAAGTCTGCAGGAGAGGACTGGATTTTACTGGCAGAGGTTGAGGCAGACAAACTGAGCTATACGGATGATTCAGGTGATACAGGTAAGAAATATAGTTATACTGTTCAGGCATACAAGAATGCAGATGGAAAAGAAATTACCGGAGAGTATGATGAAAACGGAGTAAGCGCCACAAAACTGCCGGCAACAGTTGTTTTAAAAGAGGCAAAGAATAATGAGAAGGATGGCATTGACATCAGCTGGAACAAAGTATCCAATGCGGATGGTTATCGTATTTACAGAAAAATATCCGGCGGCAGCTGGTCCAGACTTTCTGATATATCATCCAATACAGCCATTACATATACAGATAAAACGGCGGTTTCAGGAACAACGTATTATTATACGGTCAGAGCCTATAAAGTCTATGAGGGAACAACAATTTTAGGTGGTTACGATAATAAAGGTGTATCTGCTGCATTTAAGGAAAGTGTACAGCCTCTTGGAAAAGTTGAACTCAGTGGAGCCAAAGACAGTGGAAAAGCCAGCATTATTGTTAGCTGGAAGGCAGTAGAAGGCGCAGAAGGATATCGTATATACAGGAAATTTACAGGCAGCAGCTGGAAAAAACTTGTGGATGTTGCTTCAGATCAACTGAGTTATACAGATAGTTCAGGTGTAACGGGCAAACAATATACTTATACCATACGTGCTTTCAGAACAGTGAATGGCAAGGAAGAGCTTGGCGGTTTTGATAATCTTGGTGTCAGTGCTACAAAATTACCTTCATCAGTTGTTTTAAAATCAGCAAAAGATAATGGCAAAGATGGTATAGTTATCAATTGGAATAAGGTGTCTAACGCAGATGGTTATCGTGTTTACAGAAAGACAGCTAACAGCAGCTGGACGAAATTGTCAGATGTAACATCTAATACAACAATTACCTACACGGACAAGACGGTAGCTTCAGGTACAACTTATTACTATACAGTCAGAGCTTATAAAGTCTATGAAGGAAAAACAGTCTTTGGCGGTTTTGACAATAATGGTGTAAATGCGGTATTTAAGAATACGACACAGCCGCTTGGAACGGTTGTTCTAAATCAGCCAAAGGACAGCGGAAAAGGAAGTATTATTGTTAGCTGGAAGGCAGTAGAAGGTGCGGAAGGATATCGTATTTATAGAAAGTTTACAGGCAGTGGATGGAAAAAGCTGACAGATGTTTCTTCTGATCAATTAAGTTATGTAGATGGCTCAGGTGTAACAGGTAAGCAGTATACTTATACGGTACGAGCTTTTAGAACAGTCAACGGCAAAGAAAAACTTGGCGGTTTTGACAGTCTTGGTGTAAGTGCAACGAAATTACCTGTAACGGTAGTTATGAAGCGTGCTTCGAATAACGGTAAAGGCGGAATTGATGTTTCATGGAACAAAGTTTCTAATGCGACAGGCTATCGCATTTACAGAAAAGAAGATGGAGGCAGTTGGAAAGGCCTTGATACAATTACTTCATATAGCGTAACTACATATACAGATGATAGCTGTGTATCAGGTAAGACTTATGCTTATACAGTGCGCGCATATAAAGAATATGAAGGCAAAACATGTTATGGAGGATATGACAATAATGGCGTAAGTGTAAAGTGCCAGAAGTAATTGATTGAAAAACTTGCGATATGAAGAATGATTAATTGACAAATCCTCAGAAGTGTGAAGTTTATAGTCATGTTTCTGGGGATTTGCTATAAGAAAGGAAAACATATGAGAAAATGGATTGCCTTTATTTTATTATTTAGTTTGTTGTTGGGGCAAACAGTTTATGCACAGGAAGTTTGGACAGAAGATGAAAGTGTATTAGAAAATCAGGAAGAGAGTCAGGAACCGGAAAGCGAAGAATCCGATGTTTGGGCAGATGATGAGGTACCATTGATTCAAAATGGTGATTTATTTACTCAGCATTTTGATGTGGAGAGTGGTATTGAGGAGAGAAGTATTCCTGATTGGCAACAAATCCTGAAAAGAAGATTAATTGATGCATTTTCAAATTATGAAGAAAAAGTTTCTTTGGAGGATTTGGAACTTAACAGAGATGAAGACTATCATGAAATGAGAAGCGTCTATCAAGCATCGATAGTTGGACAATTCTTTTACATATCCGGTGGATATAGTTATAGTTACAGTGCATCAACGGGACTGATTAAATATATCAAAATTAATTATAATAGTGAATATCTGGATGATAATGGTGAGGTTGATGTACATCATATAGAAAAGGACAAAGAATCATTCGATTATCAGGTTGAGAAAGCCTTGAATTGTCTGGATGGTGCGGAATCAGATTTGGAAAAAGTATTATTGCTGCACGATTTTATTGTTAGAGAATGTGATTATGACTATGAGAATTATTTGAATAATTCAATTCCAAGAGCATCATTTAATGCATATGGTGTTTTAGTTAATGGAAAAGCGGTATGCAACGGTTATGCATTTGCATATTCCTGGCTGCTTCAGCAATGTGATATTGAGTCATATATAGTTGTCAGTGATTCCATGAATCATGCGTGGAATTTGGTAAATGTAGATGGCAGCTGGTATCATGTGGATGCAACATGGGATGATCCGATTTTCAAAGAGAAAACGTATAGAAGTTTATATAATTTAGATTATGCGGATGAAGGGTTTGTAACACATACGTATTTCTTGTGCAGCGATGATGAATTTTTGAATTTGAGACATTCAGGATGGGAGATAGAAACAAATGGTGAAGAAGTTCCGTCTGCAGACAAAAGTGATGTATTCTCTGAATATTTATTTAAAACGAATCCAGTCAGCTCATTTGCCTTCATTGATCAGCAATGGTATTGTTTTGATTTGAATAAAGGAAATTTAATATCTTCCAGTTCATTAATGCAGACAGATAGCTCAATAGCAAAAACAAATGTTTTACGGTATGGATTTGGGTACGAGAGGAAAATTTATTATAACACGACGGAAGCTGTTTTTACATTTGATCCGAAAAATGAAGAAACAGATGTAGTCTGGAAACCGGAAAACTCTTCAGAAGTAATATCCGAGATGAGTATAAAAAACGGATATTTGATTTGCGTAACCTTGGATGATGAGAATGAGACAAACAGATATCAGAATTATATCAGCACTCTGCAGGAATATCCGGTGCCGAATGAGATTAGTTTTTCAGACATTCAGGTCAATAAAGATAGCATTATATTGACATGGTCAACCAATGAAAAGGCAGATGGTTATATAGTAACCTGCAGTGACAGTATGGAGGGAGAATATAAAGAATTAGCGATAATTAATAATTATAAAGTGACATCCTATGAGGATAAAGTCAAAGATGGTCAGTGGCATTACTATAAGATATGTACCTATCGTTTATATGACGATGAGAGAATATGTTCGCCATATTCTGAGAGTGTATCGGCAAAAGCAAATAGTGCAGAGCCTGAAATGCCGAAGTTAGGCAAAGCTGAAAATGATACAGACGGAAATATAAGGATTAATTGGAGTCCTGTAGATGGTGCGGAAGGCTATCGTATTTACAGAAAAGAGAATGGGAAGGGATGGAAAGGTCTAACGAATGTCGGAGCGGATGCCGTATCTTATACGGATCAATCCGGAATAACCGGAACAAAATATACCTATACAATTCGCGCTTATGTCATGAATAAAGATAAGATGATGCTTAGCAGTTATGATCAACTTGGCGTGTCTGCACAGAAATTGCCAGGGCAGGTAAAGCTGGTAAGTGCAAAGGATAATGGAAATAGTGAAATTGTTATCTCATGGGAAAAAATGAAAGATGCGGATGGTTACCGTATTTACAGAAAAGAAAATGGCAAAGGATGGTCTGGATTAGGAAACACATCAGAATTGATTTTTACAGACAAAGCTATTGATGTGGGAACAAAATATACCTATACTGTTCGTGCGTATAAAAATGTAGCAGGTACAAATGTGTACGGCAGCTATGATAAGACAGGAAAATCAGCGGTCTGCCTGCCAAAAACAGCTGTGTTGGTATCAGCAGAAGATAATGGAAATGGCGGTATAGAAATACAATGGGAGAAAGTAAGAGCTGCCGATGGTTACCGTATTTACAGAAAAACCAGCACAGAAGGCTGGAAAGCATTGGATAATGTGAATAATGCAGACAAAACCACATTTTTAGATAGTTCTGGTGATATCGGAACAGTTTACATTTACACTGTGCGTGCCTATAAGAAAAATGGAGAGACAGTTTTATATGGAGATTTTGACCATAAAGGAATAAGTGCCCGAAAGGTACCGGTTACTGTAAAATTAATTTCTGCGGAATATGATAAAAACAATGGTGCAGAGATTAATTGGGAAAAAGTAGAACAATGTACAGGATATGTGATTTATCGAAAGACGGGTACAAGCAGTTGGAGACGATTAGCTAAAGTTACAGAAAAAAATATTTGCAATTTTGCCGATAAATCGGTGCAATCAAGTGCTTTATATACGTATACGATTCGTGCCTATCAGGATGTTAAGGGGAAAGAGGTGTTAGGTGGCTTCGATAAGTTAGGTATAAAAGTTGAGTGTAAATAAGTTGAAAAATTAAAGGGCCAAGAATATATGTGTTCCACATAACATGATAACATCATGAAATGTGGAGCACATTTTTCTTTTCCCGTTTTAATTCACAAATCTCTTGTTTTTCCATCCCCTTAATTTTATAATAAGTACATAGAACTTTTATACATCTTAATTTTTAAGGTTGAAGAGTATTTTCGGCAATTCTGATAATCAGATTCAATTTGCAGATTAATATTATATAGAAACAATCAATACATAGGGAGGCGAAGATGGGACAGTTACTAGATGAGGCAATTGTATTTGCGACCCATGCCCATGCCGGGCAGGTAAGGAAGATGGCGAATACTCCGTATATTCTGCATCCATTGGAGGTGGCATCGATTATTGCCACGATGACCGGAGATGAGAATACAATGGCAGCAGGTGTTCTTCATGATACCATTGAAGACTGTGATGTGGATCCGAAGGAAATCAAGCGTCGTTTTGGGGCAAGGGTATCAGCATTGGTTCAGAGTGAGACAGAGGACAAGCTGTCAGAGCGGCCGCCGGCAGACACATGGATGGAGCGTAAGGAAGATTCTCTTCTGATGCTCAGGAATACGAAGGATGAGCAGGTGAAGATTTTATGGCTGGCGGACAAACTTTCCAATATGCGTTCTTTTTACCGTGAATACTGCCAAAAAGGCAATGAAATTTTTCAGGCATTGAATCAGAAGGATTCTGCTATGCATGGATGGTATTACCGAACCATTGCCGGGTATCTGGAGAGCTTGAAAGATCAGTGTGCTTATCAGGAATATACTGAACTGGTTGAAAAGGTATTCGGGGATAATTCCAATTAAGATATCCAACTGAGATAAAGGGGAGCTATTAAAGGCGTTCAACTCAAATTACTTAAATCACTCAGATTAGTTAGATTATTTATGAGGAGAACTTTTCAGATTGTATTAATCATAGTGAGAAAGGGGTTACAAGACGATGGAAAATGTAACTTATAAAATGCAGGATAATACATTGGTGTTTGCTTTTAACGGAAAGATCAGTTCAGAAAATGCGGCAGCCGTAGAGGAAAAGGTCAATGAGATTATCAAGGCGCAGGCACATGAGAAGGTGGTTGTGGATGCGGAGAATCTTGAATATATTTCAAGCGCGGGTCTTCGTGTTATCCTTCGTCTCAAGAAGGCAGAGCCTTCATTGAAGGTTATCAATGTATCGGCTGATGTCTATGAGATATTTGATATGACTGGTTTTACAGAAATCATTACCATCGAAAAGGCTTATCGAAAGCTTTCAGTGGAAGGATGTGAAGCCATTGGCAAAGGTGCCAATGGTACGGTTTTTCGTCTGGATCCGGATACGATCATCAAGGTTTACCACAATGCAGATGCACTGGCAGATATTCATCGTGAACGTGAGCTGGCAAGAAGAGCCTTTGTCCTTGGCATTCCGACAGCTATTCCATATGATGTTGTCAAAGTCGGTGATACATATGGTTCTGTATTCGAATTGCTGAATGCCAAATCTTTTGCAAAGCTGATCAAAGCAGAAGCTGAGAACATAGATCAATACGTTGGTCTCTATGTAGATTTGCTGCATAAGATCCATAGCACAGAGGTTAAACCGGAAGATATGCCGGATATGAGAGAAGTTGCCATTGACTGGGTGAAATTCCTGAAGGATTATCTGCCTGAAGATAAATGGGCGAAACTGCTGGCTCTGGTGGAAGCAGTACCTGTACGCCATCAGATGCTCCATGGTGATTATCATATCAAGAATGTCATGATGCAGGATGGGGAAGTACTGCTGATTGATATGGATACATTGTGTCAGGGACACCCTGTTTTTGAACTGGCTTCCATGTACAATGCTTATGTGGGATTCTCTGAACTGGATCACAATGTATCCATGGATTTCCTGGGAATTCCGTATGATACATCTGTTGCCATCTGGAAGAAATCTCTGCCATTATATCTTGGTACGGATGATGCTGCAAAAGTGGCAGAAGTTGAGCAGAAAGCCATGCTGATCGGTTATACCCGTCTGATGCGCCGCCGCATCAGAAGAAATGGATTTGACAGCGAGGAAGGCAGACGGGAGATAGAAACCTACAAGAACCATATCATCGAACTGCTCGATAAAGTTGACACCCTTGAATTTTAGTATAGCAATCGGATAATTCCGAAATTCCTGCAGTATAATTACCCATATGGTTTACATGCAAATCCGACAGTGAATGACGACTGAAGGGGTATTCCTGTCATAGAAATAAGGAGAACATATTATGAATATCACAACAAAAAAAGAGAACACAACCCTTACCGTAGCTCTGGAAGGAAGACTGGACACAACCACAGCACCTGAACTGGAAAAAGCTCTCCAGGCAGCAGATGCCAGTATCACAGAACTCATCCTTGACTTTGCAGGACTTGCTTACGTATCATCCGCAGGCTTAAGAGTCCTCCTCACAACCCAGAAAAAAATGAACAAACAGGGTAAAATGATCATCAGAAACGTATGTGACGACATCAAAGAAATCTTCGAAATCACAGGCTTCCTTGACATCTTAACCATCGAATAAAAAAAGACAATTCCCGCCAAGCGACTGCGATGAGCATATCCGCGGGAGACAAAATTCAAAATACTTGGGTGGAAAGCCCCATCATAAAATTCCCGCCAAACGTTTTGCGATGAGCATGTTTGGCGGGAATTTTATGATGGGGCTTTCCTCAGTATAAAGAATTTTGTCGAAATTTTTAGGGGGAGTTATCGACGGTTTTCGACAGCTGTTTTTATGTTTTTATGTTATATTGCTAATGCTTAGATATAAGCTGTAACATTTAGTAATGAATGGTAAATGAGGTGGAGAATATGAGAAAGGAAATCGTCGAATTTGAACAGCATTTTGAAGAACAGAGAATACGCAGTATGGCATGGTGGGACAATTCAGCCAGGTGCAGAGAAGAGAAGGCAGCTTCGAAGGAAGTGATGGATGATTATGAGATTTTGAAGGGAAAGTTGTCACCGGAAGCACGCATGCTGCTTGATCGGGTTGAGGAGGAGTGGTATCTGCTGAAGGAGGCAGAACTGCAGGCAACTTATATGCAGGGGATTTCAGACGGACTGGAGCTGGGAGCACAGAGACGACAGAAGCGCATTGGGATGACAGAGCATAAGTGCCGCCGTGTATCCTAGTACATCGCTATTCTGAAAATGATACATGAGCGGACAGTTATTTCGAAAAACGATATATGAGTACACAGTTATTTCGAAAAACGATATACCGGGAAGCCCTGACAAAGAGGGGCGCTATTTCAATGGATTTAGACAATCAGCGCAATGAGAAGTTCAATATTGGACAAAGACATATGACTTAATGCAAAAAATACTGTTAATATTCACGAAAAATGTCTAAATTGCAGGATTTTATTAATTAACTTGCAAAAAATTGCAAAAGTCTGTTGATTCCTTAACTTCCAGGAGTTATAATATATACGCAATTTGTGTTATAAATTTAAGATATACATAGAGCGTGATATGCACTCGGTTATCAGGAAGGAATGTCAACTATTATGAGTAAGGCGTATGCATCAATGAGCAGAGAAGAACTGCTCTCTTTGAAGGACGAACTTGATAAGGAATTTCAGGGATATAAGGAGAAGGGACTGAAACTGGATATGTCCAGAGGTAAGCCATCTATTGCACAGCTGAATCTGTCTATGGGTATGATGGACGTTTTCCACAGTGAATCTGACCTGAAGTGTGAAGACGGCACAGACTGTCGTAATTACGGTGTACTGGACGGTATTCCGGAGGCCAAGAGATTATTGGCGTCTATTGCTGAGGTGAATCCGGACAATATTATGATTTTCGGCAACTCCAGTCTGAATGTGATGTACGATACTGTAGCCAGAGCTTATATGTTCGGCCTTCTGGGACATACACCTTGGTGTAAGCTTGACAAAGTCAAATTCCTCTGTCCTGCACCGGGATACGATCGCCATTTCAAGATTACAGAGACTTTCGGCTTTGAGATGATCACGATTCCGATGCATGAGGATGGTCCGGATATGGATATGGTTGAAGAATATGTCAACAACGATCCTGAGGTGAAGGGTATCTGGTGTGTACCGAAGTATTCCAATCCACAGGGCTATTCCTATTCTGATGAAGTTGTTAAGCGCTTTGCTGCATTGACACCTGCTGCAGAGGACTTCAGAATTTTCTGGGACAATGCCTACAGTGTGCATCATTTATATGAAGACAGACGTGATGAGATTCTTGAGATTCTCGAAGAATGTGCCAAAGCCGGCCATCCGGATATGGTCTTCAAGTTTACATCTACATCCAAGATCAGCTTCCCTGGTTCCGGTGTTGCAGCCATTGCCACATCTGATGCCAATATGGCAGATATCCGCAAGTACATGGTTGTCCAGACAATCGGCCATGACAAGCTGAATCAGCTGCGTCACGTCCGTTTCTTCAGAGACCGTTACGGCGTGGAGGCTCAGATGCGTCGCCATGCAGATATCCTGAGACCGAAGTTTGAGATGGTTGAACAGACACTGGAAGACGAGTTGGGCGGTCTTGAGATCGGTACATGGACCAAGCCTCTGGGTGGTTACTTTATTTCCTTTGATGCATTGGAAGGCTGTGCAAAGGCCATTGTTGCCAAGGCGAAGGAGGCTGGTGTTGTCATGACAGGTGCAGGTGCCACATTCCCATACGGCATTGACCCTAAAGACAGCAATATCCGTATTGCACCTTCTTATCCGACTGTTGAAGAGCTGGCTGTTGCAGCGAAGCTTTTTGCACTTTGTGTTAAGCTTGTCAGTGTTGAGAAGATTCTCGAAAGCAAATAGACGGAGTTTTGAAGGCTCATATGGAGGATAGATCCTGAAGACTCATATGGAAGATAGATGGACGAAAGCGATAGAATAAAGAGAGATTATAGCTTATAGAAGAACTGGAACTCCAATTAGGAATAAGCCGTTTACTGCCAATGATGATATTTCTGCTGTAGAATACTGCAGAGCAGAATATGTGATCACTGGGGCAGCAGGCGGCTTATTTTGTTGCGAAAAACATTTGATTCTGCTATAATAACTCTACTATACGTGTATGAAATGAGTGACAATCAATGGTACAGAACCTGAAACCTGTTGTTGAACTGAATAGTGAGGATTGGACAGAACTTTTGAAGAAGTATAAGCTTCAGAATGTGATGACATCCATTCATGTGCAGATGCTGTGGTACAGAATGCAGAGAGCATTGGAGCCGGAGATATGGTATGAGGTGCATGCGGATGAAGTTCTGGCGGCGGCGACTCTTGGTGGCGGCGTAGATAGGCTTTTGGAGGAATGGTCTGACAAAGGACAGATCCTTGACAGTTATGCAGCAGATTGTCTGGCAATGGAAGCACTTCAATGCCTGTATGGGCTTTTGGAAGATGAGCTAGTGAAAAGGAATGCATATATAGAAAGGTATCAGTTCCCTGACCCGGAAGAAGAGGGAGAGGAAAATATGGCGTACATTTTGAAGCAGCTTCAATGCAGTGAGACAATTGGATTGACAGATGACGGCACGTTGAGACCGATGAAATCGGTTGTTTTTATCGGCATTTTGACAGCAGACCAGAAGAAGCGATGCAGTACGATCTGCAGGGATTGCGGGCGTGTGGATTGTCCGAACCGTTATTCATTACATATGGGAAATTACAGAGAACCGGGGGCATTGAGATACAGTTATGGATATCAGAGAATATTTGGCAAATAATAGATTGATCACAGACGGTGCCATGGGAACCTGGTATGACCGTCTGACAGGCTACAAAGGAAATTTGGCGGAGCGCGCCAATCTGGAGAATCCGCAGCAGATCAGGGATATTCACCGCGCATATATAGAAGCCGGGGCACAGTTGATCCGGACCAATACATTTGCAGTTAACAGCATGTTTTTTTCAGCAGATCAAATCGAAGAGGTGCTGAAAGCTGCCTGGGAGAATGCCTCTCAGGCTGTCTCAGTCAGCGGCAAAGATGTGTGGATTGCGGCAGATATGGGAACGATTGATGCGGATGAGACAAAATCTGACGGAGATGTTGAACAGGAATATATCCAGTTATCGGACTATTTTTTGAGATTAGGAGCAAAAGTTTTTGTATTTGAGACATTGTCGGATTTTCGCTATGTAAAGAGAGCGGGTTCTTATATTAAGGCAAAGTGTCCGGATGCCTTTGTTGTGATGCAGTTCAGTTTTAATAGGAATGGCTATACCCGGTCAGGTATGAGTGTCCGTGCAATTTTGTCAGAAGCGGCATCGATGGCGGATATGGATGCGGTTGGTTTTAACTGCGGTGTGGGACCACTGCATTTATATGAACTTCTGAAAAATCAGAGCTTCCCTGAAGGCAAGTACATGACTGTGCTGCCGAATGCAGGGTATCCGACGGAACTCAGAGGAAGGACACTTTATTCTGAAAATGTTCCTTACTATGTAGAAATGATGGGCAGGATTGCGAATCTTGGATTTGATATTATCGGCGGCTGCTGCGGTACAACGCCGGAGCATATCAGAGGGCTGCATCATCTGTTGGTGAATAATGTGAAACCTCCGAAGAAGCTGATGCCTGCTGTATATAGTACTGACAGACAGAGCGGTTGTGGACAAGAAGCTGCTGAGGAGAAAACAGAGCTCATACAGAAACTTGAGCGGGGAGAGAAGATTTTTGTGGTGGAGCTGGATCCGCCTTTTGATGCCAATGATACAAAGCTCATGGATGGTGCATCGCTGCTTCGGGATATTGGTGTGGATATGATCACCCTGGCAGATTCTCCGCTGGCGAGACCAAGGGCAGACTCTATTGCTTCCGCCATCAAGATGCGCTATACAAGGCAGATGGAGGCGATGCCGCATATCAGCTGCCGTGACAAGAATGTGATCGCGCATCGTGCACAGCTCCTTGGCATGCATATGAACGGACTTAGGCATGCATTGATTGTAACCGGAGATCCGATTGCCCGTGGTGACAGGGAGAGTATTAAGAGCGTTTTTAATTTTAATTCTATTAAATTGATGAAGTATGTCCAGACTATGAACCAGGAAGTGTTTGGAAATCGTCCGATTTATTATGGCGGTGCATTAAATCACAACAACGGTTCTGCGGACAATATTGCAGCCAGAATGCGTTTGAAGATGGAGGCTGGGGCTCAGTGGTTTTTGACACAGCCGATTTATGGACAGGACGATATCGACAGGTTGAGAGAACTGAAAGAAAAGTCAGGCGGCAGGATTATAGCAGGTATTATGCCTCTGGTGAGTCGGAAGAATGCACTTTTTATTAAGAATGAGATGCCGGGGATTCATGTGCCGGAGCATGTACTGGAACAGTATGAGGAAGGTATGAGCAGGGAAGCTTATGAGGATGTGGCCGCAGCTATCAGTGTGGATTTGATGAAACGTCTGGAAGATGTATGTGATGGCTATTATATGATGACACCTTTTAATCGTGCAGCGTTAATCAAGCGGATTATTTTACAGGCGAAGAAGGAGTTAAGATAGATGACAAGAGAAGAATTTCAGCAATTATGCAGAACGAAGATTGTTTTTCTGGATGGTGCCACGGGAACCAATCTGCAGAAGGCGGGCATGCCCACCGGTGTGTGTCCGGAAGCATGGATTCTGGAACACCCGGATACAATGATGCAGCTGCAGCGTGCTTACTTTGAAGCAGGCAGTGATATTGTGCTGGCTCCTACATTTACGGCGAACAGGATCAAACTGGATGAATACGGACTGGTAGATAAGATAGAAGAGATGAATCATCAGCTGGTAGCTATTTCAAAAGAGGCAGCTGGCGATAATGGCTTGGTGGCCGGCGATATGACCATGACAGGCCGTCAGCTTGCACCTATGGGAGACATGGGCTTTGAAGAGCTGGTTGATATTTACAAAGAGCAGGCGGGCTATCTGGTGGATGCCGGTGTGGACCTTTTCATTGTTGAGACGATGATGAGTCTGAATGAGTGCCGTGCGGCATTAATCGCCATTCGTGAAGTGACGGATCTGCCGGTATGCGTGACATTGTCTTTTAATGAAGACGGAAGAACGCTTTTTGGTACAGATGCCAGCACAGCTATGGTTGTTCTGCAGTCTCTTGGAGCTGATGCGGTGGGTGTCAATTGTTCAACCGGTCCGGAACAGATGGCGGAACTTGTCCGTGAGATGAAGGAATATGCCAATATACCAATCATTGCAAAGCCGAATGACGGTATGCCGGAGGTCGTTGACGGGGAGACTGTTTACCGCATGACACCGGAAGAATTTGCCGAAGAAGCAAAGCTGCTTTTGGAAGCGGGAGCCGGTATTGTGGGCGGCTGCTGTGGTACGACGCCGCAGCACATCCGTGCATTTAAGGAAGCATCCAGGGCTTATACTGTACCGAAAGTCAGCAAAACTTACAAACGTGTGCTGGCTTCTGAACGTCAGACTTTGGAAATCGCGCTGGATGCCGGATTTAAGGTTGTTGGTGAGAGAATCAATCCGACAGGCAAGAAGAAACTGCAGGCAGCACTTCGTGAAGGTCAGATGGATATGGTCATGGACATGGCTCTGGCTCAGGAAGAGAAGGGAGCATCTATCCTTGATGTCAATATGGGCATGAACGGCATTGACGAGAAAGAGATGATGCTGAAGTCCATTGAAATCGTGACACAGGCGGTGAACCTGCCGCTGTGTATTGATTCCAGCCATGTGGATATTATTGAGGCAGCACTGCGTGTTTATCCGGGACGTGCCTTGATTAACTCGATTTCTCTTGAGAAGGAGAAGTTTGAGCATCTGCTCCCGATTGCACGCAAATACGGTGCGATGTTTATTTTGCTGCCTTTATCGGATGAAGGTCTGCCGAAGAATATTGATGAAAAGATCCGGATTATTCATACAATTATGGATCGTGCATTAGAACTTGGTTTTCATAAGGAAGATATTGTGGTGGATGGTCTGGTGGCAACCATTGGTGCCAACAAGAATGCGGCTATCGAGACATTGGATACGATTTCCTATTGTCATGATCAGCTTGAACTGGCAACTATCTGTGGCCTTTCCAATATTTCCTTTGGATTGCCGGAGCGTTCTTATGTCAATACTGCTTTTCTGACTATGGCCATCAGCCGTGGTCTGACTATGGCTATCGCTAATCCGTCACAGGATCTTCTCATGCATGCAGCTTTTGCTTCTGATCTTTTGATGAACCGTCCGGGATCGGATATCCGTTACATTGATCGCATGAATGCGTTTAAGGAAGCACAAACTGGAGAAAATGCAGCAGCGGCAGCGGTTGTCATGACACCAGGAGAGAAGATATTTGATGCCGTGATGAAGGGCAGTCAGGGAAGTATTATTAACCTTGTGAAGGAAGGTCTGGATGCAGGAATTGTGCCGGACGATATCATTCAGAAGCATCTGATCACCGCTATCCAGAAGGTGGGTGTCCTTTTTGAGGAAAAGAAATATTACCTGCCTCAGCTGATTGCCAGTGCGGAGACAATGGAGAAGGCCATTACGTATCTGGAGCCAATGCTGATCAAAGATGATGCGGAAGAAAAGGCAACAATCATCATGGCAACGGTGGAGGGCGATATTCATGACATCGGCAAGAACCTGGTGGTGCTGATGCTGAAGAATTATGGCTACAGAGTCATTGACCTTGGCAAAGATGTATCAGCAGAATGTATTGTTGAGACTGCAATTAAAGAACATGCGGCTATCATAGGTCTTTCAGCACTGATGACCACGACTATGATGAGAATGAGGGATGTGGTGGAGCTTGTTCAGGAAAAGCACTGCGGTAGTAAAGTTATTATTGGTGGTGCTGTTACGACACAAAGTTTTGCTGATGAGATTGGTGCAGATGGATATTCGCGGGATGCTGCGGAAGCCGTCCATCTGGTAGAACGTTTATTAGGAAAATAATGTTTCAGCATTTTCGGATGCTTTATGATTGAATAATGTCTGAAGGCAGAGAACTGAAAAGCTATCATTACTATGAAACAAAACTATAGGAAGGATAAGAGAAAATGGCCAATATTATGGAGATTCATGATTTTTCAGCACCGGAGCTGGATATATATGCCCGTTGGACGGAGAACCAGTTGCTGAACCGCAAAGATCCGGAGAATGCCATGTTTATCGCTGAGAGTCCGAAGGTCATTCAGACGGCATTGGATGCAGGATATGAGCCTTTATCCTGCCTTGTTGAGAAAAAACATGTGGAGGGGCAGGCTGCTCACATACTGGCTCAGTGCGGGGATATTCCGGTGTATACAGCTGAATTTGATGTGCTGACCCAGCTGACAGGTTTCGGACTGACCAGAGGTATGCTCTGTGTCATGCGAAGAAAGAATCTGCCGTCAGTGGAAGAAGTCTGCAGGAATGCCAGAAGAATTGCAATCCTGGAGGATGTGATGAATCCGACAAATGTGGGGGCGATTTTCCGCTCAGCGGCAGCTCTTGGCATGGATGGCATTCTTCTGACATCAGCTTCCAGCAATCCATTGTATCGTCGGGCTATCAGGGTGAGCATGGGAACCGTTTTTCAGATCCCGTGGACGTTTATGGACAGTCAGATGTCCTGGCCGGAGTCGGCTGTGGGAAGACTGCATGATATGGGCTTCAAAATAGCTGCCATGGCACTTGATGACAATTCCGTCAGCATTGATGATCCGCAGCTGGTCAGAGAAGAAAAGCTGGCTATTGTACTTGGGACGGAGGGAGATGGACTAGCAGCAGGTACCATTGCAGACTGCGATTACACTGTCAAAATTCCGATGTATCATGGCGTAGACTCTTTGAACGTGGCAGCTGCCAGCGCCGTGGCCTTTTGGGAAATGCGGAGAAGATAAAAGCGTAAATGTACAGGATTATATAAAAGAGTAAAATAATAGAAATTCTTGAATATATAGACATGTAGTGATATAATTTTCATATAATTATGCTTGAGAGGTGATATATATGATAACATTACAAGAAACAATCCGTCCATCTGCTGATTTAAGGAATCATTATAATGAAATATCTCGGCAATGCAGAGAAGAAAAAGAAGTTGTTATTATAACTGTCAATGGACGGGGAGATACGGTATCTCTTTCTTATGAAGCATATAAGAATATGAAAGCTCGTCTGGAGTTATTGGAAATCCTGGCTGAAGCTGAAGAGGATGTAAAAAATAATCGAGTGGCACCGATGAGTGATACATTTGATGATTTGCGTACAATGCTGCAGGAGGGATAAATGGGAAGATATCGTATTATTCGGACTGACACTGCAGATGCAGGATTACGAAAGATAATTCTATATGTAGCGGTTAATTTTGGTAATGCAGTTGCATTAGAAAAGCTAGATAATATTGAGTCAGGAATTAATATCCTATCAGATAACCCACATGCGGGAATTGAACCCAGATATCCTGTATTAAAAAGACAGGGATATAAGGTGTTGGTGCTTGAAAAAGATTTAGTATTTTATAAAATCAATGAATCTCGAAAAGAAATGGTGATATATGCAATTGTGGACCAAAGGCAAGATTACCTGAACATTATCCGAGGGTTATAAATTATAGACGAATAATATAAATAAAAATACGCATACTGATACAGATTATTTATAGACAGCGGCGTCTTTAGAAAATATATGAAAAAGTTGTAAAATTTATTGATTCATAAGCAGGTGCTTTCAACGCGGCCGGTCCTTAAACGGTGTTTTGTACCGTTTTAGTACCGCTGTCAGCGTTGTGCAGCGAGAGTGTGACTGCTTAGAATCAATAAATTTTACAACTTGCATAAGACTTAGAAGACGCCGCGGCTAAAAGGAGGCTGTATCAGTATGCGTAATTTTTGTCCGATTTTAGATGTAAAGGCAAGAGAAATTCTGGATTCCAGAGGAAATCCTACGGTGGAGGCGGAGGTGATCTGTGAAGCAGGCATTGCGGGACGTGCTTCGGTACCTTCCGGTGCTTCTACAGGAAAGTTTGAAGCCCTGGAGCTGCGGGACCGGGATGAAAAGGATCGCTATGATGGAAAAGGTGTGAATAAAGCTGTGGCCAATGTCAATGTGGATATCAAAGATATTGTCGCAGGCCATTCTGTCACGGAGCAGATGCATCTGGATCGTATGATGATTGCCTATGACGGCACAGAGAATAAATCGAGACTGGGAGCCAACGCGATGCTTAGTGTCTCCATGGCATCAGCAAGAGCCGGAGCTGAGGCTTCCGGTCTTCCATTATTTCAGTATTTGGGCGGAATATATGCCCACATATTGCCAGTGCCGATGATGAATATCATCAATGGCGGTGCACATACAACTTCAGCACTGGATTTTCAGGAATTTATGATCATGCCGGTTGGGGCATGCTGCTTCAGGGAAGCTTTAAGGATGGGAACAGAGGTATATCATGTTTTGCGGAAGCTGCTGTTGGAGGATGGACATGTGACTGCTGTCGGTGATGAGGGCGGATTTGCACCGAATTTGAAAAATGCAGAGGAAGCCTTGGATTATCTGGTAAGAGCGGTCGAAAAAGCCGGTTATAAACCGGGAGAAGATGTGATATTTGCCATGGATGCGGCAGCCAGTGAGCTTTATAATGATGAGACAGGCAAGTATATTTTTGAAGGCGAAGGTCGGCTGAAGGGCAGTCCCGTTGTGCGTTCAGCAGATGAAATGATTGCGTATTATAAAAAACTGACGGAGAAGTACCCGCTGCGCTCTATTGAGGATGGACTGGATGAGGAAGACTGGGAAGGATGGGTGCATATGACCAGGGAACTGGGGGATCGAGTTCAGTTAGTGGGTGATGACCTGTTTGTTACGAATAGCGCAAGATTGCAGCGGGGAATACGGATGGGGGCTGCGAATGCCATTCTTATTAAGCTCAATCAGATTGGCTCTGTATCAGAAGCGATGGAAGCGATTGAGACAGCGAAAAGAGCCGGTTACAAAGTGATTGTGTCTCATCGTTCCGGCGAAACCGAGGATAGTTTCATTGCAGATCTGGCAGTGGGGGTTAATGCCGGCCAGATTAAAACCGGTGCACCATGCCGAAGCGACAGAGTGGCAAAATACAACCAGTTGCTGCGAATAGAAGATATGCTTGGAGCCGGTGCGGAATACGGTGTGTAAATCAGTAAAAAATCAAGCTAACCGACATTCATGGGGTGTCGGTTAGCTTTTTCTTTTGAAGAAATAAAAGATGATTTCATGGATTTTTCGGCTTGCTGCAATTATAATGCATAATTATGCAGAAACAATTGAAGTCAGGGCTGATCATATGGTACAATGAATTTATATGTTTTGGCGATAAATGTGTTTTAGAGCATACAAAGAAGAGGAGCGATTATAATGCCAGTTTTTGATTTTAATGCAGCACCGGAGGATAGCAAGCAGCCGGAGTGTACATATACAACATTTCAATCGAATGAGGAGACAGCCACGCCGGAGAAGCCAATTCTGATCCTGGACAATGCGAAGCGTCAGTGGCAGCACCACTCATGTGGTATGTTTACGAATCCTGTGAAGCGGACTTCCTTTGAATTTCAGGAGGAAGACGGCACATTTTCAGCAGATATTCTGAAGATTGATTCAAGATTCGTCAGTCTGCTGAAGTGGCTAGGAGAGAATCATATCAATGTCAGACTTTCGGGACAGAACAGAGCGGAGGGGTATGCTGTTTACAAGATCCGTGAGATCGGTTTCGGCGGCGGTACAAAGCTTTCTGCGGAAGACGGCTTTTTGCAGTTTATGATTGAACGTCTGCTAGCCAGCAATGCACCGGCAGAGGAGCAGGTGGATGAAGAATTGCAAGAAATGGGCGATGATATGAAGCTCACCAGCCTGCAGAGCATTACAGACTTTATGAATTGTGCGGGAAGGACACTTCCGGACAATATCAGACTTTGGGCCAGAAGAAATCTGGCGGTTGCCAGATCTCATGAGGTGTCACCGGAAGAGCGCAGACATGCCCAGCGTGCCCTGTCCATTATGATGAACATTCAGTGGAAGAATAACTATTTCGAGGCCATTGATCCAAAGGAGGCCCGCAGGATCCTTGATGAGGAACTTTATGGCATGGAGCGGGTGAAACAGCGTATTATCGAGACCATTATTCAGATCAACAGAACCCATACATTGCCGGCCTACGGCCTTTTGCTTGTGGGACCTGCAGGTACCGGTAAGTCTCAGATCGCCTATGCGGTGGCAAGAATCCTGAAACTGCCTTGGACAACTCTGGACATGAGTTCCATCAATGACCCTGAGCAGCTGACCGGAAGCTCCCGTATTTATGCCAATGCCAAACCGGGCATCATTCTGGAAGCTTTTTCTATGGCGGGGGCATCCAATCTTGTCTTTATCATCAATGAGTTGGACAAAGCTGCTTCCGGCAAGGGCAACGGCAATCCATCTGATGTATTGCTGACCCTTTTGGATAATCTTGGATTTACAGATAATTACATAGAATGTATGGTGCCGACGGTGGGGGTTTATCCGATTGCCACAGCCAATGACAAGAGCCAGATCAGTGCACCGCTGATGTCACGTTTTGCAGTGATTGACATTCCTGATTATACGCCGGAAGAGAAAAAGATTATTTTCTCCAAATTTGCATTGCCGAAGGTACTTGGCAGGATGCAGCTGAAACCGGAGGAATGTATTGTGGCAGATGAGGCATTGGATGCTATTGTGGAACGCTATGCAGACACAACTGGTATTCGTGATCTGGAGCAGGCGGCAGAACATATTGCGGCCAACGCCCTGTATCAGATTGAAGTGGATCATAAGCAGAGTGTAACTTTTGATGGGCCAATGGTCAGAAAGTTATTGGATTAAGAATAGACTGAGGAGATAAGGGATAATGGAAGAGAATAATAAGAAAAGACAGCTTCAGAGAGCCGTTGTTGTTTTTACGCTGGTTGTATGTTTGTCGGCTATTGCCGGAGGCCTTGGCTCGGCGACATTTTCCAATTATTTTAAAGAGGTCTATCATGTGGACAGTGCCCAGAGAGGGTTCCTTGAAATACCGAGAGAATCGCCGGGAGTTTTGTGTGCATTGATTATTTCAGCACTGGCAGGATTCAGCGATATCGGCATTGCGGCTGTTTCCCAGGTGTTGGTGATGGTTGGTCTGATGGTGATGGGGGCGTTTAGTCCGTCCTATGGCATGATGATGATTTTTCTGTTTATCCAGTCTTTGGGTATGCACCTGTTTATGCCTCTCAACGATGCCATCAGTATGGATCTGGCCAGAGAAGGTGAAGTCGGCAAGACGCTGGGAAATTTCAAAAGCAAAGCAAATATGTGTACGATGGTGACTGCTTTTGTTATTTTTGTAGGCTATCGTTGGGGATTCTTCAGTTTTGAGGATAAGGTTTTGAAACCTTTTGTCATTGCAGCAATTTTGTCGCTGATTGCAGCCGGACTGTTGGTTTACATGAAGAAAATCATGCCAAGGACGCAGATTCAGGCAAAGACAAAGAGCAAGTTCGTCATGAGAAAGAAGTACATGCCGTATTATCTGACGCTGGTTGCCTATGGCTGTCAGAAGCGAATCAAGCTTGTGTTCGGACCGTGGATTATCATCGAATTGATGGGGAAAGGTGCAGATACTGTGGCGCTGCTTGGAATTGTGACCTCTTTTATCGGTGCATTTTTCAGCAAATATCTCGGAAAAATGCTGGATGAAAAAGGTTTGAAGTATACGATGCTCTTCGAGGGAGGATATCTGCTTGTTGTGATTGCAGCCCTTGGCGCAGCGGCGGGTGCTCTTGAAAGAGGCGGTCTCGGCAGTCACGGTATCTGGGTTTTCCTTGTTTATTGCCTGTACATACTGGCATTTCTGCTGGAGCAGTTTAATATGGTACATGCCTTCATGATGAGAAAATTGGCTATTGATCCGTCGGAAGTCACAGCCAGTCTGTCGGTGGGGCTGAGTCTTGACCACATTCTGGCCATCACTGTTTCAGCTGTACTGGGGGTCATTTGGGAGAAGTTCGGTGCAGAATATGTTTTCTTCCTGACTGCAGCAACGTCGTTGATGCAGATTGGTGTGGGCCTCTATATGGGGAGACAGCTGGCGAAGCAGGAAATGCAGCGTTAAAATGAATAAAGATTGAGATATAAAGAGTTCCGGTTTTTATGGTACTTGCATGAACAAAAAATCTCTGCAAACCTTTGGCGATAAGCTTGTTTGCAGAGATTTTTTTGCGTAAATCCACAAAAGCCGGTATTTCATTTTTTATTTGAGATAGTCAGATACTGTTATGGATAAATCCGGGAAAATACCGCATTGCACAGGCTGGTCAAATGGGATAATTGTCGGGGCGGCATCTTTGTCATAGTCATAGACGGTTGTGCATGCTTTGGCCGGATCTACGATCCAATATTCACGGACTCCGGCGCGGGAGTAGGCGGTGTTCTTAATGATGTAATCTGTTTTACGGCTGGAAGGTGAAACGATTTCAATGATCCAATCAGGAGCACCCTCACATCCTCTGTCACTGAGTTTATCCTTGTCACAGATGACACAGATATCCGGTTCTACATAATTTTTGATATCGTTTTGTATAATGACGGCAAATGGAGCCATATACACTTCACATCCGCCGTTTTTGGCATCAATATGATCGGCAATAGTTCTGGCGATGGAAAAGCTGATTGTCTGATGAATACGGTTAGGCGTGGCCATATCATAAATCTGTCCATCGATGAGTTCTGCACGTTGTCCCTCCGGAAGTGCGAAAATATCATCAATAGTGAAAGGGCCGTCATCAATAAAGTCATTTTCTGTAAGCAGCTGCATAGCAGCACCTCCCTGAAAGAATGTAGTCATTGTGTATCCTCCTTTTATTATAATCTATTTTTTGCGAGTGTTCAACTATTATAAATCGGCATGGAAGCAGATTCTGTAAAAAGTCGTTGTCGATTAAATGAAAAGTTTATAAAATCCAGGAGAATTATAAATTAAAAATAAAATAAGAGAGTCGTGAGATGTGTCTTGACAAAACTGGATTTACTGTATATACTGTATATATACAGTAAGCAAGGAGGCAAGGGCGTGAATATTTTTATAGATAATAAAAGCGGTGCCCCGATTTATGATCAGATTTATTCACAGATCAAGGCGCAGATTATCGGCGGTGACTTGCAGGAAGATGAGTCTCTTCCTTCTATCAGGAGTCTGGCGAAGGATCTGAGGATCAGTGTGATCACAACAAAGCGCGCTTATGAGGAACTGGAGAAGGAAAGATTTATCTATACAGTTGCAGGCAAAGGCAGTTTTGTGGCACCGAAGAATGTGGAATTACTGCGTGAGGAGAACTTGAAGAAGATTGAAGGCTATATACAGGAGATACGAAAGCTGGCGATGCCATGTGGATTGAGTCTGGAGGATATCATTGAGATGTTTCGTATTCTGGAGGAGGATGAGTAAATGAATGCAATAGAGATCAGGGATTTAAGTAAAAGCTATAAGGATTTCAATCTGGAGCATCTGAATCTGACATTGCCCGGCGGCTGCATTATGGGCTTAGTTGGTGAGAATGGCGCAGGAAAGAGTACGACTATTAAGCTGATTCTGAATATGATCCACCGGGATTGCGGAAGTATTTCTATATTAGGAAGAGACAATGTGACAGAGATGCAGTCATTGAAGGAAGATATCGGCGTTGTGTTGGATGAAGTCGGCTTGCCGGAGTGTCTGAACAGACGGCAGGTTGGCAATATTATGGCCCTTACATTTAAAAACTGGGATTCAGACTATTTTGAAGCACTTTGTGTGAAACTGGGAGTTGCGGATCAGAAGAAATTTGGTGAGTATTCCAAGGGTATGAAGATGAAGATCGGCATTGCAGTTGCTATGTCTCATCATCCGAAACTGCTTATTCTGGATGAAGCCACAAGTGGGTTGGATCCGGTTGTGAGAGACGATGTACTTGATCTTCTGAATGATTTTACAAGAGATGAAGATCATGCAGTGCTTGTTTCGTCTCATATTGTCAGTGATCTTGAGAAAATCTGTGACTATATTGCATTTATGCATCAGGGATGTCTTGTACTTTGCGAGGAAAAGGATCGTCTATCCGAGTTATACGGTTTGATTCGATGTACGAAGGCACAGTTGGACGAAATAGACGCATGTGCGGTGATCGGCAAACGTCAGTCACCTTACGGCGTGGAAGCTGTTGTCAGACGAGATGCGCTGCCGACAGGCATGGAGGCTGGACCGGTTGATCTTGAAGCGTTATTTGTGATGATGGTAAGGGGGAGTGTGTAATGAAAGGACTTTTGCTGAAGGATTATTATATGATATTAAGGTATTGCCGGATTTATGGCTTGATCGCACTTGTGTTTGGCACATGTTCACTGGTTGATCAGAGCAATCTTTTTATGCTGGCCTATCCGGCTGTACTGTGCGGTATTAATTGTGTTACGTTGTTGTCCTATGATGAGCGGAGTAAATGGCAGCAGTATTGTGAAACTCTTCCATATACAAGAAAACAGATTGTAGATTCACAATATGTCATATCGTGCATACTGGTCAGCGGATTGTCAGTTCTTCTTGCAGCAGCCCATAGTCTGGCCGGTGCAGTCAGAGGCAATTTTGATCCGATATGGGTATTTGGAGTGTTTTGCCTGATATGGGCGGTGGGATATCTGTTTTCAGCAATTTGTCTGCCGATGATTTATAAATTTGGCTCTGAAAAGGGCAGGATTATGTATATTGCGGTTGTTGTTATTTTCTGCGTAGGTTTTGTGACCTTTGGCGTAAATGTTTCAGATACGATACAGAACAAAGAGACCCTTGGATTTTTTATGGCAAATCCGACTTACATGGGAGCAGCGGCGGTCATTGCATCCGTATTATTTGTGATTTCGATGAAATTATCAGAAAGATTTTATATGAATAGAGAACTGTAGGAAGGTGATTTCCGAACAGGCTAAAAGCACGTATGATTCCAGATGATTTCTTAATAAGAGATAAGAGAAATCCGGAGCATACGTGCTTTTTGTGTCAAACAGACCGCCGGTTGACCGACTGAATGTAAGTACAAATAACAATATGAATGCTATATGTGAATGTTATACATCCAGATAATGTTTCAGCAACGCCTGTGTGCCCAGATCGCCGAGGCCTTTGGCTTCAAGATCTTTGTAAATAGCCAGAACTGCTTCTGAGATGGAAAGGTCTGCACCGGCTTCACGGCCTTCTTCTGTGGCAATATTCATGTCTTTGATATAATGTTTGATGAAAAATCCAGGGTTAAAATCGCCTTTGAGCATACGCGGAGCCATATTGCTCATCTGCCAGCTGCCTGCTGCGCCGGCACTGATACTGTCAAGCATTGTCTGAATATCAAGACCTGTTTTTCTGGCATAGGTGATGGCTTCGCAGACACCGGCAATACAGCCTGTCAGGGCAATCTGGTTGGCCATTTTGGTATGCTGCCCGCATCCGGCAGCACCTTCATAAATAATATTGGTGCCCATAGCTTCAAAAACAGGCATGGCCTGCTCAAAGATATCTTTGTCGCCGCCCACCATGATGCTTAATGTGCCGGCTTTGGCACCGGAGTCACCGCCGGAAACAGGTGCATCTAAGGCGTGCTTGCCGGCTGCTTTGGCTTCATCATAAATCTTAGCAGCCAGTTTTGGGCTGGAAGTGGTCATGTCAATGAGAATGGCATTGTCTTCGGAATTGGCAATGATACCCTTTTCGCCAAAATAAGTTTCTTCCACATCCTTTGGAAAACCGACAATGGTGATGATGACGTCCTGACCTTTAGCACATTCAGCGGCAGAATCACGCCAGATGGCACCTTCTGCGATAATGTCTTCAGCTTTTGACTTTGTTCTTGAATAAACTGTTACCTGAAACCCTTTTTTCATCAGATTGCGGATCATGGACTTGCCCATGACACCGGCACCGATAAAACCAACATTTTTAATCATGATACACGCCTCCTAAAAAGTTTTTGGTATCTGTCAAATCAAATTGTTTTGATTTACTTTATTATAGAAGTGTATCATATCATAAAGTTTACGACAATGGCTGAAGAGAATATACGGAATGTATACATGATATTGGTATTGAGAAAAAGCCTTTTGCAGCAAAACAAAATTTTCTAACTTTAAACAGATAAAATATTACTGCAATTCAGTGAAATCTATTGACAAACAGAGGACATATTGCTAAAATAAGCGTTGACAGTCATGCCGAAAGAAGGCAGGCTTGCCGGGAATGCATGCAGGTCGCTTCGGGGAAAGGATGTAATTGAACATGAAAGAACGCAAGAAGATATTAACGATGCTGGTGGAGAATAACTATGGTGTTACCAGTCGTGTTTCCGGTATGTTCAGCAGACGAGGCTTCAACCTGGACAGTTTTACAGGATGTGATACACTGGATCCAAGATTTTCCAGAATTACAGTAGTTGTTCATGGTGATGAGCAGGTACTGGAACAGATTGAGAAACAGGTCAGAAAGCTGGAAGATGTGATCTATGTGACAGATTTGACAGCAGTAGATTCGGTCTGTCGTGAACTGATGCTTGTGAAGATCCGGGTACTTCCGGAAAACCGTCAGTCTATTATGGCAGTCAGCAGCATTTTCCACGGCAAAGTGGTGGATGTGACAAGGGATTCTATGATCATCGAGCTGACAGGCAAACAGGAGAAACTGGATGCATTTATTAATCTGCTGGATGGCTATGAGATACTTGAAGTTGCCAGTACAGGCCTGACAGGTCTGGAACGCGGTTCAGAGTGTGTTGTGCCTTTGAAGGCGAAGAGCTTTTAACAGGCAGGAGTGATAACAGAATAATAGGTATTTATTATCCATTATTAATACATTTATTTTTATACTATCAGGAGGTTTCATAACAATGGCTAAGATTTTTTATGAACAGGACTGTAATCTCTCATTATTAGAGGGCAAGACAATCGCCATTATCGGTTACGGCAGCCAGGGACATGCTCATGCAAAGAATTTAAAGGATTCAGGATGCCATGTCATCATTGGTCTTTACAAAGGCAGCAAGTCCTGGGCTAAAGCTGAATCAGAAGGTTTTGAAGTTTATACATCTGCAGAAGCAGCTAAGAAGGCTGATATCATCATGATTCTGATCAATGATGAGAAACAGGCTGCACTTTACAAAGACGAGATCGAACCAAACCTGGAAGCTGGCAACATGCTGATGTTTGCTCATGGTTTCAATATCCATTTCGGAACAATCGTGCCTCCTAAGGATGTTGATGTTACAATGATCGCACCTAAGGCACCTGGTCATACAGTAAGAAGTGAGTATGTAGCAGGTAAAGGTACACCTTGTCTGATCGCTGTAGAACAGGATGCAACAGGCAAAGCTCAGGAACTGGCTTTAGCTTATGCACTTGGTATCGGCGGTGCAAGAGCAGGTGTTCTGGAAACAACATTCAGAATCGAAACAGAAACTGACCTTTTCGGCGAACAGGCAGTCCTTTGCGGTGGTGTTTGTGCACTGATGCAGGCTGGTTTTGAAACACTGGTTGAAGCTGGCTATGACCCAAGAAATGCATACTTCGAATGTATCCATGAAATGAAACTGATCGTAGACCTGATCTATCAGTCAGGCTTTGCCGGCATGAGATACTCTATCTCCAACACAGCAGAGTACGGTGATTATATCACAGGTCCTAAGATTGTTACAGAAGATACAAAGAAAGCAATGAAACAGATTCTGTCCGATATCCAGGATGGTACATTTGCAAAAGAATTCTTACTGGATATGTCTGATGCAGGCAAGCAGGTACACTTCAAAGCAATGAGAAAGAAAGCTGCAGAACATCCATCAGAAAAAGTTGGTGAAGAAATCAGAAAACTTTACAGCTGGAATGGCGAAGACAAACTGATCAACAACTAATTCTTCTGTTTTTCAAGAGAATAACGATAAGAGAGGTCATCACTCGAAAGAGGGATGGCTTCTTTTTTTGTGACAAGCGATACGTTTAAACACATTTTTTTGAAAAGAAATTAACGATGGAAACGTTTCATTCGGAAAAAACACTTTCCAAACGGAAAGGATACCGTTTGGAAAAAGACAAATTGTATTTAAATAAATACAATTAAATTTGGCTAGTCTGCTCACAAATCAAATAAATAATTGTGAATAAATGCTAAAACAATTAAAATATAAACTGAAAATAATGTTAAATAAACATCGAAGTCTGACAATAAGAGCGTTAAACTATAAATTATTGTTGACTATAAAACAATTTGGTGCTAAGATGAAGACATCAAAGGAACTGAAGGCTCGAGCATCAAGTCATTTTTTACACAATGAAGGGGGGACAACATATGAAGACTTGTTTACAGGAAAAATACGGTTTATTTATTAATGGTCAGTGGCAGCCGGCTTCTGACGGAAAGACATTTAAGAGCTACAATCCGGCTAATGGCGAACTACTGGCAGAGTGTGCACAGGCGACAGATGCAGATCTTGATCTTGCTGTAGATAGTGCATGGAAAGCATGGGATTCATGGAAACAGACAACACCTGCAGAGAGAGCGAAGATTCTGAATAGAATTGCGGACATTATCGATGAGAATGCAGAGCATCTTGCAATGGTAGAGACGTTAGATAATGGCAAACCGATTCGTGAGACAATGGCAATTGATATTCCTTATTCGGCTGAACATTTCAGATATTTTGCAGGTGCTGTTCTGGCTGAAGAAGGAACGGCTTCTATGCTGGATGGCAATACAATGAGTCTGATTCTCAGAGAGCCGATTGGTGTTGTTGGTCAGATTGTACCTTGGAATTTCCCATTTTTGATGGCTGCATGGAAGTTGGCACCAGTTCTTGCAAGCGGATGCTGTACCGTCTTTAAACCTTCTAGCACAACATCTTTGAGTGTGCTTGAGTTTGCGAGACTGATTCAGGATGTTCTTCCGGCAGGTGTCTTTAATGTAATCACAGGTTCCGGTTCTGGCGTTGGCAATTCAATGTTAAAACATAAAGGTTTCAGAAAACTGGCATTTACAGGTTCTACAGAGGTCGGCAGAGATGTCGCACTGGCAGCGGCAGAGAAACTGATTCCGTCCACACTGGAACTTGGCGGTAAATCAGCAAATATTTTCTTTGATGACTGCAAGTGGGATATGGCATTAGATGGTCTGCAGCTTGGTATTTTGTTCAATCAGGGTCAGGTCTGCTGCGCTGGTTCAAGAGTATTTGTCCAAGAAGGTATTTATGACAAGTTTGTAGAAGCTGCTGTGAAAGCATTTAATCATGTGAAAGTCGGTCTTCCGTGGGAACAGGATACACAGATGGGTTCACAGATTAATGAAGGGCAGCTTAAGAAGATCCTTTCCTATATAGATATCGCAAAATCAGAAGGTGCAACTATTGCTTGTGGCGGTGAGAGATGTACGGAAGGTGAACTTGCAAAAGGTGCATTTATGAAACCGACACTGATCACGAATGTTACAAATGATATGCGCGTGGCTCAGGAAGAGATTTTCGGACCGGTTGCATGTGTGATCAAGTTCAAGACAGAGGACGAAGTGATTGTGATGGCCAATGACAGCAAATACGGTCTTGGTGGTGCCGTATGGACAAGAGATATCAATCGTGCGATCCGTGTATCAAGAGCGATTGAAACAGGTAGAATGTGGGTCAATACTTACAATGCGATTCCGGCAGGTGCACCGTTTGGTGGCTACAAGCAGTCTGGCATTGGAAGAGAGACACATAAAGTGATTCTTGAACATTATACACAGATGAAGAATATTATGATCAATCTTTCTGAAGCACCGTCAGGCTTTTATCCTGAAAAATAATAGTGAAAGACAATAAAAAACGGATGTTTAATTTTAAATGAGCCGTAAAAAAACAGCATTGTGAAAGAGAATTTCGCAATGCTGTTTTCAGTGCTAAGAAACGAAATCAATGAAAGCGTTGAGAAAACGGTGGGATGATCGGCCCCTTTTCCAGGCAAATCCAATTTCTCTCGGGTGAATAGTCTGCGGGGTGGGGATTTCGACGAGAAGGCCGCTTTTCAGGTCGTCAGCGACAAAATCTCTGATGACACAGGCAATGCCAAGACCGGTTCTGGCGAATTCAATCAGAAGGTCCATTGTTGTGATCTCAATCAGATTGGAGGCATGAATGTGATTTTCCTCAAGGAAATAATCAATAAACTGCCGGGATGCATTGGCTTTGTCAAGAAGCATTAGTGTGCCGGCATTGAGCAGATCCAGGCCGGAGACCTGTGTGCGCATCTGAAGATTGTTGAGATAGTTGGGCGTACAGACGAAAACATCCTCGATTCTTCCCTGTGAAACAAAGGAAATATGTCCGGTGTCTTCCGGTTTGGCCACCAGGCCAAGATCAATAGAGCCGTCTCTGAGCATATCCAGTGTATGGTTGGTGGACTGGCAGGAAATATTGATACTAATATGCGGATACTGCGCAATAAATGTTTTCAGATAAGGCAGCAGGCGGTACCTGCAGAGAGTTGTGCTGACGCCGATGGTAAGGTGCCCAAGTCCCATATCACGAAAGCGGGAGAGTTCCGCTTCTCCTGCTTCAAGAGAGTGGAAAGCGTCCGATACATGATGAAAAAGCAGCAGCCCTTCTTCTGTCAGAGAAACACCACGGGAGGTACGTTCGAAGAGGTGTGTCTGAAGTTCGCTTTCAAGACTGCTGATGGATTTGCTGATGGCAGGCTGACTAATGTAGAGCCGTCTGGCAGCAGCGGAGATGGAGCCGCATTGGGCAACGGTATAAAAAATGCGGTATAAAGAAAGGTTGGTATCCATGGATTTTCCTCCTATAACTGTAACTTATAACCAATATTCGTAATATATATTTCTATTATACATCTAATTATGGTACAATAACAACACTGGAATTTCAACAGAAAAAGGACGGCAAATGACACCAGTTTTACCTGGTGTTTTTAGTTTTATACGTTAACAAGGTAAATTTTTACGTAATTACAGTTGAAATTCCCCAAAAAATAGTTTATTATAGATTTTAACGCAAATGCAAGGCCGTTTGTCCGGGAAAGGGAGATTATCATGAATTATAAGATTGCATTAATTAAAGGTGACGGTATTGGTCCTGAAATTGTAGATGAGGCGGTGAAGGTGCTGAATCAGGTTGGAGAGAAGTATGGTCATACATTTGATTATACAAGAGTACTGATGGGGGGAGAGTCCATTGATGCCTGCGGTGTACCATTAACAGATGAAGCCATTGCACAGTGCAAAGCAAGCGATTCTGTACTGATGGGTTCTATCGGCGGCAATACGACCACATCACCATGGTACAAACTGGAGCCATCCCTTCGTCCGGAGGCTGGTTTGCTGAAGCTTCGTAAGTCTCTTGGTTTATTTGCCAATATTCGTCCGGCTTATCTGTATGATGAATTAAAGGCAGCATGCCCGATCAAGGATGAGATTATCGGTGATCAGGGATTTGATATGGTGATCATGCGTGAGCTGACAGGCGGTCTTTATTTCGGTGAGAGAAAGACGGTTGAGGAGAATGGGGTCCTGAAAGCTTACGATTCACTGACTTATGATGAGAACGAGATCAGAAGAATTGCCATCAAAGGTTTTGAGATTGCTATGAAGAGACGCAAGAATGTCATTAGTGTTGATAAAGCCAATGTACTTGATTCTTCACGTTTGTGGAGAAAGGTTGTTGAAGAAGTGGCGAAGGATTATCCGGAAGTGACATACTCCCATATGCTGGTTGACAACTGTGCGATGCAGCTTGTAAAGAATCCGGGGCAGTTTGATGTTATTCTGACAGAGAATATGTTTGGTGACATTCTTTCTGATGAAGCAAGTGAGATTACAGGTTCCATCGGTATGCTGTCATCCGCCAGCCTCAGCGAGACAAGCCTTGGTCTGTATGAACCAAGTCATGGCTCTGCACCGGATATTGCAGGAACGAATCAGGCAAATCCGATCGCAACTATTCTTTCGGCGGCTATGATGCTCAGATATTCATTAAACCTTGACAAGGAAGCAGATGCTATTGAAGCAGCAGTTAAGGCTGTTTTGAAGAAAGGACTCAGAACGGTTGATATTATGTCTGAAGGCTGTACACAGCTTGGCTGCAAAGAAATGGGCGATGCTATCGCAGCAGAGATTCAGTAAATTTTTGGTTTACACAGGAAGTTATGTTTCATGTGAAGACATACAGAAGTTTGTGGCAAAAGGTATAGAGATAAATACATATAGATATTTTTTCAGGAAGGAATTAATAGAATGAAGAGTGATAATGTAAAAAGCGGTATGCAGCAGGCACCGCATCGTTCCTTGTTTAATGCACTGGGGATGACTCAGGAAGAAATGAAGAAACCACTTGTAGGTATCGTAAGTTCCTACAATGAAATTGTACCGGGCCATATGAACCTGGACAAGATTGTCAATGCAGTTAAGCTTGGTGTTGCCATGGCAGGCGGTACACCGGTTGTTTTCCCGGCAATTGCTGTCTGTGACGGTATTGCTATGGGGCATATCGGTATGAAATATTCCCTTGTAACACGTGATCTGATCGCAGATTCCACAGAGGCAATGGCTATTGCCCATCAGTTTGATGCATTGGTTATGGTGCCGAACTGTGATAAGAATGTTCCGGGACTTCTGATGGCAGCTGCCAGAGTGAATGTGCCGACTGTATTTGTCAGCGGCGGTCCGATGTTAGCCGGCCATGTAAAAGGACAGAAGACGAGCCTTTCCAGTATGTTTGAAGCAGTCGGTTCCTATGCAGCAGGCAAGATGTCTGAGGAAGATGTGCTTGACTATGAACAGCATGCTTGTCCGACCTGCGGTTCCTGTTCCGGTATGTATACTGCCAATAGTATGAACTGTCTGACAGAAGCCATCGGCATGGGCCTTCAGGGCAACGGCACAATTCCGGCTGTTTATTCCGAACGTATTAAATTGGCAAAACATGCGGGTATGAAGGTTATGGAACTTCTTGAGAAGAATATCCGTCCGAGAGATATCCTGACAGAGAAGGCATTTATGAACGCACTGACAGTGGATATGGCCCTGGGATGTTCTACCAATACAATGCTCCATCTTCCTGCCATTGCCCATGAAGCAGGTGTTGAGATCAATCTTGATATTGCCAATGAACTCAGCGCAAAGACACCGAACCTGTGTCATCTGGCACCGGCTGGTCATACATATATGGAAGAACTCAATGAAGCAGGCGGTGTTTACGCTGTAATGAACGAATTGAATAAGAAAGGACTTCTTTATACAGACCTGATCACTGCAACAGGCAAGACTGTTGGTGAGAATATCAAAGGCTGTGAGAATAAGAACCCTGAAGTGATCCGTCCAATTGACAATCCATACAGCCAGACAGGCGGCATTGCTGTACTGAAGGGTAATCTTGCAGTGAACGGCAGCGTTGTTAAACGTTCTGCAGTTGTTCCTGAGATGATGGTACATGAAGGACCTGCACGTGTCTTTGACTGTGAAGAGGATGCCATTGCAGCAATCAAGGGTGGTAAGATTGTACCGGGAGATGTTGTTGTTATCCGTTATGAGGGACCAAAGGGCGGACCTGGCATGAGAGAAATGCTGAATCCGACATCTGCCATCGCAGGCATGGGTCTGGGCTCCAGTGTGGCACTGATCACAGACGGACGTTTCTCAGGTGCCTCCAGAGGTGCCTCCATCGGTCATGTTTCTCCGGAGGCAGCACTTGGCGGCAATATTGCGCTTGTTGAAGAGGGTGATATTATCAAGATCAATATTCCTGAAAATACATTGAATGTCGATGTTTCTGATGAAGTGCTTGCCGAGAGAAGAACAAAATGGCAGCCAAGAGAGCCGAAGGTTACAACAGGTTATCTGGCACGTTACGCTGCACTTGTTACAGACAGCAGTAAGGGTGCAATCCTTCAGGCTCCGACAGTATAGATATCGGAAGGGAAGAATAGAATGTTATTAACAGGAGCAGAAATTGTAGTTGAATGTCTGAAAGAGCAGGGTGTGGATACAGTTTTCGGCTATCCCGGCGGTGCGATCCTCAATGTGTATGATGCGCTTTACAAACACAGCGATGAGATCAGACATGTCTTAACTTCACATGAGCAGGGGGCTTCCCATGCGGCAGATGGTTATGCCCGTGCAACAGGTAAAGTTGGTGTGTGTCTGGCAACATCCGGACCGGGAGCAACCAATATTGTTACAGGTATTGCGACAGCTTATATGGATTCCGTTCCGGTGGTCGCTATCACCTGCAATGTCAATGTCAATCTTCTTGGCAAAGATAGTTTTCAGGAAATCGATATCGCCGGTATCACAATGCCGGTGACAAAGCATAATTTTATTGTTAAAGATGTGAATAAGCTGGCGGATACCATCCGCCGTGCCTTTTCCATTGCCCAGACAGGTCGTCCGGGCCCTGTCCTTGTGGATATCCCGAAGGATGTGACCGGTGCAGAGGCTGAATATGAATATAAGAAGCCGACACCGATCAAACGGAAGGCAGATCAGATCAATGAGGAAACTGTACAGGAAGTCATCGGTCTGATAGAACATTCTTTAAGACCTTTTATTCTCGTGGGCGGCGGTGTGATCCGTGCGGATGCGGCAGATGAACTCAGGGAATTTGCAGCTAAAGTGCAGGCGCCGGTAGCAGATACATTGATGGGCAAAGGTGCATTTGACGGCAGAGAAGATGCTTACACAGGTATGGTTGGTATGCATGGTACCAAGACATCAAATTATGGTATTACAGAATCCGATCTGCTGATTGCCATCGGTACACGTTTTTCTGACCGTGTTCTGGGCAATGTCAAGGCATTTGCCAGACATGCGGATCTTGTACATATTGATGTGGATGCTGCGGAAGTCAACAAAAACGTTATGTGCAAGTATTCGATTGAGGGCGACGCCAAGGTGGTACTTCAGATTTTGAATCAGAAACTTCAGCAGCAGGATCATGAGCCGTGGATGCGTCATATCCGTGAGATGAAGTCACGTTATCCGATGAATTACAACCATGAAGTACTGACAGGGCCGGGGGTTGTCGAGAGTATTTATAAGGCAACAAACGGTGATGCGATTATTTGTACAGAAGTTGGGCAGAACCAGATGTGGGCTGCACAATTTTATAAATATAAAGAACCTAGACAGTTTATCTCATCCGGTGGTCTTGGCACGATGGGATATGGCCTTGGTGCTGCACTTGGTGCAAAGCTGGGATGCCCGGACAGAACAGTAATCAATGTTGCCGGAGACGGTTGTTTCCGAATGAACATGAATGAGCTGGCAACAGCTTCCAGATATCAGATTCCGGTCATTGAAGTGGTTGTCAACAACCATGTACTTGGTATGGTCAGACAGTGGCAGACATTGTTTTATGGCGAACGCTATTCAGCAACAGTTTTAAATGACAGTGTTGATTATGTAAAGGTTGCCGAAGCCCTGGGCGTGGATGGCCGACGCGTGACAACACAGAAAGAATTTGATGAAGCCATTCAGTGGGCGATCAATTTAAAGAAGCCGGTTCTCATTGATTGTATGATTGATCCGGATGATAAGGTATGGCCGATGGTTGCTCCCGGAGCATCCATTGCAGATACATTTTCCGAGGAAGACCTCGACAATTAATATCCGTAAACCACCTTTTGGTTTAAATATATTATAATTCATCTAAAAAGGAGAGAAGAAAAATGAGCAGAGTTTATAACTTTTCAGCAGGACCAGCTGTACTGCCTGTTGAAGTATTGCAGGAAGCAGCGGATGAAATGCTTGACTACAGAGGTACTGGCATGTCAGTAATGGAGATGAGTCATCGATCTAAAGCTTTCGACAATATTATTAAAGAAGCAGAAGCTGATTTAAGAAAGCTCATGAATATTCCAGACAACTATAAGGTGTTGTTCCTTCAGGGTGGTGCTTCACAGCAGTTTGCCATGATTCCTATGAACTTCATGAAAAATAGAAAAGCGGGATATATCCTGACTGGTCAGTGGGCTAAGAAAGCATTTTCAGAAGCTAAGATCTTCGGCGAAGCTGTCGAATTAGCCTCATCAGCAGATAAGACATTTACATATATTCCGGATTGCAGTGACCTGCCGATTACGGATGATATGGATTATGTGTATATTTGTGAAAACAACACAATTTATGGTACTAAATACCATACGTTGCCAAATACAAAAGGTAAATTACTGATTGCCGATCAGTCCTCATGTTTCTTATCAGAGCCTGTTGATGTGACAAAATATGGTATGATTTATGCCGGCGTTCAGAAGAATGTAGGCCCTGCTGGTACTGTTATTGCCATCATCAGAGAAGATCTGATTACAGATGATGTTCTTCCGGGTACACCAACCATGCTGAAGTACAAGACTCAGGCAGACAATGATTCTCTGTACAATACACCGCCTTGCTATGGTATTTATATCTGCGGCAAAGTCTTCAAATGGCTGTTAAAGACAGGCGGCCTTGAAGAGAGAAAGAAAATCAATGAAGCCAAGGCAAAGATTCTCTATAATTTCCTTGATCAGAGCAAAATGTTCAAAGGTACTGTTGAGAAGGAAAGCCGTTCTATCATGAATGTTCCTTTTGTAACAGGTGATGCGGATCTGGATGCCAAATTTGTTGCAGAAGCCAAGGCAGCCGGTTTTGAGAATCTGAAAGGCCATCGTACCGTTGGCGGTATGAGAGCCAGCATTTACAATGCAATGCCTACAGAAGGTGTTGTAGCTCTTGTTGATTTTATGAAGAAGTTTGAGGAAGAGAATACAAAATAGGCCGAATTGTCCGGAGGTAATGATCATGAAAATTAGTTGCTTAAATCCAATTGCTGCTGTAGGAATGCAGCTTTTTACAGATGCTTATGAGAAGGTTGACGATTTTTCTGCAAGTGATGCAGCACTTGTAAGAAGTGCCAGTGTTCATGAACTGGAACTGCCGGATCAGCTGCTGGCAATCGCCAGAGCCGGTGCGGGTGTCAATAATATTCCATTGGACAAATGTGCAGAAAAAGGTATTGTTGTCTTTAATACACCGGGTGCCAATGCCAATGGTGTAAAGGAAGCTGTTCTTGCAGGTCTTTTCCTTGGCGCAAGAGATATTGTCGGCGGCGTAAACTGGGTTCAGACAGTGAAGGAAGATCCGAATGTGGCCAAACTTGTTGAGAAAGGCAAGAAACAGTTTGCCGGCACAGAGATCATGGGCAAGAAGATCGGCGTAATCGGTCTGGGTGCCATCGGTGTTCTGGTAGCCAATGCCTGTGTGGCACTTGGTATGGAAGTTTATGGTTATGACCCGTTCATTTCTGTTGACGCTGCATGGAATCTGTCAAAGGATATCAAACATATTGCCAATGTTGAAGATATCTATGCAAATTGTGATTATATTACAGTGCATGTACCTTTGATGGACAGCACAAAGAAGATGATCAATGCGGATGCATTTGCGAAGATGAAAGATGGCGTCATTGTGCTGAACTTTGCACGTGACCTGTTGGTAGATGATGATGCCCTTGAAGCAGCCATTGCAGCGGGTAAGGTCAGAAAGTATATCACAGATTTCCCGAATGCAAAGACAGCTCAGATGAATGGCGTTGTGGCCATCCCTCATCTGGGTGCTTCTACAGAAGAATCAGAAGATAACTGTGCAGTGATGGCAGTGAAAGAATTGAGAGATTATCTTGAGAATGGTAATATCACACATTCTGTCAATTATCCTGCTTGTGATATGGGTATCTGCAAAGCCGCCGGACGTATTACAATCTGCCATAAGAATATCCCGAATATGCTGGGACAGCTGACAGGTGCATGTGCGGCTGAAGGCATCAATATTGAGGATATGACCAACAAGTCCAAAGGCGACTGGGCATACACAATGATGGATATCGGTTCCGAGGTTTCAGAAGCCCTTGTTGAGAAACTGGCAGCTATTAACGGAGTTGTAAAAGTACGAAAGGTGAAATAGCTTTATGGCCAATGTCAACCCTTTTCGGGCAATCAGGCCGTCATCTGCGCTGGCTGCGCAGGTGGCGGCTTTGCCTTATGATGTCTATAACAGAGAAGAAGCAGCGGAGAAAGTGAAAGGGCATCCTTTGTCTTTTCTTAATATTGACCGCCCGGAGACACAGTTTGATCCATCTATGGATATGTATGCGGACTGTGTTTATGAAAAAGCAAAAGAAATGCTGGACAGAGAGATTGCAGAGGGTGTTTTTGTTCAGGATGAACAGAAATGTTATTATCTGTATGAACTGACCATGAATGGCCGAACACAGACAGGCATTACTGCTTGTGTATCTATTGATGATTATCTGCATCAGGTTGTCAAAAAACATGAAGATACGAGAGCGGAGAAAGAACAGGACCGTATCCGGCATGTGGATGTCTGCAGTGCTCAGACAGGACCGATTTTTCTGACATACAGAACCAATCCGATCCTTTCTTATATCGTCTGTCATGTGAAGGAAGAATTGCCTGTGTATGATTTTGAGGCGGAAGATGGCATACAACACAGAGTGTGGATTGTTGATGATGACCTTGCGGTAGCTGCCATTGAAAAAGCCTTTGCGGCTGTTGATGCCTTGTACATTGCTGATGGTCATCATCGTGCAGCCAGTGCCTTTAAAGTGGGCATGAAGCGGCGAAGAACCCATCCGGCTTATAATGGAACAGAAGAATTCAATTATTTTCTTGCAGTTTTATTCCCGGAGGAAGAATTGAAGATTATGGATTATAATCGTTTGGTGAAAAGTCTGAATGGCTGGTCAAAAGAAGATTTTCTTGAGAGAATCCGACGGGACTTTACAGTGGAGTATGTAGGGAAGAAAGCTGTCTATCCATCTCAAAAGGGTGAATTCGGTATGTATCTGGAGCATGAGTGGTATAAATTGACAGTCCATCCGGACAAGACATCGGATGACCCTGTTGATGGACTGGATGTTTCGATTCTTCAGATGAATCTGCTGGATCCGGTACTTGGTATTGAAGATCCCAGAACAGATGAGAACATCGAATTCGTCGGAGGAATCAGAGGTCTGGGAGAGCTTGAAAAACGCTGTCACGAAGACATGGCGGCGGCGTTTTCAATGTATCCTACATCCATACAGGAATTGTTGGCCGTGGCCGATGCAGGACGGCTCATGCCGCCGAAATCCACATGGTTTGAACCAAAATTGAGGTCAGGCCTGTTCATCCATCAAATCGAAAAATAGCAGAGCGTTCTCAATAAACTTCTAGAAAGGATTTTCAATGAATATGTTCAATCACAGGTGCTTCCGGTGAATAAATTCATTGAAAATCCTTTTCTTTAAAGCTTATAGGCCGCACCACCTTATTTTTCGTGATTAATAAGGTTCACGTCCATATGGTCATATGGAATTTCAATGCCTTCTGCGTCGAAGGCTTTTTTGATGGCTTCACGGATTTCAAAACGTGTCTCCCAGTATTTGTCGGTGATTGCCCAGACTCTCAAAACCACTCGAACAGAGCTGCTGTCAAAATCCTGAACAAAGACAAGAGATTCGTGTGTTTTAGAGAGGGTTTGACATTCGGAAGCGACATTCAATAACACTGTCCTGACCCGGTCTATATTCTCATCGTAGCTGATGCTGACAGGAAAATCTATACGTCGGCTTTCTTGATTCGTCAGATTGGTTACCGGCGAATCTGCCAGTTTGCCGTTGGGAATACAGACCATTTCATTATTGGCAGTCAGAAGCCGGGTATAAATAATCTCAATAGATATGACCGTTCCCTCATGACCGTTTCCGTCATTGATGTAGTCGCCAACAACAAAAGGTTTCATGATCAGCAGAAGAACGCCGCCTGCAAAATTGGCAAGGCTGCCCTGAACGGCGAGACCGATGGCTAAACTGGCGGAAGTCAGCAAAGCGATGAGAGAAGTGGTATCCACCCCTAACTTGTTGATGACAATAATGGCTAGCAGTGTTCTTAATCCGAATTTGGTCAGTGAATTGATGAAACTTGTTACGCTGGCATCAAGTCTTGTTTTATCAAGGGAATGGCGAACAATTTTACAGGCAAACCTGGTCAAATACCATCCAATGATAAGAATGATCATCGCACTGACAAAAATGTGTGCTTTGCTGATAACATAATCGATTACTTTCTGAAGATAATCAATGGATTGTTCAGCCGTTTCGGCCAGATCACTGGCTGTGGCAGCTGAGACTAAAATGTGCATAAGGAACCTCCTTTTTACAAAAGATGATAATAGATGGAGAGATTTCGCATCTTCTGGAAAGTGTCTCCTGATTTGAATCTATTATAGCATATTAAAAGAAAAAAGAAATTAAAAGTTGTTTGTCGAAAAATCGCCCATTTGTCAAAATTTGTGGTATGATGTGGAAACAATAGATGGTGGAAGGAGGTTTGTCTGGGTGGATATTGCAGAGCGTATCATTAAACTGAATGAGAAGAGGGGATGGTCTGTTTATCGGCTGGCCAAGGAAGCGAAGATTTCATCGTCAACTTTGACGAATATGATGCGGCGGGGAACCTGCCCCTCGTTGACCACACTGGAACGTTTGTGTGAAGCGTATGGAATTACATTGGCGGAGTTCCTTTATGATCAGGAAGATCTGATTCATCTGAATGAAGCACAGAAGCGGCATTTGGATCGCTGGAATTTACTGACAGAGAGACAGAAGAGAGCAGTGGAACTCTTTATAGATGGACTGAGACAGATTGGATAGGGAATGATATTTTTAGAAGACACAGATAAGATAAAAAGCCGGATATTCATTTATGCATAGACATAAAGGGGATATCCGGCTTTCGATTATTTTATAAAGAATGGATTGTTATGATTCAACAAATACTGAACAGGCTGGTATTTAGTTTTCTTCTAGATAACGGCTGTTGATATCAATGACTTTCTGCATGGCTTCATGGCCCGGAGCACCGATGGTCTGACGCAGGCTGACACAGGTCTTCATGCTGATGGCTTCATAGACGTCTTCTTCGAAGACAGGACTGATTTTCTTGTATTCTTCCAGAGGCAGGTCATCCAGGGCGATACCTTTGTCGATACAGATCAGAACAAGCTGTCCGATGATGCCGTGGGCATCACGGAATGGTACGCCGTGTTTAACAAGATAATCGGCAGCATCAGTAGCGTTGGTGAAACCATTTTTGCTGCTGGCAGCCATGGTTTCTTTGTTGACATGCATGGTTTTGATCATGCCGTTGAACAGAGCCAGGCAGCCTTTGACTGTATCGATAGCATCGAAGGTCAGTTCTTTGTCTTCCTGCATATCTTTGTTATAAGCAAGAGGAAGGCCTTTCATGGTTGTGAGAAGAGATGTCAATGCGCCATAGACACGGCCTGTTTTGCCTCGGATCAGTTCGGCAATATCAGGATTCTTCTTCTGAGGCATGATGGAACTGCCGGTAGAATAGGCATCATCCAGTTCGATGAAGCGGTATTCATTGCTGTTCCAGAGGATGATCTCTTCACAGAAACGGCTCAGATGCATCATGATCGTGGACAGGGCACTGAGGTATTCGATGAGGTAGTCTCTGTCGGATACAGAATCCATACTGTTGAGGGTTGGGCCTGTGAAACCGAGAAGGCTGGCTGTATATTCACGATCCAGGGGATAAGTTGTGCCTGCCAACGCACCTGCACCCAATGGGCAGTAGTTCATACGCTCATGAATGTCATGGAGTCTTGAACGGTCACGCTTGAACATTTCGAAGTAAGCACCGATGTGGTGAGCCAATGTAACAGGCTGTGCTTTCTGCAGATGTGTAAAGCCCGGCATATAAGTATCGATGTGTTCTTTCATCAGATCAAGCAGTGTGGTCATCAGTTCTTTGACCAGTTCGTCTGTTGCCAGAACTTCATCGCGAGTGTAGAGTTTCATATCAAGGGCTACCTGGTCATTACGGCTGCGTCCTGTATGGAGCTTCTTGCCGGTATCACCGGTGCGTTCAATCAGGACAGATTCCACGAAGCTGTGGATATCTTCATATTCCTCTGTAATCTGTAATTTGCCGGATTCGATATCGCTGCAGATTTCTTTCAGTGCTGAGATGATGGTATCACGTTCAGCATCTGTGATGATTGCCTGTTTGGCAAGCATTGTGACATGGGCGATACTGCCCTGAATATCCTGATGATAGAACTTCTGATCGAAAGTGATCGAAGCATTAAAGTTATGTACAAGCTGGTTTTCTTCTTTGGTAAAGCGTCCGCCCCAGAGTTTCATCGGTTAATTCATCCTTTCCTTTATTATATTATTCAGGACTCGATTGCAAGTCCCGGTGCGTCATTCGGGTCTGCTTTGCAGACAAAGTTTTCACTGGTTTATATCTTATCGTGTTTTCAGGGGGATTGCAAGAAAAACAGTACAAATTCAATACAAAAAGTTGTTTACAACCTGATAATACTATGCTACAATGGTTGAGTATGAGTTTTAACCTGTGCCCAGATCAAGGAATCTCCAACCGGATCCTGGCATAAGGCATTTATTAAGATTTAGGAGGATTTATTAATGATTACAGCAGAACAGAAAAAAGAAATCGTAGCTAAATATGGTAAGACACCTGAAGATACAGGTTCACCAGAAGTTCAGATCGCACTTTTATCAGCAAGAATCGCTGACCTTACAGAGCATCTGAAGACACACAAGAAAGACCATCATTCAAGACGTGGTATGCTTAAGATGGTTGGTCAGAGACGTGGCTTACTTGATTACCTGAAGAAGACAGATATCGAGAGATACAGAGCTATCGTTGAGAAGTTAGGTTTAAGAAGATAATTATTATCTATCATGGGGCTGTCGGTAAAGGTATTATGCGGCAGCCCTGTTTGCGTTGCACGAACTATCAGGAGCATCTGGAAATTCCAGAATTGTTACTGTCCGAGACCACTGAAAAGTTAATCAGAGCGAGGCATTGGTTGATTATTCAGTAGTTTCGGAAGGCTCCTGAGAAATTTATAATTTATAAAAGGAGATTGAAAATGGCAAAAGAATACAAAAGTTTTTCCATGGAACTTGCCGGCAGAACACTTCGTGTAGAAGTAGGACATGTTGCTGCTCAGGCAAATGGCGCTGCCCTTATGTATTATGGTGACACATGTGTGTTATCAACAGCAACAGCTTCAGAGAAACCGAGAGATGGTATTGATTTCTTCCCGTTAAGTGTTGAATTTGAAGAGAAGATGTACTCGGTAGGCAAGATTCCGGGCGGTTTCAACAAGCGTGAAGGTAAGGCAAGCGAGAATGCGGTCCTTACAGCGAGAGTTATCGACAGACCGATGCGTCCGCTCTTCCCTAAGGATTATAGAAATGATGTGACACTGAACAATCTTGTTTTGTGTGTAGATCAGACATGCAGCCCTGAGCTGACAGCAATGCTTGGTTCTGCCATTGCAACATGTATTTCTGATATTCCATTTGATGGCCCGTGTGCCATGACACAGGTTGGCATGATCAATGGTGAGTTTATTATTAACCCATCCAATGAGCAGAAATCCGTATCCGATCTTGCACTGACAGTCGCTTCTACTCGTGAGAAAGTAATTATGATTGAGGCAGGTGCCAATGAAGTACCTGAAGACAAGATGATCGAGGCTATTTATGCAGCTCATGATGTTAACCAGGAGATCATTAAATTCATCGATCAGATTGTTGCAGAATGCGGCAAAGAGAAGAAGGATTATGAGCATTATGCTATTCCTGAAGAATTAAATGCAGCTATGAAGGAACTCTTTCCGCCGGAAGCAATGGAAGAAGCTGTATTTGCAGATGAGAAGCAGACAAGAGATGCCAATATCCGTGTTATTAAAGACAAGCTCGCAGAAGCATTTGCAGATAAGGAAGAGTGGCTGCCTCTGATTGACGATGCTGTTTATCAGTATCAGAAGAAGACAGTACGTAAGATGATTCTCAAGGATCACAAGCGTCCTGACGGCCGTGCCATTGACCAGATTCGTCCACTGGCAGCAGAAATCGATCTGTTTGCAAGAACACATGGTTCTGCAATGTTTACAAGAGGTCAGACTCAGATTTGTACCATCACAACACTGGCACCATTATCAGATGCTCAGAAGGTAGACGGTCTGAATGAATTTGTGACAAGCAAACGTTATATGCATCATTATAACTTCCCATCATACTCAGTTGGTGAGACAAAGCCTTCAAGAGGTCCGGGCCGTCGTGAGATCGGTCATGGTGCATTGGCTGAGAGAGCATTAGTGCCTGTTCTTCCTTCAGAAGAAGAGTTCCCATATGCTATTCGTACGGTATCTGAGACATTTGAGTCCAATGGTTCTACATCACAGGCTTCCATCTGTGCATCCACCATGTCTCTGATGGCTGCCGGTGTTCCGATTAAGAAACCTGTTGCAGGTATCTCCTGTGGTCTTGTAACTGGTGATGCAGATGATGATTATCTTGTACTGACAGATATCCAGGGTCTTGAAGATTTCTTCGGTGATATGGACTTCAAGGTAGCCGGTACACACGATGGCATCACAGCAATCCAGATGGATATCAAGATTCATGGCCTGACACGTCCGATTGTTGAAGAAGCGATCAGAAGAACAAAGCAGGCAAGAGAATACATTCTCACTGAGATTATCGAACCTTGCATCTCTGAACCGCGTAAGGAAGTCGGCGAATTCGCTCCGAAGATCCAGCAGATCAAGATCGATCCTTCCAAGATTGGTGATGTTGTAGGTCAGAAGGGGAAAGTCATCAACCAGATCATCGACGAAACAGGTGTGAAGATCGATATCACAGATGATGGTGCTGTATCTATCTGCGGCGTAGACAAAGTCGGCATTCAGAAAGCAATCGATATGATCACAATGATAGTATCTGATTTCGAAGAAGGCCGTATCTACACAGGTAAGGTTGTCAGCATCAAGGAATTCGGTGCATTCCTTGAATTTGCACCTGGCAAAGAGGGTATGGTTCATATCTCCAAGCTTGACAAAAAGCGCGTAAATCACGTAGAAGATGTACTGACACTTGGTGATGTCATCAAAGTTAAATGCATGGGTAAAGACAAGATGGGACGTATCAGCTTCAGTAAGAAAGATGCAGAATAATCAGCAGATACAGATGTTTATAAAAGCACATAAATGATCAATAAATAGAGGATATCATTTTGCGGAGATAAAAATCCACAGAATGGTATCCTTTTGTTGTTTTCAAGCGGCGGTATATGGTAAGATAGATATAAGTAATGGAAAAGGCATGTTATGGAGGATGAAGCATGAAGGTAAGGATATGTCCGCTGTGTGACAGCGAAATGAAAAAAGCCCACTATTGTGATACGTGTCATTCTTTTGTATGGCGTCCTGAGATCCTGGATGTTCATTATAATGCACAGCAGAGAGGAATGGGAGAAGAAGATTGTGCTTATGGTGCGGAACATGATAAGAAAGATCACTATGGGAAACATAATGGAAGATTTTCGGATGTGCTGAAGAAAGCGGGGAAAACATCTAAAAAACCTTCGTCGCATGAGGAGGTATACGGACAAAACACTCAGAAAACGACAGCTCATCATCGAAGCAAAGAAATGCCGGATGAGAACAAGCGCAAAGCAGGAGGGTGTCTTGCAAAGATTATATTGGCGGTTATTATTTTGAATGCAGTGATTGGCAGTGTGGGATCGAGCCTTTTTAATTTCTTTACAGGAGATGAATTCCGCTGTCACATTGAAAATGTACTGAATGAATTGGGAATTGAAGATGATATATCAATCTGGGAAAGTGAATCAGAAGACGCTGATGATAACAGTCATTTTGAAATGACGAAAGATGAGTTGGAAGAAGTCCTTTCGGCATGGGTGAATAACGAATATGGGCAGGCTTTGCAGAAAACAGAAGATAATGTTGAGCAGGAAGGTACATATGTGGATGAGGATGGAAATGAATATAGTATACCTGAGATAGGTACTTACTACACTATGGGTGAGAATCAGGACTATCTGGCACTTTATAGCGATCATGACACGTCGCAGGTGAAGGTAGTAACGGCCATGTTTGAAAATGAAGAGAGGGCGAAAAGTTTTGGGGTGATGGCTGCGTTGATATTGGATCCGGAGAGCGGATATGATCCTTCAGACTGGGAGACAGAACTGAATGAATTAATTGATCAAGTTAAGGAAGAAAATGTCGGACAATCAGAGTATGGATATGTCAGCAGAGAGTTTGATGATATGGTAGTTGTTGCTACAAAATTCACTACGGGTGAGATTTGCATCACCCTAGAAGCAATGGATTATCAATAATTGTGTGCAAAAATAAACAACCAAGAGCTGTTACAATCTTGACGAACTATGCAACTTGTATTAAAATAGAGTATGAAGAATGACTACCTGTCAATAAAGTGTTTATTGATATGGTCATATATAGAAAGGAGAAAAATATCATGGCAAAAGTTATGAAAACTATGGATGGTAACACAGCTGCTGCTTGGACTTCTTATGCGTTCACAGAAGTTGCTGGTATCTTCCCGATCACACCATCCTCACCTATGGCAGAAGTAACTGACGATTGGGCAGCCAACGGCAGAAAGAACATCTTCGGTCAGACTGTTGATGTAGTAGAAATGGAATCTGAGGCAGGTGCTTCAGGTACAGTTCATGGTTCTATTTCTTCAGGTGCATTAACAACTACTTATACAGCTTCCCAGGGCTTATTACTTATGATCCCTAACATGTATAAGATCGCAGGTGAATTATTGCCTTGTGTATTCCATGTAAGTGCCAGAGCATTAGCTTATCATGCATTAAACATTTTCGGCGATCACTCTGACGTTATGGCATGTCGTCAGACAGGTTTCGCAATGCTCTGTTCTAACTCCGTTCAGGAAGTTATGGATCTGGCTGCAGTTGCTCATCTTTCTACAATCAAAGGCAGAGTTCCATTCCTTCATTTCTTTGATGGCTTCAGAACATCTCATGAGATTCAGAAAGTTGAATGTACAGATTATGATGAATTAGCTAAATTAGTAGATTACGATGCACTGGCAGAGTTCAGAAAATCCGCTCTGAACCCAGAACATCCAGTTATGAGAGGTACAGCTCAGAACCCAGATGTTTACTTCCAGGGTCGTGAAGCAAGCAACAAGTTCTACGATGCACTTCCAGAAATCGTAGAAGAATACATGGCTAAAGTCAGCGAGATGACAGGTCGTGAATACAAGCTGTTCAACTACTATGGTGCTCCAGATGCTGATCGTGTTATCATCGCTATGGGTTCTATGTGTGAAGCAGCTGAAGAAGTTATCGATTACCTGACAGCTAAAGGCGAAAAAGTTGGTATCGTTAAAGTACATCTGTACAGACCTTTCAGAGCAGACAAACTGTTCGAAGCTATTCCTGCAACAGTTAAGAAGATTGCTGTTATGGATAGAGTTAAGGAAGTTACAGGTTACGGCGAACCATTATATGTTGATGTCTGTGCAGCAGCATTCAAAGAAGGCAAGACATATGATATCGTTGGCGGTCGTTACGGCCTTGGTTCTAAGGACGTTACTCCAGGTTCCATCATCTCTATCTATGAGAACCTGAAAGCAGATCAGCCAAAGAACAACTTCACAATCGGTATCGTTGATGATGTTACAGGTCATTCCTTACCAATCATCCCTGAAGTTGACGTTGCTCCAGCTGGTACAACAAGCTGTAAGTTCTGGGGTCTTGGTTCTGATGGTACTGTAGGTGCTAACAAGAACTCTATCAAGATCATCGGTGACCATACAGATATGTATGCTCAGGCATATTTCCACTATGATTCCAAGAAGTCCGGTGGTGTTACACAGTCACATCTTCGTTTCGGTAAGACACCTATCCGTTCTACATACCTTGTTAAGACAGCTGACTTTATCGCATGTCATAACCAGGCTTATATCCATATGTATGATATCCTTGGCGATATTAAAGAAGGTGGTACATTCCTCTTCAATACAGTTTGGTCTCCAGAAGAACTGGATGAAAAACTGCCATCCAAGGTTAAACATCAGTTAGCTCAGAAACACGTTAAGTTCTACATCATCAACGCAGAAGATGTTGATAAAGAACTTAAGTTAAATGGTAAGACAAATGCCGTTCTTCAGGCTGCATTCTTCAAACTGGCTAACATCATTCCTATCGATACAGCTGTTAAGTATATGAAGGAAATGATCGTTAAGTCCTATGGTAAGAAGGGTGAAGATGTTGTTAACAAGAACTTCGCAGCTGTAGATGCTGGTCTTGATAAGATCGTAGAAGTTCCTGTTCCAGAAAGCTGGGCTACATGTCCTGATGACGCTCCTGTTGTTAAGGATGTTCCAGATTTCGTAAGAGACGTTGTAATGCCAATGAACGCTTGCGACGGCGATGCTTTACCAGTATCTGCTTTCAACGGCAGAGAAGATGGTCACTTCCCTCTGGGAACAGCTGCATACGAAAAACGTGGTGTTGCTGTCAGCGTACCTGTATGGGATGCTGCTAAGTGTATCCAGTGTAACCAGTGTTCATATGTTTGCCCTCATGCAACAATCAGACCTGTTCTGTTAACAGATGAAGAAGCAGCTGCAGCTCCAGCTAACTTCGGTGCTGTTCCAGGTAAGGCTAACCTTGCAGGCAAATATCAGTTCAAGATGCAGGTATCTCCTCTTGACTGTCTGGGTTGTGGTAGCTGTGTAAACATCTGTCCTACAAAGGCTCTTGAGATGGTTCCACTTGGAACACAGCTCGATGAAGCTCCTAACTGGGAATATGCAGTAGCTCTTCCACAGAAAGAGAACCCAATGGACAAATACACAGTTAAGGGTTCACAGTTTGAAAAACCATTACTTGAGTTCTCAGGCGCATGTGCAGGTTGTGGTGAAACACCTTACATCAAACTTGTAACTCAGTTATTCGGTGATAGAATGTATGTTGCTAATGCAACAGGTTGTACATCTATCTGGGGTGGTTCTGCTCCATCTATGCCATATACAACTAACGAAAAAGGTCAGGGTCCTGCATGGTGTAACTCACTGTTCGAGGATAATGCTGAATTCGGTTTAGGTATGTTCATGGGTCAGAAACATCGTAGAGAAGCATTAGCTAAGAAGATCAAAGGTCTTGTAGATCTTGGTGTTCTTGCTGAAGAAGCACAGGCTTGGTTAGATACTAAGGAAGAAGGCGAAGCTTCTAAGGCTACATCTGCAGCTCTGTTAGCAGCAGCTAAGGCTTACGCTGGCGACAATGCAGAAGCTAAAGCAATCTGTGATGCTATCGTTGAAGGCTATGACCTCTTAGTTAAGAAGTCACAGTGGATCTTCGGTGGTGACGGCTGGGCTTACGATATCGGTTACGGCGGTCTTGATCACGTACTTGCTTCCAACGAAGACGTTAACGTATTCGTTGTAGATACAGAAGTTTACTCCAATACTGGTGGTCAGGCTTCTAAGTCTACTCCTGTAGGTGCAGTTGCTAAATTCGCTGCTTCAGGTAAGAAGACAAAGAAGAAAGACCTTGGTATGATGGCTGCTTCTTACGGTTATGTATACGTAGCACAGGTTGCTATGGGCGCTAACATGAACCAGTTCATCAAAGCTCTTAAAGAAGCTGAAGCTTATCATGGCCCATCACTCATCATCGCTTACGCTCCATGTATCAACCATGGTATCAAGGGCGGTATGAAGGGTGCTCAGACAAGAATTAAAGAAGCTGTAGAGTGCGGTTACTGGTCATGCTGGAGATTCAACCCAGAACTTAAAGCTCAGGGCAAGAATCCATTTATCCTTGATTCTACTAAAGAACCTAAGGGCGACTTCAGAGCATTCATCATGAACGAAGTTCGTTATGCATCCCTGAAGAAAGGCTTCCCAGAAACAGCAGAAGCTCTGTACGCTAAGACAGAAGCAGATGCTAAAGACAGACTTGCTGGCTACATCAAGAAAGCAGCTGAATAATTCATCGTTAGATAATTTTTCAGAGTCAATGAATATACAGGCTCCGGTGCTGAGGCACCGGGGCCTTTTTCATGCAATAGAAAATTCCTCGGAATTTCCTATTGCTAAAAAATGAAAAATAAATTCTTTACGTGCAAAGGCAGGATATAGTATAATCGGTATATTAAATAAATGAAATTATACTGGAAAGAGTGAAGAAATGGTTAAGACCTTTTATTTAAGTAATGGACTGAAGGTTGCAATGGAATATATGCCACAGTATCGTTCTGTATCTATGGGGGTATGGGTGAAAGCCGGCTCGGTCAATGAGAATAAACAGACCAATGGCATGGCACATGTGATTGAACATATGTTGTTTAAAGGAACGGAGAAGCGAACTGCCAGAGAATTGGCAGATGCCATGACAGAAATTGGCGGGAATATGGATGCCTATACGACGAAAGAATATACATGCTTTTACACGAAGACGCTGTATGAGCATCTTTTTTATGCCATAGATATTCTTGGGGATATGTTATCTAATTCCAAAATAGACGAGAATGATCTGAAAAAAGAACTGGGGGTTATTGCCGAGGAAATCGATATGTATGATGATTCCCCGGAAGATATTGTCCATGAACGGCTGCAGGAAGTAATCTGGAGAGAACATTCGCTTGGGTATCTGATTTCAGGGGATAAGCAGACAGTACTTGGCTTTAAGAGACAGGATGTGCTGGATTTTATGAAGCAATATTATACTGCTGATCGAATGACAATCGCTATATCCGGCTATTTTGAGGAAGCAAGAGTCCTTGAAGCACTGGAGAATTGTTTTGGAGGCATTGCGCCGGGGTATAAAGCCTCGCTTTTGGAAGCCAATGCGCAGATTGCAAAGGCAAAATACTATCCATCCCTTTATATGCAGCATAAGGATGTGGAACAGGTTCATATGATTATAGCCTTTGAGTCTCTGGATTACTATGATCCTGAGAGATACATACTCAGTGTTGTCAACAGTCTGCTGGGCGGTAATGTGAACTCAAGACTTTTTCAGACAATCCGTGAGGAAATGGGATTAAGCTATGCCATTTATTCTTATGGCGGTTCCTATGAAAAAGGCGGACTTTTTCATATTTATGCGGCGGTTCATCCGAATCAGGTCAGGCCGGTATTGAAAGCGGTTGTGGATATTATTCAGAAGTTGAAAAAAGAGCTGGTATCTGATCGGGAGCTGTATATTGTGAAGGAATCCGTGAAAACAGACCTGATTATATCGGATGAGAGCACGTACAATAGAATCAGCAATTACGGCAAATCCTATATTCATGGGGAAACGATAGAGACTGTGGAAGAAGCGGCAGAAAAGATAGGGCAGGTAACGGCTGAAGAAGTACGGGCCTTTGTTCAGAAACATTTTGATCTGAGTCAGATGAGCCTTTCATTGGTGGGAGATTTGAAAACATTGCCGAGAGAAGAAATGGAAGAACTCTGGATGACATACAGAACGGAGAAAGCATGAGAATTACATTAGTAACAGTCGGTAAAATTAAAGAAAAATTTTTTGTACAGGCCATTGCAGAATATAGTAAGCGGTTAAGCCGTTATTGTAAATTAGAAATTATCGAAGTGGCTGATGAGAAGACGCCGGATAAAGCCAGTGAAGCCCTGGAACTGCAGATTAAGGAAAAAGAGGGCGAACGTATCTTAAAGTCGATTAAAGACGATAGTTATGTGATCGCTCTGGCCATTGAAGGGAAAATGCGCAGTTCCGAGGAGCTGGCGGCGAGAATTGAGAAGCTTGGAATCGGCGGTGAAAGTCATTTGACTTTTGTCATCGGCGGTTCTCTTGGTTTGGCTCCGGCAGTTTTAAACCGTGCCGATGAAAAACTTAGTTTTTCACCAATGACATTTCCGCATCAGCTGATGCGTGTCATTTTGCTGGAGCAGATTTATCGGAGCTATCGAATTATTAATCATGAACCTTACCATAAATAAAATGTAACTGTTCAGAGCCAAGCAAAATTTCAAAAAGCAGGTATAAAATGCTTGCATTTTTAAGGCTGTTTTTGAAATATTATTTGGCGGATACGCCACACCGACGAAATGCGTAGCATTTTGGAGGTTAGCTCTGAACAGTTACAGTAAAATAACAAGACATGATTTAGGCCATCATTCATAGAATAGATAAAAAATGGATGGTACCGGTCATGTCAGTAAAAAGAGAACTGATTAAAGGAACTCTGATATTAACAGCAGCCGGGTTTGCAGCCCGGCTACTTGGCTTTTTTAACAGGGTTTATCTGGCAAATTTGATATCCAACGCAGAACTGGGGCGCTATCAGCTGATATTTCCGATTTTTATGTTTTGTATGGCAGTCAGCTGCGCGGGGATACAGGTGGCCGCGTCGAAAATGGTGGCGGCTTATCACGGCGCAGGCAAGAAAAAGGCAATCAGACAGACAATAAAATCGGCTGGGATTACGTCGCTGATTGTAGCATTACTGAGCAGCGGCTGTGTTATTGCTTTTTCTGAGCCTATCAGTCGGTGGATTTTAAAGGATATCAGTTGTCGGGGATATCTGGTGATTATGGCAATTGCCATTCCTTTTGCAGCAGTACATACTTGTGTCGGCGGTTATTTTTATGGTATTAGACATACTGCAGTTCCGGCGGTGACGCAGCTCTTAGAGCAGGTTGTCAGAGTTGTGACCATTTATCTACTGGGTGCAATGATGTACCAAAAGGGAAAAATTGATGCTTCTGTTGCGGTCTGGGGATTGGCAGCGGGGGAAATATTTTCCTGCTTTTTAACTTGGATTTGTTATCGATTTAGTATTCGAAGTCAAAATGGGGGATCAGGGAGCGGGGAATCAATCAGAAAAATCCTCCGACAATTGTGGCAGTATGGCGGTCTTTTGACAGCTAACAGAGTATCAGTGACATTACTGCAAAGTACAGAAATGATTCTGATGCCTGTGATGCTGGCAAAATATTATGGAGATACAGAAAGTGCACTGTCTGTGTTTGGCATTGTTACGGGCATTGTGCTGCCGGTTATTCTGTTTCCAAATACAGTGACCAATGCAATGGCATCACTTTTGCTGCCGGCAGTAGCGGAGGCAGAGGAAGTTCATGATTACCGGGCAGTGTCGGTAGCAATTAAGAAAAGCCTGGAATATTGTCTGCTTCTGGGGCTTTTTTCAGGGTTAGTTTTTGGGGTCTGCGGTAATCAGATTGGCAGTCTGCTTTTTAACGATATTGAGGCAGGGGGATACATACAGGCTTTTGCGATTCTCTGTCCGCTTATGTACATTCAGTCTTTGTTAGCAGGTGCGTTAAACGGGCTTGGAAAAATGAACGAAACATTGCTGCATCATGTGATTGCTTCGGGTATCCGGCTGTTCGGTGTGGTTGCCCTAATGCCTAAAATGGGGATTTATGGTTATATTGCAGGTGTATTTTGGGCCAATGTAGCAGTAACGGTTATCGCTGCGGTTCGTCTGTATCAGATTGTGGGAGGAATAAGTACTGCAAAAAGAGATTGATTTTTATGATATCTGTGTTACAATATGTATAACAGATGGACAATGTTTGTTACCAGACAATAGGTGCAGGAGATGCTGTCCGTCCTTCAGGACTCACAGATGAGGCCTGAACAGAATATAATATAATCATAAGAGAAGGTGAGCATATGATACTGGAGATAGATTTTAACAGTGATGAAGCCTTGTATATACAGCTGCGTAATCAGATCGTCATCGGTATCGCCACGTCTCAGCTTTCGGCGGGGGATTCACTGCCGTCGGTGAGACAGCTGGCTGACCGTGTGGGTATCAACATGCATACAGTGAATAAGGCATATACGGTATTGAGACAGGAAGGCTATGTGAAGCTGGACCGAAGGAAAGGTGCTGTTATAGCCATAGACTGCAATAAGGCATCGGCGCGCAATAAATTGCTCAGAGATCTGCAGGTGATGCTGGCAGGTGCCATGTGCAAGGGAATTACAAGAGATGAAGTGCATGAGATGATCGATATGATCTATGATTATTATGAACAGCCGGCGAATTATCCGGAGGAGGGATAGCGTATGCTTTGTGATGGATGTCATGAGAACGAGGCGGTCGTTTTTTATACAGAGATTATTAATGGCGAGAAGAAGGAACTCCATTTGTGTGAGGCCTGTGCGGCCAAGGAGACCGGCATGGATCAGTCATTTGTTTCATTGACGGATACATCATTTTTGGCGAATTTACTGGCAAGTGTCCTTGGTAAGCACCAGGAGACAGATGATGAAGAGAATCTGAAGAAGACGAATCTTGTTTGTCCGTCCTGTCATATGACATATAATGAATTTTTGAAATATGGTACCTTTGGGTGCCCGGATTGTTATAAGACATTCAACTTTGTATTGGATGGTTATCTGAAGAAGATACAGGGCAATTGTGAACATACAGGTAAGGAACCGCTTTATGGCGGGGAGACGGTACATATCCCGTCAATCACAGCAGATACTGATCGCACTGAGATGAAGGATGCTGAACAGGACATCGCATTTACAGTGGATGCCGGCTCAACAGAGGAAGAACTCCGGGCGGCATTGAAGCGGGCTGTGGCGAAGGAAGAATATGAAGAGGCGGCCAGAATCCGTGATATAATCAGAGCCGGCAGAAAAGAGGCGGATGAACATGCGTAAATGGTATGAAATGGAAGCGTGCAATCAGGGACCGATCATAGGCGGTCAGGTATATCTGGTCCGCAATATTATGGGATATCCTTTTGAAGCGAAGATGAAGGAGGAAGAACAGAAAGCCCTGATGGCAGCCGTGTGCTATGCGGTACGTGAATCAGAAGAGGTTCTCCAGAAGAAGTTTGTGTTTATTAACTTTTCTGAGGTCAGAGATTATGAGCAGCAGGCATTGATCGGAAAATTAGCTATTCCGCCGCAGATGTTTGAAAAGGGCCATGAAGCGGGAATCCTTATATCAGAGGATGAATCCATTTCAGTACTTGTTAACGGCAAGGAACATCTTTGTATACAGGTATCCTGTCCGGGCAATCATATACAGGAAGCCATGGCATTGGCGGGTCAGGTGGATGATTGTCTGAATCAGTATTTGAAATATGCTTTTAGTAAGAAGTATGGCTATCTGACTTCCAGTCCGCTTTATATGGGGACAGGAATGTCAGCATCTTATCTGCTGCATCTGCCGTATCTGGAGAAGAAATCTGTGATGCATCAGATAGAGAAACAGATCAGTCAGTATGGATTTACACTGAGACCGCATTTTGACGGGCAGACAGAGGCACTGGGCAGTGTTTACAGGATGCGCAACAGAAAGACATTGGGCCTTTCTGAAAGCGAGATTACTTCTGCATTGGAACATCTGGCGGGACAGTTGGCGGAGCAGGAGGAAGCGCTTGCCAGACAGTGTTTCAATGAGGATCGTCTGAGTCAGGTGGATCCTATGTATCGTGCCTATGGTTTGATTAAGTATGCCAGAAAGCTTGGATATGATGAGACCATGGCCTGTCTGTCTCTGCTCCATGCCGGAGATCTGTATCAAATTTGGCCGGAACAGGCAGAGATATGCCCATTTGCTGTTATGTTGAATACGGCGGATGCTGTTTTGTCAGCAAGTGCTGAGAAGAATATCAGCAGCAGTGAGCGCGGGAGAGCCCGGGCAGATTATATTCGGAGGAATTTGCCGGTGCTTGATGCATCAGAAGCAGTTTCTTCTTAGTGAGAAATAAAATGTACAACAGGAGGCTTTTATTTTTATGCAATATAGATTTACACAGATGGCAGCCAATGTGATGCATTATTCCAAGGAGGCTGCAGCAGAACTGAACCACAGTTATATCGGAACAGAACATATTCTGATCGGATTGCTGCGGGAGAAAGAAGGACTGGCATGCCAGGTGCTGGAAGATCATGATGTGACAGAGGAGAAGGTACTGCACATGGTCAGTCAGCTGATTCAGGGCAGTCAGACAATAGTGGCAGAGCCGGAGGAATACACACCGCGAAGCCGCCGTATTCTGGAGATCGCTAACCGTGAAGCCATGCGGTTCAGAGCTTCAGCAATAGGAACGGAACATCTTTTGATTGCCATATTAAGAGAAACAGATTGTGTTGCGGCACAGCTGTTATATTCCCTTGGTGTGCAGGCACAAAAGGTTTATCAGGATATTGTACTTGGTATCGGTATGGATGCCAGGGCAGCGAAGGCAGATATGCCGTCGGCCAAGGGCAAGTCGCGGAGGAAGAACGAACCTTTAATGGTTGATCAGTACAGCAGAGATCTGACGGCCTATGCCAGGGAGGGTAAGCTGGATCCGGTGATCGGACGTCATGATGAGATTCAGCGGGTGATTCAGATACTTTCCAGAAGAACGAAGAACAATCCTTGCCTGATCGGTGAGCCTGGTGTTGGCAAAACCGCTGTTGCGGAAGGACTGGCACAGAAGATTATCAGCGGCAATGTACCTGAGACAATCAAGGACAAGCGGGTTCTGACACTGGATATTTCCGGCATGGTGGCCGGTTCAAAGTACCGGGGTGAATTTGAAGAGCGTATTAAACGCGTGATCAGTGAAGTCAAAGAAGACGGCAATATTTTGCTTTTTATCGACGAAATTCACACGATTATCGGTGCCGGCGGTGCGGAAGGTGCTATTGATGCGGCCAATATCCTGAAACCGTCACTGGCCAGAGGTGAACTGCAGATTATCGGTGCCACGACCATTGAAGAATATAGGAAGCATATTGAGAAGGATGCGGCCCTTGAACGTCGTTTTCAGCCGGTAATGGTGGAGGAACCATCTGAGGAGGAAGCTGTTGAGATCCTGATCGGTCTGAAGGGGGCCTATGAGAATCATCATCATGTGACCATTACAGATGAGGCTCTGGAAGCAGCTGTTCATTTGTCTGCAAGGTATATCAATGATCGTTTTCTTCCGGATAAGGCCATTGATCTGATCGATGAAGCGTGCTCCAAGGTAAGGCTGAGCTCTTACACATCATCCCCAAAAGTAAAAGAATTAGAGAAAAAGGTAGCGGAACTTGAGGAAGAGAAAGAGCAGGCTATTAAGGATGAAGCCTATGAACGGGCCAGTGAGATCAAGAAGAGGCAGAAGGAATTAAATGATGAGATGATCCGTCTTAACAGCGAGTGGGAAAAGGTTCGCAGCAGCGAACAGTTGATCGTTGGAGAGAACGAAGTAGCAGACATTGTGGCCAGTTGGACCAAAATTCCAGTCAGAAAGCTTGAAGAAGAAGAGTCAGAACGCCTGAGAAAGCTTGAATCGATTCTGCATGAACGTGTGATCGGTCAGGAGGAAGCCGTAAGTGCAGTGGCCAAAGCCATCCGACGTGGCAGAGTCGGTCTGAAAGATCCGAAGCGCCCGATTGGTTCCTTCCTGTTCCTGGGACCTACAGGTGTCGGCAAAACGGAATTGTCCAAGGCGCTGGCAGAGGCAATGTTCGGCAAAGAGGATGCCATGATCCGGGTTGATATGTCAGAATACATGGAGAAACACAGTGTGTCTAAACTTATCGGATCACCTCCGGGATACGTCGGCTATGATGAGGGAGGACAGCTCAGTGAGAAGATCAGACGGAATCCTTACTCGGTTTTACTGTTTGATGAGATTGAGAAGGCACACCCGGATATTTTCAATATTCTTCTGCAAGTTCTCGATGATGGTCATGTTACAGATTCCCAGGGAAGGAAAATTGATTTCAAGAACACAGTGATCATCATGACTTCAAATGCTGGGGCAGCCAATATTGTCACACCGAAGAAACTGGGATTTTCAGTGGGGGATACACATGAAGCAGATTATCAGAAGATGAAAGCCAGCGTCATGGATGAAGTGAAACACCTTTTTAAACCGGAATTTTTAAATCGTATCGATGAAACGATTGTTTTCCATCCGCTGACGAAGGAGAATGTCAGGGATATAGCGGATATTATGCTGAGGACAATCTGCGGAAGAATCAAGGAGCAGCTGGGGGTTGAAACGGTGATTTCCGAAGCTGTCCGCGATCATCTGGCAGAAAAAGGGTTTGATGAGAATTATGGTGCACGTCCGCTCAGAAGGGTGATCCAGAATGAGATTGAAGATGCCATGGCAGAAGAATATCTGGATGGCAAGTTTGTTCAGGGAGATACCGTTGTACTTGAAATGAATGAAAATCATATTAAATTTGTTAGAAAATAATAAAGACTCTGGTCATGCGGCCTATTTTCATGTATAATAGGGTGGCAGGCAATTTTACCTGAATTATGAACAAGTGATAAACATACACAGAGATGTATGTGACTGGAGGATAAGGACATGGCAGTTGTTGAAGAATTAATTCGTGTTGAGAACGAAAATGGCTTAAGCTTTGGTGATTATACACTGAATGCCAAGAAGAAGGTCTCTGATTTCGAGTTTCATGGTGACATGTACAAGGTGAAGACATACCGTGACATTACGAAGCTTGAGAAGAACGAATTATTTGTATATGAATCTGTACCTGGAACATCTGTATTCGATTTCGAAGAGACAGATGCCAGAACAGAGTTTGAAGTTGAAGGATTTGAAGATACACAGATTACACTGGAACTGGAAGCTGAACAGGAATATGAAGTTTTTGTGGATGATGTGAATATCGGACGAATGACAACAAATCTTGGTGGCAAGCTTGTATTGAGCGTTGAATTAGGAAGCACACAGAAGCATGTAAAGATTGTCAAAATGTAAATTAAGATCATATTTAACTTCATTCATTATACAGCGATAGCATTTATGAAATGAACAAAGGATACTGCAGATGACACAATATGTGAATTTGTAGTATCTTTTCGTTTATTTTGATGAGATGAAGTATCAAAATGGGATGTGAATGCAGAGCGGTCCGGAATAAAGTATGATAAAAGCGGGAGTAGTTAAATGGCTAAAAGTAAGAATATATTTTTTTGTCAGGAATGTGGATACGAATCAGCTAAGTGGCTTGGACAGTGTCCCGCCTGTAAAGCATGGAATGCCTTTGTAGAGGAACCAACGATTGGAAAGGGGAGTACGGCTTCCGGCGGTATTAGACATCAGGCAAAAGCTTCCGAACCGGTGTTGCTGTCATCGGTTCATTCAAGTGATGAGAAGCGCAGACCAACGGGAATTTCGGAATTTGACAGAGTCCTTGGTGGCGGTATTGTGCCGGGATCCCTTGTGTTAGTCGGCGGTGATCCGGGTATTGGCAAATCCACATTATTGCTTCAGATGAGCCGGTGTTTGTCAGAACAGAGCTGTAGGACAGTTTATGTGTCGGGAGAGGAATCGCTGCAGCAGATCAGACTGCGTGCAGATCGTCTCGGGGTGTTTAAGAATGATCTGGCGATGCTGTGTGAGACGAATCTGGATGTGATACAGGAGACGATTCTGAAGTATAAACCGGAAGTGGTGATCATCGACTCCATTCAGACAATGTATCGTGAAGATATCAGTTCCGGAGCCGGAAGTGTCAGCCAGGTCAGAGAAGCTACCAGTGTACTGATGCAGCTGGCTAAGCGGGAGAATATTGCGATTTTTATAGTCGGACATGTGACAAAGGAGGGGGTAGTTGCCGGACCGCGTGTGCTTGAACATATGGTGGATACGGTTCTGTATTTTGAAGGTGACAGACATGCTTCATATCGACTGCTTCGGGCTGTGAAGAATCGATTTGGTTCTACCAATGAGATCGGTGTGTTTGAGATGTGCAGTGAGGGATTGACAGAAGTGAAGAATCCGTCGGAATTTATGCTCAGCGGCCGGCCGGAAGGTACAGCAGGGTCTGTTGTGGCGTGTGCCATGGAAGGTACAAGACCGCTGATGCTGGAGGTGCAGGCTCTTGTCTGTCAGACGAATTTTCAGATCCCGAGGCGTACAGCTGCTGGTACGGACTATAACAGAGTGAATCTTTTGCTGGCAGTGCTGGAGAAACGTTTGGGACTGAAACTGGCTGGCTGTGATGCCTATATCAATCTGGCCGGCGGCATGCGTCTGAATGAACCGGCCATTGATCTGGCGATTGTAGCAGCTGTTATCTCCAGTTATCGCAATGCAGCCGTTGAATCGGATACGATGATTTTTGGTGAAGTGGGATTGACAGGAGAAGTAAGAGCTGTTAGTCAGGCAGAACAAAGAGTACGGGAAGCAGAGAAACTGGGATTTAAAGTATGCTGCATTCCTCAGAGTAATATGAAGTACATCAGGAGCAAGGCCGGTATTCGGGTTATTGGCATTAGAAATGTCAAGGATTTATATGATTTTATATGCACAGGCAGGGTATCAGAATAGATTTTTCTTGTGTTTCTGCCGGAGTATTTGTATAATAAATGTGCAGAAATTCGGATAGAATTTTTAAATTTTTTGGAGGATAAACCAATGATGAATTATTGTATGGAGTGCGGTACAAAGCTTGAAATGAGGCTACCGCAATCCCACTGGCTTTAGACGGTGGGTTAAGGTAGCTAAAAGTTAGATATTATTGTATACTTATGGCATGGGGACATGGAAATCTAAAAACAGGCACAAATACTTATTACAGTATCACATTATTTTCGTCTGCAAATATAGGAAGAAATTGCTGGTTTCACAACAAATATCAGATGATATAAAGCAGTTTTCATATGAGATATGTCAAAGGCACAAAGTGATCATCAAATATATGGAAACTGACAAAGACCATATTCATTATATGATAGAAACAGAACCGACAATGTCTGTCAGCAGGATTGTAAACCTGATGAAAAGTTATACGACACATCATATATAGGAAAGATATCCGAATTATTTGCGGAAACATTTTTGGAAAGAACATACCTTTTGGACAGATGGATATTTTGTCTGTAGTGTAGGAAATGTATCAGAAAAAATGCTTAAAAGATATATAGAAAACCAAGGTTAAGGCGGTGGCAGCAGATGTTAAAAGCATATAAATACAGAATATATCCCACTAATGAGAAGAAAGAACAGATAGCAAAGACATTTGGCTGCTGCCGTTTTGTGTATAATCGGACACTGGCGTATCGAAAAGAAGCA
>NZ_JAAXCM010000020.1:148799-421556 GCF_019734885.1 Pseudocoprococcus catus | reverse complement strand
TGTAAGCATATCAAAAAAAGCAGAAGATATCTAATCCTTTTAGAATAAATATCTTCTGCTTTAAGTTAATGACATTGTGTAAATACGCGATTTACAGAGGTTTAGGTCGATGGACCTGCGGGGAGTCGAACCCCGGTCCGAAGACATCTCCATCCAAGCATCTCCCATCACAGTCATTATACATTCATTCCCTCTGCCATATGCCTAATGACAGGCCTACAGCATCAGTAGCTTCATAAATTTTCCAAAGCCGCAAAGCTTAGGCTCTGGAGGTCCTCACCTTATTCGATGCCGGTGACCGGAATGGTGAGCAGTCCCGGGCCGACAAGCGCCTAATTAGGCAGCTAAAGCTAACTTATCGTCTGCTTTTATATTTAGGTTCCAGCTTTTAACGCAGTTCCGGAGTCTGCGGATGGCTTCTCAAACTTTAACATCCCCGTCGAAACCAGTACAAGCCCTTATGATGATTGATTTATAATAATCACTCACCAGAACATGTGCGGTATGCAAACGAATTGATAAAGCATATTTTATTATATCAGATTTCATTTTAAAGTCAATGGGTTAATCACATTTAATTAGAATGCTTTTTTTCGCTAACTATGATAGAATTATTAATAATTCATACTTAAGGGAGACATTTTATAATGCATACGAGTAAAAGTACTTTAAAAAGCCGTTTTTTCCCCAAACTTTTTAGTATTCCTTTAATCTGCTGGACTATATTCTTTTTAGTTGTAATGCTGATTCCTGATGACCCCGGCGAAGAACCTCTCACCTGGCTTGACTTTTTTGAAGCAACTCTGTTTTTTACGGTTATATGGTTTATCATTTCTTTTATGATTGCCTTTATCGTCAATAAAATCAGAAAGCCGGTTCCAGACACGCCTATGCCAACCGCCCAGACGAATATAGAAAGGAGTGCTAATGATAAATGTTTATACACATGCGAAACTGTCATGAATGTCGATGAATACAAGAAAATGGTTCATTATTTTCCGCAGACATATTGGGCATTTGTCATGAGGGGAACCATATTAAATATAATATTTACCTTAATTATTGCCAATATATCCACCCTTCCTTATATCGCACTCATCTTTTTTGTTATATGCCAGATATTTATCATGATATTATATAAAAAAAGATTAGAACATTATGCCGAAAAGGCATATAATTCTTTGCAAAAAAGGGAAGTCTCAGACACGGAATTTCATATATACTTTTATGATAATTATTTAATCAGGCGAAGCACTCATCAGACAAAAGAAGTCTATTACAGCATTATTGAAACCTGTATAGAAACTGACACTCATTTTTACATAAAATTCGGTCAGAGAAATGTTATCCTTATTCCTAAAGCTGTATGTGATGCAAGTCTGATTGATTTTATACGAAAGAAGTTTTCAAACTCAGGAAAATACATGAATGCTAATCCAGACAGCATGGATATGAAACAATACCGTCATACTTATTTTATTAAAGCAGGCATGATCCTATTGTTTATCTTAACCCTTTTCAGCTTGTTTGCTGCTTCATGGTCAGTGACTTTAGTAGATACAATTCATCCTCAGCATGGATTGAACGCCGTCAAAAATACCTGGGTTTTCTGGTGCTGGCTGCCAATTCCAATTTTGTCAATTGTTCTCGGCTTTAAATATAACCATGCCGGTTTTAAATGCACAAAAAACATCGTAGCCGGATTTATAATTGGAATTTTATTAGCAGTTTATGGCTCATTTTGTTTATTTCCAACCTTTTCTGAGGATTACAGGCAAATTTATGCCTATGAACCATACATCGATGCCGATCTTCCTGAAAATGGAGAATTGGATATCCAGGACTGGGGGACATTTTTTGATGATGACAAAACCGACTACGTTATCGCGAATGCCTATTATGACGGGGAAGATGTTGACACCCTTGTGGACAGCATTGAAACCAGTAAAAACTGGATTTTAAGCACTCAGATCAAATCTGAACTGAAAATATTACTACCGTCACAATTCCACGCCGGCAATCAGATTTACTATTCCGTCTATAACAAGACGACAAATGAGTACAATCAAATACCGGATAAAACCGGTGAATATGATATATACGCCATGTATTATGATGTGGCTAATAACCTGCTGTCCATACATACCTTCACGTATTCCTATATTAACTAAATAATCTGTACCCTTAAATTTTAAAAGGGATATCAGCTGAATTGATTCACACTTATGTTGAATTATTCATCTGATATCCCTTGATATTTCATCTAATATCTCTACAGCCTTTATCAATTGTTCTGACTCAGATATTCCTCCAGACAAATGCCCTGATCATGTATCACCTTTGCTGCCTCTTTGCCCACATAACGATAATGATCATTCTCAGCTTCAGCGCCCGTTACAGATTCCTTGCCGGATGGGTAACGCAGGATAAACCCATACTTGTAAGCATTGCTATTCATCCATTCCAACACGCTGTCCGTATCCTGATCATAATCATCATCGCCGGCAATATCAATCGCCAGACCGGTTTCATGTTCACTCGTCCCAGGCTTTGCAATCACCTGCTCTGCCTTACTTGAAGCTTCTTCTGATGAATAGCCCTCGTCTTCATAATTCTGGATCACATCATCCATCAATGTCTGCTGATCTTCCCTCGTTCTGTATGCATCGCTGACAATCGGATAAATATCCTCTGATCTGGCTGCATCAAACATTTCCTGCAGATCTGAGAGGATACGTGTATCAACCGACTGACCATTTCGCAATTCTGTCAGATCAACACTATAGTCATCAGCAAGCGGGTGCGTACTGTTCACCAGAAGCAAACGCCAATCCGAGCTTGTCGTCGTGTTGTCGGCTGTACTGCCCGAAGTCTGATCGGAGGTATCAGCTGCCGTGTCTGACGATGCGTCATTGCTTTGTGAAACATCACTGTCAGCAGTCTCCGGTGCGTCACCGGAAGTCATCATACTCTCCGAAGGCCCGCAGCCATTATTGCCCAGTGGATCTGTACAAAGTACGACCAGAAAAATCACAACCAGAAACAAAGCCGCTACCGACAAAACCACCTGCCCAACTGTATGGCTTCCTTTATTATAAAATTTTGTATTTCTCTCGGAATAACGTGTTCTTCTTTTTCGCATCTATCACAGCCCCTTTATATTCTCTATTATAACAAAAGCCGTGCATCAAAACTTTGACTAAACTCTAAAAGTTTTATAAACTTTCTTTTAAAGCCTATCCCGGATCTCTATCTATCAGCGCAAACGAATCTTCATTTCACGCTCGGCTTCTCTTCTTTGATCCTTCTTTGCAATATCTTCACGCTTGTCATAAAGCTTTTTGCCTCGCGCCAGACCAATCTGGACTTTCACCAGACTATCCTTAAAATACACCTGTAATGGCATAATGGTGTAACCCTTCTGCGAAACCTGCCCAAGAAGCTTCGTAATCTCGCGCTTGTGCAGCAGCAGCTTTCTTGTACGCAGCGGATCTTTATTGAAAATATTGCCCTTCTCATATGGCGCAATATGCATATGTTCAATATAAATCTCACCATGATCTGCATGGATAAAAGATTCCTTAATACTGCATTTCCCCATACGCAGGGATTTCACTTCTGTGCCATGCAAAACAATGCCCGCTTCATATTTATCTTCAATAAAATAATCATGATACGCCTTTTTATTGTTGGCAATCAGTTTTGTACCTTTTCCAGCCATTACATTGCCCCCTCTGCAAAAATATTATCATCCAGCATAAAATTCACAGCTTTTGCCAGAAAATCTACATCTTTGACGATAATACTGACATGCTCTCCCAGTTTGAAGCTGCGTCCGGTATCTTCTCCTGTCAATGTGTAAGTATTCTCATCAAAAATATAATAATCATCATCCATATCCTGAAGTCTAACCAGGCCTTCACAGGTATTTGGCAGTTCCACATACATGCCCCAATTGGTGATACCCGAGACAACTCCCTCATATCGCTGTCCAATACGCTTTGACATATATTCAGCCTTCTTCATTTTCTCAACTTCGCGTTCAGCTTCATCCGCCCTGCGCTCTGTACTACTTGTCTGAACAGCCACATCCGGCAGGATATGATGATAATGAGCCTGGCGCCTGTCATCCAACTGACCATGAAGATTCTCCTTGATGATCCGATGGATCAGAAGATCCGGATATCTTCGGATCGGTGACGTAAAATGGCAGTAATAGGAAACCGCAAGGCCAAAATGGCCGAAATTCTCTGTTGTATAACGGGCCTGCTTCATAGAGCGAAGCACCAGTCTTGAAATCATCGTCTCTTCCGGGGTTCCTTCAATCTTGCCAAGAAGTTTCTGGAATTCCATCGGATGAATGCTGTCCTGTCGGATATTCATATAATAACCATAATTCTTAATCAGAATCATCAAACGCTTAATCCGATCCGCATCCGGAGATTCATGGCTCCTATAAAGGAATGGCACTTCCTGCCAAAAGAAATCCTCCGCAATAGTCTCATTGGCCATCAGCATGAAATCCTCGATGATCTTTGTTGCCGGATTTCTGTCATAAGGATGAATATCCACAGGAAAATCCCTATCATCCAGTTCAATCTTGGATTCAGGAAAATCAAAATCAATGCCGCCCCTCTCCTTACGCTTTTTACGAAGAAGATCCGACAATACTTTCATCTCCTTAAACATTTCTACAGCATCTGCATAGACGGCTGCTAATTCTTTGTCACCATCCAGTATACGACTGACCTGGTTATAAGACATACGATGATTCACTCTGATCACACTCTCCGTGATCTCATGGCCGATAATACCACCATTCTCATCTAACTCCATCAGACAGCTGAGTGCCAGCCTGTCCACACCTTCATTAAGCGAACAGATTCCATTAGAAAGGACATGAGGCAGCATCGGAATGACTTTATTGACCAGATAGACGCTGGTGCCTCTCTTCAGTGCTTCCTTGTCAAGAGACGAACCTTCTTTGACATAATGTGTCACATCCGCAATGTGTACACCCAGGAAATAATGACCATTCTTTACCTCAAGGGTAATAGCATCATCCAGGTCCTTGGCATCTTCACCATCAATTGTCACTGTCATCCGATCTCTCAGATCCCTGCGCTCTTCGGTCTCCTCCTGACTGACAGATTCAGGAATAGATAAAAGCTGTTCCTTCACATCCTCCGGGAATTCCGTCGGCAGATCAAAGGCTTTCACAACCGCCAGAATATCTGTCTTCGGATCATCCGCATGACCGATAATCTCTGTCACAATACCTTCCGGATTCTTATGATCATTGCCGTAATCTGTAATCTTAGCTACAACCCTGTGACCGTTGACCGCCCGCATGGTCTTCCCGCATGGAATAAAAATATCATTGCCAAGCTTCTGATTATCAGGGATTACAAAGCCATAATTTTTGTTCTTCTGGAAAATACCGGTTACCTCCGTGAAACCACGCTCAATGATCTGAAGCACCTTCCCTTCAGCCCTCTTGGCCGCTCTTGTACCATTCGCCGGGACAGCCGGTGCCACCAGCTGGATCAGAACTGTATCCCCATGAAAGGCACCCTTCGTCTCATCTGCCGGAATAAAAACATCCTGCTCCATCCCTTCAACAGTCACAAATCCAAAACCTCTCGTACTGCCGCAGAATTTTCCCGTCAACGTATCCGGCTCAGCCTTCTTGTATCGACCATTCTCTGTCAGCATCAGTTCACCACTGGCGATCAACTGATCAAGAAATTCCTTGAATTCTTCTTTTTCACGTTTCGGCACTGAGAATACCATACAAAACTCTTTGAACTTCATTGGCCGATAGTTCTTCTCTTCAACAAAATCCAGTACCATTTTTCTTCTTACATCAAAAATAACCTTATCCATTCTTGTCACCTCCTGTTTCTATTCTATCTTTCTCTATTGTCTGCATCGAAGCCATCCTTAAAGCCACTTCACGAAGCTTTCTATATACTTACATGACTTCTGCTTCATTCCTTCTATAAAGAACAAAAACACTCCCGAAGGAGTGTTTTCATTCATCCTGTTGTACATGCTCAATCTAAAGTCCTCTTCAGATTGAGAAAACTGCCTTCGGCAGTCTACCATTCCTAGTATCCCCAGCTCATGTTCATCACAAGAGATAATACAATAAAGATCGCTGCCAAAATAGCTGTTGATCTCTCAAGTAAAGCATCTTCTGTGTGCTTCTTACCATGGGTCGTGAAATATGTGTCGTTGCTTCTGCCTGTAATACCGCCAGACAGATCCGCACCCTGACCTTTTCCTTTAAATACTAAAAATACAAGTACTAAACATACAATGATATAGACCACTGTGGCTGCAATTCTGATACCGCTCATGCGTACACCTCCTGCATTCAATCTAAATCATTATAGCACAGGTTCCTACAGCATGTAAAGCATTTTATCGTTTGACAAGTAAAGAATGGCCGGTCATTTCTGCAGGTTTCTCTAATCCCATCATATCGATGAGTGTCGGTGCCAGATCTGCCAAACATCCGCCCTCTTTCAATGTGTAAGCCGGATCATAATTAATCAGGATAAACGGCACCGGATTGGTTGTATGGGCTGTGAAAGGCACCCCTGTTGTATAATCAACCAGCTGTTCACAGTTGCCATGGTCTGCACAAAGAATCATCTGGCCATTCACTTCTTTCAATGCCTCAACAGCACGGCCGACACATGTATCCACTGCTTCAACTGCCTTAATCGCTGCAGATTCAACACCGGTATGACCCACCATATCCGGATTAGCGAAATTGATAATGATCACGTCGTATTTATCTGATTTGATGGCTTCTACGAGTTTATCGCACACTTCGTAAGCGCTCATCTCAGGCTTCAGATCATAAGTCGCTACCTTTGGAGAATTCACAAGGATTCTGTCCTCTCCCGGATTTGGTGCTTCGACACCGCCGTTAAAGAAGAATGTCACATGTGCATATTTCTCTGTCTCAGCAATTCTTGCCTGCTTCAGTCCTTTAGAAGCCAGGAATTCACCAAATGTATTTTTGATTTCTACTTTGTTGAATGCCACTTCTTTATTCGGGATTGTTACATCATATTCTGTAAAACAGATATAGGTTACTTTTTTACGTTCGCCTCTGTCAAAACCATCAAATTCATCTGCGCAGAAAGCTCTTGTGATCTCACGGGCACGATCCGGTCTGAAATTGAAGAAGATAATGGAATCACCGTCATTGACTGTAGCCGTTGGCTTGCCGTCTCTCATAATGACAGTCGGTACAACAAATTCATCATAAACTTCCTGCTCATAGGATGCCTTAACCGCATCATATGGGCATTCTGCCTGTATGCCTTCACCAAAAGCGATGGCACGATAAGCTTTTTCTACACGGTCCCATCTGTTGTCACGGTCCATGGCATAGTAACGGCCCATAACAGAAGCAATCTGTCCAACACCCAGTTCCTGCATCTTCTCGTATAATTCTTTGATATAATCTGCACCTGATGCCGGCGGTGTATCACGGCCATCCAGGAAGCAGTGAACATAGACCTGCTCAAGTCCATGACGTTTTGCCAGCTCCAGCAACCCATACAGATGTGTATTATGGCTGTGGACACCACCGTCGGACAACAGACCATATAAGTGCAGTGCAGAATTGTTGGCTTTAACATTCTCAATGGCCTTTAATAAAGCCGGATTTTCAAAGAATGTACCATCCTGGATCTCTTTGGTAATTCTTGTAAGATCCTGATAAACAATACGTCCGGCGCCCATGTTCATATGTCCGACCTCAGAGTTGCCCATCTGACCTTCCGGAAGGCCAACGGACAATCCGCTGGCATTGCCCTTGACAAATGGATAGGTTGCCATTAAATCATCAATGACAGGTGTCTTTGCTTCATAAACAGCATTGGCATCTTTTTTGTCATTTAAACCAAAACCATCAAGAATCATTAAAACTGTAGGTTTTTTACTCATTTTCTCTCACTTTCTTCAAAAAAGGGCGCCGAATTATTCAAGACGCGCCCCAATTGATATTGTTATTGATAAAAATTATTTGTTGTAGTTAACAATCTTGCCGAAGTCCGGTTTCAGAGATGCACCGCCTACAAGGCCGCCGTCAATATCCGGTTTTGCGAAAAGTTCAGTTGCATTGCCCGCATTCACAGAACCGCCGTACTGGATACGGATAGCTTCTGCTGTTGCTTCATCATAGATTTCACGGATGCACTGACGAATTGCACCGCAAACTTCCTCAGCCTGATCTGCTGTTGCAGTTTCACCGGTTCCGATTGCCCAGATTGGCTCATAAGCAATAACTGCTGTCTTTGCCTGATCTGCTGTTACATTCTGAAATGCGATCTTGATCTGCATACGGATCCATTCGATGTAAATACCCTGTTTGCGCTGTGTCAGAGACTCGCCGCAGCAGACGATCGGTGTAATACCGTGTTCAAAAGCCTTGAGAACTTTACGATTGACAGTTTCATCTGTTTCAGCGAAGTATTCTCTTCTCTCAGAATGACCAAGTACAACATATTTCACACCGGCATCTGTCAGCATAGCAGGAGAAATCTCGCCTGTATAAGCGCCGGATTCTTCAAAATACATATTCTCAGCACCAATATTGACGTTGCTGCCTTTAGCTGCTTCCATACATGGAATGATATCGATAGCAGGTACGCAGAAAACAACATCCACGTCATCATTTGCTACAAGTGGTTTCAGTGTTTCTACAAGCGCCACTGCCTCACTTGGTGTTTTATTCATTTTCCAGTTGCCTGCAATAATCTTCTTACGCATGATATTACGATCCCTTCTATTTATGATAAATAATTGACTCATTATCCACTTAAATTATTTGTCTGTTGCTGCTGCAACGCCCGGAAGTTCTTTGCCTTCAAGGAATTCAAGAGATGCACCACCGCCTGTGGAGATATGTGTCATCTTGTCACCAAAACCAAGCTGGTTAACAGCAGCTGCTGAATCACCGCCACCGATGATCGTCACTGCATCTGTATCTGCAAGTGCCTGAGCAACTGCAACAGTACCAGCTGCAAAGTTAGGCATTTCGAATACGCCCATCGGTCCGTTCCATACAACTGTCTTCGCATCTTTGACAGCGTTGGCAAACAGTTCTCTTGTCTTCGGTCCGATATCAAGGCCCATCCAGCCGTCATCGATCTGGCCGGCATCGACTACTTTCACATTGGCATCATTAGAAAATGCATCAGCAGTTACTGTATCTACAGGAATAAGCATCTTCACGCCCTTATCAGCAGCTTTCTTGATCATATCGTTGGCATAATCAAGATAATCATCTTCACAAAGAGATGTACCGATCTTACCGCCCTGAGCCTTCATAAATGTATAAGCCATACCGCCGCCGATGATCAGAGTATCCACTTTGTCAAGCAGGTTGTTGATAACAGAAATCTTGCTGGATACCTTGGAACCGCCAAGAATAGCAACAAAAGGTCTTGCAGGGTTATTGACTGCATTGCCAAGGAAATCGATTTCCTTCTGCATCAAATAGCCAACAGCTGCTGTCTTCACATACTGAGTGACACCGACGTTGGAGCAATGTGCTCTGTGAGCTGTACCGAAAGCATCATCCACATAAACATCGCAAAGGCTTGCCAGTTCTTTGCTGAAGGCTTCCCCATTCTTTGTCTCTTCAATTCTGTAACGTGTGTTCTCAAGAAGAACAACATCGCCATCTTTCATGGCAGCTACAGCAGCTTTTGCATTTGGACCAACGACCTCAGGATCTGCAGCAAATTTTACGTCCTGACCAAGAAGTTCGCTTAAACGAACAGCAACAGGTGCCAGAGAAAGTTCAGGCTTTGCTTCGCCCTTTGGCTTACCAAGATGTGAGCAAAGGATAACTTTGCCGCCGTCAGCGATGAGTTTCTTGATTGTCGGCAGGGATGCTACCAGTCTGTTCTCATCTGTAATCTTTCCATCCTGTAAAGGAACATTAAAATCGCATCTTACTAAGACTCTCTGGCCTTTAACATTAATATCATCAACAGAAACTTTATTCAGCATATTATTATCTCCTTTTGTCTGACTATATTTAAGCGCCCTTTAAGTGCAAAAACGGGTCCGGTCCAATGAGACCGGACCCGCCAAGGATCTTATTTATTTATTCTGATTTCAAAATTAAGCCAATTCAGCAAAATATTTGATTGTTCTAACCATCTGGCTTGTGTAGGAGTTTTCATTATCATACCATGAAACAACCTGCACCTGATATAAATCATCGCCAATCGGAGAAACCATTGTCTGTGTAGAATCAAATAAAGAACCATATGTGATACCTACAATATCAGAAGATACGATCTGATCTTCGTTGTAACCAAAGGAATCACTTTCAGCAGCCTTCATAGCAGCGTTGATACCGTCAACTGTTACATCACTGCCTTTAACTACAGCTGTAAGGATTGTTGTAGAACCTGTAGGAACCGGTACACGCTGAGCGGAACCGATCAGTTTGCCCTTTAATTCAGGAATAACAAGACCGATTGCTTTAGCAGCACCTGTTGAGTTAGGAACAATGTTGACAGCACCTGCTCTTGCTCTTCTTAAATCACCTTTTCTGTGTGGTCCGTCAAGAATCATCTGGTCACCTGTGTAAGCATGGATTGTAGACATGATACCACTCTGGATTGGAGCATAATCATTCAGAGCCTTTGCCATAGGTGCAAGGCAGTTTGTTGTACAGGATGCAGCAGAGATGATCTTGTCATCAGCTGTAAGTGTCTTCTCGTTAACGCTATATACGATTGTAGGAAGATCATTGCCTGCTGGTGCAGAAATAACAACTTTCTTAGCGCCTGCTTTGATATGTGCTTCAGCTTTTGCTTTGGATGTATAGAAACCTGTACACTCAAGAACAACATCTACATCCAGGTCACCCCATGGTAAGTTGGAAGCATCTGCTTCTTTGTAGATTGTGATCTGTTTGCCGTCAACAACGATAGATGCATTGTCTTCGCCAACAGTTACTGTATGTCCGGCATATCTGCCCTGAGATGAATCATATTTTAAAAGATGTGCAAGCATCTTAGGATCTGTTAAATCATTAATTGCTACTACTTCATAACCTTCTGCTGCAAACATCTGTCTGAATGCAAGACGACCAATACGACCAAATCCATTAATTGCTACTTTAACTGCCATGATAATTCCTCCTGATATTGTATATCATTTTATTTTGCTGAAAGCTTTAAGAATTTTCTTACCACTTTCGCTCTGTTCCTATTGTATCGAACTTTCATGTTTTTTTCAAGTACAAAAAACACTTTATTAATTTTTTAACAATCTTTATATTTTATACCAGTTTGCCTACTTATTTTCATGATTTTTTATAAAACAAGCAGCCTTTGTTTTTATATCTGTACATTATTTGCAAAAAAAAATAAAATATTCAACCAGTTATGTCCATATTTGACAACGTTTTAACTCTCGCAGTCAAATTCGGTCACCGCTTCCTCAATGATACCGCCGCCTGCTACAAAGTCACCATCGTATAAAACAACCGCCTGTCCCGGTGTAATCGCCCTCTGAGGCTCATCAAAATACACATAAAGCCTTCCATCCGGCAGCTGTTTCCCAATACAAGGGGCTGCTTTGTGTGCATAACGGATCTTGGCGGTCAAACGTACCGGTTCATCCAGAGATGCACGGGACATAAGATTCACGTGAGATGCATAGAGCCCCCTCTTAAACAGCTCATCATTCTCACCAATAATCACCTTATTCTCATTCTGGTCAATTTCGGTCACAAAAACAGGATGTCCCATAGCAAGATTCAGACCTTTTCTCTGTCCAATAGTATAAGCACCGATTCCTTTGTGGCGTCCAAGTACTTTGCCGTTTTTGTCAACGAAATTTCCTTCAGGAAGTTTTCTTCCTGTGTATTCTTCGATAAATGCCTGATAATTGCCATCTGAGACAAAGCAGATATCCTGACTATCCAGTTTGTTGGCCACAGCCAGTCCGATCTCCTCAGCGATCCGACGAACTTCAGACTTGTCATAATCCCCCACCGGCATCAATGTATGTGCCAGCTGATGCTGATTCAGATTATACAGCGCATATGTCTGATCTTTTCTGTCAAAAGCCGCTTTTTCAATCGCATATCTGCCATTTGGAAGGTGTACAACTCTGGCATAATGTCCCGTTGCAATATAATCTGCTCCCAATGCCAGTGCTTTTTCAAGCAAGGCTTCCCACTTCACATAACGATTGCAGACAATACACGGATTTGGTGTACGTCCCTTCTCATATTCAGAAACAAAATTATCGATGACCTTTTCTCTGAACACTTCTCTGAAATTCATAACATAATACGGAATACCGATTCGTTCTGCTACTCTTCTGGCATCGTCAACTGCAGATAATCCGCAGCAGCCGCCGTTTTCTTCAACAATCTCATCATCCTCTTCCTGCCAGATCTGCATGGTAACGCCGATCACATCATAGCCCTGCTGTTTGAGCAGCCAGGCTGCCACTGAAGAATCCACGCCACCGGACATACCTATTACAACCTTTTTCGATGCCATATGCATCCTCCTTTTTCCTGTGGTATAACAAAAGGACTGCTGCGTTATGTCAGATCCTGCAACAGTCCTCCTTTCAATTCAATCGGAGATTAATAATCTTCTTCCTCTTCCTCTTCACTGATATCATTCTTAGGCTTCTGAAGGCCTTCAATCTTGATACCGTTCTTCTCTGCATAATCCCACAGAGCGGCATGGATTGCCTCCTCAGCAAGAAGTGAACAGTGTACCTTTACAGGCGGCAGGCCATCAAGTGCTTCCATAACAGCCTTGTTTGTTACTTCAAGGGCTTCATATATTGTCTTGCCCTTTACAAGCTCTGTTGCCATACTGCTTGTTGCAACAGCTGCACCGCAGCCGAATGTCTTGAACTTAACGTCTCTGATCACCTGGTTATCATCAATATCAAAATATATCCTCATGATATCACCGCATTTGGCATTGCCAACTGTGCCGACACCACTTGCATTCTCAATCTCTCCAACATTACGAGGATGCTGGAAATGATCCATAACTTTCTCGCTGTACATTATTTATTTCCTCCTGTTTTCTTGATGAAATCTTCGTATAATGGTGACATAGAACGAAGACGTGCAACGATCTTCTCAATCTCATCTACAACACTATCAATTTCTTCCTGTGTATTATCATAACCCAGAGTCAGTCTCAGAGAACCATGTGCAATCTCATGAGGCAGACCGATTGCCAGAAGGACATGGGACGGATCCAGAGAACCTGATGTACAGGCGGAACCACTGGATGCACAAATATGCGCCATATCCAGCATGATCAGCATAGATTCACCTTCTACAAACTGGAAACTGAAGTTAACATTATTCGGCAATCTGCGTGTTCTGTCTCCGTTCAGACGTGCATAAGGAATTCTCTTATAAATAGCATCAATCATGCGGTCTCTCAGTTCAATTTCCTTAGCTGTACGTTCAGCCATGTCTGCAACAGCCATCTCAACAGCTTTGCCAAGGCCTACAATACCCGGAACATTCTCTGTACCGGCACGGCGTTTACGCTCCTGAGCACCGCCGTGAATAAATGAGCGGATCTTCACACCCTTGCGGATATAAAGGAATCCAATCCCCTTCGGTCCATTAATCTTGTGACCACTGATGCTGAGCATATCAATATGCATCTTGTCTACATCAATAGGCACCTGACAATATGCCTGTACAGCATCTGTATGAAATAAAACACCATGCTCTTTCGCAATAGCACCAATCTCTTCAATCGGCTGGATTGTACCGATCTCATTGTTGGCAAACATAACAGAAATCAGGATCGTATCCGGACGGATAGCTGCTTTCAGCTGATCCAGTTTGATCACACCGTTCTCATCGACATCAATATAAGTGATCTCATATCCTCTGGATGCAAGATAATCGCATGTATGAAGAATAGCATGATGCTCAATCTTAGATGTGATAATATGCTTGCCCTTGGAAGCATATGCTTCTGCTGTCGCAACAAGTGCCCAGTTGTCTGATTCACTGCCGCCAGCTGTAAAATATATATTCTCGGACGTCGTCCCTATGGACGTCGCCATAACCTCACGTGCATGTGCAATAGCAGCTTTTGTCTCTGAACCTAAGCTGTAGATACTGGATGGATTACCATACTTCTCTGTAAAATAAGGCAGCATCGCTTCAACGACCTCAGGTCTTGCTGCAGTTGTCGCTGCATGATCCAGATAAACTAAATGATCCATTTGCTCATCTCCTTCAATTATTCAAATTTTATCATTGGCGGCATATCTTATACATATGCAATGAAATTGTCTATGTTAATATGTCCCTTATTTTTATGAAAACTTGCCTTTTTATATTAACATTTCATAACATATTCGTCAAGACTTTTTCATACTATTTTGGTAGGAAAATTGGCACATTACTCCGCTTTGCCCATCAGTGCCATCAATTCCTCTTCTGTGATGACCGACACACCCAGCTCACGTGCTTTTTTATTCTTTGATGAAGCCGATGCCGCATCATTATTGATGAGGTAACTCGTCTTAGATGATACGGAACCTGCCACTTTGGCTCCTTTCTCCTCCAAGAGCTCTTTCAGCGCATTTCTATTTTTGAAATGTTCCAGTGAACCGGTAATGACAAAAATCTTTCCATCGAAAATACGATCCTCTGCTTCAAAATTCTCCTGCTCGATCTCCACTTCGCCAAGGAGATCCTCTAATTCCTTTTTGTGATGCTCATCCGCAAAATAATCCGTAAAGCTGCCGGCAATAACAGGACCAATTCCGTCAATCGCTGTCAATTCTTCTGTTGACGCCGACATTAGCGCCTGAAGGTCGTTTTTGTAATGCCGGCACAGCAATCTGGCATTAGAAAGACCGATATTCAAAATACCAAGACTGTAGATTAATTTAGCCAGTGTAATCTTTCTTGCCTTTTGAACAGATGCCATTAAACGCTGATACGACTTTTCGCCGAAACCATCCAGCTGCACAATCTCATCATGATAATTATCCAGATGAAAAAGATCAGCCGGCTCATGAAGGAATCCATGCTGTATCAGTTTCTCCAATGTTGCTTCTGACATACCTTCAATATTAAACGCATCCCTGCTGACAAAAAGTGAAAACTGCTTAACATGCTTTGCCGGGCATTCCTCATTCAGGCAATACAGGGAAGACACATCATTCAGGCTTCTGATCTCTGTTGTCTCACCACAGACAGGACAGACAGATGGAATCTCAAGGCTGTCACTTCTTGTGAGATTCTCAGCAATCTGAGGAATGATCATATTCGCCTTGTATACCTGGATCAAATCGCCCCGGCCCAACTGCAATGCTCTCAAAATGCTGATATTATGCAAACTTGCCCTTGATACTGTCGTTCCTTCCAGCTCCACCGGCTCAAATACAGCAATTGGATTGATCAATCCTGTTCTTGATGCACTCCATTCCACATCCAGCAAATGGGTCTCTCTGATCTCATCCGCCCATTTGAAAGCAATGGCATTACGGGGGAACTTGGCCGTTGTTCCAAGTGATTCACCATAGGCAATATCTTCCAAAATCAGTACAAGTCCATCTGATGGAAAATCATTCTCTGTAATTCTTTCTGCAAATTGGGATACATATGACGGCAGACTTTCTCTGTCCACCTGTACATGTTCCACCACATCAAATCCCTGGGATCTCAGCCATTCAAACTGCTGCATTCTGGAATTATGAAAATCTTCTCCCTCAGCAACAACAAGTGTGAAAGCGAAAAAGAAAACATTCCGCTCCGCAGTCACCGCATTGTTCAGCTGACGGACGGAACCGCTGCAGAGATTACGCGGGTTTTTGTATTTTGCTTCACTGTCCTCTATCTGATTGTTCAGTGCATTGAAATCAGAATACTTGATAACGGCTTCACCGCGCAGCGTCAGTTTCCCTTTGAACGCAATCCGATGAGGTACATTCTTAAATACCTTCGCATTGTTGGTAATAACTTCTCCAACATAGCCATTGCCCCTAGTCACCGCCTTGACCAGTTCTCCGTTATCATAAGTTAATACAATCGTCAGGCCGTCCATCTTCCAGGAAAGAACACCCATCTGATCTCCCAGCCAATCCGACAACGTCTGAACATCCTTTGTCTTGTCCAATGACAGCATCGGGTATTCATGTTCTTCCTTCGGCAATTCACTCACTACTTCATATCCGACATGAATCGTCGGACTGTTGCTCAAAGTAATCCCCGTCTCTTTTTCAAGCTGCACAAGTTCATCATAAAGGGCATCATATTCGTAATTGCTCATAATCTCTGTATCCTGCATATAGTAAGCCTTCGATGCCCGATTCAGGATTTCTGTCAACTCTTTGATTCTATCTGCCTTTGATGTCATCTGCTCTTCCTCCGCTTTATCTGGTTCTGTCGCTGATTGTCGATAAACTGCTGCTTCAAAGTCTCAAGCTCTTCCGGTGTAACGTCCCGCCATTTGCCTATGGGCAGATTACCCAGACGAATATTCATCACGCGGACTCTCTTGAGTTTCGTTACGTGATAATCAAAATATCTGCACATATAACGTATCTGACGATTCAAACCCTGTGTCAGAATAATTGAAAATGTATAATCATCCATCCTTCGCAGTGTACACGGTCGTGTCACCGTATCAAGAATCGGCACACCCTTTGACATTCCCTGTATAAAATCATCCGTAATCTTCTTATTCACCCGGACAATATATTCCTTCTCATGATACTGACTGGCTTTCAGAATATGATTGACAATCGTTCCATCATTCGTCAGAAGGATTAATCCCTCAGATTCCTTATCCAGACGTCCAATTGGATAAATTCTCTCGGGATAATGAATATAATCAATAATATTGTTCTTCTCCCGGATTCTGTCCGTTGTACAGACAATGCCTCTTGGTTTATTAAAGGCGATCAGCACCATCCTGTCATTCTGCCTGATCAGCTGGCTGCCGACCCTGACCTTCTGTCCTTTTCTTACTCTCGTTCCCAACTCAGCTCTCACGCCGTCCACTGTCACTCGTCCGGCTTCAATCAGCCGGTCAGCCTCTCTTCTGGAGCAAAAGCCCGCATCACTTAAGAATCTGTTCAGACGGACATCTTCCTTATTCGCATTCTCATGCAGCATATCTTTCTTAAAACCACTCATATCTGTTATCCCTATCACACAAAAGAGCTTTTGCTGCATTTCTCTTCAGCAAAAGCTCTTATCCTTCGTTCATCCATTTAGTTCTGTGCAGCATCACTGCCATCAGTCTGTGATTCTGTCTCACTGGCTGACTCGGTCCCAGTCTGTGATTCTGTCTCAGACTGTCCCGATTCAGTTGAAGATGTATCATCGGTCTCAGCTGAAGATGTATCTGTCACTTTTGTCTTGGAACGTACCTTCTGCATAAATTCCATCAGACTTGAATCATTCGCACAGGCACTGTCCATCTTCGTATTCACTGTGGAAATAAGCTCCATGACATCCTGATCCTGATAAAGCTGGTTAATGTAGTTCTGTGTTTTCTCATCATATTCGAATGAACCGGATGCTGCATTATAGTCACCACGGTAAATATATAATGAACCGTCGTCTTCTGTCTTCACATAGAAAACAGAAAGATTTGGTGCCAGTGTCTTGATATCTGCAAGCTTCAGTTCATCATAAACAAAAACAACATATTCTCCTGAATTCAATCCACGCTTTGTATAGTACTGTGTATTCTTATAATCTTCAATAATCTGAGATGTCGCAGTCAGTACGTCTGCATTGATCTCCTGATCAGAATTATAGACTTTCTTCAGAAGATCTGTATCCCCTTCCTTAAATGCCTTACGGTAGTTGGCGATCAGCTCACTCACTTCAGGATACTTATTCTCCTCAAGGGCATTGGTATTCTCATCGATACTTACCGATGACTCCGCCTTGGCACTATCTGACGTTGAAGAAGGATTCTTCTTCGTAGACTCCTTACCTCCAAGGTTCACAGCAAGTCCCGCCACTGCTGCAACAACAACGATTACTGACAATATAATGATCAATATGCTGTTTCGGTTCATCACTGCATTCCGTCTGCTGCCGGCAGATCCACTGCGCCCGTTTTCTATATCTCTATCATCTAATGAATTACGCATTCCTATTTCTTCCTCCATTTATTCAATCATATCTTTCAAAGCATTCTATATAAAAAATACACCTGAAGGGAATCGAACCCTCGCACACGGCTCCGGAAACCGTTGCTCTATCCACTGAGCTACAGATGCAATTGTTATTGTACAATACTTTTTATCAGAATGCAATGGATAAATTAATTTTTCTTATGTTAATTTTTCAAGTGTGTTGATTTAACTCATACTCTCTTCTTTAGAGCCCGAACCACCGTCTCAAGAATCTTAATTCGTGCATAATATTTGGAATTGGCCTCAACAATGGTCCATGGTGCACAAGTTGTAGATGTACGCAAAATCATCTCATCTACTGCCTTGACATATTCATCCCACTTTCCGCGGTTGCGCCAGTCCTCATCTGTAATCTTCCACTGTTTCTCCGGATCTTCCATCCGCTCCTTAAAACGCCGCTCCTGCTCATCCTTATCAATCTGAAGCCAGAACTTCAGAACAACCACACCATGGTCGGTCAGATTCTGCTCCATCTGATTGATTTCCCTGTAAGCACGACGCCATTCATTCTGACTGCAGAAGCCTTCGATCCTTTCTACCATCACACGACCGTACCATGTTCTGTCAAAAATCGTCATATGGCCATCCTTCGGCATTTCCTTCCAGAACCGCCATAAATAATGATGGGCTTTCTCAATGTCATTCGGTGCTGCCGTAGGAACAACTTCATATCCACGGGGATCCAGCGGTTCCGTCAAACGTTTAATCGCACCGCCTTTACCGGCCGCATCCCAGCCCTCCAGTGCCACAACAACCGGAATTCTCTTCAGATACATCTCATTATGCAGCCGCATTAACTCATCCTGCAGCTGTGCAAGCCGCTTTTTGTACGCTTCCTTCGTCATCGAAAGACTCATATCCACGCCATCCAAAACAGAAGTTCTCACTGTCTCTTGAAAATCCAAAGGCACATCGGAAGCTTTCTCTGCCTCTTTTTCCGACTGTTTGACACGATCCATTTTACGAAGCCGTTCCTCCATCATCTTTGCAGCCACTGCCATCACTTTCAATGCTGCATATTCGCGGTCCATTGCCTCGATTACATGCCACGGTGCCCATGCCATATCCGTTTGTTCCAGCATATAATCATACATCGGAAAATAACCCTTATACTGTTTAAAATGCTTCCAGTCGGCCTTTGTCACCCTCCATTTTGTCTCCGGCGAACGCTCCAGTTTCTTAAGCCGCTTCTCCTGTTCATCCGCCGAAATATGCAGAAAGAACTTGATGATCAATGTGCCATCCGCCGCCAACTGTTCTTCAAAAGAAAGTATCTGCTGATAAGAAGAAGCAAGTTTCTTCTGGGACATCGGCTGATCCATCTGCTCTGTGATCACACGACGATACCAGCTTCTGTCAAAAATATGAATACGCCCCTTCTGCGGTGTCTTCGTCCAGAATCGCCACAAAAATGGATGCATCCGTTCTTCCTCATTCTCTTCCTGAACAGTAAATACCTTAAATCCCCGCGGATCAAGGGGCTGTATCAGTCGATTGATCAGTGTTCCTTTCCCGGATGCCCCCCACCCTTCAAATACGATCATCACAGGCAGACCTTTCTTTCTTGCTTCACGCTGAAGAGCTGAAAATTTCGGAGCCAGCACATCCATCATTTCTTTATATTCTTTTTTTGAAAGATTTTTATTTAAATCAACTTCACCAAGCATTGTATTCTCCTTCTTAACTAAACAGGTATCAGGGGAGGAAATAAATCTAAACATTCATCGGAACAGAGCATTCACAAGTAATCCATAAACGACAAGGGGATGTCGTAACATATGCCGCCCGGACAGCTTTCATGGCTTGTCCGCATTTTACAACATCCCCTCTTCTGTGTGTTCTGCCCCATGACAGATCAATAATACTTTTTGCTTCCCCAGAGATTGCTTTTCCTGAATTCTATATATTCACTGTAAGCCTTCTCAAGGATCTGCCTCTCATTCGTAAATTTCAGTAAATGATACGCTTCGTGATACTTGTAATATCCCGAATCCACGAAATACTCTTCACGCTGTGGTTTGCTGAAATAGCTGTCAGACATCATCAAATACCAATGCACCTCTTTCATCACCACATCCTGGGATGTGTTAAAGCTGTACTGGCTCTTACCTACATATTTAACAATAGATGCGTCTACACCTGTTTCTTCTTTGACTTCTCTGAGTGCTGTTTCCTTAAATTCCTCGCCTGCCTCAACAGTACCTTTTGGTAATACCCATCCTTCGTATTTGTTCCTGTAATTCTTATACAGTAAAAGGATCTTACCTCTGAATATAACCACACCGCCACAGCTCGTTGCCTTTGTCATCGCAATTCCTCCCTGCTCATTGGTGTGTCCATCAAGTATTCTGATTATTAGTATACAATGATTTTCTGTATTTTACAACAGCATCACAGGATTTTAAGTAGTTGTTTGCCAATGAATATGCAAATGCTAATTATCCAGATAAGCATCCAGAATCTCACCGGCAATCGGTACCGCTTCACTGCTGGCTGTGCCTGCATCTTCCACCAGCACGCAGATAGCAATCTTTGGATCGTCTGCCGGTGCAAAACCAACAAACCATGCATTATTGCCTCTTCCGACAACCTCTGCTGTACCTGTCTTGCCGGCAACAGAATAATCCCTGCCTGAAAGCTTATAACCGGTACCCTCACTGACAACTGCCTTCATCATCTCTGTCAGCCTTGAAGCTTCAGAAGATGACACCAATGCACCGCAGCTTTCCGGTTCATATTTTTCAACTGCATTGCCTTCTGTATTCTGAACTTCATCAATCACATACGGTTCCATCAGTGTACCGCCGTTGGCGATTGCACTCACAATCATCGTTGCATGGATCGGAGAAATTGTTGTATTGCCCTGGCCGATGGCTGTTGCACCAATCTGCCACTGACTGTCCGTTGAGGACAATCCAAACTGGCTCTTAGCAGTTGTAAATTTCGTCGGCAGTGCCTGATTAAAAAGCAGAGAATTGGCAACTTCATTCATCTTGTCAACACTGATGGATAATCCAAGATTTGCAAAAGACGAATTACAGGACTCTGCAAAAGACTCCAGCAAATCCACCTGCCCATGCTCTTCTCCGCCATAACACTTAATATAACTATCACCGTCATCAGAATTCACTGAAATGGAACCATCACAGTAATAGCTGTAATTATCCGGATCTCCGCCGCTTCTCAGATATGCCAGCGATGTGACGATTTTGAATATGGATCCCGGGACAAAAAGCCCCTGCGTTGACTGATTCAACAATACTTTACTGTTTTCATCACTGATAATATCCTGATAATTGTCAACAAGCGAATTCGGATCGTAGTCCGGTTTTGAGACCATGGCAAGAACCTTGCCTGTAGACGGCTCAATAGCAACAACAGCACCTTCCCGCTCTCCCAGTGCATCATGAGCCACCTGCTGCAGATTCGCATTCAGTGTCGTTACCACATTGTCCGCCGGATTCTTCTGTCCGCTAATCTCATTGATGATCTTCTGCACAGGCTGAATATCTGATGTGATCAGATTATAATCTGCCGTCAGCTCAACACCTGACTTATTCACATCGCTGGTACCTACAACATGCGCAAAAGTACAGCCATACGGATAGTAACGGTAATAATTCCCGTTGTCATCCTTAATTGATTCTGCCAAAACCTCTCCGTCCGCCGAAAGAATCTCACCTCTTACTACACTGTCTGCCATCTTGGCCAATCGACTGTTATGGGGATTGTTGATCACTTCTTTGCTTGTCACACCATCAAAATAAATAAAATAACCGATCATACCAAAAAACAGGATCATCATCACGTAAGTGATACGCATGATCTCTTTGTTGGTACGTTTCTTTTCACTGAGTTCACGGCGCAGTTCGGTATCATCAATATCCAGATCGTCCTTTTTTCTGCCCCGCCGCTTTTGCTTCTTTGTATTCGTCTTCTTCACAGGAACCTCTTTTGCTGCGGCCTTGCCGGCCTGTTTATTCTGTCTCTTTTCCTGCGGTTGTTCATCCAATTTTTCTGTACGCTGCTGATTCTGCGCTGCCCGCTGTTTTTCTGTACGCTGCTGATTCTGCGCTATCCACTGTTTTTCTGCCGCACGCTGTTTTCTGCGTCTGTCACGTTCGACTGCTTCCTGTTCATTCAGCTTCCGATAGTGCTCAATATCACTTTCATCAAAATCAAAGTGATCCACATCATCAACTCCCGGCACATAATCCATCATCTCGTCACCAGAAAGCAGATTAAAGTCATCGGAAGAATCCTTTTTGATGTTGACAACTGTGTCATCCAGATTTGCCTTTTTATAGATGCGTCTGGTCAAGCCGCTGTCGCTGTTCTGATTCTCGTCGTTTTTCTTCAATCTGTTTCACCTCCTTCTGTTTTAACAGGTAGAGTCCCTGAATCACTGCAAAGACAATAATTGTAGAAAGAATAGAGCTACCGCCGTAACTGATGAGAGGAAGCGTAACACCTGTATGCGGAATAAACTTGATCACGCCGCCAATACATAAAAACAGCTGAAAACCATAAGCAATACTCAGTCCGATGGCCAGAAGTTTATAGAAATTATTGGTCAGGCGCAATGAAATATTAATAAACATAATAAAACAGCTCATAAACACAAGGATCAGACAGATTGCAAAAAATCCTCCCAATTCTTCAGCAATCACCGCAAAAATAAAATCACTTTCCCGAACCGGAATATCCTTTGGCATCCCCTGATAGAGGCCCATTCCAAACCATCCGCCGGTTCCGATTGCAAACAACGACTGCGCGATCTGATAGCCGGCATCGTTATAATTCCCCCACGGATCCTTCCATGCGATCACTCTTCGTTTGACATGATCAAAAAGATGGTACGCCACCACAGAAGCCCCGCTGCCTGCTGCAAGACCCAGAAGCGGCCACATCACCCTGCGTGATGCCACATAGAGCATTACGATATACGTTACAAAGAAAATAACCGCTGCACCAAGGTCTTTCTCAACCACCAGCATCAGGACATGCACCGCTGCAATGACGGATGTAATGATGATCTGTTTTAAACTGGTATTCTTGTACAGCATCGCTGCTACAAAGAATACAAAAATAATCTTTGCCAGCTCGGAAGGCTGAAACCCGATGCCTGCAATGCTGACCCAGTTTGTCGCACCGTATACCTTTGTACCAAAAATAAAGACAGAACCGACAACACCAAGGCCGAGAATGCCATAAACAATCCCAAGGCGGCTCAAAAATCCCACCTTCTCAACAATGACCGGCACTGCCAGACTGAAAGCCACAGATGCCACTGCTATTAAAAACTGCTTCACTGCCAGCGTCATATCCAGCCTTGTCAGCATCACAAATCCGATCATCATCAGAAAAAACATATTATTGATAAGTAATCTTGACGCATTTCTGTAAATATTGTTGTACATAAACAATGCAACAATAAAAAAACACAGCTGTGCGCCGTAAAAGACAAGTACATACATGGATTTTTCATTCAGAAAAATAATTGTATAAAGCATAAAATGGATCAACAGCATCAAAAAATTCTGACTCCTGTATATTCTGCGCTTTTTCTTTTCTTTTTTGACACTGAAAACCGTAAAACAGCGAATCGTATAAATCGCCATGATCAATGCAACCATGTACTTAAATAACTGTGTAATAACATTAACCATTCTTCACCTATTCTACTCCTCTTTTATAATGTCCTTTTGTAAAATCACCGGCCGCAGTTACGTGTTCACCCTTGGCTGCACGGACACCGTCACTGATCATTCTTCTGACTGTTTCTGCCGTCTCACCGGTAAATTGAAGACGCATTCCTGCCGCACCGATCTGCATGACTTCACTTACAACATCCATTAAATATAATGGAACAGAGTTATATATCAGATTATAACAAAATGCACATACATTGTGTACCTGGAATTTCTTGTGCTTACGATCTTCCAGTTCATAATATCCCGGCTTTTCGGTACATTTCCCGGTGGTCTTTAAAAGACATTGTGCAGATACCATAAGTGGCTGATAACCATACACAATCATCTCACCATTTCCCGAAGCCAAAAGACCGGCCAATTCCTTCCTGTTCAGTTCTGCAGGCAATGTTATCTGATCCACCATCTGTGTATAAACCTGACTGGCTCTGTCATTCATGCAATACATATTATAATCCGATATGCAAGGCTGGTCAAATCCTTCTCTTCGAAGCATCAGCAATGTCTCCATATTCCTTATAAGAAATCCGTCCGTCACATTGCGGCAAAGAATCTGTTTCTGTGCCAGACACAGGGCATCCGTATCCTTTCTGAGAATATACGGCATCGCCAGATAAAACAATTTGCCTGCCCGGTGAACCAACTCAGAGATTTCAAGAACCAGCTCTTTATTGCCTTCATAATTAAAGTAAATTCTGCTGATCTCTTCAAATTCTACAGCAACCTTGGCCTGCTCCTTAGAAGAAACCAGAACACTGACTTCAAACCCGGATTCCGTCTTCTTGTCAATATGCACGCTTGTATCAGGCGATGGCTGCCATATGCGCCGATAAGGCTTAAGCATGACCTGTTCCATCTCCTCAAGTGCTTTTCTCCGAAGCTGGTTTAATTCCTGCACTGTCATATAGCACCCTTCATCCAGAGAAATTTCCAGATTTTCAAATTCAAAGGCCGTTCCTCCGGTTTTCATCAGACGCTTGCAGATCTCTTCTTTTTCAAGGGGTCTTTTCTCTGCCGCCTGAACAATCGCTCCTTCCGCTGCTGCATGGTCATCCTCATGATACAGATCTATTCTAGCAGGTAAATCTTTCGAAATACTTATATAACCATAAAGCTTCTCTTTCAAGTCACTGTTTTTGACATATTGTTCCGTAACAGACCGGATCAGAGATTCATTGCGGGTTCTCATAATACGGCATGGCTGCTTAAAGGGCTTTCCCGCATATTGAAGCTTCAGGCGCCCGCCGACAGCCACGTTTCTGTCAATCTTTACTGACTGCCCATCCGGCAATTCCAGAACATCGCCTGTACCAAGAGCTTCTTCTGCCTGAATAATGATCTCATCTTTGCGGCCCATGCTGCCCTGTCCGATATAAACCCCTGAATGATTTGGGCGATGAACAGACATCATCCCCCCACCATTGTGACGGTTAAAATATCCGTCCGTAAATCCGCCTCTGTTGTACAGATCCATCAGCTGATGAATATCTTCCTTATCCACATGATAATTCTCACGTCCGCCCGTCAGATACATATCCGTATACTTTCGGTACAGATAGGCTGTAAGAGCTGCATATTCAGGCTTCTTCATACGGCCTTCGATCTTCAGGGAATCCACCCCTGCATCAATCAGATCCGGCAGCAGGCTCAGACTGCACAGATCCTTCGGGCTCAGCAGATAACCGCTGCTGCTCTTGTGGTCTGCCTGAAACGTCCAGGGAAGACGGCATGGCTGTGCACATCTTCCGCGATTGCCGCTTCTACCCCCGATCATACTGCTCATCAGACACTGTCCGGAATAACAATAGCAAAGGGCACCATGTACAAATGTCTCAATCTCAACGCCTGTCCGTCGTTTCATATTTGCAATCTCCGACAGATCAAGTTCACGGGGCGTTACAATCCGTGAAGCGCCATGATCTCTCAGCCATTCACCGTATTGTGTCCCGCACACCGTCATCTGGGTACTGGCATGAATCGCCATATCCGGGAAAAGGGTATGGATCAGCGTCATCACGCCCAGATCCTGCACGATCACCGCATCCAGTCCCTGCTCATAAAATGGCCTGATATACTCCGTCAGCTGTCCCTCTATTTCTATGTTTTTCAAAAGTGTATTCACCGTCATATACAGCTTTCTGCCATGCAGATGGGCATAATCAATGGCAGAAAGCATCTGTTCCATATCTGCATTGTCCGCATAAGCCCGTGCCCCAAACATCGGACCTCCCATATAAACTGCATCTGCTCCCGCCTTGTAGGCTGCTTTCATCGTCTCAAAAGAACCTGCCGGTGCCAATACCTCTATTTGTCTCATTTCTGTCTCCTGTCCTGCAAAGAACAAATGAGGGGAAGCCGCAACTTATCACTATGAATCCGTACAGCAACCCCTCGTATTATTCACAAAAGTCTCTTTAGTCCTTCTGCTGATCTGCCTTTGCCTCAAGCTTTACAATCTGTTTCTGAAGCTCATTGATTTCATCCTTCAGCTGATCGACCTTTCTGGATGATTCATCCAGCTGAATCTGAGCGGCGATCAGCTCATGCTTTAAATCATACTCAGCTTTATCCTTATCTTCCAGATCCGTTTCCAATTCGCCGATCCTTTTTCTTGCTTTATAATAATCATCTGCCATATTAAGCTCAAGCAAAGTTTTCTGCATATCACTGCCCATACGCTTATATCCCGGCAGCTCATTAAGCTCTGACATCTTGTTGTTGATATATAATGCAATCTTCTGAAGATATTCCTCACTCTCATAGCCGCTCAGCGTATAAACCTTGCCGCCAAGCAAAACCTGAACATCTGTCTTTGATGCCATTCCATATCCTCCTTCATCTTCAGTTACTACAAACATCTGCCTCATCTGGTCAAAAGTTTGAGACATCTTCCATATATTATAAACGAATTATCCGGAATTACAAGTCTTAATTCCTTAAAGCTGCTCTTTTGGAATACCGCAATGGACTCTGGCGAGTTCTGTGACAACTCTTCCCCGTGGCGTCCGCTGTATAAAGCCGTTCTTGATCAAATAAGGCTCATAGACATCCTCCAATGTCCCTGAATCCTCTCCCAGCGCCGCTGCCAGTGTATCAAGTCCCACAGGCCCGCCGCCGAATTTCTCCATCATGGTAAAGAGAATATTCCTATCTGACTGATCCAATCCATACTTATCTACATCCAGAAGATCCAGTGCTTCATTGGCAACCTGCAAAGTGATCACACCGTCATGACAAACCTGTGCATAATCCCTCACTCGCTTCAGCAAACGATTGGCAAGACGCGGTGTCCCCCTTGACCGTCTGGCAAGTTCTTCTGCTCCCCGTTCATCAATCTTCACATGCAGAACATCCGCGGATCTTCTGATAATTGTCATCAGATCCCTTGTTGAATAAAACTCCAGTCGGCTGACAACACCAAAACGATCTCTCAACGGTGCTGTCAAAAGGCCGGCTCTCGTCGTCGCACCCACCAGTGTGAATTTCGGGAGATCCAATCGAATAGATCTGGCTGCAGCACCCTTTCCGATCACAATATCGATGGCAAAATCCTCCATCGCCGGATAAAGGACTTCTTCTACCTGTCTGTTCAGCCGATGGATTTCATCAATAAAAAGAACATCCCCTTCTGACAGATTGTTCAATATGGCCGCAATTTCTCCCGGCTTCTCGATAGCCGGACCAGACGTCACCTTCATCTTCACACCCATCTCATTGGCAATAATTCCAGCCAAGGTCGTCTTGCCCAGTCCCGGCGGTCCATAAAAAAGGACATGATCTAAAGGTTCTTCCCTCTGTCTGGCTGCTTCAATATAAATAGAAAGAGTATCTTTCACTTTCTGCTGTCCGATGTAATCTTTCAGAAGCTGAGGCCGCAGGTGATTCTCAATCTTTATATCTTCCTCTGCAAACTCAGTTGTAATAATTCGTTTTGCCATTGTCCGTCACCTAAAATACCATAATCTTCTTCAGCGCCTGCTTCAATAAAGTCTCGCTGTCCATCTCGTCTGCTCCTGAAACAGCACGTACCGCACGTACTGCCTCCGTATTGCTGTAACCAAGCGCTGTCAGCGCCATAATAACTTCATCCCGAACTGAAGCTGCTGCCTCAGCGTTTCCTGCGGCATATGTCGACGAATCTCCATGATTGTCAATCATTGACTCAAGATCCAGCTTATCCTTTAATTCAATAATCATACGCTTAGCTGTCTTCGGACCGATACCCGGCGCTTTGGAAATAGCCTTGGCATCTTCAGCCAGAATTGCAAACCGCAGCTCATCCGCCGTCATAGAGGATAAAATGGCCAATGCAGCTTTAGGCCCCACACCATTCACTGTAATCAGCAATTTAAAAACAGTCAGGTCATCCCTGGTCAGAAAACCAAATAATCCCAAGGCATCTTCTCTTACATAAGTATAAGTATATATTTTAACTCTGCTGCCCGGATCCGGCAGCGACTGCGCCACAGATACCGGCACCTGAATTTCATATCCAATGCCCTGACAGGCAACAATAATCGTATCTTGTCCGACTTCACATAATTCTCCCTGAATAAATGCTATCACGACTTTCACTCCTTCGGAAATCATCATACCACAAAACAGCTGTTCAGTCCAGTAGAGACTGTTCAAATGTTCGATTTTGTGATAAGATACGGACAGGAGGTCCTCTTATGCTTACTTTTGATACTTTTTATTCATCAGATATACAGATCGGCGACAGCACTCTTCTCCTGAACATCGAAACGACCGGTCTTTCCCCTCGCAATGCCTTTGTTTTTATGATCGGCCTGGGATGGATGGAGAACAATGGCTGGCATTTTCGCTGCCTTCTTGCAGAGAAACGCATGGATGAACGCAAATTGATGGAAGTTTTCCAACAGATTCTGACCGGTTACCATCAGGTTCTAACCTATGGCGGCCATAGTTTTACATACCGTTTTCTGGAAGAACGCTGGAGAAACTACAGCGATTCAGATTTCTTTTCAGACACAGAGCATCGTCTTTTTGAGAACATCCGCCAGCTGGATATCCAGAAAAGCCTTTCACCCTACAAACATCTGCTGTCCTTTGCAGATATCAAAAAAGAAACAGCCGAGCATTTTGTTCATTATCATCGTTCAGAGCACACTGCACCAAAGGAGCTGATTAAATGCTACACCGCATGGGAACTTTCCGGCGACAACAAACTGCAGACACAGCTTATCAGCCATCACGATGCGGATATGATCGGACTGCTCTCCCTTTATTCCCTGATAGCTTATGCACAGTTTTTCAGAGGTGAATTTGATGCCATAGAGCATTGTGAAACAGATGGCCGCTTCTGCTCTTTCACTTTATCTTTAAAAACAGCGGTTCCGGTTCCGATTCAAGCTTCTGGTGTATATTTCTTTCTTTCGCTAACTAAAGCCTCCGCACTGCTTCGCATCCCCATGTTTCAGGGTGAATTAAAGTATTTTCTTCCGGGTCCCGCCAAAGATTACTACTATCTTCCAAAAGAAGATCAGGCTGTTCACCGATCCATTGCCTGCTATGTTGACAAAGCTTACCGACAGAAGGCCACCGCCGCCACCTGTTATGTTCGCCAGAACGGTGTTTTCCTTCCGGCCGCGGATACTTCTCTGCAGCCTTGTTTCAGAGAATCTTATGACAGTACACATTTTTTTATTGCATATGATACCAATCGTTTTGAAGAGCATCCTGATGATTTAAAACATTATTTAAGCATCCTGATCAAAAAGTCTCTGATCCATTAAAATCTCCGATCTTGCAGATTTTACAAACTATGAGAAACACGCTCCGCGAGTTTCTCAGGTTATCGCGGCCTCTACACTCCGTTTCGGTCGTTGCTAAACAAGCGCCACTGGCGCTTAGCAACGCCAAGGTCTTGTGCAGGCACGTACTTTGGCTTGTTGCTCGCGTAAATGAAATGAGTATGTGGAAAAATGACCTCATTCTTCCACATACTCATTTTATTTTTTCTTCTGTTGGTTTTTATCGGTTTTTCCAAGGATGGAATGAAAATCCAGTTTCTTTCTGGTATCGCTGACCATCTGGTCAATCTCCGTCTCTGCTTCAGCTTCCACATTGACATGAGAAGACATCTTGTACTTTCTCTTCTCTATCTCATTTAAGAAATTACGCCTGCCATTCTTGGTCATCGTCCTGTCAAGAAATGTATCTCTGCTGACAGCATAAATCCACGGATGTGTCTGACTGATCTTCAGCTTGGCAAGATGCCCTGCTTCCGACTGCTTTGCATCCAGAACAATTGTATGACATTTGAAATCCCTGTCATAAATAAATAAAGTGTATTCTGAAGGCTTTGCAACCGTTCCATAAACAGGATCCTCAAAACAGGCAATAATGTTATCCAGACGGATCACTTTGCACATATTCAATAAATGCAATGAAAAAAGCAGCAAAAACTGGTCTGTCACGATCAGATCACCAGCACTGACAACAGATTCATTCTGCATATCTTTCTTCAGCAGCACATAGCCTGATTTGCTTTTGCCAAAAACAAACCTTTCAAAATGAAATGCCTGATAAATCAGCCAGACACCCAGTAAGACCATCAATGCACAAATTACCAGCCCCAATATATACGCCAGTTTGCTGTTGATATCATAACTTTCCATTATCTCCTGTACAATGGATACGGTAATCCCTATAGAAATAAGCAAAAGGGAACACCCCATCATCAGACGCAGGATAAAGCATTTTAACTTTATGGCATAGTACGGCTGCATATAAAACCTCCTTGAGAAAAAAGAGGCCCTACCTGCCAACAGCAGGCAAAGCCTCTCCTGAATTCAAAAATTATTCTTCAGTTTCTTCTTTTGTATCCAGTGCTTTCATGCTCAGGCTGATCTTCTGGGATTCTTCATTGAAATCAACAACCTTTGCTGTAATAACCTGACCATAAGAAAGAACATCTGATGGTTTGTCTACATGATCTCTTGAGATCTGAGATACATGAAGGAGAGCATCTACACCTGGCTCCAGTTCAACAAATGCACCAAAGTCTGTCATTCTTGCTACTTTACCTTCAACAACATTGCCTACTGCATATTTTTCAGCAGCTGTAAGCCATGGATTTGTTTCTGGGAATTTCAGGCTTAATGCAATCTTCTCGCCCTGAATATCTTTGATCAGGACTTTCAGTGTATCGCCGACTTTAAGAACCTTCTTTGGATTCTCAACTCTGCCCCAGGACATCTCTGAAATATGAAGAAGACCATCTGCACCGCCAAGATCAATGAATGCACCGAAATCTGTTACATTCTTTACGCGGCCTTCAACTGTATCACCGATATTAATCTTTTCAAATAATTCTTTCTGTTTCTGAGCTTTTTCAGCAAGGATGAGCTGTTTTCTATCACCGATGATTCTTCTCTTGCGAGGGTTGAATTCTGTGATAACAAAAGAGATTTCCTGATCCTGATACTTGGACAGGTTCTTCTCATAAGTATCGGAAACAAGGCTTGCAGGGATAAATACTCTTGCTTCTTCTACCACAACGCTTAAACCGCCCTCAAGGACATTAGCAACTTTCGCTGTAAGTACTTCCTTGTTGTTGTAAGCTTCTTCAATTCTCTTATTGCCTCTTTCAGCAAGCAGTCTCTTGTATGTTAAGAGAACCTGACCTTCACCATCATTTACTTTCAGAACCTTAGCCTGCATTGTATCGCCGACATTAACAACTGTTCTGAGATCAAGATTAGATGTATTGGAATACTCATTTCTCGTGATGATTCCGTCTGCTTTGTAGCCTATATTAAGAATGATCTCGTCTTCTTTAACATCGATGACGGTACCTTCAACGACTTCTCCTGTTCTGATAGTTTTTAATGATGCTTCCAGCATCTGTTCAAAACTCTGTTCATTACCCATTTCTGACATATTGGTGTGAACCTCCTCGATAATATTATTTGGGGTCGATGCCCCTGCTGTAATACCTACATTACCTATAGATTCAAATGTCTTCAAATCCAAGTCAACAAGTGTCTGTATATAGTAAGTATTTTTACATTCGTTTTTGCAAATATCATATAATTTCTGCGTATTGGAACTTTGTCTTCCGCCGATGACAATCATCGCATCAACGCGTCCGGCTATATCCCGGGCTTCTGACTGGCGTTCCTCTGTCGCATTACATATAGTATTTAGACATCTTATATCATAACCCTTTTTTGAAATAATTTCAACTAATAATTGAAATTTATTGTAATTAAATGTCGTTTGTGACACAAGGCACAATTTTTTGTCCGGATCAGGCGAAAAATTCTCTGCTTCTTCCACTGATTCGATGATCACCGGCGGTTCCTTGCACCAGCCGCTGATTGCTTGAACCTCAGGATGTGCAGCACTGCCTATAATAACAATACCATAACCCTGGCCGCTGAAATCTTCAACTATCCGATGGATCTTCTTAACAAAAGGACATGTGGCATCCACAATTTCAAATCCCATCTGTTTCAAAAGATTAATTTCATTCTTTGATGCCCCATGAGAACGGATGATCATCGTTCCTCCGCGAAGGCCGGCTGCTTCATCAATGGAATGAACCACTCTCACTCCCTTTGATTCAAGATCATCTACAACGGTCTCATTATGTATAATCGGACCGTAGGTATAGACTTTGTGCTTTCCTGCCAGACCATAGGCCATGTCCACCGCCCGGCGAACACCGAAGCAGAAGCCGGCAGTCTTGGCCAGTATAACATTTCTCATAGAAACTTACCTCGCAACAGCCTGTCCAATCAGCTTTTTCAGATAACAGACAACTTCCTCAATAGTCATAGCTGAAGTATCCACTCTGACAGCGTCTTCAGCCTGTTTCAACGGTGCAATGGCCCGATTCATATCCCGTTCATCCCGTTCGATAACTTCTCTTTCAACATTCTCCAATGTACAACTGACACCCTTGGCTATAAATTCTTCATAACGCCGAACAGCACGAACATGTGCATCTGCCGTCAAAAAAATCTTCACATCTGCATTCGGCAGTACATGCGTGCCAATGTCTCTGCCGTCCATGATCACATTCTCTGCCGCCGCCAGAGATCGCTGCAGCGAAAGCAATTTCTCTCTTACTTCCGGTATAGCAGAAATCTTGCTGGACATCTCACTGACTGTCTCAGTCCGGATAAAGTCATTGACATTCTTTCCATTCAGGATCACCTGCTGTTCACCGGCACTGTATTGAATATCAATTGTAATGGCATCGCAGGCACTTCCGACTTCATCCAGATGGCTGACATCTATTTTGTGTTCGATCATATAAAGTGCCATGGCACGATACATTGCTCCTGTATCTACATAAATATAATTCAATTCTCTGGCAAGCATCCTGGCAATCGTACTCTTGCCTGCGCCTGCCGGTCCATCAATTGCTACATTTATACTCATCTTTTTCATTCCTTTACTCTGTGATCGCTCCTGCTGCAGATTTTCCTGCCAGATAAGCAGTTGACCAGGCAATCTGAAGATTATATCCGCCTGTAACAGCGTCCAGATCCAACACTTCACCGGCAAAATACAGTCCCTTTATAAGCTTCGATTCCATTGTGCTCGGATCTACATCTTTGACACGAATGCCGCCCTGGGTAATGATGGCTTCATTAAATCCGCGCACCCCTGTCACCGTCATGGTCAGATGATGCATCACATGTACCAGTGTCTGTCGCTGCTGTCTGGTTACATCATGTACGACAGTATAAGGATCAATTCCCGATAATCTGATAATGATCGGAATCATACTTGCCGGCAGAAGCTCTGACAGAGAGTTCCTGATCTGCTTATTGATATTCTTCTCAAAATCCCTGAGAAGCCGGGCATCCAACTGCTCATCTGTCAGTGACGGTTTCAGGTCGATCTCCGCTGTTACCGTTCCTTTCTTCAGATATGGAGCAAGATGTGTACTTCCGCTCAATACAACAGGTCCGGTGATACCAAAATGCGTAAACATCATTTCCCCAAATTCCTGATAGAAATTCTTCTTGCCGCATTTCATGGTAAATGTAATGTTCTTCAAAGATAATCCCTGAAGTTCCGGACACCATTCATCAGCAACTGTCATCGGTACAAGAGACGGTACTCTTTTTGTTACATGATGGCCTGCAGCTTCCGCCATACGATAACCATCCCCTGTTGAACCTGTGGAAGGATAGGACATGCCGCCTGTAGCGATAATAACGGTATCCGCATTGACCTTTTGTCCGTCAGACAGTCGGATTCCACAAATCTCACCATTCTCAACCAGCAGTTCTTTCACTTCCTGTCGGAGATGAATATAAACACCTCTGTCCTTTAATACCCGTTCCAATGTCCGAATCACATCTGAGGACTTATCTGAAACCGGAAATACTCTCTGTCCTCTCTCAGTTTTCAATTTCAGTCCCTGATCAGATAGAAACTGCATCATATCCTGATTACTGAATGTATAAAATGCCGAATACAAAAATCTGGCGTTTGTGACCACATGCGCCAGCAATTCTTCCACATCATCACAGCCATTGGTAATATTGCAGCGTCCCTTTCCTGTGATAAACAGCTTCTTTCCAAGCTTCTCATTATGTTCATATATATGAACTTCTGTATGTTCATCTGCTGCCGAAATGGCCGCAAACATACCGGCAGCACCGCCGCCGATGATTATTATCTTTCTCATATAAAACTCCATCCGGATTCTTTAATCAATATGTTCATATTCATTCATCGTGTTCCATATTGATTCCATAGACAACATTGTATCTGTCACAGAATCTTTATACCGCATACTCAATGCTGCCAGCAATACGTTCACCACACTAAGAGGAGCCACAAGGGAATCCACAAATGAAACCATATCGCTGCCGGCATAAATTGAACAGTCCGCATACTTGGCCAGCGGTGACTGCGCACCATCTGTAATCGCAATAATCTTCGCCTTACGGTTCTTTGCAAAAGAAACTGTCTGAATTGTCTTTACGGAATAACGTGGAAAACTGATTGCAATAATCACATCCTCATCACCAATGCGATGGATTTCTTCAATAGACTCTGTCACACTGTCAGAACGTATCAAGCGGACATCATCAAATATATAGTTGAGATAATAGCTCAAAAATGAAGCCAGTGTACTGCAGCTCCTGCCGCCGATCACATAAATCTTTCTGGCATCTCCAATCAAATCTACGGCTTTGTAAAAAGCTTCTCGGTCGAGCATTTCTTCCGTATGCTTTAAATTCTGAATATCATTATTAATGACGGAAGATATAAGATCCGGACTTTCGGATAAACGTTCGTATGCCAGCGAAATTCTCTGTACAGAGCTCAATCTCTGCTTCACAAGCTCTCCCAACGCTTTCTGAAACTGCGGATATCCCTTAAAGCCGAGTTCCGTTGCAAAACGTACGACCGTTGACTCACTGACTCCTACGATCTTGCCAAGGCGTGCCGCTGTCATATCCACAGCTTTATCATAATTACTACATATATAATTTGCTATATATCTCTGCCCTTTGCTGAATGTTTTATAAGATTCCTCTATTAATTGCAGAACATCTGTCGATGTATCCATATTTGCCTCCAGTTTTTTCATCAATCCGTTTTATCATAACACAGATTTTTCATTCCCGCAAGTAAGCAAAGGATGCGCTTTCGCATATTCTGTTCATGCAAAGAAAAGGCTGCTTCAAAACATGTTCTGAAACAGCCTTTCTTTCATCCTCTATGTATGTTAGAAGAAAAGGAATTATTTTTTAACGATAAGAGCCTGACCCTGGCCGCCACCAATACACAGTGTAGCAAGACCTGTATGAGCATCTTCTCTCTTCTGTAATTCATATAATAATGTAACAAGAATTCTGGCACCTGATGCACCAATTGGATGGCCGAGAGCGATTGCACCACCATTAACATTGACTTTGCTCATATCAAACTTAAGATCCTGAGCAACTGCCAGAGACTGAGCTGCAAAAGCTTCATTTGCTTCAACCAGATCAATATCATCAATTGTCATATTAGCTCTGGCCATTGCCTTTGTAACTGCAGGAACAGGTCCAACACCCATGATTGAAGGATCTACACCGCCTGTAGCATAGGAAACGATTGTTGCCAGAGGTTTAATACCTAATTCATCAGCTTTTTCTTTGGACATAACAACCAGAGCTGCTGCACTATCATTGATACCGGAAGCGTTAGCTGCTGTAACTGTACCGCCGTCTCTCTTGAAAGCTGGTTTTAATTTAGCAACTTTCTCGATTGTTGTGCCAAATTTCGGATGTTCATCTGTATCAAATACTGTATCACCCTTCTTGCCATGGATAACAACAGGAACGATTTCATCTTTGAACTTACCGGCTTTGATTGCTGCTTCAGCTTTGCTCTGGGAAGCTACTGCGAATTCATCCTGCATCTCTCTTGTGATACCATATTTCTCAGCAACATTTTCTGCTGTAATACCCATATGATACTGATTGAAAGCATCCCACAGACCATCGTTAACCATAACGTCGATCATCTTAGAATTGTTCATTCTTGCACCCCAACGAGCACTTGGAACTGCATATGGAGCAGCACTCATGTTTTCTGTACCACCGCAGACAACGATTTCAGATTCGCCTGCAAGAATCTGGTTAGCTGCAAGAGCAACACTCTTCAATCCAGAACCACAAACAATATTGATTGTCATAGCTGTTGTCTCAATAGGAAGACCTGCTTTTAATGTAACCTGACGAGCGATATTCTGTCCAAGACCTGCCTGTAATACATTACCAAAAATAACTTCATCAACCATCTCAGGTTTGATGCCTGCTCTCTTAACTGCTTCTTTAACAACGATTGCACCAAGTTCTGCTGCCGGAACGTCCTTTAAAGTACCGCCAAATGTACCAATAGCTGTTCTACATGCACTAGCAATTACAATTTCTCCCATGATCTTGTTCTCCCTTTCAATAACATAACATGATAAAATATTAATAAAGCAACTCACGCGCTCATTAACGATGCCCTTTGAAAACTGTTATTCTCTCATTCATCATTCTATTCGTTTTCAACTCCCATAAGCATTCGTTAATTTATTAACATCGTGTTGATGTTATTATATCATGAATTTTAAATTTGTACAGTACTTTTTTCAAATTTTTTGAAGTTCTTATTTTTTTGTCTGAAAATCATCGTCTAACATCAATTTCTTTCAGCACTATTGTTCTATAAAACCTCCGAAAATCAAAATTGGCCTATCCTATTTCATGTTAATTCTCTAACGTGATTGGATGAACCAATCGGCGTGGGAACCGTAGATTTTCATAAGAAATCCCCAACGAACAATTGCTCATTGGGGATTTCTTTTTATGCTTCTGACCACATATCATCAAAATATAAAATCAGCTATCTCTTATACCGGATATGCTCCGGCTTTCGTATCTGCTTTGGCCGGATCCACTTTCTCCTGCTGTGCCTCCCGGTATTTGAAGAAATCAACGGCTACCTGCGGGAATAAAGCATAGGATAATACATCTTCATCCTGCTGTTTATAGCGGGCCATCTCTTTCTCCATTTCCTTCAGCTCAGGTTTCAGAAGGTCCGCCGGACGACACGTGATCGGCGTCTCATCACCACAGGCTTTCTTCTGAACTTCAGGATTAAACGGCTTCACGGTCTGACCATATTCGCCATGAAGCAGTGCCTTGCTTTCTTTGGTGATCATCTTATAGCGTTCACCCATCAGAACGTTCAGTACAGCCTGGGTACCGACAATCTGTGATGATGGTGTTACAAGCGGCGGTTCACCAAAGTCTTTTCTTACACGAGGGATTTCCTCAAGTACATCATAATATTTATCCTCTGCATGTGCATCTTTCAACTGCGATACCAGATTGGAAAGCATACCGCCGGGTACCTGATACATCAGTGTCTTGATGTTGACGCCAAGCACCTTCGGATTCAGCAGACCGCTCTTTAAAGCTTCTTCCTGAATCGGTCTGAAATAATCTGCAATCTCTGCCAGCAGTTTCTGATCAAGGCCTGTATCAAACGGTGTGCCCCTGAATGTCTCACACATAACCTCCGTAGCCGGCTGACTGGTGCCCAGGGCAAACGGTGACATCGCTGTATCAATGACATCGCATCCTGCCTCAACAGCTTTCATATAGGTCATTGAAGCAACACCACTTGTGTAATGGGTATGCAGCTGAATTGGCAGTTTTGTAGAAGCCTTTAACGCTTTTACAAGTTCTTCTGCCTCATAAGGCACAAGCAAGCCTGCCATATCCTTAATACAGATGGAATCAGCCCCCATCTCCTCGATTCTCTTGGCAATTTCTTTCCAGTAATCCAAGGTATACGCTTCTCCCAGTGTATAACAAAGCGCGATCTGTGCATGGCCGCCTTCCTTTTTGCAGGCCTTAACAGATGTTTCAAGGTTGCGGAGATCGTTAAACGCATCAAAAATACGAATAATATCAATACCATTTGCAATGGATTTCTGAACAAAATACTCAACCACATCATCTGCGTAATGACGATAGCCAAGAATATTCTGACCTCTGAACAGCATCTGAAGCTTTGTATGCTTAAATCCGTCTCTTAATTTACGAAGTCTCTCCCATGGATCCTCCTTCAGGAAACGCAGGCAGGCATCAAAAGTGGCTCCGCCCCAGCATTCTACAGAATGGTAGCCAACCTGATCCATCTTGTCGATAATCGGCAGCATCTGCTCTGTCGTCATTCGTGTGGCAATTTGTGACTGATGGGCATCTCTGAGAATAGTCTCAGTAATACCCACAGGTTTTTTCTTAATCTCGGACATTTTTCATTCTCCTATCATTCATTTATCAAACTCAGGATCTGCCCGCAGACACCGGCGCCAAATCCGTGTCTGCTCTGCAGATACATCGTAAAAACCGAATCCTTATGCACCAAAAATAGCCATAAACACACCGGCAGCAACTGCTGTACCGATAACACCGGCAACGTTCGGTCCCATGGCATGCATCAACAGGAAATTTGTCGGATCCTCTTCGGCACCGACTTTCTGAGAAACACGGGCTGCCATCGGTACTGCGGATACGCCCGCGGAACCAATCAGAGGATTTACCTTGCCTCCGGTTACTTTGCACATAATTTTGCCAAACAGGACACCGGATGCTGTTCCCACTGCAAAGGCTATCAGGCCAAGGGCTACAATCTTGATGGTTGTCCAATTCAGGAATGCTTCTGCACTTGTTGTGGCACCAACGGATGTACCAAGAAGAATAACGATGATATACATCATGGCATTAGATGCTGTTTCAGCAAGCTGTTTAACCACACCGCTTTCTCTGAAAAGGTTGCCCAGCATCAGCATACCTACAAGGGGTGCTGTTGAAGGCAGAATCAGTACGACCACAACAGTAACAATGATAGGGAAAAGGATCTTCTCCAGCTTGGATACCGGTCTTAACTGCTCCATCTTGATGGAACGTTCTTCTTTTGTTGTCAGTGCCTTCATGATCGGCGGCTGAATAATCGGTACCAGGGACATATAGGAATATGCCGCTACGGCAATCGGTCCCATAAGATGTGCCTGTCCCAGCTTACTGGCCAGATATATGGATGTCGGGCCGTCCGCACCGCCGATAATGGAAATTGCTGCAGCCGCTGCATCTTCAAATCCAAGACACATAGCGCCAATATAAGCAAAGAAAATACCAAACTGTGCTGCTGCTCCCAGAAGGAAGCTGGCAGGATTGGCGATCAGCGGTCCAAAGTCCGTCATGGCACCGACACCAAGGAAGATCAGTGACGGCCATATGCCCCACTCGTCTCCAAGAAAGAAATAATGCAGAAGACCAGCTGATGTACTGCCGTCCGCAGCGGCCTCCTCCACAGTTTTCATGATATCCGGATACAGATTGACCAGAAGCATACCAAATGCGATCGGCACAAGAAGAAGCGGCTCATAGCCGCGTCCAATGGCCAGATACAGGAAAAAGCATGCCACAAATATCATGATAAAATTTCCCACCGTCAGATTGAAAAATGCAGTCTGATGGACGAGATTTCCTAATGTTGTAAAAATATAATCCATATTGAAGCCTCCCGTACAGATGAATTAAATTAACAGTGACATTAATTCATCGTTGCGAGAACATCACCGGCTTCAACCGCATCACCGGCTCCAACATTCACAGATGCAACTGTGCCATCCTGCGGTGCAACAATTTCGTTCTCCATCTTCATCGCTTCAAGGACAAGAATGACTTCGCCCTTCTTCACTGCAGCACCGGCATCTTTCTTCACTGCAATGATCTTGCCTGGCATTGGTGCAGAAACCTTCACAGAGCCTGCTGCTCCGGATGCTTTGGCCTTCTTAGCAGGGGCTGCTGCCTTTACAGGAGTGGCTTTCACTGGAGCGGCTGCAGGCGCTGCTGCCTGACCCTCTCCTACTTCCTCAACAGAAACTTCATAGCTGACACCATTAACGGTCACAATATAGTTTTTCATAATTACTTATCCTCCTACCAGCGGTTCGTATTTTTTCTTCGAATTGAACGGACGATTAACTTATCCGGTGATGTCTCAAGGGATGCAGCCAGTGCAGCAGTAATCACTGCCACAAGAGCCAGATCATCCGTTTCATCAATTTCTTCCTCATCTGCCGCCGGTTCTTCAGCAACAGTCTCAGTAACTGCCTGTTCATTCTTCGTCTTACGGTTTCTGAACCAGTTCTCCAGCTGACTGATGTATTTAAATCTTGATATGAGAAATGCAATGAATATCAGAACAACAAAGACTGTTCCCATACCCATCAATGTATTCATTCCGGCTCTTACCATCTTATCTCCAAACTGTGAACCACAGCCGGTAAGCGCCAGCGTCGGCAGCAAAAAAGCCGCACAAGCCATTAATTTCTTCTTCATAGATAGCGCCTCCAATTACAGCGTACTGTGCTTCTTAGAAGGTCGTACGGCTCGCTTTGAATAAAGCATCTCAAATGCTGCGATCAAATGCTGTCTTGTACTCTCCGGTTCAATCACCGCATCCACATAACCTCTGCCTGCCGCAGATTCAGGACTCGTCTGAAGTGCCGCATAAGCTGCTGCCTTCTCTGCGATCAGTCCCTGTGCATCATCAGAAGCATTAATCTCATCATTGTAGATAATCTTTACCGCATTCTCTGCAGGCATCATGCCAACAGACGCCGTCGGCCATGCATAAACAAGATCTGCACCGATATGTCCTGAATTCATGGTCAGATAAGCACTGCCGTAAGCTTCACCTGTCAGCAATGTCACCTTCGGTGCGGATGCATCCGCAAAAGTATGAATCAGTCTGGCTGCTTCTCTGGCAACACTCTTTTCATTGGCCACGGTTGTATCAAAGCCGGTTGCAGAAACCAGGGACAGCACCGGAATTGAAAATGCATCACAGAAACGAATAAAATCTGCTGCTTTCTGAAGTCCTTCTGTTGTCAACTTGCCGTTAAATGATTCAGCTGCCTCACCATTCTCATCCAGAATCTCTGTTCTATTGGCCACTGCACCGACAGTAAGTCCATTCAGTTTAACAAAAGCTGTCACCAGCTCTCTGGCATAACCGGCCGTTACCTCCACATACCTGCCGACATCCGTAATATCCTTCAGTATCTGTGCCGCATCACCTGTTCCTGAATAGTCTGCGATCTTTCTGTTCAAATCATCTTCGCATACGTCATAATCCAGAACATCTTCCTGATTAAACGGAAGCATCAGCACCAGTTCACGCAGCTGTGCCAGCAATGTCTCTTCGTTCTCGCAGACAAAATCCGCATTGCCAGTCTCCCTGCCCTGAAACTCTGCACTGGCATACCTCTCAGCCGCACCGCAACCATCATCCAGTGTATTCGGTGCATTGACAAAAAGTGCGCTTGTGTCCTTCACCATAAAAGTAAAATCTGATAATGCTGTCAGCAAAGCCGTACCGCCGCCGCACTGGCCAAATACTGCCGCATATTGCGGAATGACACCTGAAGCTGCTGTCTGTTGTCTGTACAGTTTTCCCAACGCATCCAATGCATCTGTTGCTTCCTGCAGTCTCAGCCCTGCACAGTCATACATGCCAATAACCGGCGCACCCATCTTCAATGCCAGTTCATAGATCTTCTCAATCTTGCGTGCATGCATCTCTCCGATCGCTCCGCCCATCACAGATGGATCCTGACTAAATACATAGACAAGATTGCTGTCGATCGTACCATATCCTGTGATTACGCCATCTGCCGGCGTCTGCTTCTCCGGCATGTTAAAATCCGTATTTCTTGCATGAACAGAAGCACCGATTTCGATAAAACTTCCGGCATCCAACAAACTCTCAATACGTTCCACGGCAGACATTGCCTTAACCTGACTCATAATTATGCCCTCATCCTCTCTTAACTGACAAAAATTTTGCCGTTTCTTATCTGTTATTTTACCAGACTAATTGTATTGCTTCAAGTACATTTGTATATTTTTACTATTTTTATTGATAATTTTTGTATTATTTCAATAATTTATCAATAAATTGTATATTTTTTTCATTTCAAATTCTTTGTGATTTTATATTATAATCCAGCCAAAATATTCCGCAAATAATACAAAAAGCCCCATATAAGCCTCCCACAGACAATCACTTACTTTCTCAACAAACGCTCTCTCCAAGTACGTTTGACATCTGTTTTGTTTATGGCGGCGTAATGGCTCTTTGCTGCTATATCACCATTCACAAATACCTGAATACTGCCCACCGGCTGTCCTGCCTCCACCGGTGCCTCCAACTGTCCCGGAAGCACACTCTCCACATGTACTTTATCCTCCGAACTTAAAAGAAACCTGTAATTTGTCTCTTGGGCTCTCACGGCAGCAAAATCCTGTTCCCCGTTCATAACATGTACCTGCCTATCCGGAACTTCTTTGCTGATATCAATGGTCTGATAACGATAATTCTTGTCGCCATAGTCTAGCAGTGTTTGTACATCCGACCACTTATAACCTTTATGTGGCGGCCATCCGCTGCCAAGAAGGCTTACAATAAATGTCTGGTCTCCTTTCTGCACGGCACAGACATAGCAATAGCCTGCATCTGCCGTGTATCCGGTTTTCCCAGATAAAACCCCTTCCATCATGGTCAGCAGGGCATTTTTATTATGTACTGAGAAACTTCTTTTTCCGTCACAATCAGTAAATGCATAATGCATCGTCTGCGTGATCTGCCGGAACAATTCGTCTTGAATGGCATATCGCATGATCTTTGCCATATCCGCCGCTGTGGAACAGTGTACACCCTTTTCGTCAACAGCATCCAGCCCGTTAGGGGTAATAAAATACGTCTGCGTGCACCCCAGAGAGACTGCCTTTTCATTCATCATTACAGCAAAGGCTTCAACGCTCCCTGCCGTTCCCTCCGCAATCATCACCGCCGCATCATTAAAAGATTCCAGCATCATGGCATAATATAAATCCTCCATGCGGTAACGCTCACCTGCCTGCACCCCCAGATGAACCTTCGGCATGGAAGCCGCATAAGCAGAGGCTGTCACAATTTTATCTGCTTCATTATTTTCCAGAGCCACTATCAATGTCATAATTTTGGTTGTACTGGCCATAGGATAAACACTATCCGCCTCTTTACCATAAAGAATACGCCCGCTGTCAGCATCCATCAGCACTGCTGCACGGGCGTTCAATGACAACTTTTCCTCCTGCAGCTCCGTCTCCGCCGCTGACGCAGGATTTTGTATTAGAATGAACAATGTACAGAATATGCCTAAAGCAACCATTAGGAATTGACCCATTTGTTTGATCCGGTCATTCATTCACAAACCGTCCTTTCAGGTTCTGCCCGCAGCCTTTTATTGAAAGGCCAGGGCATCACCTTATCTATTGATACTCCTGGCTTAATCTATGCATTTTTCATCTTAATTAATACCCATATCCGTCAAAACCTTTTTCAGCGCATCGGCAGATTCATGAAGATTATCTTTTTCTAACTGATTCAACGGAATTTCCACAATATTCTCAATGCCATCCCTGCCCAGGATCATCGGAAGCCCAATACAGACATCTTCAATCTCATAGGCTCCGCTGCAATACCCGGACACGGTCAACAGGGAATGTTCATCCCGGATCAGCGCTTCCGCAATACGGCGGATTGCCAGCGCTACTGCATAAAATGTGGCTCCTTTTTTCTCTATAATCTCATAAGCACTGTTTTTCACGTCCCGGACGATCTCATCCATCTGCTCCCGTGTAAAGACAATCCCCAGTTCATCACAAAAATCCCTCACAGCTATGCCGGATACTGTGGCTGAACTCCAGACCGCCACCTCACTGTCACCATGTTCCCCAATAATAAATGCATGAACATTGCGGTGGTCGATACCGATATACTCTCCCAGACGGTACTTGAACCTGGAAGAATCCAGTACTGTTCCGCTGCCGATAACTCTCTCCGGTGGAAAACCGGACAGACGTAGGGCCACAGTTGTCAGAATATCCACCGGATTGGCAACAATAAGCAGCAGGCATTCCGTATTGTAACGGACAATTTCCGGGATAATGGACTGAAAAATCCGGACATTTTTTTCTGTCAAATTGATTCTCGACTCTCCTGGAAGCTGATTGGCTCCCGCCGTCACGATCACCAGATAGGCGTCTGCCAAATCTTCATAAGTCCCTGCATAAATTTCCACGGGATGGATAAAAGGCACCCCATGACCAATATCCATAGCTTCTCCCTCTGCCTTTTTCCGATTGATATCAATCAGTATCAGTTCATTAAAAAGACCGCTCCCAAGTAAAGTATAGGCTGCGGTCGCCCCAACGGCACCGCAGCCTACAATTGCACATTTCTGTATATTCATCACTTTTGCGCACCTCCAAAAACAGTTCTGTAAGCTGCTCTTAGTCTGTGCAGAATCCTGTTGTCTATACAGGAAATTGTTTTTAATATTGTGTCTTTGGATCAAGGAATTCCTTCAAACGACGTTCATAAGCTTCCATAATCACTGGTTCAAAAGCCAGAGTTGCATCCAGCTTCATCACATCATTCAGCAGATATTTCGTAAATAGTGGATTCAGAACCAGGAAAGGCCCCACAAGATAAGTCGCAAAGAAGTTATGATCACGAATACCTTCATTAACCGTCTCTTTGTTCATGCCCGTGCCCTTGTCCACGTGAATAAAAGGATACTTGTCCGTATCACCGTAAGCCATGGTAAACTGAGTCTTAAAGCCAACAATCTGAATATCATCAAAATTGCCTCTCAGCAGACAATTGAAACGATGCATCATATCACGTTTGGCATAAATCGGATAAAGGTTCAATGCTTCAATCTTCGAACCATCCTCATTCTCAATATACTGTCCAAAAATCTCCACCGCATTGTTGGTAAACAGCATCGGAACATCCTCAGAAATCAACTGGGCAATCCGCTCTTTATATGGCATTAATTTCTTAATAATCTTCTCCTGTGCACTTTCCGTCATGGCACCCATATAAATCAGATCCGGCTTCTCAGTAACGAATAATGGTTCATCCATATAGGAAGTATACACAAACTCTGCATCCGGCAGACATCTTTCAAGATAACGTACATTGCTGGAATCCGCAAAAAGACTGCAAAACTCAGGAAATAATACTTCAATACGTGTCATCATCTATCTGCCCTCCTTTTTTAAATGCTCACCCAGATTTTTCTGAATGGCTCTGGCATACTGTGTTGTATAAATATCATGTAAAATATAAACATGCTCCGCTTTATTAAGATCGACATATTTTTCAGTATCCGGCTCTTCATCACAGCATATAATCTTCTCTTCCGGAATGCCGGCCATCAGAAGTCTGAGATGCATATCCATACAGCGCGGTCCGCCCACAACAATCTGAGTGATTCCCGGATCATTAAGAAATTCAAAATCTGTATCAAAAAACCATGCAATATTCTCAGATGAATCCTGACGATCAAAATAATCATCCAGAATAAGCACAACTGCTTTTTTGCCCGGCTCATGGCGAACAAAATCACAAACTCTTGAAACAGCGATCGGGTTCTGTCCCTTGGCAACATCTGTAATAATCTTGCGGCCATTCACCTCCACACATCCAAAACGTGTTCCGGCAATCTGCATCTTCTCAAAGGAACGGCTGATGGCATCTGCTGTCAGACCAAATTCCTCCAGAGCCGTAACAGCTGTCACTGTATTGTAAGCATCTGTAATATTATCTCCCAGCAGCTTCACTTCCATATTGCCCTTCGGCGTACGGATATGCACCCGTCGGTTTCTATAATCAATGGCTTCCACAGCATAATCCATTTCCGGTGAACCAAAATCACAATTCGGACAGAAAGCACGTCCGATGTGGTTATAACGGATATATTCATAATTCAGTTTGGCACCGCATTTCGGGCAGGCAACCACATCTTTGATGATGTTGTTGGTAGAAGTTGTCTTCTCATCCTCGCAGGCAATGCCAAAGTAAACTCTGTCATTGTCCGGTGCCAGATGGTTGCTGACAAGATCTTCTCCATTCAAAACAAGTTTTGATTTTGCAGGAATGGTCTGATTCAGAATACCTGAAATAAATTCTGAATGGGCATTTCTCTTATAGGAATCTCTGAAAAGATTGGTGCAGACAAGGATATCCGGCTGGACATACGGGAAAATCTTCGTCGTCATTCTCTCATCGATTTCCAAAACGGCATATTTCTTCTTCATATGACCGCCTAGGGTGGAATTCTTAATCAACGCGGAGGCAATACCGGAATCAATATTGCCGCCAAAACGATTATCTACAATATCATAGCCGTTGTCCTGCATCACATCTGCAATCAAATTGGATACGGTTGTCTTGCCGTTGGTGCCGGTAATGCCAATGATAAACTCCGGTTTATCAATCTGATCCAGAAAATCCGGACAGATATTAATGGCTTTTCGGCCCGGTACATGTGTGGCATTCTTTCCACAAAGCTGCAGGACTTTGATCAATACTTTGATGCCTGCCAGCGTCAAATAAAAACGCATTGTTTTTTTCTTAGAATTCTTCATAACTGTTCCTCTCTATACATCAAGTGTCATCTGAACTTCTTCTTCTGCTTCTGTCTTCAGTGTATCAAGCTCTTCCGGCGAAATCGACGGGAGATTCTCTACAGACTGAACACCAAAGGTCCGCAAAAATTCCTCTGTTGTAGCCAGGAGGATCGGCCGCCCCGGTGCATTCAATCTTCCGGCTTCTGTGATCAAACCATATTCCAGTAATTTATTGATCGCATGGCTGCAACTGACGCCGCGGATCTGTTCAATCTCCGCCTTTGTCACCGGCTGTTTATAGGCAACGATCGCCAGGGTCTCAAGCATAACATCTGTCAACACCTGCTTCTTCGGCTGATGTGTCAGTTTGATCACATAATCATACATCTCCGGACTCGTACACATCTGAAAAGCACCATCCAATTCAATGATACGGATACCTCTCTTCTCATTCTGATATCTGTCCATCAGACGGTGTACAAGCCTGACCACTGTCGCCTTATCATGCCCGATGGCAGCACCGAGGGTTTCTGCACTGATTGCCTCTCCCATGGTAAATAAAAGGGCCTCAATGGCGGCCTCCGCTTCATCCGGCTTTAAAACTTCTTCCATGTCTATTCTGTCACTCCTGTCGCATTCTCTTCCGGTTGTCGGATAGTATCTCCCGGTGAGATCATGATATCGTCAAACAGATGCTCCTGTACGATCCTTACCGAACCATCTTTCATCAACTCAAGTATCGCCAGAAATGTGACGATGACTTCTTCTTTGGTTGACTGTGCATTTAAAAGACCCCTGAAACTGACCGGTTTCTTCCGCTCGGCCACAGTCTTCCGAATGCTGCTCATCTTATCTGACAGTTTCACCGGTTCCTGCTCAATCCGTCCGTACTTGCTTCGTATCGGGTCGATCTTATCAAACTGACGCTTCATCACTGACTGAAATATCCGATGAAGTTTCTCCAGATTCATATCTCCCACCAGCTCATCCAAATCCACCGGCGGTTCTGTATAAACCATATCAGGGGGAATGGTCGTGGGCTTATATACTGTCTGGGCTGCCAGAAATGCTCTGTCCTTCAGTTCCTGAGCAATATATTTGTAGGTTTTGTATTCCAGCAGTCGATTCACCAGTTCAAGCCTTGGATCCTCTCCAGTTTCTTCTGCCTCCACTGTCTCCACCGGCAGCAGCATCTTGGATTTGATGCGAAGCAGCGTTGCCGCCATAACCAGAAAATCACTGGTCACATCCATATCCTCAATCTGCATCTGATGAATATATGCCATATACTGATCCGTGATCAGTGAAATGGGAATATCATAAATGTCAATCTTATTGATATCGATCAAATGCAGCAGCAAATCCAGCGGGCCTTCAAAAACCTCTAATTTAAATGTCATTTCCATCATATTCTGCTTTTGAACCTTTCGTCGTAACTATTCAGAAGGCAGTAAGGACTGAATAGTTACCTTTCGTCTATCTATTGTGGCATTTTCCGCCATATCTGTCAATCCTTTTCTTCAGGAACGACGCAATGTCACACAGGATAGTTCCGGCATGTTCAGCAGGCGAATACGAAAACTGTGCATATGCAGCCCACGGCTCAAGATCATCTCACTGCTGTCCCGGAAGTATTCCCCTGCATAATATTTAGGAAAAAGGCGAACCTGCGGCGAGAGCACACCGCCCAGAAACGGCAGGATCACCACACCGCCATGGACATGCCCGGACAATACAAGATCTGCTCCCCATTTGGCATATTCATCAAAATAAAACGGATTATGTGCCAGCAGGAGATTGAACCTGTTCCTGTCACATATCCCCAGTTTCTCCGTCATGTAATGCCTTGTCATAGGTACTTTCCTGAAACGTTTATAATACTTCCTATTCAGTTCCAGACCATAAACACAGATTTCTTCGCCATCTTTGCATATGTTTAAATGCTGGTTTCTCAACAGGTGGAGGTTTGGATGCCGAATTGCTTTGCACCAGCGTTCATTCATGTCCCCATATGTCTCAGGATACAGTTCAATACGCTGCTCATGATTACCGTTGCCAAAATAGACCGGCCACCTGTCACACAGCATCCGCATCATCCGGATGGCAACAGACATATCTGCTCCCGGATGAGCATCAATCATATCCCCGGCAATCATGACTGCATCCGGTTTTAAATGCTCAATCTGTGCCAACAGTTTCCTGTTGCCATGATCAAAGTCATAATTATGAAGATCTGTCAGCACAACAAAACGGAAGCCCTCAAAAGCTTCCGGTATTTTGTCTGAAGTGACATCATAATATTCTGTCGTAAAATGTCTGCACTCATAGCAGATACGGCCCGTGACTGCTCCCACAACAGCAGCCGCAGCCATCATCCATTTCTTCTTTTCTCTCATTCTGCCTCCATTCATTCAATCAGACTGTCAATATTTTGAAAGCATCTTTGATACAGCTGATCTCTGCCGTTCTGCCGCCGCTCACACGTTCACCGTCCAGGGACCATACCATCTCCTGATCAAATGTAATCTTCAAATGCTTTGTCTGTAAAAACAGAAACATGGACGGATCATACTTCGCCGGATTCAGGGATGTCAGAGATGTCACAATAGCACTGAGATCCATCAAAGTCTTTGGCATCTTAATCATCATCACTTCAAATATACCATCATTTAAGTCCACCAGGGAATCACTGATCTTCAGAATGCCGCCTACGCTTCTGGCGTTGCTGACCGCTCCAAAGATATAGGCATCTTTATAAATCTGTCCGTCCGCTTCTATGCAGACTGTATAAGATGTAAACGCAGGAATTTCTTTAATCCCTTCAAGAATATAAGCCAGATGTCCCAATGCATTCTTAAAATTCTGCGGCGTTGAATAAGAAGTCTCTGTAAAAGCCCCAAAAGATGCCACATAAGAAAAATAAGACAGATTAAATCTTCCGGCATCTACGGTATGGGGTGTTCCCTGAATAATATTCTTCGCTGCTGCTCTGATATCAGACGGCAGTTTAAGACCTGATGCAAAATCATTGGTAGTTCCCGCAGGAATATAACCAAGCAAGGGCCGCTTTTCCCAGTTCATGGTTGCCGATAAAATCTCATTAAATGTACCGTCACCGCCGCAACAGATCACTTTGTCAAACTGGCTGTCTTTTTCTGCCATAAGCTTTCTGGTGGCATCTTTTCCCTGTGTTGTATAAATAGTCGTCTCATATCCGGCTTTTGTCAGTGCATCAACGACATAAATCAATTCATTTCGTATCTTCTGACGCCCCGCCATTGGATTAACCATAAGTAACACGCGCTGATCCATCATATAATCCTCCAAAAAGTTTTTCAATACAGTCTATTATAACATGAATTATTTAAATAGCCTATATCTAACCACTGATGCTCATAAAATTCCTGTAAACTTTTTGTAAATAATCAATGAAACCGGCCCGCTCCACACCTTCCGTTACAACAACAGCTGTATCCCCTATCTCCTGCCCATCCAGATAATACACAAGCCGTCCGACCCTTGTACCTGCCTCAAAAGGCGGCATCAAATGATTATCAAGCACCAGTTCCGAACGGATATCCTCAGGATTTTCACCGCGAAACGTAATATAAGAAAACGGCTGCTCATAGGCTAACGTCACCCATTCCTTTTGTCCGTCTTTTACTGCCATCGGCAAAAGCTCCGGAGGGTTATCATCCCTGTAAGCACGGCAATTGGCAAAACCATAGTTTAAAAGTTGCTGAACCTCTGAAAAACGGATTTTATAATCCGGCGCATCCATCACCACTGCAATAAGGTTCAGACCATCTTTCACTGCGGTTCCGCAAAAACAATAGCCCGCTTTTGCAGTAGAACCTGTTTTTAAACCCGTCACTTCAAAATTATTGGCCATTTTCAGAAGTTTATTCGTATTGGACAGACCAAATTCACTGCTTCCTCTTTTCGTTTCATGCGTTATATTCTCCATCCAGATTGTGGCATACTCTGAAATCTCCGGGTAATTCGTTATAAGGGCACGGGCCATCAAAGCAACATCCTTTGCCGTTGTATAATGATCATCAGAATCCGTCAACCCGCAGCAATCTACAAAATGTGTCCCTGTCATTCCAAGTTCACCGGCTTTCTGGTTCATGGCTGCCACAAAAGCATCTTCGCTGCCGCTGATATGCTCCGCCATTGCTGCTGAAGCATCGTTTCCCGAAGCGATGACAATACATTTGATCATTGTTTCAACTGTCTGCACTTCACCTTCCTCAAGAAAAACCTGGGATCCACCCATGGATTTTGCATGGGCACTGGTAGTCACCTTATCTGAAAGCTGCAGCCTTCCGTCATGAAGTGCATCATATATCAACAGCAAAGTCATTATCTTAGTGATACTGGCCGGACTGACCCGCTCATCCTGGTTCTTCTCACAGATCACCGTTCCTGTCTGTGCCTCCATTAAAATCGCTGCCTCTGATGTCACTGTTACAGCTGCTTTTTTTGAGGCTGCCCCCTGATTTTTTAATTCCAGATCTTCTGTTTTTTCCAACATTGATCCTGACTCCGTACTTTCTGCCGTATTTTCATTCTCTGCATATACAAACAGGACTCTGCTGTTTAGGAAAATTCCCAATAACAGAATAATTGTTATTATTTTCTTTCCCATCACCTATCACCGTGCTTTTTTTACAGTTTACGTTTGTACCCATTAACTTATGCCTTTACATCATTTTCCTTTTCAGCTATAATTGATTGCAGAAAATGTGTAACTGTTCACATTTTTTACAGTTACGAAAATGTTACCAAGGAGAGAAACTTTATGAGCTTTGTTTTAACTAAAAAACTTCCGACACCAATGGAAATCAAAGAATTATATCCTGTTTCTGCAGAACTGGCTGCCCTGAAGGCAGCAAAAGACCAGGAACTGATTGATATTATTACAGGTGCCTCCGACAAATTTATGGTCATCATCGGACCTTGCTCCGCCGATAATGAAGAAGCAGTCTGCGACTATATCAGCAGACTTACCAAAGTTCAGGACAAGGTTCAGGACAAGCTGGTGCTTGTACCGCGTATCTATACCAACAAACCTCGTACAACCGGTGAAGGCTACAAAGGTATGCTCCATCAGCCAAATCCTGAGGAAGCACCTGACTTATTAAACGGTCTCATCGCCATCAGAAAGATACATATGCATGCACTGCAGACATTTAAAATGCCGATTGCAGATGAAATGCTCTACCCGGAGAATTACAGATATCTGTCAGATATTCTTTCTTATGTCGCTGTAGGTGCACGATCCGTGGAAGACCAGCAGCATCGTCTTGTTGCCAGCGGTATCGAAGTACCGACAGGTATGAAGAATCCAACAAGCGGTGACTTATCCGTTATGCTGAATTCCGTCGTTGCAGCCCAGCATGGTCACAACTTCATCTATCGCGGATGGGATGCCACAACAGACGGCAATCCATATGCCCATACCATCCTGCGCGGTGCTGTTGACAAACATGGCCAGACTCATCCGAACTATCATTACGAAGACTTACAGCTGCTCAATGAAATGTATGCAGAAAAAGGCCTGAAGAATCCTGCCTGTGTGATTGATGCCAACCATTCCAATTCCGGCAAAAAACATAAAGAGCAGATCCGTATTGTCAAGGAAGTATTAAGCAGCCGTCAGCACTCCGATGACATCCGCAAGCTTGTCAAGGGTGTCATGATTGAAAGCTACATTGTTGAAGGCAACCAGAAAGTTGGCTGTGCAAATCATGTTTACGGCAAATCAATTACAGATCCTTGCCTCGGATGGGAAGATTCCGAAAGACTGCTGTATGATATTGCGGAACGAGTTTAAAATAATTATTGTTATATCAGGTGCATAAGGTAAAAATAAAGGGAAAGCTATAAGAATATGTATGATCATATTTTTATAGCTTTTTTTCATAATAATTAACACTATATTCAAGGAGGCATTAACAATGAGTAAAGGTTCTAAATGGTATTATCGATTCTATATAGAAGATGAAAACGGTCAACATATTCAAAAAGAATTTGTCGGCAGCAAAAGCAAAAAGGAAACGGAGGCCATGCTTAGACATACAGCAATAGCCTCAGTTTATTTTTACTTTCTCTTTGAAAAAATATGTTTTGCAAACACATAAAATACGATAATAACGGCAATGAAATAGCCAAAGGCCCCCAATGCCGGTATGCCGAGGAATTTCGGTTTCATATCCGTAGTACAGATAATACTGGAGCTTATAAGCAATGCCATTACCCACAGACCCATAACAATATTTCTTGTTACCCGTCTAAGCAGATTCGATACATCTTCTCCGGCATGGAGATCGAGATTCACCCTTGTCTGACCTTTCATCTGACCCTGCAGAATGTCTGCCAGCAATGTCGGGATATCTATGGCCTTTCTAAAAGAGCGATACAGTGTTTTGCCGCCGCTTTTTAATTCCTTCTTCCAGTCCATTTCCTCAAACATCTGACTTCTCACTCTGGCCGAAGCAATTTCCATCATATTGATCTCCGGACTGATATCCGCCAGTACACCTTCGATATGAGTCAGACCTCTCGCCAGCATGGTCAGTCCATGCGGCATCGTAATCTTATTCTCCTTCATGACTTCCATCAGGTCCTGCATGATCTCTGCAATGTCAATATTGCCCAGATCTTCTGCCCCATATTTTGCCATGAGATTTCGTATATCCTCAAACAGCTTACTCTGATCCGGTTTGCCTCGGAACTCTCCCAGCGCCAAGACTGCATCCTGGATCATACTAATATCATTGAGGGCAATGCCCTGAATAGCCCGACTGATTTCTTCTCTGTCATGCTCAGACAGCCGTCCCATCATGCCCATGTCGATCCAGACGATCTTGCCGTCCCGCACACGAAGATTACCCGGATGTGGATCGGCATGGAAAAAGCCATCTACCATAACCTGCTTAATAAAATTATCAATGAGCTTACTGCCGACCTCATTCAGATCATAGCCGTTTTTCTGAAGATTCTCCTTATCATCAATGGAAAAGCCATCGATATACTCCATCACAATAACATGCGGAGTTGTATACTCCCTATATAACACCGGCGTATCCACAAAGGCCACCTCTCTGTTCTTACGATGGAACTCCTCCATATTGGCCGCCTCAGTAAGGAAATTCATTTCCTCCTGTGTGACTTTCCACAATTCATCCAAGACAAGATCAAGATCCACCATCTCCTTGATGCTCACCGGCGGCAGCAACCGCACAACCTTATGCATCAGTCCGATATCCCTGGCCATCGTCCTGTAAATGCCTTTGCGCTGAACCTTGATGACAACCTGCTCACCGGTTTTCATCACTGCATGATGTACCTGCGCAATGGAGGCAGAGCCTAAGGGCTCCTCTTCGATTGACTGAAACTCTTCCTGCCACGGACATCCAAATGACTCCTGGATCACATCCACTACCTGATCAAAGGGCATCGGCGCCACATCAGAACACAATTTCATCAGCTCATCGCAATACCGTTTAGGGAGAATATCTGATCTAAGAGACATAATCTGACCAAGCTTAATGTAAGTGGGTCCGAGATCCTCCAGAATCATCCTGAGCTTTTCTGGGGATACGCCTCGTGTAATTGCATGTTTATGGAGAACAGCCGTTATTTCTTTCAGGCGTTCTCCGTAACCATTGGATCTGATTTTTTCAGATTTTATATTCATTCTTCCTATTCAGCGTCTGCTGCCTCTTCAGATGCTTCTTCTGTGGCTTCAGCTGTCTTCTCTGGCTTCTCCTCTTCAGCTTCTACTGCTTCTTCAGTATCTGCTGTTTTCTCCTCAGCAGCCTGCTCCATATTGCTGATCTGCTGCTTCAGCTGTTCGATCTGTTCTGGTGTCATCTTCTCGAGAAGTGTCTGCAGTTCTTCCGGTGTTGATGCTTTCACAGAAACCTTGACATTATCTTTTATTGTCTCTTTGATATTGTGCTTCAATTCTTTGTTCAGGACTTTACCCTGTTCGACTGTCAACTCACCTTTTTTCACCAGTTCATCCAGAATCTCTTTGGATTTCTCAGCTGTAACAGCTGCTGTACCGATACCAACAAGTAAAAGTTTTTTGAGGTTTTCTCCGAGTTTTTCCATCTTACATCTCTCCTTCTCTTTAAAAGAAATTCATATCTAAAGTACCCCGATAAATGCCAGTCCTTTAGGTACAAAAATAATACAGCCAATGATCGCTGCCATAATTGCTGCGATCAAAACCGCACCGGCAGCCGTATCCTTTGCAATCTTTGCCAAAGGCTTTCGTTCTTCTGCCACCAGATCTACCACCGCTTCTATGGATGTATTCACAAGTTCCAGCGCCATCACAAGGCCGAAAAGTGTCAGACAGATACACCATTCCGTTACGGAAAGCTTTAAAATGATACCGGCAATCACAACAAGCACAGAAAAACCGCAATGGATCTTCATATTGCGTTCTTTGCTGATGCATGTATAAATTCCCTGAAAGGCATATCCAAAGCTTTTATACAACGGAGCTTTTTTGTCTTTCTTCATTCCTATCACCTTGCCTTTTCATGCTTTTATTGTATCACATATTATCTTTCATGAACAGTCTGTTATTTGTTTCCGGATATCTGTCTCAATTTGTTCAGCAGCGCTGTAAAGTAATCAGGTAGCGGTGATTCAAATTCCACATACTGCCCCGTTGTCGGATGTTGAAAGCCGAGAAGCTTCGCATGAAGTGCCTGTCCTTCCAGTTTAAAAGGATCCTTCGATGGTCCGTATACTGTATCTCCCAACAGCGGATGTCCAATACTGGCCATATGCACACGGATCTGATGTGTCCTTCCGGTCTCAAGCCGGCACTCAATATATGTATATCTGCCGAAGCGTTCAAGTACTCTATAATGTGTGACTGCATGACGGCCATTTTTGCGGTTGATGCCCATTTTCTTTCTGTCAACATCCATGCGTCCGATAGGCGCATCCACCGTTCCCTCGTCCTCTTTAATATTGTTGTAGACAATAGCGTGATAGGCTCTTGTAATGCTGTGCACAGCAAGCTGCTCTGCCACTGCCCGATGGGCCTTGTCATTCTTGCAGATAACAAGTACCCCGGTTGTATCCTTATCAATTCTGTGAACAATGCCGGGCCTTAACACTCCATTAATAGTTGAAAGCTGATCTCCGCAATGATACATCACTGCATTCACCAGCGTACCGGTATAATGCCCGGGAGCCGGATGCACCACCATGTCCTTCGGCTTATTAATGATCAGAATGTCATCGTCCTCATATAAAATATCCAATGTTATGTTCTCCGGCTGAATATCAAGAATAACAGGATCCGGAATCTGAATTTCCACTGCATCCCCTATTCCGACTTTATAATTCGCCTTCACGGATTTGCCATTTACAGTCACTGACTGATCGCCAATTATTTTCTGTATATAGGATCTCGAGCAATCTTCCATCAATAATGCCAAATATTTGTCAATACGAAGATCCTCGCCGTTTTCATCTACAATAAAAGTTCGCTGTTCCACTTTTTCACCTGCCTATCTGTCCTAAACTTTTGTTTTTTTATCTTTTCTGCTGCCGAGAAATACAAAATCTTCATCCTTGTAAAAGAAAATGACAAGTACAATAAGAGCAACCGCAGCTGTTGTCACATAAATATCCGCTACATTGAATATCGGAAAATTAATCAGTTCAAAATAAAAGAAATCCACCACATAGCTCTGACGGACACGATCAATAAAATTGCCGATGGCTCCTGCATAAATCAATATACCGGCTATTTTGAGAGGCAGCATCCTTTTAGTATCCGGTATTTTTCTGTAAATCAATGTCAGAACCGCCAGTACAAGAATTGTGAAAATAACAAAGAAAATTTTCTGATTCTGCATCAGCCCAAAAGCTGAACCTCTGTTTTCAAGATAATATAATCTGAAAACGTTTGGTATGATCGTCACCCCATTTGTATTCATCAGATGTGTCACCGCCAATACTTTTGTCCACTGATCCAGAAGAACAAGTGCAATGACTGCAATTGCTGCTTTTATATACTTCATAACTTCTGCTCTCCGTTTCTTACAAGGGCATCCGCAGCGGCCAGAAGCTGTGCATCTGTGATGCTTCTGTCGATCACAGCCTGTCCTTCAGGATTCAGAAGGATAAATTTTACTTTGCCTTTGTCCATTTTTTTATCAGATTTTGAAACTTCTACAATTCTTGCCGGTGTAATGCCTTCTACACTGACCGGAAGGCCAAAGGAAGTAAGGGTATCCAAAATGTCTCGATATATCTCTTCGGAGATCATGTTTTTTTCTTTTGAAAGCCATGCTGCACCATGCATGCCCACAGCCACACACTCACCGTGAAGCATGGTAAAATTCATCAGTTTCTCCACTGCATGTCCCAGGGTATGACCAAAATTAAGCAGTGCACGCTCGCCGGCTTCCTCAGGATCATTTTCCACAACTTCTTTCTTGATGCGGCAGCTGACTTCTATCATCTCAATCATTGTCTGTGTATCCCGGGACAGGATAGCCTCTTTGTGCTCCTTAAGCCAATGGTAATAAGCAATGTCTTTGATCAGGCCATGTTTGATGATCTCTCCCAGTCCTGAAATATATTGCTGCTCTGTCAAAGTTTTTAAAGTTTCTGCACAGGAATACACTAACTTCGGCTGATGAAAGGCACCCACCATATTCTTATAAGCTCTGAAATCAACCCCGGTTTTACCGCCGATACTGCTGTCAACCTGTGCAAGAAGACTTGTCGGAATCTGAATGAAATCGATTCCTCTCAGATATGTTGCCGCAGTAAAACCGGTCAGATCACCAACAACGCCGCCGCCAAGTGCTGCAAGCATATCCCGGCGTTCAAACTTGTTCTGTATCAGAAATTCATAAAGATTCTCCACGGTTGCCAGTGTCTTGCTTTCTTCTCCTGCCGGAAAAATAAAATGAACTGCCGATGCACAATGTGCTGCTGCGATTGCCTCCACCTGTGCCAGATAATGCTCTGCTACATGACTGTCGGTGACAATACACACCTTTCGATCTTTGACTGACAACTTTTCAAATGCTGCACCCAGTCCATCAAAATTCTCTGAAAGTATAATCGGGTAAATTGGTATCCCTTTATAATGAATCATCATTTTTCTCATTTTCTGTCTTCCTTTACTGTACAAAAAGTCCGGGTACGCTTATAACCCGCTGACCCGGACTTTTAAATCTTTTATCGATACATTACTGTTTCTGTTCATCCTGCTCATTATCGAACATCTCTGAGAAATCCTTGATCATTGAATCTTCTGTGGAGAGTGTCTCATCAAAATCCTCTTCCTGCTCATCTTCCTGTTTCTGTTCTTTCGTCTCAGGTGCAGTATAAACAGGTGCCGCCTGAAGCTGATCCAGGTGCTCCGCTGCAGATTCTTCCAAACCTGTGATAGCTTTCATGGTTGCTGCATCGATATCAAAGGCTTCTGAATTCAAAGTTTCAAGCTGAGCAGCTGCCAATGCCTTGTACTGTGCTCTGTATCGGTTATACTGCTGCAGCAGATCTGTTGTCTTTACATGCAGTTGTTCAAGTTCAACCTTGGCATCCGCAACGATTGTCTGAGCCTTCAGAACAGCCTCCTGCTCAATAACTGTCGCATTCTTCTTGGCACCAACGATTGTTTCTTCTGCTGTTGTCTCCGCCAGAACAAGTGCTTTCTGAAGAGACTTCTCAATTTCCTTATAATGATCCAGGCTGGCATTCAGGTTATTGATTTTCTCTTTCAGTGAAAGGTTCTCTTTGTACAATGCTTCATAATCTGATGAGATTGTTGAGAAAAAGCTGTCCACATCCGCTTTGGAATAGCCCATACCACTATTCTTAAAAGTCTTTCCCTGAATTTCAATTGGTGTTAACATAATTGTCAAACCTCCTTATCTATTCTTCTTCAGAATATCCGAATGCCGGAACATTCACATTCGAAGATGCAAGTTCCTGAAGATCTCCGGTAATGTCAATATCTTCAGGTGTTACAATAACAATTGTTTCTGAAATCTGTTTGATATTGCCATTGATGGCATAACAGGATCCTGATACAAAATCAATGATTCTCTGTGCTTCCTGTGTTGTGACTGCCTCAAAGTTGATGATTGCCGCACGTCCGGACTGAATAATATCACAAATTTCCTGACACGCATTAAAATCATTCGGTTTTGAAACACATACTTCCATGCTGCGGGACGCTGTATGCATCGGTACAATCTTACTGTTTCGTCCATATGGTGTGCTCTTTCTTGAAGAACGGGAGGATGAATAATTGCTGTGCGTGCTCTTTGGAGCCGGCTCATCATCTAAATCCGCATAACTGTCCAACCCGTCATCCTGCTTAGCAGTTGTATGTCTGGTTCTGAAAGTAGTTTTCTCTGCACCTGCTGCCTTCTTTCTCTTGGCATGTTCTGCAGCTTCTTCCTCATCCTCTATCTCCTCATCATACTCTTCGTAATCTTCATATTCATCATCATTAAGCTTCATAAAATCAAGAATTTTGTTAAAGCCTTTACTCATTCTGTTATACGCTCCTCTTTATTAGATTGAATTTCATTGTCAGATAAAATCTTTTATATCTGGTAATTTCTTTCACCGAATATACCAGTACCAACACGAACCATTGTTGCACCTTCCTCTATGGCAACTTCATAATCGCCGGTCATGCCCATGGATAGTTCGTCCATATCAACATTATCAATGTTTTTGCTTTTTATGTCAACAGATAATTGTTTTAATTTTTTGAAATAAATACGATTATCTTCCGGATTATCCGTAAATGGAGCAATTGTCATCAATCCCTTGATCTTGACATGCTTCAATGCTGCAACTGCCCGAACAAGTTCAATTGCCTCATTACACGTTGTACCAAACTTGGATTCCTCTCCAGCAACATTTACTTCAATCAGTACATTCATAATCGTATCTGCCTTGGCCGCTTCATGCTCAATCTGCTCAGCCAGTCTCAGTGAATCAACAGAATGGATCAGTACGGTCTTACCGATCAGATACTTGACCTTATTGCGCTGCAAATGCCCAATCATATGCCATCTGATATTCTTCGGCAGAACATCATACTTATCTGACAATTCCTGTACTTTATTCTCACCATAATCAAGTATACCCGTCGTCAATACTTCTTCAATATCACTGACTGGTTTTGTCTTACTGACCGCAATCAGTCTGACTTCTTCTCTTGACCTGCCTGCTCTGTCACAGGCATCCTGAATATTCTTCTCAACTTCTATAACATTCTCTGTAAGCATTTCATTGCCTCCTTCATGTATTTCCTAATAAATTATCTGGTTCTCTTTGACATCACCGCCATTGAGAATAATATGATCATACAGTGTAACACCATAGCTCATTTTATCACTGATAATGCAGTAATCTCCATATTCATATAAAATATCGATCAATCTGAACAATGCATAACCTCTGTTAATGTTATAAACGCCCTTCAATGCCACCACTTCACCGACAGTAAAAGTTTCACCTGAAGACGGATTCTTCAGTTCTGTTCCTTCACGGATATCCGCACAATCAATATAACAGTACTTATCATCCTGTGAATATACAGTAGGTTTTATAAATTCTGTATCTTCACCACTGACTATATAGAAACCTTTTTCATCACTTCCATCCGTCATCTGAAGATATTCAATCGGTATTTTGTAAAAGTTCTTGCTTGTAACGGATGATTTCGGTATTTTCAGTCCATCATAATTGTTCCAGACAATTTCGATATCAATATATCTGTCATTGCAGTATCTGACCATATAATTAGACAGATCAAAGCTGACGTAACTTGTACCATCTTTCTCAAAAACATTGATATCTGCTGAAACTTTGATATTGTCACGCTTTAAAACCAGATCAACTGTCTTCATATCCTGCAGCCGCTTAAGCTGCTGGGCTGTTGGGCAGATTACAATCTGCCACTTATCACTGTAAATGATCTTGTAAACCGGAGAACCTTTGTCCACTTTCATACCTGCTGACAGCTGGGTCTTCTCGTAACTCCGTGATGTCAATAACTCCGGCGTCAGATCATCGGTTGTATATTCTTCCATCTGATCATATGTATAACTGATAACACCGGACTCATCTGCTGCCATCACACTGTACTTACCCGATACATCACCACTCATGGAACTAATATTGCTGCGGCTGACAATACGGCTGATAATGTTATTCAATTGATATTCCAGATCATAGACATGAGAATAATCAGCATCGCTGTATTTCTTCTTGAAAGAATTCACCTGTTCACGAATACTGCTGTAATCACTTTCACTGAATTCACTGGCTGTATCCTGTTTGGCATTGCTGGCTCCGGAGGCTTCGATCATACACACGCTGCTATTCTTGGCTGCCATATCACCATTATTCACAAAATAGTTCAGATAACCGCTGCTGTCTGCAGACACAACAGCTTCATCACGAAGTATAAGACCCGTAAAAGAATCACTGTCTACAATACTTCCCTGCTGTACTTCGCAAAATGATATATGATTCCGTGTAAAATAGGCGACACCATTGGCAACCATATAAAAAAAGATACCTACAAACACAATCAGCCCTATATTCAGTTTTAAATGTTTCCTTCCGCCTGCCTTCGCATTGCTGTGTTTTGTCTCCATTTAAATCAAAAAACTCCTTTTAGTGCTGAACCGTCTCTATAATTAAAGTATTTCCCCTGATAACTGTTACAGGCCCTCATATATGCTTCAAATTCATCCTTCAATTTCCACCAGCTTGTCTGCCAGTTGCAAAATACTGCATCCTTCTCCGGGATCCGGCTGAATAACCGCTCTACCGCAATGGAGGGAGCCATATTCTCAAGCATCCGTCTGATTCGCTCAAAATATTCTTCCTTGCTGCAGATATCCAGATGTCCGTCACAATAGTCTTCTGCCATCCGACTGTCCTTTGCAATATAAAGAGAATGGATCTTCACAATATCTGTCCCCAACACAGATACAATTCTGGCTGTCTCAACAGCGTCTCTCACAGTATCCCCGGGAAGATTGGCAATTAAATGCGTGCATGTCGTAAATGGATACTGTCTGATGGCAAGCATGGCATCTATATATTCTGCCAGGCCATGTCCTCTGTTAATCCTGTCCAGTGTATGATAATTGGCCGTCTGAAGTCCCAATTCAATATTGATCTGAATGTCTGTCCTCTCCTGAAGATCAGCCATACACTGAAGATAATCCCTGCGTATACAATCCGGCCGCGTTGATACAGATATCTCCACAATATCCGGAAAACATGAAGCTTCTGTCAAATATGCCTTAAACTGCTCCATTGGCATATATGTATTCGTATAGTTCTGAAAATATGCGATGAATTTATGGGCTTTATAACGTTTCTCCACAATCTGCCTGACATGCTGCATCTGCTCGGTCACCGATTCAGGCTCCCATCCGGCTTCAAACCCGGTCCCCTGATCAGAGCAAAAACTGCAGCCTTTCTGACCGCTACATCGATTCGGGCAGGCTACAGGAAGATTTACCGGAAGTTTATATACCTTTTCTCCATATCGCTCTTTCAGCCAGTTGGAATAAGAATAATACACTTTATGTCCTCCTTACTTAAACCTGCATTATACAATTATATCTTTTTTTGCCCTATATTGGAACCCTTTTTCACAAATTTATCATAAAGTACGCATAATCTTCACACTTTTTACAATAATAATGATATCATTTTCTTTATCAAAAAGGAGGAATTTTCATGGAGAGGAACTGGCTGGACATTGTTGCCCTCATACTGATCATCATTGGTGCCATTAACTGGGGACTGATCGGTTTCTTCAGATTTGATCTGATTGCCAGTCTTTTCGGACAATTATCAGCAATCAGCAGGATTATTTATGCCATCGTCGGCATAGCCGGAATATACTCACTCATACTTTTCTGGAAATTGAAAACAGAATAATTTTGTTAATTATCTCTATCACATGATGACATGGAAAAAGCAGCAGACCATACTTCTATGCCTCTGCTGCTTTTGGTTGTAAAAATAATGATATTCCCTATAATGAAATAACAATATCTTTCTTAAATTCTTCCGGAATACTGTCTGCATCGATAGAAACGCTGATTGTAAAATCAACATGGAACTTCTCAGAAATATCTGACAACTTGGATAATACATAACCAACATAGTCATCTGATACACTTGCAATTGTCAGAAAACTGTCAAAAAACATATGTTCCAGATCATTGTCCTGTGAAATCAGGCCACAGATAAAACCAAGAAACGCATCATATGTATCAATAGGGAAATCTCCCACATTGATCAGACGGATACGATTGCTTAATTCATACATATGCTTATTATTCTTGTCAAGATATACAACACTGCCGTTGGCAGCTTTCACTGCTTCATTCGCTTTCTGAATCAAGAACTTTGTTTTTCCTTTACCTTTTACACCTGATATAATCTGTATCATCGTAATCTCCTCCTAGCATATACACGTAAATTATATTTAAAATATAATTTATTTGTCTTAATTATAGTATAAATTGTCTAAAAATACAATGCTTATTTGCGAATTTTTGATAATAATTTTGACATACTCGAATATAGTGTGTCTTTATCCGGACAACCTAACAAAACAGATATATACCCGTTGCCTGAAGCATCTTCTACATACAGGATCAGACACAAGCCTGCATTATCTGTGGTTCCGGTTTTGCCTCCGATAATGCTGACACCATCCGGAGGGGTTTTGTAACCCAGCAGATAATAGTTTGTTGTCTCATAAGTCTGCTGCATCTCCTGACCGTCTCTTGTAAAGTCTGCTGTATAGCTGGCCTGATGAATAGCGTCTTTGAAAACATCGTATTTCAGACATTCCTTAAATATCAGATAGAGATCATAGGCTGTTGTATAATGATCCGGATCATCCAGACCATTCGGAGTCACAAAATGTGTCTGTGTTGCACCAAGCTTTGCAACTGTCTCATTCATCTTATCGCAGAAAGCCGGAATATCACCGCCACTGACAGCCGATGCCACTGCATTGGCTGCATCATTGCCTGAATAGATCAGCATGCAGTAAAGCAACGTTCGAAGTGTCATCTTATCTCCGGGCTTAAAGCCGCAGACCTGTGCGTCTGCCACATCGATATTCACATCATCTGTCAATGTGACCTCCTGATCCAGATCTTTATCGCTGACACTCTGAAGGGCCACAAGGGCTGTCAATATCTTGGTAATACTTGCCGGCGGCATCTGAGTATAAATATTATAAGCAGTGAGTACTGTACTGTCTGTTGTTCCGGTAAGAAAAACTTCCTTGGCATCAATCTGAGAAAGCGTCTCAGAATCAATGCCGTTTTCACTGTCATCTACGGATACGACACCGAGATCCGCCGCAAATCCTTCCCATACACGTGTATCGATCATAGATGATACATCTGCTGTCTTACTGGCAGTTACACCTGCGTACGGTTTCAGATAGGTCCCCTGACTCTGACAACCGCATAAAAGCATGCTGCATACACAAACAGCTGCTAATAGTTTCTTCATCATTCTTCACCTGTTTACTTGTAAAATTCACGCCATTCAAGATCGCCTCTGTCAAGGGCCTTGATCAGCAACTCTGCTGTCGCAAGATTCGTTGCGATGGGAATATTGTGGGCATCACAAAGGCTGACAATGGCATGTGCATCCGGTTCATGCCGCTTTGGTGTATAAGGATCTCTCAGAAAGATCATCAGATCGATATTGTTATGCTCGATCTGCGCACCAAGCTGCTGCTCACCGCCAAGATGGCCTGCAAGGAACTTGTGGATATTCAGATTAGTGACTTCTTCTATTAAACGACCGGTTGTACCTGTCGCATATAATTCATTTCTTGCCAGAATTCCTCTGTATGCAATACAGAAATTCTGCATCAGCATTTTCTTTGTGTCATGTGCTACTAAACCAATGTTCATAAAACATTACCTCCTGTTCCGCTGTAAACCAACATTTAAAACTAAACCAATACATATATAATTACTCAGCAATGAACTCAGACCATAGCTGACAAAAGGCAGCGGCAACCCCGTATTCGGCAGCATACCTGTGGCCACACTGACATTGACAAAAGTCTGGAATATCAGAATACCGGCAGTTCCAGATGCAATCAGGCGTCCTTTCATATCTCTTGCATCTTTGGCAATGTGAAGACATTCCAAAATGATCAGCAGGAGTAATCCGAGTACCACACAGCTTCCTATAAATCCCAGTTCTTCTCCCACAACTGCGAAAATAAAGTCTGTTTGCGGCTCGGATATAAAGTTTCCGCCTTTTACAGATGTAATGGTGTTGTTATTGAGCCCTTTACCTGTAAGCATTCCTGATCCGATTGCCATGATTGAATTATATTGCTGATGATAGGTTGTCAAAAGGTAATCAGAAGGATTAAGGAACGTCAAAATTCTCTGAAGCTGATAGCCATGGAGTAAAATCTGTCCCGGCTGCTGAATATACCAGATCAGCAGGCCTGCCAACGGTACCGATATCCCCAATATGATACCGATGATCTTGTAGCTGAGACCTCCCACAAACATCATTGTACAGAATAAAAATGCAAAAACAAGCGTTGTCGACAGATCGGGCTCCAATGCGACTAAGAGCATCGGGATCACATAAAGAATACCGATCTTGATAATCGTTGTCAGACTGTTGATTTTCTCTTTCTGTTCGCTGATGAGATGTGCAAAAATAATCAGCATGATTACCTTACTGAGCTCTGATGGCTGAAAAGTACCAAAAGGCCCCAATGAAAACCATCTTGTAGCACCATTCACATTGATGCCCAAGAGCTTGACAGCAATCAACATACCTATATTAATAGAATACAAAAACCATTCGAATTTTGCAATATAATTATAGTCAATAAGTGAAAAAAATATCATCACCACTGATCCGCCGATAAAACCCATCAGCTGTTTGACTGCAAACCCATCCGCCGCGCTGTTAATAACGAGTATACCTATAATACTAAGTACCCATACATACAAAATCAGGCGAAAATCATACATATGAACATTATATTTATTTGCATGATACTGAAATTCTTTTTTTCTTCGTTGTAACATTTTTCTCCTATCATACCGAATGACGGTTTACTTCCTTAAACGGAGCATAAACAGTCAGAAGCGGTACCATGGACCGATTCTGATTCTCTTTTTGTGTTATTTTAATGTCTATGTTCTGTGTATCTATTTCAACATATTTGCTTAGTACAGAGACAATATCTGTATAAATGCTATCTGTGATTTCTGCAGGACAGGATACCCTGTCTGCCATCAAAAGCTGTTTCAGGCGCCTGCTTGCCACCTTGCCCGAAACCTTTACGGATCGTTTAAAAAGGAAAGAAAACATTGTCTCACCTCCCCTTTACCTGTGCACCAGATAATCAGCAACTCTGAAAAAGAAACTTCTTCGGGGCGGATAACAAGCCAGGGGCACCTCTTCACCCATAATCCGTCTGCATATATTCTCATAGGCTTTGCCGGATGCAGTTCCTGATCCGATTAGTGTTTCTCCCTGATTCGTGGCCACAACCACATTTTCATCATCCGGAATGACTCCGATCAGATCCAGTGACAAAATATCAACAATATCTTCGATAGTCATCATATCTCCTCTTCTGACCATATCGTACCGGATGCGATTGACGATCAGATGAATATTCCTGATATGAGAAGCTTCTAAAAGTCCTGTGATGCGGTCTGCATCCCGGATCGCTGATACCTCCGGCGTTGTCACGATGATCGCTCTGTCCGCACCGGCAATGGCGTTGTAAAAGCCACGCTCAATACCGGCAGGACAATCAATCAAAATATAATCAAAGTCATCTCTCAGCTGTTCGATCAGCTTTTTCATCTGCTCCGGTGAAACGCTGGTCTTATCTCTTGTCTGCGCTGACGGCAGAAGAAACAGATTGGGATAACGTCTGTCCCTGATCAGTGCCTGCTTGATCCGACAGCCACCCTCGATGATATCTACCAGATGGTAGACAATTCTATTTTCCAGTCCCATGACCACATCCAGATTTCTCAGACCAATATCTGTATCGATCAAAACTGTTTTTTTGTCTGCAGCTGCCAGCCCGGCACCAATATTGGCTGTTGACGTTGTCTTTCCGACACCGCCTTTTCCGGATGTGATCACAAATACTTCTCCCATACTCAAACCTCCTGAAAACATCTGCTTTTTTCTTTATTGCATTGTCTTCAGTATCTTTCAATTCGGGTGTACGCAGAACCCGGCACGAATTTAATCGGTCCGAATATCCTGAGCAGGAATATTCGCTGTTCTCGCTGTTGTTGATTCACCCTCTTCATCAGATGAATTGTTATATGGTACATTAAAATAGTAACACATCAGATCTGCATAAAGATCCAGGACATTGGATGAACCATGACCATTTGGAATGATCAGTGTTGCTGCCACTTCCGGCTTTTCATAAGGTGCATAACCGATAAACAATCCGTGGTTAGGTAAAGTTTCAGATACCTGCGCTGTACCGGATTTACCAGCCAGCGTTACTTCAAGATTGCCCATCTTTGAACGGTAAGAGGATTCATTACATACCTTGTACATACCTCTGTGAACAATATCCCATGTGCTCTGTTTTAATTCAATCTTGCTTGTCAGCTTCGGCTGATTTTCCTCTAACACATTGCCTTCACTGTCTGTAATCTTATCCAAAATGGAAAGCTGATATAAATTACCGGTATTGGCGATCGCCGTCACATATCTTGTCAACTCAGCCGCTGTGTAATTATGCGTTGTCTGACCAATAGCAGAACGTACAATACTTTCATCTGAAATCTTCGGCGTTGTCTCCGGAAGTTCCAGACCTGATACAGAATCAAGGCCAAACATGGATGCATATTTGGCTAATAACGTAAGTCCCTTACTGTCACTAAGCTCCGTTGTGTTATTGTTTGATCCCAATCTGTAACCAACCTCATAGAAGAAATAGTTACAGGAATATTCTATAGCCTGTTCCACATTAATGGTACCATGACCGGATGAATCCCAACAGTTCGCATGAGGTTCAACCTTCGTGTAGGTGACATTATCCGTGATCCATGTATCTTCATCAATCACGCCTTCTTCCAGACCGGCAATGGCTGAAATCGGCTTAAATGTAGAACCTGGTGCCAATGTCTGCTGTGTTGCACGATTATATAACGGCGAAGATTCATTATTGATCAACGATGAATAGTACTTGACATTATTGATCTGGTTTGCATCATATCCCGGATAAGAAACAAGTGCTTTCACCTTTCCGGTATCAACATCCGTCACCACATAAGAACCGGAACATGGCGGCAATGCCAGCATATCCGGTGTGATCTCCAGATTATAGATCTTGGTGTACATAAAATTGTAGGCTGACATATCACCGGACAATAATTTTTCATAATCATCATCTTTCTCCAACACATTCTGGGAATACAGCAGCAGGCAGATGTCTGCACCGCTGATATAGTCGTTCTGAAGCATATAGTAAATAGCTTTTTTTTCGAAGCCTTCATATAAAGGCAGTTCCTCTTTAACATAGGAAAGAAGCGCATTGTAAATTTCTTCTGTATTCAGATAATCACTGGACAGGTTTAAGGAACTGATGTTAACAATATCCTTTGTGATGGCATATTCTATCAGATCATTAAAGCTAATATTACCTGCATTCCATTCTGACAGTGTCTCATCATTGTCATCCAGATTGCCTGTATTTAATATTTCTCTGTCCTTCAGCATATTATAAGCCATCATCAGATAGCTTTTATATTCGTCATTCAGATCTTTAAGGGCTGTTCCCATTTTATCTTCCATAGAAGATGAAGTATCACTTTCATAATTCTTATAATTATTCCAGAATGTTTTTTCCTGATTATCCGCGTCACTGGCACTTAAATGATCCAGGCTGATGACATTATTATCGATCAGTGCATAATAAAATTCTTTGATCGGTATCATGACATCACTGTCTGTCTTTGTTGTTTTATCAGACATGTAAGTCAACAGGATACCGGCAATTCTTTCTTCAATTTTATCATAAGCTGTCTTTTGAAGTTCTGCATCAATAGACAGATACACATCCTCCCCGGGAACCGGATCTGTTTTCTCTGCTACTTCAAGCACACTCCCCAGACTGTTGACATATAACTTCTGCGACCCCTTTGTGCCTTTTAACTTGGATTCAAAATAAGATTCCGCACCTGCCTTACCAATCTGATCATTCAAAGAATAACTGTCATTGCCCTGTTCTTTGTACTCCGCCAGTTCATCTTCTGAAATAGAACCGATATAGCCGGTAATATTGGAAAAATACTTGCTGTCTGCATAAACTCTTGTATAATCCTGTTTGACAGAAACACCCGGAAGAACATCTGCGTTTTCTTCGACAGCAGCTACCAGCTGGTCATTGACATCATTGGCAACTGTAACAGAAAGGTACTTCTCGTATCGCTTCATCCAGAGATCAAAACGAACTGATAAGATTTTAAGCGCTTCTTCATCCGTATAAGATTCATCCAGATTAAAGAATTTCTTACCTCTCATATACTGATAAACATCTTCCGCTGTTGCATTCTTTTGTTCATCTGTCAGTGTCTCAGAACTATAGACATCCTTTTTAAATCTTAAAACTGTGCCCTCTCCTGCACTAAAGCTCATATTGCCCTCTTCATCCATCTGAAGGGGAATATCATAGATCAGCGTATTGCCTGTGGATTCAACAAAATTCACAAGCTTGGCAATCATTGTATTCTTTGTCTGATTATCTGTCAGAAGCGTACTATCTTCCAATGTGATCGAATAAGACAATTTATTGTAAGCCAACGGCACACCATTCACATCATAAATGGTTCCTCTGGGACTCTCGATTTCTGTATCTTTCTGAATACGATAAGTGAAAGTATTCAGATAATCTTCGCCATTGATGATCTGAAGGTCAAACAAACGATGCACTAGGATACCGATCATGACAGCACAGATAACGCCAAGTACAAAAGTTCTTGTCTTAATATAATTCAGTAAATCCTCAAGAAGATTTTTAAACAATTAGGTTCTCACTTCCTTTTTTCTGTAAGTGTTCAGTAATAATTAATATGATTCTGTAAAGGAAAACCGCAATAATGACAGTATATACCGCCTCCGGTAAAATGATTCTCCTCAGATAAAACAGCACATTCAATCTGCCTCGGATCATAAAGCCGAAAATGTACATATAGCATCCGTAAAACAAATCTGCCGCAGCGATCATTAATACAGGAAATGTAATATCCTCTTTGTAAAAAATGCGATTGCCGATACCTGTCAGATATCCGCACAGCAGATAGCCAAAGGCATACATGCCAATATAAGGTCCAAACATCAGATCCAGCAGCAATCCGCTGAAAAATCCGACCAGACATCCCTCCAGACTCCCGTTGATGATTGCAATGGAAGCTGTCAGAATGATCAGCAGATTCGGTACAACATCAGCCAGACTCAAATGTGTAAAAAATGAGCATTGCAGCAGCACAAAAAGAAGAATCATCCCGCCATAAGCCAGAACCTTTTTCATTCTTCTCCCTCCCCGCTGTCTGCTGTGGAAGATGTCTGTGTCTCTGTCTCTGATGACGATGTATCAGATGGCACTGTGCCTGATTCAGATACTCCGGATGAATTGCCGGAATCTTCCATATCGGCTTTGAGCTGTTTAATAACCAGCACATTAGAAAGATGCTGGAAATCCACAGCCGGAGTCAGCTTGGCACTGAGGGTCAGTTCTGAATCATCCTCCGTCACTTCACTGATATAGCCGATCAAGAGTCCCGGAAGATATTTGTTGCTGATATAAGAAGTTACCACTTCATCCCCCTTAACAACAGTGGAATCTTTTGTGATCAATTCCACATTCAGCATGCCGCTGTCCATCAATGTCAGATTACCATTGACAATACAAATATCCCTATTTTTGCTGATCATGCCGCTGACATTGCTTGTATCATCAATGATACTTCTTACAACAGATGAATTGGCATTCACTTGTGTCACAATTCCCACAAGACCATTATCCGCCACAACATTCATATCTTTTTCTATGCCGTCGGAACTTCCTTTGTTGATGGTAAATGTATCATACCAGTTGCCGGCGTCTTTTCCTATAATTCTGGCACCTGTCATCTCATAAGATGGATACTTCTCTGAAAGTTCAAGAAGCTTGAGCAGATCTTCATAATCTGACAGGTTATTCTCCATCGATGTTAATTTTGCCTGTAGTTTCTCAACTTCATCATTCAATACTTCATTCTGAGACTGAAGTTCTGCCGTCTTATGTTTTCTCCGGGCAATACTTGCGGTGAAATCGCCAAAGCTATTGATTCCTTCCTGCATCGGCGCCATCAACGAATTGATAATAGTTCCTGCTGTAGGAACAGATGCTCCCTTAAAGAGACTGAAACCGATTCCCGCAAGACATAGGATACTGAGTACCGCCAGAATATACTTGGGCTTTATTTTATTTTTTCTGTTGTTCTTCATATTCATTCCTCTATTCAAAAGCCGCATCTCTCAATGAGAATGTCAGCTCTCTATAGTCTGATGCATGATCCATGATCACACCGAGTCCCTTTGCGGTACTTTCCAGCGGTTTATCTGCAAATACTGTCTTCACATGAAGTGATGCACTGAAAAGTCTGTCAAGCTCCGGAATCAATGTTGTTCCGCCTGTAAAATAAATACCGCTTTCAATAATATCTGCCGATAATTCCGGCGGAATGGTTTCCATGATGTTGCGGATCGTTTTAACAACCTGAAAAAGATAGTCTTTCAGCGCATCAAAGACAAGATGATCCGCTACTTCCACATTTGCCGGAAGTCCCGTGATCAAATCCCGTCCAAAAACTCTCTTTTGCTTTCCGCGTCCCGGAATGGCATGTCCGAGTTCTATTTTGAGTGCTTCAGCTGTCTTGTCTCCGATCACAAGATGATGGCGTTCTTTGACAAACTGACAAATGGCCGCGTTGATCGTATTGCCGCCCATTTTCAATAATTTGCTGACAACGATGCCGCCCATGGTGATGACCGTGATCTCCGTTGTTCCCGCACCCATATCAACAAGCATCATGCCCTTTTTGCTCATAACATTTATATTCTCTCCCAAGGCCGCTGCCAGAGGCTTCTCAATAACAAAAATATTGTGGGTATTGTAGGCCGAATGCGCGATCAGGTCAAAATAAGCTCTTTTTTCCACTTCCGTCACATCTGATGGTGCAGCAAGATAAAAACTGTTATTTCTCATAAAACCCGATGTGCATCCGCATTTCTTCAGAAGTGCTTCCGCTACCTTGTTCATATTGTTAATATCTGCGATCACACCGTCTCTGACCGGATTTGAGATCACAATGGATGCCGGTGTACGTTCATACATCTCAAATGCATCATTGCCGATTGCCGCGACTTCTTTCTTTCGCTGTATGGCAATCATATTCTTTTCATATACGACAAGTCCATGTCCGCCCTGGAAAATTCTGATGTTCATTGTTCCAAGATCCAGACCGTATTTTTTTCCCGCCAATGGTGTTTCCCCTTTCCTAATGGTGCCAGCTCCCGCACAGACTGGTAAAATGTCCGCTGCCGATAATAATATGGTCTAACAGCCGGATTCCGATCAGGTCTCCGGCGCATCTCACCTTTTCTGTTGCAGCCAGATCTTCTCTGCTGGGTGTATCATCACCGCTGGGATGATTATGTACCAGTATGATCCCGACTGCATTTGCTTTCAATGCATGAATAAAAATCTCTCTGGGAGCGATCAGAGAGGCATTGACTGTTCCCTTCGTAAGAAGGCATTCACTGATCATATGCTGTCTGGCATCCAGCATCATCACATGCACCTCCTCGTGCTCCAGATGACACATATACGCCATATAGTAATCTGCGATAGACTGCGGTGTTTCAAAAACATAATCTCTTCTGAAGCGGATCCGGGTCATTCTTCTGGACAGTTCGCAGACTGCCGCCAACTGAACAGCCTTGACCCGTCCTATACCCCTTATCTTCTGAAAATCCTGAATGTCAAGGCTCATAATGCCTTCAAGGCCCTGACAGGAAGGATTCAGATTCAATAGCTGAACAGCCAGATCCATCACTTTATCTCCCCGGGTGCCGGTTTTGATCACAATTGCCAGAAGTTCGGCATCAGACAACATGCCTGCCCCGTTCTTCTCACACTTCTCATACGGACGTTCCGTCACCGGAAGTTCCTTCATTGTCAGATGTTTTTGTTTCTCTTTCATACTGCTGCTCCTTTCATTTCAGGCAATCGGAGCTTCACAGTTCATCTCATTTTATCACAAAAGGATTCTCATGTATACACAGTTTGATGTAAATCCTTTCTGACAAAAAGCTTACAAAGGCAGGTGCACTAATCCGGCCTCTTTCATTTTCTGAAGGGACATCATAATACCAAACTTTCCATGATGCCATGTCAGACCCCCCTGGAAATAAACAGCATATGGCGGTTTAATCGGGCCATCAGCACTCAGTTCAATGGAAGAACCTGAGATAAAAGCACCTGCTGCCATAATAACATCACAATCATAACCAGGCATCGCCCATGGTTCCGGTGTTACATAGCTGTCCACAGGAGCGGCTGCCTGAATACCTTTGCAGAATGCAATCACACCCTCTGCTGTACCCGGTACAACCGCCTGGATAATGTCATGTCTGGACTCTGTGCTGTTTGGAACGACTTTAAATCCAAGTCTTTCGTAAATATTGGCTGCAAAGATAGCTGATTTCAGTGCAGAAGCCGTTACCTGAGGTGCCAGGAAAAGGCCCTGATAAAGTGAGCGATTCACACCAAGATTTGCACCCAGTTCCTTGCCAAGTCCCGGTGCTGTCAGACGATACGCTGCTCTTTCTACGCAATCTTTGCGTCCGGCAATATAACCGCCGCTTGGGGCAAGTCCGCCGCCTGGATTTTTGATGAGGGATCCGACACACATATCTGCGCCCACATCAGATGGTTCGATTGTCTCTACAAACTCACCATAACAGTTATCCACCATGCAAATCACATCCGGCTTGATCTTCTTGACAAAACTGATGAGTTCGCCGATTTGCTGCACAGAAAAAGTCGGCCGAGGCAAATAGCCTTTGGAACGCTGGATCGTTACCAGTTTTGTTTTCTCATTGATGGCTTTTTCAATGGCTGAATAATCAAAGGTACCGTCCTCCAGAAGTTCCACCTGACGATATGTCACGCCATACTCTGCCAGAGAACCCACCTCTGGTCGGATGCCGATGACACCTTCCAGCGTATCATAAGGCTTGCCCACAGGCGACAAAAGTTCATCTCCCGGTCTTAAATTGCCGGAAAGAGCCACTGTCAACGCATGTGTGCCGCATGTGATATGTGGGCGTACAAGCGCATCTTCTGTATGAAAAATATCCGCATAGACTTTTTCAAGGGTATCTCGTCCATCATCATCATAGCCATAACCTGTTGTTCCCGCAAAATGTCTCTCGCTGACTCTGTTTTTCTGCATGGCATTGATCACTTTCAGCTGGTTATATTCCGCTACCTGATCAATAGCCTCGAAACGTTCTTTTAAAGATTTTTCAATCTGACTGCAATAATTATACACATCCTCATCCAGATGAAGATGCTCATACAGTCCTTTTAATTCATTTTCTATCTTATCCTTTGTCATTTTTTTCTCCTTTATTGTTGTGATCTGATACAAGGCCGCAAATATGCCCTGTCATATCTGCTATGTCTTTCCTATTATATGATACAAGCTCAGTCTATTATGCCTTTTTGGCGAAGGATATGTATCATATCCGCCAGTATAGCACCCCGAGAATCATATTTTGACTGATCAAGCCACAAAACATCCCGCTCTCTTTTAAACCAGGTCAACTGCCGCTTGGCAAAATGTCTTGTATCACGTTTTAATATATAAACAGCCTCTTCAAGGGATAGCTCCCCGTCAAAGTACGCCAGGATTTCCTTATAGCCAAGTCCCTGCATAGAAACAAGGCTCCTGTCATATCCCTTGTCCTTTAACTTTCGCACTTCCTGGACAAGGCCCTCTTCCATCATCTGATCCACACGTTGATCGATTCGCTCATACAGAACCTCTCTCGGCCGATTCAGAACAAAATACGCAAAATTATAGGGTGATTCCTTCCTGGATTCCTGTTCATTGTGCTCAGAAATCTTCTGTCCGGTCTGATGAAAATATTCCAGTGCCCGGATGACGCGCTTGGTGTTATGACAGTGGATCTTCTCTGTGGATTCCGGATCCACCTCTTTCAGCATCTCATAAAGCCTTTCCGGCCCGCCGTCACTTGCTGCCATTGCTTCCAGATGACTTCTGTAACCGTCATCTTCATTCTCTTTAAAGTCAATATCATTTAAAATAGCCTGAATATAAAATCCCGTGCCGCCCACAATGATCGGAATATGTCCGTTTTCCCTGATCTTTTTCATCGCTGCTTTGGCCATCTGCTGGAAAACAACAACGTTAAAAGGATCATCCGGTTCCAGCACATCCACAAGATAATGAGGGATTCCTTCCATCTCTTCCGGACGGATCTTGGCTGTTCCAATATCCATCTGTCTGTAAACCTGCATAGAATCTGCAGAAATAATCTCCCCGCCGATGGCTTTGGCCAGTTCAATGGAAAGTGCTGTTTTGCCAGAGGCCGTTGGCCCGGTCAGTACGATCAATGGCTCTTTCATGTTTCATTCTCCCATTCTATGATTGAATTCGCTTAAATTTCTTCTCCAGTTCGTATTTTGAAAGTGAAATGATTGTCGGCCGTCCATGAGGACATGTATATGGATTCTTTGCCTGCAAAAGTTGTTCGATCAGAGCATCCGCCTCTTTAAAGGACAATTTATTATTTCCCTTCACTGCCGCCTTGCAGGCCATGGTTGCAATATGATCCGTAATGGCTGAACCATCCAGTCTGCGGCTTTCCTCCGTCAAACTGTCCAGTATTTCAATAAAAATGTCTTTTGCATTCATTCCAAAAAGCTGAAGCGGGACGCCGCATACCGCATACTCTCTGCCCCCAAAAGATTCGACTTCAAATCCCAGTTCCGCAAAATAATCCTCATAACGGCTGTAAATATTTTCTTCCTGCATCGACAATGTCAGAATCACAGGCGGTGACAGCATCTGTTTTTGAAGTGCTTTTTTTGAAAAAGCCTTCATCAATTTTTCATAAAGCACTTTTTCATGTGCCGCATGCTGATCAATAATAAATAGCTTGCCATCATATTCTACCATCCAGTAGGTGTCAAAAACCTGTCCGATTAAACGATGCCGTGCTCTTGCTTTCTCATCCAGAAGCCTTTCATCCTCACCAAAAAGCTGCATCTGTTCTCCAACGATTGGCATTTGCGGCTGCGGTGCTTTCTCTGCTGCTTCAAACGGCGTCACTTCCGTCTTCTTCTGTTCTTCCGCAGTTCCGGACATCGTTGCCCTGTTGTTTTCATTTTGCAATTTCGGAGTACTTTGTGCCATCGTCTCTTTATGATGATATGCCGTCGGCGTTTCCCGCACAAATGCACTTCCTGATTGTCCTGTCGGTGCAGTATATGGTTTGCTGTCAGCATCCTGATTCGGATAAGATGCCGCCGAATAGCCACTGCCTGCTGCCACGGAAGTTCTATCCGATACACCTGTTTTAGCCGGCCTGTTTTGCTTTGTATAGTCTGCCGATGGCTGCTCCGGCTTTTTCTGCCCTGCTCCCATGGCTGCCAGCCGCTGCAGTTCAAAAGGTTCCGGCCCTGATTCTTTTTTCTTTGGTTCCTCTTTGGCTTGTTTCTGATCTTTCAGGGAAATGGCCGGTATCAGCTCCCGATGTTCCAGCACTGCACGGACAATATCATAAATCTCCTGATATACCGCTTCATTCTGATTGAACCTCAATTCCATCTTTCTCGGATGCACATTCACATCGATCAGTGCCGGATCGACTTCAATATGAAAGGCCGTAAAAGGATATTTGTGAATCATGACAAATGTCTTATAAGCATCCTCAATTGCCTTTGTAATAATGTTGCTCTTGATATAACGGCCATTAATAAAATAATTCTCCCATGTTCGATTGCCTCTGGACAAAATCGGTTTGCCGATAAATCCTGTCACATGACAGAGTTTGCCCTCAACATCCACTTCCAGCAGCTGTCCTGCCACATCCCGTCCGTAAATCTGATAAATGATATCTCTCAGATTGCCGTTGCCGGAGGTATGAAGCCGATTCTGATTATTGTTAATAAATTTAAAGGATACATCCGGATGGGACAATGCCAGTCGTCCTGCCAGATCATTAATATAGGCAGCCTCGGTTGCTGCCGTCTTCAAAAACTTTCTCCTGGCCGGTGTATTATAGAACAGATTTCTCACAATGATCGTGGTGCCGTCCGGGCATCCGATATCATCACAGCTCTTTTCTTCACCACCATCAATACAGTAACGAACCCCCAATAATTCCCGGTGTACCTTTGTTATCAGTTCAATTTGAGAAACGGAGGCAATACTTGACAAGGCCTCTCCTCTGAACCCCAGTGATCCTACTGTCATCAGATCCATAGCCGTTTCAATCTTACTTGTGGCATGACGCACAAAGGCCGTCTTGATATCATCTCTGTCAATGCCGCCGCCATTATCTGTCACACGCATCATGGCAATGCCGCCCTCTTTAATCTCAATCGTAATTGCCGATGCTTTCGCATCAATAGCATTCTCCACAAGTTCTTTAATCACCGAGGACGGTCTCTCCACAACCTCTCCGGCTGCAATCTTGTTGATGGTATCACTGTCCAGTAAATGAATAGACTTCATCCTGCTGCCCCCTTTCCTGTTAATTTTATCCTAAACAAATAGTATATCAGTATTTTGTGACCATTTGATGGCTAATTTGTCTCTTTTAATCTTTTCTGAAGTTCATATAATGTATTCAGTGCCTGAATCGGTGTCATGTTGGACACATCCAGTCCTGCCAGTTCCTTCAAAACCGGGTGGTCTGCCGGGTAAATATCAAAAAGGCTCATCTGTTTTTCAGCAGGAACTGCCTCTCTGACCACTTCTTTTTTCTTAGCAGAAGTTCTCACCTGCAGATTTTTCGCCTTGTCAGTAACATCTGTTTCTTCCAGCCAGCTGGCAATCTCTTTTGCTCTGTCAATGACAGAATCCGGTACCCCTGCCAGACGTGCTACCTGAATACCATAACTCTTATCTGCACCGCCGCGGATAATCTTTCTCAGGAAAATGATATCATCCCCCTGCTCTCTGACGGCAATACAGTAATTGTTCACGCTGTCAAGCTTTCCTTCCAGTTCTGTCAGTTCATGATAATGGGTAGCAAACAATGTCTTTGCCCCCAGAAGCTTCGGATTGCTGATATGTTCCACTACCGCCCAGGCAATACTTAAACCATCAAATGTACTGGTACCTCTTCCGATTTCATCCAGGATCAGCAGACTTCGGCTGGTGGCATTGCGAAGAATATTGGCCACTTCCGTCATCTCCACCATAAAAGTACTCTGTCCGCTGGCCAGATCATCTGATGCACCGACACGGGTGAAAATTCTATCCACAATGCCGATATTGGCAGATTTTGCCGGTACAAAGCTGCCAATCTGGGCCATGAGCACGATCAGCGCCGACTGGCGCATATAGGTAGACTTACCAGCCATATTCGGACCGGTAATAATAGATATACGATGGTTTTTGTTGTCCAAATAAGTATCGTTGTCGATAAACATCTGATTGTTGTTCATCTTCTCTACTACCGGATGGCGGCCGCCCTGAATATCAATAACACCCTTTGTGTTAATAGACGGGCGCACGTAATCATTGCTCTGTGCTACACAGGCCAGAGAAGCCAATACATCCAAATGTGCGATTGCCTTAGCTGTCTCCTGAATACGAACGACCTGCTCACCGATACTGTCCCTGACTTCACAATAGAGATCATACTCAAGGGCAGCAAGCTTATCTTCCGCACCAAGGATCATATCTTCCAGCTCTTTTAATTCCGGCGTAATATAACGCTCTGCATTGGCCAGTGTCTGTTTGCGGGTCCAGTCCTCCGGCACCAGCTCCTTATAGGAATTGGTAACTTCCAGATAATAGCCGAAAACTTTGTTATAGCGCACACGCAGATTCTTGATACCGGTTTTCTCCTTCTCACGAGCCTCCAGCTCCGCCAGCCAGGTTTTGCCTTCTGTTCTTGAGAGACGGAACTTATCCACGTCTTCATTATAACCCTCTTTGATCATGCCGCCCTCACGAATCATAATCGGTGGTTCATCCTGAATAGATTTTTCAATCAGATCATAAATATCCTCCAGACAATCCATTCTTTCATCAATTTCTTTCAGTTCTGCACTTTTTGCCTGAGAAAGCAGCTGTTTGACAGGAGGAATCATTCCGAGAGATGTCTTAAAAGCGATCAGATCCCGGGGATTCGCCGTTCTATAGCTGATACGGGTCACCAGACGTTCCAGATCGTATACCGCATTCAGATATTCCCGTATCTCCTCTCTGGTAATCATATCATTATATAATTCTTCCACCGCATCCTGCCTTGCGGTAATCTTCTTCTTCTCAATCAGCGGCTGCTCAATCCAGTTTCGCATCAAACGGGCACCCATGGCCGTCTTTGTCTTATCCAGCACCCACAACAATGAGCCCTTTTTCTGCTTTTCCCTCAGGGTTTCAATCAGTTCAAGATTCCTGTTAGTGGCACTGTCAATGATCATATATCCGCCTGAGCGGTACGGTGTAATCTTGGTCAGATTGTCAAGAGTATTCTTCTGTGTCTCATAAAGATATAATAGCAATGCGCCCACAGCCAATGTCCCAGATGGAAAATCTGTCAAGCCAAGACCGTCCAGGCTGGCCACTTTAAAATGCTCTTTGATCTTCTGGACACTCACCGCCTCATCCATATACCATGTATCCAATGTGGATACTGAGACATGCAGACGATCTTTGAAATCATCCAGACTGGCCCCACTCATATAGAAAGAATCATTGCAGATAATTTCTGATGGTGAAAAACGATGAATCTCATCATAAAGTTCCTTCAGTGTTGCCACTTCCGTTGTATAAAAATCACCGGTTGAAATATCTGTGATTGCCAATCCGAACTGATTATTGTCATATACAAGACACATCAAATAGTTATTGCGGCCCTCATCCAGGGCCTGCTGGCTCAGATTCGTTCCCGGTGTGACAATCCTGATCACTTCACGCTTCACAATGCCTTTCGCCTGCTTCGGATCCTCCGCCTGCTCACAGATTGCAACCTTGTAGCCCTTTGCAACCAATTTGTTCAAATAAACATCCACGGCATGATAAGGGACACCACACATTGGTGCCCGCTCTTCCTGACCGCAGTTTTTGCCTGTCAGTGTTATCTCAAGTTCTCTGGATGCAGTCAGGGCATCATCATAAAACATTTCATAAAAATCGCCCAGACGATAAAAAAGGATGCAGTCTTTATACTGCTCCTTGATCGCCATGTATTGCTGCATCATCGGTGTCAATGCTGCCATATATTTCTCCTCCGAGTTTCTTCATCGGTCAATTCGTCTTTTTTTGCATTCTACATTTTAGCATATATCGAATTTAATCACAAGCACCGATTATTACTCTTCTAAAAGCAAATTTCTCGCTTTCTGATACTTTTCCATCCTTTTCAGGTCTTTATCCGTCACGATAGCCATTCTCCCGATATCGCTGTTATGTGCCAGATCTGCCAGCTTCACCTTTCTGGCAATCGGATTTCCTTTAAGTGCTGCAATGTAATCCATATAAGGTACAGATTTTTCATGGGTCAACAGCAGCAAGGCTTCTATCGTGTCCGCTGAAAAGCCTTCCTTTTTCAACTCTTCTATTGTACAGTCTGAATCTTCTGCCACATCATGCAGCAGCGCTGTACAGATTTCATCCTCTGTCTCCATCTGTTCTGCCAGATGAAATGGATGAAAAACATAGGGCATGCCGCTTTTATCTTTTTGATTTTTATGTGTCTCAAAGCAAATCATCATGGCTTTTTTTGTCAATGACGTATATTTTATTCCCATACTTTTAATTCCTGTCCTTCTCTATCTGTAAATTTTTCAAGACTCCCTTGCATCCCCTGGCGCAGCATCCAGTCTGCTTCGCAGACTATAAACACATTCAACACATTCCGCATCCCAATTCCTGTGCAAAGTTTATACTCCCATTATAATACACCTAATACTGAATTTCCACACTCCTATTGACATTTATGTGCTTAATGTTTATAATGTGTATATGTAGACAGCACACTAGTAGAAAGGATGAAGAACAAACTTGAAGATTCTTATTTCAAATACTTCTGACAGCCCTTTGTACCAGCAAATCAAAGACCAGATTAAAGACGCTATTTTAAAGGAAGAATTAGTGGAGGGTGATGCACTTCCTTCTATCCGTGCATTTGCCAATGACCTGAAAGTCAGCGTTTTGACCATTCGCCGGGTTTACGAGGAACTGGAACAGGAAGGGTTTATTACAAGTCAGGTCGGCATCGGCACCTTTGTATCTGCCGGCAATCTTGAATTACTGCGGGATTCCAAACGGCGTCTTGTAGAGCAGAAAATGCTCGATATGATACAAACTGCGAAATCACTGAAAATTACTAAAGAAGAACTGAATGCCATGATGGATATTCTTTACGAGGAGGATTAACAATGAAAGATATTTTGAGAGTAAAGAATTTAAACAAATCGTATAAAAATTTTTCACTGACAGACGTTTCATTTTCTTTATCGGAGGGCTGCATCACCGGTTTTATCGGAATTAACGGTGCCGGAAAGACTACTACCCTGCGCACAATTCTTGACCTGGCGAAAAAGGATTCCGGCAATATTCAGTTTTTTGGCCTTGATATGGATAAAAATGAACAACAGATTAAAAATCGCATCGGCGTCGTATTGGATGACGGCTGTTTTTATGAAGAATTGTCTATGGCCGAGATGAAAAGTATTCTCGCATCTGCCTATACCGACTGGTCTGAACAGAATTTTAAACACTATATGGATATGTTTTCCCTTGACCCTAAAAGGAAAATCAATACCCTTTCCAAAGGAATGAAGATGAAATACGCCCTTACTCTGGCCCTTTCTCACAATGCTGAACTTCTGATTATGGATGAACCCACCAGCGGACTGGACCCTCTAAGCAGAAGCCAACTCTTGAATGTTCTGAATGATTATATGGAAAACGGCGGCAAAGGTGTACTTTTCTCAACCCACATCACTTCGGACCTTGACAAAATCGCTGATATGCTAATTATGATTCACAATGGCCGCATCGTCTTTCAGGAAGAGAAGGATTTTCTCCTTGACAATTACAGAATCATCAAAGGTGATAAAAAATTATTAACTGAGAATATACGCCAGCTATTTTTAAACATCACAGAAACTGCATTTGGTTTTACCGGCGTCACCAGACATGCTGCCAGAGTACAGTCGTATCTTCCGGATGCCATCACAGAACGCCCCACCATTGAAGATATTATGCTGGCCAATTTAGGAGGTTGTGGAAAATGATGCTATGGTATTTATTAAAGAAAGATATCCTGATTATTAAAAAGTATGTACTTATTATGCTAGCTGCTGCGGTACTTATCCCGCCTTTTATGCTTTGGCGTGTTCCTGAATATGCCGGGATTCTGGGCTTCATGCTGTCTGTCATTTTCTGCGTTTTAATCCTGCTGCAATATATCTCTTTAAAAGAATATCAATTTCCAAAGGCAGCCTCTCTGTTATGCGCAGCAACCTTTTCCCGTAAAATGATGGTATTGTCCCTGTACATTTTCTGCATCGCCGTTTATATCGTCTGCTGCGCCATCTATACCATTGAAGCTTTGATTATCCCCGGTTTAGACACTATGAATGCAGCCATGTTCTTCCTGATGTTTTTAGCCACCTCTGTATTGATCAGTATCTATCTTCCAATACAGTATAAGCTGGGTTACGAGAAAACCAAATTTGCCTTTACAGTTGTCATCATAGCTTCGCCTTTCCTCCTGCCTCAGCTCATGAAAATGGAAAATTTCAACCTGAACTTTCTTTCCGAATTTTCCCCAATCCTTATTTGTGGAAGTGTCTTGTTGCTTTCCTGTATGATTCTGGCAGTATCTGCTGCTTTGTCCATAAAATTTTATAACAGAACTGATTTAGCATGAAAGAGAGTTTAAAATATGAATAACGAAAAAATTTTTCTCTATATGATCAGCGCAGCCGCCCTGTGCTTTTGCCTGTTCAATATCCTTCAATTTCTTTTGAATTACAACAAAACGGCGCAAACCGTCGGAACCATTATATCCATTAAAACACCAGGTCCTGAAACATCAAAGTTTCGCAATTCAAAATGGGCGGTTGTTTCCTACAAAGTAAAGGGCAGAATCTATCAGTCCCATAACCGCATACAAGTGCCTGTGTCCTCACAAATCGGCGGGGCAGTGAAAGTACGTTATGACAAATTCACTCCGGAAAAATTATACAGCTATTCCCTGTTTCGAATAGTTGTATCATTCATCATTGCCGCTGTCTTTTTTGTAATAGCCAGGTTTGGCTTGTAAATTTATAAGAGCATATTTCATTGCATCTGCCAAATTGATATATTATAATGCGGCTATCCTCGACAAATACAGCACATAAATATGCAAAACAGTCATTATCCACAGTATCATACTGTAAATAATGACTGTTTTATTGCCGTTCTAGTACATCATTTTACCAATAACTATGTACTAGTACATCGTTTTCGAAATAACTACACCATTCACTTGCCTGCGAATCCTATTGTACAGGTAGAAAAGCCTTAAGAAATCTTATCTCTATCAGGAGCGTTCGCGCTCATATATTTTTCAAAGTGCGGTCTATAAACTTCAAAAAAGGATTCCCTATGCATCTGTGCTGAACAGATCATAGGGAATCCTTTTATCAATAATCTAAAACCGCACTTTACTAACTACTTAGCGCGAATGCTCCGTCTCTTTTTTAGACGTTGAACAGCAGTTCTGCATATGTCGGGAATGGCCAAGCTTTCTCATCAAGCAGTGTTTCCAGCTTATCAGCCGGTTCACGTACTTCTGCAAACTGAGCGAATACATCGTCTCTGTATGCAATAGCCTGAGCCTTAGGATCTTCAATCTTAACAGAAGCATCTGTTGCTGCTTCCAGTTTAACAACAGCTGCATCCAATTTGGACAGCTCTGTTGTAATTTCTTTCAGAACCTTTTCCTGTACAGAAGCATCTGCGCCAACAGCCTTAACAGCTGCAACAGATTTTGCAACAGTTGTTGTGTATTCCATAACAGCAGGAATAATTTCTTTCTTAACCATATCGATCATGGTTCTTGCTTCGATATTGATAGCCTTAGAATAGTTCTCGTAACCAACTTCTTCACGGGCTGCAAGCTCTACTGCTGAGAATACGCCATGTTTATCGAAAAGCTTGATGACTTCTGGATCTGCCAGTACAGATGTAGCATCTACTGTATTCTTGATGTTTGGAAGGCCACGGCGGGCAGCTTCCTCAACCCATGCATCTGAATAACCGTCACCATTAAAGATGATACGGATATGGTCTGTTACCCAGTCCTTGATCAGATCATGGAGAGCCAGTTCAAAATCATCGGCCTTTTCAAGAATATCTGCTGCCTGACATAATGTCTCTGCAACAATTGTATTTAATACAATGTTAGGGTCTGCGATGGACGCAGAAGAACCTACCATACGGAATTCGAATTTGTTGCCTGTAAATGCAAATGGTGATGTTCTGTTACGGTCTGTAGCATCTTTGCTGAATCTTGGTACAGTGGATACACCTGTTTCAAGCTGGCTGCCTTCCAGACTTCTTGTAGCTTCGCCTTTTTCACATAACTGGCTTAATACATCTTCCAGCTGATCGCCAAGGAATACGGAGATGATTGCTGGAGGTGCTTCATTAGCACCAAGTCTGTGGTCATTGCCAGGAGTTGCTGCGGACATACGAAGCAACGGTGCATAATCATCAACAGCTTTCAGGATAGATGCCAATACAAGAAGGAACTGCTTGTTAGAATGTGGTGTATCACCAGGCTCCAGCAGATTCTTGCCTGTATCTGTGCTCATAGACCAGTTATTGTGTTTACCGGAACCATTGATACCTGCAAATGGTTTCTCATGTAACAGGCATACAAGATTATGACGAAGTGCAACTTTCTTCATAATTTCCATAATCAGCTGATTGTGGTCTGTGGCAATATTGGTCGTATCATAAATCGGTGCCAGTTCATGCTGAGCAGGTGCAACTTCATTATGCTGTGTCTTTGCTGTAATACCCAGTTTCCAGAGTTCTTCATTTAACTCTGTCATATAAGCAAGGACTCTCTCTTTGATTGTACCAAAGTAATGATCATCCAGTTCCTGACCCTTAGGAGCAGGTGCGCCGAATAATGTACGGCCTGTGAAAATCAAGTCTTTACGTTTGTCATATGTATCCTTGTCTACAAGGAAGTATTCCTGTTCAGGTCCGACACTTGTTACAACCTTTGTTGCTGTTGTATCACCAAAGAGTTTAATAATACGCATAGCCTGTGTGCTCAGTGCTTCCATGGAACGAAGAAGCGGTGTCTTCTTATCCAGTGCTTCGCCTGTGTAAGAACAGAAAATAGTCGGAATATAAAGAACCGGTGTACTGTCCGGTGCTTCATGAATAAAAGCCGGAGATGTACAATCCCATGCTGTATAGCCTCTTGCTTCACATGTTGCACGGATACCGCCTGAAGGGAATGAAGAACCATCCGGTTCACCCTTGATCAGCTCTTTGCCTGAGAAAGAAAGAAGAATGGAGCCGTCTTTCTGCGGATTAATGAACGCATCATGCTTTTCAGCCGTAATATTGGTCAAAGGCTGGAACCAGTGTGTATAATGTGTGGCACCCTTTTCAATGGCCCACTCTTTCATCTCATGGGCGATAATCTCAGCCACATGTGGTTCAAGGTCCTTGCCTTCAAGAAGCGTATTCTTGAATTCAGCATAAATCTTCTTTGGTAAACGCTGTTTCATTGTCGCATCATCAAATACGTTAGATGCAAAAATCTCTGATACATTGATTTTTACTGACATAGTTCCTACCTCATTTCAATATTATTTGCTTGTTCCGGAGCTATACGGTATTCGTCAGCTCTCACTACTGACTAACCGCTGTGCTAAAAATGACACCTGAACCCCAGTAAAGTAAAAAGGCGTCCTCAAATAAATGAGAACGCCTTTGCTCTTCAAACTTAACTTCTCATTCATCATATCACAAAATCCGGAAAATACAACTATTTTTTATGATAATTTTATCTTTTGTAAAAAATCACCAATTATCGCGTAATTTTCAGTATTTTATATATTATTCTGATAATTTTCCAATATAATAAAAGCCTTTGCACTCTTCCAAATGAACATTCACTATCTGACCGATCAAATCAGGAGTTCCTTTGAAGTGTACCAACAGATTATTGCTCATACGGCCAGTCACCATACTGTCATCATGTTCATTCACTTCTTCTACAAGCACTTTCTGTACAGAACCCGTAAAACGTGCAGAAGCTTCAGAGGCCTTCTGCTGTACAAGCTTTAAGAGACGGTCAAATCGATCTTTGATGACATCTTCCGGCACCTGATTCTCCATGGACGCCGCCGGAGTGCCTGTTCTTTTAGAATAAATGAAAGTAAAGGCACTGTCAAATCCAACTTTCTCCACCACATCCATAGTTTCTAAGAAATCCTCTTCTGTTTCTCCCGGAAAGCCTACAATAATATCTGTTGTCAAAGAAATATCCGGGCAGCCTTTACGGATGCGGTCCACCAGGTCAAGATATGATTCTTTGGTATATTTACGGTTCATCAACTTCAGGATACGACTGCTGCCTGACTGCAGCGGCAGGTGAAGATGACGGCAGATTTTCTTTGACTGCCCCATAACAGCAATCAGCTCGTCGGACAAATCCTTCGGATGAGAAGTCATAAAACGAATACGTTCCAGTCCTTCAATCTTCTCGATTTCCTGAAGCAGCTGTGCAAAGCTGATTGGGTTTTCCAGATTCTTGCCGTAGGAATTGACATTCTGTCCAAGGAGCATGACTTCCTTCACGCCATCTGCCACGTCACGCTCAATCTCACGAATAATATCCTTCGGTTCACGGCTTCTCTCCCGGCCACGCACATAAGGAACAATACAGTAACTGCAGAAATTGTTGCAGCCGAACATGATATTGACACCGGTTTTGAAGGAATACTTGCGCTCATTCGGCAGATCTTCCACGATCTGGTTGGTATCCTTCCAGATATCCACCACCATCTTGCCGGTATTCAAACGTGTCTGAATCAGCTCTGCCAGTTTAAAGATATTATGTGTGCCGAAAATAATATCCACATGACGATAAGATTTACGAATCTTGTCAACAACAAGGGGCTCCTGCATCATACAGCCGCACAGTGCAATCAGCATATCCGGATGTCGCTGCTTTGTCCGCTTCATCTGTCCCAGACGGCCGTAAACACGGAGATTAGCGTTTTCACGTACCGTACAGGTATTGTAAATGACAAAATCCGCATCCTCCGTATCTGTTTCCACATAACCGATGCGTTCCAGGATGCCCGCCAGTTTTTCTGAATCCCTGGCATTCATCTGGCAGCCGAAAGTCACCACATGATAGGTCTTCTTCTTTCCTGTTCTGGCATAATCCGCCTGCATCTGTTCATGTAACTGCTCGATGATAAACAGCTGTTTCTCAGTTTCATCAGAAGGCAGCTGTGACACACCCTCTGCTTTTGTATAATCATTAATGCTCATTCATATCCTCCAGTTTATCCCAATCAAAGATTGAGATATTTATTCCCGAATCTGGCCATCCCCGTAAATCACATACTTGGTAGTGGTCAGTTCTTTTAACCCCATCGGCCCTCTGGCATGAAGTTTTTGTGTGCTGATGCCGATTTCGGCACCAAAACCAAATTCAAATCCATCTGTAAAACGGGTTGATGCATTGACGTAAACCGCTGCAGCATCCACCTCATCCAGGAATTTTCTCGCATTGGCGTAATCTTTTGTTACAATGGCCTCAGAATGGCCGGTATTGTAGCGGTTGATATGCTCAATGGCTTCATCCACAGAAGCAACGGTACGCACAGAAGCAATCAGATCCAGGTATTCAGTTCCCCAGTCTTCCTCTGTTGCTTTCTTCATATCCGGCACCACTTCAAGGGCTGCCTCATCACCGCGAAGCTCGCAGTGCTTCTCTCTTAAAGCCTTTGCTATGGCCGGAAGCGCCTCTTCAATAATGTCTTTATGAATGACCAGTGATTCACAGGCATTGCAGACACCTGTTCTCTGGGTCTTGGCATTCAGAATAATCTTTACCGCCATATCAATATCCGCAGAGGCATCCACATAAACATGACAATTGCCTGTTCCGGTTTCAATCACCGGCACTGTGCTGTTCTCCACAACGGTACGAATCAATCCTGCACCGCCCCTTGGAATCAGTACATCAATATACTGGTTCAGACGCATCATAGCTTTGGCTGTTTCACGGCTTGTATCTTCCACCAGCAAAATAGCATCCTCGCATCCGCCCCCTGCTACAATGGCTTTTCTCAGCACTTTTGTAATGGCCATATTGGAATGGATGGCATCGCTGCCGCCCTTTAAAATCACGGTATTATTGGTCTTAAAGCATAAGCCAAAGGCATCCGCTGTCACATTTGGACGTGATTCATAAATAATACCAATGACACCGATCGGCACTCTCTTCTTGCAGATCTCAAGGCCATTCGGACGAATGGAAGAACTGATAATTTCACCAATCGGGTCTTCCAGAGCAATCAACTGTGTCAATCCCTCTGCCATACCGGCAATACGGCTTTCAGACAAAGCCAGACGGTCCACCATCGGCTCCGGCATATTCTTCTCTCTTGCCGCCTTTATATCCATGGCATTGGCCTTCAAAATCTCTTCCTGCTCATCCACCAGTGCCTGTGCTGCCAGGGCAAGAATCTGATTCTTCTGTGTTGTCCCCATTCTGTTCATCTGTCTTGATGCCTGTTTGGCCCTTCTGCCAAGTTCCTCAATCGTTGTCATCTGCCGCATCTCCTTTCCGTATCACCTCATCCGGTGTTATCACTATATCCATCATTCTGTCATGCCTTTCAAAGGGTATTTCATTCCTTAACTGAAAATCATAAGCCAATCCGCAGGCTGTCACCTGACTGCCATAACGTTTCAGCCATCTATCATAAAAGCCTCCGCCATAGCCCATCCGGTGCATCTGTCTGTCAAAGGCTGTTCCGGGAACAACCAAAAAACCTTCAGATACTTCCTCTTGACAGTTTTCCACCGGCTCAGGAATATCATAATATCCCGGTGCCACATCCTTCATGGATGTAATTTTATAAAAATGCATTTCTGCCGGGCCTGTCACTCTTGGCAGTGCTACTCTTTTGCCCATCTCCAAAGCTTTCTCTATCAGTATCCAGGTGTCTGCTTCACCTTTACAGGCAGCGTAGCATAAAATCGTATCTGCCTCTTTATATTCCGGCATATCAATGATTTTTCTCGCAAACTGCCTGCCATACTGTCGGCAGACCGCCTCATCCATATGCCGCCTTTTTTGAAGAATTGCCTTGCGCAGGGCTTTCTTTGCTTCACCAATATCAGTTGGCATGTTTTTTCTTCTTTGCCAGATTCTGTGCTGCCTGCTCTTTTAAGGATACAATGCTGCCATCCGGTCTCTTTACGTCGATATTGTTTAACTGACTTCTCATGTTCGCACGAACAGATTCAATATAAGCTTCTCTTAATTTCACCTGCTCCTGCTTTTCCTCCGGTGTCAGCCCCTCACTTTTGCTTTTATGATATAATTCATTAATTCTTTTAATATCAGCATCTGTAATCATGGATTTCTTCTTCTCCTCCGTTGATGATTTTTTCAGGTTCTATATAATCCAGAATGTTAAAATTCTCACTCTTATGGGCCAGGAATAAAGTACCCTTCTCCTGACCTTTCATAATGTCGTCAATGACATGAAAATCTTTGCCATTCGCTATAATCATATCACATCCTGCATCATTGGCAATACGTGCCGCGTCAATTTTTGTCTTCATACCGCCGGTACCGTAATCGCTGCCTGCTCCTTTGGCAATTTCATAGAGAGAATCATCAATATCTGTTACACATTCAATGAAAAGCGCATCCTTATTCTGAGACGGATCATCCGTATAAAGACCATCTATATCTGACAATAAAATAAGCAGATCCGCACTGGTAATGGCTGCCACTACCGCAGACAGGGTATCATTGTCACCAATCTCAATCTCATCTGTTGAAACGGTATCGTTCTCGTTGACAATCGGAATAACTCCCATTCTCAGCAATTCATTAAATGTATTTCTGGCATTATGAAGACTCTTCTCTCTCACAATGGTGTGCTTAGTCATCAAAATCTGTGATGCCACATGGCTGTATTCATTGAAAAGCTTCTGATAGATCATCATCAGCATGCCCTGACCTACAGAAGCGCAGGCCTGTTTCTGAGCCAGTTCCTTCGGACGTTCATTTAATCCCAGGGCTTTTCTTCCAACCCCAATGGCACCGGATGAAACAAGCACCACATCCTTGCCCTGATTGCGCAGATCACACAGAACCCGCACCAGCTGCTCCAGTTTCAAAAGGTCCGTCTCTCCGGTTTCCGGGTGCACAAGAGAGGACGATCCCACTTTTATGACAATTCTCTTTTTATTCTTCAGATTCTGTCTGTAATGTTTATTCGTAATCAGCATGTCTGCCTCCATTCCTCTGTCCGTCATTGTATCAAAAATATCCATTATTTCTTTGTTTCTGACGCAACATTTTCCTGCGCCTGCCCAACAGCCGTATACGCCGCTGCAACGGCTTCCGCCACACGCAGACCGTCCATAGCTGCACTTGTAATACCGCCTGCATAACCGGCTCCCTCACCACATGGGTAAAGACCGCCCACATTGCTTTCAAAATGTTCATCTCTCGGCATTTTCACCGGTGAAGAAGTTCTTGTCTCAACGCCCGAAAGAATGGCATCAGATCTATCATAGCCCTTTATCTTTCTTCCGAAAGCATCAATGCCTTCAGCCAGGCTTTCACAGACAAACGTTGGCAGGCAATGCCATAAATTGCCGAAATGATAGCCGCCTTTATGTTCAGGCTTTACCGCTCCAAAACTCTCTGAGACTTTTTTCTCTTTGAAATCACCGAAAAGCTGCACCGGCACAAGTCCCCGACCTTCTTCATAAGCCAGTTTCTCCCATTTTCGCTGAAAAGCCATCCCGGCAAGAATATCCGAACTGCCGAAATCCTCCGGTGAAACGCCCACGATCACCGCACTGTTGGCATTGGCACCGTCACGTCCACGGTTGCTCATACCATTCACCGCACACATTCCTTCTTCTGAAGAAGCATTCACCACATAGCCGCCGGGGCACATACAAAATGTATAAACCTGGCGCCCCTTACCCGTCCGGTAAGTTAATTTATAACTGGCTGCCGGAAGCTGATCCGCCGCATCGCCATACTGAGAATGATTAATCACAGGCTGGGGATGTTCCACACGCACGCCGATTGCAAAAGGCTTTGGCTCCATGGCAATCTTTCTCTCCAGAAGCTTCTCAAAGGTATCTCTGGCACTATGACCAATTGCCAGCACGACATGATCTGCCTCAATACGTTCTTCACTATTCACAATCACGCCTCTGATATGGTTTTGATCATCTATCACAAAATCTGTCACTTTTGAATCAAACCGAATCTGACCGCCAAGCGAAAGTATCTCATTGCGAAGTTTTTCAACAATCCCAACCAGAAGGTCTGTTCCGACATGGGGCTTCTGCACATATAAGATATCTTCCGGTGCTCCCGCCTCTACAAAAGTCTCCATAACCTTTCTCTGTCGTCCAAAAGGATCCTTGACAAGAGTATTGAGCTTGCCATCTGAAAAAGTACCGGCACCGCCCTCACCAAACTGTACATTGCACTCCTTATCAAGCTTACCGCCTGCCCAGAAGGCATTCACCTTCTCCATACGGGTATGCACTTCACTTCCCCGCTCCAGAATAATCGGATCATATCCCTGTCTGGCCAGCATGAGCCCGCAGAACAAGCCAGCCGGTCCGCTTCCAATGATCACCGGCGGCTTTGCAGGTTTCTCCGCCGCTTTTTCCGGCATCTGATAGATCACCGGTGTATAAGGCAGGATGTCCTTATTCACATGATGTTTTTTGAGATAATGCTTCTCATTGGCCAATGTCACCGCCACGGAATACTGATAAAGGACTTCCCCGGCATGCCCGCCTTTCCCGGACTTTCTCGCATCAATGGACTGTTTGATGATCTGATAATCTATCATCTCCTCCGGTCTGATACGCAACTTATGCATGATTGCCTCTTTTAACTGTCCTTTTGAATGGTTAAGAGGCAGTTTAATCTGATTAACCTTTAACATGGCAGCTCCTTCCGGCATCTGATCCCGCGAGAACGCCTGTTGCCCAGGCCCACTGCAGATTGTAGCCTCCGCATATACCGTCAACATCCAGCAATTCCCCGGTAATATAAAGTCCTGTGACAACTTTTGATGCCATATTCTTCTCATCTATTTCTCTTGTATCAACGCCGCCGGCTGTTACCTGAGACTGTTCAAAATCATTAGTGGCAATAATGTGCACACGGTGCTGCTTCACAAGAACAATCAACTGTTCCAATGCAGCACTGCCAACTTTATGGCACGGCTGTCCGCCGTCAATGCCGGCACATTTTAACAGACAGGCTGCCAGCTTACTGTTCATCATCCCGGAAAGCACCATTCGCATGGTCCACTTCGGATTAGCATGCATCTGCCACAAAAATCTTACCCGGAGACCTTTCTCACTGACAGCCGGCATCAGATCCAGCACAGCTGTCACCGGTTTCTTGATTCTGAGGGCTTTTGCAGCATAACGACTTACCTGAAACACAGGAATACCTGAAATACCGTAGGCTGTCAGCTGAATTTCACCACTGTCCTCTGCTGCCATTTTGCCGTCTGTAAAAAGTGTTACACTGCCCTGAAGTCGAATTCCTGCAAGCTCTTTGAAATATTTTTCTTTACAGTGAAGAGCACAAAGTGCCGGAACAGGTGCAATGATGTGATGTCCCAGATTCTCCGCCAGTCTATATCCTGAACCATTGCTGCCAAGCTTGGATGAAGACGCTCCTCCACAGGCCATGATCAGTTTTTTGCACTGGTACGTCTCTTTTGCCGTATAAATTGTAAAACCACTCTTTGAAGGGCCTTTACCTGCAGCTTTGATATCCTTCACTTCCTGTCCGGTCACCACATCTGCTTTGTGTTCCGCCAGTTCCCAGCACAATACATCGCGGACTGTCGCCGCCTGCTCAGACATGGGATAGACATAACCGTCCCTCTCTTTTGTATAAAGCCCCATGGATTCAAAAAAAGCCAGTGTATCACCGGCATCAAAATCCTCCAGTACATGAAGCGGGAACGCCTCCTGCCCGGATCTATAAACACCGGATGAAATACAGCCCCTTCGAATGGCCTGATTTGTCAGATTACATTTGCCATTGCCCGTTGCCAGAATCTTCTTGCCGGTCTTGTCCATTCTTTCAATAACTAAAACTGAGGCTCCTTCCCTTCCGGCTGCAATCGCTGCAGCCAGTCCGGAAGCGCCTCCTCCGATGACACATACATCGTAAATCATACAAGGCTCCTTATATCAAATGAAAACGTTTTAAATACACAATCAAGGTTGTTCCTTTCGGGAAGGAATAGAGTTCTTCTTCCGTCAGGCCATGGAACTTCAGCAATGCCACCGCATAAACAAGCACTGCTATGAAAATTGCCAGCAATGTTGTAATCGCATTGACATGTAAAACAAAATACACACCCTTATACACAACAAATGCTGCCACGCCCATCACTGCCGAAGCAGCTGCAGGTATCAGGAATGTCTTTTTCGTTTCCTGTTCATACCCAATATAATGTCTTAGAGCAACCTGATTAAAAATACACATCAGGAAACCAAATAAAATATTACTGTATAAAATTGCGTAGATATTCATATCGCAAAATCTTAACAGGATCACAATGAATACTGTATGAATTGCCAGTGCAATACCCGAGTTAATAATTGGTGTATTCATTCTGTCAATACCCTGCAGCGCACCAATGGTAACTGTTGATAAAGAATAAAACAACAGATATGGTGTGCCGATGGTAATCAGATGTCTTGTCAATTCAGATGAATCACTAAATAATAACTGCATAATTGGTCCGCCAAGAACAGATAAGCCTACACAAGCCGGAATCGCAATAATCATACAGAACTTAACCGTTGTCTCGATTTTCTTATGAATCTCCTCTTTGTCACCCTTCATCATAGCGGATGAAATGCCCGGAACAACTGCAAGACCCAAAGCTGTTGCCATGGCCATCGGCACATTGACAAGCATTTTATACTTGCTGCTGTATACACCATATAAAGAAGAAATCAATTCTGCTTCGTAACCCAGTTTTGCCAGAATATTGCTGTATAAAGAAGAATCAATAATACCGCTCACCTGATAAATAACAGAACTAAGCACAACCGGTGCCATTGTTAATGTCAACATCTTGTAAATGTTCTTATAAGATTCCGGCTGATGACGATTGTCCTTATGTACGCGACGCATAAACTGCGGTCTGTACAGCATATAAATAATGATCAGGAAAATTGTACTTGCAAGAGCGCCAATGCATGTACCCAGGGTACCGCCCATAGCTGCCCATGCAGGTCCCTGAGATACAAGGATTGCTGCTGCTGCCACGCTGACAACTGCATTGAAGATCTGCTCAAAAATCTGTGATATCGCTGTCGGCATCATACTGCCGATTCCCTGAAAATAGCCTCTGAAAGTACTCATCACACAACAGAGGAAAATTGTTGGTGCCAACACTCTGAGAGCCGGCACAACACCCATCATCTCAGGGCCGAATACAGCACTTGTAATCTGTTTTGCAAAAATAAATGTTCCAAGACCAATGACCGATCCCACGATCAATGTCCATAAAAGGGCACTGACCATAACTCTGTGTTCATTGGTATAATCCCGTTTGGCATGGGTCTTCGACACCAGCTTGCTGACCGCAAGGGGCACGCCATTGGATGAAACCAATAAAAGTAACATATAAATATCATACGCATAGCCGTAATACCCCATAGCCACATCTCCTGCAATACGCTGGAGAGGAATACGGTAAAACAACCCGATCAGGCGGACAATGATCTGTGCAATGGCCAGAATTGACCCCTGGACAATGATATCTCCGCTGCTGTTTTTGCTTTTGGAAGAGTTTCCCATTCATACACCTCTTGTCTATATCATTCTAAAGTGACAGTTTTACTGTCTGATACGACCTCGAAGAATGTTTTTCCTGGATTTAAGGAAAGCTGATTGCCGGAGGCATCATAAAAATGTGTCTTGTCCGCGTCATCGCTGCGTTTCCATGTTATCTCTTCTGCCTTACCATCAGTTATATACAGTCCATTGCCTGAACCATTGAGGGTCAGGTCCTGGTGATCCTGTTTACTGATGGATTTCTCGCCTACATACTGAACAATAATATTCTTAAATGCGAGCTGCTTATCATTCTCCCGGTCGATATGTGCTTCGCCATACTGATAGCGATAGTAAAGACCATCCTCAGTATTATATGTGAAATATGGCTTCGAGTCAAATGGAATATTCACTTTTTCTGCATTTGTTCCTTCTTTTAATGCAATATCGTCACGATTAAACTGTAAATGTGATTGAAAATCCTTCGGATAATCTCTTGAAAGCCCTGTCACCTCAAGCCCTGCTCTCAGCATTTCCCCGGTTGTATAAACATTATGCGGTGCTTTTCTGTCTGTTGAGCGATAGAAAACCTGTGATTCATAACCGGACAGGCCGCGGATTGTAGTGATATTCTCATCTTCAATACGCGAAAGAGCATACTTGGACTGGCCGTAATGAACATAAATCGCATCATTGTCATTGGCAAAATCAATATAATAATGTCTGGCACTGCGGATGGAACCGATTTTCTCAACATGATCCACATCCTGGAACAATGCCATCAAACGGGTAATTCCTCCTTCCACCTGCGCCTCATAAATCATCTCTGCCTGACTGACACCGGACTGAGGAAGTCCCTCTTTGATATTGTTGATCATGATCGCATAAGGTCTCTGCAGACCGATCTTCTTATCCACCGGTTCACCTGTCAGATAGCTGAACATCTGTCCATCGGCCAATGTCAATTCCGATTCCTGAGCCGTTTCCGTCTCTGTCTCTGTCTGAGTTTCAACAACAACGGCTGTCTGAGCTGCTGTCTCTGTTGATTCCGCCTTCTTACCGCCGCAGGCAGTTATCGCCAGCATCATTCCCACTGTCAGACAAGTCACTGCTATACCATATTTCATCTTTTTCATAAAACCCCTCCGTTATCGTCTGCCTGTATTCATCTGTCTTACCCCAAAAATATATCTCTGAATGATTTTTCCTTAATGTGTTATCGTTTCAGATTCAGCATATTCAAAATGTCTCTCTGCTTCTCCTCCATCACTTCACGTTCTTCATCCTGCATATGGTCGTAGCCGAATAAATGCAGCATACTGTGTGCCACCAAAAATCCCAATTCTCTCTGCTGAGAATGGCCGTAACTTGCAGCCTGCTCGATAATCTTATCCACAGATAAAATGATATCCCCCAATATCAGTTCTCCGCTCTCAGGATTAAAGAAATCCTCTGTCAAACCATCTTCCAGTACTGAAAAATCTCCCGGGCTCACATAATCAATCATCGGAAATGACAATACATCCGTCGGTTTAAATAAATCTCTGTAATCTCTGTTGATCATAGCAATCTCATCATTTGTTGTCAAAACCACATTGACTTCTGTCTCATAGGGACATTCCTCAAAATCAAGGGCACCATTAATGACTTCCCTTATAATCTTCTCATAATCAAAATCAAGCTTCTTGTCTGCTTCATAATCAATATTAACTGTCATAAACTCTCTCCTATTTATCTCCCTGTTCACTTGTCTTTCTGCGTGATGCTGAACGTTTCGCTCCTGCTCTGCCGGCCCCATCTTTCTTAGGTCCTTCTTTTTTTGCTCCCGGCATATGCTTCTGTTTAGCTTCGTAATCATCATAAGCCTTAACGATCTTCTGCACAAGCGGATGTCTGACAACATCCTGGCTGGACAGCATACAGATACCGATATCCTTGATTCCGCCAAGGACCCTCAATGCCACATCAAGCCCCGACTGCTGCCCTGTCGGCAAATCCTTCTGACTTAAATCACCGGTGACAATGACTTTGGAGCCAAAACCGATACGGGTCAGAAACATCTTCATCTGGGCCGGTGTCGTATTCTGCGCCTCATCCAGCACAATAAAGGAATTATCCAGTGTACGACCTCGCATATAAGCTAACGGTGCCACTTCAATCAATCCCTTCTCCATATTCTTCTGGAAACTCTCCGCACCCATGATCTCATACAGCGCATCATATAAAGGCCTCAGGTAAGGATCGATCTTACTCTGAAGATCACCGGGAAGAAAGCCCAGCTTCTCTCCGGCTTCAATGGCCGGTCTTGTCAGAATAATCCGGTTCACTTCATTATTCCTAAAGGCCGTAATAGCCATAGCCATGGCCAGATAGGTCTTACCTGTACCTGCTGGACCTACGCCAAATACAATCATCTTCTCCCGGATATTGCGAATATAATTCTTCTGTCCATGGGTCTTCGGCTTGATTGGCCGTCCTCCAATGGTGTGGCAGATCAGTTCATCGTAAAGCTCTGTCACCTTCTCCTGTTTGTCTTCCATGCTGAGTGCCAGTGTATAATTGACATTCTGGTCTGTAATGACTTCTCCGTTCATGGATAATTGAATCAACTGATTCAGCACATTCACTGCCTTGCTTGTCTTGCCTGCTTCACCAATGATCTTCAGGCTGCCGCCTCTGGCAATAATGGTCACATTCAACGCACGTTCAATATTCTTGATATAATGATCAAACTCGCCAAATACGTTTCTGATATGTTCTGCAGGGATATCAATGATTTCTTCAGTAATACTCATCCTGTCGCATAATCCTCCATCTTAAAACTCGCCCGTGTTCCATGCCATCTGCTGACTCCGAATAGGCACCTCTTTTCCAATAGGCCCATTGAGTGTCAACACACCTTTGGCATGACCTCCACCGGCATCTAGTGATATTGTAACACTATTCGAGATAATTTGAACCCCTTTTTTCTCCAATTCATGCAAATACTTCTGCAATTCTTTCTCCGCTATCTGTTTCAGTTCTTCATCCGTATAATCTTCCATCACATTCTTATAAGGAACGTACTCTGTATATAACAGTGAAAAAGGCAGATAAAAAGTCGGTGTCAGCCTGAATTTCTTCTTCCAGAACCATATTTCTGTCAGGTCTCCGTCTGAATTTTGTCCAAAGAAATTTTGCCATGAGGGAAGCTGAAAATTCTTATCTCCGATTTCAAACCCGTAAGTCTTCCATGATTTTCCATCGTAGTCACGCACTACATGTTCCCTCTGATAATTTTTCTCATAATTCTGTTGATATCTTCCTTCAATATCTCCATCCGCGGTCAGATAATCCACTTTTTTCAAAGTTTCATCTTCATTATATATATACACTTTTCCTTCAATCAACACATCTCCCTTTTTGACTTCATCCCCATACCGCACCGCAGCCGTCCCCCGCCGGACCACCAGATTTGTTATCAATGCATCCTCAGCTGTCACTAAATTTGCCGGCAAATCAGTCTCACTTTCACCATTCTGCGTTTTGGGGCTATCCTCTTGATTCTCAACACGCTTCACATTTCCTGTCTGATCACCTCCTGAACTTCCTGATATTTTCAAATCACCTTCCCGCAGTTCAATCTGCAATTTCGTTCCCGTGATACTGGCCGACACCCAGGTAATTTCATTGTACATAATCCTTAATTCTTCTTCAATTCTTGGAAGATCAATCTCTGATTTTTGGCATCCTGTCTTCACATTCATCTGTGCCAGCGCCTGCAAAATAAGCTCATCTGTATATTTGCTGTTGCCGTCAATATCAATCTGCCAGATAAAAAGAGACATCACATAGATGATTCCCGTGCAAACCGCCGCCCCAATCAAAAACCACCACCGTCTCCTATGTCTGTAAAAGAAAAAAGCCGGTCCCTGCCGATCCAGAATATGTATTTTCACATGTGTTTTCCGAACCAAAGGTCTCAGCTTTTTAAAATTCTTTGCATCTATTTCCATCTGTATAGCATTCTCCTTTCGGATTAAATGCCGCAGCTCAATGCCGTTATTCCGGCAGAGATTCACAAAACGCAGCGTCTGTTCTCCTGTTACAAGACACTGCACCCGATTGGATATGACAGGCATTGTGCACCTCCTTTATATTTGCTATCATTGTCAATATCCTACTATCATCCCATAGTACTATATTATACATTGATTTTTATCATTGATATTCTATCTTCCTGATAACCCCCTCTATCACCACTTCATCCTCATTGATACAAGTAATTTGAAGTTTTTTCCCAACAATCGTCACAACCATCTTCGGGCAAAGCAGTACAATCTTTTCCTCTTGATAACTCTGTACAGATGAATAATTCTCCACCCGAAGCCGATGTCGTCCCACACCATAGAAAACAGGCAGCGCCGCCAATGTTTCATCCGGCACCTGGAGAAAAGTTGCCAGAGCTATCTTTAAGAAAGGATATTTCTTCTTCTCTTTTTGAGAAAAATGTGTCTGAACCTGATTTTGAACAAACTTCTTGTGCTGTTTCAAAATTTGCCGCCTCCACATTCTCCTCACATCAGTTTATGCAGACATCTGTTAAACATACCATTGTTATTCTAATCTGATTATTTTTCTGACAGGTGTTTCTGTTACCATCAATCCTTTCAGGTATTCCACTTTTCCATCTTTTACCTTCGTCCCATTTTCTTCATTCAAACCATATACAAGGGTCATTGTCATGTTACTGCTGCCTCTTAATGCAAATGAAGTTCCAGGCATTTCAGGATTTACCGCTTTAAATGCATCCTCATCCAATATGATATACCCATTTTCTTTCAGCAATAAAACCGAATACAAACTAACGCCAAATGAATTATCATCTTCTTTATTTTTGTTTTCGATATTTACCGTAACAAGATAATACGCATCATTTTTCTCGTTCGTCTCTTCTGCTGATGTATATTTATATTTTTTATCAAATTCATCTTTATCCATCAACTGTGTAGATTCTACCTTTACAATATAATTTTTTAGTTTCGTATCCGTCTCATCCCCTGTTTCCCTGTCCATAGACACACTATCATTTTCATCATAATACTCTGTCTGTACTTTTGGAACATTCTGATTCACATAATAAATTCTCCATGTCAGCAAACTTGCGATCAAAACAAGAAAAATTAGAACCGCCCATTTCATTTTAGTATTCTTTTTTATCATTTCCTGCCTCCATCTTTTTCTCCTTTACAGACAGAATTTTTCCCTGTTCAATTTCAAAAATCACATCTGACATTTCCTGTAACAAGACTGCATCATGACACGAAAGAATAACCAATGCCCCTCTTTCTCTTTTCATCTGAATAATTTTTTTCAACATTTCGACACCTGACATATCCAATGCATTCGCAGGCTCATCCAAAATAATCAAATCCGGCATTTCTAATATAGCCGCCGCAATACCTAATCGCTGCTTCATACCAAGAGAATATTTTTTATATTTCTTTTTTTCCTGTACATCCAATCCTACAATACGCAGCACTTCATTAATTCGGCTTTCTTCCGCCTTTCCACGAATATCTGCCAATAATTTTAAATTATCCTTCCCGGAATATCTGTCCAAAAAAGTGGGATTCTCAAGCAAAAAGCCAACACTTTCCGGAAATTCTATATCTTTTCCCAATTTCTTTCCATCAATCTTCACATCACCTTCATTCAAATGAATCAACCCAATAATTGCACGCATCAGCATCGTCTTTCCAGAGCCATTAATTCCCTGAAACCCATACACCTTTCCTGATGTCATTGACAAAGTAATATGATTCAAAATCATTTGTCCGCCTATTGATTTTGTAACATCATTCAATTCTATTCGCATTTTTCTCATCTCCCGTTATCCTATAAACGTTTAATTATTTTCACCGCCCACAATGTCATAGTGTTTTTTGAATTTAATATAACCAAGCACACTTGCTATTACAACTATGCCAAACACCATGATATACCCGCCTGTACTTTTCATTCCATCTCGCAGCAGCCATCCAGCTCTTAATGCCATCATATAATTTCCTGGTATAGATGGAAGAAACAGATACGCCGATATAATAAGAATAATTGTTGAAATCAGAAAAGAAATCAACGGCCCCAAATATAACGCCATCATCATTTGCAATAATGACAGTGCCGCTGCCATACACACCGGAAGCAGCAACCAAATGACTGTAAAACTCGTATTATCCAGAAAACATTCTAAACCTGCAATATCAAACAGCTGACACAATAACGTCAAATTTACTTTCAATGCAATTGAAATTCCATTTATCCTGCACAAACCCATCAATATCAACAGAATCATTCCATGATAATAAAAAGTACTAACCAAATTCCAGATACACTTAGAAAGCCACCATTCCAATCGCCCGCCCATTCGCACTAGTACTTGCTGGCCAACACTTTGCAAATCCTTAAATGGATAATTTAATACCAAAAACATTCCAAGCATAAACAGCAACATCCAAATAACTGGAAAACTGAATTTATCATTGTGCTGCATATAGACTTTCATTCCACCATATACATACATCCAGCAATCTCCAAAAGTTATTTCCGATATCTTCATCTGGTTATCCCGAACTAACAATTGTATATGTCTCCAAAAATTTTCAAAAGAAACAGTCCCAAAAATAACAGGTGCTGCAAGTACTATCCACCTTCTAAAAAATCCATTTTTCAAATCCAGACATATACTTTTTCGCAGACAATTAATAAATCTCACAATGAGCCTCCTTTACGCCCATCACACATAACACAAACAGCAATATACACCCTTCTGTCAAAATAATATTCCAACTTGCAGGATATACTGTACTGACCGCACGCAGAAAATACAATGGTGATAATTCATGATACAAATGTCCAGAAGGATCTGTATATATAAAATTCTCGATATAATTTATACCCAGGCATACAAACATCGGTAATATAACAGATAATACTTTATATTTCACAAATGCAGAAAATACAAATGCCAAACATGCAATCAAACCGCCAAAAATGAAATCAAGCAAAATATAACTAAAAATATACCAAAGCGGATGATTAAAGTACAATTCCGACATCAAATCATAACTTGTCACACCATACATATCTATAAACGAAGGGAATGGACGTATCATCGGTATAAAAAGTGCGATCAACAACAAATTCAATAATAGCGGAATAATTATTGCAAGCCCTCCCGTACAAAATACGGCCATATATTTCGCAGCAACATAAGCTCTTCTTCCGCATTTGGTAATCACCAATTGACGATAACCTCTTCTTTTTTCTTCACAATAGGACCAGCCATAGGGCAGCGCCACAATCAAAGGGCATATATAAAAAAATATGGCTGATCCAAGCGAATAAGCTTCGCCTCCCATCCAGCTATTCATCAGTGAAAACCCTTCTATATAGTAACTCGGTGTATCATATATTTCTTTCAAACTTGATATGCTTTGCATTGTATTTAAAATATTATACATCGCACTCATAACAGCTGGAATTATTCCAATAATTAATGACAGTAAAAACATTCTGTTCTTCAATGCCTTTTCCATTTCTAATTTCAAAACATTTTTCATTCCTGTTTCCCTTCTGTCTGCAAATTCAATTGTACATAATTTACCCACTCATCATCTGCACCATATGGCACTTGAACATACAAACTATCCGCTGGATATTGATTAAGATTTACCAGCCACCCAATCACAATTTCCCTCTCTTCGCCAACCGGTATTTCGCAGTGATATTCTTTCCCATCTTCTTCATTTTTCTCTTGTGCATCGAAATACACCGGCATTGAAATCAGATGTACATTTTTATTCTCATCCACACTTGTAAAAGCACATTCTGTAATATTATAGTCTTCCGGCATATTAATATTTTTAAGCTTCATTTTACACAGAACTATACCATATTGCTTATACTCATTCTTTTCAACCGTCTGAGGCTCTTCATCGGTATAGTACTCCACACTATCTTCTAATTTTGTCTGATCAATTTCTTCATCAGCCACACTAGAATAATATTGGACACTTTCTACTGTACATATATAACCAATATTATTCTGGTCATCCTGTGTGGGTGCTGCCACTTCAAAAGAGTCTCCTATTTGATGATGTGTGCTGTCATCTTCTGTATAAGTCATCTGTTGACCGCTAGTATCATCACTGGTATCCTTTATATTCTTATCTGCAGATAAGAGCCGAATCATATTTTCTGTTGAACACGCTGACAGCAAAATACTCATACATAAAATTACAGCTGCAATCTTTGTTTTTTGATTTTTTGAAGATCTCATCAATTTTTCAACTCCTCCGATAATCCATTTCATATTAAACTCTTTATCTATATATCAGGATATTAGATTCTTAAAGTAATCCAATATCCTGATAATTTTATTTGGGTTACACCACTTGATTAAAATGGATTAGCATAATCATAAGGTCCCGCACTATCCGGGCTCCAAGCGCCACTCAGTTTACCGCTAACGCTAGTTTTAGCTGTTGATATATGTAAATTACAAGATTTATATCCTTTTTCGTAAACTGTATTATGCATCAACCATGAACCTTTTCCTACAATTGCATGTTCATTATAGGTGCAATTTACACCACTAGACGATCTAACAACTACCCACAAATCCATACCAGAAGTATTCTTAATATAAACTGAACTATCATCTGTCTTACTACGATTTGCGGTATCCGCCCAAGTTGTATAGGATATAAATTTAGTCGGTAATGTTGAATCCTGATGATTATTGGCAAATGCCGTTACTGTAGTTCCCATCAAACATAAGCATACACATAACGCTGAAAGAAATCGTTTCTTCATTTTCATCTCTCCTACTTTTACTCTTGTTTTTCGTTACTTTTTCAGTTGCTTAGGAATCCTAGGTTCAAACAAGCCACAGATAGGACTTTTCTGAACAGACTGTTTTCCCATTTTAATAGCAGCTTTTCCTGCTTTTTCTGCTAAATATATTAGTTTTTCCATATGTTTTACGCCTCCTTTCATAATTAGAGTAACATATGTTTTTCTTAATACATTAAAGAAGATTTAAACAGACATTTTTGTGTATTAGGCGTTCCTATCCCAAACGATAATGTTCATTTTTGTAGCGTTCATTCATAACCAAATTTTAAGGATTGACTGTTGATTTTTTTGCGCTATAATGGCTTTATCATTTTTTAACTATTTTTTAGGAGAATTTAAAATGCTGTATTCATTAATAACACTTTTTTTGACTGCAATTATTTATCTTATTCCCTTACTTATCTGGCTTCCTTTTAAGCTCTCAAGATTGCAAAAAATATGCCTTTATCTAATCATTTTCTGTAATCTCTGCCTTATTTCCTTTTTCACCGGCAATATAGGCGTTCTGCTTCTGTTATTTACAACGGGTACATATCTTGCTTTAATTAATCCTCAACGCATTCAAAATATCGTACTTTTAATCCTTGACTATCTGTTCAATGTATTATGGGATAATATTCTTACTACATTAATCTGGATATTCTGGCATATTGATGTTGCTTCGCTTCAAGAAAATCATTATTATTTTTTAGCGCTGATTGGATTCACAATCATATCAGATTACTTTATATGTAAATTTTTACTTCATGTATTTAATCAGATTTACCAACGATTGAATATAATTAAGCTCCCAACGGGAACGGTTTTCTTAATCTGCCTGCAATTAATACTCACCCTTTTACTGTTTGTCATCAATATAGCAGAAGGACAACAGGTTGGTTATTCACCGAAAGTGATTTATTTCAACACTTTTATTTTTTGCGCCTATTTCTTTATTTCTCTGTGGGCAGTAATACGAGCTATACAGATATACAAAAAAGAAGCTGAAATGCAAATGAAACAAGAATCGTTTCAAACACTTCAGCAATATACCGCTCAGGTTGAATCTCTTTATAATAGTCTGCGTTCTTTTAAACATGACTATTCCAATATTCTCCTAACACTCTATGAATATATTGATACCCGTGATATGGATGGTCTCTCGTCCTATTTTATCCAAAATATTCTTCCCTTGACAAAGCAATTGGAACCACAGAATTACCATATCACACGTCTGGCCAACCTGCATATTGTCGAATTAAAAAGCATGATTACTGCTAAGATTATCTATGCTCAGGAAATGGGTATTGATGTTTCAATTGAAATCGATCAGCCTATTGAGCAGATTAATACCGATATCATTGATCTTGTCCGTATGCTCGGTATCTTCCTTGACAATGCTATCGAAGCTGCACTGGAAACAGATGCCCCAAAACTTAGCTTTGTCATTATCAAAGATGAAAAAGAAACTGTCTTTTTCATCACAAACAGTTTTATTGATTATCATCTGCAATTAGCATCACTTTCTCAGGCAGGTACCTCTACAAAAGGCAGCAGTCGCGGCATTGGCTTATACAATGTTGCCCAAATTATCAGTCACCACGATAACCTGTTTCTGGATACACGTACACAGGAGCATACATTTATGCAAATTCTTCATATCTATGCATGAGGTTTCGGTATTAATGTTACAGCCTCTGTTAACACCGCCATTGCAATCATTTTTCCAAAAACATCTGGAGAAATGATTGCTAATACCCAGCATCCAATAACTATCCCTGCAGATTCTTTCTTTAACTTCATATATTCTCTTTCACTTAGCGGATAATTTTCTGTCCTCCTTGGTGCCAGTATAAGAACCAGCATAAAACTAACGATAAACAGGATATTCATGACCAATAAGGAGCCATCCATTTTCAACGCTATTTCAGTCCCGCCAATCATCAACAAAGTGGTTACAAAAGTACATCCCGCACTTGTTTTTAAATGACAGCCTCCTGCATATAACCTGAGAATCGAAAATACCACTGTAAATAGTAGTGTCCATCCGAATATTCCCAAGCAAAATGCTGACATACCAATCACACTATATAAAAATATCTGATGATTCATATTCTCAAAACCAAAAAACATTGTCAAGCGTTCTGTCTCCGTTAAATTCATATTTTTTCCACATAAATCAGTCATTTTCATTGAAATTTTCTCTAACATTGTGTGTCCTCCCTAATCTTTCGTATAGCTGTATTATATTGCATAATCACTGATACCGTCAGAATTAATCCTAAAAGCAACTTTTAATTTCCTGAACGTTTTTCTTTTTACGTTTACGAAAGATTTTTTATCAATTGCTCTTTTTTGTTCTCGCTGTCATCAATTTACGCTATAATACCTTTAGCAACTACTGTTTCTAAAATTTACAGTAATCTCTGAATAGAAATTACTGTACTATGATATCTGCCAACACAGACCTATCCAGCAACTGAATGAAAGGAATTGGATTCTATGATTGATATTTATATATGTGAAGATAATGAAAAGCAACGTAATTACTTAAAATCTCAAATTGATAATTTTATTGCATTTGAACAACTAGATATGCAAATTACAACCGCCACCGATGATCCTGCTATCATTCTGTCCGCAGCCCAACATTCTTCCAATTGCGGATTATATTTTCTCGATATCGACCTGAACACACCTGAAACAAATGGATTTCTGCTTGCACAGAATATTCGAAAAATTGAGCCCAGATGTTTCATTGTCTTTGTCACATCGCATATTGAACTGAGCTATTATACCTATCAGTACAAAGTGGAAGCTTTAGACTTTATTGTTAAAGATAATATCGATACGATGAAAAACAAAATTCATGAATGCATTCTGAATGCCTATGAAAAACATACACATTCCTCACAACATAATATCTCTATCTTCACAGCAACTATGCCAGATGGTAAACAAATTTCAGTGCCCCATTCTGAAATCATTGCCTTTGAAACATCTAATACAACCCACAAAATTATTTTCCACGGCAAAAACAGGCTGCTTGAATTTCCCGAACAGCTCAACACACTGGAAAAAGAATTAAACGAACACTTCTTCCGCTGCCATCGATCAACCATTGTCAATCTAATGAATATTAAAGAAATTGACTACAAAGATAGTGTTATTATTATGTGTGATGACAGCCGCTATCCATTGTCTATCCGAAAAAAAGGCGAACTCAGAAAAAAACTCAAAAATCACCTGCTCTTATAATGCGAAAATCCCTTTAACCAGATATAGTTTATTATCACCCGGTTAAAGGGACTTATTATTCTCACATACCACTTCTATATAATGTTCTTCTGCTCCCTCTGAAATTCCTCAATTGACTCTGCTCTCTCTGCCAACTTGCTCCACTTCCTGAGTATCTCAGAATTCTTCTGCTTCTCTATTATTATTCTGAGGTCTTCCGGCACTACTTCAAGCTTATCCAAAAAATCAAATCTGTCTCCTCGGCTACCCGCCGCACTGTTTCTTCAGCCAACACTTTCATTTCCCGTTGCTTATAACGTTCCCAATCTTCCTTACCAAACAGCTTTCTCATCACTCCTGTTTTGTTGCGAACCAAAAATTCTCTGAGAATATCTTTGGCAATACACTCTTCAACCGCCATATCGACAGCGCGTCTGGTTATATAACCTTGGTTGATATATCTTCTGACAGTATCCACAAAAACAACATAATCAGGAAGTGACTGACACTTCTCCATAAGTTCTCTATTACGACCATAATTAATATTTCAAAGCGACTACAATAACCTCAAGATGCGGCTGTATGCCATCATCCGGAAATCTGCATCTTCTAAAAATCGCAATATGCGACAAAAAGACTGACCAAGTAACATTTATTTTACTTCCTCAATCCGTACATACCTGTTTTTCCCACATTTTTCATCAATCATCAGATAAACATGAAATTCCAGACTGTCTTTTGCTGTCGTAAAAGGCTCTTCTCTGTAAATTTCAGTCTTCAAACCATTCAATCGCAATTTCTTCTGCAGCTTTTCTGCTTTTGTCATCTGATCTTTCAGCTCATTATCTGTAGGATTATCAAAATGGCGCCTTGGATATCCGCATGTTCCTTTTATTACTTTATTCGAAATTAACGCAACCAATTGTTGGTGTTTTGCCTGATGCAGCATTTTTGCAATTCTTTTTGTCACCCATCGATGATGAAATAATCTATAAAACCGCAAAGCGCCAACCAGGCTTTTATCTTTTACTTCCTTTGCCAGCTCAATCATTACATCAATGGCCGCCTTTGTCGGTCTCCATCCATCTCCTCTCGGTACAAGATATTTCTCCGGCACCGCAGGATAACAGGTATAATTCAGCGGCGGAAAGTCCGCCAGATGGACCAGCTGCTTCTCTATATCCGTGCAGTAATTTTCTCCAAGATAATCATATTTGTCCCTCAAAATGGCAATCTGATACTCCAAAAGACGCAGATATTCATATCCAGGCACCCAGAAATGGGCTACCGTACCATATTCATAGAGATGGGCTTCCAGTTCCAACTGCTTAAAAAAGATGGTCAATGCCTGATCATCCTGCCATACAGTCAGAATATAAATTTCTTCCTCTTTGCTGAGTGTCGCGTCCAGCATACCCTCATAGTCTCTCAGATACTTACCAGTCATTTTTGCTTCTTTAAAAACAAGAAAACTTTCCACTGCATCATTCATCAGATAGACCAGACGGATATCTCCATCTTCACTGCTCTCCGTCCCATCATCTTCCGGCAGAAGCAGTTCAAACTGCTCCTGCTGCAAAAGTTCTGCCAACATGACAAATGCTCTTTCCATAACGCTCCTTCTATTTTAAAGGTTCTTTAACCATAATCTATTAGAATCATGTATCGAAAAAAGGGTTGCTTCCTAAACGGAAACAACCCTTTGATTCTTTCATACTGCAATACGAGAACTACAGCTTATTTATACTTACGTTTTCTAGCTGCCTCTGATTTCTTCTTACGTCTTACGCTTGGTTTTTCGTAATGCTCTCTTTTGCGAATTTCCTGCTGGATACCGGCTTTAGCGCAGTTTCTTTTAAATCTGCGTAAAGCACTATCTAAAGTTTCGTTTTCTTTAACGATTACATTCGACATAGCTCACACCTTACCTCCCTCCAGTTGTGTATTGTGCTGATACAACTGTGGGTATATTCATAGCACTAAAAGCATTATACCATAAATTTTTAATTCGTCAACTATTTTTTATCACTCTATCCGTCTTTTTTCATGAACCTTTTTCATGGACAGCGCTAGCACTGACCAACGAACCTCATCATATGTGCTTTATCTGTGCTTTGACCGCCCACTATGCGATTCTAACAGATAATTCCTCTTAAATCTGTCAGCACATGACGCGGACATTTCACCACACACATACCGCAGCTGAGACAGACAGATTCATCAATGACCGCACAGTGATCCGTCACTTTGACGGCACCTGCCGTACATGTCTTCTCACAGATACCGCAGCCGATACAGCTGGCCGAACAGACCTGTCTGGCTTCTTTGCCATTCTGCTTGTTAGAACAGCGAACTACAATATAATTGGCACATTCATGGATATGGATCACCTGTTTCGGACATTCACGCACGCATTTGCCGCAGGCAACACATTTTGCTTCATCTACTTCTGCCACACCATTCTCATTGATGGCAATGGCCTGGAACGGACAGACTGACACGCAGATGCCGCAGCCGATACAGCCATTTTCGCAGCTCTGACCTTCCTGTACATGACATCCTCCATTACAAGCCACCAATGCCGAACGATAAGGAAATTTTTTCTTAACAGCCATATTTATTCCTTCCTCTCATAAGGGGTATTGTCAATCGGCAGAACATAACGTCTGCTGCCATCATAACGGTAATAGGCATCTGTGATGGCCGGCGCAGTCGGTATGGACGTGATCTCACCGATACCGATGGCACCGCAGGCAACATTTAACCCCGGTTTATCAATGACAATGGCATCGATCTTCGGTATCTCATGTGCTCTGAAAAGTCCAATGGAACCGTATTTCTCAACAGGCTTGCAGTTCTCATCAATCGGATACTTCTCACGCACCGCATAACCGATGGACATCACCACGCCGCCCTCGATCTGTCCTTCGCAGGACAATGGATTGACAGCCTTGCCCACGTCATGGGCTGCAATCATCCGGTCGATCTTACCTGTCTTCTCATTAAGAATGCAAACCTGCGTAGCATAACCATAGGCCACATGTGAAACAGGATTCGGCACATCTGCCCCCAGCGGATCCGTCTTTGCAAGATAATCCCCATAGAATTCCTGACCGATCAAATCCTTTAATGACTTATCGCTGCCCTTTGCTTCCATCAGCTTCTCACAGGCTCTCCTGCAGGCTTCACCGGTGATCATAGTCTGTCTTGAACCGGATGTCGTTCCTGAATCCGGTGCGATCCATGTATTGCTTCGCTCATAAACAATATCATCTCTCGTAAGATCTGTATTCGTCACAGTCATCTGCACAAGCACTGTTCCAAGTCCCTGACCAATACAGGAGGCCCCGGAATAAATATGGAGCTTTGCATCCTCCTCAACAATCAGCTTCACACGGCCCCAGTCAGGAATACCAACACCGACACCGGCATTCTTCATCGCACAGGCGATACCCACCGGTTTGCCTGCAGCCAGTGCGGCTTCATATTCTTCCTTCACAGCCTCCAGTGTCTCTACAAGACCTGTGGATTCATCTACGATCTGCCCATTCGGAAGAACACCTCCCGGACGAATGGCATTGCGGTAACGGATCTCCCAAGGTGTAATACCAATCTCATCTGCCATCATATTCAGCAGTGTCTCTGTGGCAAAGCACGTCTGAGTCACACCAAAGCCTCTGAAGGCGCCCGCCGGCGGATTATTGGTATAATAAGCCCTTCCTTCGATCTCAAAATTCTCATAGGCGTATGGACCTGCTGCGTGGGTACAGGCACGTTCCAGTACCGGCCCGCCAAGGGATGCAAAAGCACCTGTATCAGAAACCACTTTCGCCTTGACTCCCATAATATGGCCTTCTTCATCACAGCCCATGGTAAAATCCATCTCAAAGTGATGACGTTTCGGATGGATCAGCAGAGATTCTGCTCTTGTCAGCCGGACTTTGACCGGACGTCTCGTCAGATAAGTAATCAATGCAGCAAGATGCTGAACTGTCATATCTTCCTTGCCTCCAAAACCGCCGCCCACAAGGGCATTCTGGCACTTCACCTTGTCTGTGCCAAGCATCAGACTGCTTTCATGGAATGTGCAATAAGCAGACTGGTCTGTAGAAATGATCATGACATCCCCGTCATCATCGATATAAGCCACTGCGCATTCCGGTTCCAGAAAAGCATGTTCCGTCCATGGTGTCTCAAAATGATGAGAAATCACATGCGCCGCCTTACTGATGGCTTCTTCTGCATTGCCTCTGCTGACATGTTTATAGGCCTGAACATTGGTTGTCTCCTCGTCAAATACAAGAGGTGCACCTTCCGCAGCCGCTTCCTGAATATTATGTACAGCCGGCAGTACTTCATATTCAACCTTAATGAGCTTCTTTGCCTTCTCTGCCGTCTCCATATCTTCTGCTGCCACAAGTGCAATGGCATCTCCCAGATAATGCGTCAATCCGCCTACCGGGATCATTGTATACTGATCATGCTTCAAATGGCCGATCTTATTCTCTCCTGGGATATCTGCTGCCGTAAAAACATCAATAACCCCCGGCAGAGCCTTCGCCGCTGTTGTATCAATCGACAAAACTCTTGCTCTCGGGTACTTACTTCTGAGCGCCGTACCATAACACATGCCATCCAGATAGTAATCATCCGGATATTTGCCATAGCCCAGTACCTTCTCCTCCACATCCAGTCTGTGTACCCTTGAACCAAGCAGCCAGTCATCCGCACCTGCCGCCGGAATCTTACCGGCACGCATGATCTTTGCCGCCAGCTTTACAGCCGCAATAATCTTCACATAGCCGGTACAGCGGCAATAGTTATTGCGAAGCGCATATTTAATCTCCTCTTCCGTCGGATCCGGATTACGGTCCAGAAGTCCCTTGGTACACATGACCATACCCGGAATACAGAAACCGCACTGAACAGCTCCGGCCTCACCGTAAGCATACGTGTAAACCTCTGCTTCCCATTTACTGAGACCATCTACAGTGATGATCGATCGTCCCTCCAGTCGATCTGTCTGCACCACACAGGCCTTACAGGTCTCTCCGTCAATAAGCACTGTACATGCACCGCAGGCCCCCTGACTGCATCCGTCCTTGACAGACGTCAGGTGCATTTCATCCCGCAGGAAGCGCAAAAGAGATTGTTTTTTTGATGTCGAAACCTGACATCCATTTACGAAGAAACTATACATCCTTAATCCTCAACTTTCCTGTTGCTCTATTGATGGTTATTTCGTCAATTTTCATAATATGTCAAAAACTATACTTACATTTTATCATATTTTGAACAAATTGCAACTTGTTTTAACAAAATTTTTTAGATTATAAAAATTTTTTTGTTATTATATTCCATTTAAATACCCAATATTACCATTCTTAAATTTAAAATTTAAATTTATAATGGTATAAATTGAATGTAAATAAATACAATGATGTTAATTGTTTGTCATATTTATTATTGGATGTCTCCTCTTTTTGAAAATCAGCGGGTGCTGTTTCATATAACAAAAAGATGCAACAGCAAAAGACATCTTTGTCTTCTGTTATTGCATCTTTTTGTTATATCCAAGACCTTTCTGCGGGTCTTATCTCAGTTGTGTTTTATTGGAGGCTGACATTGTAAGCATAATTCTCATATGTGCTTGTCAGTCCGCTGCCGTCTAACAGGTGCGTAATCATCCCATCATAGGCACTATTGATTCTGTCCACGTCATCATCATCCAGCATTTCCGCATATTTGTCTGTATCCTTTGCCTCACAGACAGGTATCGGTTGGATCTTGTCATTATACCAGTTCAGGTATACCGGTGTCACTGTAAAACTCTGGATAGATGTCTCACCAAAATTATTGCGTACAATACTGAAATCAACTACAGCACTGATATCTGTATCTTTCTCACTGGATGCATAGGTTTCGCCTGACAACAGTGCACCCATTCCGTAAAGGACGAGACAATTTCTTGTTGAACCACCGGCTTCATCTGTTACCGATATTTTTTGGACGGGCTTCATCACTCTGGAACCTGTCCCCAAAATCAGATCTGCGCCGGCCTGACACAATTTCTCAGCCAGTGCTTTCTGATCATCTTCAATACTGTCAGATTCCACACTGCCGAAATTCAGCATAACAACAACCAGATCGGTCTCCGCTTTCATTGCAGAAATCCGTGTGCACAATATTTCCACAGACTGCTCATCATAATTATTCAGCGTATTCAGCACACAGGCTGCATCCGAAGCCAATTCCAGATCATTGGTTGAATTGGTGTAACCAATAAAACCGATATTCACACCGTCAATGTTCTGGGTATAATCTGTACTGCCGTCAGCAGTCGCTGCGGCACCCACATGCGCCAGACCCGCCTGATCAAGATAACCAATGGTAGAAACCAATCCTTCTGCATCACTGTCCAGTGCATGATTAGTTGCAATATTCACAAGGGAAATACCCACTGACTTCAGATTATCCGCCAATACTTCCGGTGAGTTATAACGGCCGTCTTCTGTGCTGTAGCCATAGTACTCATCTGAATGGCCATTGTACTGTCCAGCCAGAGTCGTCTTCAATGTGGCAACAGCATAATCTGATTTCTGGAACAGATCCTTTACATACTGAAAATCATTGCTGAAATCAAAACTCTCGTTCTCACTGTCATAAGCTTTCTCAAGTACCGACTGCTGACAAAGGATATCACCTGCTGCTGCAAGGTCAATGGAAGCAGAATAATCTTTATTCGCCATATTCTGAACCATATGTTCCACCGACAAACTTCCGGCATCTCCTGATGCCTTATCATTGTTTCCTGTACCGCTGCTGCCCTGATTCACAATCGATGGGTTGATCTGTGATGCATAATCAGCCTTCACGTTCTCTGAGTATTTGTCACAGAGAACGAAAAGTCCGATAAAAAACACCGCCGCCACAAAAACAACAAGTAATTTTTTAATTTCTTTCATAGGCAATTAGTGAAGCTGTTTTTCCAGTTCTTCTGCACCAGCCTCAAGTGCCTGATCGATACCTGCAGGATTCTTACCGCCTGCCTGAGCCATATTCGGACGGCCACCGCCGCCGCCGCCAACAAGCTTAGCCACTGCTTTAATCAGATTGCCGGCATGTGCGCCTTTCTTCATGGCACCGTCTGTTGCCATAGCAAGAAGGCTTACTTTGCCGCCGTTTTCAGATGCCAGAAGAATAACACCGTCACCAAGTTTAGCCTTCAGCTGATCGCCGAGGTTCATCAGTTCCTGCATATCAATATCTTTGACATGTACCGGCAGGAAGGAAACACCCTTCACATCCTTCACCTGATTCATGACATCGCCCATGGCATCCTTCGCCATCTTATTCTTCAGCTGATTATTCTCCGCTGTTAATGTCTTGATTTCTTCATGCAGGCCCTCAATACGTTTTACAAGCTGAGCAGGATCACATTTTGCAGCCTTGGCAGCTTCATGAAGTTCCTTTTCAACTTCCTTATAATACTTAAATACGCCGTTGCCTGTCAGGGCTTCAATACGACGTACACCTGCTGCGACACCTGTCTCGGAAATGATCTTGAAGGCAGCAATGGAAGCTGTATTATCTGTGTGTGTACCGCCGCAAAGCTCTTTGGAGAAGTCACCCATGGATACAACACGGACATCATCACTGTATTTCTCACCAAAAAGTGCCATAGCACCTGTCTTCTTGGCATCTTCAATGTTCATAACCTTTGTCAGAACAGGAAGACCCTTGGCAATTTCTTCGTTCACGATAGCTTCAACTCTGTCCAGTTCTTCCTGTGTCAGTGCTGAGAAATGTGTAAAGTCAAAACGCAGTTTATCCTGATTGTTAAAGGAACCTGCCTGCTCTACATGGGAACCGAGGACAATTCTCAGTGCCTTCTGCAGCAAATGAGTTGCACTATGGTTCTTGGCTGTGTCGCTTCGCTGCTCTTTGTTGACGGCAAGCTTCACAACATCACCTTTCTTGAACATACCGCTTGTCACAACACCGATATGGCCAATCTTGCCGCCCAAAAGCTTAACAACATCCTTAACCTCAAATGTACCTTCCGGACCTGTGATCACACCTGTATCTGCCATCTGACCGCCGCTTGTCGCATAGAAAGGTGTCTCTTCTGTAAAGATCGTACCTGTCTGACCGTCTGTCAGGGCATCTGTCAGTTCTGTCTCCGTTGTCAGAACAGTGATCGTTGATTCACACTCTGTCTTATCATAACCAACAAAAACACTTGTCACTGCAGGATCGATTTCATCATAAACCGTTGCATCCTTACCCATGTAATTGGATACCTTACGGGCATCTCTTGCTTTCTGACGCTGTTCCTGCATGCATGCTGCAAAGCCTTCTTCATCAATATCATAACCCTTTTCCTCAAGGATCTCCTTTGTCAGATCCATTGGGAAACCATAAGTATCATAAAGTTTGAATGCATCTGCACCATCAAGCACCTTCTTGCCTTCAGCTGACAGCTTTTCTTCCATCTCATTCAGAATGCTGAGACCCTGATCGATGGTCTTGTTGAATTTATCTTCCTCCTGTGTCAGTACCTTGAAGATAAATTCCTTCTTCTCCTCCAGTTCCGGATAACCGTCTTTGGATGTCTCAATGACTGTTTCGCTGAGTTTTGCAAGGAATTTGCCTTCGATACCAAGGAGTCTTCCATGTCTTGCCGCACGTCTGATCAAACGACGAAGCACATAACCGCGGCCTTCATTGGATGGCATAATACCATCAGAGATCATAAATGTTGCTGAACGGATATGGTCTGTGATAATACGGATAGAAACATCTGTTTCATGCTTCTCAAGATACTTCACACCTGCCAGATCGCAGACTTTGTTGCGCAGTGCCTGAATTGTATCCACGTCAAAGATAGAATCCACATCCTGAACAACAACAGCCAGACGTTCAAGACCCATACCTGTATCAATATTCTTCTGGATAAGATCTGTGTAATGATTATGTCCGTCATTGTTAAACTGTGAAAATACATTGTTCCATACTTCCATATAACGGTCACAGTCACAGCCGACTGTACAGCCCGGTTTGCCGCAGCCATACTTCTCACCACGGTCATAGTAGATTTCTGAACATGGGCCGCAAGGACCTGCACCATGTTCCCAGAAATTATCTTCCTTGCCGAAACGGAAGATACGTTCCGGAGCAATACCGATTTCTTTGTTCCAGATATCAAAGGCTTCATCATCATCCTGATAGATAGACGGATACAGACGATCCTGATCAAGTCCGACAACCTGTGTCAGGAATTCCCATGACCATGCAATGGCTTCATGCTTGAAGTAATCACCAAATGAGAAGTTACCCAGCATTTCAAAGAATGTACCATGTCTTGCTGTCTTACCAACATTCTCCAGATCACCTGTACGGATACACTTCTGGCATGTAGTTACACGGCGACGCGGAGGAATCTCTGCGCCTGTGAAATATGGCTTCAAAGGTGCCATACCTGAATTGATCAGCAGCAAACTGTTATCATTATGAGGGATCAGAGAGAAGCTCTTCATAGCCAAATGGCCCTTGCTCTCAAAGAACTCCAGAAACATCTTCCTCAATTCGTTAAGACTATATGGTCTTTCCATATCTTTATTCCTCCTGTTTATAGCGGCATCCTCCTGAAGAGACCGCTCTTTCTTTTCATTGTAATGGATGAAAATCCACTGCAGTATGAATTCTGCTTTCTGTGCTGCAGATTCTGATTTAAGTCATGCTTAAATAGCTACAACACAAGAAAACTGGTAAGCAAAGCCTACCAGTTTCTTATTATAAAATCAAATACCGCCTTTGTCAATTTGATTATTCTGCTGCCGCGCTATTTTTCACCTTTTTTGATGCTTTAAACTTCTTACCTGCTGTAAAGCCGGCTGCTGCGACTGCAATAAAGAATATGAATTTGCCAAGATATGTTGCAAATGCTGTAAGCATAATTATCCGCCTCCTGTGTTCTAAATTCAATACATAAAAAGATTATAGCACACTTAATGACGTTCCGCCAGTTCTTTTGTGATATCTTTCCAGGAAACTTCTCTTTCAGCCATTAAAACCATCATATGATACAGAAAATCACAGATTTCATATTTCACTTCATCGGAATCCGGATTCTTGGCTGCAATAATAATCTCCGCCGCCTCTTCTCCGACTTTCTTGAGAATCTTGTCAATACCCTGATCAAAAAGGTAATTCGTATAAGAACCCTCTTTTGGATTTTCCTTACGCTCAAGAATCGTTGCCATAACATCATCAAAAACCGTCATCGGATTACGTCCATCATAAGCCTTGCTGGCAAGATTAGTATAGAAGCAGCTGCGATGACCTGTATGGCAGGCAGCACCGATCTGCTCAACCTTGGCAAGAATCGTGTCTCGATCACAGTCAATGTCCAATGATTTCACATACTGATAATGACCGCTTGTATCACCTTTGCGCCATAGCTCCTGACGACTGCGGCTCCAGTAAGTCATCATGCCTTCACGCAGTGTCTGCTCATAGGCTTTCTCATTCATATAGGCCAGCATAAGGATCTCAGCTGTTCTGAAATCCTGTACGATCACGGGGATCAGGCCGTCGTCATTTAACTTGAATGCTGAAAACGGCAGACTGCTTCTGAAAAGATTAAATTTCACACTGTCTGTCTCAAGCTCTGCCTTCATGGCATGAATATTTGGCAGTGCTGCTGTCTCATTCTCATAAATCAATGCAATGGCACTGACATTGGTATCTGCCAGCAGTTGCTTCTGGCCTTCCTTGTTCTCATACCTGCAGGTTGCGATCACTTTCTGATCGCCTACTGTCTCCGGCAGCTTCTCAATGGTACCTGTCACAAAAATATTGGTCAGATTCAATTCCTTCGCCAGCTTGAATTCATCCGCTGCCAGCTTCGGTTCACTGATCACCATTCCCACTCTGTCAGCGCCAAAACGATCTGCTGCTTCTCTGATCAGTGTCTGCTCTGTTGCCTCGATCCAGGCACCTGCTGCCCCTGCATAAAGCACTTTCTTAATATCCTCAAGTCTTCGGTATGGCTGCCAGATATATAACCGGCAGTCCGACTTTTCACAGATATTCCTGATTTTCTTGATCAGCATTGCCTCATCAGAAAAATCCGGACTGATGATAATCACACCGTCTGCACCGAGACGTTCATACTGAACAGCAATCTCATCCTCATCACTGAAATTGATAATCGGATATATACTCTTAACTTCCATAATCTATTCTCCTCGACTCAAATTGAACATTCATGCCCCCTGCACACTTCGATTGCTTCAGACAGCTTTAATCGGGATTCATACAGCGCTCTTCCGATAATAACCCCTTCCATCGGCATATCCGTAAATGCCTCGATGTCTTTAAGGGTCACAATTCCGCCGCTGTAGATCACCTGCATATGCAGTTTCTGTGCAATCTCCCGTGCCTGCATGATACCGGCACCATTATAAAGTCCTCTTCTGAGAATATCCGTATAAATAACGGATTCTATTCCCATGGCCTTCATATTGGAAGCCACCGCCATTGCATTATAATGGCTGAATTTCTTTCGTCCTTCAGTGGCAATCAGCCCATCCTTCGCATCAATGGATACCAGAATTTTATCGCTGCCGAATAAATGGACGGCTTCCCTTATCAAAACCGGATTCTCAATTGCCTGAGTTCCGATGACAACACGATGTACTCCTATATTCATATACTGATCTATATCTTTGATAGAACGGATACCGCCGCCGACCTGCACAGGAATATGGACATTCTCCAGGATCTCGCGGATCACTGTCCCATTCACGGAAGTACCGGAGTCCGCACCGTCCAGATCAACAACATGGAGGCATTCTGCCCCCTGATCCTGCCACTTTCTGGCCATTTCCAACGGTTGGGGCGTCCATACGTGCCCCCTTGTTATCCCGTCAGGCAGCTCATTGATACATCTGCCGTCTGAAATATGAATTGCCGGATATATACGCACTGTCACACTCCTCTCTTTTATAAACGTGCTGCACATTGTTATGTGCAGCACGAAGCAAATGAGACAATCCTCACCTGCTATAATGTACCTTTTGTGGACAAAACATCTTTTATTCTCGGATCATAGCCTGTGGCTTCGTCCAATGCTTTTGCAAAGGATTTGAAGATAGCCTCAATGATGTGGTGATTGTTCTGTCCTGCCAGCTGACGGATATGAAGATTCATACCGCAGCTGTAAGAAATCGCATAAAAAAATTCTCTGACCATCTCCGTGTCAAATTCTCCGACCCTATCAACAGTAAAGTCGGCATCAAAACACAGATAAGGGCGTCCGGACAAATCCAGAGCGGTTAAAACAAGTGCCTCGTCCATCGGCAGGGCAAATGATCCATATCTTCTGATGCCTTTCTTGTCCCCCATTGCTTTCTTGATGGCCTCGCCAAGCACAATCCCTGTGTCCTCAATGGTGTGATGGCAATCCACTTCCAGATCACCCTTCACCTGAACGGTCAGGTCAAAAAAACCGTGTTTTGCAAAGCTTCGAAGCATATGGTCAAAAAAACCGATGCCTGTATCAATATCTGAACGGCCGGAGCCGTCCAGATTTAATGTCACTGCTATATCTGTTTCAGATGTTGTTCTTGAAATTGATGCTGTTCTATCCATCTATTTATCCTCAAAACGTACAGCTATGGAATTGGCATGTGCTGTCAGTGATTCAGCCTTGGCAAACTGAATGATATCGTCTTTCTTTGCTGCAAGTGCTTCTCTTGAATAGTAAATGATGCTGGATTTCTTCACAAAATCATCCACACTCAGAGGTGAGAAGAATTTGGCTGTGCCGTTTGTCGGCAGGATGTGGTTCGGTCCTGCAAAATAATCACCCAAAGGTTCGGAACTGTTCTCACCGATAAAAATCGCACCTGCGTTGCGGATCTTTGTCATGACTTCGAAAGGATTGGTTGTGACAATTTCCAGATGCTCTGATGCAATAGCATTAGCAATCTCCACTGCTTCATCAATGGATGAGGCAATCAGGATATGGCCGTAATTCTCCAGAGACTTCTCAATAATGGCTTTTCTGGAAAGCACCTGTGTAAAGTCTTCAATCTCTTTCTGCACTTTCCCTGCCAGCTTCTCACTGGTTGTCACAAGGATAGCTGAGGCCAGTTCATCATGCTCAGCCTGTGACAAAAGATCTGCAGCCACATATCTTGGATTAGCCGTCTCATCAGCGATCACAAGGATCTCGCTTGGTCCCGCAATAGAATCAATGCTGACATAGCCGTAAACAGCTTTCTTGGCCAGCGCCACGTAAATATTGCCCGGTCCCACGATCTTGTCTACCTTAGGAACAGAAGCTGTACCAAAAGCCAGCGCCGCAATCGCCTGTGCACCGCCTACTTTGTAAATCTCATCAGCGCCGGCTTCATTGGCTGCCACCAAAGTACCCGGATTCACTTTGCCGTCTTTGCCCGGAGGTGTCACCATGACAATCTTCTCAACACCTGCTACCTTGGCAGGAATCACATTCATCAGAACAGAAGACGGATAAGCAGCCTTGCCTCCCGGAACATAAACACCTGTACTCTGAAGTGGTGTCACCTTCTGTCCGAGAATCGTTCCATCCGGTGTCGTATCAAACCATCCGTACTGACGCTGCTTCTCATGGTAAACACGGATATTGGTCATGGCTTTGCGGATAACTTCAATCAATGATGCATCCACAAGGGTATATGCCTCGTCAATCTCTGCCTGTGTCACACGGATATTGTCGGCGTTTAAATCGGCACCATCAAACCGCTTCGTCATCTCAAAAAGTGCTTCGTCTCCGCGTTCTCTCACATCATCAATAATTGCCTGTACCTTATCTGCATAACCTGTATAGTTATTCGGGCTTCGCTTTAATAAATCATCCAGCAATGTTGCCACTGCATCTTCTGTCACTTTTGTAATCTTCATTGTTCTATGCCTCCCACTGATGTTTGCTCCATACAACCTTCCTCTATTCGGCTCTCAATCCGTTCTTAGATGACCGTTTTAATATCTCTGATGAGCTTCATAATCCGCTCATTCTCCATCTTCATACTGACCTGATTCACAACAACTCTTGCTGAAAGCGGGCAGATTTCCTCAAGCACTTCCAGTCCGTTCTCCTTCAGGGTTGTTCCTGTCTCCACAATATCCACAATCACTTCAGACAGCCCAACAATCGGTGCCAGTTCCACAGAGCCGTGGAGTTTGATGATCTCTACGGTCTGATGCTTCTTGTTGTAAAAGTAATCCTTTGCAATATTCGGGTACTTGGACGCCACACGGATCAGCTCCTGATGTTGAAGATACTCGGCCGCTGACTTAGGACCACAGACACACATTCTGCACTTACCGAATCCCAGATCCAGCACCTCGTACAAACGGCGTCCTTCTTCCAACAATGTATCTTTGCCCACCACACCAATATCTGCTGCACCATATTCCACATAAGTCGGTACATCCGATGCCTTGGCAAGGAACATCTTGATCTTCAAATCTTCATTTACAAAAATCAGTTTTCTTGTATCAGGATCCTTCATCTCATCCATTGAAATCCCGATCTGCTCAAATAATGCCAGCGATTTCTTTGCCAGACGGCCTTTAGCCAGAGCAAATGTCAAATACTTCATCTTATATCTTCCTCCATTTCCTCTGTCTCTAAAATTCAGAAACCGGCATCTTCCGGACCGAATCATCAGATATGTCTATTTTTGTCAGTTCCTTATCCTGGTCAACATATAAAATATGATCAATATGATAGCGTCTGCTGTAGGCCTTATAATCATCCAGAGACTTATCTGTCTCCTTCTTCATCATACTGACTGTCTGATTAATATTTCTCAGTGCATTGGCTATGTGGATGGCTGCACTGCGATATTCCGGTTCATAAAGCACCATCGTTGCTTCTTCATTTGTCGGAATATCAATCTTCTGTCTGGAAAGTGCCAGCATCAGCTCATCCAGCACGACGGCAAAACCCACACTGGCTGCATCCTTGCCAAACTGACCGATCAGATGGTCATAACGTCCACCCTTGACAACCGCATCACCGGTTCCATATGTATAACCCCTGAAAATCATCCCTGTATAATAATCATACTCTGTCAACATGCCTAAATCAATAGTAATATATTTTTCAAAACTATATTCCGCAATCAGCTGACACAGTTTTTCAATCTCATCCAACGCTTTGAGTGCCTCAGCATTGCACGTCATGCTTCGAGCTTCAGCGATAATATCTCCTGAACCGAAAAGTTCCGGCAGTTTCAAAAGAAGCTTTGCAGTCTCATCAGACAACGTCAATTTGTCAACTAAGGCTTCCACACCAAAATAGTTCTTGCTCTCGATCAGTACCCTCAGCTGACTGACTGTCTCTTCATCCATCCCGGCTTCTGCCACCAACGCCTTAAAAAGCCCTACATGGCCGATATCCAACTGGAAATCCGTCAGACCTGATTCAAGCAGCAGATGAATAGCCAGGGCTACCACTTCTGCATCCCCTTCAATGTCACGATCTCCGATCAGCTCGGCACCCAACTGGGTCGTCTCCTTCATCTTGCCCTGCAGGCTTGAATTGTTGATGAATGTATTGCCGCAGTAGGAAAAACGAAGAGGGATCGTCTCTTCCTTAAAATACTTGGCCACAGCTCTCGCAATAGACGGTGTGATATCCGGTCTCAGAACCAGTGTAGAACCGTCTCTGTCTATGAACTTGTACATATTGCGTGACGGCACAGATCCTCTTTCTCTGTTGAAAATATCGAAAAACTCAAATGTCGGTGTCTGTATATCCTTATAGCCATACAGCTTCAGAATTCTGTCAAGTTTGGCTGACAATGCATTCTTCCTGCTGCATTCTTCATTATAAATGTCTCTGACACCTTCCGGAGTATGTAATAAACTATCCATAATAGGCTCCTTTACCGCAAACACTTTAGTCTGCTAATTTGATAATACGTGAAACTAATTATAATATACCTTTCCAAAATTGTCAAGTGATGTCATTTGGTCTGTCCCAATTCAGGGTCATTTTCTCTCCCCCAAAATTTAGAACTCACGTGTATCAAGATCTTTCTGAATGGCCTCCAGATAATGAATATAACATCCATTACAAGTCAGTTCATATTGCGTATCCAGTTCTTCTATTTTAAAATGCTTGGCATGACCGGTTTTTGACCGGTTCCAGAAGACAGCCAGTTGTTCATAAGGCAGATAAAAATATCTGTCTGCTGACGTAAAGTATAAAATCAGAAAAGCCACACCGCCCTGAGCCTCAAAATCCCGCATAAATACCACCTGATGCTCATGGATATTCTGTATCGGAAAATTGGATGTCCGGCATTCCTTGGCATCAAAGCAGACCGGAATACCTTGTACTGCACCGATATAATCTACCGTACTACGATGTTCAAAATAGGCCAGGGTAATCCTTCTTGTTTCCTGATCCATTCTCACCGGCGTGATCGGCGTCGGAATCTTCTGGATCAATGCCAGATGCTGTTCCCTGTATTTTTCATTGGTTCGGTTGATCAGCTCTTCAAGGAGAGAACCTCGAAGTCCTCTGGAATTCCAGGTTGCCATCAGGACATCCACTCCTTCTTAAAGCAGATTCCCTCTCCCATCATCACCCGGACAAAGTCCTTAGGAAGCGGTGCGGTAAATATTTTCCCGGACAAATTAGCAAAAGGTGGCTGACATTCCGGCATTTTAAGGATAGCCGCATGCAGCAGCTGACGTTTGATACCGTATTCCTTTTTAAAAGCCATATTCATCTCCGGGCTGCCATATTTATAATCACCAATGATCGGATGTCCAACGCTTGCCAGATGGGCGCGGATCTGATGAGTCCGGCCTGTAATCAGAAAAACCTTCAGCAGTGTACAGTTTTTTCCCTCTGCCAGGGGTTCATATTCCGTTTCAATATAATCCGCCTGATGTCTGGCTTCTTTTGTGATGGTTACCTGATTGGAAGCCTCATCTTTGTGCAGATATCCATGAAGTCTGACCTTCTCAGTAACTTTCCCTGCGACAATACAGAAATAGTATTTGTGAATGGTACGATCACGAAAGCCCTCTGACAGGAACTGCAAAGCTGCCAGTGTCTTGCCGCCGGTGATCAGTCCGCTTGTGTTGCGGTCCAGTCGATTACAGACCGACGGGTGAAAGGTCTGAAGCATCTCTTTCGTGAGCTGTCCACTCTCCAAGAGCCACCCGATCATCATTTCATTGATGGACACATCCTCCGGTGCCGCTTTCTGGGACAGCACCCCCGGTGCCTTATTCATAATAATAATCTGATTATCTTCATAAATAATCTCTGGTTTCGGCAATCGTTTTGCCGACATATTCTCTACGACACCTTTAAATTTATCAAAAGTTTCATCAGACAGCCAGAATGTGACTGTATCCCCAACATTCAACTTTTCGCTGCCGTCTGCCTTTTTGTCATTTAATGTAATGTTTTTCTTTCGAAGCATCTTGTAAATAAAACTTTTCGGTGCTTCACTGAGGGTTTTCCCCAGATATTTATCCAGTCGCTGGCCGCTTTCATTCGTGCCGACGATGAGCTTTTTCACTCTGTGACCCCTTCTTTCTATTAGTAGATGTGTTTCTTGATATATTTTCAGTTGTGCGCTTCCTGCTATTGTTCCTGCTGCTGAACTTGCCATTTCGTGAGCTATTGTTCTTTGCATTGTTTGTTCTTACATTGCGGTTCTGTGCCGGTGCTTTGCCGTATCCGTGCTGCATCGGTCTAGGCGGTATCAGACAACGACTGTCAAAACCGATTAAATCTTCTCTTCCCGCCTTGATCAGCGCCTCTTTTACTAACTGATAATTCTTCGGATCCCGATACTGGATCAGGGCTCGCTGCATATCTTTCTCATGAGGATCCTTCGGCACGTAAACCGGTGTCATGGTCCGTGGATCAAGCCCTGTATAGTACATACAGGTCGATAAAGTGGACGGTGTCGGATAGAAGTCCTGCACCTGTTCCGGCATATACCCAAGATCCCGGATATATTCAGCCAGAGTGACGGCATCCTTCAATTCAGATCCCGGATGAGAAGACATAAGATACGGCACCAGATACTGATCCATACCAAGACGCTCATTCATCTTCTTATACTGTTTTGTAAAATCCACATATACTTCATGATGCGGTTTGCCCATCTTGTCAAGCACCGCGTCACTGACATGTTCCGGCGCCACTTTCAGCTGACCGCTGATATGATACTGACACAATTCTTTCAGGAATGTTTTGTCCTTATCTGCCAGCAGATAATCAAAACGAATACCGGAGCGGATAAAAACCTTCTTAATTCCCGGCAATGCCCGGAGCTTGCGCAGAAGTGTCACATAATCCTTGTGATCTGCCTGCAACTGGGAACACGGTTTCGGGAACAGGCACTGCTTATTCGGACAGGCGCCGCGTTTTAACTGATGTTTACAGGCAGGATGCCTGAAATTGGCCGTTGGTCCGCCCACATCGTGGATATAGCCCTTAAAATCTTTGCGTTTCGTCAAAGCTGCTGCTTCTTTTACAATGGATTCATGACTTCTGGTCTGTATGATCCTTCCTTGATGGAAGGTCAGGGCACAGAAACTGCATCCGCCGAAGCAACCCCGATTGCTCACCAGACTGAATTTAATTTCCTCAATAGCCGGCACGCCGCCGAGGGCTTTATAAGACGGATGATAATCTCTCACATAAGGCAGGTCATAGACATCGTCCATTTCCTGCTCGCTTAAAGGTTTGGCCGGCGGATTCTGGATCACGTACATACGTGCTCCGTACTTTTCAATCATTCGCTTGCCGGAAAATGGGTCTGTATTCTGATACTGGATATAAAAGCTTTCGGCATATTTGCGTTTATCTGATGCAATCTCATCAAATGTCGGCAACATAATAGCTTCTTCACCAAAATCTTCTGCTGTTTTACTCTTGAAAACAGAACCGGCAATCCATGTGATATCCGAGGCTTCAATGCCTCCATCCAGTGCATCCGCCACTTCAACGATTGAACGTTCACCCATACCATACAACAATAAATCTGCCGATGACTCAATAAGCAGGGATCTTCGGATTTTGTTGGACCAGTAGTCATAGTGCCCCAGTCTTCGAAGGCTGGCCTCAATACCGCCCACAATGATCGGTTTATCCGGGCAGGCCCGGCGGATCATATTACCATAGACAACCGCCGCATAGTCCGGTCTTTTGCCGTAAACGCCCCCCGGCGTAAAGGCGTCCTGATGACGCCTTTTCTTTGAAACCGTATAATGATTCACCATGGAATCCATATTGCCGGCACTGACAAGAAATCCCAGTCTCGGCACACCAAGTGCCATCACTGACTGGTCATTTTTCCAGTCCGGCTGTGAAATAATACCCACTTTATAGCCATGGGCCTCCAGCACACGGCTGATAATAGCCGGCCCGAAAGAAGGATGGTCCACATAGGCATCACCAATGACGTAGACGAAATCCAGTTCATCCCAGCCGCGCTTTTTCATGTCATCCCGGCTGATCGGAAGAAATTCTCTCATCATGCCAGAACCTCTACTTTATTATTAAAAATATCCTCAAAGGAATTGATGTAATAATGGGCCAGCTTCTTCTTTTCCTCTATCTGATAATCAGAAAAATCATCCTGTACAGCGCATACCGTCATGCCTGCAGAAAGTCCCGCCTGGATGCCCTCCGGAATATCCTCAAATACAAGACAATTCTTTGGATTCACACCAAGACGTCTGGCTGCCTCCTGATAAACAAAAGGATCCGGCTTGCCTTTTACCACATCTTCACCTGTCATGATCACTCTAAAATAATGCTCAATCTCCTGGGCATGCAGGGCTGTCATGGCAAGCTTCCTTGTATTGCTGGTTGCAACTGCCATGGGCAGTTCTTTCTCTTCAATGAGTGACAAGCACTTTGCGGCTCCCGGCTTCATCTGAATTTCATGTCTATACTGCTCAAAAGCCAGTTCATTCCATTCCGCCAGCATTTTTTCAGGCGGATCATCAATGCCAATCACATTTCTGAAATAATCAGCAGCCTGCAAAATACTAAGCCCCGCCAGTTTGCGCTGCAAATCCTCTGACATCGGTTTGCCGTGTCTTGTCAGATAAATTCTGTCCACTTCTTCCCAGACTCCCATGGAATCAATCAATGTACCGTCCACATCAAAAATAACGGCTTCTTTTCCCTCCAGGAGTCTCTCTATATCATTCTTCATCATTCGTATGTCCTTTCGATTCTTTTAATGCCTGCACTTCATCTTCTGTCAGCTCACGATATTCACCCAGAGCCAATGACTCATCCAGTCTCAGACTTCCCATGGACAGTCGCTTCAAATAGACCACTTTCTTGTCTACGGCCTCGAACATCCTCTTAATCTGATGAAATTTGCCTTCACGAATGGTAATCTCAACCTCCGATTCAGGCCCGGAAGATAAAATATTCAATTTGGCAGGCATCGCCCTCCAGGCACCGTCTTCATCATCAATCTCCAGCCCTTTGGCAAATAACGCTGCATCTTCCGCTGTTACCTGCCCTTCAATCCTCGCACGGTAAACCTTATCCACATGCTTTTTAGGTGACAAAAGCTGATGGGCCAGATCTCCGTCATTGGTGATCAATAAGAGGCCTTCGGTATCCTTATCCAGACGCCCCACCGGGAACAAATCCTTTCTGGACTTATCCGTGATCAGATCCAGCACTGTCTTCTGCTTTGGATCATTGGTGGCTGAAATAACCCCCGCCGGCTTGTTAAGTATATAATAAACCAGCGTCTGATAAACAACAGGCTCTCCCCGGCATACAAGATCATCCTTTTCAATGTCTACTTTATATTCAGGCTTTCTGATGACTTCGCCATTCACCATCACCAGTCCTTTTTTGATCAGATTCTTCACTTCACTGCGGGTCCCCACAGACATATCCGCCAGGTACTTGTCCAATCTGAAACTTGTCTTCATATATACCTCCCAAGCTGCTCTTCCGATGCGGAACCCAGCTTCATAAAAACTTCCGGGCTGCTTATCTAATTCAAAACTTTCCGCATAAGTACATCTTAAACAAGACGCCAGCCAGATGGGTATTTGTTCTTCAACGTACCATTGGAAACTTTACCCCAGCCCAGGGCAAATTCATCCACGCAGATCAGATACCAGCCGTTCTTCAGATTCGGATTCACCTGCAGTGTCTCGCATTTCAAATAGCGCACCACTTCCTCGCTGTCTCCCGGATAAGCGATCACTTTGTCGCAGACATCCGGTGTCAATCCCCTGGCAAAGGCACCGCTTGGTTCAAAACGCTTCTTCTTGAGTTCTCCTAAAAACCATCCGCTTCGCATAATATGCAGCCCCTTCAGCTCCGGCATTCCCTCCGGAATATACTGCACATAGCCGTTCTGCACAAGCAGACGTTTCTTGTCAAAAGGATAATGAATGCCCTCTGTCTCCAAAAACTGGAAAAAACTCTCCATCTCTGCCGGCAGTTTTGGAACGGATGCCAAAGTCACTTTGCCGCCCATCGGCTCACTGTCCGCATCACGGCAAAGCACAGCTGCAAAATGGCCCTCACCCTCCAGATGATGCGGCCAGAGACGCCTTGTCTTTGTCAGTTCAGGATTGCCGTCTGCCCATTCCGGATGACCATGATCAATACAATGACAGCCGCATAAATCCTTATCATCGTCTACTTCCACAAGATGGAAATCCGGATGTTCCTGCAAAAACCACGCAATGCTTCCCTCATCCTCTTCCGGTGAAAAAGTACATGTAGAATATATTAATTTGCCGCCCGGACGGACCATTTTGGCACCATAGGTCAGAATCTCCATCTGAAGCTTATGATATTCCTCCGGTCCCATTCTCAGCCAGCTCTCAGTCATAGAAGGCTCCTTGTGGAACATGCCTTCGCCGGAACACGGTGCATCAATCAACACTTTATCAAAGAATTCCGGGAAATATCTGGATAATTTCTCCGGATACTCACTGACAACAATACTGTTGATAATGCCAAAGCCCTCCAGATTGCGCAGAAGTGCCTTGGCTCTGGATTTGCTGATATCGTTGGATATCAGTAGGCCCTCACCCTTTAAGGCTGCACCGATGGCCGTACTCTTGCCTCCCGGTGCCGCACACATATCCAGAATCTTCTCCCCAGGCTGTGCATTCACTAGCTTTGCCGGCAGCATGGCGCTGGCCTCCTGAATATAATAAAGACCTCCCTGATAATAAGGATGTTTTGAAAATTGCTTCTTATTCTCAAGATAAAATCCTGTCTCATTCCAAGGTACCTGCTTCAAATCCACACCCATCCGCTGAAGCAGTTCCTGGGGTTTTGTTTTCCATGTATTAATTCTTAATCCGTTATGAAAAGGCAGATCATAGCTCTTCAAAAACTCCGCATACTCTTCCTCACCGAGCATCTGCTGCATTCTTTCCTGAAACTTCTCCGGAAATTGTATCATTGTATTCCTCCAGTTCACTTTCTATCTTATCATTTTACTCATCTGCTATTGTAATCTCTAATTCTTTTGACTCCTATTAGCCACTTTGCTTTTATCATTTTCTTTTATCAAAAAAATTTTCCGAAAATATCCTAATCCGGCCGCCTACAACTCGGCACCTGTATCCTCCAAAAGCGGACCGTTGTCTGCTGCATAAGTCGCCAGTTCATCACAGCGTTCATTCTGCGGATGTCCTGCATGGCCTTTCACCCAGACAAATTTTACTGCATGGGGTGCCTTCGCCTGAAGAAGCCGCTTCCAGAGGTCCACATTCTTCACAGGCTCATTCTTGCCCCGCTTCCATCCCTTTCGCACCCAGCCATCTACCCAGTGCTGGTTAAAAGCATCCACCACATACTTGGAATCCGAATAGAGGGTTACATTGCACGGGCGGTTCAATGCCTCCAGTGCCGTAATGACACCAAGCAGCTCCATCCGATTATTGGTCGTTCTGCGATAGCCAGCCGACAACTCCTTCACATGCAGCTGATTCTTTGGATCAATATATTCAAGAACAGCCCCGTATCCACCGGGTCCCGGGTTGCCTCTGGCTGCACCATCTGTATAAATCGTCACGTTCATATTTTATGTTCTCCTTTATTATTAAGTTTTAAGTCCTTTTGATTGCCTGTATCTAGTACATCGATAACACCTGTTATTAAGCGTTTCTTTTAGCAATCCCTTCGCTTGCATCCATTTTCCTGTCAGTCTTATCCCGACAGATTTACTACCGCTCATTTTAACATAAAAACGGCGGCAAAAAAAGCCCGCCGTGCAAATCTCACGATTTTTTGCATCGGCGGACAATAGCCTGCACCAGAAAGGCCAGTAAAGTTCCCGTCACCACTCCGGCAAAATCAATCCATACATCTGTCACCTGAGAAGATCGTCCCAGTGAAAAAAGCTGGATTGTCTCATCTGTAAGAGCTGTCATCAAACCGGCCAGCAGGGGCCACCCAAGAAACCTCAGCGGCCGCATCGTATAGCCCTTTACTACTAAAAATAACAGCACGCCTTCAACGGCAAACTCCGTGAAATGGGCTGTCTTGCGGACGATAAACTCTGTAAGGGCCGCTCCCTCACTGCCAAGAATACGTCTAAGCAATGCCAATACCGTTCCACTCTTTAACGTGGATGCATCCGCATTATCCATGGAATTGCTGAAAATGAAGGCAACCCAGAGGATGAGAAGGAGGGCGGTGATGATTCTGTAGGTTGTTTTGTGATTTTGATTCGTATGCATTGTTTTAGTTTCCTTTTTTAGTATCTATATTTATTTCCATTTTGTGCAACAACCTGCTGCACAAATTCTCTCTTTGAATATATTTCAGCAACTTTTTCTATGAATTTGTCGCTTCTCTCTATTATACCATCTATCTCTCATTCAGCAATACGCAAAAAAATGCCGAAAACCACCTGCCTTTCTGCGATTTTCGACATTTTTGACTTCGATCTTAATTATCTGCACAGCCTTACAGCCATCCACAGACCAAACAGCTCGGCAATCTGTTATATAATAATAAAAATCACACTGCCATTGCCGTCGTTGACAATCTTCTGAATGGCCTCCTGCATCTTAACCTGACTATTCTCCGACATCCGGGAGACCTTCGTCTGGATGCCTTCCTCCACCAGCTGTCCCACAGTTTTGCCAAAGATCAATGTATCCCAGATGGCTTTCGGATCCTGTTCCTGACTATTGTTCATGGAGGTGATCAATTCTTCCGCCTGGGCCTGATCACCCACAATCGGCGCGATCTCCGTCTCAATTCCGGCTTTGATCATGTGGATCGAAGGTGCCTTTGCCTTGATCTTAAAACCATAACGGCTGCCGTGTTTTATAAGCACCGGAGGCTCCAGAAGCACCTCCTCTTTCTCTGGTGCCACCACGCCGTATCCTTTGGCTCTGGCAAATTCCACCGCCTGAGATACCGCTGAATATGCTGTCTGATTTTCCGACAATTGACGGAGAATCCTGTAAAAGGCATAGTCTCCCTTCACTGACATTCCCATCCACTCTGACAGCAGCTCATAATAATATTTCTGATCGATCTCCAGATGAAAGATGACTTTCCCGTCGCTCATACTCACCGTTTCAATAAAGCATTTCTTTATGTATGGGCAGGTCAGCTTCTCCTGCATCGGACGCACATCCTTCAGATGGCGCACATTCATCAGATACTCTCTGGCTGTATCTGCCACTGCCGCCTTGACTTCCCCCTCCTCCGGCAAAAGATCAAACCATTTCGGTGTATAAAAATCAATCTGGGATACCGGAAACTCCAAAAGCATCGTTGCCATAATCTTCTGGATATCTTCCTGCTTCAGCTGATCGCAGTTAAAAGGAAGACATTTGATATCGTATTTTTCTTCCTTCCTACGGCACAATTCCTGGGTTTCCATGGCATAAGGCCGGATTGTATTCATTACCACAATAAACGGCTTGCCGATTTGTTTCAGCTCACCTACAGCCATCTCCTCTGCCGCCGCAAAACTTTCCCCGGCAATCTCACCGAAACTGCCGTCCGTTGTAATCACAAGCCCGATAGTAGAATGATCCCGGATTACTTTCTGAGTGCCGATATGCGCTGCCTTTGTAAAAGGAATCGGATCCTCATACCACGGCGTCTTAACCATCCGGTCCTTATCATCCTCCATATGTCCCGACGCCCCATCCACCATAAAGCCAACACAGTCGATCAGTCGTATCTTCACCTGGATATCATCGGAAATATGAACCGAAACCGCTTCTTTCGGAATAAACTTCGGTTCCGTCGTCATAATCGTCCGCCCTGCCGCACTCTGGGGCAGTTCATCCCTGGCCTGTTCCCTCTCATGAACATTATCAATTCCCGGAAGCACCATCAGATCCATAAAACGTTTGATAAAAGTGGATTTTCCTGTACGTACAGGCCCTACAACGCCAATATAGATCTCGCCGCCCGTTCGCATCTGAATATCTCTATATACACGCAATTCATCCATAAAAATACCCCTTCCATAAGTATATTACAATCATTCCATATACTATATGAAAGAGGTATAACTCTTAGACGTATGAATTATCTCTATCGAAGAATACTTTCTCTCCTGAGCAGAAGACAATTTAAGGAACATATTCTTCTATAAATTCTAATGTTCGAAAGCTTCCGTCCCTATATCATCTGGTGTTGTCAAATTGACAGGCAGTCTATCGCCTTCATGCAGATACAGTTTATATTTTACACCACTTCGCTGAACAATCTTATAAGCATTCTCCCCGATCGGCTCAACCCTTGCAATTTCACGCCACATATCGAAATGTGTGATATCCGAAACACCGTTTGTATAGATTTTCTCCGGCAAAAACATCAGTACCACCCAAAGAATCGGCAGGCACAACAGACAACACTGCAAGATTCGTTCTAATCCACTGTCCGCTATCTTATCCGCGCTAAACCAAAGGCCAAAACCTGTATAAACGACAACCAAAACAACAGTCGGCACAATCAGCCATGACTTCTTAAAATGCCACTGAGACTTGAAAAGAAATGTCCCCTTTGACTTCGAAGGCAGTAGATACATCACAAACCTTACCAGAAAATACACTGACATCACCAAAATATACGGCATCGTTCCCGAAACCAGAAAATCTCTCATAAACTGCCTCCTTTCAGACACCAATCATGACTGCATTAATATATATTAAGTATAGCATGGCATCTCTCAGTCAGCAATCATTATCAGAAAATTTAAAATAAACATAATAATTTTCTGTCCATATCAAGAGTGCACTGGACACTGCTTTAATAATTCTTCTCCTCTCTTTCTCTCATCACCAGAAAAAGGATGTTCCGAAATTGACTTCTTCGGAGTATTGCTTACAAGAACGTTTAACATATTTTTCATAATACATATATAAGTTTCTTTCCTCTTCAGTTATTTCATAAACATAGCCTTTCCTCCCTTCTCTTCCATTTATAACAAAAAATTGCGAAACTCACATCCTACAAAAAGAATCCGTGTTCAACGCATTCATAAGCAGGTGCTTCTAATGCGGCCAGTACTTAGGTCCTGTTCTTTAGGACCTTATGTACTGCTGCCAGCATTAGGCAGTGCAAACGTGCCTGCTTTGAATCGTTGAACACGGATTCTTTCGATAAACGTGAAGTTTCGCAATTCGTACTCTTTTACCGTTTCTTTTTCTCGAATTTATTCTCTGTCCCATTCATCAGCCGCTTAATATTCGCCCGATGCCGCCACCAGGCCAGCGCCGTGAATACCAGACTGAGTCCAAACACCACCCACTGTCCCGGATAAAAGATCAGCATCAAAATCGGAAACAGTGCCGTAATGGCCAAAGAACCCACGGAGACATATCGGGTTGTAAAGAATACAACCGCAAATACAATTGCAGCGATCAGGGCAATACGCACATCCAGTGCGAACATAAAGCCGCCGGTTGCCGCAATGCCTTTGCCGCCCTTAAAATTCATATAAAAGGGATAATTGTGCCCAAGGACAACGCCAAGAGCTGTGACGGTCTCCAAAATCTTCGTCACATCGCCAAGTCCCGGAAACAGCAGATATCTCACAATCCAAACGGCAAATACTGCCTTCAGGGCATCCCCGAGAAAGACAATATAGCCGGCGGGTTTGCCCAGAGTCCGAAGGGTATTGGTTGTTCCTGCATTGCCGCTGCCGTAATTGCGGACATCAATTCCCTTGAATACTTTGCCATAAAAATAGCCTGTCTGAAAACAACCGAAAATATAACCCAGTGCCAGACAGATAATGACTTTAATTGCCATTTTTAACCCTTATCCTTTCTTTCACGATAGATAAAGTGAAGCGGCGTACCACGGAATCCGAAGGTTTCACGAATCTGATTCTCGATATAACGGGTATAAGAGAAATGTGTCAGTTCCTTATCATTGATAAAGATGACAAATGTCGGCGGCTTGACAGATACCTGTGTAATATAGTAAAGACGTAGACGTCTGCCCTTATCTGATGGCGGCTGTTTCATGGCAACAGCCTCACTGAGGATCTCATTGAGGACACCTGTACCGATACGCATTGCATGATTCTCAATAACCGCATCGATGGTATCAAAAAGCTTCGGCAGTCTCTGACCTGTCTCTGCCGAGATAAACAGCATCTCTGCATATGGCATAAATGCCAGCTTCTCTCTGACATCCTTAGTGAACTTGTTCATGGTCTTGTCATCTTTCTCGATGGCATCCCACTTGTTCACTGCAATGATCATACCCTTGCCGCGCTCATGGGCAATACCTGCAATCTTGGCATCCTGTTCTGTCACACCTTCCTTGGCATCAATCATCAGAACAACCACGTTGGCACGCTCTACCGCTGAAACCGTACGAATAATACTGTAACGTTCAATATCCTCCTTGATCTTGCTCTTACGGCGCAGACCTGCTGTATCGATGAAAACATATTCCTTGCCGTTGTGCTTGATCACCGTATCGATGGCATCACGTGTTGTACCGGCAATATTGCTGACAATGACACGATTCTCACCTGTCAGTTTGTTGATCAGGGATGACTTGCCTACGTTCGGCTTACCCACAATAGCAACATGCGGACGCTCATCTTCCTCTTCTTCTGCTGTACCCGGTTTAAAATGCTTGATGACTTCGTCCAGCATATCACCCAGTCCAAGCTTGGAATTGCCGCTGATCGGCATCGGATCTCCCAGTCCTAAATTATAGAATTCATAGACATCTGTCATCATGGTCTTGAAATTATCCACCTTGTTGACAACGAGAACAACCGGCTTGCCTGAACGACGAATCATATTGGCAACCTGGAAATCCGCATCCACAACACCCTGACGCACATCCGTCAGAAAGATGATCACATCCGCTGTCTCAATGGCGATCTCGGCCTGCTCACGCATGCTCTTCAAGATCAGATCATTGGTAGATGGTTCAATACCACCTGTATCAATCATTGTAAACTGTGTATTCAACCAGTTTACATCTGCATAAATTCGGTCCCTTGTTACTCCCGGCGTATCCTTGACAATAGAAATCTGCTGTCCCGCCAGGGCATTAAATAAAGTTGATTTACCTACATTCGGCCTTCCTATAATGGCCACGATTGGTTTACTCATCTATCTCACCTCTTCCCAGAATTTTATCTACCAGGTCCTGTCCGTTTGATTGTACAATCGAAATCGGAATTTGTAAAGTATTTTCAAGTTCAGGAATCGTTATATCATCCAAAAGGATCTGCACATCCTCACCACTTCGAAGAATATTCACCGGAAGCAGCAACGCCTCACCGAGATCTTTGCCCTGAAGCTGTTCCTTCAGATCTGTTCCTGTCATCAGCCCTGAAACCGTTATCTGTTCTCCAAAAAAATGATTCACAATTTCATAGACATCTACGGCCACATTAGGGAACTTCTCACAAAGCTCTTCTGCCAGTTTTCGAATGGTTCCCACAGCAGAATGTCCTGTTGCAATCGTCACATGGCGCTTTTTGCCGTCTGTAACAGCTTCTTTCAGGCCCTCATGAAACTCCTCCGTCAGAAGCCGGATCATACCAACGCCATTTTCCAGCTGAAGATAACCGTCATAGCGTTCTTCCTCCGGCATCTCATATCCCGCCAGAAGATACCATTCATCCGAAGCATGGATAAAGTGTGTACCATACTCCTCATACAGCTTCTTCTGCCATTTCTCAATGCAGGCAATAACTTCTCTGGCGTCCTCCCTGTTAAAAGGTTCCAACGGATAAAGACCCTCTCTGTGATCAGAAAGGCCTACCGGTACCACAGAAACGCTCTCAATGTTCGGGATAAAGCCTGACAGGTCACGAATACTTCTCTCCAGTTCTTCACCATCGTTGACGTTCTTGCAGAGAACGATCTGACCATTCATGATAATACCGCCCTCATAAAGCTTCTGAAGCTGCTCCATGATCTTGCCCGCAAAACGGTTGTGCAGCATCATACACCGCAGTTCCGGATTGGTTGTATGCACTGAAACATTGATGGGTTCCAGCTTGTATCGAATGATACGCTCCAACGCCTCGTCCTTCATGTTCGTCATAGTAATATAATTGCCCTGAAGGAAGGAAAGTCTGGAATCATCATCCTTGAAATACATCGTCTCACGCATGCCCTTCGGAAGCTGATCGATAAAGCAGAAAATACAGTTATTGCTGCAGGAGCGATAATCGTCCATCAGACTGGACTCGAATACGATACCGATATCTTCATCGTAATCCTTCTCAATCTCCAGCACTTCTTCCGTTCCATCAGCCGTGCGGATCAGCATTTCAATATATTCATCATTGACCAGATAATGATAGTCAAACACATCCTCGATATCCTGGCCATTGATAGCAAGGACTGTATCACCGGGCTGCAGCTCCATTTCCTCTGCAATACTACCGGGAACAATTGACTGGATCACATGTAAATGTTTCTTCATAATTCTTCTACTCCGTTTTCTAAACAGACGTATCGATCAGGGACAGAAACGCAGACAACCCGCCTCTTTGCCCATTTGTCTTTCGATGGGACCACAAAAGGTCCGGATGACAAGCTGTGCAGAGATCTGTCACAGACAAATGTTCAGGAAGAATGCCTGCATCTGTCAGTACATACCAATTGGCTTTCCACAAATCCAGCTGATACTTGCCATTGCCTTTATCAAGCAAAATATCTGCTGCCTCATCGGCTGTAAAATTGGCTCTGAAAGCCTCCGCCACATCATCGCTGACCTCATAACAGCTCTGGCAGATAGAAGGGCCAATGGCTGCAACGATATCCTTCGGCTCGGAGCCATAGACCTCATGCATCTTCCAAACGGTCTTCTGTCCGATATGGCCAACCGTTCCCTTCCAGCCTGAATGAGACAGACCGATGGCTTTTCTAACCGGATCAACGAAATAAAGGGGCACACAATCCGCATATGATGTCACAAGAACAATTCCCGGAACATTGGTGATCATGCCGTCCACATCACTGTAATCCTGCGGTTTCAAAATGCCTTTGCCCCTGTCCTCCTCTGTGATGACACGGACATTGGTTGTATGCGTCTGATCAGACAAAACCATATCCTCCACACGCATATTCAGAGCAGCAGCCATTCTGCGATAATTCTCCATCACGGCATCCGGATCATCTCCGCGCTTGAAATTCAGATTCATCGACGAAAAAATACCGGTACTCACACCGCCTTTTCTCGTTGAAAAGCCATGCTTCACAATGCCTGTGGCAGACAAATTCTTAAACTGTATATACGGCACATGATTTTTCTCTTTTAATTCTGTTGTTCCGCTTCCTGTCACTGCTACCATCCTTTCGCTCCCTGATACTCAAATGCATTCTTATATAAAACCGGCCGTTCCTTCAAAAAAGCAACCACATCAAACCGGCATAACTGTTCTTCGCTCATTCCGCGGCTGACCATATATTGTCTGGCCGCTAAACTGATATGCTGCTGTTTCTTCCTGTTCACCGCTTCAGAAGGTGCCTGTACCCTGTCAGATCTTCTGTACTTGACTTCTACAAATACAAGGTAATCGCCATCCATGGCGATCAGGTCAATCTCTGCATGACGACATCTGTAATTTGCCTCCAGTATCTGATACCCGCATGATATTAGATAATCTGCCGCCTCCTGTTCATAGTAATGGCCTTTCTCAACATGATTCATTCATACCCCTCCGCTGCAGTCAGGAATCTATCGGCTTCCAAACAATTTTCGGCGCATTGTCCGGTTCGAAAGTTTCACGCACACACCGATTATGCACTAAACAAAGTTAGATATAAAACTCCGTCTGTGGATCGGCGTCGGGCCGAATTTTTTCAAAGCAGCCACATGCTCAGCAGTTCCATATCCTTTGTTCTTCGCAAAATCATATTTCGGGAACAGTTTATCATACTCCCGCATCATTCGGTCCCTTGTTACCTTTGCAATGATGCTTGCCGCCGCAATGGAAAGGCTCTTGGCATCCCCCTTGATGATCGGCACCTGTCTGCCCTCTATACCCGGAATGGTCACCGCATCATTTAGGAATACTTCCGGCTTCGGTGTCAGCTGACTCACTGCTTCCCGCATGGCCACATAATCAGCCTGAAGAATATTGATCTCATCAATCGTCTCAGGTGACGCAATGCCTACACCCACACTGACCGCCTTCTCCATGATCTCATCATACAGTTCTTCCCTCTTTTTTTCTGAAAGCTTCTTAGAATCATTGACATAGAGAATCGGACAGTTTACATCCAAAATAACAGCCGCTGCTACAACCGGACCGGCTAAAGGCCCCCGCCCGGCTTCATCAATGCCGCAGATAACGCCATATTCGCCATACTGTCTTTCATAGGAAAGCATCGACTGCACACGATCCAACTCCTTATTGTAGGTGTCCAGCTTCTTCTGTGCCCTTTCCAGGATCTTGCCGACACCCACTCGACCGTCTTCATGATAAATACCCATTAATTCCGGCAGTTCTTCTATTGACGCATTCTTGAATTTATTTCTGATTATCTCAATCTTTTCCTGACTCAATTTCTATCATTCCTCTTCTGACTGAGGCGGCTGTTCCAGTGTCACCTTTCCAAGTCTGAGACTTCTGAAATCATCAATCAACATGGAAGCTGCCTTGTCGATATTCGGCTCTCCGCCTTTCATCAGACAGCATTTGGCAATGGCAATATCCGCCAGTACCTTCACGCTGTCGTCACTCTCTTCAATACCATACCGTGAAGCCATGGTTCCCGGATAGTTCTTCTTCATATAATCTGCCAGCTTCATGGCAAGCTCTGTAATATTCAGGATGTCATCCTTGATTGATCCGGAAATAGCAAGCTTCTGTCCTACTGCCTGATCCTCGAACTTCGGCCACAAAATTCCCGGCGTATCCAAAAGCTCAACATTCTTGTTCAGCTTGATCCACTGTTTGCCCTTTGTCACACCCGGTTTGTTGCCGGTCTTTGTACAGGCTTTGCCCGCATAACTGTTGATAAACGTGGACTTTCCTACATTCGGAATACCCACGATCATGGCTCTGATCGGACGATTCTTAATGCCTCGTCTGCGGTCACGTTCAATCTTCTCTTTGCACGCTTCATTGACAACACCGGTAACAGCTTTCATACCGGCACCTGTACGCGCATTGATCTGAAGGACGAAAAATCCTTTTGCCTTGAAATAGCCCTCCCAAAGCTTTGTGTACTTCGGATCAGCCATATCTGATTTATTCAGAAGGATCAGTCTTGCCTTCCCCTTCGCCAGATCATCAATATCCGGATTCTTGCTGGCCAGCGGCAGTCTTGCATCTACCAGTTCGATCACAATATCAATGAGCTTAATGTCTTCCTGCATCATACGGCGTGCTTTCGTCATATGCCCCGGATACCATTGTATATTCATAATAAAACTCCTGTTCTTTCCCTTGCGCAGCATACGCAGGGGCCTTATTGAAGTGATTCGTTGTCTCTGCCCTTAATGTACCAAACCAAGTCGTGAGAATGGCGAAACGATCATCCACACTTTGCCGAGAATCTGTTCAGAATCTATGATTCCGATACTGTCTAAGCGGCTGTCATCCCGGTTATTGTTATAATCATCACATAAAACAAAATATTCATCGTCTCCAAGTGTTACACCCTTCTCGGCAACGCCGGCATTCTCAATGACTGCATCATTAAATGTCAGTTCCAACTCTGTGTCATCCACATAAACCTTACCATTCTTAATCTGCACAGTTTCCCCGGGCAAGCCAATAATCCTCCGAACGTAAGTCGGACTGTTTTCTGATGTGCCGATCCTGACAGCAACAACATTCATCCGTTTCGGCGAACCGATTTTGTAACAAAGCTTATTCAGTAATACAACATCTTCGTTCTGCAATGTCGGATTCATAGACTGGTCAATGATCACCGTCCTGATCCCAAAACCGCGAACTGCAAATATACCAAGCGCAATGACAATGCTCAGACCAGCCAGCCAGATACCTGCATGAATCAGCATCTTCTTGATCTTCTCTGCGCGTTTTTGCTTCTTTGATAATGGAACTTTTCTCATCTATTGCCCCCACTAAAGAAAATGGGACAAGTACGTATGTATTTGTCCCAATTATCTTACTTCTGTGTTTACTGATTATTTAACCAATTCTTTAACTTTAGCTTTCTTACCAACTCTGTCTCTTAAGTAGTACAGTTTAGCACGTCTTACTTTACCACGTCTTGTAACTTCAATCTTCTCAACGATTGGGGAATGAAGTGGCCATGTCTTCTCAACACCGATACCGTTAGAGCTCTTTCTAACTGTAAATGTTTCACGGTTGCTGCCGTTCTGTCTCTTAATAACAGTTCCTTCGAAAACCTGTGTTCTTTCTCTGTTGCCTTCTTTTACCTTAGCATATACTTTGATTGTATCGCCAACAGAAAATGGTGTAATATCAGATTTTAACTGAGCTTCTTCAATGCTTTTAATAATATCGTTCATAATGAACCTCCTTATAATATCCAGATGTTCTTAATGCATTCTCCTGCAGCAGAGGACCATCCATTTCTTACAATTACCGCCGGTGCCAAATATCACTCGTACATCAGCTAAACAGTAACTGCAGTGATACGCTTACGCACCAGCGCATTACATTTTATCATATGATTCATCCAAATGCAAGGCATTTTGACGATTTTCTTTGATTCCATCAAAAAGTTTTATCATTCTTCCTCGAGATTCTCCAGCGCATCCAGATACTCTCTGTCTTTCTTCGTCAGATTCGCCTGCACTTCTTCCTGTTCCAACAGTTCCGGTCTTCTCTCAAAGGTCCGCTTCAGAGACTGCTGTCTGCGCCACTTTTCAATATTGCCGTGATGTCCGGACAAAAGGACTTCCGGTACCTGCTTATCATGCCAGATCTCCGGCCTTGTATACTGGGGATATTCCAGAAGACCGTCCTGGAAAGAGTCATACTCAGCAGATTCACTGTTGTTAAGCACCCCCGGTACCAGACGGGCAATGGTATCGATCATCACCATAGCAGGCAGTTCTCCGCCGGTCAGCACATAATCTCCTATAGAAAGATGATCTGTCACGATCTCATCCAGCACACGCTCATCAATGCCCTCATAATGGCCGCAAAGAAAAATCAGGGATTCTTCCTTCGACAGTTCTTCAGCAATTTCCTGATTAAAAACTCTGCCCTGGGGCGTCATATAGATCACACGGGGCTTCTTGTCCATCCTGGCGACAATATCCTGATAACATTCGAAAATAGGCTCAGGCTGCATCACCATACCGGCCCCGCCGCCATATGGATAATCGTCCACATGTTTATGCTTATCATGGGAATAATCACGGATATTCACCGCATGCAGACCAATAGTTTCTTTTCTGACGGCACGGCCGATCACACTGTCAGAAAGTCCCTGCATAATCATATCCGGAAATAATGTCATTACATGAAAATCCATAGCTCTCTCCTATCAGTCAACTAACCCCGGCATAATATGCGCTGTTACCTGCTGCTTCTCAAGATCTACATCCAAAATACACTCATCAATAACCGGCAGAAGCACTTCTTTGCCATCCGGGCGCTTGACTTCGTACACGTCATTGGCTCCGGTCTGGATCACATCTGTCAGAACACCAAAGTCCTCGCCCTCATCTGTCACAACCCTCAGACCGATCAAATCACAGATAAAATATTCATTCTCCTCCAATTTCACTGCCTGATCTCTTGTGACAAGAAGATCTTTGCCTTTATAAGGCATCAATTCATCAATAGATGTAATTTCTTTGAACTTCAGAATAACCATCTGTTTAAAGAATTTGACACTTTCTATATGAAGCTCTTTGTATTCTCTGCCCGTATCGAGGATACAGGTCTTCAGCTTCTTAAAACGCTGTACATCATCTGTTGTAGGAAATATCTTAGCTTCTCCTCTCACACCGTGAGAAGATGAAATAACACCTACGCGCAAATATTTTTCCATCGTTTTCCTTCCTTATATAAAAACCGGGAAATCCCCATGAAAATGTTCCATATGATTTCAAATAAGCATCCAAGACACAAAAAGCCGCCGCATATTCCAAAAGGCTAAAGCCTCTCTAGAACAACCGCGACAGCTCCCAGTTTCTACTGCAATATTTCTACAATGACTTTCTTATCGTCCTTAGATGCTGCAGATTTGACAACAGTACGGATTGCTTTCGCAATACGCCCCTGTTTGCCAATAACTTTTCCCATATCATCAGGAGCCACTTTGAGCTCCAGAACGATAGACTTGTCAGTTACAGTTTCTGTAACGACAACTTCTTCCGGGTGATCTACAAGTGAAGTAGCAATAACTTCTACTAATTCTTTCATTACAGATTCCCCCACTGTAAATCAATTATTTAATGATGCCAGCGTTCTTGAAAAGTCTGCTAACGATTTCTGTTGGCTGAGCGCCTGTAGATAACCATTTCTGAGCGAGCTCTTCGTTAACCTTTACATCACATGGTTCAACGTTTGGATTGTAGTAACCGATCTCTTCGATGAATCTACCATCTCTTGGGGATCTGGAATCTGCTACGATGATTCTATAAAAAGGAGCCTTCTTCTGACCCATTCTTCTTAATCTGATTTTAACTGCCATTATCTTTCACCTCCTGAAAAAATTAATTATATACTAAAAGGAAATTTGAATTTTCCTCTTTTGCCTGCCTTAGGTAAACTTCCGCCAAACTGCTTCATCATCTTCTTCATCTGTTCAAGCATCTTGGCTAACTTGTTCACTTCACTGATATCCACACCTGCACCCTGAGCAATTCGCTTCTTACGGCTCGGATTGATCAAATCCGGATTCGCGCGTTCCTCCGGTGTCATGGAAAGAATAATTGCTTCGATCCGGCTGAACTGACTGTCGTCAACCTCCACATTCTTCAGCTGACTCCCTACACCCGGAAGCATGGAAAGCATATCTGCAATGCCGCCCATATTCTTTACCTGATTCAGCGACTCCAACAGATCATCATAACCAAAGGTTGCCTTCTTGATCTTCTGATTCAGTTCTCGCGCCTTGTCTTCATCAATCTGGCTCTGAGCTTTGTCGATCAATGTCAGGATATCACCCATACCAAGAATTCTTGATGCCATACGATCCGGATAAAACTGTTCAAGATCCGAAAGTTTCTCACCCATACCAACATAAAGAATCGGTTTACCTGTCACCGCTCTGATGGATAATGCCGCACCGCCTCGGGTATCGCCGTCCATCTTTGTCAGGATCACACCATCCAGTTCAATCTGTTCATTGAAGGACTTCGCAACATTGACTGCATCCTGACCTGTCATGGCATCCACAACAAATATTGTCTGGTCTACCTTGATAGCCTTCTGAATATTCGCCAGCTCTTCCATCATAGTCTCATCCACATGAAGTCGGCCAGCTGTATCGAGGATCACTACATTCAGGTCATTGCTCTTCGCATGTTCAATGGCTGCCTTGGCAATATCAACGGGATTCTGATAATCTCCCATAGAGAATACAGGTACTCCCTGCTTCTCACCATTCACCTGCAGCTGTTTGATGGCCGCCGGTCTGTATACATCACAGGCCACCAGCAGAGGCTTACGTCCCTTTGCTTTCAGCTTGCCTGCAATCTTCGCAGAAGTGGTCGTCTTACCTGCACCCTGAAGACCAGCCATCATAATGACTGTCAGTTCATTGCTGTTGTTCAGCTTGATCTCTGTGGTCTCACTGCCCATGAGAGCAACCATCTCTTCATTGACAATCTTAATGACCATCTGTCCGGGTGTCAGACTGTTCATTACATCCTGACCAACTGCCCGCTCTGTCACGGAGTTAATAAATTGCTTCACAACCTTAAAGTTAACATCCGCTTCAAGAAGTGCCATTTTAACCTCCTTCAGTGACGCTTTCACATCTGCTTCTGTTAAACGGCCTTTGCTTCTTAAATTTTTAAATACATTCTGCAATTTGTCCGATAAACTTTCAAATGCCATAGCTTCGCCTCCGGTTCTACAATTCTTCTACGATTGTATTGGACAGCACCTCAATCCTGTTAATACACTCTATCATCCTCTGATGATCTTCCTGATGCTCAAGGATCTCATTCGCATAATGATTGATCTCTTCGACGCGTTCCTTCGTATGGATAAATTTCGCAACAAGATGAAGCTTCGCTTCATATCCCTGCAGCTGTTTCCTGCAGCGTCTGACAATGTCATACACGCCCTGCCTGCTGATCTCACGATCCTCCGCGATCTCACTCAGGGACAAATCATTCAGAACAAAATCTTCATAGATCAGTTTCTGATGCTCTGTCAACAGCTCTCCATAAAAATCATAAAGCAACGCTTCTTCAATAAATCTCTCCATAAAACAGCACCACCTGTAAAGTACTTTTACTTTACAGGTGGTATTGTATCGCAGATACCCTCTATTTGTCAACAGTTTTTTTGAAAATTAATGCAATTCTTCTATTATCAATCATCACTGTCCATTTTATACCCCAAACCACGGACGGTTTTGATATACTTCGGGTTAGCCGGATCATCTTCAATCTTTGCCCGAATATTGGATATATGCACCATCATGGTTCGGTCATCATTCTCATAATATCTGCCGTTAATGCATTCACAGAGCTGCTCTTTTGTAAATACCCGCTTCGGCGACCGCATCAGTTTGGCCAGAATTTTTAATTCAGCTGAAGTCATAGAAAGAAGCCTGCCGTTTTTGTGCAGCGCAAAAGCTTCTGTATCCAATGTAAGTTCTCCTACCTTCAGGATCAATGCATTTTCCTGCTTGCCGGGACTGCCTCCGTATTCATAGTATCTTCTGAGCATTGCCCTGACATAGGCAATCACTTCAAGAGGATTAAAAGGTTTGGTAATATACGCATCGGCCCCCAGATTCAGACCGAGAATTTTATCCGAGTCCTCATTTTTGGCGGAAATAATGATAATCGGAAGATTATTTTCCTGTCGAATCGCTTTGATCAGTTCATATCCATTCATCTTTGACATCATAATATCTACCAAAACAATATCTGTTTTCCGATGCCGCAGCAGCTCCATAGCAGCCTCGCCGTCATTTGCTGAAATGACATTAAACCCATTGCTGTTTAAATACAACGTCAGTAATTCAACGATACTCTCATCATCTTCTGCTATCAGAACATTATATTCCATCTTTTGTCCTCTCCCGTCTGTTGTCTATTTGCCGGAAACTTTTTTCTCGTAACGTTTTAAATCTTTATTCCAAGACTGATACGCAGCATCCTGTCTGTGATCTGTAAACTCACCACACTGCTTAAAGTAAGTTCCCAGCCAGTCGGTCACTTTAACCGCACCGCTGTAATTCAAGTGATCGCCTTTATCACGGGTATCTGTCTCCCAGTCAATCTCCAGCTGATCCTGCAGCAAATTCATGTCAATGTAGGTCAAGCCGTTTTGATCTGCCAATTTCTGAATACCGTTATGTTTCGCGTAAGTCCAGTTGCTGATACTTGGTGTACTGACCAATATTAACTCAATATGATTCTTCTTACAGAGATTGATAATATTGTTCACATAATGACGATTTATTTTTGTAATATGCTTTGTCCTTTCCGTTGGCTTCATATATTCTTTGTTTTCTACACCATCAATTCGGTCTTCAAAGCGATAACCTTTGCTGTAGTTCGTATAGGTATATTGAACACTGCCTCCGAGATCACTGAACTTTAGATTTTTCCATCTGTCGTGATACCGGAACAGAGGAAAATAGTTTTCTGCCTTGGCCATAATTGCATTCTCAATGGAAGAATATCTGTAGATTGCATTTGTCTCCATTATAACATACTTTGGTGACTGATGTTTCAGTGCCTGTCTCAGAAATTTTTCCGATTCATAAAGATGCTGTGCATTTGTTCCGCAGACATACCCTGTATAACCATAGTCTTTCCATATCTGCATCGGCGTAAAAGAGCTGTGTGTCTCGCTGTCGCCAAGAATAATATAATCAATTGTATTTTCTTTTTCGCCAAGAATACCATTGGCCTGTACAGCCTCCATACCGGCTGCTCTGCTGTTATCCTTCGGTACAAAGATCACCGAAAGCACCGCAAAAAGGATGATCAGACCAACCATAAAAGAGATACAGCCAATGATATCTTTTGTCTTCTTATTCATTGTGTACCTCCTAAAATCCTGCATAGATCGGATCTACCGGCGTATAATTCATACCGTAAGCCCCGAAAATAATGCAGCATAAAATCAATCCATAGCATACCGCCCAACGGATAATTCTTCTTTTTGTTGACAGTAGCCTTCTCACGTTGGTGCCTTTTTCACTGACAACACTGACAGCAAATACAAAGAGCACTGCCAATGCAACAACAATGAAATCCAGCTTATCCATACCCAGAGAAAAGATGGTGCCATCCGTAAAAGAACACAGTGTAAACTGGGTCACCATTTTGTTGAACATACAAAATCCTGCCCTCAGACCTTCTGCTCTGAAAAACAGCTCACCGATGCATACAAGCAATGCAGTCCTGATCATTCTGAAAATTCTGTAAGGCCCCTCCTCACGTCTGATATGTATTTTCTCAAGAAATTCCCTGGTAAAAGGTTCCACAAAATTAGCTGCAACAATCAGCACAAGATGATACATACCAAAGAAAATATAATGCCATCCCGCACCATGCCACAGACCATTAAACAGCCAGACAACAAATAATGCCATCGTTCCTGCGATCAGCGGTCCGAAATGATTGCCGATCTTCTTTCTCGCCTTTGATGTCAGTTTCTTCAGAGGCTTTGACATGGACAATGGATAGAAGATATAATCTCTGAACCATGTACCAAGGGTAATATGCCAACGGGTCCAGAATTCCGAAATGCTCTTTGAGAAAAATGGATGTCTGAAATTCTCCGGCAGTACAACGCCAAACAATTCAGCACTGCCGATGACAACGTCCATCGTTCCCGAAAACTCCATATAAAGCTGACAAGTATAGGCAATGGCTGCCACAGCCATCATGCCGCCATCATAATCCGCATATCCCGTATACAATGTCTTGATCATAATATTGAGCCTATCCGCAATAATGATCTTTTTAAAAACACCATATAAGATTCTTTCTGTGCCGAATGTCAGGTTCTCAAGGGTGCTTCTTCTTCCTTCCCACAGCTGCTCAGCATCATCAGCATAACGGCAGATCGGACCTTCCATAATCGTTGGAAAAAACGCCATATAAAGGGCCAGACGTCCGAGATTTTTGTCCGCCTTTGTTGTCTCACGATAAACATCAAACACATAAGACATAGCCTGCATGGTATAAAAAGAAATGCCTATAGGCATCATAAGCTTCAATATCGGCACAGACAGGCCAACCCCTGCTGTCTGCAGAAGTGTATTAATATTTCTTCCAAAGAAACCGGAATACTTCAGCACAAGCAGTGTTCCCACATGCACACAGGCAGCAAAAAACACAATCCATCTCTGACGTCTGATGTAAAGTGCCTTTACTGCCTTTTTGCCCGATCGCTCTGTCTTGGCCAGCACGTCATTTCTTTCACTCTGGACGGCTGTTAACCACAATCCGATATGATGAATAGACACTGTGGATACAAGCAGAAATACCAGAAGCTTGCGGCTGATACTCCAAAAGAAAGCATAGCTGGCCAATAATAAAATGATCGGCCGGTACTTCTTCGGCAGCACATTATACACCAGCAGTACTGCAGGAAGAAATATCAGCAAATATAAAATTGATACATAGGAAGTCATTCCTAGCCCTCTTCCTGAAGTCTTTCAACCATTGCTGCAATTGCATCCACTGAATTGAAATTGGATGGAATAACCTCAACAGTAGGAATTGTCACGTCAAATTCATCTTCAAGTTCAGCCACTAATGAAAGGACATCCAGTGATGATAAAATATGGTCATCAATCAACGTCCTGCATGTTTCATAATCTGCCTCCGGCTGGATATCCTCTAAAATCTCAATAATCTGTTCTTTCATTATAATAATCTCCTTTCATTATATATGCAGCATTCATCGACTGCATTCTATTCCAATTCAATCCCATAAGGTCTTGTCATAGAATTTTTGTTTTGCTTCGCAGCTGTCTCCTATCCGTTATAAGAAGGGGTATTAAGCGGATCTGTATCAACAGCATCCCGAAGGATCTGAATTGTTCCATCCTCCCCACGAAGAAGAATCTTCGGAAGATCTCTGCTCAAAAACAGTGCAATGCCTTCTGTTGTGGAATAGGCACCTGTTTTTTCAAACACAACTACATCTCCCACACGAAGATTCCTGACCGGCATCTGCTTGACCAGTATATCATTGACCGTACACAGGGAACCGAATAAATTCCATTCCACTGTCTCACCCTCCTCTTTTTCAGGCAATACATGACAATACGGATGTTTCATGGCCATAGACTGTCCATAATAAACCAATTGATGGATACCGCCGTCTACAATGGCATAATTCTGCTTTTTATTCACTTTTGCATCTACAATAGATGTCATATAAGTGCCGCAGGATGCCGCAATACTTCTGCCAAGTTCAAATGTCAGCTTCACCCGGCTGGTCATCTCACCAAGCACCTCAGAAAATTCTGCCAAAAAGGCGATTTCATCAAAATCTTCACCCTGGAAATACGATACCGGCAACCCGGGGCCGAATTCCAGTTCCTTTACTTGAAAATCTTCTTCTGCTTCCAGGCGTTGGATAAATGCGTCAACATATGTCAGTTCTCGCTTAAGTTTCTTAATTGAGTTTTTCTGAGTTCCTGAAAAGAACTGAATGCCTTCGACTTCTACCCAGGCATTCTCCCGGCTCAGATGAATCACCTGAATCAAAACACTCTCATCCATACCGAACTGATTGCCGCTGGTAAGTCTGAGCAATAATTTGATCTTCATGCTGTATTTTTCTGCAAGTTCTGACAGCAACAGATACTGTTCCATGGACTCTGCCGTAAAAACACCAATCGACACGCCCTCTCTGAAAAGCATCTCCATAACAGCAGGTGTCTTATAAACACCTGATAAAACAACCTGTTCCATCGGAACATGCAGTCTTCGACAGATTGCAAGCTCACCGGGAGAACATACTTCAAAGCGTTCCACCTGTCCGCATAATTCCTTAATAATAAATGTATTGGCTTTCACCGCATAGCAGAGTGAAACATGCGCCGGAAGATGATTTTTTAAAAAGGCAACTCTCTTTTTCAACACATCCATATCAAAAATATGCATCGGCGTCTGATATTCCTCCGCCAATATCATCAGCTGTTCATCTGTCATCATGACCTCGCCCCCTTTGCGTGTTTCTCCATCAATGCTCTTCTGTCTGTCTTTCCGTTCTTTGTAAGAGGCATCTGTTCTACTTTTCTCAAAGCCCCCGGCACCATAAAGGGCGGTAAATTGCTGCTCATCAGATGATGCAGTTCTTTTTTCTCCATTTCGCCCATATAAAAGCCATACAGTTTTGATTTTTTCTCATCAAAAATACAGCAGGCTCTGCTGATGCCCTCAATATTCTCCATGGCACGTTCGATTTCCTCAAGTTCAATTCGATGTCCCATATATTTAACCTGGTAGTCTTTTCTGCCTCCGAAAAGGATTTCTCCCTGTTCGTTATAGCGTCCGAGATCTCCTGTTCTGTAAATCAGTTCCGGATAACAGTGATTTAGCGGATTCTGTACAAAGTGCTCTGCCGTCTGTTCCGGCATCCGATAATAACCAAGAGCCAGCGCCGTTCCCCGGACACAGATTTCACCGGCGATCCCCGGCTTTGTTACCTCCTGATTATTGTCATCCAGAAGGAAAACATGTTCATTCGGGAAAGCACAACCCACAGGTACACCTTCAGAATAATCTCTGTTTCTGTCAATCCTGTGATATGTACAATTGCATGTGATCTCCGTCGGACCATATAAATTAATAAAATCCGCTTCCGGCAAATGCTCCATCCAGGCTTTCAAATGCTTCGGCGGCATCACTTCCCCACTGAACAATACTTTTCTGACGCTCTCAGGTGTCCGGTAATCCAACCCATGAAAAATACTGATCAGACATAATGCGGATACTGCCCAGATCATTACTGTCACTTCGTTATCGCAAAGATAATCAAGCAGCGGTGCCGGCTGTGAAAATAACTGCTTCGGTACAATCACAAGTGTCGCTCCCATTTTCAGCGAAGAATAAATATCTTTGACGGATACATCGAAATCGAACGGTGCCTGATTGCCGATTCGATCCTCCGATGTTATACCAAACAATTCCGTAAAAATATCGATAAAATCCAAGACACTTCGATGGCTGACTACGACACCCTTCGGCTGTCCCGTGGAACCGGATGTGAAATTTGCATACAGCGGAGCTGTATCAATCGATTTTTCTCTTCTCCCTGTCAGCAGTATATCATTCACTTCTGTATCTGCCAGATCTTCCACCAGAAGAACCCTGTCCTCATCCAGGATCTGAGCAGCCAGTTCCCGATGCTCTCTGTCCGTCACAATATATTCTGATTGAAGAACCTGCTGCACCTGTTCCAATCTGGCCAGAGGAAGTTCAGGGTTCATCAGAACATAAAAACAGCCAGCCTGAACAATCCCAAGAAAAACAGCCAGCGTATCTGCCCCTTTCTCAGCCAGAACAGCAACCGGTTGTTCCTGCTTACAGCGGGCAGCAACTGCACTCCCGATTCTTCTGGATCGCATCGACAGCTCTCTATAATTATAAGCACAGATACCATCCGTCACAGCTGTTTTCTCCGGGAATCGTTCTGTACTTTCTTCCAAATATTCTAATATATTTCTCATTCTGCTCATTCTTTCAGGTACCAACTCCTTTCCTGTTCTTATATCCTATAAAATAACACTTCAGCCAGCCTTAATGAATTCTAAAGATTTCTTGATAAAACTCTGACATTTTTCTGAAGATAAAGAGGCATGCGGTCTATAATCATTAATCATTAGATTTAAACGGTGACTGTTCATCACAGGCCGCTCTCGCTGCCAGCACCTGTGTTAACAGTCACCGTTTAAATCTAATTTATCTGATGTTTATAGACCGCACGCTACTTTTCTTCTGCCGATGTAAAAAGGGCATCGACGAAAGAATCTGTGTCGAATTTCTGGAGGTCTTCGATTTTTTCACCGATTCCGATATATTTCACTGGTACACCAAGTTCTGCCTGAATGGCAATGGCAATACCGCCTTTTGCAGTACCGTCCAGTTTTGTCAGCACAATACCTGTAATGTCTGCTGTTTCTTTAAACTGTTTTGCCTGTACAAGGGCATTCTGGCCGGTTGTACCATCCAGTACGATTAGGTTCTCACGATAAGCTTCCGGATATTCCCGCTCAATGATACGGTTGATTTTCTTAAGCTCTTCCATAAGATTCTTCTTGTTGTGCAGTCGGCCTGCCGTATCACATAAAAGAATGTCAGCTTTTCTTGCTTTGGCTGCTGCAATGGCATCATAAATCACAGATGCAGGATCAGAACCTTCCTGGCCGGCAATGATATCCACACCAGCTCTATGTGACCATTCTGTCAGCTGTTCAATGGCTGCAGCTCTGAATGTATCGGCCGCTGCCAGAACAACTTTCCTGCCGGCTTTTTTGTACTGTCCTGCCAGTTTGCCAATGGTTGTTGTCTTACCGACGCCATTGACACCGATCACCAGTACAACGGATGTCTGATGTTCAAAGGCATACGCATCCTCATCAACCCGCATCTGTTCCTTGATTGTATCTGCCAGCAGCTGCTTGCATGCCTGAGGTTCCTTAATATGCTGTTCTTTGACTTTCTTTTTCAGCTCCTCAATGATATTCTCTGTCGTATGGATCCCAAGATCCGCCATCACAAGCACTTCTTCCAGCTCCTCATAAAAATCTTCATCGATGCTGGAGAAACCGGAGAAAATAGCATCAAAACCGGACATAATATTATTTCTTGTTTTTGTCAGCCCTTCCACAAGACGTGAAAAAAAGCCTTTCTTTTCTTCAGACATAAACTGCCTCCTTATTTTCCTAATTCATTTTCTATCAGATTTACAGAAACCAGAGTGGAAACACCCTTTTCCTGCATGGTAATACCATAAAGGACATCCGCTGTATTCATCGTTCCCCGTCTGTGAGTAATTACAATAAACTGTGTGTCCTTTGTCAGATTGTGCAGGTACTCTGCAAAGCGCTTGACATTGGCATCATCAAGTGCCGCCTCAATTTCATCCAGCAGGCAGAAGGGTGATGGTTTCAAACTCTGAATAGCAAATAGCAGTGCGATCGCCGTCAACGCTTTCTCTCCACCGGATAACTGCATCATATTCTGTAATTTTTTACCCGGCGGCTGTGCCGTAATAATAACACCTGTCTCCAGAAGATTTTCCGGGTCTGCCAGTTCAAGGGTTCCCTTGCCGCCTCCGAAAAGTAATTTGAATATACGATCAAATTCTTTGCGGATCTGCATAAACTTCTCCTGAAACTGCTTCTGCATGGAAATATTCAAATCTTCAATAATACTCGCAAGTTTACCTTCAGCTTCCACCATGTCATCATGCTGAGTCTTCATGGTCTCATACCGTTCAGCCACTGCCTTGTATTCTTCAATAGCATTGACATTGACATTGCCCAGTGCTTTAATCTCACCCTTAATGTCGGATGCCATCTTTTTCAATTTTGAAAGCGGCAATGTCTGCAATTCATCATCTGACAATTCTCTTGCTGTCTGATAGGTCAGACCATATTCCTCCCACATATAGCTGCTGAGCTGACTGCGGTTCTCTTCCAGTTTTTCTTTCTGACTTCCCAGCCTGAACTGTTCTCTGTCCAACCGGCTGATCGTTTCTGATAATTCTTCACGCTTCGCAAAAAATGATTTATGCTCCACGGCATATTGGCTGCGTTCATCCGTTTTTTGCTGAAGGATGGACTGACTCTCTGTCATTTTCTCCATCACCGCAGCAATCTGTGTATCCGTTTTTTCTATCTGTTCACGGATCTCAGTCTTTTCCTTTCCGAAAGCTGCCTTCTGTTCATGATAATCTGTCAGTTTTTGCTGAAGATGTTGGCCCTCACTGCGATTCTGTTCAATAGTCTTCCTGATAAAAGCTTTCTTCTGTACCTGATTGGCATAATGAATCCGCATATCTGCAGTCTGATTATTGAAGTTTCGCTCCTGCTCAGAAATTTCCTCCAGCTTTGCTGTCAAAGATGCAGTAAGTGCCTCTGCATTCTTCTTTTTTGTCTCAAGTTCAGTCAGCTGCTGAGCCAGCTGCTGCTTAAACTGTCTGATTTGTTCCTGCTGCGCTTTAATCTGCGCTGTCTCCCGACTGATATCCTGTATAGATTTTGCATGTTCACCACGGCTTTCATCCACCTGTTTCAGGCGGAGACGCACCGTATTCTGATGCAGCGTCAGCTTTGACTCTTCGGCGGTATTCTTCTCTATGGCTGCCTTATTGCTTTCTTTATCTGACTGCAACTGATTGATCTGCTGTTTCAATGAAGCTCCCTCTTTGCGAAGGCTTTCCACATGTTTTTGCAATTCCTCCATTTCTCGATGCCGTCCAAGCAAATTGCCTGTATTCTTATAAGCACCACCGGACAATGAACCGCCGGGATTTAAGGATTCTCCTTCAAGCGTAACAATTCTCAGGGAATACCGATATTTTTTTGCCAGGGCAAGGGCATTGTCAATTTGATCAACGATAAAAACTCTGCCCAGAAGATAATCTGCCAGATTGTCAAACTGACGTTCCACCTTAATCAGGTCGCTGGCCAGGCCGATCACACCTGCTTCACTGCAGATTCTGTCAGCATTGTCCGCCCTGCGTCCCCGGATACTCGTCAACGGCAGGAAAGTTGCACGTCCAAAACGATTTGTCTTCAGGAACCGGATCATGTTCTTGGCCGTCTGTTCATCATCCGTTACAATATTGGAAATACTGCCGCCGAGAGCTGTCTCAATGGCAATTTCATATTCTTTGCTGACATGGATAATATCTGCCACAACACCAATGATGCCTTTGTAATCATTCTTTCGTTCCATGATCTTACGAATACTGACGCCGTAACCATCATAACGCTCTGTAATATTCTTCAGTGTCTGATAGCGTGCAGATTCCTCGTGGAAAGATTTCTCTGCTGCATTAAAAGCATCTCTGCATTTCATCAGATCATCCGAAATCTTTGCTGCTCTTTTTTTGCAGGCCGCCTGTTCTGCCTGAATTCTCTCAAGCTCTATAGCAACGCCCTGTGCTTCCTTTTTGAAGGCTTCTACCAGCTCGCCTTCTGAAGATTCTTCACTCTGAAGAGCAATCAGCTTCTGATCCAACTCGGACTGTCTGATCTGCGTCTGTTCCTGCATCGTCTCATAACGCTGCATACGTCCTTTTATATTCGCTGTTTCATTCAGAAATTCGATAATATCACTATTCTGTGAATCAATCCGTTCCCTCAGGGATGTCACCATGCCGGACATCGCATGCAGTTCTTCTTCAGAACTGTTCTTGTGCTGCTCAAGATGCTTCAGCTCTTCTTCCAGTGTCTCCAGTTCCTTTTTATTGTCTTCTAAGAGCTGCTGCTTCTCCCCAAGGCTTTTCTGTGCATCTTCGATCAGCATATCAAACTGCTCTTCCTTACCGGCAATACCTTCCAGTTTTGATACAAAAACATTCCTGGTGCCTTCCAGCCGCTGCTTCTCCAATGCCTGTTGATTGCAGACCTCCTGATCCTCGGCAATCTTCTGATCGTACTGCTCCATCAGTGCTTCCATCTCTGCATAAGCACTCTTGATCTTTTCAAAATTTTCCTGAGAATCTTTCAACTGTGCACTGACAATATCTATTTTACCGTCAATATCTGCACTGTCCTTCTTCAGCTGATAAAAAGACATCAGATACATATTGGCATCATACTGCTTCAATGTGTCTCTGTGTTTGAGATAAATTCTGGCTGTCTCACTCTGTTTTGCAAGGGGACCCACCTGTTTCTCTAGTTCATACAAAATATCCCGCACTCTGCTGAGATTCTGCTGTTCCTCTGCCAGATTCTTCTCTGTCAATGCTTTTCGACGCTTATATTTGACAATTCCTGCTGCTTCATCAAAAAGCTCTCTTCTCTCTTCCGGTTTACCGCTGAGAATCTTGTCGATCTGCCCCTGTCCGATAATAGAATAGCCTTCCTTGCCGATACCTGTATCAAAAAACAGTTCCTGTACGTCCTTCAGTCTGCAGTTATGACCATTAATCTTGTATTCACTCTCGCCGGAACGATAGACACGCCTTGATACAGTCACTGTATCATATTCCACTGCCAGCTGATGATCCGAATTGTCCAGCGTAATGGCCACATAGGCAAACCCCAGCGGCTTTCTGCTCTCAGTACCGGAAAAAATAACATCTTCCATCCTGGAACCGCGCAGCTGCTTGGCACTTTGTTCACCAAGTACCCAGCGCACGGCATCCGCTACGTTACTCTTTCCGCTGCCGTTAGGCCCTACAATCCCCGTAATGCCTTTATGAAACTCAAACACCATCTTATTGGCAAAGGATTTAAAGCCCTGCACCTCTATACTTTTTAAAAACATATACTGTCCTCTAATGTTCCTGCTGATTCTTCAATGCAAGGATCGCATGATAAGCCGCTTCCTGCCCGGCAGCCTGCTTCGTTCTGCCGCTGCCCTGTCCGATAACGGTATCCCCGAGCTTCACCTGCATTACGAACATTCTGTTATGTTCCGGGCCTTTCATATCCACCACTTCATAAGTGATTGGATCTCTGTGGTTCTTCTGCAGTATCTCCTGCAAGATCGTCTTGCTGTCCTGGAACATCGCCTTATGCTCAATATCATTTAAAACATGGGTCATAATAAACTTGCTGGCCTTGTTAAGGCCGCCGTCAAGATAAATAGAACCAATCACGGCTTCCAGTGCATCAGACAAGATGGAGTCTCTGTTGCGGCCGCCTCCCATATCTTCACCTTTGCCAAGCATCAGATATTTTCCAAGGCCAATCTGTCTTGCACAATAGGCCAGTGTCGGCTCGCAGACAAGACTGGCTCTCTTCTTGCTCATCTGCCCCTCTGCCATATCCGGGAAATTCTTAAACAAAAAATCACTGGATACAATCTCAAGTACTGCATCACCCAGAAACTCCAGACGCTCATTATGATGGATCTTATGCAGTTTGTGTTCATTAGCATAAGAGCTATGGGTTACCGCTGTAAACAGCAGGTTTTCATCTTTAAACTGATAATCTATTTTTTGCTGCAGCTCTTTTAATAATGTATGATTTGCCATTCTTCTCCCTCTTCCTGTTCTGTAAAATAGCGTTTTCTATTCAGCCGCCGGTTTTTCCTCTGATCCTGCCGTCGTTTTTTTGTCTATTGTAATTGTCTCAGCAATCTTTCCCGAAATGTTCTGCTGCTTAAATGCAATGCACTGTAAAACAGACTGTTTGATTTCTTTGGCATTAGAACTGCCATGGCTCTTCACCACCAGTCCTTTCAGTCCCAGCATCGGCGCACCGCCGTATGCAGATGCATCAAAGGCTTTTAATGTTTTCTTCAAATCCTTTTTAATAAGAAGTGCACCAATCTTCGTTTTCAAAGAAGACATCATCGTTTCCTTGACCTTGCCCATCAATGCACCGGCCACCCCTTCATACATCTTCAGAATAACATTGCCCACAAAGGCTTCACAGACAATGACATCCGCATAGCCATTTGGAATCTCGCGTGCTTCAATACTGCCGATAAAATTAATATCTTTGCATTCCTTTAAAAGCGGATACGTCTGTTTGACAAGGGCATTGCCCTTTTCCTCTTCAATACCGATATTGACAATAGCGACGCGCGGATTCTTCCGGCCCATAATATTCTCCATATAGATAGAACCCATTTTTGCAAATTGCACCAGATTGGAAGGCTTCGCATCCACATTGGCACCACAGTCAATCAGCAAAGAAAAACCTTTTGTTGTCGGGATCAGCGGTGCCAGTGCCGGTCTCTCAATCCCTCTGATACGTCCGATCAGCACCTGACTTCCCACAAGTACTGCGCCTGTACTTCCCGCAGAAACAAATGCATCTGCTTTTCCTTCCCTGACAAGTCTCTGTGAGACAACAATAGAAGAATCTTTCTTCTTCTTGATGGCAACCGTCGGTGCTTCATTATTCGTGATCACTTCAGATGCATGAATCACCTGAAGCCGTTCCTTGTCATACTGTGCCCCTGCCAGACACTTTTCAACTGTTTTCTGATCACCCACCAACAGTACTTCGATTTCCTTACTTGCATTCAATGCGTCCACTACACCCTGTACAACTGCTTCAGGTGCATTGTCACCGCCCATGGCGTCTACAGCCACTCTTACCAATTCACTCATTGCCTATTTCCTTCCTGTTTAATTAAACCATCCCTTAATTGTCTCTATAATCTGCTGAAGAAGGCCTCTTGCTTCTTCTGTATCGATGTGGATCTTACTGATATCAAACCCCATGTCCTTCAACGTATCATAGGCTGCCTGAGCCTGACTCTTCAAAGAGCCCAGATCAAGATGAAGTCCACCTAATTTTTCCAGAAGTGATTTCAGCTGATTAAACTGATCTTCATTCAATGTGATCTCAAACTTATTGGCTGCATCATTGATAATCTGATCCAGATCTTTATCTTTATTGTCACTATTGGCAATCTGCTCTTTCAGATAAGCAACCATGCCTTCAATCTTTTCATTGTCCGCATCCGTGCCATCCTCAAGACTTCCTGTTGTCACCATTTCATCCACAGCCGCATCCACAACATCTTCATCCACAGTCTCACCTGTCATCTCTGAATAAGCTTTTAATGCACCTACCAATGCAGCTGTACCGGATACATTGAAAGGACCGGCTACTACAACATTCACATCTTCCACCCCTGCCGTTGCCAGTGCATTGGCATACATACCTGTTGTACAGTAAATAACATTCTTTGTTGTCACATTGATGCCGCTGCCTTTCTTGCCTTCCGTGATCAATACAGAGGACCAGGCTTGATTTCCAATCTGTGAACTTGAAATATAGCTGTCAAGATACTGATGTTCTTCCTGATTCGTGACATAAACCACTTTATAATTATCAAGATCCTTCTCATCTACACCGAAAAGCGCCAGCACCTTCGCCTTCTCATCACTGGTAAGATCGGCCCCTAACGATATATAGCCGCCCGAAAAACTTCCGGCATAGGCTTTTTCTGCACCGCAGAACACAACGGCAGATATTGCCATCAACATAACCATCAGCATTGATACATATTGTTTTATTTTCTTACGCATATGTTATCCTCCTTACAAAACAAAATCAGCCTGTTTTTATCAAGTTTCAAATATCCTGCGCACTGACGCCGGCATACACCTTAATATAGTACCATAATTTTTCAGAAAATACAGCCTTTTTTATCAGACAACCATCCCCATGTGCCTGAGAGTACAAAAAAAAGACTCCGAAGAGTCTCTTTTCTGACGGTTGCAGTATATGATTACTGAACTTTAACAACTTCTTTTTTATTGTAAGCTCCGCAAGCTTTGCAGACTCTATGAGGCATTACTAAAGCACCACATTTGCTGCATTTGGATAATGAAGGAACAGACATCTTCCAGTTAGCTCTACGGCTGTCTCTTCTAGCTTTTGATGATTTATTCTTTGGACAAATAGACATGGTTTACACCTCCTTAAAATTATTAAAAATATCCCGGATAGCTGACATTCTTGGGTCTAATGATGCACGGTCACAGCCGCACTCACCCTCATTTAAGTTCTTCCCACATTTCAGACATAAACCCTTGCAGTCTTCCCTGCAAAGTGTCTTCATCGGAAAACGCATTAAAATCTCGTTGTAAACGAATCTGTCTACATCCAGAGAGCTTTCTTCCATAAAACTGGTTTCATCCAGGTCGTCCAACTGCTCCGCCTTCAGCTTCTCAAAGTCCACCTTCTGACTGAAATCAAAATCCAGTCGCGTCGGAACAGATGTCAGACATCTGCTGCACGGTATATCGATTGTAACATCCACATGGCCGGAAAAATTCACGACACTGTGGCCCTCATTCTGAGCCTTCAGTTCCACCGGACTCTTCCGGATAAATTCATAACGCTCGCCATCCAGACAAAATGCTTCCATCTCAATCTCCGGCGAAAACCTCTGTACCTTATAATCAGTTGATATTATTTCAGATATATTGATTTGCATAGATATCTCCTAAGTTTCATACCTTTGTAATTATACATATGAATGTATTATTTGTCAACAGTAAATTTGAATTTGTGTCAAGTATTATTACTTGACAGCTTGGATAAGTCTCGATTTTTATGATTTTTCCGCTTGTTTTTTCCACCAAAGTCCCTATAATAGTACCTATAAAATAAAAAAGACTGGAGATTTTTATGATGATTGCAGCAGTTATCGCCGAATACAATCCTTTTCATAACGGACATGCTTATCAACTCAAAGAGATCCGCAGACAGACCGGGGCAGATCTGATCCTGGTCATGATGAGCGGCGATTTTGTTCAGCGAGGGGCTCCGTCCTGCGTTGACAAATACGCCCGATGTCGGATGGCCCTGGCTGCCGGTGCAGATATGGTCTGTGAACTTCCGGTTTACGGTGCCATCGGCAGCGCAGAAATCTTTGCAGAGTCAGCAGTCTCTCTCTTAAATCGTCTTGGATGCATCGATTATCTCTGCTTCGGTGCAGAGACCATCGCTCCCTCTTTATTTGATGCCATCATTCCAATATTGTCCGACGAACCGGATGAATATAAAGCATTTCTGCAGGCCGGATTAAAAACCGGCATGAACTTTCCAGCTGCCAGAAGCCGGGCTCTGTGTTCCATTCTCGGTGATGCACAATGCAGCGACATTCTGAATCAGCCCAATAATATTCTGGCCATAGAATATATGAAAGCTTTATACAAATCCGGAAGTACAATCCGTCCATTTCCCATCAGACGCAGTGGTGCCGGCTATCACAGCACAGATACTGACGTCGGTTTTTGTTCCGCCACAGCCATCCGCCGTCAATTATCCAAAAACCTTTTCTCCCCCGAGGTGGTCATCCGTGCGCTGGACATACCAGATACCTCTAAGGCGATCCTTCAGGACTATCTGGCAGACTATCCGGTACTGACACGCAATGATTTTTCGGATATTCTGGCCGCACACCTTCTGGATACCCGGACCAGTCTGACGAACTATACAGATATCACCCCGGATCTTGCCAACCGTATTGACAGTTTTAGATATCAGTTTTTATCCGTGGAACAATTTATGACACTTTTGTCTGCCAGAAACCTTACCGCCACCCGTATTGGCAGATGCCTTTTTCATATTATTCTGGAGCACAGAAAAAGTCATCTGGATACATGGAAAGCACACCAATATGCCGGTTATTTGCGTGTTCTCGGTTTCAAAAAATCTTCCGGACGCCTATGGAAAGCCATCGACCCGACTTTCAGAGACTGCATGATCACCCGGACTTCTGAAGTCAGCGGCCGCCTGTCCGAGATCGGATATGCATCTTATGAAGCTGAACTCTATGCATCCCGGCTTTATCGGCAGATACTCAGAAATCGTTCCCTGAAAAATTTGCCTGACATTACATCTGAACCTGTTATTCTCATTTAACAGACTGCAGAAATCCCGGACACATAATTCCATTGTCTTTCGGCATATATATACTATAACAATCAAAGGACTTTTAGAGATGACAGCCATAAAAAATCAAATACAGATGTTTTTTCTTTTAGCCTTGATTATTTTTCTCATTATTTTTGCTCCCCAGGCAGCCACCGGTGCCAAAAACGGTCTCCTGCTCTGGTTTAACAACGTACTGCCGGTTCTTTTTCCATTTTCATTCCTGCTTCAGATCATCATGTCAGCCGACACGCTGGCCGGTATCAGCAGGCATGCCGGCTTTCTGACCCGCAGACTGCTTCATTTATCACCCTTTTGCAGTTTCTGTATACTGGCCGGTTTTTTGTGTGGTTTTCCGATGGGTGCCGTGACAACATCCCAGGCTCTTGAGAATAAACAGATCACCCGGGATGAGGCCCAGCTTCTGTCCGCTGTCTGTAATCATGCCAGTCCCATGTTTCTGACCGGTTATATTCTCCACCAAGTGCTTTCGGACCCACCCTTTCAACACTGTCTCATACTGATTTTCTACATCAGCCCTTTTCTCTGGCTATGGATCCGGTGCTGCATGCTCCACCATTTCCACCGTCTTTCACCATTGGCAGAAAGCAATCTTCTATCTGTCAGTCACAGTACAATTCCTTTCAGAAAAATTCTTTTAAATAGTTCGGAACTCATGCTGAGAATCGGCGTATGCATGATGTTTTTTGCTATTTTTCAGGAGCTGATCCATATTCTGCCCTTTATCAGTCATTCTGCAGCGGCTGTTCTCGCCCTCCTGCTTGAAATCACAAGCGGTACCTCTGCTCTCAGCACACTTCCATGGCCTGAGGAAATAAAAACATCCCTGATCATGGGCGGTACTGCATTCGGCGGTTTATGCATTGCCTTTCAGACATATCCGCTTCTGCATGCCAAAAAGCTGTCCTTCATTCAGTATATGGCAGACAAAAGCGCTGTCGGCATCATTACCGCAGCGCTTGTATGGCTTCTGTATCAAATTATATGAAACAGGCAATTAGTCAATGTCATCGTAATCGTCGTCATCATACTCGTCATCGTCGATTTCTTCTTCGTCTTCCTCTTCGATGGCTTTTTCCTTCTTCGGTTCCTCAAGAATCGGCTGAACTTCTTCCTTGTCTTCTTCAGCTTCATCGTAACCCGTCACATCGGAGACATTGTCTTCCTCATCATCCTCAACCTCAGGAAGTTCATCTGCAGGTTCAGGCTGCTTCTCATTCAGCTGTGAAACCAGGGCTTCATTGTTGCTGACAAGAATATTCAGATTCTCTGAAAGGCCGTTGATCAGTCCTTCTGAATTCGTCTTTGCAATATCAAGGGATCTCTGTACAACTTCCTGAATATTACCAATAAGGCTTTGTGTATAAGAAAGTGCGCTCATACGCATCTCTTCTGCATTCTGATTGGCCGCTGCAACAATCTCTTCTGCCTGTGCATTGGCTGCATTAATTGTCTGCTCTGCCTTCTCATAAGCTTTCAGCATAATCTCATGCTCTTCAACCAGAGCATTTGCGTAATTTGTTGTCTCTTCAATCATCTGTTCTGCCTGAGCCTGAGCATCGCTGATAATCTTGTCTTTCTGAGCGATAATCTTCTGATAACGCTTAATTTCATCCGGTGTCTTCAGGCGCAGTTCTGTGAGTAATTCATACAGCTGCTCTTTCTGTACAATAATCTTTGATTGTGAAAAAGGTGCCGGTTTACATCCTTCTACATATTCTTCTATTTCATCAATCAATTGCTCAATTCTGCTCATTTTCATTCTCCTTCGAATCTAACTTTTCATCTAACATCTGAGAAATATACGGAGGCACAAAAAGACTGACATCACCATGATATCTCGCCAGTTCACGTACCGCACTGGAACTCAGATAGGAATATTCAACATTAGTTACCAAAAACAAAGTATCCAGATGTGGACGGACAGCTCTGTTGGCCTGTGCCCACTGCAATTCATATTCAAAATCAGTTACTGCTCTCAGCCCCCTGACAATAATCTTCGCATTACAGGCATCTGCAAAATCAATCAGCAGCCCTGCAAAAGAGGTTACTTCGACATTCGGTATGTCTTTTGTCACTTCCTTTAACATCTTAACACGTTCTTCAACAGAAAACAACGGTGTTTTTGAGCTGTTGCTTAAAACGCCGATAATCAGCTTATCGACCATCTTTGCAGATCTCTTAATAATATCAATATGTCCATATGTGACCGGATCAAAACTGCCCGGATAAATTGCTGTTCTCATTTTATTTCTCCAATACCCTCTGAACGAATACATGCTGATTCGTTTTATATTTTTTTACCTTCGTGATTTCATAACCATATGCTTCCAGCCAGTCAAATTCAGTCTCAAGCGATGCTTCAATGATGATCATTGTATCTTCATCTATAAAAGATACATGCTGCATCCTTTCCAGCATCTCTTTCTCAAGCTGCTTATTATATGGTGGATCCATAAAGACAATGTCAAAATGCCGCTTTCCATTCTCCAGACGGTCAATGGCCGTCTGACAATCTACAGACATAATCTCTGCCTGAGGCATTAATTTTGTCTTCGTCAGATTCTCCCTGATACATGTCACAGCCTGCCGGTTATTCTCCACAAAGACGGCAGACAAAGCACCACGGCTCAATGCTTCGATGCCGATGGCCCCGCTTCCGCTGAACAGATCAAGAAAATGACATCCATAGATATTCTGCGACAGCATATTAAACAAGGTCTCTTTAATTCTGTCTGTGGTTGGGCGCGTATTCATCCCCTCCATGCTCTTCAGCTGTATACGCCTCGCTTTGCCTGCAATCACTCGCATGTCATCACATCCTGTTCTTTATTGCCCATTCTGCATATCCGATATGCAGAATAATCGCGCTAGTTATATTGTATATTTTTTGACTCATTTGTCAACCGGTTATCAAATATTTCATGTATTTTTTAGCATTGTTCGACTTTATTTAGAGAATGATCTGCTCACTATTTTCCGACAGGTTTACTGTGATTCTTCTTTTCAAAGGTGCATATTTCTCCGATTCCAGTTCCGGATCTTCCTCGAAAATGGTATCTGCGGCTTTTCCCGCTTCCACAAGACATGCTGAATCCACAAATACATCGCCTATTTTGAAAATCATACTGCCGCTCTGACGAATACCGAACATATCTCCCGGTCCCCGCAGCTTGAGATCCTCTGATGCGATTTTAAATCCATCATTCGTGTTCAGCATGATATCCAGACGTTCTTTGACTTTCTTGTTGTCCTGACCATAGATAAAGATGCAGTAAGACTGGGCATCCCCCCGGCCCACACGGCCCCGCAGCTGATGAAGCTGGGCGAGCCCGAATCTCTCCGCATTCTCGATCATCATCACCGTTGCATTCGGCACATCCACACCGACTTCGATAACAGTTGTAGATACAAGAATCTGTATCTCCCCTGCTGAAAAACGTTCCATGATCTGATTCTTTTGATCAGGTTTCATCTGTCCGTGAAGATATTCCACTTTGATGTTCTGAGGCAGTGCCTGTCTCAGTTTTTCTGTATAGTCCTGAACATTTTCCGCTTCAATATTTTCACTTTCCTCTACCATTGGACAGACCACATACACCTGATGTCCGGACATCACCTGCTGCTGAAGGAAACGATAGGCCGTCGGTCGATAACCGGTTCCCACCACACAATTTTTAATAGGCAGCCGGTTAGCCGGCTTTTCATCCACAACCGAAATATCCAGATCACTGTAAAGAATAATCGCCAGTGTTCTTGGAATCGGCGTCGCACTCATAACAAGCACATGGGGCTCTCCATCCTGACTTTTCATCGCCAGCTGCTCTCTCTGACGGACACCAAAGCGATGCTGTTCATCTGTAACGATCAATGCCAGTTTATCATATACCGCTTTTTCCTGAAAAAGTGCCTGCGTACCAATAATCACATCTGCTTCATGATTATCAATCTTGTTATATACTTTTCTTTTAACCGATGCGGTCATGGAACCTGTTAAAAGCACTGTTGTTATATGGAAAGGCTCAAATAATGCCTGAAGATTTTCATAATGCTGTTTTGCCAGTACTTCTGTGGGTGCCATCATGCAGCTCTGGAACCCGGCGCTGGCAGCTGCAAACATCGCCAGTGCAGCAATCATAGTCTTGCCTGATCCCACATCCCCCTGCACAAGTCTGTTCATAACCACAGGACTTTTCAGATCACCCGCAATTTCCTGCCAGACACGCAGCTGTGCCCTTGTCAATGTATAAGGCAACGATGCCATAAAATCTTCAACTGCACTTTCCTCCCGAATCGGGTAATGATTTTGTATCTGATGATTTTCCTTTTTTAATCGCTTAACAGACAATGCAAACACAAGAAATTCGTCAAAAACCAGACGTCTTCTCGCCAGTCTGCAGCTTTCTTCATTCTCTGGAAAATGGATCTGACGGAGTGCATAATTATATTCTGCCAGATGATACGCTCTGCGAATATCTGTCGGAAGCGGATCCGGCACCAGCATACCGCTGTCAAGGATCTGATGCATCGTCTTGATAAAAAAATTCTGTGTCACCCCCTCTGTCAGACCATAGACCGGCTGAAGGCTTTTCTGAAGCAGCGCATATTGTTCTTCTGTATAAATATCCGGATGTTCAAGAATTCTCCGACTGCCCTTTCGTATGATTTTCCCATAAAGTACAATCCGTTTTCCCGGCTGTAGCTGCTGACGAATATAAGGGCTGTGATACCAGACCGCCTGTACAGATGCTGTACCCTCATGAAGCATTACGGATACAATCGCTGTTCTGCCTCGTTTTAAAAGCTTCGGTATTTCTGACAACACAACACTGTAGCCATATTGCCTGCAATTATCGAACTCTGTATTGTCAATGGAAATCGGCACATCATAGGTATGATATTCCCTTGGATAATGTTCTATAAAATCTCCAACTGTATAAATACCGATGCGGGCCAGATGACTTTCTGTTTTGGCTCCGATTCCTTTCACTGCTGAGACCCTGTCTTCGGAATTCATCTGATACCCTCCTTTCTATTGCGGATCTATTCTGCGCACATCACGCGCAAATGAAAGCAAATGACTGCCGCAAACACGCCTGCAGCAGTCATTACAAATATCAGCACCGGGATAATCACCCATCCTGATCTCATTCCTTATTCAACTGAAACAACGTAATAATAAATCGGCTGTCCGCCCTGATTCAATTCAACTTCACAGTCCGGATACTTCTCTTCGAGTTTCTCTGTCAGATTCTCAGCATCCTCTTCTGACACATCTTCCCCGTAATAAAGACTGATAATCTCGCTGTCTTCATCTACAAGTGCTGCTATTGTCTCAAGGGTTGTATCTTCGATATTCTCTCCCACAGCCAGAAGTCCGTCATCACCAAGTCCCATGATATCGCCTTCCTTGATGGTCTTATCATCAATCACTGTATCTCTGACTGCATACGTAATCTGGCCACTCTTTACACGCTGCATCTCTTCGTTCATAGCCGCTTCATTCTCTTCTGCGGAGCTGCCGTTAATATAATTGATGACAGCTGTGATTCCCTGGGGCACAGTCTTTGACGGAATAACGATCACTTTCTTTCCTTCAACCAGTTCCCTGGCCTGCTGAGCTGCCAGAATAATGTTCTTATTATTAGGAAGAACAAAAACTGTCTTTGCATTCACACGTTCCACAGCATCAAGAATATCTGCTGTACTCGGATTCATGGTCTGTCCGCCTTCAATGATCTCATCTACACCAAGTTCCGAAAATATCTTCTTCATACCATCACCCATGGAAACCGCAACAAAGCCGATTTCTTTCTCAGGTTCAGCCTCTGCCGCTCTCTGTGTCTGAGCCTGAGCCTGAGCGGATGCCAGCTTCTGCGCATCCTTAAACAGACGCTCATGATGCTCTTCACGCATATTGTCAATCTTCATGCTTGTCAGTGAGCCATAACTTAAGCCCTTCTGAATCGCAAGGCCCGGATCATTGGTATGTACATGTACCTTCACGATATCGCTGTCGGCAACACATACAATAGAATCTCCAATAGATGAAAGGAATGCCTTAAATTCCTCTTCATCCTTCTCATCAAACGGCTTCTCAAGCATCACAATAAACTCTGTACAGTATCCGAAACGGATATTCGCTGTCTCGATCTCATCAAGCCCCATCTTTCCGGCATTGCCTGCAGGCGCAGTTGGTTTAACCTCAGCAACAAAGCCATCCACTGTCTCAATACCCATCAGGCAATCATAAGCACCTTTCAGCACGGTCATCAATCCCTGGCCGCCGGAATCCACAACACCGGCCTGCTTCAGAACAGGCAGCATCTCCGGCGTCAGACTCAGCATATAATCACCGTATTCAATAATCTGACGGAGCCCCTCTGCCAGATCATCTGTTGTGTCAAAAACGTCTGCCGCCTTCTCAGCCATACCTCTGGCAACAGTAAGAATCGTACCTTCCTTCGGCTTCATAACCGCCTTGTATGCTGTCTCACTGGCTTTCTTGAATGCCTCAGCCGCAATTACACTGTCGATCACTTTCTCATCCTTGATCGGACGTGTAAATCCTCTAAACAGCTGTGAAAGGATGACACCGGAATTACCTCTTGCACCTCTCAAAGCTCCCTGGGAGATTGCCTTGGAAAGGCTCTCCATATCAGGATTCGTCAAAGCACTCACTTCCCGTGCCGCTGACATGATGGTCATGGTCATATTTGTTCCTGTATCTCCGTCAGGAACAGGGAAAACATTCAGTTCATTAATCCATTCTTTCTTTGCTTCAATGCGTTTTGCACCTGCAAGGAACATATTCTTCAACATGTTCGCATCAATTGTATTTACTCCCACAACAGGGTCCTCCTTAATCGTTATACTAGTCAATCACACGTACGCCTTCAACAAAGATGTTAATCTTCTCAACCTTCATACCTGTGAACTCTTCCACCTTATATTTGACGTTATTCATTAAATTATCTGCAATCGTTGCGATACTTATGCCGTAAACTGTAATAATATGGAAATCAATCGTAATCTGATTATCTTCGTTGACCGTAACACCGACACCCTTTGTCATGCTCTCGCGTTTGAGAAGCTTAACCAGTCCGTCCTTCACACTGATCATCGCCATACCGACAACACCAAAGCATTCAACCGCTGCCATTCCTGCGTACTTGGCAATAACATCTGTATCAACGGAAACCTGACCTATATCTGTAATAATACGTCCCTTCATATGGTACCTCCAATATTATTCTTACTTTCTACTCAACTATTATAACCGCTTTTTGCCGAAAAGAAAATATTTTTTTTATATTTTATGAAATCTATGCTTGCAATTATCGGTCGAATCTGTTATGATTGATTTGTTGTAAGCCTGTAAGGCGTTTTTGTGCGTCTCATTAAGGTTTAATTTGGCACGAGGAGGTGTTTTACAATGGCAAAATGTGCAATCTGTGAAAAAGGAGCTCACTTTGGTATTCAGGTGTCTCATTCACATAGAAGATCAAATAAAATGTGGAAATCCAACATTAAGAAAGTGAAAGTGAACGTGAACGGTACACCATCTAAGATGTACGTTTGTACTTCCTGCTTAAGATCAGGATTAGTTGAAAGAGCTTAATATGCAAACTTAAAGCCCTGTTTCATTTGAAACAGGGCTTTTTTTCATTTACGCGAGCAACGAGCCAAAGTCCGTGCTTGCACGAGACCTAGGCGACTGCCGCGATAACTTGAGAAACTCGCGGAGCGCGTTTCTCATAGTTTGCATTTAAGTCAGTTGAAAGATAAACTCTTCCAATGCCAGATGGATATGCATGCCGTCTTTCAGTTCTACAGGCTGTTCTGCCTCGATGCGTCGTCCATTGAGATATGTATGATTTGTTGAATTGCAGTCCACAATAAAATAACTGTCTGAATCCTCTCTGTATTTGATCACCGCATGCAGACGGCTGATCGCATTGTTGCCTCTGATCACATAATCACAGCATGTATCCAGCTTACCGATAATAAATGTCTGTTTATTCAGCTGGATAATTTCTCCTGTTTTCTTACGGATCAGATATGACGATTTTTCATCCGCTTCCTGCTTTGTTTCTTCCTTGTTTTTCTCTGCTTCTAAAGCTTTGGCTTTCTCCGCATACTCTTCTTCCAGTTCTTTCCGGATTTTTTCTCTCAATTCATTTTCTATATCATGCCGCATATTCTGAGTAAAAGTATCCGACAATTCTGCCCATATCTTCTCCCGGAGTTTATTCTCACTTTCGGAACGAATATCTTGTTTAGCTTTTTCTCTTAACTCTTCTTCCAAATCACGACGGATATCCGCTCTCAGCTGCTGGCGCATAAATTCCGCATCACTGGAAAGATCTGCTTCATTCTGTTTGGCCATTTCTGCATCTTTTGCTATTTCTTCCAAAATCGCAGTCTCATCCGATAACTTAGTTTTTTTCTCTGCTGCATTCTCCTCATCAGACATGAATTTATATTCCTTAAAATCAAACAGCGGTACATCCGTCTCCTGTTCTTCTACCGATTCTGCAGGTGTTCCTATTTCATTCTCTATTTCTGATTTTTCATCAAAAATCAAAGAATTCTCAGAATCCCTTGTTCCTTCAAATTGCTCAGTCAGCTCAGGAAGTATCGCTTTACTATCTGTTGTATTTTTTACCTCATTATCTGAAGAAAGCAGTATTTCCGCAATCTCTTTCAAATCACGAAGTGAACGAATGCCGGAATTCAACTTTTCACAGATCTGTCTGCCTATATCTCCATTTTGATCATATGAAAACTTCTCAAACATTTTATTCACACAATCTTCCAGCGTATATCCTTCATTCACGATTGACTGACAAGGTATAACAACCAATTGAACTTTGCCTGTATCAGGATTGATAAACAAATAATCTGTATCCAGCAAAACATATTCAATATCAATAAAAGAATCTTCCAGATAAGCCAACAGCCGGTATAAATCTTCCAGCACAGATGCCATATGATCTGCCGTCGTATTCTCCGCTGTCATATCTGCCCATTTTTTGTATCCTGTTATATCGTAATTAATAACCAATGTCGATTTATCCACTGAACTTTTGATAAAGCCATCCAGCCCCGCTTCATTAAGAAGCTGCAAAATGACTTCATCCACATCCTGTATTTTTTGATAATGGTAAACAAGCAGCTCTCTTTTACCTTCAGACTGCATTTGTAATAACTGATTCATTTTTTCACCCTTCGTTTTCTATTTTGAACAAAACAGATTATAAGCCAATACCAGACAGAAAATAATCAGGCAAATACCCAATACACAGGACTTGACAAACAGCATAATGGTCATGCCCGCAGCTATCCAGAACAGGACAAAACCACACATCTTTTTCATAGCATTCACCATTATATCCAAGACTCGCCTGTTTTATTTTATGCCCATTGGTTTATTCTGCTATTCATTCTTTATTCTTCTTCTGAAATATGTTCAACTGCCTCTTCCACAGCTGCATCATCTTCTGACTTGTTCATAAAGCGATGAATCACATCCGGTGCCATATCAATAATCTTGCTGACAGGATCATTGTTGTTGACCGGCACCATACGAACAGAACCGTCTTTGATGACAAGCACCGCACTTGGCGTCATCTTGCCGCCCATACCGCCGCCTGCACTGTTTTTATGTTCCTGGCTCCATGCACCTGCACCAACGCCGAATGAAACATCCACCAGAGGCAGAATCAATGTATCGTTGACATGAATGGCCTCACCAACAACAGTTTTTGTTGTCAAAAAATTGTCCATTCCTTTAAAGAGAGATTCAACTGTTTCATTAAATGTGTGATCTGACATATCCAATTCCTCCATCCTCTTATTCGCCCCTTAACAGGCCTTTAAACTGCTTCACTATCGCAAAAAATTGTTTATTTAGAAAGCTTTTAGCTGCAAATACAACTAGAGTAACCAGCCGTATACAGCCATGAAACTTTACTTCGCCCTCCAATACTTCTTCATTAAACTCCGGGCACAGCTCCATCTTCTCGCCGCAGATCGGATAAAGAATACTTAAACCTCCAAGCACCTGGCCCGTTGTCGCCGGATCTTCAAAGCCAAAATGCAGATACAATCTGTCTGCCCTCGGTAATATTCTAAGTAGTAGTTTCTTCAGCCGGTGCCAGAAAGCCGCAAACCATTGATGATTATGCTCTTCATAATAAAACGCAAGAACTGCTTCCTTCTTCTCACGGAGTTTTGTAAAGAAATTCTCAAGCTTTTCAAGTCCATTCATGATTTTTGACGGAATGCCCAAAATGCTGCAGATCAGAGAGAAAACACCCCGGATCAACGACAGAATCTTATTGGCTGCGTTCTTAGCCAGACGAAGGATTTTCTCCACCGCAGATTCCTTCGGTCCTTCAATCAGCTTCTCTTCATGCTTCTCTGCTGATTCATTTCCCGGGTTCTCCGAAGATATCCTCTCCGGATGCACCGCTTTCGGCATTTCATTCTTCATTTCAGCCGCCTGTTCAGTTTTTATTGGCTGTACCTTTGCCTCCGGCTGTTCAGGCTTTGTTGCCTGAATTACCTTTTCCGACTGCTTAGATTCCGGCTTTAATTTAGTTTTTCTTGTTTTTTTCTGTTTTATACGTTTTTCCTTCAGTTTCTGATTGTCATACAGCTTCAGCCACGCAATCCTGAAACTCAGATGGAGACGCTTTCCTTCTTCAGCACCTGTATCCAGCTTAAATACCATCTCAATCAGACGAAAGAGCCACGTAACCTTTCCTTCCGCCTGTATTGTTTGATACTTCGAAGCACCGATTCGATATCGAATCGGTGTCAAAAGGACGATGGTCAATACCAGCACAATCAAACCAAGAATGACAAGCAGTACAATGCCGATCAGTTTCAGAAGAAAAAGCAGTATATGTAATAACAGCACTTCTACACCCCTTTTTCACGCTGAGATTCTCTATTCACTTTATTATCCAATCGACCGCTTCAGATGTTTCTTACAGTCGATCTCGATCAGATATCCTCTCCGGAATCTCTTAAATATGCCCTGATATCTGTGCTTCCTGTCTTCTTCAGAACATCAAGCACAATCTCTCCCGCCAGCAGACAGGCCTCCCTGTAACTGCCGGCAAGTCCGATAACCAGCTGGTCCTTCGGATACTGCTTCGATACACGAAGCAGGTCGCTGCCACATATATCTATCAGATCATCCTTACAGGCAGCCGGCATCAGACAATAGGTGCCTGTAAGCCGTTTTGTATGCCGGATCGCATACTGATAATACATTTTCTTTCCCTGAATGGATTTTCCCAAATACATTTTGTTATACCAGCGCATCATTAACTCCTGCTAATCATTGATAGTCTTTCCACTTTTATCATAATTAAACACAACGGCTTATCTTTTACAGCTGAAGGGCACCCCCTCTACTGGACATGGGTATGGGTAAAAAGATGGTCCTGACAATATTCATAGTTGCCGTTGCACTTGGAACAGAAGCGGAATTCCAGCTCCGGATTCGTCTCCTCCGTTCTGCCGCATACCGCACAGCGATGTCTGCTCGGCATCTTCTTCACAGCCTTCTTGTAAGCCGCCCGTCTGTGCATCTGGGCCGGTGAAACTCTCTTTCTCATGAAGCCAAAGAAAAAGATTACAAAATTGAGAAGTGCCATGGCAATAGAAATCTTCGTCCCGATGTTGCCGACGACCATCTCATACACAAACAATGCAATATCCAGATATGCCAGCCATTTAATCTTAATCGGAATCAAAAACATCAAAAGCATCTCCATATCTGGAAAAACAAACGCAAAGGCCAGGAACAGAGACATATTAATATAATAGGTATCCATGAGATAAACCTGTCCAGTCATGAAATAGGCAGCAAAAGAACCGATAATGGTAAATAAAACACCTGCAAAATAATACAGGTTAAATCTAAACGCCCCCCAAACGCGCTCCAGTGTCTGTCCAAGCATATAATAAAGATACAAAGTAAAAATAAAAAAGATCACATTCGAATTCGGTGACTGGATCAGAAATGTCACAAGTCGCCATACTTCACCGTGCAGGATCCGATAGGGATTCAAGCTCAGATAATAATAGTAAATCTGTGGTGATGCAATGTTGATAAATAAACCGATAATGTATAAAACGCAGATGTATTTCATCAGACCGGGAATCGCATAACGGCCGAATTTTCTCTCCATTTTATTTAAAAATTTCTCCAATAGATTCTCTCCTTTACGTTTATTCTTATAAGCTATGCTGTAATTATAGATTTTCCATGAATTTTTGTCAATCAATACGGTGTAAAATATACAGCCGCACAGCAGCGGATGGACAATATTCATCCGCTGCTGCTACTATTACTGTGCTTCCTGTCCTCGACGAAGAATCCGATTCGAAGGAATATTCAAGACTGTTCCTTCGGCATAGGCCGGAGAAATGTCCTTATTAAGCTGTCGAAGCTCCTCATAAGTCAATCTGAAGGTCTGAAGGATTTCATCCAGTGTCTCTCCGGCCCGGACAATATACGGCAATGTCTCGGCATTGTCATGATCTGCATCCGGCATCTCCCAACTGCTCACCGGGACACAGATTTTGTCACCCACCTGAAGATTATAGATACGCACCCCCGGATTCATCCAGATCAGATCCGCAACTTTCACATCATAAACACGACTTATTTTGTATAGGGTATCTCCCTTTTTAACCACATGAACAACGCCTCTGCAGGGGCGTCCATTAACATTCTCACCGCTGACATAATAATTCATGGTCATTAATTCCTGCCTTTTTATTATAATCTATGCGGCTCATTTTTAAAATGTGCAAAGAGAATTTTCTTCTTTTTTATAGAAATGTTTACCTTTTTTTAATGGTTTTCAAAAAAGTTGACGGTTGTTTTTTAAAACATCATGTCGTATAATAAGATGGACTTGCTATCACGCAATTCGTAGTTTCCTATTTTATATAGACTATTTTGTCTATTCATATATTTACATAAGGAGGGTAGTGATTCCCCTTTCGGAATCAGCTTTTATTTATGGATGCAACTTTATTTTTAGGTATTGATGTCGGCTCTACTACCGTCAAGGTAGCCATTCTGGATGCAGACAACAACGTCCTTTTTTCCGATTACGAAAGACATTTTGCCAATATCAGAGAGACACTGCTCGATCTGATGACAAAAGCCCGTGCGGAACTTGGAGACCGCGATCTTCACCCGATGATCACCGGTTCCGGCGGTATGTCCATCTCCAAATATATTCATGTTCCTTTTGTTCAGGAAGTTATCTCCGTTTCCAGTGCCCTTGGCTATTTTGCGCCGAAGACAGATGTTGCCATTGAGCTTGGCGGTGAAGATGCGAAGATCATTTATTTTGAAAACGGCAATGTGGAACAACGTATGAACGGTATCTGTGCCGGCGGTACAGGTTCTTTTATCGACCAGATGGCCAGTCTTCTTGAGACAGATGCCCCTGGATTAAATGAATATGCGAAGAATTACAAAGCGATTTATCAGATTGCCGCCAGGTGCGGCGTTTTCGCCAAGACAGATATCCAGCCTCTGATCAATGACGGCGCTTCCAAGGAAGACTTATCTGCTTCCATTTTCCAGGCCGTTGTCAATCAGACCATCAGTGGTCTGGCCTGCGGTAAACCGATCCGCGGTCATGTGGCATTTCTTGGCGGTCCGCTCCACTTCCTTTCAGAGCTGAAGGCAGCTTTTATCCGCACGCTTCACCTGACAGACGAAGAAGTCATTGCACCGGCCAATTCCCATTTGTTTGCAGCTATGGGTGCCGCTATGAACTACAAGGCTGATGTGACCACTTCCATTGACGAGCTGATTCGTCTGCTCTCTTCCGATATCAAGATTCAGGCAGAGACCGCTCGTATGGATCCGCTCTTTAAGAATCAGGAAGAATACGATGCCTTTAAGAAATGGCATTCCGTACATACTGTAACAGAAGGCAATCTTGCTGATTACCACGGCAAATGTTTCCTTGGCATCGATGCCGGTTCCACAACAACAAAGGTTGCTGTTGTCGGCGAAGACGGCACCCTGCTCTATTCCTTCTACAGCAACAACAACGGCAGCCCTTTGAAGACAGCAATCCGTTCCATCCAGGAGATTAAGAATATTCTCCCTGCAGATGCCGAAATTGTTCGTTCATGCTCAACAGGTTACGGCGAAGCACTGATGAAGTCTGCATTTATGCTGGATGAAGGCGAAGTTGAGACAGTAGCTCATTACTATGCTGCCGCTTTCTTTGAACCGGACGTGGATTGTATCCTCGACATCGGCGGACAGGATATGAAGTGTATCAAGATTCGCAATAAAACCGTTGATAATGTGCTTCTGAACGAAGCATGTTCCTCAGGATGCGGCTCTTTCATCGAAACATTCGCCCATTCTCTGAATTATTCTGTGGAAGACTTTGCAAAGATTGCCATTTTTGCCAAACATCCGATTGACCTTGGTTCCAGATGTACTGTTTTCATGAATTCCAATGTCAAACAGGCTCAGAAGGAAGGGGCCGAAGTCGGCGATATCTCCGCCGGACTGGCTTATTCCGTTATCAAGAATGCGCTGCTGAAGGTTATCAAACTTACAGACCCGAAGGATCTGGGTAAGAAAGTCGTTGTACAGGGCGGTACCTTCTACAATGATGCCGTACTGAGAAGCTTTGAACTGATTTCCGGCTGCAAGGCTGTTCGTCCGAACATCGCCGGCATCATGGGTGCTTTTGGTGCTGCCCTGATTGCCCGTGACCGTTATACAGGCGAAGCAACAACAATGCTCTCTCTTGATGACATCATCAACCTGAAATACACAACGAGTATGACTCGCTGCGGCGGATGCACCAATCATTGCCGTCTGACAGTGAACAAATTCACCGGCAACAGACGCTATATCTCCGGCAACAGATGTGAAGTCGGCCTCGGTCGTGCTAAGACCAACAGCGACGTGCCGAACCTTTTTGAATACAAATACAATCGTATTTTTAACTACAAACCATTAGACAAGGCCACTGCCCCACGAGGCATCGTCGGTATTCCGAGAGTTCTGAATATGTATGAGAACTATCCGTTCTGGCATACTTTCTTTACTGAGCTCGGATTTTCTGTTGTGCTTTCACCGGAATCTACCCATGAAATCTACAATCTTGGTATTGAATCCATTCCGAGTGAATCTGCCTGCTATCCGGCCAAGCTTGTTCATGGTCATATTATGTGGCTGCTGCAGCATGATGTGAAATTCATCTTCTATCCATGTATTCCTTATGAGCGCAAGGAAACAGAAGGTGCCACCAACAACTACAACTGCCCGATTGTTACTTCTTATGCTGAGAATATCAAGAATAACGTTGAAGAACTGGCTGATCCTTCCATTCTGTTTATGAATCCTTTCATGACTTTTGAAAGTGAACGTCATCTGGAAGAACGTCTTGTTGAAGAGTTTGCTGCACGCTTCAGTATTGACCCTCGTGAGATCAAAGAAGCCGTCCAGAAGTCCTGGAAAGAGCTTGAACTTGTCCACACTTCTGTTCAGCGCCACGGTGAGATGACCCTGGCTTACATGAAGCAGCACCATATGAAAGGTATTGTCCTTGCCGGACGTCCTTACCATATTGATAAAGAGATCAACCATGGTATTCCTGAGCTGATCACTTCTTATGGCTTTGCAGTGCTGACAGAGGATTCCATCTCCCATCTGGCCAAACCGGACCGTCCGCTCATCGTTTCCGATCAGTGGATGTATCATTCCAGACTCTATTGTGCCGCTGAATATGTCAAAGAACACGAAGATCTGGAACTGATTCAGCTGAACTCCTTCGGCTGCGGTCTGGATGCAGTTACAACAGATCAGGTGAAGGATATCTTAAACGGTTCCGGACGCCTGTATACATGTCTGAAGATTGATGAAGTCAGCAACCTCGGTGCTGCCCGTATCCGTATCCGTTCTCTGATTGCAGCTATCCGTCTGCGTGAGCAGCATGGTATCCACGGTCATATTGAAAGCAGTGCCCATCATCGTCAGCTGTTCACAAAAGAAATGCGTGCAGACAACTACACCATTCTTGTTCCAAATATGTCACCGATTCATTTCGATCTGCTGATTCCGGCTCTTCGCCATGAAGGTCTGAACTGCGAACTGCTGCCTGACTGTGATAAAGAAGCCATCAATACCGGTTTGAAATACGTCAACAACGATGCTTGCTACCCATCCATCTGCGTTGTCGGCCAGATTATGAAGGCACTGCTCTCCGGCAAATATGACTTAAATCATGTAGCTATCGCCATGACCCAGACCGGCGGCGGCTGCCGTGCAACCAACTATGTTGGATTTATCCGCCGTGCCCTTGGCAATGCCGGTATGTCACAGATTCCGGTTGTCTCCATCAGTGCGCAGGGTATCGAGAAGAATCCTGGATTCAAATACACACTGCCAATGTTAAAGAATGCCCTCCAGGCGATTGTCTACGGTGATCTTTTCATGCGCGTACTTTATGCGACACGTCCTTATGAAAAGGTTCCAGGTTCTGCCAATGCGCTCCATGAGAAATGGAAGAATATCTGTCTGGATTCCATGATCGGCAAAGGCAAAAACAGTTTCAAACAGAACGTCAAAGGTATTATCCATGACTTTGATAATCTTCCGCTGGATGAAACCATCAAGAAACCAAGAGTCGGTATTGTAGGCGAGATTCTTGTTAAGTTCTCACCGTCTGCCAACAACTATCTTGTGGATCTTCTCGAATCCGAGGGTGCTGAAGCTGTCATGCCTGATCTTCTGGACTTCCTTCTCTACTCATTCTACAACTCGAATTTTAAGTATGAGAAGCTTGGCAAATCCAAGAAGGGACAGATTCTCGGCAATGCCGGTATCGCTTTCCTTGAAGCCATCCGCAAGACCGCCAACGATGAATTAAAAGCCAGCAAACGCTTTGACCCGCCTGCCAACATTCGTGATCTTGCAAAATACGCAGAACCAATTGTTTCCATCGGCAATCAGACCGGTGAAGGATGGTTCCTAACAGGTGAAATGATGGAACTGATCCACAACGGTGCACCGAACATCGTTTGTACACAGCCATTCGGCTGCCTGCCGAATCATATCGTTGGCAAAGGTGTTATCAAGGAACTGCGCCATCAGCATCCTGAAGCCAATATCGTAGCCATTGATTATGACCCGGGTGCCAGTGAAGTCAACCAGGTCAACCGAATCAAACTGATGCTGGCAACAGCCAACAAAAACTTACATAAGAAACTTGACGCATAAAAGATAAAATACAACACGTCCAGTCATTACAGATCGTATAACTTTCTACAAACAGGCTCATCGCCAAACGTTTTCAGAAAGTTATACATCTCGTAATTATTTTGACGTGTTGTATTTTTTCTATATTCATAATAGGTTCACTCCTATCCCGATATTTTTATGGCAATTTTATTCCACTCTGAGTATCAATTTGAAGGCTTGGGATTTTTCCATTTGCAGCAATATATTTGTTTGATCAAGTTTTCTTCCAATGTAACGGATTTCATGTTAGAATATTTACGCAATTTTGATTTTATTTTCCTTTAGGAGGTTTTGATATGAAGAAGCAATGGTGGCACGACAAGGTGACTTATCAGATTTATCCGAAGAGCTTTATGGACAGCAATGGTGATGGCATTGGCGATCTGCGTGGTATTATTTCAAAACTGGATTATCTGAAAGAACTTGGTATCGATATTCTGTGGCTTTCCCCCATCTACCGCTCTCCCCTTGTTGATCAGGGCTATGATATCTCTGATTATTATGCCATTGGTGAGCAGTTCGGTACCATGGAGGAATTTGATGAACTAATCGCAGAAACGAAGAAAAGAAATATGTATGTGCTGATGGATCTGGTTGTGAATCACTGTTCCAGTGAACATGAATGGTTCAAAAAAGCCATGGCCGACCCTGAAGGTGAATACGGCGATTATTTTTATATCCGCGAGAGTAAAAACGGACAGCCCATCAACAATGCCCGCTCTTATTTCGGCGGCAATATCTGGGAACCGATTCCGGGTACTAACAAATATTACCTTCATATGTTTGCCAAAGAACAGCCTGACCTCAACTGGGAGAATCCAAAGGTTCGACAGGAGATTTACAAAATGGTCAACTGGTGGCTGGACAAAGGACTGGCCGGCTTTCGAATTGATGCTATTATCAATATCAAAAAGAATCTTGATTTTCCAATGCTTGAGCCGGACGGCCTGGACGGTCTTGCTTTCTGTACCAAAACCCTTGGTACAAAAGACGGGGTCTCCGAAATGCTCGGCGAATTAAAACGTGAAACCTTTGATAAGCATGGTGCTTTTACTGTGGGTGAAGTTTTTAATATTACTGATGATGATCTGTCTGATTTTATCGGAGAAAATGGTTATTTTTCAACTATTTTCGACTTCAGTACGGAACTTCTCTCCGCCGGTGAACACGGTTGGTATGATGCCCCTGACGTTGCTTTCCCTGCATGGAAAAAAGCTATTTTTCATGCCCAGGATCAAGCTTATGGCTGTGGTTTCGAATCCAATATTATCGAGAATCATGACGAACCCCGGGGTGCTTCTCGATATCTTCCGGTTTATGCCCGTAATTCCTGCGGCACCAAAATGCTCGGCACTATGAGTCTGCTGCTTCGCGGTCTGCCATTTATTTTCCAGGGGCAGGAAATCGGCATGACCAACACAAATTGGCAAAGTGTTGATGAATTTGACGATCTCAATACCGTTGATCAATATCATCTAGCTTTGAAAGCCGGTTTATCAGAAAAAGATGCCTTAGATAAAATCGGCAGACTCAGCCGTGATAACGCCAGAACCCCAATGCAGTGGAACACTTCTTCCAATGCAGGGTTTACAACAGGAATACCATGGCTCCGCTTAAATGACAACTACCCGGATGTCAATGTGGCCGCCCAGGAGAAAGACGCCGACTCTGTTTTAAACTACTATAAAAAACTGATAGCACTGCGTAAATCCGATACATACAAAGATATTTTTACCTACGGAAAAACTATTCCTGTATTTCTGGAAAAAGAGATGTTGATGGCTTACTGCCGCGAAAAAGACGACAAACGTATTCTTGTTCTTGGAAACTTCGGTGAAAAGAAAGAAGCGCTTCATCTGTCAGCCGAACCAAAGAAGCTCCTTTTATCTAACATGAACCGCACAGAAATTGGTCAGGATATTATACTTGCACCACAGGAAAGCGCTGTTGTTCTTTTATAGCTCATTGCCATACTGAAATCGACGACTTCTTACACATACTATTATACAGTTTCATAATTCGACAACTATTTTTATATAAAAGAAAAACAGCCTGTCTCTTGAATCAATTCACATTTACAACATTATACAATTCATCCAATAAACATTTAGCGAATGAATTGTATAACGTGAATTGTCAAAAAACAACCGCTGTTTTTCTATAAAACAACTGTTCAAAGCCAACTTCCAAAATGCTTCGCATTTTGTCAGTATGGCGTATCCGCCAAATACAATTTCATAAACTGCCTTAAAAATGCAAACATTTTATGTCAGTTATATGAAATTGTGCTTGGCTCTGAACAGTTATATATTTTCAATTTGCCAATCAATAGGTGCTACACCATGCTCCTCCAGAAACCTGTTTGTCTGACTGAATGGTTTGCTGCCGAAAAATCCTCTGTAAGCCGAAAGAGGGCTTGGATGCGGTGCTTCCAGTATCAGATGATGCGGATTGTTCAGCATGGCTTTCTTCTGCTGTGCCGGACGCCCCCAGAGAATAAACACGATCGGTCTGTCCTGCTGATTCAATATCTTAATAGCTGCATCTGTGAACTGTTCCCAGCCGATTCCTCTATGGGAATTCGCCTGATGAGCACGAACGGTCAAAACTGTATTCAAGAGCAGAACACCCTGTTTCGCCCATTTCTCAAGATAGCCGTTATTTGGAATATAGCATCCGAGATCATCCTGCAGTTCCTTGTAGATGTTTTCCAGTGACGGCGGGATCGCCACCTGAGGCTGAACGGAAAAACACAGTCCATGTGCCTGTCCATCCCCATGATAAGGATCCTGCCCCAGAATAACCACCTTGACATCCTCTAAAGGTGTCACCTCAAAAGCATGAAAAATCATATCCGAGGGCGGGAAAATCTGATGTGTCGTGTATTCCTCTTTCACTTTCTTATATAATTGCGCATAATAAGGCTTGGCAAATTCCGGTTTCAACGGTTCCAGCCAGTCATTGGCGATTGCTCCCATGCAAAGTTCCCCCATTCATAAAATAATAACTATTTATAATCGGACACTGACTGAACGGGAGGCAAGATATTCTTTCAAATCCCGGATTTCAAGCTCTTTGTAATGAAACAGTGAAGCCGCCAGTGCAGCATCTGCCTTTCCCTCCGTCAACGCATCATAAAAATGCGCCATTGTACCTGCACCACCGGAAGCAATGACAGGAACTGAAACTGCTTCTGCTACAGCCCTTGTCAGTTCAATATCATATCCGGCCTTTGTGCCATCGCAGTCCATACTGGTGAGAAGGATTTCACCTGCACCGAGATCACAGACTCTCTTCGCCCATTCAACAGCATCAATACCTGTATCTATTCTACCGCCATGTTTATAAATTGTCCAGCCTTCGCCGTTTACTCTTTTCTTGGCATCAATGGCCACTACCACACACTGGCTACCGAACTTCTCTGCCGCCTCATGGATCAGCTCCGGACGGTCAATAGCCGCTGAATTAACAGAAACCTTATCTGCACCTTCCCTCAAAACCGCGCGGAAATCATCTACTGTACGGATACCACCGCCGACAGTAAAAGGAATAAACACCTTTTCTGCCACTCTTCGCACAAGATCCACCACTGTATTTCTTCCATCACTGGAAGCTGTGATATCCAGAAAGACAACTTCATCCGCACCGGCCTGATCATAAGCTGCCGCAATCTCCACCGGATCACCGGCATCCTTCAGATTCACAAAATTCACACCTTTGACAACACGTCCGTTATTGACATCCAGACATGGAATAATTCTCTTTGTAAACATATCTTTCCTCCGTCCTACAGCCGTAAATCAGCAAAATTCTTCAAAATTCTAAGACCCAGTTCACTGCTCTTCTCCGGATGGAACTGACAGGCAAAAATATTATCATGTTCCACAGCAGCATGGATATCCGTACTGTACCAGGTTGTTGCCGCCACATCTTCAAGATTTCTTGCTTTCAGATAATAAGAATGTACAAAATACATATACGACTGACGGTCTATTCCTTCAAAAAGCCTGCTGCCTTCCTTAATATCAATAGAATTCCAGCCCATATGCGGAATCTTCAGCCCTTCTGCCGCCGGTATACGAAGGATTTCCCCCGGAAGCAGACCAAGGCCCTTTACCCCCGGCGTCTCTTCACTGCTGTCAAACAACAGCTGCAATCCGAGACAGATACCGAGAAACGGCTTTCCTGACTTCACAGCATCCTGAATGGTCTCCACAAGGTCATAGCTGTGAAGCCGCTCCATAGCATCACCGAAGGCACCTACGCCCGGAAGTACCACCCGGTCAGCCTCCAAAATCGCTTTCCTGTCTCTTGTAATGACTGCATCTTCATTTAAATACTGAAAAGCCTTCTCCACACTCTTCATATTGCCCGCATCATAGTCGATGATCGCTATCATAGGTTATCCTCCATTTATTTCAAAACTCGCTTCCCAAGGTATAGCAAACAAAATCCTTTTTCAGGCTGCCATACTTTCTTACGTTAGCACGCAACAGTTAATGTTTCTTCGATTTTACCACATCATCACCATCTGTGCCAGATATTTTATCAAATTATCCGCAATTTAGTTATATTTGTCTGTATTTCTTCAAATCCAAAGGAAATTTATGTTACATTTACATTTGCTTTTTAAGACGTTTTGTAATATGATAAATATGTATGTTTTTATTCATAAGGTAAAGTAAGGAGGCTATTTATATGAAAACGGCATTTTACGTAGAATCTTATGGCAGACAGGTTGAAGAAAAGGCTTTGATCGCCAAGATCAAAGAGATCTGGGTTGCAGAAGGCAACAAGATCAAAGACATCAAGGATTTAAATATTTATGCAAAACCTGAAGATGACGCCTGCTACTATACTATTAACGGCGACTTTTCAGGTCATATCAAATTGTATGAATAATGGCAGCATAACCCAACACGTTATTGCGAATCGATTTCTACATACAAACAGCAAAGAGGCTTCTGGATCAATTGATGCAAAAGCCTCTTTATCATTATCAGAATTCTATGATCTTTATAAAGATTCTGACATCCATCATTCCGCCAAAACTCCCTTATGCCTGTTCCTGGATCATCTCCGCCGCATCCTGGCAATCCAGTTCAAACCAGAAGGAAACGCCGTCCTCACAGTTGTAAACGCCGTATGGCTGTCCCAGCTGCTCCATGGATGCCTTGACAATGGAAAGGCCGACACCGCTGCCGCCGTACTCCCTTGTTCTCGCTTTATCCACCTTGTAGAATTTATCCCAGAGTTTTGACAGATCTTCCTCCGGTATCTGCTCACCGGTATTGTGAACCGTAATCTTAACCGTCTTTTCCTTCTTCTCAAGCTGAATATCAATGCGTTTCTCCCCATCTGCATGGTTGATGGCATTGGTCAGATAATTCGTAAATACCTCTTCTGACATATACGCATCACTCCATACGTAGATTGGTGCATCCTCCTCAAAGGCAAGATTGATCTCTTTTTGCTTCAATAAAATATCTGACTTGGCGATCACTGCGCGAATCATGGCAATGATATCAAAATGTTCCATAGTCACTGTATTGTAGCCAAACTCCAGCTGATTCAGATCCATGATCTTTTTCACCATCTGATTCATCTTGCGGGCTTCATCCACAATGACTTCACAGTAAAACTCTTTACTCTCCTCATCGTCATTGATGTTGTCCATCAGGCCCTCTGCATATCCCTGGATCAAAGCGATCGGCGTCTTCAACTCATGGGATACATTGGACAGGAACTCTTTACGCATAGCATCGATCTGTTCCTTCTTCTCAAGATCCTTCTTCAGCTCCGTATTGGCCTCTTTCAATTCTGCCAGCGCCTGTTCCAGCGTCTCAGACAACATATTCATGCTATTTCCGAGAACACCGACTTCATCCTCTGTCTTCACTTCGTATTTGGCCGTGAAATCCAGTTCAGACATTCGCTTTGCAATATTCGTCAGCACAGTGATCGGCCCCAGAAAGCGATTGCTGACAAAATACATCACCACAAACCCGATAAGCGCGGCAACCAGGGAAATATATAGGAAAAACTGATTCGACAGTGCTGCACTTTCTGTAATGCTTGAGAAAGAGGCACGGATCAAAATATGATCTCCATTCTTAAATGTACCGGCAAGATAGATATACGATGCACCCAGACGCTTAACATTGACTTTCTCAATCTCATAGCTATCCGTCTTAACCGAGGCTGCATCACCGGACTTGTCCGCATTGATATAATCGCTGTAAATATTACTGCTCTCAACCTTGCTGTTCTGATTCATACCCAGAGATGAATATAAAAGCAGTTTCGTATTGCTCTTGAGCATATAATCAAAAATCGGGCTGCTCATATCCCTGTAAATAATAACCGACAGATTTCTTGTCTGGCTCAGTTTGTCCAACTGCAGATAAAGTTCATCGGAAATACCGCTGTCTGGTATAGCATAGCTTCCCAAACTCTCATCTGTACTGCTGCTTTCCCCGGATTCTGTCGTCTTTCCCTGCAGCTCCGCCGCATACATATCGTCAATCTTCTCAAATGTAGAAATCAGCGTCTGATTCTTCTTGGCCAGATAAAACCTCTTCAGAAAAATATTACTGAGCAGCACAGACGAAACAGATATCAGCAATACCATTCCGATGAGGATCAACGATAATTTGACCTTTAATGATTTTTTTCGAAACATACTACCGCCTCTTACTGATCGACTTCGAATTTATAGCCCATACCCCAGATTGTCTTAATATACTCGCCCTTAGCTCCCAGCTTGTTTCTGAGCTTCTTCACATGGGTATCAATGGTTCTGGCATCACCAAAATAATCATAATTCCATACATTGTTCAGAATACGCTCTCTGGACAAGGCCACACCCTGATTGGACATGAAATAAGCCAACAATTCAAATTCCTTATAGCTGAGTTCTACAGACTTGCCATCAATCAGTACTTCATGGGCAGCCTTATTCAGTTCAATACCGCCGGCTTCCATGGTATCATCTGCCGCCAGCACATTGCTTCTCCGAAGGATGGCCTCGACTCTCGCCACAAGGATCTTCGGGCTGAAAGGTTTCGTAATATACTCATCCACGCCGAGATCAAAGCCCTGCAGTTCATCCTTCTCATCACTCTTAGCCGTCAGCATAATAATCGGAACCTTGGAATACTGTCTGATTTCACGGCATACCTGCCAACCATCCATCTTCGGCATCATCACATCCAGAATGATCAGTGCAATATCCTTCACTTCAAAGAACTTGTCCACCGCTTCCTCGCCGTCTCCGGCCTCAATAACAGTAAATCCTTTCTTCGTCAAAAAGTCCTTCACAAGCTTCCTCATTCTGCTCTCATCATCTACCACTAAAATCTTCAAACTTTCCATATATACTCTACCTCACATTCCGCTTGGGTATTCTTTTCCATTTTCATATTGTATTTACAGTATACCAGAGATTTATGATAAATGTGTGATTTTTTCACATGGAATTGTCAATGTCACCTCTGATTCAAAACCAGCAATACTTTGAATGCCCTATAGATTTATATATTCTGACTATGTTATAATATTTTCAGAGTAAAATATCTTTTTTTAGTGACAAATTAACTTTAATTGGCGAATTTTATGTGCTATAATGTCATAAAAGAGTTGTGAGGTATAAAATAATGAAACTATTAGAGGAAAAGATACGATCCGAGGGTAGGGCTCTCAGCGAAACCGTTCTTAAGGTAGATGGCTTCATCAATCATCAGGTTGATCCTGTTTTGATGAGTGAAATTGGCAAGACACTTGCTTCTTATTACAAGGATAAAGGCATTACCAAAGTATTTACGATTGAGAGTTCCGGTATTGCACCGGCTGTTTACACAGCCATGGAACTTGGTGTACCAATGGTGATCCTGAAGAAGCAGACATCCAAGATACTGACAGGCGATGTATTCCAGACCAACATCACTTCCTTCACAAAGGGAACCAGCTATGAACTGACATTATCTCAGAATTATATTCAGCCGGATGATGTTGTTCTTGTTATCGATGACTTCTTGGCTAATGGCGAAGCTGCCACCGGCGCAACACGCCTTGTTGAAATGGGCGGTGCCCGCATCGCAGGAATTGCCATCCTCATCGAGAAGGCTTTCCAGCGCGGCCGTAAGCGTCTTGAAGACAACGGCTACGAAGTGCGCTCCCTCGCCAGAGTATCCAAGCTCGGACGCGGACTCATCGAATTCACAGAAGCAGACTTATAACATTCTCTGAAAGTTTTATATTTACTTATAGTGTACAAACGCCTGAACATAGAACAGCAATTGTCTTTGTTCAGGCGTTATCTTATTTGCAAAATATCTATAATTCTTCTTAATAATATCCCAAAGTCATTATCCAGACTTGCCATTTTCCTGCTAATCTCACTGCAAAACGTCAATAATTCTTCTGTTAGAACATAAAAACAGCCATTCAAAAGCAGGAGCTGCATATAACATCTATGCGAAACGTCAATAGCCTCGAATGGACATAAAAAATATCAGCTTCAGAGCAGGTGCTTCCATTTCGGCCGGTACTTAGGGGCTGTCCTTTAGCACCTTACGTACCGCTGCCAGAAATGGGCAGTGCAAACGTGCCTGCTCTGAAACTGATATTTTTTATGTCCACCAAGAACTACCGATGTTTCGCCTCCTATTTGCCAAAATGGCAGTTTGGATAATGACATTCCGCACAGTTGCTGCACAGACCGCCATGTCCAAAGGCCGCAATATCTGCCATTGTAATCTTCTCTCCCGCCAGGATTCTCGGAAAGATCAGATCAAATACAGTTACTTTGGAATGCATGACGCATCCTGGAAGTCCCAGTACCGGTCTGCCGTCTGTATAATAGGACAAAAGGAACATGGCTCCCGGAAGCACCGGCGTACCATAAGTAATGATTTCACATCCCGTATCTCGAATAGCCGATGGTGTCAGATCATCAGGATCCACAGACATACCGCCTGTACAGAAGACCATATCTGCACCCTTATCCAACCATTCTTTGATGGCCTGTTCAATCATCTCTTTATTATCCGGCACAAAAGTCTGACCGGCAACCGTACAATGATAGCCTTCCATTTTGCCTCTGAGGATTGGGCCGAATTTATCTTCAATACGATGATAATAAACTTCACTGCCCGTTGTCACAATACCGATATTAAAAGACTTCATTGGCTTCACTTCAATAATCTTATGGCCATCCAGAAGATTTTTGGCCTCATCCAGTTTCTTCTGATCAATGACCAGCGGAATGACACGGGTTCCGGCAACAGCTTCACCCTTTTTCACTGGCAGATTATTGTGAAGACTGGCAAATGAAATCTCTCCCAGCATATTAAGCTGGAATAGCCGGTCTGCATCCACCTTCAGAAGGCCGTCATGGGCTGCTGTAAAAGTAATCTTGCCTTCCTTGATTTCTCCAAAAGTCAGACCGTCTCCCATGGTAATATCTTTCAAAAAAGTAGCCGCATCATTTTCATGGACCATCCCTGGCAGATTTTCCCAGACATAAATATTATCCTTACCAAGGGACAAAAGCACCGGAATATCCTCTTCCTGAATAATATGTCCCTTCTTAAAACGACGTCCCTTAAATTCTCCAGGCAGAATCTGGGTAATATCATGACACAAAATAGCCCCCACTGCCTCTTGAACAGGTATGCATTTCATAATTATTTTCTCCCTTCTCCGCTGCGAAGCCCGTTTTCATAGATACAAATGGCCTGCAGAACACCGCCTGCAATGGCTCTTGCTTTATCTGAAATAGTAAAGCAATTTTCTCTTTCTGATAAACGCGGATCAATATCCGCAATCTTAAAATGCTCCGGTACCGGTAAGCCATCTCTTAGAATACCTCTGAGTACGCCATCCAGTGTCGCATACACCGGTGCATCATCAACCTTCGCAATGAGATCGCCTTTTTTCACCAGATCTCCGATATGGGCAATACCATGGAAAACACCTGCATTCTCGGAATGAATGACACGCTCTTTGCCATAACCGCCGATAATACCCGGGATACCTGTATTGGCAATGGCCTGACCCTCCCGGATAATACGTCCGAGACGATGTCCTCTCTTTGTTTCAATGACCACATCCACATCCACGCCGGCAGTAAATCCCGGCCCCAGTCCAATGACAAAATCCGCCATATCAATGGTGGTTCCGAGATTTCTCTTGGCAATAGCCGCATCCACAAAAGCAAAATGTGGTACTGCTTTGACTGCTTCTGCTTTTTCATCACAGATAATCGGGATAACCCCATCCTGCCAACAGGCCTCTGCCTCTGAAAACTGCGTAATTTTTCTGGCTTTGATCCCCTCAACCTCTGTCTCCCCATCATACATAGCCTCAGAAAAAGCAACACTTCTCCGAATAGCCGTCGGTTTTGCGATTTCAAGAACCAGTACCTGATATCCGCACTGATGCAGACAGCTGATAGTTCCTGTTGCCAGGTCTCCGCCGCCTCTGATAATAATCGTCTTATTCAACCCAATCTCCCCCTTTTACCTTCTCATAACCCTCAGGCGTATCAACATCCACGCCCTGTCTGATATTGTCAATGGGCACATAGCAGACTCGATCCGGATGATTGCGTATGATGGTCCGTCCGCCATGATCTCCTGTCAAAGCCAGTAATTCTGCTTTAAAAGCAGCCGGGAAATAAACCGGCTGCCCCGGACGGCTGCCATACCTTGGCACCACAATATGCGCTGCATCCGCATATTCCAGCAATTTTCCAATGGTATCCGATTTCAGCCAGGGCATATCGCCATTAAAAAACATCCATCCTGCCGATTGTGACGTTTTCTGTACCCCCAACACAACCGAATGGCTTTGTCCTATCTCAGGGCTGTCATTATCCACCGTCAGAAAGCCATTTCCAACTGCCAACTGTGCAATGCTGTCAAATCCCGTCACCACAACCGTCTGCTCAAATCCCACCTGTCTGACCGCATCAAAAACATGTGCAATCATCGCTTTGCCTTCCACAGGCAGCAATAACTTATTGCACCCCATTCTTTTTGAAAAACCGGATGCCAATATTACAGCCGTTATCCCTGCTGTCGGATTATTCATTCTCCAGACACCCCGCAATCCATCCGTCTATGACACCTGATGTCACAGCAGCTTCGGCAATCCTCTTTGCGGACTGATAAAGCTGCGGATCATTTACTCGATTAAGTACCAGCCATCTGCTGCCAAGACTATGCCCAAAAAGACCATTTTCCGATGTAATCAGCTGCAGATAGGCCTCCTCCGTCATCACATCACCGGATTTTAATCCTGTTATTGCAGTGAATTTCTCCATGCGATGCACCTTTGTCGCATCTATGATTTCTCCCAGACAATGCATCGGCAAAACACCAATGGTGGCTTCTGTTGCCGGAAGAATGACCGGTTCATCTTCTCTCCAGCCCTTTAAGGGCTTTCGGTTGGATCCGTCTGCTTCTATCAAAAGCAGATCACTTTCTTCCAGTGCCTGCCCTAACATCTGCTCCCCCAGATTCCAGATTTTGCCTGACGGCAGAATATGTTCCGTATAAAAACAAATAGGAGCCGCCTGCCTCTTCGCATCTCCCTGCCCGTCAGACGACACAACAGCCGGAGGACAGCCTTTATATTCCCACTGCCCATCCGGAAGACACATTTTTGTTGAAGCAGCAACTCCCACTTGATATAATCTGGCATAATGCATAGCCGCCTGACGGATCAATGTTGTTTTGCCGCCGGAACCAACGACTGAAAACACCCTGCAGCCATGCCTGTACAGCGGATCCAGCAATTCTTCAACATGAATCCGATAATCTTTCATTATTTCTGTTTCTCCAGTTCGTTCTTCATCATACCCATCTTGACCTTTTCAGGTGTGATCGGCAATGATGTGACACGTACACCGCAGGCATTATAAACAGCTTCTGCAATGGCCGGTCCCGGTGTATTGATAACAATTTCACCGATGGACTTTGCTCCGTAAGGTCCTGTTGGTTCATAACTGGATTCAAACTCAACACGGATCTTCTTCACATCCACACGATTCGGGATCTTATACTGCATAAAGGAATCTGTCATCATACGACCTTTGGCATCATACTGAACGTCCTCATACATGGCCAGACCGATACCCTGACAGATACCGCCCTCTGTCTGTCCGCGGACAATATTGCTGTTGATGATCGTACCACAGTCAACAACGCCCACATAATCTACAATGTCAAACTTACCTGTTTCTTTGTCCAGTTCAATCTCAACAAAACCAGCCATCAAAGGCGGCGGTGACACCGGACTTGAATAAAAACCTGTGCCGTTTAAATAATTACCGTCGCTTGTGCCGGCACAATGCACGGCTATATCATGAAGGGCTATTGTCTTGCCCGTTGACACTTCCATCACTCTGTTGCCGTCAAAGTAAAATTTTTTCGGATTCACCTTGTCTGTCTCATCAAGAAAACGTTCCGGATACATCATCTTCGCTCCGGCAGTGATAATCTTGTTCTTCAGGTCACAGGCTGCATTATAAACAGCCATACCTGTCACATAGGTTGTGCTGGAGGCATAAGACCCTGGGTCAAAAGGTGAAATATCTGTATCTACACCGGCAACAATAAACTGATCAATGTCAGCCAGCAGCGTTTCAGCCGCAATCTGGGTCATAGATGTATCACATCCGGTTCCCATATCCGTTGCACCAATCTTCAGTGTATAGAAGCCATCATCATTGAGCTTGATCTCAGCACCGGCTGTATCTACATTTGAAATACCGGAACCCTGCATGGAAATAGACATACCGACAGCTCTGACTTTTGTCGGACTGATCTCTTTGCATGGATATTTCTCGTCCCATCCGATCATATCCCGACCACGCTGGATACAACGATCCAATGCACTGCTGTTAAGGGGTTCATTGTAATAAGCCGGCATGATTTCGCCCATACGCAGCATATTCTTCTCACGAAGCAGAAGCGGATCCATATCCAGCATATGTGCCAGTTTATTCACAGTGGATTCCAGTGCAAACTGCCCCTGTGTCGCACCATAGCCCCTGAATGCAGCCGCAGGCATCATGTTCGTGTAAACACCGCGGTATTTGAATCGATGGGCTCTCGCCTGATTGTACAGAGGGATTGCTTTATGACCGGACAAACCAATGGTCGTTGTACCATGTTCGCCGTAAGCCCCCTGGTTAGACAATGTATCCAACTCAATCACATGGATATTGCCCTCTTTATCTGCGCCGACACGGACTTTGATGCACATCTGATGACGGCTGTTGGAACAGGAAAAAGTCTCTTTTCTGGAATAGATCATCTTCGCTGCCTTGCCGGTCTTCAAAGTCACAATCGCCGGGTAATATTCGGAAACAATGGTCTGTTTGGCTCCAAAACCACCGCCGATTCGAGGCTTCACAACACGGATTCTGGACTGTGGAATCTGAAGCGCTCTAGCAAGGGATCTTCTGACATGGAAAGGCACCTGCGTTGAAGATACCACAACAAGACGATTCATATGATCCAGATAAGTATAAGTTCTGAAAGACTCCATCATACACTGTTCCTGAGCCTGAACTTCATATTCGCCCTCCGCGATGACTTCGCTCTCAGCAAATTCCTTCTCCACATCCCCGTGCTCTTCCACGCCGTCAACAACAATATTACGCTTATTGTCCGCATTGAAGCTTGGAATATGCATGAAATAATCATCATAATTATGCACAATCGTTGGATTATCCACAGCTTTTTTATAATCCAGGACCGGCTCAAGGACTTCATATTCAACCTTGATCATCTTCAGTGCCTGTTGGGCTGCTTTCTCATTGTTGGCAGCCACTAATGCCACTTCGTCACCCACATAACGGACATATTCATCCAGGATCAGGCGGTCATAAGCCGAGCATTCCGGATAAGTCTGTCCGGCATTGGTAAATCTCACATGTGGGACATCCTTGTACGTCAGAACACATTCAACACCCTTAACCAGCATTGCTTTGCTTGTATCGATGGATTTGATCCTTGCGTAAGCATAAGGGCTCCTGAGGGCCAGAACTATCAGACACTCATTCGGAGCCAGGTCATTGGTATAAAGAGGCTTGCCTTTGACGATCGGCATACCATCCAGTTTCTTTACAGGCTGGCTGACATATCTCATGCTTCTACCTCCTCATCCACATACTGTCTGATGGCACGCATCTGTCCCATATATCCGGTACATCTGCAGAGATTGCCCTCCAAATAGTGACGAATCTCATCATCTGTCGGATGATCCAGTTCTTTCTTCATGGCAACGACATTCATAATGAGTCCCGGACTGCAGAAACCGCACTGCTCTGCGCCTTCACCCACCAGATACTTACCGAAAGCTTCCGCTTCATCCTGAATACCTTCCAGTGTCGTCACATGTCGTTCATTCACTCTGGCTGCCGGAACAGAACAGGACAGCACCGGTTTGCCGTCCAGCCATACGGTACAAAGACCGCAGTTGGTCGTATCACAGCCGCATTTGACACTCTTGCAGCCAGCATCTCTGAGTACTTCCAAAAGCATGGCATCAGGCTGGCAATGCACTTTTCTCTTTTCTCCATTGATAAAAATATGAACTAGCATGCCATCACCTCCCTGACTGCCTTACCTAAGAGCACTTTGCCAAGAATACGTCTGTACTCTGCGCTTGCCCGCATATTACTTGTAAACGTCACTTCACTGACGAGGATTTCTCCTGCTTCTTGAATAACAGCTTCAACATCTTCCGCTTTCAATGCATTCTGTGACAATTTGTCACTCAGAAAAGCCGCTGTCTTCTCCGCCCTGATGGCTTTCGGTCCTCTGGCTCCCACAGTCACAATCCACTGTCCTGCTTCTGTCCTGCTGGCTGCAAGATTCAGAATAGGAAAATCCCCTCTGGAATTGCGAAACATCTGATAAGAGGACTTCCGTCCGTCTTTCTTGATCACGATCTTCTCAATGATCTCCTTTTCATAAGGCATCGTCATAAATGTCTCCAGCGAAATGCTTCCTCTCTTGTAGAGTACAACAGATGTATCCAACGTCAAAAGCGGTGTCAGAAAATCCGAAAAACCAAAACGGCCGTAGACAGAACCGCCCACTGTCACCGTATTTCTAAACTGTGTACCGATAATAGAAGAAACTGAGTCGGCGATCACACCGTTAAAATACTTCTTCAGAATATCACAGGTTTCCACACTGCGATAAGAAGTCATGGCCCCAATCTCTATCTGTTCGTCATCTTCTCTAATGTAATCAAGACCACATTTTGTCAGATCAACTGCGATATTAATTCTTTTTTTCCCTAATCGTAACCATGCACATCCGCCAAGGATCTGATTGCCTTTTCTGGATTTCAGTATTGTATAGGCCTCATCCAGTGTCTCAGGCATGGCATATTCTCTGATAGTAAACATGTTCTCTCCCTTTAGTGTGAATTAATTTAAAGATGACAAGTATTTCACCATTGCATCCAGATAAGGATGATCGAATTCCTCAATCCTGCCGGCATCACATAAAGCTGCAATGGACGGATCGATTGGAAGACTTGCATAGGATGGAATAGAAAGTTCCTTAGCTGTCTGTTCTCCCTTGCCCTCACCGTAAATATAAATCATTCTGCCGCAATCCGGGCAAAGCAGGTAACTCATATTCTGAACAAGACCAAGTACCGGTACATTCATCATCTTCGCCATGTTATAGGCTTTCTTGACAATCATTTCAACCAGTTCCTGAGGAGACGTAACAATGATAACGCCATCTACCGGCAGAGACTGGAATACTGTCAGAGGAACATCCCCGGTGCCTGGAGGCATATCAACAAGAAGATAGTCCAGATCGCCCCAGATAACTTCATTCCAGAACTGTTTTACCACACCTGCAATAACCGGGCCTCTCCAGACAACCGGATCTTCTTCATTATCAAGCATCAGATTAACCGAAATAATCTTAATTCCTTCCGGTGTCTGAGCCGGGAAAACACCCTTATCATTGCCTACAGCCTTCTCATGAATACCAAATACCTTCGGAATAGAAGGACCCGTGATATCTGCATCCAAAATGCCGACTTTATATCCCTGTCTGTGCAGCTTCACTGCCAATTCTGATGTTACAAGTGACTTTCCTACACCGCCTTTACCGCTGACAATACCAATTACATGTTTAATATGGCTATACTGGTTGGCCGGTTCTTTCATATCTGCTGCTTTTCTTGATGAACATCCCTCTACAGAACATGAACTGCAGCTTGATTCATTACATGCTTCACTCATTGTATTTACACCCTTTCTTATTTTCAACGTATAGTACAACTATACCACATTTCACTTTTTATGCATAGTACTAGGATTTTTCCAAGTATACCTGCGTCTTCTGAATCGTATTGTCATTAAAAAGAGGCAGAACACCGATCATCGATCTATTCTGCCTCTATTATTCCCTATCAAAGTTTATAAACAAATCGTTTGTCGGATATACACTCACTTACCGCAAGCTATTTTGCATATTCCATCACTCTTGACTCTCTGATTACATTTACTTTAATCTGGCCTGGATATTCAAGCTCCGCTTCAATCTGCTTCGCTATATCTCTTGCAAGTAAGATCATATCTGCATCACTTACCTGCTCTGGAACTACCATTACACGAATCTCTCTACCTGCCTGAATTGCAAAAGATTTCTCAACACCCTTAAAGCTGTTGGTAATATCTTCTAATTGATTCAATCTGTTTGTGTAGGTTTCAAGTGTTTCACGTCTTGCACCAGGTCTTGCAGCTGAAATTGTATCTGCAGCCTGTACAATACATGCAATCAACGATGTCGGTTCTACATCACCATGATGTGATTCAACAGCATTAATAACAATCGGTGACTCTTTGTACTTCTTACATAAATCAACGCCAATCTGGATATGAGATCCCTCCATCTCATGGTCAACAGACTTGCCTATATCATGCAATAATCCCGCACGTTTCGCCATACGAACATCAACGCCGATCTCAGCTGCCAGTAATCCTGATAACTGAGCCACTTCAATAGAATGCTTCAAAGCATTCTGACCATAGCTTGTTCTGAACTTCATCTTACCCAGGAGACGTACAAGTTCCGGATGAATACCATGTACACCGACTTCCAGTGTAGCAGCTTCACCTTCCTCGCGAATCATTGTCTCGACTTCCTTCTGAGCCTTCTCTACCATCTCTTCGATTCTGGCCGGATGGATACGTCCATCGACAATTAATTTCTCAAGGGCAATTCGGGCAACCTCACGGCGGATCGGGTCAAAGCTCGAAAGGATAACTGCTTCCGGTGTATCATCAATAATAAGATCAACACCTGTCATCGTCTCAAGTGTACGGATATTCCGGCCTTCACGACCGATAATACGACCTTTCATCTCGTCATTCGGAAGCGGTACAACAGAGATTGTTGTCTCTGCTACATGGTCAGCAGCACATTTCTGAATCGCTGTTACCACATATTCCTTGGCTTTCTTGCCTGCCTCTTCCTTTGCCCTGGTTTCAAGTTCCTTCACTAACATTGCTGTTTCATGTTTCACTTCATCTTCCACAGTCTTCAGAAGATAATCTTTTGCCTGTTCGGAGGTCAATCCTGAGATTCGTTCAAGTTCCTGTACTCTCTTTTCACTCAGGGCATCCACTTCAGCCTGACGTTTGTTCAGCTTATCTTCTCTGGAAGCCAGCTGACTCTCGCGCTTCTCAAGTGAGTCTCCCTTTCTGTCAAGTGCTTCTTCCTTAGCAAGAACACGCTTCTCGAACTTCTGCAGTTCTGCGCGACGTTCCTTACTCTCTCTCTCCAGTTCGTTTTTATTTCTTAAAGTCTCTTCCTTAAGTTCCAACAAACCTTCTCTTTTCTTGGTCTCTGCAGCTTTCAAAGCCTCATCAATAATGTTACGGGCCTTTTCTTCTGCATTGCCAATCTTCTCAGCTTTATCTTTATTGCTTTTGATCAGATAAAGTCCAGCTAAAATGAGGAGAATGCCAAGAACAAGCACAATAATAGCTATTACTGGCACAGGAGCACCTCCTTATTTAATTTCATTGTATTAGAATACAACACTTAAATTTTATACTTTTTTTGAACTTATGTCAAGTATCCTATGCATAAAACCCCTTGAATTGTCAAAATTTTGTGACGATTTATTTTGGGTTAATCATAATTTTGTGCACTCTCACCTGACATCATTTTTATAAAAATCAATCCCATGAAAAAAATCCCAGTCCTATACTCTTTCCTGGTCTATTTCCTCAAAATACCGCATCACATGCGTGATATCACCATAACCATAACCCTTGCGCATCAGTGACTGGATCAGCTTCTGACGCTCTTTATCTGCCATTTCTTCAATCTGCTCTGCCGATGAAAAACGTCTGTGAAGCTCTCTGGTAATTCCCATCTCATCTGTCCATTCGGATGCTTCCATCACCTCACGGATGACATCATCTGAAAGCCCCTTCTGCTTCATCTTGTTCATCATCATCTTCCGACTCGCTGTGCCCTTGTATCTTCCGATCATCTGTCTTGCATAACGTTCATCATCCAGATAATGATACGAGGATACATACGCTATTCCCTGCCGTGCAAAATATTCACTATATCCTCTTTCTCTCAACTTTCGATATAATTCTGCCTGAGCATAATCCCTCTTCACCAGAAGATTCATCGCTGTTCTGGCTGCCTCGCGGCAGACATACTGAACCAGTGCCTCTTCTTCTGCTCTATCAAATTCCATCTCTTCTGTCAGATTCCACTCTCTGATCTCCCTGTCTGTGAACACAAATGCAGGTTCCCCGTCCAGGGAAACCCGCATCTTATGTCGCGTCACAGACTCAATTGCTGTAACTGTCATTATTCTTATTCATTCTCCATCATTGTCTCTGAAGCTGTCACATCAGAATCAGCTTTCACACTGTCTGCTCTCTGACTGCCTGAATTCTCATCGCTGCCATCCGTCTCCAAACCAAAATGGACACGAACCTTATGTTCTACTTCTTCCATAATCTCCGGATGTTCACGGAAATAAGTCTTTGTATTCTCACGTCCCTGACCAATCTTCGCATCATTGTAGGAATACCATGCACCACTCTTGTTGACAATACCGGTATTGGCTGCAAGATCAAGAATATCACCTTCTCTGGAGATTCCCTTGCCAAACATGATATCAAATTCTGCTTCCTTGAACGGAGGTGCCACCTTGTTCTTCACAACCTTCACACGTGTACGGTTGCCGACAATCTCACCACCCTGCTTAATTGCCTCAATACGGCGGATATCCATTCGAATAGATGAATAGAACTTCAGGGCACGACCACCTGTCGTTGTCTCCGGACTTCCGAACATAACGCCGACCTTCTCACGCAGCTGATTGATAAAGATAACAATACAATTAGACTTGCTGATGATAGCTGTCAGCTTTCTAAGAGCCTGTGACATCAATCTCGCCTGAAGGCCCACATGGGAATCACCCATATCACCATCGATCTCAGCCTTCGGAACAAGGGCTGCAACCGAGTCCACAACAATAATGTCTACCGCACCGGAACGAACCATCATCTCTGTAATCTCCAGTGCCTGTTCACCATTATCCGGCTGAGAAATGTACAGATTATCAATGTCTACGCCGATTCTGCGTGCATAAGCCGGATCCAGGGCATGCTCTGCATCAATAAAGCCCGCGATGCCGCCCCGCTTCTGCACTTCTGCAACCATATGTAATGTAACGGTTGTCTTACCTGAAGATTCTGGTCCGTAAATCTCCACAACACGTCCCTTCGGAAGTCCTCCAAGCCCCAGGGCAAGATCCAGACTCAAGGAGCCTGTCGGAATTGTCTCAACATCCATGTTCTTGCTCTTATCACCAAGCTTCATAATGGCACCCTTGCCGAAATCCTTCTCAATCTTCGAAATCGCCGCATCCAAAGCTTTCAACTTTTCACTGTTATCCATTCCAAATCTCCTTTATTCTGTGGCAGCCAACTGGCCTTCATGACTCTGCTTCATTCTTGTATATGATAAAATTATCGTTCATATGTTTTGTGAACATTCGTTCTTCGAACTAATGTTTATATTACACTATCCCGTTTGAAAAGTCAATGCCCTTTTCAAAATGTTCGAATCCCTGATGACATAAAAAGTATAGCATATCCAAAAATATACGGCAATTATCATTCATTGACAAAGTTTTCTGCGCTAAAAAACAAAAGGCGGAAAATTTCGAGTTTGTCCGTCGAAATTTTCCGCCTTCTCAAATATTTCTTCTAGCTCTTCTCAAATTAAGCTTCTGATGCTTCTGCCTGGTTCAAATAAATCCGCTTTGCAGACACATGTCTGTCCATCACCCAGACAAATGCCAGACAGATTACTGCTGCAATAACGCCGACCACCAATACTTTCATCCTGCTTTCAAAAGTATAATTCAGACACGCAAGCCCAAGAGACAGCAAATTGGCAGAAATATGTACAATCATCGGTGCCTTCAGCGAACCATACTTCTCATAAACATAAGCAAACAGTATCCCTGTGACAAAAGCATAGATTCCCTGAACAATATTGCCGTGAAAAGCAGCAAACAGAAGGGCTGAAATACCGATAGCCAGGTTCACGTTGCAGTACTGGCGAAGACGCATAAAGATCAGTCCCCTGTAGATTAGTTCCTCGCAAATAGGAATAATAACACCTATGCCAATGATCTGTGCAGCCAACGGCCCGGAAAACAACATCTGCTGTGACTGTTCAAAGCCTTCTGACATAGCCGCCAAATCCGAAACATTGATCAGCAGATTACCTGCCAGCGAAACAAATACCCCGATGGGGATCAGTATCAGCCACCATCCCGGCGCCGTACCCTTTCTGTCAAATACAAAACGCCGCTTCTTGTAGTCTTTAAAGTACATCCGAAGCAGGATCAGAATACTGAAAAACGCCGCTGCCGACTGCAGAACCATCGCATATTTAATCAGTTTATCCGACAACGCCGTCACAAAAGCATCCATATTGCTCTGAGAATAATCTCCGGCCATGGAAAAAGCCCAGTATCCCGCTGCTGCAATATCAATCAAGTAGCATATAGCCAGATAAATCAACTCCGGTGTGATCAGCCCCCATATCCTTCGAAACCAGCTCTCCTGTGTCATAACCCAAACTCCTTTATCTCAAGATCGAACCAATGCCCTCACGCATCTCTCATCTGTTATACACGATTCCTTCAGGTTATGCAACAGATTTTATTTTGTTTTATGCTTTTTTAAGATTTTTGTGCCTGTCTTAAAACGCTCATTCTGCGGATTCAGATATTTTGTCGCCAGAACAATCATCACTATAATAAAAATTGCCTGGAAAATCAAACTGATAAACAGCCAGTGACTGACGACAACATCAGCTGCCCCCAGCTCATGCAGAAAGTTCTCTACCAGACTCATCTCTCCAATTTGATGAAAAACAATCAATACATAGGTAACTGCCGGATTCAGAAGCCACAGATAAATGATACCGGCAACCGGATGTGACGCAGAAGCACTGGAGGCAGTATCCACCATACTGCTGTAGGCATAAGAAAGTTCACTTGTTGAAGATGTTATAAAATAATTGCCGTAAAAACCGCCGACAGCCATATTCAGCAGAACAACCAGCAGTCCCGTGCCTATTGTCAACGCAATGATCACGCCATAGGCTGATATGGAGGCATAAGTTGTTTTCTTAAAGCGGCATGAACAAAAAACTCCGATACTGCCGATAAATAAAATAAAAAATCCTACATAGGCCGCAGACTGATAAAGCACGCTCAGCTGCATACCGCCATACATGGAAGTAACAGCCAGAATCGGAACACTTGTAAACACCAGCAAAACAGCCGTACTGATGCAGGACAGCAGTTTTCCCATGACGATTTCCCCCACTGACATTCTCGATGACAGCAGAATATCCAGTGTCTGCCTTTCCCTTTCTCCTGCTATACTTCCTCCTGCCGCCGAGGGTACAAACAGACACAGCAGGACAACCTCTATTGTCAGGACCACCACATAAAGAAGCATCATGGAAGAATAGGGTTCTGATCCATTTCTGATATATCCCTGCCGAATAGAATACAGAACGCTCAAAGTCACAACGGATAATATGCTGTTAAAGATCACTGCCAGAACAGGTATCTGCATGGATCTGGCTGACATCTTCAGTTCATTTTTATAGACCGGATTCATATGCATGCTCTTTCACCTCCGGATCTGTAATACGCATAAACAATGTTTCCAGGCCGCTTTTGTCTCTCCCGAAAGAACAGACCGGAATACCCTCTGCTACCAGCTCATGAAGCAACATGACCTCATCTTCACGACCGCCTTTAAATACCGCCCGTATCTCATTCTCATTATAAGACAGCGTTTCGACCATCTCGTTCTTTCTGATCAGGGCGATGGCATCCTCTTGCCTGCCTGCAGTATGAATAACCAGGGGAGAAGCCGTAATCATATGATATTCAATTTCTTCCACACTGCCATCCATAACAGCTCTTCCTTCATCAATAATACAAATATCCGTACACATTTCCGAAAGTTCTGAAAGGATGTGTGAACTGATCATAACCGTTCTTCCCTGTTTTCGCAGCTGCCTGATAATTTCCTTAAACTCATATCTGGCTCTTGGATCCAGACCAGAAGCCGGTTCATCAAGAATCAGCAGCTTCGGATCATGGATCATGCATCTTGCCAGACACAGCCTTTGCTTCATACCTCTGGAAAGGCTGTCCACATAGGCCTCTTTCTTTTCTGTTAATTTTACCAGTGACAGCAACTGCTCTGTTTTTTCTTGTGTTTTTTCCCGGTCAAGACTATAAATGGATGCAAAAAAAGCCATATACTCTTTCACCTTGAGTTTATCATAAACACCAAAGAAATCCGGCATATACCCGATCATCTCTTTGTGTCTGCTGCCAATATCCATGCCATCTATAAGGATCTGTCCGCTGTCAGCTTTCAGCAGTCCGGCGATAATCCGCATTGTCGTTGTCTTGCCTGCTCCATTTGGACCAACAAAACCATAGATGGCACCATCATTGATCTTCATATTCAGATTTCTGAGCACCATATGATTGTCAAAAGCTTTGTAAAGATGTTTGATCTCAATCATTCTTTTCACCTCCTGACAGGGTAAATACAGGCATATAATGATCCTCATCCATATTCTCAAGCTGAACACGCACTTTAATGACATTATCCTTTGAGATATAGTCCTTCAGCTGCTCTGACGTCATCATGTCACTGTCTTCCATCACTATATCATACACACCGGTGGACAGATTATAAAAAGCCACATTCATCAAATCATCTTTGTTCAGCCACTTCATGTAAAGCATTCCCGTTACATCGCCGACAATATATCTGGCATTCAATGTATCCGAACCGTAAATGAGATAACTGAAGGGATCAAAATTATAGAGTTCTTCTTCATTCTCCGCCTCTTGCGGTTCAAGCATAACCTGGGACGACCATCCCTTTCCACTGTCTGCCACTTCAATTCCGGATTTGATCAATGCCAGACCGCAAACGGAAGAAATCTGGTCGTTATCCTGTACACCGATATCATAATCCATGGTAAAACCGCCCACCATATCTTCTTCCCGTGAAATATTAGAAGACAGGTTATCCATCATGCCGCTCATTACCGAGGAAACTGCAGCTGTATTGCCCGGATTGTCCATCTGCCATGTATCTAACTTGACACTGCGGCTTTTCAGTAACTGTACATTCTGCAGCTGATCCAGTGTCTTTGTCTCACCGGCCGCCAGATCACCGATCATAAAAATCAATCCTTTATGGATGACAAAGGCATTATGAAGATTCCATTTTGTTGTGTTGGTTACGGTTCCCGACAATGCACCTTTGTAGTAGAACATATCAGCACTGATACTGCCTTCCGTCTTCAATATTCTTGAATTTGAAAAATAATTTTTGTCGAAAGCACTTCTGCCCCTGACAAGCACGTCCGTTCTTGTATCAGAAACAGACATGGCCGTATTGTATTCTGCTTCACCCAGTTTTGTCTTCATACGTTGAAATCTTTCCTTCATTCCCGTCTGAAGCGGCAGATAATATTCATCACTGAGCAGCACCATGCGGCAATCTCCTTCAATACTCATCACCGACCTTTCCTTATCCGGACTTGTCAGCAGTATTTTGGTATTCTCTACCGTCGCCTCATCCGTGAGATCCACTGAGGAATAATAGCGTATAAAAGGTTCTGTATAGCGGGTTGAATTTCCTGCCATATAGATAATCACCGAAAATAAAATTGCTGTACATGGTATAACCAGCCACATATACTCTCTCTTATCTTTTTTCTTAAGGAACAGATAGACAGCCGGACCCATACATAAAATATAAATCAGCAGACAGAACACATAAACAGATACAGATGGCAGTTCACTGCCAGTATCATAATTGAGCATAGACGTTACATTCCAATAATTATCGGTATAATCACCGCCAAACAGTGCGTTAAAGCCCTCATCGCCAAATATATTTCTGACAGCTTTCAAAAAAAATGTACCGCTCCATTCCTCCGATGTATACACAAGAATCCTGCCTTTTCCCCAATCTGTCATATTCTCGTCATTCAGTGTCTTTGCGATCAAACGGTCATAAACGCTCTGTTCCGCCATCACATGACCGCCGTACATCACCCATTTTGAAATATATTCCCACTCACTCTTAGAAAGTGCTTTGTCCAATATCAGAAGGTTCACATTCATTTCCTGGATATTGTCCAATTCCTCTTCTGTCATCCTGCGGGACTTCATGGTCACATCACCACTGATAGAGGCCGTCTCATATTTGATCTTCGACTGATCGATCACCGTCATTTTCCGGGTATCATCGGTATAAATGCCTGCAGCAACTGTATAGTTATCATCCGACGCCGCCTGAAAATCTGTCATTGTCCGACAAAGCAGTTTACCATCTTCATCAAGGAAATCTACACGCAGCGGAATTCTATACGGTGTACCGTCATAGGAAACATTTGGAACTTTAAAATAAATTGGCTTTGTCTCTCCGCTTTTAAACTCAAGGGTTTTCCCGATGGCATTCACAGCATCCGTTTCACTGCCCTCAAACGCAAGTATTTTGATGGTACCGTCAAAATCTTCTCCATTGTTTGTTATCTGCATTCTGACGCTGCATGCCCATGTATTGTCTTCCGGAATAATATCATTTTCCACTTCAGAGCAGCTGACAGTAAATCTGTCATGATCCGCCTCAGTCTCATCTGCCAAAACATAAACAGCAGGAATAAGAATCATAAACAATGCAGCCAGCCAGATCAGTCTTTTTAATTGTTTTGTCATTATGCCACCTCATTCTGAGCCTTTTCCGCTGTCGGAAGAATAACTTCAAAAACAGTCCCGTCAAAGGAACTCTTCACAGAAATACTGCCGCCGTGACTTTCAACAATGCTTTTTGCAATAGCCAGTCCCAGCCCTATTCCCTCACTGGAGGGTTGTCTGGATGTGTCTATTTTGTAGAACTTTTCAAACAGAAACGGAAGATTCTCCGCCGGTATCACACTGCCATAATTGACAACCTGAATTCGGATCTGACTTTGCTCTGTCACGGTGCGCACTCTGATCATCTTGCCGTATCTGCCGTATTTGACTGCATTCCCGAGAAGGTTATCAAATACTCTCACCAGCTGTTCTCCGTCTGCCATAACCATGCAGCTGTCCGTATCCGTCTCCAGTACACACTCCAACTCGTTGTCTTTGAATGTCGGATAGAGTTCATCTACCTCCTGCTCAAGCAGCTTGATCAGGTCGATCTTCTCCATATGCATGGGCATACCGCCATAGCTGATCTTTGTAAAACTGAACAGTTCATTGATCAGTTTCTCAAGCTTTCTGGCTTTCTCCCATGTAATCTTCAGATACTCTGAACGCTGCGCTTCCGTCAGATCCGGCATATTATTGACAATGTCAATATAGCCGATAATAGATGTCAGCGGCGTACGAAGATCATGTGCCACATTGGTAATCAGCTCATTCTTTGTCTCCTCGGCCTCTTCCTCTTTCTTCTTCATCGTCTCAACCGTATCTGCCATCCGATTGATACTATCGGCAATGCAGGAAAATTCATCCTGATACCGGACATCAATTCTGTGGGAAAAATCCCCGTCTGCCATTTTAATTCTGTGGGAAAAATCCCCGTCTGCCATTTTACAGGCTCCCTGGAGAATAGTTGTAATATAACCCGTTACCTGGTGAGTCAGTGCAAAAAAGACCAGCAAAAAGACAACAAGAGCAAGGATGAACAAGATGATAATCAGCTGTACTTTGATACCTACCCCAAAAATTCTGTAAAAAATATTCGATTCACTCAGCATACTTTTAGTGGATGCCTGGATACGACTGTTGTTAAGCACATAGTTATTATTGCCTGCATGAATATTCATATTATTCAGGCCATAATCACTGACCAGTATGCGCGAACGGATACACAAAAACAATACGGCCAGATCCGTCAGTACCGCCGCCAGCAGGCTGATGCATGTATACATCATGACACGCATTCTGAAACTTTCTGTAAATTTAACCTTCAATCTTGTATCCCACTCCCCAGACTGTTTTGATCAGCTGCGGTGATCTCGGACTCTTCTCAACCTTTTCCCGCAATCTCCGCATATGTACCATAACTGTATTGTTGGCCTCATAAAGCTTCTCATTCCAGACATTCTCATAAATCTCATCTGTACTGAATACGCGGCCGGGATGACTGGCCAAAAGCTGCAGAATACTGAACTCAATAGGTGTCAGTACCACATCCCTGCCATCCACCGTTACCCGGTGTTTCTTCGTATCAATAACCACATCCTGTACTTCGATTGTATTGCTATCTGCCAACACCCCCGGATTCAATTCCAAATATCTTCTAAGCTGAGACTTCACTCTCGCCAGAAGTTCCATCGGATTAAACGGTTTGATCATATAATCATCCGCCCCTACACTTAACCCGAGAATCTTATCCACATCTGCTGATTTAGCACTCAGTATGATAATCGGAATATTTCTGCATTCCCGGATTCTCCGGCACATCTCAATGCCGTCGATCTTCGGCATCATCACATCGATAATTGCCAGTTTAATATCATGCTTCTGCAATAGTGCCAATCCATCCATGGCATTATATGCTTTATAGATAATATATCCGGTGCTTGACAGATATATCTCTACAAGATTCGCAATCTCTTTGTCGTCATCTACTACCAGAATTTCAATCTGTTCAGCCATTTATCTTTCCTCCGTTCTTAACGATTCTCTCATCTGTTTTTATTCTAGCACAGCCCCGCCTTTTAAGTCCTTACAAAAACCTTAACATACTCTGAAAGAAAAAAAGGCCGACAACAAAAAGGGCTGACGCTTCACTAATCTCTTAGTTAAAGCGACAGCTCCCTTCTGAAAATCATTGCATTGTAAGCCTGTCTATAAGCCGAGTTATGTGAATCCGGAAACCGGATACGATAATCATCTATCTAGCCCTGCTGTTGCCAGCAGGATCGAGCGACCTACCCTAAAACACGCCGGGCCGACGTATCGTTTTATATGCGGTCTTGCTTCCGAGTGGGGTTTACAGAGCCTCCTCTGTTACCAGAGAAGCGGTGAGCTCTTACCTCGCCTTTCCACCCTTACCTGACGAAGCAGGCGGTTTATTTCTGTTGCACTGGCCTTGGAGTTGCCTCCACCGGACGTTATCCGGCACTCTGCCCTAAGAAGCTCGGACTTTCCTCACCTGCGGTCTTTCGACGCTTGCAGCCGCGATTATCCGACAGACTTACGTTCCCTATCATATCATATTCATTTTCAAAAGTAAACACTTTTATCCGACGTTAAAACAGCTGCCGCCGATAAACTCTCTGAGAATAGAGTTGTTCGGCACATTCTCACTGCTCGCACCAAGGAAATATCCCAGGAACTTGATGAGATATTTGGCTGTCTCATATTCCGGCTGATCCTCTCTGACAGAAAACAGCAGCGGTTCTGCATACTGCTTCAGAATCGCCAGTTCATAAATCAGCACAGAATTAAACATCACATCGCAGTTTTCCTGATAAGGGAAGATATTCTCCTCCTCTCCGCGACGGACAGACTGCCACATGGAAATCGTCTTTGCCGCATTGGTACCGCGTTTGGCTGCATCCCTGACAATTCTTCGAAGAAGTCTTGCATCTGTTGTCGGTATACGGTTATGTTCGTCAATATTCAGCTGAGTCAGCGCACTGATATAAATCTTAAACTTATTGCTCTGATCAATAGAATAGGTCATGGCATCATTCAATGAATGAATACCTTCTATTACAAGCACATCCCGATCGCCGATCTTCATCTTCTCGCCGCTCATTTCACGTTTGCCTGTGACAAAATTAAAAACAGGCAGCTCTACTTCTTCACCCGCCAGAAGCCCATGCAGATCTTTATTCAGTTCTTTGATATCCAGTGCCTCAAGACATTCAAAATTCGGTTTTCCGTACTCATCAAGAGGTGTATCTTCCCGATTTACAAAATAATTATCTACAGGAATCGGGTGTGGTTTCAGTCCATGAGCCCGCAGCTGAATGGATAAACGATGTGAAAAAGTCGTTTTACCTGATGAAGAAGGACCGGCGATCAAGATGATCCTCTTGCCGCTTTCAATGATACTCTCCGCGATCTCCGCAATTTTCTTTTCCTGCAGTGCTTCCTGTACAAGCATCAATTCTGAAAAGCTGCCGTCTGCCAGGGCATTGTTGATATCTGCCACAGTACGCACACCAAGAAGTTCCCCCCATCTGGCGGACTGTTTCAGCACATTGAACAGTTTTTCCGGCGGTTCAAAGGCATCCACTGTCTCCGGTGATGCCGGTTCCGGCATCTGCAGTACAAATCCATCGTCATACAAGTATAAATCAAAATATCGGACATAAGAGGTATTTGGTGCCATATAGCCGTAAAAGTAGTCAACGGTATCTTCCAGAGTATAAACGTTGATCCTGGAACTGCGCCGATAATGGAACAGATTGACTTTATCGTACATTTTATGTTCCCGGAAGATTTCAATGGCCTCTCTTTTCGGCATTGATTTTTTGATAATCGGTATATTTTCTTTTTGAATTTCCTGCATACGCAGCTTCACACGATCCAAAAGCTCCTTTGTCAGTGACGTATCCGATATTAATTCGCAGTAGTATCCTCTGTCCAGAGAATACTGAACCGTCAGACGTTCAAAATTTTCTCTACCCATCACGTCCTGGAAAGCTTTCAGCATCATCATACTGGCCGTTCGTCGATAAGCTTCATTGCCGATGATCTCTCCGGTTGTAATAAACTCCACTGATACATCCTCATCAATTGTCTTCATCAATTCAGCCAGCTTACCGTCTACCCGGGCTAGAATAATATCATGCGGATAAGCCTTCTGAAAATCCCTGCTGATTGTTTCCAGTGTCAGTCCGGCTTCATATTCAAAAATTTTTTCTCTCACTTTTAAATGAATTTTTGGCATATTTGCATCCCCCCACTGTCAAAATTCTGTGTGTTTTCCTTTGTTCAGGATGGCAACGTCCTCCGGTCATTTATACAACAAAAAAAGGTGACTGGTTGCCATCTGTCACTGTCTCAATTTCCGGACAGTTTTCCTGCATCCACTGCTCCATAAAGGGCACAAAAATATGTTCCAGTCCATGATGCCCCGCATCGATCACACAAATTCCTTTTTCTACACAATCGATACCATAATGATGATCCACATCGCCTGTAATAAAGACCTGGCCGCCGGCTTCTAATACATCTCCGTCCATCCCTTTGCCGGATCCCGGACACATAGATACCCGTCGGATCTTTGTATCAGGTTTTCCGTAACATCTCACCTGAGGCAGATTAAATGCTTTTCTGACAAAGATGGCCAGATCGGCCAATGTCATCTCCTCTGTCAGATCACCGGTTGAGCCAATGCCCTTTAATCCGCTTTCTGTTTCTCTGACCATGGCAAGCGGCTGCTTATTTTGCAGTTTCAGTCTGTCTGCTGCCAGATCTGCCATCACTGCTGTATCAAAATTCGTATGCATGGCAAAATAATTGATTCTGTTCTCAATCATCATCATCAGGCGATGACCGATAAAATCCTCATCCCTGATAGATTTGACGGCAGAAAACAGAAGCGGATGATGTGTCAGAATCATATCACAGCCGCATCTGACAGCCCGGTCAACAGCCTCTCCATCCGCATCCAGTGCTATGTATACCTTATGGACTTCACGTTTTGCACTGCCCACAAGAAGTCCCGGATTATCCCAGCTCTCCGCATATTCAGGCGGTGCCAGTCTTTCTAATTTCTCAATCAGCTCTTTGCTCTGCATTCTCATCCACCATCCTTGCTATTGTATCATTTATCATCTGCAGCTCATGTAAAAGCTCCTGCTGCCGCTTGAGGCTCTTCTCGGAATCTTTGCTGTAAAGTGCTTCAAGTAGTTTTTCTTTGACATTCTTCTGCCCTGCAAGATATTTTGCCAATACCGGGCTCTTATCATCGATCAGGTGTCTGCCATATAAATCCTCCGCCTCTGTATAAGGCGATTCTTCTCCATGAACTACACGCATAACCGTATAGTACTTTCCCTCGTCAATCAACATTTTTTCCTGTACAATGCAGAAATGATGCTGATGCAGGAACTGACGGACTTTGTCCAGATCGGACTGCGGCTGCAGAACACACTCTTTGACCGTCTTCAGCACTTCCAGTCCCGCTTCCAGAATACGAACAGTAAGCAAGCCCCCCATTCCTGCAATGATCACTGTATCCGCCTCATTTGGTTCAAGTCTCTCCAAACCATCTGAGAGACGCGTCTCTATCCGGCCGCTGCAGCCAAACCGGACAATATTCTCTCCCGCTCTTGCCAACGGCCCTTTTCTCACATCCATGGCGATGGCGTGAAAGGCTTTGTTCTGTTCAATCAGATAAATCGGTACATATCCGTGATCCGTACCGACATCCGCCACTTTTCCTCCGGGAGTCACCATATCGGCCACCGCCTGCATTCGTATTGATAACTGCATATATTTCCTCCGCTTACTGATTCAGATAACCTTCAAGGCCCGCCGATTTGCCGGACTGGCGCAGCTTGCGCAGCGCTTTAGCCTCAATCTGTCTGATACGTTCACGAGTAACATTGAGTTCCTGACCCACTTCCTCAAGGGTATGCTCATGGCCGTCATCCAAGCCAAAACGCATCCTGAGAACCTTCTGTTCACGCTCATTTAATTTGTCCAGGACACTTCTGATATCATCTTTGAGCTGTCCGAATGCAGCTTCATCAGAAGGCAGCGGTGTATGCTCATCCTCAATAAAATCTGCCAGATGACTCTCCTCTTCACTTCCCACCGGTGTCTCCAGTGAGACTGTTTCCTGAGCCAGTTTCAGGATTTCACGCACCCTGCCGGCGTCCATATGCACATTCTCCGCAATTTCTTCCACTGAAGGATCTCTGCCAAGTTCCTGTGTCAGTGAACGCTGTGCCTTCGTAATCTTATTCATCGTCTCAACCATGTGTACAGGAATACGGATGGTTCTTGCCTGATCTGCAATAGAACGGGTAATTGCCTGGCGTATCCACCATGTAGCATAGGTACTGAATTTGTAACCCTTGGTATAATCATACTTCTCAACTGCTTTGATCAGTCCGACATTGCCCTCCTGGATCAAATCCAGAAACTGCATGCCGCGTCCCACATAACGCTTGGCTATGCTGACAACAAGACGAAGATTTGCTTCTGCCATCTTTTTGGCAGCTTTCTTGCTTCCTGCCTTCATCTCTTTGGCCAGTTCAATCTCCTCTTCCTGTGTCAGAAGCGGAATATTCCCGATCTCCTTCAGATACATACGGACAGGATCATTCGTTCCGATTCCCTCAGGGACAGAAATATCATTCGGGTCAATATCTTCCTCCACCTCATCCAGCATTCTCCGATCCGGCTCATCATTGCTTCGATCCACAAAAATACCATTTGATTCCAGATAATCATATATCTTCTCTATCTGATCCTCTGTCAGCGGCATATGACCGAAAAAGTCACTGATCATATCCGGTGTCAGCTCCTGCTCCTTCTCTTTTGCAAAAGGAACCAATTCTTTTAATTTATCCATAAAAAGTGCCATATTTTCGTCCATTTGTTTTCCTCCGGGCATATTGTTAGTAGTTTTCCATTATTAAAGAGAAATATACAGCTTCTGAAGCTTTGCTTTCTCCTGGATGATTTTCTGAAGATCCGAAATCTCCCTGACGCTTCTGCTCTTCAGTTCCAGACTGTTTTTCTTGATCCGCTTCACCGTTTCATTCAACGCCTTCTCACGAATGGCAGGGTCATCATCTGTCTTGAGCTTTGTATTGAACAGCGACGCTGCTGTTTTCTGTTCCTCCACATCTTCAAACTGATTCAATATTCTGGCAGGGGTCACCTGACCGGTTACCTTTAATTCCTCAAAGACAAGTGTTGCTGCTTTGTGATAAAGCGGATCTTCAAAATCATCCTCATCAATATAATCTTTGATTTTATCATAAAGCGACGGATCTTCAATCAGCCATGTCAGAAACAGTTTTTGAGCAGTCAGTACGCTGTTTTCCTTCTCAGCACGCTTCTTCACAGGCATCTCTTCCTGCTCCTGCTGCTGATAAATAGCTTCTTCCACCTGTTCTCTGCTCATAGATGCACCGAAACTGTTCACCATCCGCTTCAGTTCCTCCGATGCAATGCCGTAACGTCCGGCAATGGCGTCAATATAAATGTTTCGCTCCAGTTCCTGCGGAAATTGCAGCAATCTCCTTGCCATCGCTTTCATAAAAGAAGCTCTGCCTTCCGGATCCGACTGTTTATAATTTTTCTCCAATACGGAGATTTCAAACATAAAACTGCTCTCCGCTGCATCAATTCTTTCCTGAAAGGCCTCTGTCCCAAGATTTTTGATAAATTCATCCGGATCTTTATAGGGGTTCATATGGATCACCCGCACATTGATACCGGCAGATTTCAGGATCGGAATCGCTCTGAGGGCCGCTTTCTGTCCTGCACCATCACTGTCATAGGCCAGACGGACTTCCTGAGTATACCGTTTCAGCAAAACACTGTGCTGCATGGTAAAGGCCGTACCAAGAGAAGCCACCGCATTGGTGAAACCTGCCTGATGCATAGCGATCACATCCATATATCCTTCACAGATAATCATATATGACTTTCTGGATGTTCTGGCATAATTCAGCCCATAGAGATTTCTGCTCTTATCAAAAAGCATGGTTTCCGGTGAATTCAGATACTTCGGTGTTCCGTCACCCATGACTCGCCCGCCAAAACCGATCACTTTATTGTTCACATCCATGATCGGGAACATGACACGATTCCAGAACTTGTCATGAGCACCATGTTTTTCATCATAAGTGAGCAGTCCCGTCTCCTTCAGAATCTGATCCGAATATCCCTTCTTTTTCAGATACAGATAAAGATCGTTGCTGTATTTGCTGGCATATCCCAGTCCAAAATGGATCTGCGTCTCCTTGGACAGCTTTCTATTCTCCAGGTATTCTCTGGCCTGCTGTCCCTGTTCATTATTCAATTGATAATAAAAATAGTTGGCTGCTGTTTTGTTGATCTCCAACAGCAGCTGCCGTTTATTTCTTTCCCTTTTCTGTTCTTCTGTCAGTTCCGCTTCCGGAAGTGCGATTCCCGCTCTGTCTGCCAGTACTTTCATAGCCTCCGGAAACGTCTGATTTTCATATTCCATAATAAAGGTAAATACATTGCCCCCGGCTCCGCAGCCAAAACAATAATACATTTGTTTATTGGGGCTGACGGAAAACGACGGCGACTTCTCATTGTGGAACGGGCAGAGGCCAAAGTAAGAACTGCCCTTTTTCTGAAGCCGTACATAACTGCCAATCACATCCACGATATTATTGCTGCTTCTGACTTCTTCTATTACTTCATCAGGATAATACATCCCTGTCACATCCTTCTAGTAAATCTTCCATGCCTTTGGAATATAAAGTGCCTCATAGGTTTCTATTGTGTACTGATCTGTCATTCCCGACAAATAGTCACACACCGCCCGTTCCTTCGAACAGCGCCCCTCTGCAATAAGCCTTCTGTATTCTTCCGGCATCTGTTCTGTATATTTCATATAATGCCCATAGAGTTCTCTCAGCACATTCTGTGCCTTTGTCTCCTGATTCTTGGCTTTCGGATTATTGTATACATGTTCAAACATATATCGACGCATACCAAGCATCGCATCCTCCACATGCTCCGACATCAGAATATCCGGCCTGTTCATGCTGTTGTCGATTACATCATGAATCAGCGTATTGAGCCTTTCCTTGGAATCATGCCCGAGAATATCCGTATACTTCACCGGCAATTCTTCCTCAATGATGATCTTCCCGCGAATCGCATCATCTATATCATGATTAATATAAGCAATTTTGTCTGAAAGTCTCACAATTTTGCCTTCCAGTGTCTTTGGCATTCTCGACGTGGAATGATTCATCATCCCATCCCTGACCTCTTTTGTCAGATTCAGTCCCAATCCATTCTTCTCCAGAACTTCCACGACACGGACACTTTGTATGTAATGTCTGAACCCCTCCGGACAAATTTCATTCAATACAGCTTCTCCGGCGTGTCCAAAAGGGGCATGCCCCAGATCATGGCCCAGGGCAATTGCCTCCGTCAGGTCTTCGTTAAGCCTCAGCGCCCTTGCAATCGTTCTCGCTGTTTGTGATACTTCCAGTGTATGCGTCAGTCTTGTTCTGTAATGGTCACCTCTCGGTGCCAGAAACACCTGTGTTTTGTGCTTCATCCGTCTGAATGCTTTCGAATGAAGAATCCGGTCTCTGTCACGCTGATACTCGGGACGGATATCACATTTATCTTCCTGACGATCCCTTCCCATGGTCTCACTGCTCTTTGACGCATATGGGCTCAGATAACTCTGCTCCCATGCCTCTCTCTCCTCACGAATATTCATTGCCGGTTCCCCCTTTTCGAAAAGTCGTCAATTCACAGCTTTCAAATAACTCTTTAATACCTTCAGATGTGCCGTTGAAACAGGCAGTTTCTCTATCTCTTCCAGGGTGTAAAAATCTGTTCTGTTCCCAAATGATCGCTCCCCGGCAACTTCACCGCCATAGACATGCATCCGCCACTCCCTGTGTGTAAAAACGTGCTTTATATCGCTGACATACTCCGTCAGGCGTATTCTCACACCATATTGGTCATAAAAAAGCTGCTCAAACTCCGATGGTGTGTCACAGCTGTACTGTGCAAAACCGTATAAATTCTGCAGCAGGCCGTTTTCATTCGGTATCATAAAATATCGGTCACTCTCTCTGATGACCACTGTCATATACTCCAAAATACTCTTGTTGATCTTCTTGTTGTTGACCGGAAGACGTCCCACTGTTCCAGCCAATCTGGCCTGACACAATGAAGCGATGGGACAGGCTTCACAGACCGGTTTGGCAGGTGTACAGATCATGGCTCCAAGATCCATCATTCCCTGATTAAAGTCCGAAGGATCCGCATAACGGATCATGGCATCCATTACCTCTCCAAAAGCATTCTTTGTCTTCTGAAGGGCAATATTGTCCTCCCTGTTCAGTAAACGCGAAACAATTCTCAGTGTATTGCCGTCCACAACACCTTTTGGAATGCCGAATGCAATGCTTGCGATGGCACTGGCCGTGTACATGCCGACACCCTTTAACTTCAGCAATTCTTCATACGTATCCGGAAACCTGCCGGCATAATCCCTGACAACCGTCTCGGCCGCTTCTTTCAGATGGGAAGCTCTCCTGTAATATCCAAGCCCCTCCCACAATTTAAAAACACGCTGCTCCTCCGCCTCGGCCAAATCCGCTGCCGTCGGCAATTCATTGATAAAGCGTTCATAATAAGGCTTCACTGTCTCTACCTGCGTCTGCTGCAGCATAATCTCACTGACCCATATGGCATATGGATCCTTCGTCCGGCGCCATGGAAGATCGCGCCCATGGCTCCGATACCAGGCTGTCACATTCTGCGCTGCCTCTTTATATCCTTCTTCTGTCATAACAGCCCCCTTTAACTCATATATCTTCTGTCTGTTTTATCAGAACAAGGCAGCTCTGATATTCAAAACTGCCCTGCCCTACACTATGCTGATCACCTGAAGTTCAAGATCCATTTACGAATCCGCGGGTAGATTTTCAGTCTGCTTCACAGACATACAGCATTCCTACCCCTGTACAGAACCTCTCATTGAAAGAAGCTTTGCCTTTAAATCGCCTTCGATCTTCTGAAGTTCAACTTCAGCTGCCTGACGCTTTGCTCTTCCGTCTCTCTGGATCTGAAGCACTTCATCCAATGTACTGATCAGCTGTTCATTTGTCGTCTGTAATGTTTCTATATCCACAATACCTCTTTCAGATTCCCTGGCCACATTCACAGATGCTGTCTTCAATCGCTCTGCATTCTTCTTCAGCATCTCGTTGGTGAAATCCGATACTTCCCGCTGAACCTTTGCAGCCTGCTCTGAATGTGCAATTCCCAGTGCGATCACCATCTGGCTCTTCCACAAGGGAATCGTATTCACAATGGTTGACTGTATCTTGTCAGACATCATCGTATCATTGTTCTGCACAAGACGAATCTGAGGTGCCATCTGCATAGCGATGGTTCGCGTCAGTTCAAGATCATGCAGCTTCTTTTCAAAACGATTCGCCAATGCAGTCAGATCACTGACAGCCTGTGCATCTTCAGGTAGACCTGATGCCTGTGCCTTCGCTGCCAGTGCAGGGATATCCACATGCTCAACCTGATATAACTTCTTCTTCCCGGCAAGAATATACATTGTCAGCTCTTTGTAATAGGTCATATTCAGTTCATACAGCTGATCCAATGTCGCAACATCTTTCATTAACAGAACCTGATGCTGTTCAAGAGCCTCCACGATATGGTTCACATTCGTCTCTGCCTTCTGGTACTTCGTCTTCATGGTTGTCAGCTTATCCACATTTTTCCTGAAAAATCCGAAGAGACCTTTCTCTTCTTCTCCTGCATCAAAATTCTTTAATTCTGTGACAACACCTGTGATCATATCCCCCACTTCACCGAGGTCTTTTGTTCTCACGTTCTCCAGTGCCTTCTCCGAAAAACCGGCCACCTTCTGCTGTGCACCTGCACCATACTGCATCACCTGTGTGGAATTGGCAATATCAATCTTCGCGGCAAAATCCTCAACCATCTTCTTCTCTTCATCGCTGAGCATACTGTCATCAAAAGCCTGAACAGTTTCAGTCACCTGTTTCTTCTGTTCCCGGGCCGGCGGCTGCATTTCCTCTATAAATGGTTCAAATGTCAATGTCGGTGTCTCATCTAATTTAATCTCACTCATCTGCGCTCACTCCCTGATTCTGTATCAAATGGATTCTTTGTCAACCCTTCCTGTGCCAGCATCGTTTCAAGAACTGTGATATCTGACTTGATATCCATGGCTGCATCCTCAAAAAAACTGTCTAAAAGCTTTTCATAGGCCAGATTGATGGTATCCAGCGTCTTCTCTATCTCCGCCTTTGACTGTTGGATATTCTCTCCTGCTGCAGGCTGCGTATCCAGTTCCTGATAAGTCTGCACGAGTTTCAGTGTTGTCGGCATATAATATTGCATAAACTTGCGAAGCTTCGGCAGCTGTTCCGGCTTCTGCTTCAGCACTTCAAATATCTTCCTGATCAGTGTTTCCAGTCTGTATAGCTTCTCGGATATCTCTTCTCCCGGTATCGCATCATTGGCTCTTCGGACGGCTTCGATATAGCGATTGCCCTCTTCAATAGCCCGGATGAGATCCTGATTCTCAATGCCTTCTGATGAAAAAATGCTTTTGTCTGCGCTCTGACGCGCCTGTTCCTCAAGTCTTCGCTGTCTGTAAGCCTCCTGTGTCTCAAGATACTGCCTGTAAGTCGTATCATCAAGCATCAGACAGGTATTCTGTATATCCAGATGTCCATTGGTAAAAGCCCGGTTCTCGATCAGTCTCTGGAGATCTCTCACAACAACCTTCTCACTCTTTCCCACCGCGGATGCCAGCTCCTTCACCTGACAATACGTCCTCTCTCCGATCGTTCTCGTATATCTCCTAAATCTTCTCACCCGTCTGCTGAGGGAAATTCCCTTTGCCAATACCAGTGCTGAAGCAACTGTAAACGGAATTGTAAGGGACAAAGTAATATGTCCGAGCATAACAGCAGCAGGGACCGCACTCTGCACAGCAGCCATCACAATGGATGTAATGCCAAATATGCCTGTAAACATACCGCCTAATGCAGTGCAGAGAGGCCCTGTCACTGTGCCCGGCGGATTCTTCACATACCTGGTCATCCCACGCTCGCCGGTCTTCTTCTCTGTACCGTAATGATATCTCACATTTGAAGTGCTGCTGACCTTTGATCTGGTTCCCGCAGGCGGCTGTATATTCAATTCTTCAAAAACGGACTGTATAGAACCTGTGATATTCTTATTCAACTGTTCAAAGTCCATGGAATTGATGGCGTCTTCCACCATCGACTGAATTCTTTCGCCCATTCCGGGATTATCCTTCTCTGGCATATCTGCTTTTCCTCCGTCATTTTATGCCTTTCATTATATCGCATTTGACAGTAAAAAGAAAGAAGTATTTAGTACTTCAAACACATGTTTTGTTTTTGTTCACAAAAACTTTACCTGCAATTTATGCTCTGCTGATAGCAGTATTTACATTTCTCCGATATACTGCATAATAACAACAGGTCATATCTGACAACCGGAATTCATCAGATCTGGTCTGCTGAAAATCTTTTTCATATACCTTCCTCTTCTTAAGCACATAGTGATATGTGCTTAGATTTTTATTACACTGCGATCAGGCTTATTTTCTATCAAAAAAGGTACAGTCCCGAAAAACTGTACCTTTTGTTTATTTCCTATATTCGTATATACTCTATACTGCCATAAACAGATAGATAACCGTGATAATCATACCGATGCCAAACATCAGTAAACTGAATGACACACTTGCCACAATAATCTTGTTGGCATCTTTGATCACTCTCTCTTTTTCTGCAAAACGAAGAATATAGTCTCGCTTCAGCGGATGTTTCTTGTAAATCGTCTTGTTCAGCCACAAAGCGATTTTATTGCAGAAACCACCCAACCAGAAGGAAAGTCTGTAACCCTTCGGCGGATTTTTGCCTCCGTGGAGCTGACGGTGTGTTGTCTTTCTTGCCAGCAGGATCAGTCCGTCCATCATAAAATCCATACATCTGCAGATAAACGCTGCCACATTCGGCAAAATAATCATGATCACCGGATAGTAGATCAGTTCCAGCAGGTCAAGACGTTCCGGCCAGCGATTCATATAAATTACTGTACCTGTCTTCATCTTCACCATCATCCATCCACGGATGATCACAACATAAATCAATGCACCGATCACGATGGAATAAAGACCGCCCTTTAAATTAACCAGTGAAAAATAGTGAACGGCATGATGAGGTGAAACACCGAACATAAAGCCCTGTCCCATATCCGCCAGTTTGTCCAGCGTTCTTGTCGGAAATACGCCGAGGATCGGCAGGATTGTCGCTGTCACCGCAAGAACAGCTGCTGTCACCTTATTGCAGTAATGTGTCTTTGCTTCATACTGCTTCTGGATCTCCGGATCGCTGTTTTCCTCCACAAAAAGTACAACAAACAATTTGGTCATATAAGCCACTGTCATGGCACCCGTGACAATGAAAAGCCATTCAATCACCTTAAACAGAACCGCCGCATCCACGCCTGAAGCAAAAGCAAAGGTTGCTGCACCGTGTCCTTCCTTCAGCAGTTCAATATATTCCACAATACTCTCATGGATCAATGTTTTGCTGACATAACCGTTAAAAAGCGGGATACCGCCGATACCCAGTGAACCCATCAGAAACGTATAGAGCAGCAATGGCTTCTTACGTCCGAAACCTCTGATATCATTGAGATTCAGTTTATGCAGATTCATCACAACCACGCCGGCTGCCATAAAAAGCACCAGCTTTAAGTTGGAATGGTTAAACATATGCAGCATGGTACCCCTGACTGCCAGAGCATTCTCTTCCCCGAGAAGTCCCTGCATACCGATACCCACAAAGATAAAACCAAGCTGTGACATGGACGAACATGCCAGCGTTCTCTTAAGATCCAGAGAAAAAATAGCCAGAATACCGCCTAACATCATTGTAATCACGCCAAACAGCAGAATGACCATTCCCCAGTATCCGTTGTGTAAAAAGATACGGGATGAAATTACAATAACACCAAAGATACCTGTTTTGGTAATAATACCGGACAATAACGCACTGGCCGGCGCCGGTGCCACCGGATGAGCCATCGGCAGCCATATATGAAGCGGATACATACCCGCTTTGGCACCAAAGCCGAAGAGAATACAGCCGCCTGCAATATAGAGCCATCTGGCATTCTCCGGGAAAATTTCTTCACAGACCGGAAGCAGCGCATCTAACTGCAGTGTTCCCGCCGCATGGTACAGCATCAAAAGGCCCATGAGGGTAACCATACCGCCGATTACGGCAACTGCAAGATAAACAGCGCCTGCATACATCGTCTCCTTCTTCTCATCATGGATCACGCAGACATAGGAAGCCAGCGACATGATTTCAAAGAAAACAAATGTTGTAAACAGATCATCTGACAGGAACACGCCCATGGTGGCACCAAATGTCACCAGAAGGAAGAAGTAATATCTGTTTCTGTTCCTTGCGTGGGCAAGATATTCTTTTGAAAAAATAGTGGTCATCATCCACATAAAGGCTGTCACTGAAGCAAAGATGATTCTGAAACCGTCCAGTTTAAAGGACAGTCCCATCCCACAGATCTCAGGAACATACAATGATACCGGCTGCCCTTCTTTGTAGGTCAGGAAAAAATACACCATTGTCAGAAAAGCCAGTATTGTCACAGCGTCTGCAAAATAATCCCTGGCAGATTTATTCACCCGCCCGATCAGATAGCCTATGACTGCTGCTGCCATGGGACCGACAACTAATAATAATAAAATCGGATTACCAATCATTTTCTGTCCCTCCTGTTAATAAATGCCAGTAGCAATTTTTTGGATGAAATCGAGCATCGGCTGTGCATAGAAGCCAATCACGACAGTTAATACGGAAAAGATAATCAAAGGCCCTTTCATCAGCCAGTTCGGATCCTTAAAATCTTCCACCAGATCCTTATGATAACCCACATGCGGGAACCAGGCACGGACAATGATCGTCAACATATAAATACCTGTCATAAGGCCTGAATAAAGCAGAACGAGCACGCTGATATAACCAAGCATAGACTCATGTTCCAGCAATGCATGGACAATATTCCATTTACTCACAAATCCTGCAAACAACGGCATACCCATCAGCGACAGACCGGATATAAACAACGCCACAAATGTTACCGGCATCTCAAATCCAAGACCATCCAGCTCATAGATATAATTCTTCTCTGTCTGATGCATAACGGCACCTGCACAGAAGAAAGCACTGATCTTCATGATTGCATGAACAACCATATGACTGAGACCTGCAATCAATCCTAACGGAGACATAGTGGCCACCGCCAGAAGAATATAAGAAAGATTACTGATCGTTGAATAAGCCAGTCGTCTCTTGAAATGTGTCTCTCTGACACCCAGTGTGGAACCATAGGTAATCGTGATCAGTGCTGCAATCAGCACGACAATCTGTGCCCATGTTCCATGCAGTGTCTCTGCTCCAAAACAATAATACGTCAGTCTCATAATAGCGAACGCACCGGATTTAACCACTGCCACCGCATGCAGCAGCGCCGTTACAGGTGTCGGTGCTACAGAAGCTGCCGGCAGCCAGCCATGGAATGGGAAAATGGCCGCCTTGACACCAAATCCGAAGAATCCGAATACATACACCAGCAATGCAATATCCATATGATTGCTGATAGCTGCAAGATTCAGATTACCGCCAAGGACGAAGGCGATGTCATTGCAGAACAGTGAATAAAAGACAATGGCAATAAAGGCAAAGGCCGTACCGCCAATCATGTAATACAGATACTGTCTGGTTGCCTTTCTGGCCTCTCTCGTCATCGTATGGATAACCAGAGGCAGTGTGACCATTGTCAGACATTCATAAAACAAATACATGGTAATGATATTGCCTGCAAAGGCAACACCCAGTGTCACACCATAAGTGATGGTATAAAACGCCATAAATGTATTGACACGTTCTTCATGCTTCATATACTCAAAGGCATACAAAGAAGCCAGAGGCCAGAGACAGGCCACCAGACCCGCAAAGAACATTGCCAGTCCATCTACATTTAATGTCAGCGGAAGACGTGCTCCCAGCGAAAACATATAAAAACTTTCAGACGGACGGTGTGTCAGCAGCCATAAGACAAGCAGTGTATTGATGACAACAATAATCTCAATACAGATATTTCTCTTTCTGGCATCCTCAATCGGGAAAACCAGCAGCAGAACACCTGCGATCACAGGCAGCAGAATCGGTACAAGTATAAAATAAGATGGCATACTTCTTCTCCTCCCTTAAAGTACTGATGCAGCGATATCTGCAAACATTTTCATCAGACCGCCAGGCCAGATACCAAGGATCACTGCCAGGGCAGTCATCACGATCATTGGCATCAGCATACGCCATGTCGGTTCATGGTTAACAAGTTTCGCATAGTTGTAATCTTCTCCCGGAAGAAAGGCCTTGATAGAGATCGTCAGCAGATAACCGGCAGTTAACAGTGCACTAATCAGCAATACAATCGGTCCGATCCATGAAAGCCCCAGGATACCTGAATCAAGCGCACCCGAAATCAGATACCATTTGCTGACAAAAGCACTTGTAGGCGGAATACCAATCAATGTCAGCGACACAAGAGTAAAGCACCACATCGTCACAGGCATCTCCTTGCCGATGCCTACAAGCTGGCGTGCTTTTGTTTTGCCTGTTTTGCAGATAATCGCACCAGCAGACACAAAGAGTGTATTCTTAACCAGTGAATGGAAGATCACATGCATAAGAGCACCTACAAATGCCACCGGCTGCATCACAGAAAGGCCAAATAAAATATAAGATACCTGACTGACTGTCGAGTAAGCCAGACGTTTCTTCAGTATCTTCTCCTTATAGGCCATCATAGAGCCCATAAAGATTGTCAGAACAGACAGGATGATCCATGTATACTGAACCCATGTGCCTTTGATCATATCCGGACCGGCTACATAATAAACGGATCGGATAATGCCCAGCACACCGGCCTTTGTAATGACACCGGATAAAACTGCACTGGCCGGAGCCGGAGCTACCGGATGGGCTGTCGGCAGCCATCCGTGCATTGGGAACATACCTGCTTTCGTGCCGAAGCCCACAATCATCAAAAATACCGCAAACAGCATGATGCCCGGCGGATTAGCCTCATTGATAATGCCTCCCGGTGAAAAATACAGTACTCTTCCTTCTGCATTGAACAGGAAGAATCCGAAAAGTACCATAAAGGCACCTGCCACGGAATAAAAGAGATATTTCAGACCCGCCATGATGGCCTCATGGCTCAGATTGTGCATGACAAGCGGCATAGATGTCAATGTCATCAATTCATAGAACACATACATCGTCAGCAGATTACCTGAAAAAGCAAGCGCCGATAAAACACCGCCTACAACCAGATAGAAACAATAAAATCTCTGCTCATTCTTTTCATGAGCCATATATTCAAAGGATGCAATGCCAACCATCAGCCATACAAAAGCCGTCAGCACCGAGAAAATCTTTGAAAGTATATCCACATGAAAGAACACATGAAGTCCCTCTGCAATAAAGAACGGACTCAGTGTCAGCGTATCTTCCGGCTGAAGTGCGATCCAGCCGATACTGGCCAGATCAACAATGAGAATTGTAAGAATATACAGCTGCATATGCTCTCTCTTCCCAAACTTGAGAAACATCAGCAGTACGCCTGCAAATATTGGCAGAAGTACCGGAAAAACTAAAAAATAATTATTAATATCCATTTTTTCCTCCTTATCAGCCAAACATTGCAAGACCGGCTTCGATGGCTTTGATCACAGGCTGGGAAGCCACACCAAGTCCGATATTTAATAAGATCAATCCAACAATTGCTGCTTTTTCTATTTTGGATTTCTCAACCGTATATTCTTTGTGAACCTCCGCAGACACAGGTCTGTATAGTGTCAGCACCGTACGCATAAAGTACATGGTATTCAACACCGTACTGACAGCCAGCACCACCCATGCTGTGATCATCTTATTGCCTGCTGTTGTCGCCGCAGATGCAAATAAATATTTGGAGATAAATCCTGTCAGCAGCGGCATACCGATCATAGAAAGTGAACCCACTGTAAAGGCCACACCTGCGATCTTATTGCGAAGTCCTGCACCTCTTAAGGACAGATAATCAGAACGTCCGTCGGATACTTCTGTCAGACCGGAAATACTCAGGAACAGCAGTGACTTCATAACACCATGAGAAATAATATGGAAAACTGCCGCAACAACCCCTGCGGTTGTACCGAGCCCGAGACCCATGTAAATATATCCGATCTGTGCAACGGAAGAATAGGCTGTCATTCTTCGAATGTTGCGTTCCTTGATCGCTGCCACAGAACCCATAATCATTCCGATGACACCAAATGCAAACAGGATATTGACCATGTGACTGCTGATAATTGAATCAAATCCAAGTACTCTGTAAAAAATCTTGATCAGCAGAAAAATATACCCTTTGGATACAAGTGATGACAAAATCGCACTGGCTGATGGCGTTGTATAACCGTAAGCATCCGGAATCCATGTATGGAAAGGATACAGACCGCTCTTAATTCCAAGTCCCACTGTTACCAGAATGATAATGACCATCAACGGCACTTGATAACTGTGCTCGGCAATAATCTGTTCCAGTACTACTTTGGCAGGAGACATCAGGAGATGTCCGGTAATACTGTAAAGTAATGTCAGGCCGATCAGGAACATCCCTGATCCCACAAGACTCATGATCATATATCTCAGTGCCGATACATAAGTTCTGCCCTGTTTTTTGATCATAATCAGACCACAGGCTGCAATTGTATTGATTTCGATAAATACATAAGCCGTAAAAAGGTCGTTGGTATAGATCAGCGCCAGCAGAGAAGCCATCAGCAGATCCAGTAAAATATAGAAAAGATTCTTCTTGGAATCCTGCACCTCTCTGTCGATATGTGCCATACCGCCGAAAACGGATAGCATCATGATCAGACTGAAAAAGACTGCCATCAGTGCCTCCAGTTCACCAATACGGATCTCATTGCCCCATGGTGCCGGAAAATGCCCCATCATAAAGGTGTAGCTCTCACCGGTTCCTGCCACAAAGGAAAGGGTTGCCAGGGAAAGTATCAGCACTGCCGTAACCATGGCCACGTGAATGTATTTTGCAATTCTGCCGTTCATTACAAAAGAAATAATTGCCGAGAACATGGACAAAATAATGCAGAAAAACGGAAAATTCTGGACAAATTCCATTTAGTCTTCCTCCTTTCTGAGCTTCATCATAATCTCATCGATATTCAGGGTATGATATTCTCTGTAGAGACAGACCGTCAACGCCATCATCAAGGCACTGACACTGACAGATACAACGATACCTGTAAGCACCAGACCCGCCGGTACGGGGTTGATATAATGACTGGCATCCAAAATACCATCAACGACAATCGGTGCTGTTCTGCCCTCTATATATCCCTTTGCTGCAAGAAAAAGATAGACAGCTGCATCCATGATATCAAGTCCAATAATCTTCTTGAGCAGATTCGGTTGGAAAACAAGATTACTCATACCGATAACAAATAGAAGAACCGCAACGATTTCTTCATAATTGGTGGCAAATGAGCCCATATCAAATTCCTCCCTTTCTGAACAATGTATAAAATGAGTACATCGTGCAGGCAACAACAATGCCGACACAGATATTCAGGTAAACAATCAGACCTGCACTGAGGATATTACCCGGTGTTCCCGGTGTGATAATGCTGTGCAGATGATTGGCTCCTGTATAAAATGAATAACTTTTTGCGAAGCAATAAAATGTCAGTGCCCCCACCGTCAGTGCTTTTACAACCTTCTCATTCATAAAACGCTGTGTTTTTTCAAAACCATAGGCCGTCAGATACAAGATCAGACCGGAACCGATAATGGCACCTCCGGAGAAACCGCCGCCCGGTGAAATATGTCCATTCAGCACCACATAGATACCGAAGATGATCATCAGCGGAACAAGGAAATCGGCAACCTTCTGAAGAATCGTATCATTTCGCGGTTCATAATGTCTGTCATTCATATCCTCAATGGCTCTGGATTCCGGATCTTCATCCTTATCCACTCTCAAAAGAATCAAAACACAACACGATGCCACAAACAGCACGCAGGATTCGCCGAATGTATCAAACGCTCTGTAATCAAGGATCATACCTGTTACAATATTGACAGCACCGGTTTCACTGAGTCCTTGCTCAATATATCGGGTCGCCACTTCATTGTTCTCCGGTGCATTCGGATCACCGAATTTCGGCAGAAAGCTCACCGTCCAGAGCAGCAGACAGGCAATAAAAACAGAGACAATCACACCAAATATCTTGTACAGACCTGTAAAACGTCTGACATTCTTTGCCAGTCCCTCTTCAAACATACGCTCACTGTAATTGTTGGACTTAACAATATGTAAATGAACATATCGGATTCTCTCATCACCGAAAACTTCCTTATCCGGTGCGTTCATCTCCATCTGACCTTCGATAGGATCGTAATCTCCCTTTACCCATCTTGTAAACTTGTCAGCAAAACTATTTTGATAATTGGGATTTTTCTTACTCATCAATATCCTCCTCTGCTGTCGTCTTGATCGATCGTATCTTTTTAAGTGTTACAAAGAAAAGGATACTTGTCACTCCCGCGCCTACAGCCGCTTCCGTAATCGCCAAATCGGGAGATTCCAGAATCAGCCATATAATCGCCATGATCAAACTGAAGGCCATGTAAATGACTACGGAAATCAGCAGATTCTTTGAAAAGCTGACTGCTATAGCACAGACAAGCAGAAACACAAGCAATATAATTCTTAACTCTGTCATTCCTCAGGCACCTCACATTCTTCTTCAATCTGTTCATTGGTACTGACCTCAAGTTTTGCGAGCAGATGACTGCACACCGGCGACGCAAACCAGAAAACAATCAGCACTGTCAAAAGCTTCAGGGAGGCAAAGGAAAAACCATAGATAACCATCATTCCCAGAATAATCATCATAATTCCGAGAGAGTCTCCCATTGCCGCAGCATGCATACGATTCAGTGCATATTTCAGCCTAAATACACCGAAAGTCTGTATCACCATGATCAAGATACCAGTCATGATCAAGATTGCCGCTATAATAAAACGAACCGGACTAATACTCATCCTGACTCTCCTCCTCTTTTTTGTGCTGTGCACTCTTCTTCTCATTATAAATGCCGATATAAATCTTCGTTAATACAATAACTGCCACAAAACTCATAATGGCATAAATCAAACAAATATCAAGAATACTGCTCTCATTCAGATAAGCTGCAAGAAGTGCAATAATCGCAATGGTCATTGTTCCGATCATATTCGTGCCCACGATACGGTCCACAAGCCTAGGGCCTTTGATCGTTCTGATCAGGCAAAGAAATGTCAGAACTGCTAAAATAATAATGCATATCAGAAAAAAAGATTTAAAAGCTGTATCCATACTATCCCTCCAGTTTCTTTAACATAGAAACAAATACAGATGAATCAAGACCTTCCCCCATTGTCTTGTCATAACAGTGGATCAGATATTCTCCATCTTTCATTTCTACTGTGATCGTACCCGGTGTCAATGTAATAGAATTCGCCAGAAGCACCTGTGCTGTATGCGTTTTCAGATCCGTTCTGAACCGCACCAATGCCGGCTCCGGAAGAATCTGCGGTGAAAGAAGATAATGAATCATTGTCAGATTGGCCTTAACAATTTCATTCACCAGCACCAGACAATAGGCAGCGATCAACGGCAGCTTTTTCAGAATCAGCATATCTTTTTTGAAACTGAAGCCTGTGAATTTGCATACAAATACGTACATCGCTGCTGAGATAACCAGACCAAAGATGGTGATCTCAACTGTAATCCGTCCATTGAGCATCACCCAGAATAAAAAGAACAATACAAACATAAGCAACCTCTTCTCCTACTTTTTATGCAATAATTATAACATATTCTATTTTTTATTGTCCATAAATATTAAAACATACAAAACGTTTGATCTTATTTATTTTCAATTTATTATTTCGTTATTTTTTTAACAATTATGGTATATTATTAAATTATAGCCAGAAATTATTATAGAAATTTCGCATGCAAACTAAAAAAATATCACACCTTCATCATAAAGGTGTGATATTTTTTTAACAATCAGTTATCGTCTTTCTTCCTATTAAAAGAAGTTTTAGTTATTTTATTTTTTCATTTTGTTATGCATTTTTGGGATTGTACTAAATCTCATACATTTTATTTTTCTTCTATTTTGTGGTAATTTCCGCCGCCCAATTCACGTTCCTGTCTCTTGGTCATCGGCTGATATGGCTTCCTTCCGGCAACACTCTTATAAGCCGGACGAATAATCTTGTCTGCATTTACCAGCTCTTCCATTCGATGTGCACTCCATCCCACAACTCTTGCCATGGCAAAGATTGGTGTATATAATTCAACCGGAATATCCAGCATGCTGTACACAAAACCACTGTAGAAATCCACATTGGCACTAACCCCTTTATAAATCTTACGCTTATCTGCAATGACTTCCGGCGCAAGGCGTTCAATGGTACTGTAGAGCTGATAATCATCCATCCGATCCTTCTCTTTTGCCAGACTCTCCACAAAGCTCTTAAATACAACTGCTCTCGGATCTGATAAAGAATAGACAGCATGTCCCATACCATAAATCAGGCCCTTCCTGTCAAAGGCTTGTTTGTCTACCAATTTCTCAAGATAAACCCGGATCTCATCTTCATCTTTTGTGTCCTTCACATTGTGCTTCAGATCACTCATCATCTCCATAACCTTGATATTGGCCCCGCCATGCTTCGGCCCCTTCAGTGAAGCCAGTGCTGCTGCCATGACAGAATAGGTATCTGATCCCGATGAAGTCACCACATGGGTCGTAAATGTAGAGTTATTACCGCCGCCGTGTTCCATATGAAGCATCAGTGCCACATCCAGTACTTTCGCTTCCAGTACCGTATATTTCTTATCCGGTCTGAGCATCATCAGAATATTCTCTGCCGTGGACAATTCCGGTGACGGTCTGTGAATATACATACTCTCTTCACGCTCATAATGATTGTAGGCATGATAGCCATATACAGCCATCATCGGCACTTCACTGATCAGCATCAGACACTGTCTAAGCACATTGGCCTCGCTCAGATCATTCACACGGTCATCATAAGATGCCAGTGTCAGGATACTTTTCATCAAAGAATTCATAATATCTTTGCTTGGTGCTTTCATGATAACATCCCTGACAAAGTTTGTCGGCAATGTCCGCATACTTCCCAATACATCACAAAACTGCTTTAATTCTCTCTGATCCGGCAGACAACCGAACAGAAGCAGATAAGCAGCTTCTTCAAAACCGAAGCGTTTCTCACGTACTGCTCCGGAAACAAGCTCTCTTACATCATATCCTCTATAATAAAGACGCCCGTCGCAGGGAATCTTCTCACCATCTTTCATGTCAAAGGCTTCAATGGTTGAAATCGTTGTCAAGCCTGCTACAACACCATTTCCATTCTTATCTCTTAACCCGCGTTTTACTTTGTACGTATCATACAGCTCCGGATCAATGGCATCCTTTCCTTCATACAGATTGGCATGTGATTCCAGAAAATCAAATAATAAATGATTCATATTATCCACAGGCACATCCTCCTTCCAGCATTTGTTCGTAATTTGTAACTGTTCAGAGCCAAGCAAAATTTCAAAAAACAGGTATAAAATGCTTGCATTTTTAAGACTGTTTTTGAAATTTTATTTGGCGGATACGCCACACCGACGAAATGCGTAGCATTTTGGAGGTTAGCTCTCAACAGTTACCGTAATTTATTTTAATTATAACGGAGGATTTTTAAAAGTCAACATAACGTCTATTTTTTAATGATGTTTCATAATTTGTTTTTATTTATTTTAGTAAAAATTTATGATTTTTGCTGCATAGAACATAATCTCCTGTGCAGCAAAAAAACCTTCCATATTATTGCGCCCATAAAGCAATAATATGGAAGGTTTCTTCTGTGAATAAATCAGAAAATATACTGTTCAATCTTCTTCTAAGATTGTGGTAGGGTTAAGGAGGAGATTTCTCATTATGTTATTCTAAAATTATTCATTCCGGGTATGATTCGATTTGGTAGAATATGAATCATCACCTGCACAGTTTTCCGATCTGATATAACTGTGCGTCAAAATCTGACAATTACCTTCATCAGATAACTCTATTGTACTCCGTTTTTTTGTATATAGAAATGAAATCAAGCAAGACATCTCTTTCGTCTTTTTTCATCATTTCAATCAATTATGAATCAATATTATTCAATTTTGATTGAAAATTCAATTTCTAAGTGTTATACTGGATATCAGAAAACCATGAGGGAGGTATGCACAATGAACGCCTATGGCACTTTGTTAAAGAAACTGATCCGTTTCACCAATATTAAATTAACAAATCTTGCCGAAATCGTAGGTTATGACACATCGTACATAAGCAAATGGTGCAACAAAGGCAAATTGCCTGCTGCTAAAGCCGCCCCTAATGTCAATAAATGTCTTGCTGATGTTTTTGCTCGGGAAATTGTTGCCCAGGAGGACGCAACACTGTTTGCAGCTGAATTCAACGCTTCCGGTCCGTATGATGAAAGTTCAATTTCGTCAACAATTTTCCAGCTATTAAAAGATGCGTATAAACGTTCCTATGAGGATACCGCCGAAAACCCTAATATGTCCGGTTTGACTGCACCGCGCATGCTGCTGTGGCAGTTGGATATCAAGAATTTTTTTGTCACTGAACTGCCTCAGATGTTAAAGTGCCTGAACGAGCCATGTCATATTTTATGCACCATGGATATCTGCGGATTTCTCCCGGATCTATCCTATGAAGCCAGACACACCAATCATTACAATGCACCTGTCCATATTAAAATGGGCATTAATCCCGAGCGAAGAGGCGTCGATCATTCTTACATCCCGAAGCTGTATTATTTTCTGAACAATTACAATGATATCAATTTTGACTTTTATAACAACAGCTGTATGGATTACATGAATCTGTTTATTGTCAAAAACTGCGTGGCTGTTCAGTGTGCTCTTGATAAGGATTACCGCATCAGCATTGCTCATATTATCACGGATATTTCACAGGTCAACAGTCTGTACCAGAAAATCAATTCTGAATTCACCTTGAGTCGCCTGATGATCCACTCTTCAGATTCTGAAGAACTGTTTTATAATGGCTATCGAACAGAATTTTATGCCCACAACAGTTTTCAGATTATGGTTACCCGGGGATTCGAATTCCTTCTTCCTGCCCAAATCAACCCAAGGCTCATTCAGGCTGCCAGAAATCAGGGGTTTGACGAAAGCATGGCACAGCTTGTGGCACATCTTGGTATCACCTGGGAAGAAATCTTTGAAAAGGGTGAAATTGATTTCTATCTTTTAAAGACCAACCTGCTGCGTTACATTACCGACGGTACCATCTATTTTGCGGATGTTGTCTACCATATGTCTGTTGAAGAACGCAAAGAACACATTCAGCATGTGCTGGAACTGGTCCAGAAGAATCCCAAAATACGTTTCTTCATCATTGATGATGAATGTATCCCGAACTCCGAATATCTTTTCCAGATGTCCGTTTACAACAATAAGCGCAAACTGTTTTTGAAGAATATGGAGCATTATACCACCCAGTGCGGACCAAGCTTTTATACCATACAGAATGAAAGCCTGATCAGCGAAATCAGTCAGTATTTTGATACACTGAAGTCTGAATCTTTCTGTAATGTCTATCAGTCCGAAGATGTTTTCAGATTTTACGAAAAATACGGTACAATGATCGACCGTATGCTTTCGATTGAATAATTAGCACACCCTCATTCAAATGGCGGCCGCATATGTGATTCACATGTGACCGCCATTATTTTATGTAATAGGAAATTCTGAGGAATTCTCTATTACATAAAAAGGCACTAACGCGACTGTGATGCGCACTCGCGCGAATCTGAACTGTTAATCTAAACAGAGATTCCTCAGAGAATTTCTACTCATCCACATGATACAATGGTTCAAACACTCTCCGTATCTGCAGACTTTCTTCTTCCATGTCTTTTGCCTCTCCCACTGCTTCTTTGCAAAAATATGCCTGCGAATTAACAAGGGTTTTGCCGCGTTTGTCAATTTTGACATAACTGCCATCCGGTTGAAGGATATGGGCCTTTACATTATCTGCCAGCTGAACACTGAGGATATGCTTGACAGCCTTCTTGCATTCCTCGTCTTCCACAGGGAACATGATTTCTACACGTTTGTCCAGATTTCTCGGCATCCAGTCTGCACTTCCCATATAAATATCTTCCCAGCCATCATTATAGCAATAAAAAATTCTGCTGTGCTCAAGAAAATTACCTACGATGGAACGCACATGGATATTCTCGCTGAGTCCCGGAATCCCGGCTTTCAGACAGCAGATGCCTCTGATAATCAGGTCTATCTCTACACCTGCACAGGAAGCTTCATAAAGTGCTGCAATAATCTTCGCATCACACAGCGAATTCATCTTCGCAATAATCCGAGAAGCCTTTCCTTCTTTGGCATGCTCCGCCTCCCGCTGAATCAGCTTTAAAAATTTGTCTCTCAGCCAGATCGGTGCCACCACCAGCTTATTCCAATACGGCGGTTCCGAATAGCCCGACAGCATATTAAAGACAGCAGTCGCATCTTCGCCGATTGGTTTTGAGCAGGTAAGCAAACCCATATCTGTATACAGTTTGGCCGTCTGGTCGTTGTAATTACCCGTACCAAGGTGGACATATCGTCTGATACCGTCCTCGTCCCTGCGGACAACAAGGGTAATCTTGCTGTGAGTCTTTAACCCCCTCAGACCGTAAATAACATGGCATCCTGCCTTTTCAAGCATCTTTGCCCAAAGGATATTATTCTCCTCATCAAAACGTGCTTTCAGCTCCACAAGTACAGTTACCTGTTTGCCGTTTTCTGCAGCCGCTGCGAGGGAAGCAATAATCGGAGAATTACCGCTGACACGGTAGAGCGTCTGCTTAATTGCCAGCACATCCGGATCTTTGGATGCCTGACGGACAAATTCTATAACCGGTGTAAATGTCTGATAGGGATGATGCAGCAGAATATCTTTTCTCCTGATCTGGGTAAAAATATCTTCCTCGGTATTCATGCCCTTTACCGGCTGAGGAATATATTTGTCATATCTTAAATGGTCAAAGCCTTCAAAACCACTGATTTTCATCAGAAATGTCAGATCCAGCGGACCGCCGATCCGATAAATAGCCTCTTCCGCTACATCCAGTTCTTTTTTCAGGATCTTCAGCAGACGCCGGTCCATATTTTCTTCCACTTCCAGACGAATAACCTCTCCCCATTGCCGCATTTTCAGCTGCCTCTGGATTTCTTTCAAAAGATCCGCCGCATCTTCCTCATCAATAGACAAATCCGCATTTCGCATAATTCTGTACGGATGCGCACAGATTACCTCATAATTTAAAAATAACTTCTGGATATTTTTCTCTATGATCTGCTCAAGAAGAATGACTGTCGTATCCTCTTCATTTTCGGAAGGAATCATGACAATTCTCGGCAGCACATTCGGCACCTGGACTGTTGCAAAATCATACTCTCCCGCCTGCTCTTCATTTCTGATCAGCGCACCGATATTCAGTGTTTTATTGCGGATTAAAGGAAAAGGTCTCGATGAATCAACTGCCATCGGCGTCAGCACAGGGTAAACATCTCTCATAAAGTATTCATCGACAAATTCCGCCTGTGTCGGGCTCAGATCTTCAAACTGATCGATAATGACCATGTGATTTTGTTTTAAAACCGGCAGGAAAGAGCGATTATACGTGCTGTACTGAACACCCACCAGTTCATGAGTCTTTTTGCCGATATGCTTTAACTGCTCCTGAGGCTTCATGCCCGCAATATCCGGTTTTGTATATCCTGCATGGACCATATCCTTTAAAGATGCCACACGGATCATAAAAAATTCATCCAGATTGGAGGCCGTAATACTTAGGAATTTCAGCCGTTCAAAAAGCGGCAGACTCTTGTCCCTGGCTTCACTCAGTACTCTGTAATCAAACTCCAGCCAACTCAGTTCACGGTTTCTGTAATTTTCCGGCTGTTCAAATCGACGGCTCATGATCCTACCTCCTCTTCATTCTCAATACAGGTTTAAATCCATAAATTTCCTCAAAGAAATGACTCTTGTTCTCAATCGTACTCTGCTCAAGAGTTATATCATAGATCGTATCCGCACGAATGATCAATTCTTTCTCCTTAAAGGTTGTGGTCACCTTGCGTATCTTCTGTTTATGACTTCTGTCCATACCATTAGCCAGACGAAGAATCGCCGCCAGTTTCAGCATACGAATATAATTCATCCGCTTTAACGGAGCCTTCAGCTCTGAAAGCTTCGGCACAGATTTCCAGGCATTATATTTAATAGTGTCCGCAACAATTCTCTTTTCCTGTTCCGAAAGACCCACAAATTCCGTGGCCCTGACAATATCACAGCTGTAATCCGTGCCCCCAAGCATATTGACATATTTGCCGCAGTCATGAAGAATACAGGCCATCTGAAGCAACATACGGTCCCTCGGATCCAGTCCTGCCCTCTTTTTGATACCGTCAAATATTGCAAGCGCAGTCTTTTCTACATTGCCTGTATGCTCTTTATTGCTGTCATAACGTTTGGCAATTGTTCTTGCATAAGAAACAATATCATCCGCAAAATAATGGGCAGGTTCGATCTCCTCCTGCTTTTCGGCATAATCAACAATCATGCCATCGCAGAGATCACAGCCTGCTGCCCATATTTTCTCCGCACCGGAAATCTCGATGATCTTTCTGTAAACGATGATGGCCGGTTTTAAAACCGTTGCCAGTTCATAAGGAATGCTGAACTTTGCAGACAATTCTTCTTCTCCGGCTGCCAGCACACTATCGCATACTGCATCAAAAGCAGGTCGCTCCATAAAACTCTTCCTGCCGTCACTGCCTATAATTTTGACAATGGACTCCATTTCCTCACCGACAGCAATAATATGCCGGACTTTGCGCCCATGCATAAAAAGTCTTGAAAATGTATCGATATAATTGCCGATATAATCTTCCATGACGTTGACGAAATTATCTGTCTGCCCTTCTAAGTCTGCCAGAATTTCCCTGATTCGAAGAGACCCCAGCTTCAGATTCTGGGTATAGATCAGTTTGCCGTCATCATAAATCGTAATCTGAAGGCTTCCTGATCCCATATCCACAATCGCTGTCCCATCACGAATCAGCTGTTCAAAGTTTTCCATCCCCCGGGCTACCGATTTCAGCAAAAGGAAACGCTGCTGGGCATTGTCAATGGTTCCCACCTCAAGGCCTGTCCGCACACGGATCTGGTCTACAATGAGTTCACAATTGCTGGCCTCGATCAGCGCACTGCTGCCCAGAGCAAGATAATCTTCAACTTTATATTCTTCCATTTTCATGGAAAAGCGTTCCAAAACATCACACAGTTCTCTGACAAGATCATATTCGATATAGCCTTTCGTATAAGTATCACTGCCAAGTTCGATATAGTAACGAACGTAGTCTATTTCCCGGATACCCGTCTTTCTGGAAATCTCATAGATTTTCATACTGACCTCTCCGGACCCCACATTAATGGCAGCAAGCGTTTTGTATGACATGCTGATCCCCCCTGTTAATTTACTCAACCTGAATATAATTTCCAAGTATCTTAAAATTAATTGTTTCCTGCGCCATACCTCTTAAGGCATCTTGAACAGGTGCTTCTCCGATATTGCCGTCAAAATCAATGAAAAAACGATAGCGCCATTTTGCCCCCTGGATCGGTCTGGATTCAATCTTTGTCATATTCAGACTGTTATAAATAATAAAGCCAAGTGCATGATAAAGACTTCCTGTCTCATGGGCATTGGCCAGCTCAAAGGAAATGCTGATGCCGTCCGCACCCTTTACATATTCCTTTTTGTGGCGAATGATAATGAATCGCGTGGAATTATTGTCATTGTCACTGATCTTTTCCTTCAACACGGACAGTGAATAATATTCTGCTGCTGCAGGTGATGCGATAGCCGCCTGTGTTTTATCCTGCTCCACAAGCACCTTTCTTGCACTAACCGCTGTATTCTGCAGGCTGACCTGTTCCCATTCCGGCTTTTCATCAAGAAATCTGCTGCACTGAAGTAATCCCTGCGGATGTGAATAAACCGTTTTGATCTGATCGATCTCTGTTCCCGGAAGACCAAGCAGCGCATGCTCCACCTTCACAACATATTCACCCACAATGTAATTGTCATAAAGATGCATCAGATCATAGACATCCGTAATAATACCTGTTGAAGAATTCTCCACCGGCAGAACACCATAATCCGCACGACCCTCATGAACCTCCTTCATGACATCCTCAAAGGTTTTAACATGATAGCAGTCCGCATCTTTACCAAAGTAACCAAGTGTCGCCTGATGGCCGTAAGCCCCTTCTACGCCCTGAAAGACGACCCTGGCCCCTGAATGATCCCCGCTGTATTCCACAAAGCCAAAATTGTCCTGATGTGCCTCTGCAACCAGTTCATACTGCCGCACACGGCTAATGGCCATCAGCTGATTAAATAATGTTTCCACGCCCCGGGCGTTGAAACTGCTCGTTGCCATATCCTTTGCTCTCTCAATTTTGCTGCGCTCTCTCACCGGATCATAGACAGGTTTTCCGCAGCCGATCTTATACCGGGCCACCTGTTCTGCCACATCCATTCTTTCCTCAAAAAGACGAATGATCTGTTTGTCAATGTCATCTATATGGTCTCTTAATACGCCTAAATCCATCTGTTTGTCCTCTGTCTCAATTGTAATTATTTGTTCTTTTTCTTCAATACCGCCAGCAGTTCATTGACTGTTTGATTAAGCAGCGGGTGTCTGAATGTACCGGCAATATCCGATAGCGGCTTTAACACAAATTCTCTGTTGGCCAGATCAATATGCGGTATCTGCAGATCCGGTGTATCCAGGATCAGATCATCATAAAAAAGAATATCCAGATCCACCGTTCTTGGTCCCCAATGGATTTCTCTTGTTCTTCCCAGCTTGTGTTCGATATCATGAAGCAGTACAAGAAGCTCTTCCGGTGTATACAATGTCTCAATTTCAAGGCATCCATTGATAAACGCCGGCTGATCCGTATAGCCATACGGTGCTGTTTCATAAAAAGGCGAACGTTTCAATACCTTTACATCCGGCACTGTATCGAGCAGCTGAATGGCAGCCGCAAGATTCATCTGCCGATCTCCAAGATTACTTCCGATGCCAAGAAGTGCTCTGTGTCTGCTTCGTGCAATATGAACCAATACCGTATCAAATGCATACGGCACCGGCGCACCCGGTTTCTCCAGCTCTAACGTCACTTTCCTGACCATCGGGTATTGCAGCAGCAAATATCTGGCCAGATCTTCAGCCGCTGCCTCGATCAGCTTTCTTCTGTTCTTTTTTGTCCACTCTGCCATTCTCTGGCAGACTTCACCATAGTTGACAGATGCCTGAAGATCATCCGTCACACCTGCTTTTCTAGTATCCAATTCCAATTCTGCCGTAATATAAAATTTCTGGCCCAACCGCTTTTCTTCTTCATAAACACCATGATAGGCATAAACTTCCAGTCTTCTTATGCATATCTTATCCAAAATCAGGTCTCCCCTTTCCATTTATTAAAAAATCGTATCTGTTCAGAGCTAACCTCCAAAATGCTACGCATTTCGTCGGTGTGGCGTATCCGCCAAATAAAATTTCAAAAACAGACTTAAAAATGTAAGCATTTTATACCTGTTTTTGAAATTTTGCTTGGCTCTGAACAGTTACAAAAAAACAATGGATCGCTGTATTTTTACCGAACATTTTCCCGGCATCCATCACTTTCCTATCTGACATCTCTGATGGCTTCTGCCATACGAATGGCACGGTAATTGGCAGCCACATCATGAACACGAACAAAACCATTATGTGCCTGCACGGCCCACACGGAAGTGACAAGCGTTCCTTCGACTCTCTGATCAACCGGCAAATCAAGGGTCAGGCCGATCATAGATTTTCTGGATGTACCAAGCAGCACCGGATATCCGAAATCATTGAAACGTTCAAGATTTTTCATTACCAACAGATTCTGTTCCAGGGTCTTGCCAAAACCAACACCCGGATCAAGAATGATTTTATCATCTGCTATACCGGCCTGCTTTGCAGTCTGTATGATTTTCTTCATATCCTGCATGCAGTCCAAAAGAAAATCCTGATAATCTGCCTCCTTGCGGTTATGCATCAGGCAGCAGGCCACACCTGACTCAGAGATCAGCCCTGCCATCTTCGAATCCCACTGCAACCCCCATATATCATTGATCAGATCACAGCCTGCTCCAATCGCTTCTTTCGCTACCGCTGATTTATAAGTATCCACAGAAAGCGGGATATCAAACTCCCTTTTCAGACATTCAACCACCGGCACAACCCTTGCAATTTCCTCATCATCTGAAATCTGTACATGTCCCGGCCGCGTTGATTCTCCTCCGATATCGATGATCTCTGCACCTTCTTTGATCATCTGCTGCACGCGATGTCTGACATCATCCATACTTTTATAACTGCCGCCATCTGAAAAAGAATCCGGCGTCACATTTAAAATAGCCATTATCGCCGTATGCTTTGCTGTATCAAATATTTTATTGCCAATCTGCATTCTATGCCTCCCGTTAATCCATGATCGTCCTGTTTTTCTGCTCCTTCGGCCAATAGCATGCATCCTGTGCTTCACAAAGCCAGCATACTCTTGATCTTTTATCTGCCTGATAAAGCAGATGCGAAAAAATTTCCACTTCTTTAGATGGCTTTTCTCTGTGGCTGCCTATTGCCTCGAGAATCTGCCTGATCTCATTCCTGCTAAAAGATGTATCCTCCAAAATATCTGCCGCCAGGGCAGCTCCAGCCTCTTCATGGGGAATATCCTCCTCATACTGCCGCCATCTTCCGATATCATGCAGCAGCGCTGCCCCGTAGATCATTTCCTTTGAAATACCCAGGTGCTGTTCCAGATTGACAATATACGCCATCCGTGCCACATCCAGACTATGGGATATACCATGGCAACAGAATTCTCTGTTCTTCTCACACTCACCAATCTTTTTCATGGACATTTTGAAAATGGGATGATGAATAATTCTGTCAATATTCTCCATCTGAAGATTTCCTTCCTGTTAATTGATACCACCCTGCCATTGTGGAAAGTGATCCAAAACATACAATGGCTGCCTTTCCCGCACCAAGCTTTCTCGCCGTCTTCAGGGCTTCTTCCTGACTGGCTGCTGCCGTCACCTGTTTAAAATAATGCGACGCCCGCTCTGCCAGGGCGTCGGATGACAGACCTCTTGGATTCCCGGGTTTAAACGCGATCAATGTATTCGAATATGCCGATACCATCTCCAGCATCTGTGTATAATCCTTATCTGCAAAAACTCCCATAACCAAAATCACCGGCCAATCCCGCAAATATAGGGCTATAGAATCTATGAGACTCTTTACCCCATCCGGATTATGTGCCCCGTCAATGATAAGCGGCGGCACATCTTCCAGTACCTCAAATCTTCCCGGCCATCTGGCAGATGCGATTCCCTCTGCCATCTTCTGCTGATCTATCCATTGCCCCGGCAGCTTTGAAATGCCCGCAGGAAAATCACCTGCCGGAAGTTCGCAGAGCAATTCCACCGCAGCCATGGCAATGGATGCATTCCAGGGCTGACAGCATCCTGCCATAACGGTTCTGACATTACGGCAGTTCTCATAATCAAATATCTGTCCCTCATAAAGATCCGCAGTATGAATAACTGCTGCGTCTCTGTCAACAATCCGATACCGGCAGTGTTTCTGATGACAAATTTCAACCAATGTATCGACAGCCTCCCTGCGCCCGGCCCCAATAACCGCCGGACGTTTGTCTTTGATGATTCCTCCCTTTTCGGAGGCAATGGCCTCGATGGTATCCCCCAAAAATTTCATGTGATCCATACCAATAGAAGTGATTACCGAAACAAGGGGATGCGGCACCACATTCGTGGCATCCAGTCTTCCCCCCATTCCTGTCTCCAGAACAACAAAATCACATCTTGATGCTTTAAAATAGAGAAAAGCCATCACTGTCTCCAACTCAAAGGCTGATGCCCCTTCCATACCTTCAGCCTGCATTTTTTCATCGGCCTCACGCACTCTGCTCATCCAATAAGCCGTATCCGCTTTGGAAACCCAGCTGTCATTAATCTGTATCCGTTCTCTGTAATCAAAAAGTGTCGGAGATACATATCGTCCCACTCTGTATCCAGCCTTCATCAATATAGAAGAAATATAGCTGCAAACAGATCCTTTGCCATTAGTTCCTGCCACATGAATCACATTGCACTTTTTCTCTGGATGTTCCGTTTTTTCAAGCAATGCCTGAATTCTCACCAGTCCCGGCATAATCCCGTTGCAGCTGACTGTTTCTATATATTCTATTGCCTCATCATAATTCATGATCGGCCTCCATTCATGACTATCTTCTCAAACATCCTTTATTCCATTCATCCTGCATCTGGTTAACTTTTATCTGAAGCTTACTTCTCATCCACAACCTGGAACACATAGAATTTCAGGTAATAAGACTCATCCGCTGACCACAAGATCGGATGATCCGCAGCCTGTGTACGGTATTCTACCTGACGCAGACGTTTATGGACACTTCTTGCTGCCTGATGCAGCATTTCAGTAAAAAGTTCATAGGTCATGAAATGTGAACAGGAACATGTTGCCAGAAAGCCTCCGTCTTTCACAAGTTTCAGACCACGCATATTGATTTCTCTGTAGCCTTTCATGGCATGTTTAACAGAATTTCTTGATTTGGTAAATGCAGGCGGATCCAGAATCACAACATCATATTTCTCCCCCTGCTTCTCTAGTTCAGGGAGCAGATTAAATACATCCGCACATTGAAAATGCACTGTATCCTGCAGACCATTAAGAGCTGCATTCTCTTCTGCCTGGTGCACAGCCAGTTCGGATGCATCCACACCTGTGACCTCAGCTGCACCTGCAATACCTGCATTTAATGCAAAAGAGCCTGTATGTGTAAAGCAGTCAAGCACTCTGGCGCCCTTACACAGTCTCTGAATAGACAGTCGATTATACTTCTGATCCAGGAAAAAGCCTGTCTTCTGTCCGTCCTTAACATCAACGATATAACGGACACCATTCTCAATAATCGGAACGTTGGTGTCAAAAGGCTCACCAATAAACTCTTTGACACGTTCCATCCCCTCCTGGTCACGGTATTTGCCATCGCTTCTCTCGTAGACCCCCCTGACATTGATACCGTCTTCCAGAAGAATCTCCTTCAGCAGATCGACAATATCAAGTTTCATTCGATCCATACCCAGGGCTGTCACCTGTACCACCAGTACATCTGAGAATTTATCAACTACCAGGCCCGGCAGAAAATCTGCCTCTCCAAACACAAGCCTGCAGCTGGATACATCTGTTACTTTCTTACGATAATCCCATGCAGCCTGAAGTCTTTCCCTCAAAAAATCCCGATCAATTTCCTGATCCACATGGCGTGTCATCAAACGGACTCTGATCTTGGAATGACGATTGATAAAACCACGGCCCATAGGATAACCATCAAAATCTCTTACGATCACCATATCACCATCTTCATAGCTGCCTGTTACGGATGCGATCTCGTTATCATAGACCCATGCACCGCCGGACTTTAAGGTACGTCCTTCACCTTTTTTCAGCACTACAACTGCCTGTCCCATTTTATCTACTCCTATATCTTCATCTATTTCTATAAATCATTATGTCATGTACAACTTTATCATTTATTTTCATGATAATCAAGCTATTTATATGTATAAAATACACCTGCAGATGCATAGACTGTTAATGAAGAAAGAATACATTCTTTACGGCCGGATGAGATAAGTACAGACTGCAGGGTCAGTTCTGTGTCACGTGACCGTCTCCCGGCCGGCTACATAATAAATAGGACCGCTTCGTTTTTCCACAGACAACGTATCCGGATCCCGCACCGCCGTCTGGGAATAAATTCTGAACACAGCAAAAAAACTGCCGTCTGACGATTGCTCGTCAAAACGGCAGTTTTTATTATGTTCATATGTATAGTCTGTCAAAAACAGATTTGCCTTTTCCTGGATTAGCAGATACCAATTGAACCAAGGATAATGATAACTACACAAGAAATCAAAGGAATGATAACTGTATTCATACCGATATCAATATAAGATTCCTTATGTGTCATACCTGTTACTGCAAGCAGTGTGATAACGGCGCCGTTATGAGGCAGAGTATCCATACCACCGGAAGCAACAGCAACTACTCTATGCAGTACTTCGTGGCTGATACCCATTGCTTCGGCCTGTTTGCTGAATGTTTCTGCAAATGTTGCAAGAGCGATAGACATACCACCGGAAGCAGAACCAGTAACACCGGCAAGAACAGATGTAGAAATCGCACCACCAACCAGTGGATTGCCTGCTGATAATGCCAGCATTGCATGAGCAAGGATTTCATAACCAGCAAGTGTCTTAACAACGTTACCGTAACCAACCTCAGATGCTGTATTCATAACTGCAAGGAAAGAACCGGAAACACCTTCTTTTAATGTCTCAACGATACCTTTCTTGAATCTCTTCGCATTGAAGATGATAACGAGAATAATACCAACGATCAAAGCAATAACAAGTGCCCATGTACCAGCTACAGAAGTAAGTGCTGTGTTGTATGGTTCACCTTCCAGATAAGCATACTTGTCTGCATTTGCAGCAACAAATACAACCTTGGATAATACGAAGTTAACAACGATAACTGCGATAACCGGGATAATAGCTGTACCAAAGGATGGCAGATTAGAATGGTCGATCTGAGCCAGTGTTTCGTTTGGATGATCACCATAGCCTTCACCCTTAGCCATTGCATGTTTGATACGTGTTGTCAGCCAAGCCATACCACCAAGGAACATGATCAGGGCTGCGATAATACCAAGAATAGGAGCTGCGAAAACGTCTGTACCGAAATACTTCATAGGAATTGTATTCTGAATCTGAGGTGTACCCGGAATAGCTGTCATTGTGAATGTAAAAGCACCAAGAGCGATACATCCTGGAAGGAAACGCTTTGGAATACCAGCTTTTCTGAAAAGTACAGCGCCGATTGGGTAAATAGCAAATGCTGCTACGAACAGAGATACACCACCATATGTGATAACTGCACAAGCAAGAACAACAGCTAATGCCTCTTTACCTTTACCAAGCTTATCGAAGATAAAATCTGCGATCGCCATAGCTGAACCAGACTGATCCATTACAGTACCGAAAATAGCACCAAGCAGGAAGAATGGGAAGTAGCTCTTAACATAACCAGCCATGTTAGTCATAAATACTTCCGTATAAGTTGCAAGAATGTGGAATTGACCACCTGTAACGATTGCAGTCAGAACAGCTGCAAGCAGAGCAAGAATCGGTGCAAGAAGGACGATAGACCATCCTTTATAACCCAAATAAATCAACAATACCAATGATATAACAATCGCCAATACTGATAACATAATTTTCTCTCCCTTATTTATGTAATTTTTCTAAGCAGTTTTTCCGCAAGATCAAGCCTTTGGAGGCATAACAGTTGCTTTACCTTTGATAACGACTTCGCCATCCTGATTAACAACTGTAGTATCCAGGATCACTCTGTTCTTTTCAAGAATGATCTCTTCAACTGTAGCAGTAGCTGTAACAGTATCACCAATATGAACCGGCTTAGTGAACTTCAGCTCCTGACCCATGTAGATTGTTCCCGGGCCCGGCAGGTACATGCCAAGTACTGCAGAAATAAAACCTGCACCCAGCATACCATGTGCGATTCTTGTCTTAAACATTGTCTTAGAAGCAGCTACCTCATTGGTATGTGCAGGATTTAAATCACCTGTAATACCAGCAAAGAGATAAACATCTGTTTCTGAAACAGTTTTAGTTACACTTGCATGATCACCAATCTTCATTTCCTGAATTGTCATAATCATACCCTCCTTTTTAAAGATTTTTCTCCCTTTTTACACCTTAACGACAAATATCACTATCTGTACGGCAACCATATAAGATAGGGAATAGATTTCCAGTTTCTCACATGGAACAAGCACCTTTTGTTATAAAAATCACATACAATTCGAGTAATAACTTTCTCTCTATCGTCATTCACTGCAACTGCATACAATCTTTTATGAACATTTACCCACATAATTGTGAAATAAATATATAAAGGTACTGTGAATTTGCATCTTCATTTTAACAAATATCACCCCATTTTGTAAAGTATGCATAATTCAATTGGTCATGAATTAATTCTATACTTGTTTCCATATTGGAATAGTTGAATAAACTATGTATATTCTTTAACAGTGTCTTTATTATCGACAACAAAATGTATAAAATCTTTCATCTGAGCTGTGATTAATTTCTCTTTCTTGAAAATCATAGCAATATTCCATGGGAATTCCGGTTCTCTCAAACGGACCATCTTAATTCTCTCACTGGAATAAAATCTCTCCATAATCGGAACCGGCAAAATACTGATGCCCTGATTGTAAGCAACCATCTCTGCCAGGAAATCCCACTGGGAACTCTCTGTTGTAATATGAGGGTAAAATCCTGCAATCTCACAATTCTTGATGATCCTGTCATGGAGCATATAGGTACTGTCTAATATCAGAAAATCCTCATGTACCAATTCCCTGAAACTGACTTCATCATGGCTGGCCAGAGGATGATCTTTATTAACAATCAATGCATTATCCGAGGACATCGCCGGAATGATCTGATAATTCTCTTCATTAATAATAGGTAAAATAACAACACCGATATCAATGCTTCCCGCATCTACCTGGTTCTGGACAATATTCGCACCAACTTCCGAGATTTCCAGTTCAATATTAGGATACTGTTTGATAAAGCGAAATAAAAGATGGCTGAAATAAACAGTTGAAATAACCGGTGGAATACCTATTCTGAGTCTTCTCCTGCTCCGATGTATCTTCTCTATAATCTCATCCTGACTCTCATCTATATATCGCAGCAATTTCTCTCCTTCTGCATAAAGAATCCTGCCTTCTTCTGTCAGATTAAAGCTCTTACTTGTACGGTCAATCAATGTAACATTCAATTCCTGTTCCAACGATTTCACCGATTTACTTAATGCAGATTGTGAAACATAAATATCGTCTGCTGCTTTAGTAAAACTTTCACGCTTTGATATATCCACAAAATACGATAAATGCTTCAAATTCATAATACATCCTGTTCCTCTCTTTCTCTTTAGTGAGAAATACAAAAAAATAACACCGTCCATCATGATGCCATTCGCTAAACATAAAATTTACATAAAAAGTATAATCCAATTATTTACATTCCATAAATTGATTATACCATTTCCGAATAACACCATGAAGCTTTTATGTCCATTTAAGCTATGAATTTTTTTCATAATTCGAATTTTAGAAAAGCAAAGCCCGAAAGCTTTGCCATTCTCTCTGTTTTACTTGTCCTCTAACTATTTCGGCCATTCTTACTCAGATGCAGATTCATAAACTGATTCGATTTCTGTCTCCATACTGCTCTCCGACTCTGTCGACTGCATCGCAGCCTTCTGCTTGGCTACTGCCGCATCCACCTGACGCTGACGCACTTCAGCAATCTTACCGTCAGGAACGATATAGCACAAAAGAACAAATCCAATCGCACCGACGGCGAAGCGGATATTCCTGTTCATTGGTTCTTTCCCAAGCTTCTCTAATACTGTATCCGGAAATGATGTGATAAAGACCGCCAGAAACGCACTGAGGATTCCCGGAAGAATCATCTTCATGGAAATACTGGCTATAAGGAAACTGCACAGTACAAATTCAACCAGTACAAAGAAAAAATTAACACCTTTTTTCTTCTCATTCTTTGTGCCCTTTTTTGCACTCTTGGTGCTGTTCTTACTCATTCTACTTTTTCTCCTATCAGTCCTTGATTCTCTGCTGCAGCACAAAAACTAAGCTTCGATATTCACACTCTTCAGATAATCAATAACCTTCCCAACTGTTGTCAGTTTCTCCAACTCTTCCGCAGGAATTTCAATATTGTATTCTTCTTCAAGATTTGTTACCAGTTCAAATAAATCCAGAGAATCCGCACCGAGATCTTCTTTGAAAGAAGTTGCCTCTGTGATCTCATCCTCATTCACACCAAGTTCTTCTGCTAAAAGCGCCTTAATCTTCTCTAACATCTTCATACTCCTTTATCAATGATATTTTATTGTTTGATCGTTGAATCCTGCAATACGGCCGTTATACCATCCAATGCAGCCTGCTCATCCGGACCGTCACATTCAACACTTACAACATCCCCGCATTGAATACCGCTGGCAACAAGATTGAGTATACTGGCAGTATTGATCACATGATATCCGAAGATAATTTTTGATTCAGATTCAAACCCTGTTGCCGTATGTGATACAATCCCAGCCGGCCTGATATGCATACCGCATGGAATTGCAACCTTAACCTTCCTTTCAACCATATTCAATCATCCCTCCGTACAAATAGGATAGCCAATCTTCACACCTATCAAAACTATGAGAAACACGCTCCGCGAGTTTCTCAAGTTATCGCGGCAGTCGCCAAGGTCTCGTGCAAGCACGGACTTTGGCTCGTTGCTCGCGTAAAATAAAAACCTGCTGTACATAAAAATTATACAACAGATTTATTATACCATCTTTTTCAGGTAAAAACATCTTATTTTTCAAAAAAATTACAAAATAATTGGATATTATCAACTCTTTTTTATGAAAGATGCCTTGCATTTCGGGCAGGTAATACTGATCTTACCCTTTCCCTTCGGAATACGAATTTTCTGTTTGCAGGTCGGACATGTATAAATATGAAAATCCTTGCGCTGCGCCGCATAATATTTCTGCTTGCGGAACTTATTCAATATCGCATCTTTCTTCTCAAGGAACCTCATATTCTCCTCATAACGTTTATTGATATTCCGGGACAATGTTCTCGCGTATCCGATAATCAATAAAATCAATGTCAATGTATAAAACAGAGACTGTCTCGTAAAAATCTCAAGTACCATACTGATAATGGCCAATATGAAAATAAACTGATTCAGCTGATCGTTGCCGTAACGCCCAATCATGAACCGTTGTAACCGCTCTTTCATGAAATACCTTCTTTCGTTTAACTTCTATATTCTAAGGATAATAGTACAACAAAAATCCTCTCCGGTCAATGAAGGAAGTATATAATAATTATAAACAATTAAGAAACAAAAAGGCTGATACCGAAGTATCAGCCTCTCCTGTCACATAAAATTCTATTATTTGTTCTTCTTGAATTCTTCGATCATGATATCAAGAACTTCTGTAGCACCGCCAACGATACCTACATCTGCAACATCAAAGATAGGTGCATCTTCATCTTTGTTAACAGCGATGATATAACCGGAACCGATCATACCGGATACATGCTGTGTAGCACCTGAAATACCGAATGCAAAGTATACCTTTGGAGCTACGATCTTACCGGACTGGCCTACCTGATGTGCACGGCTGATCCAGCCAGATTCCATTGCAGGTCTTGTACAACCAACAACACCGCCAAGGATGTCTGCCAGTTCCTGTAATTTATCGAAGTTTTCCTTGCTGCCCATACCACGACCGCCGGCAACGATAACTTCTGCTTCTTCCAGATTAACGGATTCAGCGATTTCTTTTACAGCTTCTTTGATCTGAAGTTTGATTTGATCATCAGCAACTGTGATAGCTTTCTTAGCGATATCACCAGCTTTACCAGCTTCTGGCTCAAGTTTCTGAACAGAACCGCCACGGATAGATGCTACCTGAGGTCTTACGCTGTCGATAACAACGTCTGTCAGGATAGTGCCGCCATATGCAGGAACTGTAAATACGATATTGCCAGCTTCATCTAATTTAACACCTGTTGCATCACAAACTGAACCTGTAGCCAGTTTAGCAGCGATTCTAGGTACTAAATCTTTGCCTTTGCCAGTTGCACCTGTAAAGATTGCAGCTGGTTTAACTTCTGCAGCAATCTGAGCTACTGCATCTGCTACTGCATCTGCATTGTAAGCTTCAAACTGAGCGCCTTCAATTACGATTGCGCTGTCTGCACCATATTCGATTGCTGCCTTTGCAGCATTTTCACAAACTGTAACAGCAATAACCTTGCCGCCATTAGCTACTGATTTAGCAGCAGCGATATTTTCAAGGCTGACATTAACCGGCTTGCCTTCATCAAGCTCTAAAACAACAAGAACGTCTTTATATTCTGCGAAATCCATTGTAATTCCTCCTTAAATTAAAGTACTTTTGCTTCTGCAATCATAGCAAGCGCACGCATTGTAGAATCAGCAACAGTTTCTTCCTGAATCTTAACACCAGCCTGTTTCTTAGGTGGCTCATATAATTTAAGGACTTTTGTCAGAGAACCTGCTTCACCAACTTTAGCTGCATCCACTGCAAGATCTGCAGCAGTAATCTCGTTGATTGTAGCTTTTCTTGCAGCCATCTTTGTCTTGATAGTTGGGTATCTTGGATCATAATCAGGCTTCTGAATTGTTACAACACAAGGAGTAGCCAGATCAATTACATTGTAGCCTGTCTCTGTTTCCTGTTTAACAGTTACACCGCCTTCTGCAGGATTAACAGCGATAACATCTGTTGCAACGCCAACGCCGAGTTCAGAAGCAAGCTGTACACCAACCATACCTTTAGAGAAATCTGTAGCTTCTTTACCACAGAATATAATGTCAAATTTAGCGCCGTTGATTTCTTCAATCTTAGCAACGGCTTTAGAAAGGATATAAGCCTTAGCTGTTGTATCGGAACCTGCAAATGAAGCATCCTTAATCAGGAAAGCTTTGCCGGCACCTACAGCCAGACATGTTCTTAAAGCAGCTGTTGCATCGTCGTCACCGATTGTAGCGACTGTAACATTACCGCCATTATCTTCAATATATCTTTTAGCCATTTCCAGTGCATATGTATCAAATGCATTTACAACAGCCTCTACACCATTCAGATTTGGTGCACCTGTTGCAGGATCAAGCTTAACTTCAACGGAATCATCTGGAACCTGTTTGATCAAAACTAATATTTCCATAATTGTTATCTACTCCTCATTCTTTATAGCACAACTGGTGTGTAGTAAGTATCCTGCACACCAGTCATGTGAAAACTCTTTAATTTTTTCCTAAATGAATTTTAATCACAGGAAACCTCAGAATTTATCTTTTATTAATTGACAGGTATCAAGCCTGAAAATTATTTTGTAGCACCTAACCAGCCAGCGATAACCATACGCTGAACTTCGCTTGTACCTTCATAAATTTCTGTGATCTTAGCATCACGCATATGACGCTCGAATGGATATTCACGAGAGTAACCATTACCACCAACAAGCTGTACACAACGACGAGATACATCTGAAGCTGTTTCAGAAGCAACTAACTTAGCCATAGCTGCTAAGTGGCTGTGTGGTTCGCCATCCTGTTTAGCCTGAGCTGCACGGTAAACAAGCAGACGAGCTGCATCTACTTTAGCCTGCATATCAGCTAACTGGAACTGTGTATTCTGGAATTTCCAGATTGGTTTACCAAACTGTACACGTTCTTTTGTATAAGCAACTGTTTCGTTGATAGCTGCCTGAGCGATACCGATAGCCTGAGCTGCGATACCGATACGACCACCATCAAGTGTTGTCATAGCAACTTTGAAGCCTTTGCCCTGTTCGCCAAGAAGATTTTCCTTAGGAACGATGCAGTTATCGAAGTACAGTGAGCATGTTGATGAACCACGGATACCCATCTTCATTTCATGACCCTGAACTGAGAAACCTTCGAAACCTTTTTCGATGATGAAAGCGGAGATATCTTTGTTTGTGTATGGTCTTTCTTTGTAGTCATCTCTGTAAACCATAGCGAATACTACGAAGATATCAGCATACTGAGCGTTTGTGATGAAAACTTTGGAACCATTCAGTACCCAATGATCGCCTTCATCTTTAGCAACTGTCTTCTGCATAGCAGCATCTGTACCAGCGCCTGGCTCTGTTAAACCGAAAGCACCTAACTTCTCGCCTGATGCAAGAGCTGTAAGGTATTTCTTCTTCTGATCTTCTGAACCATATTTGTAAATAGGCCAGCTGCAAAGAGATTCATGAGCGGATAATACAACAGATGTTGTAGCACAATGAACAGCCAGTTCTTCGCAAACTGCGATGTAAGAAAGGTAGCTAAGTCCAGCACCGCCGTACTCTTCTGGGAAATACATACCCATCATACCCATTTCAGCAAGACCGTTACGAGCTTCCATAGGGAATTTTTCTTCCTCATCAATTTCGTGAGCTCTAGGAGCTACTTCCTTGACTGCATAGTCATGTAACATGTTGAGAATTTCCTGTTCTTCTTCATTAAAGTGAAAATTCATTACTATCCCTCCTAATGATTTAAAAGTAATTTATTTTGTATGTAGGTTGCTTCAACTGTCTTAAAACGGGTGCATTCATGTGAAAACGTTAACACTTTCACATGATTTTGCACTCAATATATAATTACTTAAATTACAGTTTGTAGCAAACTTTACCAGGGTTAAGGATCATCTTCGGATCAAATACTCTCTTGATGTCTTCCATCAGTTTCATCTGAGTTGGTCCAACAGATTTAGCAAGGTAATCAAGTTTACCTGAACCAATTGCATGTTCGCCGGATACCAGACCGCCTACTCTTGTAGCTTCAGCATAGATATCATCGAAGAATTCATCTGCTTTAGCCTTGAAATCAGCAACAGAGATCTTATCATCACCAATGATGTAAATATGAAGGTTACCATCGCCGGCATGACCGAAGGATTCAATTCTAAGACCGAATTTCTCGCCTACACCGTATACATACTCAACATATGGAGCGATCTTGTCCAGAGGAACAACAACGTCACATTCATCAAGCATTTCGAGACCATCTTTCCAGTTTGTCTCAGCTTTGATAGCTTCCAGGAATGAGCTTCTTGCTGCCCATGCATCTTTGATCTTTGCAGGAGTATCTGCTACAAGAACATCGATTGCACCAGCTTCAAGTGCGATTTCAGAAGCTTCTTCAATAATGTTGTCAAGTTCATCTTTAGTCTTGCCGTCAAATGTAACAAGCAGGTATGCACCAGCTTCTACACCATCGATCTTCTGAGGATATACGCTCTTGCCGATATATCTTTCAGACGCCTGAACAATTGCTTTCTCCATGAACTCGAGAGCCTGAGGATCAAGTCCGTTCTTCTTGAACTGAGGAACTGTACCGATACAATCTTCCAGAGATTCAAAAGGAATAACCAAACTGATAACTTCCTTAGGTGCAGGAATAATCTTCAGAGTCAGTTCTGTGATGATACCTAATGTACCTTCAGAGCCGATCATGAGATTTAACAGAGAATAACCTGAAGATGTCTTGGATACTGTGCTGCCGAAACGTGTAACTTCACCTGTAGGTAAAACAACTTCCATAGCACGAACATAATCTCTTGTAGCACCATATTTACATGCTCTCATACCACCGGCATTTGTAGAAACGTTACCGCCTAATGTAGCGAACTTTTCACCTGGATCTGGTGGGTACATAAGGCCTTTGCTTACGCAGTCTTCAGCCAGGTCATTCAGAAGAACACCACACTGAACTTTAACTACGAAGTTGTTAAGATCATATTCAAGGATCTTGTTCATCTTAGTTGTATTGATAACAATACCTCCAGCGATTGGAACACAAGCACCTACAAGGCCTGTACCTGCTCCTCTTGCTGTTACAGGAATGTTGTTTTCATAAGCAATCTTCATTGCTGCTGCAATCTCTTCTGTAGAAACAGCATCAACTACTAATTCAGGCATAGCCTTACCATAAATTGACATCTCGTCGTGAGAAAAGTCTTCGTTGATATCAGCGCCAGTATAAACTCTGTTAGGAGCAACGACAGCTTTAATCTGTTCAACGATTTCCGGAGTCACTTTGCTATACTCACTCATTTTTACTTCCTCCTACTTTTTTAAAATGGGCACAAGTTTCTGTACCATTGGCCCTACCACTTACGTCTATTATTATAGAATATTATTTCCAATTTGTCTAGTGAATTTTATTAATTTTGTCTTCTTTTTTAAGAGTTCATATTCCCATTCCATATAATTTACACATTTCTTACTTTCACATCTACGTAAACATGTCGGTTTTGTCATGTTTTTAAAGGGTTTTCTTCATCTAAGGTTAACAATAACGGTTAACCGTCAATGTAGGCATATATGTATTCAAAATGGACCTTCAATGCCTTTAATCCCTTGCTTTCGTCCTTCTCCCGAAGTGCTTCAACCATCTGTCTGTGGGCTGACATAAGTCCTTCACTGTTGCTCCCGTCACTCAGGATCTTCGCACGCATATCTTTGATGAAGACATCCATCACCTCCGTCAGTGCCTGAAGATTATCTATGATAAACCGATTGCCGGATGCAGCTGTGATGGTGTAATGAATCTTCTTATCATAATAAGCTTTCTGTTCCTCACCCGGTGTCTGTTCCAGCATTGACATATAATACTCAATATCCGTCTGCTGTTCTTCTGTGATATTCTTCATCGCCAATGACAGTGCCTGCGTCTCCAGTGCATATCGAAATTCACTGATTTCTCTGAAAGTTCCTTCTTCCAGGATAAACATGAGTGTCATAACTTCAATTAATGTCTTCTCAAAATTATCTGAAATAAAGTTCCCGGCCCCCTGCTGGCTGGAGATAACTCCCATACGTTCAAGGATGCCGAGTCCTTCTCTTACAGAATTCCTGCTGGCACCGAGAAGTGCCGCAAGTTCACGTTCCGGCGGAAGCTTATCCCCCTTCTTATAAGAACCCTGCATGATCTGCCGCTCAACATAATTTATAATTTTCTCATATGCCCGTTCACTTGTCTCCATTGATCTATTACCTCTGCCTAAGCATATCCCGCATAAAAATTACTGATTTCTTTATAATTATATCAGAAAATGTACAATTTCACAATAACAAGTCAGACACTTTCACTAAGATTCCCAATATAATGGATAGGAAATAATCGCTTTAAATAAATCTCCGTCAATCACAATATCCAGATGGCCGCCGCAGGCTTCCGAAAAACTTTTAGCAATAGCCAGCCCCAGTCCATGTCCCTCTGTTGTTCTATTGACATCTCCTCGCTGGAACCGCTCAACAATCTTATCTGCAGTAAAATCCATCTCATAAGATGCAATATTTTTTATTTCCGTCACGACCTTTTGGTCTTCCACGCGTGCTTCCACAAAAATACGTGTTCCTTCCATAGAATATTTAAGAGCATTCTCAATCAGATTCTGGTAAACACGGTACAATCGCTTGCCGTCACCACTGATATAAAGGGATTCTTCCGGCAGTACAGTCTTAATGGTACGCCCGCTGCTGATGATACGATCCTCCATATCCCCCAATGTCTGCTGAAGAAGTTTTACCATATCCAGCTTCTCCAGAACAAGTTCAGCATTACCGCTGGTAGCTTTTGAGATTTCAAAAAGATCCTGGATCATTTCCTTTAAATGCTCAGACTTCTGCGAGATGACACTGACATAATCCTGGGCTTCCGGGGACATATCCTCTTTTTTCAGCAGATCAATATATCCGATAATCGATGTCAATGGTGTTTTAAGATCATGAGATACATTCGTGATCAGCTCTATTTTCATCTGTTCGCTCTTAATTTGACGCTTCACACTTTTATCCAGACTTTCGTTAACCTTTTCAAGATCACATCCTGCCTCATAAAGCGGTGATGTCTCAGAAATGTTGACCGGGCGCACTTTCTCTCCCATAGAAAGGTGATGCAGTTCCCTGATAATTTCACCTACATTCCGATAAAAACCTCTCTGCCTTATAAAATAGACGATATTGATGATCAGCAGGATAAGTACAAGGATACCGCTATTGGCAAAAAGTACAGCCCAGATGATAAAAAGATTGCCGCCTACAATCAAAATTGTGCAAATGAGCTGTTTTTTTTCATAATCCAGAGAATGTTCATATTCTGCTTTTAAAGAGACAATACCTTCTCTGAATTTGTCATATAATTTTTTTACAGGATTTTTCTTTTTGACTTTCTGTTTTTTTTCGTGTTTTGGAAAAACAGATCGGATCCACAACATCCTGCGTTTCTCCCGATCCTTCATGCGCCGGATAAATATAGCATAGCAGCTGACCACAACAAATGCTTCAGGCAGCACCAGCACCAAAAACAAAAGCTTTCTCAGTCTTGAGATTGCAGGATAGGCCCAGCTCCAGGACTCATATAAACCGGCAATCCAGGCAAAGGCAGCCATTGTACAGGTGACAATAAAAACCTCCAGCCAAAATAATGTATCTGTCTTAAAGCTGTCAAAAATAGTCAAAGAAGACCATTCTCTGCTATCCGACTTTAGGCTGACCGTCAACATGATGCCTGCTGCAACCGTCACAAGAAAACCGACATAAATAATGACATCTCCATAAAAAGAGCTTATTAGATTTCCGCCGGCAATTCCAAGGAGTACATCCAATCCGAAAACCGTCAGTATAAACCAGCCTTTTACCCCTTTAATATTTGCTGTCATCTTTTTCAATTTTGTATCCAATGCCCCACACCACCTTCAGATATTTTGGCTGTTTCGGATTAATCTCTATTTTTTCACGGATTCTCCGAATATGTACCATGACCGTATTTTCAACAGAATACGCCGGTTCCTGCCATACTCTTTCATAAATTTCTTCTGCTGGAAAAACTCTGCCCGGATTGCTCATCAGCAATTCCATGATCTTGTACTCTGTTGCTGTCAAATGGACAGTCTCGCCATTGACATTCAGCTCTTTTGCATGCTTGTCCAGATAAAGATCTCCGATACGAATACTGTCCTGCATACTTTCCGAATTCATGGCACCAAGCCGCATATATCGTCTGAGCTGAGCCTTCACTCTTGCGATCATCTCCTGGGTATTAAAAGGTTTACTGATATAATCATCCGCTCCCATGGATAATCCCAGCACTTTGTCTGTTTCCTCGGTCTTCGCTGATAAAATAATAATCGGGATATTGTTTGTCTCCCGGATTTTCATAACCGCCGCAAGACCATTCATCTTCGGCATCATAATGTCAATCATAATCAGATGCACCACATTGCCCACAAGCATGTCCATAGCTTCAAGCCCATCATAAGCCTTCAATGTTTTGTAGCCTTCCAGCTCCAGTATTTTTGAAATGACTCTGACAATTTCTCTGTCATCATCCACAATAAGTATTGTCTGCTGTTCCATACTCTGCCTCTCTAATTCATATGCCAGTTTTTTGATATTTATGATTCTATCGTAAATTTCTGAAAATAATGCCAGTTATTTCTTTCAGTTTTCTTACAGTTAAGTTCGTCTGTCTTTTCTTTGCTCTGCATATCTGACGATACCTACTGATTTTAACCTTTATGATAATTTATTATATCGAATGACCACTTATATCGCAAATACTAAGATCGATTTCAGAAAAAAAGGCGGATGCCTTTCGACATCCGCCTTAATTCAAGTATTCTGCATTGACCGCAATTAACAGATTGCGTGCTTTGGACACACTTCTGCACATGCTCCGCAGTTTGTACACTTGTCATAATCAATTGATGCATTGAAGTTTGTAACATGAATTGCATCATGTTCACATGTCTTCACACACTTCATACAGCCAATACAGCTTGTCTTGCAGACTTTCATTGCTTCTGCACCTTTATCTGTATTGACACAAAGTACATGATGTTTCTTCTCAAATGGTACAAGAGCAATCACATGCTTAGGACATGTCTTCACACAGATACCACAGCCAACACACTTGTCCTGATCGATCATAGCCAGACCGTCATGAACAATGATTGCCTTCTCAGGGCAAACAGCTGCACAGTCACCATGGCCAAGGCAGCCATATGCACATGTGCTGTCGCCGGCAAACATCAGGCTGACTGCCTGACATGTGTCAACACCATCATAGATCAGTTTCTGACCTGCATTGGCGCAAGTACCGTTACACTGTACAAGCGCAACCTTTCTGACCATCTCACCTGCTGCTTTGCCCAGGATTGTTGCACATTCTTCTGCAACATCCGGACCACCAGGAGAACAAAGACCGATTTCTGCTGTGCCGGCAGCAAGTGCTGCTGCATAACCATCACAACCAGAGAAACCGCAGGCACCACAGTTTGCACCCGGAAGTGCTTCTCTGACTGCTGCCTGTTTTTCATCAACAGGTACTGCAAACTGAATGGAAGCCCATGACAGAAGCAAACCTGCTACAATCGCGATAACCGCTACGATTAAAATACCATACATGTCCAATCCCTCCTATTTGAAAATGCCGTCTACAAGGCCACCAAAGCCAAGGAATGAACAAGCGACGATAGAAGCAGATACCAATGTAATTGGCAGACCCTGTAATGATTTAGGGATATCTGCTGTTTCCAGTCTGCCTCTGACACCTGCAAAAAGGACCATGGCAACAAGGAAACCAAAACCTGAACCAGCTGCATTAATCAGAGATTCAAGGTAGTTGTAACCAGAACTGATATTCAGAGTTGTAACACCAAGTACTGCACAGTTAGTTGTGATCAGAGGAAGGTATACACCCAGTGCCTGATAAAGAGGCGGCATGTTCTTCTTCATGAATGTTTCAATGAACTGAACAAGCGCTGCAATGATCAGGATGAATACAATTGTCTGTAAGTAACCAAGGCCAAAACGATCAAGTAAGAATGTCTGGATTGGCCATGTAACAGCTGTGGCAACAACCATTACAACGATAACGGCAGCACTCATGCTGACTGCTGTATCCAGTTTCTTGGAAACGCCCAGGAAAGGACAGATACCAAGGAATTTACTCAGGATATAGTTGTTTGTCAGAATGGCTGCAAGGAAAATTGAAAGTAAACCAGTAATTGACATTATTCACAACCTCCTTCTGATGCTTTCATACAGCTGGCAGCCTGTGGGCAATTACAGCATGATAATGTTGCAGGTTCTTTACCTTTACCTTCAGCAAGACGATTGAACAGTGCAATCAGCATACCAAATACAAAGAAACCGCCAGGTGGGAGGATAAGAATCAGCATTGGCTGAATTACAGAACCACTGTTGACAACAAATCCAAAGATAGAACCATTACCAATCAGCTCACGGATGGAACCCATCAGTACAAGAGCGATTGTGAAACCGATACCCATTCCAAGACCATCGAGAATGGATGGAAGGACTTTATTCTTGCTGGCAAAACTTTCTGCACGGCCAAGAATGATACAGTTAACAACGATCAGCGGCAGATAAATACCAAGCGCTGAATCCAGAGCTGGTACAAATGCCTTAACAAGCATCTGAATAATTGTAACGAAACCGGCGATGATTGTGATGAAAGCCGGGATACGTACTTTATCAGGAATAACATTACGCAGTAATGAAATAACAGCATTGGAACCGATCAGTACCAGTGTTGCTGCGGCACCCATACCAAGACCGTTAAAAGCCTGTGTTGTAACGGCCAATGTAGGACAGGTACCTAATACAAGACGAAGTACAGGGTTTTCTTTAATAAAACCGGCTGTCAGAATCTCGCCATAACTTTTCTCTTTTTTAGCCATTAGTTAGCACCTCCTACTACAGCATTATACTGTGCGATCGCATCATTGACATCATGTGTAACAGCACGTGATGTAATTGTAGCACCGGCTACTGCCTGAATTTTACCGCCGTCTTTTGCAACTGCAAAAGAACCGCCTTCAGGGATATCACCGATAAACTGAGCACGTCTCTCATCACCGGATGCATCTGTTGCGACCCATTTTGCACCAAGACCAGGTGTTTCATCAGAAGCTTCTGTAACTTTGACACCAACAACTTTGCCATCTGAAGAAATACCAACCATGGCAACTACCGCACCGCCGTAACCTTTGTTGGAGCCGGAGAATACATAACCTGCGCCATTCTTGGCTTCATAATATGTATAATCCACACCGTCAACGTTAACTGTTTTCTCATCAAAATCATCTGCATCCGGAAGAACTTCCTTACGGGAAGCAACATTCGCATCTGCCTGATTTTGTGCAATCTTCGCTTCTGTTGTATTGTTTGTCAGGAACAGAAGTGTTGTAATGACTGCTGCAATGACTAATAATTTAATTGTAGGAATACCAATCGTTTTAAAATTCATTACTTAGCCTCCTTTACAGTACCAAACGGTTTAGGAACTGTAGCTCTCTCAATCAGAGGAACGATGATATTCATCAGAACGATTGAGTAAGATACACCTTCCGGAAGGGAAGCAAATACACGGATAAGGCAAGTGATGATACCACAGCAAAGTGCGTAGATGAATTTGCCTTTATTCGTCAGAGGGCTTGTTACATAGTCTGTTGCCATGAAGATCGCGCCAATGAAAAGACCGCCGCAGAGGATCTGAGCAACAGGATCCTGTCCGAGGATTGCGGACAGAACAAATACTGTACCGATATAAGTAACAGGGATGATCGGGGAGATAACTTTTCTGGCGATCAGATAAATACCGCCGATCAAAAGTGCCAGGGCACTTGTTTCACCTAAACATCCAGGGATGTTACCAATGAACATATCCATGTATGATGGAAGCGCATCCACATTGCCTGTTGCAATGTTAGCAAGTGGTGAAGCCATTGCTGTTGTATCAGCTCCAAAGTTGCCTGATGGATACCATGTTGTCATCAGTACAGGGAAGGAGTTCATCAGAATGATACGTGCCAGCAGAGCCGGGTTAACGAAGTTCTGACCAAGACCACCAAACATCTGCTTAACCATAACAATGGCTACCAGACCACCGATAATCGGCACATAGATTGGTACACTTGAAGGCAGGTTGAATGCCAGAAGAATACCAGTTACGACTGCACTGAGATCACCGATTGTCTGCTCACGTTTCATGACTTTACGGCAGATATACTCAGCAATCACACAAGTTGCTACTGAAGCGATAACAATCACAGCAGCTCTCGGTCCGAAGAAATAAATTGATGCAATCAAAGAAGGAATCAATGCGATGATAACATCAAGCATGATATTCTTTGTTTTCACCGGACTCGAAATATGAGGGGATGAAGAAACAATTAATTTACCATCCATTATGTACACCTACTTTCCTGCATTACGAAGAATGGCTTTACCAATTCTCATAGACTGAACGAGTTTCCTGTTTGCTGGACATACGAATGCACAGCAGCCGCATTCCATACATGTCATGACGCTATATTTCTTCAGGTCGTCTACTCGCTTGTAGATTGTAGCCGCCTCAAGCTTTGTAGGCATCAGATTCATAGGACATGCATTAACGCAGCGACCACAGCTGATACATGCTGTTGGTTCAAGGGATTTTGCTTCTGCTTCATCGAAAGCAAGGAAAGCATTGTTCTGTTTCAGAACAGGGAAGTCATCGGTCATCAATGCAGTACCCATCATAGGACCACCACTAATCAGTTTGGCCGGTGTACCTTTGTATCCGCCACAGAATGCAATAATATCTTTAATCGGAGCACCGATCGGAACTCTGACATTCTTAGCTTCTGTAATTGCAGAGCCATCAACAGTGACACGCTTTGTTGTCAAAGGAATACCATTCTTCAGATAACCGCCGAGGAAACCTACAGATGCAACGTTCATAACGATGCATCCCACATCGGATGGAAGTTTGCCAGGAGGCACCTGACGTCCTGTACACTGTTCAATAAGAACTTTCTCAGCACCCTGTGGATAACGTGAAGGTAATGTCACAACTTCAACATTACTCATCTGTGCTGTCTTCTCCTGCATCAGTTTGATTGCTTCAGGCTTGTTGTCTTCGATACCGATTAAAGCCTTGTCGATACCGACATATTTCATAACCTGGCTGATACCGTAAAGAACGTTCTCATGGTTCTCCATGATTTCTCTGACATCGGCTGTGATATAAGGCTCACATTCTGCCGCATTGATGCAGAGATATTCAATCTTGTCTTTAGGATTTAACTTGATATGTGCAGGGAAACCGGCACCACCAAGACCTACAAGACCTGACTGTTTAACAGCTTCAATAAATTCTTCTTTTGAATTCACTACTGGTGGCTGAATAGCCGGGTCAACAGTCTGTTCACCATCTGTATCGATGACGATTGCCTGTGCCTTTGTACCATTCGGCATTAAAACTGTGTCAATTTTTTTGACTGTACCTGACACGCTGGAATGTATCGGCGCTGACATAAATGCAGTGCTTTCTCCCACAAGCGTACCTACAAACACCTGATCCTTTGCTTTAACGCATGGTGTACAAGGTGCACCAATGTGCTGTGACATAACGATAGTTACAGATGCCGGTACCGGCATCTCAACTGTCTCACAAGCACTGGTATGTTTTCTGTGAGGTACGGGTGCTCCAGGGCTTTTAACAAATCCTAAACTGCCAAGAAGTCCACTTGATTGTTTTGCCATTTGAATCCTCCTCTAGATATTTTTGGACTTGCGTCCGCAAAACTTTATTATATAAACCAGTCCACAGCCTCAACTGTGAGCCTGATTATATTCATTTAAAACATATCCCGAATCTTTGCCTGTAAATTCGAAGCTGTTCAGGACATCCGGATTATTGTACCAGATATTCTTGTCTGTATCAACAAAAATCGCATCAACACCATATTTTTCCGCCAGCTTCATGCCTTCATCCAGGCCTGACACAAAGCATGCTGTGGATAAAGCATCTCCCATCACACTGTCATCGCTGATGATCGTAACCTGCATCAAACCGCTGTCCGCCGGATAACCGGTCCGCGGATCCAATATATGATGATACCTCACGCCATCCTTCTCAAAGTAGCGTTCATAGTCACCGGATGTAGAAATCGTGGTGTCCGACAATGTCAGTACACCGATTGCCGAGTTCTCATCGCCCCGGGGATCCCTCAATGCCACTCTGAACTTGCTGCCATCCGGTTTCTTTCCATAGACATAAATGGAACTGCCGGCAGATATCATGCCGCCGGATGCATCTGAAGATGTCAGTATCTCCTTCGCCTGCTCAATAGCATATCCCTTGCCGATGGCGCCAAGCTCAATCTGAATATCCGTATTCTCTGTGGAAAGGATACCTGTCTCATCATTATAACGAAGCTGTGTATAATCCACTTTCTTCATGGCCTCGCGAATGTCTGCCTGGTCAGGGACCTCCATGGTTGACACATCAAAATCACTGTCCCCGAACCTGTCAAAATTCCAAAGCTGTGAAAGCGGTAAAACAGTGAGATCAAATGCGCCCTGACTATCTTTGCTGACCCGGAGTGCATCTTCCAGCACTTCCTTAATCTCAGACATATCTGTCTGATGTTCCGTATTAAACTTGTAAGCCAATGACCCTTCTTCCCTCCAGGAAAGAAGCCTGTCACATCCGTTGATTGCCTGTTCCGCCTGCTGCATAACATCATCGGCATCATCTGCAAACACTCTGATGTCAAAAACGGTTCCCATCGTAAAGATATAGGAAGAAGCCGTCCCATCATCTGAGGTACTGCTCTGCCCCGTGACTTGCTGACACGCTGTTAACTGAAAAACAAACACGATCAGAAATGCCCATGCACCAAGTCTTTTTCTCCATTTGCTGTTCAAAATATGCACCTCATTGTTACATTTTTAACACGTAAATTGTATAGTATACAAACCTTGTGTATACTATACACATTTTACTATGTAAGCCCGACAATTTCAAGCACACTTTACAAATTTTAAGTAAAAATGCAAAGTTTCATCATTAAATCACTTTTTTTCATGGACAAAATTAGTAATGCTTTCTTTCCATGTAATTCATATAACGCACAACCATCAGCGCAATCTCAAAGGTAATGGCATCTTCAAATACCCTCAGATCCAAACCTGTGGCCTTATTTACCTTGTCAAGGCGGTATACAAGCGTATTCCTGTGGATATACAATTGTCTTGCAGTCTCAGATACATTCAGGCTATTGTCAAAAAATTTACGAATCGTTAATAATGTTTCCTCATCAAATTCATCCGGTGTTGTGCCCGGAAAAACCTCATCCATAAACATTTTGCACAGCGGGATCGGCAGCTGATAAATCAATCGCCCAATGCCAAGCTTATTATATGCGATCACGGATTTCTCATCGTAGAAAATCTTCCCCACATCCATTGCCATTTTCGCTTCATTGTAAGATCTGGAAATATCCTTGATATTCTGCACAACGGTACCGTAGGCAATTTTGGCATTGATCATGGCTTCTGTATTCAACAGATCGACAATCGTTTTGGCCAGTTGATGCATCTCCTCATAAGTATCACGCTTTTCTAACTCTTTCACAAGAATAATATTCTCTTCATCCACCGCTGTAATATAAGCACCATGTCTGCCTGTAAATAAACTCTTCATCACTTCCATGGCATTGCTGTCACGATGTTTGTTTGTCTCAATGACAAATACCAGTCTTCTGGCCTCTGCTTCTATATGCAGCTTCTTTGCTTTATTATAAATATCCACCAACAGCATATTGTCCAGAAGAACATTTTTAATAAAATTCTCTTTGTCATACTTTTCCTTGTATGCGGACAATAAATTCTGGATCTGAAATGCCACCAGTTTACCGATCGTATAAATATCATCACCATCACCGTGAATCAGCATGACATATTCAACACTTGTGCCATCCATAATTTTAAAGTACTGATATCCCTGTACAACCTGAATTTCTGCAGGTGAATCAACAAATGCCAATACAGATTCTTTGTACTGCTGTGCATCCTCATTGGTAGCCGCAATCACATTGCCCTCTGTGTCCATCAGACACAGATCGGTTCTGGCAATGGATTTAACCCCTTCAATCGTACTTTGCAGCATCTGATTATATGCCATCTGCAACTCCTCCTTTTCTTCTGTTATCTGATTTTGAGCTGCTATAATCATAAACCATAAAAAGAGGGAATACAACCTGCATTCCCTCTAAAATTGTTAAAATTCTTTATCTAGTTGGTAATAGTCATCTGTGTCTCTTTGTCAAAGACATGGATCTTATTCACATCAAAAGAAATACTCATGATATCACCCGGTTTAGCCTTTGTACTTGGATGTTCACGGCATGTCACATCAAATCCATCCACTGTCAGATACAAGAACACCTCTGCACCCAGCATCTCAAATACACGTACACTTGCTTCTACCGTATTGTGTTCATGTGCGGCTTCATACTTCTCAGATGCAAAAACATCTTCCGGACGAATACCAAATGTCACTTCCCTACCGACATAATCTGCCAGTTTCGCTGCCCTCTCTGGTGTAAGGATCACTCTGTGATGATTACCATATTCAAGGAACAATTCTCCGCCTTCCTTAACAACTGTTGCATCAATGAAGTTCATCTGCGGTGAACCGATAAAGCCTGCTACAAAAAGATTGTCCGGATAATCATAAAGATTCTGAGGAGAATCCACCTGCTGGATCACGCCGTCTTTCATAACAACAATTCTTGTTCCCAATGTCATCGCCTCAGTCTGATCATGGGTAACGTAGATGATGGTAGATTGCAGTCTCTGATGAAGTTTTGAAATCTCAAGACGCATCTGAACACGCAGCTTCGCATCCAGATTGGAAAGCGGTTCATCCATCAGGAATACCTTCGGTTCACGGACAATGGCACGTCCCATTGCCACACGCTGTCTCTGTCCGCCGGACAGCAGCTTCGGTTTTCTGTCAAGCAAATGTTCAATATCAAGAATTCTTGCCGCTTCTCTTACTCGTTTATCAATTTCAGCCTTTGGCATCTTACGCAGCTTCAGACCAAATGCCATGTTATCATAAATGGACATATGCGGATACAGTGCATAGCTCTGGAATACCATTGCAATATCTCTGTCCTTGGGTTCTACATCATTGACTAATTTGCCGTCAATGTAAAGCTCACCTTTTGAGATTTCCTCAAGACCTGCAATCATACGAAGTGTTGTTGATTTACCGCAGCCGGAAGGACCAACGAAAATAATAAATTCTTTGTCTTCAATTTCAAGGTTAAAATCTTTAACTGCATTAAATCCGTTTGGATACACTTTATAAATATTTCTTAATGATAAACTTGCCATAAGCTCCTCCTCACAATCAGTATCGCTACTGCTTCATCGTCATAACTGTTATTATACTACAACACTTTTGACAAAAGAGCCATGGATGCTTTGTCCAAAGAAACTCCCGGAACTTTGTTGACTTTTCTCTTTTTCCAATTTTCTTTGCAGATTGAACAACATTTTTTAGTATTTTCTCTTTTTTCATGGTCAGTTTGGATGCAAAAAATACCTGTCAGATCAATCTGACAGGTATTTTGAGGTAATATAGCATTACGCTGTATATTTGTTGATATTTTTACATATTTTTGAACAGATTGACCATTTCAATTGCACTAACAGCAACATCATAGCCCTTATTGCCTGCTTTTGTACCGGCTCTTTCAATTGCCTGTTCAATATTATCTGTTGTCAGAACACCGAAGAGAACCGGAAGACCTGAAGATAATGAAACAGTTGCAATACCTTTGGATACTTCTGCACATACATAATCATAATGAGATGTAGAACCTTTGATAACCGCACCAAGGCAAAGGATCGCATCATATTTTCCTGTTGCAGCCATCTTCTGAGCAGCCAGAGGAATTTCAAATGCTCCCGGTACCCATGCCACATCAACATCGCTGTCAGCAACACCATGTCTTACAAGTGCATCCATGGCACCGCCAAGCAGTTTGGATGTAATAAATTCATTAAAACGTGCGCATACAATACCAATCTTCATGCCCTCTGCGACTAATTTTCCTTCTAATACGTTCATCTCTATACTTCCTTTCATTTTATATAAATAATTTATTTGTTATCCTTGTTGTCTTTTTTCGCCTGTTCTTCCTCTTCCAGTGTCATCGGATATGTCAGAAGATGGCCCATCTTCTCTTTCTTTGTTAAAAGATAGAAAGCATCATTTTTGCCTAATTTCATCTGGATCGGGACTCTTTCAATAATCTTCAGGTCAAAGGCTGCAATACCATCAATCTTTTCAGGATTGTTGGTCATCAGTCTCAGTTCATGAACACCGAGATCCTCAAGAATCTGGGAACCGATGGTATAGTCTCTCATATCTGCCGGGAAACCAAGCATAATATTGGCCTGAATCGTATCATATCCCTGATCCTGCAGTGCATAGGCTTTGATCTTGTTGATCAGGCCAATGCCTCGGCCTTCCTGTCTCAGATATAACAATACCCCTCGGCCTTCCTTTTCAATCATACGAAGTGCTGTCTGGAGCTGTTCACCGCAGTCACATTTCTGTGAGCCAAACGCATCACCTGTCAGGCATTCTGAATGGACACGACATAATACAGCCTTGCCATCGCCGATTTCACCCTTAACCAGTGCCACATGATGTTCACCATTCAGCTTGTTGATATAGCCATACATCATGAAATCGCCGTATTTTGTCGGAAGTTTTGCCTTTGCCACACATTCAACCAATTTCTCATGTTCTTTTCTGTATCGCTTGATCTGCGCAATTGTACAGATCTTCAAATCATGTTCTTCTGCAAATGCCAACAGATCATCTCTTCTTGCCATCGTGCCGTCATCCTTCATGATTTCACAGCAAAGACCAACTTTCTTAAGTCCCGCCATCTCCATCAGGTCAACAGTCACCTCTGTATGTCCCGGACGTTCAAAGATACCGCCCTTTTTGGCAACCAGTGGGAACATATGCCCCGGTCTTCTGAAATCTTCCGGTTTTGCACCATCTTCAACAACCTTCATGGCTGTCATGGAACGCTCAAAAGCAGAGATGCCTGTTGCTGTGTCTTTGTAATCGATGGATTCTGTAAATGCTGTACCATGATTATCTGTATTCACTGAGCACATCATATCCAGACCAAGTTTTTCCACATAATCTACGTGCATAGGCATACAAATCAGACCTTTGGCATAGGATGCCATAAAATTCACATTCTCAGGTGTTGCAAACTCTGCAGCACAAATCACATCTCCTTCATTTTCTCTATCTTCATCGTCCATAACCACAACAATTTTGCCGCCACGAACAGCCTCGATGACTTCCTCTACTGGATCAAATTCCTTCATTTCTATAATTCCTCCTACATAAATCCGTTTTCTGCCAGAAATGCTTCTGTAATGCCGCCGGAAGCCGTCTGTTTCTCTTCTTCCGCTTTGCCGAGTAATAATTTCTCGACATATTTACCAATGAGATCACACTCAAGATTGACTGTATCTCCCGGTTTTTTCTTAAGTAAAATGGTTTCTTCCCCTGTATGTGGAATAACAGATACCTTGAAACAGCTGCCATCCACATAGGCAATGGTCAGACTCACGCCGTCAATGGCAATGGAGCCCTTCTCTATCATATACTTCAGCAGATCAGGCTTTGTCTGTACAGTCACCCACACTGCATTATCTTCTCGTGTCATATCGGAAATTGTACCAGTTCCATCAATATGTCCGCTGACAATATGTCCGCCTAACCGGCTCATCGGTGTCAATGCACGTTCAAGATTCACCCGGCTTCCTGCATGCAGTGAAGAAAAATTCGTTCTTCTGACAGTCTCCGCCATCACATCCGCATCAAAATTATTACCGTGGATTGCTGTTACTGTCAGACAGATACCGTTAGTCGCAATGCTGTCGCCGACCTGAGTCCCTTCCAGTACTTTACCGGCACTCACCGTCAGCCGGTAAGATACCTTTCCCGGTACAAGCTGCTTGACTGTCCCGATTTCTTCTATAATACCTGTAAACATATCATGCCTCCTGTCTGATATAGCCAGTGATACATATATCATTGCCTATGTTTCTCGCTGTTATGCCTGTAAGCTGCCAGGCATCCGTGAGATGTTCAATTCCATTGCCGCCTACAGGCGTCCTTGCCGCATTGCCACCAATGATCATCGGTGCAATATACATCTGAACCTTGTCAATAATTCCAGACTCAAAAGCTGCCGCCGCAAGCGTTGCTCCACCTTCCAGCAAAATACTGTCAATCTGCATACGTCCCAGTTCTTCCGTCAGTTTCTTCAGATCCACATGGCCGTCTTTTTCTTCAATAATTAATATCTCAACACCTGCATTCTGCAGATCTCTGATTTTCTTCTCATCAGCTCTCGGCGTACATGCCACAATCGTTCTGATATCTCTGGCAGTTTTCACCAGTCTGGCAGTCATAGGAATACGCAATGCAGAATCAACCACAACCCTGATTGGATCCTTTCCTTCAATCAATCTGCAATTCAGCATCGGATCGTCATCCAGAACTGTCTGTGAACCAACCATGATCGCCATATACTGATGTCTGAGTTCATGCACTTCCCGCCTTGACGCTTCGCAGGAAATCCACTGTGATTCTCCTGTTGATGTTGCAATCTTTCCGTCCAGTGACATTGCTGATTTATACAGAACAAAAGGCTCTTTGTTCACAATATATTTCATAAAAATCTCATTGAGTTTGATGCTTTCTTCTGCAAGAACACCGGTCTTTACTTCGATACCGGCATTGCGGATTTTCTCAATTCCCCGTCCTGCCACCAGAGGGTTCGGATCAAGGGCACCGACAACAACACGTCCGATCTTTTTCTCAATGATCTTATCCGCACAAGGCGGTGTCTTGCCATAATGAGAACACGGTTCCAGCGTGACGTAAATGGTTGCTCCTGTTACATCCTGATCACCGGCATCCTTAAATGCCTCAACCTCAGCATGTCCCTGACCGCAGCAATGATGATAGCCCTTTGCGATCACCTTGCCCTCTTTAACAATCACGGCACCCACCATTGGATTAGGGTTTGTATAACCACGCCCAAGCTTTGCCATATCAAGCGCCATCTGCATATACTGACGATCTTCCTGATCTCTGTCTGTCATATTCTTCAACCCCTTATCATCTACGTTATAATTTATAGAAAAAATTTCCTGCGAAACGATAAAATGCCCCTGAATCTATTCTTCAGAGGCATCACAACTTACATTCAATTGCGCAGTGCGCAGTCAACTTGCAACAAAACTGTATGTACCGGATGTACATACAATGCGATAATAAAAGAAATGCTCCGGTCAATATACACTAACCAGAGCAGTCAATAAATTCAGTCACAAACTTACGTCAATTTATCTTCTTTCATCCAGACTATACTGTCGGCTTCGGACTCTCACCGAATCAACCTCGCGGCTCGTGGGCTTTACCACCGGTAGGGACTCTCACCCTGCCCTGAAGATTCTATTCATTTTCCTGTGTTATTATACCTCATTATTACCCTTCATACAAGTCTTTTTTGTGAATTTTTACAATTATTCGAAAATTTTTTCAAAAATACAAACAAAACTGGCAAATCTTTCGACTGCCAGTCCTGTTCATTACTTTTAAATCATTTTAACTTTAGGGAGTTTTTTTGTTTTCACATGAATTAATTTTTATATTATCAGTGATGCAATTATCTGAGTAATGCACCTGCGATAACCATCTTCATAACTTCAGATGTACCTTCATAGATCTCTGTAATCTTAACATCACGAAGTTTTCTTTCAACACCGTATTCACGGCAGTAGCCATAGCCGCCCATGAACTGAACAGCTGCACGGCATACATCGTTAGCAACATCAGATGCAACCAGTTTTGCTTCTGCTGCATATACATTGTATGCTTCGCCATTGTCTTTAGCTGTAGCTGCACGCCATGTCAGGAGACGAGCTGCATCAATTCTAGCCTGTAATTCTGCAAATCTGAACTGTGTATTCTGGAATGCAGAAATTGGTTTACCAAACTGTTTTCTTTCTTTGCAGTATGCGATTGCTTCGTCTAAAGCGCCCTGAGCAAGACCTACAGACTGAGCTGCAATACCGATACGGCCGCCGTCAAGTGCTTTCATAGCAATCTTGAAACCTTTGCCTTCGCCACCAAGTAAATCAGCAGCAGGTACACGTACATCTGTATAAACAACTTCTGAGTTGGATGCACCGCGGATACCCATACGTTTGATATCTGGCTGTACGGAAATACCTGGTGTGTTTCTGTCAACAAGGAAAGCGGACATACCCTTGTGAGGGCCAGCTTCTTTATCTGTTAAAGCAAATACAAGGAATGTATCAGCAAATCCAGAGTTTGTTGTGAAAATCTTGCTGCCGTTGATGACATATTCATCGCCATCTTTAACTGCAACTGTTCTAGCACCTGCAACGTCAGAACCTGCATCTGGCTCTGTTAAACCGAAGCATCCAATCTTGCTGCCGTCAACCAGTGGACGAAGCCATTTTTCTTTCTGTTCAGGTGTTGCAAATTCTTCAATACTGGATGCACATAATGAAGTATGTACAGATACTGTAATACTTGTGCTGGCATCAACTTTGGAAAGTTCTTCCATTAAAAGAACATAGTTCATAACATCAAGGCCTGCACCACCGATTTCTTCTGAGAATGGAATACCAAACATACCCAGGCTCTGCATCTCATGGATGAGATCCATATCCATCTTCTCTTCTTCGTCCATCTTCTCAGCTGCTGCTTTTACGCGTTCCTGAGAAAACTTACGGTAAAATGCCTGCATTTCTTTCTGTTCTTCTGTTAAATTAAACCCTATCATTGCTTATAACCCCTTTCAGTTTGTTGAAGCATTTTTAGCTTACTAATACTTTGTGTGCTAATTATATCCTAGCTAACTATTTATGTCAATAACTAAATTGTTGATTTTTTGATTTTCGCAAATTGCACAAAAAAAGACCAGAAATCTTGTGACTTCTGGTCTTTTTTTATTACATATCTTCAAAACTGCATATCATAAAACACTCTGCCATAGAACCGCTCTCTTAACTCTGGCTCTTTTCGGGTATGTTCTCTTCGCTCCGCTCTGAGAACGACCTTCGAACTAAACTCAGTCTCCACTGCGTTCCGCCTTCGTTAAGGTCTCAGGTCAAGCCCTCGACCGATTAGTAACAGTCAGCTCCGGACATTGCTGCCCTTCCACCCCTGCCCTATCTACCTCGTCGTCTTCAAGGGGTCTTACTTCTTTCGAATGAGAGATCTTATCTTGAGGGGGGCTTCACGCTTAGATGCCTTCAGCGTTTATCCCTTCCAGACTTGGCTACTCTGCCGTGCACCTGGTGGTGCAACAGATACACCAGTGGTCCGTCCATCCCGGTCCTCTCGTACTAAGGACAGCTCCTCTCAAATCTCTTACGCCCGCGCCGGATAGGGACCGAACTGTCTCACGACGTTCTGAACCCAGCTCGCGTACCGCTTTAATGGGCGAACAGCCCAACCCTTGGGACCTACTCCAGCCCCAGGATGCGATGAGCCGACATCGAGGTGCCAAACCACTCCGTCGATGTGAACTCTTGGGAGTGATAAGCCTGTTATCCCCAGGGTAGCTTTTATCCGTTGAGCGATGGCAATCCCACTTTATACCACCGGATCACTAAGTCCTACTTTCGTACCTGCTCCACCCGTCGGTGTCGCAGTCAGGCTCCCTTCTGCCTTTGCACTCTCCGAATGGTTTCCAACCATTCTGAGGGAACCTTTGAGCGCCTCCGATACCCTTTCGGAGGCGACCGCCCCAGTCAAACTCCCCGCCTGACATTGTCCGCCTGCCGGTTCACGGCAGCTCGTTAGAAACCTGGCATCACAAGGGTGGTATCCCAACAGCGGCTCCTTAATGACTGGCGTCATTAATTCTCAGCCTCCCACCTATCCTGTACATGTCATACCGGGTCCCAGTATCAAACTAGAGTAAAGCTCCATGGGGTCTTTCCGTCCTGGCGCAGGTAACCAGCATCTTCACTGGTATTTCAATTTCACCGGGTGTGTTGTCGAGACAGTGCTCAAATCATTACGCCTTTCGTGCGGGTCGGAACTTACCCGACAAGGAATTTCGCTACCTTAGGACCGTTATAGTTACGGCCGCCGTTTACTGGGGCTTAAGTTCAAAGCTTCGCCTTGCGGCTAACCTCTCCCCTTAACCTTCCAGCACCGGGCAGGCGTCAGCCCATATACCTCACCTTTCGGTTTCGCATAGACCTGTGTTTTTGCTAAACAGTTGCTTGAGCCTTTTCTCTGCGGCCCATTTCTGGGCGCCCCTTCTCCCGAAGTTACGGGGCCATTTTGCCGAGTTCCTTAACAACACTTCTCCCGCCGGCCTTAGGATCCTCTCCTCATCCACCTGTGTCGGTTTACGGTACGGGTACATATGGCGCAATAGCGGCTTTTCTTGACAGCATGTATCCGGACTTCGCTACTTATATTTCGCTCCCCGTCACACCTCTGGCTTGTTGCGCGGATTTGCCTGCGCAACGCCTCCTGTGCTTGGGCCGGTCTTTCCTTTCCCGGCTTCCGTTAACACCCCGTGTCCCCACAGTTCTGACCATATGCAGTACAGGAATCTCCACCTGTTGTCCATCGGCTACGTCTTCCGACCTCGCCTTAGGCCCCGACTTACCCAGGGCAGATCAGCTTTACCCTGGAATCCTTGGATATTCGGCCAATAGGATTCTCACCTATTTCTCGCTACTCATTCCGGCATTCTCTCTTCAATGCAGTCCACTGCTCCTTACGGTACAGCTTCTTCCCGCATTCAATGCTCCTCTACCAACCTTGCGGTTCCGCAGCTTCGGCAGCATGTTTCAGCCCCGGACATTTTCGGCGCAGGACCTCTCGACTAGTGAGCTATTACGCACTCTTTGAATGAATGGCTGCTTCTGAGCCAACATCCTAGTTGTCTTAGAGATCCCACATCCTTTTCCACTTAACATGCATTTTGGGGCCTTAGCTGGCGGTCTGGGCTCTTTCCCTTTTGACTGCCCAACTTATCTCGTGCAGTCTGACTCCCTTAAATCAAGTATACGGCATTCGGAGTTTGATAAGCTTCGGTAGGCTTTGACGCCCCCTAGGCTATTCAGTGCTCTACCTCCGTTACTCTTTTAAGAGGCTAGCCCTAAAGCTATTTCGAGGAGAACCAGCTATCTCCGGGTTCGATTGGAATTTCTCCCCTATCCACACCTCATCACCACCCTTTTCAACGGATGTGTGTTCGGACCTCCATTGTCTTTTACGACAGCTTCATCCTGGACATGGATAGATCACCCGGTTTCGGGCCTGCCCCATCCGACTTAACGCCCTGTTAAGACTCGGTTTCCCTCCGGCTCCGCACCTTAAGTGCTTAACCTCGCCGGATGTGGCAGCTCGCCGGACCGTTCTACAAAAAGTACGCGGTCGGACCTTAACGTCCTCCCACAGCTTGCAGACACAGGGTTTCAGGTGCTCTTTCACTCCCCTCCCGGGGTCCTTTTCACCTTTCCTTCACAGTACTATGCGCTATCGGTCACTGAGTAGTATTTAGCCTTGGAGGGTGGTCCCTCCGACTTCCCACAAGGTTTCACGTGTCTCGTGGTACTCTGGATCCTGTCCGCTGCCTTCCGTTTTCGCCTATGGGGCTTTCACCCTCTCTGGCCGGCTTTCCCAAAACCGTTCGGCTAACTTCCAGCTCACTTACGACAGTCCGTAACCCCGGTGTGCACGCACACCGGTTTGGGCTCTTTCCCTTTCGCTCGCCGCTACTCAGGAAATCGATGTTTCTTTCTCTTCCTCCGGGTACTTAGATGTTTCAGTTCCCCGGGTTCCCTTCATACACCTATGGATTCAGTGCATGATGACAGGAGTTCTTCCTGCCGGGTTCCCCCATTCAGACATCCGCGGCTCAATGGATATTTGCTCCTCCCCGCGGCTTTTCGCAGCTTATCACGTCTTTCGTCGGCTCTCAGTGCCAAGGCATCCGCCCTGTGCCCTATCTTGCTTGACCTTTTGTTCCCACACCATGTAGCGTCATGATGCGGTCGGTTCTATTTCTTCGATTTCATTGAAATCTGTAAATCTTTTCTTTTCGATGATTTACGGCTTGATGTGTTTCTGATATGCAGTTTTCAAGGTACATAGTTCATGG